>CAWEUU010000004.1:0-759864 GCA_963812335.1 uncultured Solirubrobacterales bacterium | reverse complement strand
GCCACGCTCCGCGCCACCTCGAACAGCTCCTCGGGCATCGGCGTCTGGAGGCGCCAGGTGAAGGCGACGGGGCGTTCGCCTTCGTGGCTGACGTAGGAGGCTGGGCCGAGGAAGTGGAAGGGCGCGGTGCCGAGGGCGTCGCGGCGCTGCTCGCGGACGAAGAGGAGGACGTTGGTGCCCTGTTGGGCGTGCTCGATGTAGCGGCGGACGGTGGGCTGGTGGGGCGCCTGGCGCGATTGCGACTCCCAGTGGAATAGGTCGCGGCTGATCGCGTAGTCCCGATACATCGTCGTCGGCGAGTAGTCGCGCTCGGCCTTGCGCAGGTCGACGAAGAAGACGTCGCTTTGCGCCTGGGGCACCCAGAGGACGCCTCCCTGGGTGACCTTGGGCTTCGCTCCGCCGGCGAAGCCGAGGGCGGCGATGACCTCCTGGCGCGTGTAGCGGGCGTGGGGGGTGAGGGGGATCTCGGGGGCGAGCGGCGAGGGCCGCGGCGACGTGCGTGAGCGGGCGTCGAGCACGGAGAGCAGCTCGACCAGCTCGGAGCGCGCCGCGGGCTCGTCCCAGAGCGCCGCGAAGAAGCGCTCGAGCGAGTCGTGATCGCCGCCGGAGCCGAGGCCCCAGGCGAGCATCGTCCACAGTCGTCGGCTCCGCTCGTCGCCGTCCAGTCGCGGCGGCTCCTCCGACGCCAACGCTCGCGAGTAGAAGCTGACCCGCTCGGGATCGTCGATGTGCGTGAGCCTGCCAAGCGTCGCCAGGACGCTCGCCTCGAAGGCCGGGTCGGTCGCCGGCGTCGTCTCCAGGCTCGCCTCGCGGCGAAGCTCCGTCCAGCTGTGCCGGTTGCGGTAGAGGTCGCCCAGCTCGAGTTCGTGGAGGTCGAGGAACTCGGCCAGCGTCGTACCCGCCGGCGCCTCGGCCAGGTTTCGCACCAGGGCGCCCCAGCGCCGCTGCCGGACCGCCGCCTTGATGTTCTCGAGGACGATCTCGCGGCTCTTGCGGTCGAGCTCGACCGCGCAGCCGGCCGGAAGGAAGGGGAAGCCGTGCTCGACCTGCTCCGCGATGCGGCCCCGGCGGGGATCGACGATCGCCCGCAGCCGCTCCTCGAAGCGGAACTCCGCGCGGTGCTGGCCGATCAGGTCGATGACGGTGAGGTGGCTCTTCCCCTGCGCCCGGCGCAGCCCGCGCCCGAGCTGCTGGGTGAACAGGGTGGCCGACTCGGTCGGGCGGAGCAGCAGCAGGCAGTCGACATCGGGGACGTCGACACCCTCGCCGAGCACCTCGACCGAGAAGACGCAGCGCAGCTCGCCGCGACCGAGCCGGTCGAGCACGGTGGAGCGGGTGGCCGGGTCGTCCTCGCCGCTCAGCGCGACGCTCTCCAGGCCCGCCTCGCTGAACTTCCTCGCCATGAAGCGAGCGTGCTCCACGGATACGCAGAACCCCAGCGCCCGCATCCCGCTTGGCTCGTGGACGATCCGCTGAATCGCCTCGAGCAGCTTCGCCACCCGCTGGTCGTCGCCGCTGTAGAGGTTGCTGAGCTCCTCGGTCGCGTAGCGCCCGCGGCGCCAGCCGATCGTCGAGAGGTCGGTGCCATCGGCGACGCCGAAGTACTGGAACGGCACCAGGAAGCCCTCGTCGATCGCCTCCCAGAGGCGCAGCTCGACCGCGGTCCGGCCGCCGAACCAGTGGGTGACGTCGCGCCCGTCGAGGCGCTCCGGCGTCGCGGTCAAGCCGAGCAGCTCGCTCGGCTCCAGCCCCTCGAGCAGCCGCTCGTAGCTGGCCGCGGCGGCGTGATGGAACTCGTCGACGACGAGGACGTCGAAGGCGTCGGGGTCGAGCCGCTCGATTCGCTCGGCCGGGAGCGACTGGATCATCGCGAAGACGTGCTCGCCGGCGGCGATCCGCCCGCCGCCGTGGATCTCGCCGAAGGAGCCGTCGCGCAGCACCGCGCGGTAGGTCGCCAGCGACTGCCGCAGGATCTCCTCGCGGTGGGCGACGAAGAGCAGCGAGAGGCGCCGGCCCGCCGCCTCGCAGAGGGCGCGGTAGTCGAGCGCGGCGATGACGGTCTTGCCGGTCCCCGTCGCCGCGACGACGAGGTTGCGGTGGCGGTCGTGGCGGTCGCGCTCGACCGTCAGGGTGTCGAGCATCCGCTGCTGGTGCGGGTAGGGACGCACGTCCAGGTTGGCGAAGTCGATCGTGGTCGCGGCTCCGACCGCGCGCCGGTCGTGTTCGCGCAGGGCGCGCGCCAGCTCCTCGCCGTCGCGCTCGGGGTCGTAGGGGACGAAGTGCTCGGACTCCCAGTGGCTGGCGAACGTCATCCGGACCCGGTCGATCACGTGGCCGGCGTCGACGGATGAGAGCCGCACGTTCCACTCGAGGCCGTCGAAGAGCGCGGTGTGGGAGAGGTTGGAGGAGCCGACGAACGCGGTGCTGAGGCCCGAGCCGCGCTCCAGCAGCCAGGCCTTCGCGTGCAGCTTCGTCGTGCGCGCGTCGAGCGCCACCCGCACCTCGGCGCCCAGCCGGGCCAGCTCGTCCACGGCGCGTTTCTCGGTGGCGCCCATGTAGGTGGTGGTGATCACGCGCAGCGTTCCGCCGCGCTCGACGAGCTCGGCGAGGGCGTCGCGAAGTTGGCGGACGCCGGACCAGATCACGAAGGCGCAGATCAGGTCGACCGAGTCGGCGCTGGCGATCTCGCGGCGCAGCTCGGTGCCGACGTTGGGCTGGCCCTCGGCGTTGACCAGCAGGTCGCTCTGCGACAGCGGGGTCGCCGGCAGCGGTGGCAGCGGGGCGACCGAGCCGAGCGGGGAGCGCTCGCTGATCCCCTGCAGGATCCGCGCCGGGAGCACGACCTCCGCGGGCTCCGATTCAGCGGCCGGGAGCGCCTCCGCCAGCAGGGCGTTGACCTGCTCCGCCTGGACGTCGGCGGACTCCTCGCCGTCGAGCGCGCGCCGCAGCTCGTCCATCAGGTGGCGGGCGAGCCGGTCCGGAGCCTCCGCCGGGTCCAGCGCGTCCTCGCTGATCAGCTCCGGATCGAGCCCCGCGATCGCCTCCCGCAGCGCCCGGGTCAGCAGATGATCTCTCGGTCCAGGATTCAGATCAGGCAAGTACTCGCTCCCACCGCCCCGCGTGCGGCCAACACCTTAGCCCCGGCGACCGAGGTCGGACCGCGGCTTCGGGAATCAGTCAACTCCCAGGTTCAGTGCACGAAGGCGCTGAGTGCGGTGTCGATGTCGGTGGCCGTCAGGGGGCCGAAGCGCAAGGTCCAACCGCCGTCGAGCTCCTGCCGAAGCGAATGGCGGACCTCTCTGGCCTTGAGGCTCTCAATATGTAGCTCGGCGCGCTCATAACCGCTTGCGCCCTGGAAGGTGGCGTCCAGTCCGTAGCTGCCGTCATCCATCGGCCAGATCGTGAGCCGGTCGGCTACCGGGCCCGTGGCTGAGAGCTCCGTCTCCATGACCTGCGACATCGACACCTGGGATCGAGCCTTGAGGGAGTGAGGGGAAGCAATCAGGCCCATGCTCCTGCGTTAATACGCCTACCTGCAACTTCTCGCAGGTAGATATACCGACCTTCGGATTGTCCGTTGTCAAGGCCCTCGAGCACCGGGTGCAGGTGGGGGAGTCGAACAGCAGACGATCGGCCGGGCTGGTGACCTCGATACGGAGGGTCGGCATCAGAAGTCCAGAAGTTGGCGTCGGACCTCCTCGGCGGCTTGGCGGCCGCGGGTCGGTTCCCTGTAGAGGTCGACGTAGAGCTGGGCGGCGCCGACAAGCGGTAGTTCTGAGACCTGGGAGCCGAACTGCGCGACGCCCGGGTCGGGCAGATCGAGCAGGATCCGCCCCGGGGCTCGAAAAACCTCGATCTCCTCCAGATCGATGCGCGCCCACTCCTTGGCGTTCAAGCAGTGGATCACCGCGCTGGCGGCCGGGAGATGGGGAGCGAGTAGCTCCGCCGCAAGCTCACCGGAGATGACGGCATGACCGTGGAATCGCTCGAGCAACCCTTCTGCGGCGGATCGGAGGTCGCCCTTGACCGGAATCGAGGTTTGCTCTCGTGCCGGCGAGCCGTTTTCCGCCCATGCATTGAGAAGGGCTCCCGGGTCCACGACCAGGTAGGCGTCTTTTTCGCGCTCGACGTAGCCATCGTCCATCAGCCGATTGAGCACTCGGTGCACGTTCCCGGGATTCAGCGCCGTCTCCCTGGCCAGGTCCGAGAGGCGCCGCTCCGTTTCGTGATCGGCGAGCAGGCTGCGCAGCACTCGGCTTGCCTTCGGCGCGAAGGGAGAGGGGCCCCTGGTCCTGGTCGGGCTTCGGTCGCTGGAGCTTGGGGGTGCAAAGTAGACGAAGCCCGGCTGGGTTATCCGGCCGTGGCCGTGGATATCGAGGTAGCTGAGCCCCATCTCGTGCGCCGCCTGATCCAGGCCAGGGGGGACTCGCTCGACGATGACCGCTTCGAGGTCGGGGTTGGCAGCGACGAGGCGCTTCAGTCCCGAGGGATATGGAACCGCAAGGAAAGCGGCGAGCAGATCGGCCTGGTGGTCGCCTAGCTCGATGCGAAGTCGGGCTTTCCCACCCTCGGTTGGTTGCAGGGCGACCTTTCCTCCCTCGATCTTGGGTGGATTCTCGGCCAGCCGCGCCAGCGTGGTGTTTTGCCTATCTTCGCTCATTTGCCTAACTAGGCAAAGTAGCACTTCAAGGCAAACCCATTTCTTCAACTGGGTGGAAAGGTAGATACTTGCAAAAGTTAGATACTTGCTGTAAAAGACAAGCATTGTGTTTGCGCAACTACATTCGGACGATCGGCATCTCGGGCTCGATCTGAACGATCGCGGCGCCACCCTCCTGATGGACGGCGAGGCGGTGGCCAGGTTTGAGGTGGCGCGCGAGGATGTCCTGACCGCAGCGCGGGCGAAGGAGATCGACGCGCCCGGGGGGGAGCAGTGGCTCGTCGTCTTCGAGCGGTCCTCGCCGGAGGCTCGAGCGGTGCTCCGCGAGCGACGCCTGTCCTATGCGGGGGAGAACGGGGAACTCTGGATACACGCGCCGCCGATACATGTCGAGCGGCCGGCGCGCCGTCGGGCGGCGGCGCTCACCTCAGCGCCGGCCGCGCCATTCGCCATCCGCGCCAGTCGCGTGTCCCGCTGGCTGCTGCTTCACGCCGCGGACAGCCCTTCGCTTCGCGAGCTGGGGGCTACCGTCGGACTCAGCGAGTCGGTCGTGTCTCGAACCGCTCGCGCGCTGGCCGATGACGGTCTGATCGCGATTGAGGCCGACCCCGCGGACGGCAGGATCCGAAGGGTTCGCCTGCGCGATGCCGGTGGGATGCTCGACGCTTTCGAGCGAGCCTTTGCCGCGCGCCAGCTGCGCCGTCAGACCTGGGATGTGGGGGCCAGGGATGTGGCTGAGGCGATGCGGCGGCTGCGGGAGGCGTCGAAGCGGCTGCAGCTTCCGTATGCGGTGGGAGGACTGGCAGGAGCCTCGTTCATATCCGGCGTTGTCGAGCCTTACGGCGTCGAGGCGTGGATCGATCGTGGCGCGATCGACCGGTGGATGGATGAGTTGACTGCGATTCCGTCCCGCCCCGGCCCGGGCAAGCTGACGGTTCAGCTGGCCCCGGACCCCTTCGTGCTGTCTCTCAGCACCCGCCGCGAGGGCTTCGAGATAGCCGACCCCGTTCAGCTGTACCTCGATTGCCGGCGCGCGGGCGAGCGCGCCCTGGAGGCAGCCGACGCGATCCGCGCCGAGATGAAGTGGTGAAGGGCGCTCAGGGCAGATCGGCCAGCACGTAGTCGAGCAGCTCGCGGCCGTGGTCGGAGGCGACGGTTACGTCGTCGGCGGTGATTTGGGCTCGGTGGAGGGATTGCAGGCGGAGGACGTCGCCGGTGGTGCGGGGGTTGGGGAAGACGCCGGCGTAGGAGACGCCGAGGCGCTCCAGGTGGTCGGCGAGGAGGGCGGTGGCCGGCTTCTCCAGCGGCAGGTCGAGGTAGATGGCGTCGATGTTGCGGCGGTGGAAGAGGTGGTGGCGCTCGGCCGCGACGACGGTCTCGAGGTCGGCGCCGGGCTCGTGGGCGGTGAGCAGGGCGAGGTTGTGGTCCTCGTCGACCTCGACGTGCAGCTCGGTGCGTTCGGGGATGGTGGCGTCGGGCGGCGGCTCGGCGAGCTTGCCGCGGAGCTCGCAGAGTTCGAGCGTGCGCTGGACGATGTCGCGGTGGCGCTCCGGCGCGTAGACGTCGCGCTCATGGCCGTCGCCCAGCTTGGCGTAGAAGAGGGCGACCGACTGGCGGCGCGGGCGGGCGTCGGTTGCGGCGTCGTTGTCGACGCTCGTGGGGATCCAGCCGAGCAGGAACCCGGTCTCGTGCGCGCCGAGATCGAGGTTGGCCTTCTGGCTGTAGGGGTGGGCGGCGGTCGCCTCGCTGAACATGCCGGCCATGCCCCGCTGCCGCGCCCAGTCCATCAGGTGCTGCTTGGTGCGGGTGAAGAGGTGCTGGCCGCGGGCGGCAGGCATCGTCACCGCCTGCCCCGCATGGCCGACCGCGTCGTCGGCCTGCGCCAGGCTCATTCCCTCGTGGCAGAGCAGCTCGCCGTCGCCGCTCTCGGCGACGAAGGAGACGTAGGTGCCGGCCTCCAGCCGCGCCTCGACCTCGGCCTCGTCGTAGACCCAGCGCACGTCGTAGCTGTCGCCGTAGGCGGCGCGGATCGCCTCGGTGAGCACGCTCCCCTCGCCGGGCTGCAGATACCTGAAATTGACCGCATCCTTGCCCACGCCGTCGATCACCCCCTCTATATTCGGCTGCGACCCGCAATCATTCAACTGCATGCCCGCCTAGCTCAATTGGCAGAGCACTCGATTTGTAATCGAGAGGTTTCCGGTTCAACCCCGGAGGCGGGCTCTATTTGGAGCCGCTGTCGCCGCCCAGAACTCGGGCCTTCTCGGCGGCGAACTCCTCGTCGCTGAGGATGCCCTTCTGGTGCAGCTCGCCGAGCCGTTCCAGGCGGGCAGGCGGCGTCCTCGCCGTCGCCGGCGGGTGGCGGCTCGACGGGGGGCGAACTCGTCGTCGCTCGCGGTTGCTCGGCGCGTTTCTCCGGCAGGCGCAGCTTCGAGGCGCGCTCGCCGATGTTGGCGCTCTTCACGGCGCCGACGAGGCGGTCCCTGGCGCCGCCGAAGTAGTCGCCGATCTGGGCGTCGGGGAACTCCTCGGCGGTCTGTTTGCGCAGCTCGTGGATGCCGAAGGCGACCGCGGCGGCGACGATCAGCGTGGTCAGGAAGGAGCGCAGGTTTGGCGAGGGGGAGGAGAGGAAGTAGATCGCCACGACGATCGCCAGCCCGGTGTAGACGTAGGGGACGTGGTCGCGCAGGAAGGGGGTCATGAAGCGGCGGGTCGCGCGCGCCGAGCCGGTCGGCGAGCCGAGCCAGCCGGCGATGCCGAAGAGCACGCCGAAGACGATCACCGTGGTCGCGATCCCGACCATCAGCGAGGTCGAGATCGACCAGGCCGCTTCCGCCGCCGGCCTGACGCCTTCTTCGGCGACGAGCTGGTCGACGACGATGCCGCCGGCGATCTCGCGGAAGACGATCACCGCGAACCCCGCCGCGATCAGGCCGACGCCGCAGAAGAGCACGGTCACCCAGCGTCCCTCGCGCGAGAGGTAGATCGCCAGCCCGAAGCTGAGCAGGGTCAGCAGCGAGAGCACCAGCGCCAGGCCCTTGATCGCGACGGCCACGTCCTGGGCCGTCTTCAGCTCGTTGGAGCGCAGGATCGTGATCTGCCCGGCGTCGGGCGGCAGCTGGTCGGCGAGCTGGGTGCCGATCCCGACCTGGTCGGCGAGGTTGGTGACGAGGCTGCCGAGGTTGAGCGTCACCTCGCCGTTCGGCGGTCGAGACGGCGTCTTTGTTGTCTTCGAGCACGGCCAGCAGCTGTTCGTGCGCGGCCCGGTTGGCGTCCTTCCAGAGGTCCTGCGCGGTCGAGGTCTGCAGAACCCGTTCGGCGCCGCTGCCGGCCACCTGCCGCAGCCCACCGGAGGCCGGCCCGGCGAGGTCCTTGAGGTCCCCCGGCAGGATCCCCTCGAGTTCTTCTTCGATGTCGACGTTGTCGTAGAGCTGTTCGACCAGGAACTCGCCGACCGCCGAGCGGATCTCCTGATCCTCGATCAGGCGGCCGCTGGTGTCGACCCAGTCGTCGGTGTTGAGCGCCTGGCGCTCGGTCCAGATCGCGAAGACGCTGAGGAAGGCGAGGACGGAGCCGACCACGACCAAAGCTTTGACAGTGCGTCGCCTCGCGCGGCTCATCGACGGGATGGTATACGTGACCGGCGTGAAGCTTGAGGGAATCCACCACATCACGGCGATCACCGCCGATGCGCAGCGCAACGTCGACTTCTACGCCGGTGTGCTCGGCCTGCGCCTGGTCAAGAAAACCGTCAACCAGGACAACCCGACCGTCTACCACCTCTTCTTCGCCGACGAGGACGGCAGCGCCGGCTCCGATCTGACCTTCTTCGAGTTCCCCGGAGTCCAGCAGGGCCGGGCCGGGGCCGGCGACGTGCACCGGATCGTCTGGCGGGTCGCCTCGGTCGAGGCGCTCGATTTCTGGGCCGAGCGCCTGGGGGCCAACGGCGTCGACTCCGAACGGGTGGGGGAGGGCCTGCGCTTCGCCGACCCCGAGGGGCTCGACCACGAGCTCGCCGTGGTCGACGTCGCCGACGAGCCGCTCAGCGCCGAGCACCCAGAGGTGCCCTCCGAGCTGGCCCTGCAGGGCTTCCACGCGGTCTGCGCCTACGCAACCGAGCCCGCCGACAGCAGCGCGCTGCTCGAGGCGCTCCAGTTCGCGCGGATCGAAGGCGGCTGGGAGGCGCGCGGTGCGATGCGCGGTGGCCTCTACCTCTACGACGAGCCGCCGGCGCAGCGCTCGCGCCAGGGCGCCGGCAGTGTCCACCACGTCGCCTGGGCCTCGACGATCGAGGACCACGAGGCCTGGCGCGAGAAGGCGATCGCCGGGGGCGCCGAGCCGACGCCGGTGATCGACCGCTTCTACTTCCGCTCGATCTACTTCCGCGAGCCCAGCGGCGTGCTCTTCGAGATCGCCACCCTGGGGCCGGGCTTCACCGTCGACGAGCCGCTCGAGAGCCTCGGCGAGAAGCTCTCGCTGCCGCCCGACTACGAGCATCTGCGCGGTGAGGTCGAACCGAACCTGCGCCCGGTCGTCAACCCGCGCACCGCCCGGCAGGGGCCCGGCTGACCGCAAACCTCGCGCGGCGCCGGTAACCGCCCGCGCCGCACCGTGTAGCGCTCTTCGATGAGCGAAGAGCGTCTGCAGCGATACCACGACTACACCCGCGCCCACAGCGTCAACTGGCCGCTCTACCTGCTCGCCCGCGTCTTCATGACGCCGTTCTTCCTCGTCTACTTCCGCCTCGGCCGCACCGGCCGCGAATACGGCAAGGTCAGCGGCGGCCTGATCGTCGCCGCCAACCACCGCAGCTTCCTCGACCCCTTCGCGATCGGCGCCGCGCTGCCCTGGCGGCGGCCGATGAACTACGTCGCCAAGATCGAGCTGTTCGAGCGCCGTTGGCAGGGCTGGCTGCTCTCGCGGCTCGGCGCCTTCCCGATCCGCCGCGGCGAGGCCGACGAGCTGGCGATGGAGACCGCGCGGCTGGCGGTCGAGCGCGGCGGCACCGTCTGCATCTTCCCCGAGGGCACGCGCATCCGCCGCGGCACCCTGGCGACCCCGAGGCGCGGCGTCGGCCGCCTGGCGCTGCAGACCGGCGCCCCGGTCCTGCCGACCGCCGTCTTCGGCAGCGAGCACGTGCGCCGCGGCTGGCGCATCCGGCCGCGCCAGGTGCGGGTCCGCCTCGGCAAGGCGATGACCTTTCCGCGGGTCGAGGAGCCCTCGCCGCCGCTGGCCGAATCGGTGACCGCTCGGATCTGGCCCAACGTCCTCCTGCAGTGGGAAGAGATGGGCGGCCTGCCGCCGATGCGCCGCGCCGCGGTGATCGGCGCCGGCAGCTGGGGCACGGCCGTCGCCGTGCTGCTCGCCCGCGGCGGGCTCGAGGTGCAGCTCGGCACCCGCACCGCCGGGCAGGCGGCGGAGATGATCGAGGCGGGGGAGAACGGCCGCTACCTGGAGGGCGTCGAGCTGCCCGAGTCGCTGCTCGTCCGGCCCGCCTCCGAGATCGAGCTGGCCGGGCTCGACCTGGTCTGTATGGCGATCCCCTCCGGCTCGCTGCCGCAGGCGGTCGGGGCGATCGCCGACCGGGTCAGCGACCGCTGCGCCGTCCTGCTGCTGACCAAGGGCATGATCGCGCCGCGGGGCCAGCTTCCGGCCGAGTACGTCGGCGAACGGATCCGCGCCCGCGCCGTCGCCTGCCTGGGCGGCCCGGCGCACGCGCGCGAGGCGGTCTCCGGCTCGGCCGCGCTCGTCCTCGGCTCGGGCGACGCCGACCTGCGCGACCAGCTCGGTGAGGTCTTCGACCGCGCCGGCCTGGTCTGCGAGCGCTCGCGCGACGTCACCGGGGTCGAGATGGCGGGCGCGGCGAAGAACGCCGCCGCCCTCGCCGCCGCGGCGACCGAGACCTTCGGCCTCAACGCCGCCGGAATCGCCGCCGCCCAGGTCTGGCGCGAGTGCATCGACTACGCGATCTGGCGCGGGGCCGAGCTGGAGACCTTCTCGGGGCTGGCCGGCGTCGGCGACCTGACCGCCACCGTGCTCGCCCCCTCCGGACGCAACCGGCGCGCCGGCGAGCTGCTCGGCCGGGGGACGCCCGCGGCTGAGATTCCCGCCCTGATCGGCCAGGCCTCCGAGGGCCTCGACGCGGTGCCGCTGCTGGCTGCCGCTGTGGGGGCCTCCGGCCGGCCGGCCGAGGCCCTCGACGGCCTCGCCGCGCTGATCCGCGGTGAGATCGACGCCGAGGCCTGGGTCGCCGGCCTGCGCCTGGTCGAGCGCACGCGCAAGGCGGCCGCCTGAGATGGGGCGCCTTCGTCATGCATCTCCGGAGGAACACGCCCCGCCGCAGCATCTAGGCTTCGTCCGTGAGCGTCGCCAAGCAGAACGTCGAGCCGGCGAGCCTCGACCCGGCCGCCAAGGCGGAGCTCGACCGCGCCTTCGAAGAGCTCTACCGCGACCACCTCAAGGACGTCTACTCCTACTCCTACTACCGGGTCGGCAACCAGCACGACGCCGAGGACCTGACCGAGCAGGCGTTCCTGCAGGCCTACCGCCACTTCGACCGCGCCCGGCGCGAGTCCGACGGGCGGCCGCTGCGCCCATGGCTGATCCGCATCGCCCACAACCTGGCGCTCAACTTCTACCGCGACCGTTCGCGGCGGCCGCAGACGCCGCTGGAAAACGCCGACCCGATCCCGGCGCGGCACGGCACCGAGGCGATCGCCGAGGGGCGCGAGGAGCTGCGCCAGGTGATCGACAAGCTCGACAACCTGCCGGACGACCGGCGCGACGCGCTGATCATGCGCTTCGCGCTGGGCATGGACAATCGCGAGATCGCACGCGCGCTGGGGCGCAGCGACGGCGCCACCAAGGTCCTGATCCATCGCGCGATCAAGCAGCTGGAGGAGGAGATGAGCGATGAGTGAGGCGCACGAGAACCTGAGCGGCAGCACCTGGGAAGTCGAGCGCCTGCTCGGCGACGCGCTGCGCCCGATCGAGCCGCCCGAGCGGCTCTCGGGGCGCTTCGAGGACACCCTCGCCGCCGTCACCCAGGCCGCCGCCGAGGAGCTCTCCGACTGGGCCGAGGAGCTCTCCGACAGCGAGCTGCGGGCGCTGCGCGACCCGCGCAACTGGGTGCGCCCGGTGGTCGCCGCGAGCGCCGGCGGGGTCGCCGCCGGCGCCCTGGTGGTGCTCGAGCTGCGCCGCCGCGGCCGCGGGCAGACCGGCGGCCTGCGCTCGCTCCCCGGCCGCCTCAAGCCCTGACGAGCCGAATCTGCGATTTGACACGCATAGCGTGTCTAAATGCAGATTCGACCTAGAGCAGCGAGCCGAAGACCGCGATCGCGACGTAGATCGTGGTGACTGAGAGCGCGTAGCGGCGCGAGGCGAAGCCGGCGAGGAGCAGCCCGAGCGCGCCGGTGAGGATGTGGAAGACGTTCGCCCAACCGTTGATCGCAAAGAGGCCCAGCGCCTCCCCGATGTCCGCCGGGGCCGCGAAGGAGGAGTCGAAGAAGAAGCCGGCGATGCCGTAGAGGACCAGTGCCGCGCCGGCCACAGTTGCGAACAGCCGTGCGGGGCTCGGGGGCTCCATCGCCGGCGATTGTAGGCTGCGCGTCCGCGATGGCACAGTCCTGTTACCGACATCCCGACCGCGAGACCGGAGTCTCGTGCTCCAACTGCGGCAAACCGATCTGCCCGGAGTGCATGACGCCGACGCCGGTCGGGATGCGCTGCCCCGAGTGCGCCCGCGAGCGCACCAAGGTGACCAGCGGAGTCGGGCAGGCGTCGCTGAGCTCAACCGCGCCGGCGACCTTCGTCCTGATCGGGCTCAACGTCGTCGCCTTCCTGATCGAGATCGTCGGCGGCAGCGGCGGCCTCGCCGTCCAGAACAGCTCGGTCATCTTCGACTTCGGCCTCTTCGGCCCCTACGTCGCCGAAGGCGAGTGGTACCGCCTGCTGACCAGCGGCTTCCTGCACGGCAGCATCATCCACATCGGCTTCAACATGTTCGCCCTCTTCTTCCTCGGCCGCCTGCTCGAGCCGGCGATCGGCACCCCGCGCTTCGTCGCGCTCTACTTCGTCTCGCTCTTCGCCGGCTCCTTCGGGGCGATCCTGCTCAGCCCGGATTCGCTCACGATCGGCGCCTCGGGCGCCGTCTTCGGCATCTTCGGCGCGACCTTCCTGATCGCCCGCAGCCGCGGCGTCGACGCGCTCGCCTCCTCGATCGGGATCATCCTCGTGCTCAACCTCGTGATCACCTTCGGTCGCCCCGAAATCAGCATCGGCGGCCACCTCGGCGGCCTGCTCGGCGGCGCTCTCTGCGCGCTCGTGATCTTCGCCGGCGAGCGCGGCATGCTCGGCGAGCGCTCGCAGGCGATGGAGCTGCTGACGATGGCGGCGATCGGCTTCTTCGCGGTCGTCAGCACGATCGCGATCGCCTAGACCGCTGCAAGCCGGCGCATCTCGGGGTCTAGTTTGGCTTTCGCACCTCGGCGAAGCCGATGTTGCCGGGCGGGTCGACCAGGTCCGGATGGAGGATGTGGCCGAGCAGCTCGACCCCGTCGACCAGGCGAGGGCCCGGTCGTGAGAAGGTCGCCGCCGCGTCGACCGCGTAGACGCGGCCTGCGCCGAGGGCGGCGATCCGCCCCCAGTGCTCGACCGCCTGCGCGTGCGCTTCGCTGACCTGCCAGCCGCAGGGCATCGCGATCGCCACGTCCGGGTTGAGGCCCGAGAGCGCCCCCCAGGCGACTTCGGGGGACTTGAGGCCGGGCGGGCCGGCGACGTCCTCGCCGCCGGCGATCGAGATCATCTCCGGAATCCAGTGGCCGCCGACGAAGGGCGGGTCGAGCCACTCCAGCGCGATCACGCGCGGCGCCTCGGCGCCGGCGACCGTGGCCCGGACGCTGGCCAGTCGCCCCTCGAGCTCGCCCCGCATCGCGTGCCCCTCCGTCTCGAGGCCGGTCGCTTCGCCCAGCCGGACCACGTCCTCGAGCATCTCGCCGAGCGTGCTCGGGTCCTGCTGCAGGACCCTCGGCCTGCTCGGCAGCCGCGCCGCGACTTCGACCACGTCGTCGAAGGAGACCGCGCAGACATCGCAGATCGCCTGGGTCACGATCAGGTCGGGCGCCAGCTCCGCCAGGCGCTCCTCATCGAGGATGTAGAGCGCCTGCCCCTCGCCCACGGTCTCCTTGACCGCGGTGTCGATCTCACGGCCGCTGAGGCCGTCGGCGAGCACGGTGCGGGTCAGGTGGGGGAGCCGGCGGGCCTGTGGCGGGTAGTCGCACTCGTGGGTGACGGCGACGACTCTGTCGCCCAAACCGAGCGCGAAGAGCATCTCCGTTGCGGATGGGACGAGACTGGCAATGCGCATGACGCGCTCAATATGTCATCGATGCAGCCGCTTCGCCATTCCGCGCGCGGGATGGCTATATTCACCAATTGCCGAATGGCCGAAGACGACCTCCCCCGAAGTATCGGGCGAAATAGCCGGTGAGCGCCCTGCTGCTCATCCTCCTCGTTCTCCTCCTGGTGGGGGTGAACGGTTTCTTCGTCGCGACCGAGTTCGCGATCGTGCGCTCGCGGCGCAGCCGGATCGAGGGCAAGGCTGAGCAGGGAAGCGGCCCCGCCCGGCTGGCCCTGCACCAGCTCGACCACGTCGACGAGTACGTCGCCACCTCGCAGGTCGGGATCACGCTCGCCTCGATCGGCATCGGCTTCCTCGGCGAGCCGGCGATCGCGACGTTGATCGAGCCGTTGCTCGACGGGTTCCTCGGCCACGCCGCCTCGCTGCTGGTCGCCTTCGTGTTCGCCTACGCCGTGGTCACCCTGCTGCACGTGATCTTCGGCGAGCAGGCGCCGAAGATGGTCGGTATCGCCCGCGCCGAGAGCCTGCTGCTCGGCATCTCGCGGCCGCTGGAGGTCTTCCGCCGGCTCTTCCACCCGCTGATCGTGGTGACCAACGCGCCGGCGCGGTTCTTCGTCACCCGCGTGCTGCGGATCGAGCCCGAGGCCGACGAGGAGGTCGGCTCGCCCGAGGAGCTGCGGCTGATGATCGTGCGCGGCGCCCAGCGCGGGCGGCTCGACCCGGGCGAGGCCGGCATGCTCGGCGGCGTCTTCCACCTGCACGAGCAGGAGGCGCGTGAGGTGATGACGCCGATTCCGGCGGTGGTCACCGTCGACGCCTCCGAGACGGTTGAGACCGCGCTGCGCCGCTGTGTCACCTCGGGCCACACCCGCCTGGTCGTGATCGAGGAAGACAACCCCGACCGGGTCAAGGGCATCGTCCACAACAACAGCCTCGCCCGCCTCTACATGAGCGACGGCCCCGAGGCGACGATCGAGCCGGTCGTGCGCGATGCCGTGATCGTCCCCGAGACCCGCCCGCTCGACGACCTCCTGCACGACCTGCAGGTGCAGCGCACCTCGCTCGCGGTGATCGTCGACGAGTACGGCCGCACGGTCGGGATCGTCACCGTCGAGGACATCCTCGAGGAGGTGGTGGGAGAGATCGAGGACGAGACCGACCCCCGCGCCGCCGCCCTGCGCCAGCTCGCCGGCGGCGAGTGGTTCGTGCGCGGCCACGTCTCGCTCGGCGACCTCGCCGACGCCGGGATCGAGCTGCCGGGCGACAGCGACGCCTACAACTCGATCGGCGGCTACGTCTTCGGCGAACTCGGCCGGCTGCCGAAGCGCGGCGACACGATCGCCTCCAACGGCTACACGATCCGGGTCGAGTCGGTGCGCGAGAACCGGGTCGAGGCGGTGCGGATCAGCGGCTCGGCCGGCGGCGGGGATTCCGTCCGGACCTCGGCCTAGGTTTCCTGAGCAACCCGCGTTCCGCCTAACCCTGGAGGTATCGCATGTGGGTTGTGCGCATGAGCGATAAGCAGTTGGAGGTCCTCAGGGCCCTGCTTCGCTCCGAGCAGCATCTCGGCCCGGCGCTCAAGGGAGCGGTCGAGGCCCTCGACCTGGCCCGCTGGGACGACCTGCCCGAAGCGGAGCTGCCCTGGAAGGAGGTCGAAGCGACCGCCCGCACGCAGGGCTGCACGCCGGCCGACGTGATCTGGGATAGAGCCGGACGGCGCTAGTCGTAGGAGTAGAAGCCTGCGCCGCTCTTGCGGCCGAGCTTGCCCTCGCCGACCATCTCGACCATCAGCCCGGGCGGCTTGCTGGCTGCCTCGCCGCTTTCCGCGTAGAGCGAGTCGCCGATCGCCTCGGAGACGTCGAGGCCGACGAAGTCGAGCAGCGCCAGCGGGCCCATCGGGTGGCCGGCGCCGAGCTTCATGCAGGTGTCGACCTCGCCCGCCTCCATGCCGGTGCGCTCGATCATCCGCACCGCTTCGAAGAGGTAGGGGAAGAGCAGGCGGTTGACGACGAAGCCGGCCTGGTCGGGAACCTCGACCGCGGTCTTGCCCAGCGCCGCGCACCAGGCGAGCGCCTTCTCGCGGGTCTCCTCGCCCGCGTCGGGGAAGCAGACCTCGACCAGCTTCATCCGCGGCACCGGGTTGAAGACGTGGAGGCCGAAGAGCCGGCCCTCGATGCCCGCGGCGGCGGCGATCGCGCCGATGCTGAGCGAGGAGGTCGTCGTCGCCAGGTCGGCGTCCGGGCCCAACGCGGCGGCGACGGCGCTGAGGACCTCGCCCTTGGGCTCGACTTCCTCGATCACCGCCTCGACGACGATGTCGCAATCGCTCAGGTCCTTGGGGTCGGTGGTGACCCGCAGCCGCGACGGCTCGGCACCCTCGATCTTGGCGCAGGCGGCGACCACCTTCTCCTCCGCGCGCCAGGCCGAGGCCTCGCTGCGGGCGAGCAGAATTGTGTCGGCGGTGGTCGTCGCCACGGCCGCCAGACCGGTGGCTATCGCCCCGCTGCCGGCGATCCCCGGCGCCTCGTATCCCGTCCCTGCGCTCATTTGAGACGGGGTTTCTAACACGTCGCGCCCGCTAAGGTTGATTGACCGGTCAATCGCGAACGGAGGGCTTCGATGTCAGGCAACGGAAACGGAAAGTTCGGCGGCCGCGAGGTCGTCATCGTCGAGGCGGTCCGCACCCCGATCGGGCGTGGCCACGAGCAGAAGGGCTACTACAAGGACGTCCACCCGTCCAACCTGCTCGCCAAGGCCTACGCCGAGGTGATCGAGCGCGCCGGGATCGATGCGAGCGAGGTCGAGGATGTCGTCTCCGGCTGCGTGCAGCAGTTCGGCGAGCAGGGGATCAACATCGCCCGCAACGCCTGGCTCGAGGCCGGCCTGCCGGTCGAGACCCCGGCGGCAACGGTCGACCGCCAGTGCGGCTCCGGCCAGCAGGCGGTCAACTACGCGGCGGCGATGGTCGCCTCCGGCGTCCACGACGTGATGGTCGCGGGCGGGGTCGAGCACATGGGCCACATCTCCTTCGCTGACAGCTACAGCGTGATGGAGGAGCACGGGCTCGCCTTCTCGCCCGAGCTGATGGAGCGCTACAACCTCGTTCCGCAGGGGATCTCCGCCGAGATGATCGCCGACAAGTGGGAGATCCCCCGCTCCGAGCTCGACGAGATCGGCCTGCGCTCGCACCAGCTCGCCGCCAGGGCGACCGAAGAGGGTCGCTTCGAACGCGAGATCGTCCCGTTCAGCGTCAACGGCGACGTCTACGCGACCGACCAGGGGATCCGCCCGGAAACCTCGCTGGAGAAACTCGCCGAACTGAAGCCGGCCTTCAAGGAGGACGGCAAGGTCACCGCCGGCAACTCCTCGCAGGTCTCCGACGGCGCCGCCGCGGTGCTGCTGATGACGCGCGAGAAGGCGGAGGCGCTGGGGCTGGAGCCGCGGGCGCGGATCTACGACCAGACGACGGTCGGCGTCGACCCCGTGATCATGCTCACCGGCCCGATCCCGGCGACGAGGAAACTGCTCGAGCGCAACGGGATGGAGATGGGCGACTTCGACCTGGTCGAGATCAACGAGGCCTTCGCCTCGGTCGTCGCCGCCTGGCGGCGCGAGCTCGACCCCGACATGGACAGGGTCAACGTCAACGGCGGCGCGATCGCGCTCGGCCACCCGCTCGGCTCGAGCGGCGCCCGCCTGATCACCACGCTGCTGCACGAGATGGAGCGCTCCGACAAGGAGACCGGCCTGGTGACGATGTGCTGCGGTGGCGGCCTCGGCACCGGCACCGTGATCCAGCGCGTCTGAGGCCGTCCGCGACCGCCGCGACTGACCTGGCTGGGCGGCCAGTTGCCCGCTATGCTGATCCGGCGATGGACCTGAGCCTCTCACCGTCTGAGACGGAGTTCCGCGACGAGGTTCGCACCTGGCTGGAAGAGAACCACCCCGGCCCGGAGCCCGAGGCGGGGCTGGAGGAGGTGATGGCCTTCCGCAGCGAGTGGCAGCGCAAGCTGCACGGCGCGGGTTGGGCCGGGATCTCATGGCCGAAGGAGTACGGCGGCCGCGGCGCGACCCTGATCGAGCAGGCGATCTTCGTCGGCGAGGCGGCACGCCAGGAAGCGCCGAGCCCGGCCAACGTGCTCGGCCTGGCGATGGGCGGCCCCGTGGTCATCGCCCACGGCACCGACGAGCAGAAGCAGCGCTACCTGGAGCCGATCCTGACCGCCGAGGAGATCTGGTGCCAGGGGTTCTCCGAGCCGGAGTCGGGCTCCGATCTCGCCTCGCTGAAGACGAAGGCGGTCAAGGACGGCGACGAATGGGTCGTCACCGGGCAGAAGGTCTGGACGACGTTTGCCCAGTACGCGAAGTGGTGCATGCTGGTCGCCCGCACCGATCCCGACGCGCCCAAGCACAAGGGGCTCACCTATTTCCTGCTGGACATGGAGCAGGAGGGAGTGGAGGCCAAGCCGCTGGTCCAGATCACGGGTGAGGGCGAGTTCAACGAGGTTTTCATGGAGGAAGCGCGGATCCCCGACGAGAACGTCGTCGGCGGTGTCGGCAACGGCTGGTCGGTGGCGATCACGACGCTGATGAACGAGCGCGCCGGGCTCGCCTTCGGGGCGATCTCGCAGATCTCCAACAGCCTCAAGAAGCTGACCCAGCTGGCCAGGGAGACACCGGTCAACGGCCACCGCGCGGCCGACGACCCGCTCTACCGGGACCGCATCGCCCAGCTTCAGATCGAGGCCGAGACGATGCGGCTCAACGCCTATCGCGGCCTGACCAAGACGATGCAGTCGGGCATCCCCGGGCCCGAGGGCTCGCTGGGCAAGTGGCAGTGGGCCGACATCAACCAGCGGATCGCCGAGCTGGCGCTGGAGATCGAGGGCGCCTACGCGCCGCTCGACCGCGGCGCCGAGCACGCTGTCGCCAACGGCGCCTGGCAGTACTCGTTCCTGCGCTCGCGCGCCAACTCGATCGAGGGCGGCACCACCGACATCCTCAAAAACATCATCGCCGAGCGTGTGCTCGGCCTGCCGAGGCTGCGCTAGGGGCCCCCGAGGGGCGGTTACCGACAAATGTACTTCGACCTCACCGACGAGCAGCAGGCGATCAAGTCAACCGCGCGCGAGTTCCTCGCCGCGCGTTACAAGTCCGAGCGGATCCGCGAGCTGGCCGGGAGCGAGCATGGCTTCGAGCCCGCCGACTGGGCGGAGATGGCCGAGCTCGGCTGGCCCGGCCTGGCGCTGCCCGAGGAGTGGGGTGGACAGGGGCTCGGGATCGTCGACCTCGCCGTCCTCTTCGAGGAGATGGGCTACGCGCTGGCGCCCTCGCCTCTGCTCTCGACCACCGTCACCGCGCTGGCCCTCGCTACCAACGGGACCGACGAGCAGCGCGAGCGCTGGCTGCGGCCGATGGCGAGCGGCGAGGCGCGCGGCACGCTCGCCCTCTTCGAGGCCGGCGGCAGCGCCGCGATCGGCTATTTCGGCATGGAGGCGAAGGAAGACGGCGATGGCCTGATCCTCGACGGCGAGAAGGTCCTGGTCATGGACGCCGCGGGCGCCGACTTCCTCCTCGTCGCCACCGCCGACGGGCGCAGGCACATCGTCGAGAGCGAGGCCGACGGCGTCACCGTCAGCGCCGAGAAATCGATCGACCCCACCCGCCGCCTCTACTCGGTGCGCTTCGACGGCGTCCGCGTCGGGCCCGAGGCGACGCTGGCCGGGGCCCAGGCCGATTACCTGCCGGTGCTCTGGCGGGCCTGCACCGCGATCGCGGCCGAGTCGACCGGGATCGCCCAGCGGACGATGGAGATGGCGGTCGAGTACGCCAAAGACCGGCAGCAGTTCGGCCGCCCGATCGGCGCCTACCAGGCCGTCTCGCACCGCTGCGCGCAGATGCTGCTCGAGACCGAGAACTCGCGCTCGGCCGTCTACGGCGCCGCATGGGCTGCCGACGCCGAGCCGCAGTCGCTGCCGCTGGCCGCCTCGATGGCGAAGGCCTACGCCTCCGACGCCGGCTGGCGCGTCCCCGACGCCTCGCTCCAGGTGCACGGTGGGATCGGCTTCACCTGGGAGCACGACCTGCACTTCTTCCTCAAGCGCGGCAAGGCGAACGCGGCGACCTTCGGCGACGCGCGCTGGCACCGCGAGCGGGTCGCCGATCTCGTGCTCGCCGAGGCCGCGGCACCCGCATGAACTCGCACCGCTGTTCCTTTCCCTCGTTATTTGGGGCCAAGGAACAGCGGAAGGTTGGGGCGTGCACTTGAGCGCGCTGGATCGGATCTCGGTCGCCGCGATCGGCACCACGGTCGCCGATCTCGAGGCCGAGGCGAAGCGGGCCGAGGCGGCGGGCGTCGAGTGCGTCTGGGCGCCGGAGCTGTTCCGCTCCTCGGTCACCCAGGCCGCCTATCTGGCCGGGCGCACAGAGAGGATCGGCGTCGCCACCGGGATCGCCTGGGCCTTCACCCGCAGCCCGTTCATCGTCGCCATCTCGGCGCTCGACATCGACGAGATGTCGGGCGGGCGCTTCCGGCTCGGGCTCGGCTCCGGGGTCAAGCGGCTGAATGAAACCTGGCATAACGCCGAGTACGGCAAGCCGGCGCCGCACCTGCGCGAGGCGGTCGAGGCGACGCGGCTGATCATGCAGCAGGCCGGGGCGGGCGAGCCGATCCGCTACGAGGGCTCCTACTACGACATCGACATCAAGGGCTGGGTGCGGCCTCACCCAGCCCCGCGCGACTCGGTGCCGATCTACACCGCCGGCGTACAGGGCGGCATGTGCCGCATGGCCGGCGACGTCGCCGACGGCCTGATCGGCCACCCGATCCAGAGCCTGCGCTGGATCGACGAGGTCGTCGTCTCCTCCTTCGAGCAGGGGCTGAAGCGCTCCGGCCGGGAGCGCTCCTCGTTCGACTACCTGCCGACCGTCTGCTGCGCGATCGACGAGGACGAGGCGCAGGCGCTCGAGATGGCCCGCCGCACGATCTCCTTCTACGCCACGGTCAAGACCTACATGCCGCTGTGGGAGCTGCACGGCTTCGCCGAAAACGCGGTCGAGGCCGGCGAGGCCTTCCGCCGCGGCGACCTCGCCGCCGTCCCCGCCGCGATCAGCGACGAGATGGTCGACACCTACTGCGCCGCCGGCCCGCTCGACAAGGTCCGCGCCCGGGTCGAGGCAACGGCAGAGCGCGCCGACGGCCTCTTCCTCACCCCGCCGACCTACTTCATCTCGCCCGCGGAGCTGAGCGAGTACCAGAACCGCCTGATCGACGCCTTCGGCCCGGCCGGCTGAGCCGGATACGTGGCTACTCGTCGCGCGGGGTGATGCGGAAGACGGATACGACCTCGGCCTGGTGCGCCTCGGGGTGGGCGACGTAGGCGCTCGGCCCGCCGCCGAACCAGCCGGAGGCTTCGTTGTTGCCGACGAAGATCCCGGGGTGGTGCTTGCCGTCACCGTCCTCGACCCAGACCTTGTCGCCCTCCCTGAAGCCGTGCTCGATCGCGTCGTCGGACATGGAGCGATTCTACGCGGGTAGGCCGGCGACGAAGCGCTCGAACTTGGCGATGTCTTCGATCGCCGGGCCGTGACCAGGGAGGATGAGGCTCGGGTTGAGCTCGGCGAGCCTGCGGATCGAGCGGCGGTTCTCGGCCGGGTCGTAGGTGAAGATCTCGGGCGGCTCGGCGATCATCGTGCGGTAGGTCGCGTAGCTCATGTTGCGGACCACGTCGCCGCAGATCGCCACCCGGTCGGACTCGCGGAAGAAGATCACCTCGCCGCGGGCGTGGCCCGGCGCGTGGATCACGCGGAAGCCGGCGACCTCGTCGCCCTCGTTCAGCACCCGCTCGACCTTGTACGGGGGGCCCTGCCAGAGGGCCTTGATCACGCGGTTGACCGGGTTGCGGCCGTGGGCCTCCTGCATCGTCCGCCTGCCTTCCATCGCGTCGACGTCGTCGGCGTGGCAGGCGAGCGGGATGCCGCGCGCCTCGCAGACGTCCTTGGCGACGCCCTGGTGATCGGGGTGGGCGTGGGTCAGCGCCACCAGCGAGAGCTCGCGGCCCTCGGTCTCCTTGAAGACGCGCCGCCGGTCCCAGGTGCGGCCGGCGTCGATCAGGACGTCCTCGGCCAGGTAGATGTTGATCGTCGGCAGCGGCATCTCCTTCAGCCGCCAGACGCCGGGGGCGAGCTGCTTCACGAGTGGCCGATCCCCATCGTGCCGCGCGGGTCGCCGCTGTGGTCGGCCAGATCCTCGAGCGCGGCGATCTTGCGCTCGCCTTCGGCCCGCGCCGGGTGGCCGGCAGGCAACGGCTCGATCAGGCGACGGATGCGGTTGCGCACCTGAAGCGCGAAGTGGGGCGTGGAAGCGCCGGCGAGGGCGCGGATGTCCTCGGCGGTCGGCTCGTGGCCGCCGAGCAGCTGCGGGCTCTCGGCCTCGCTCAAAGGAGCCTCACTTCCCGCCGCCGATTCTGGCCAGCGCCGCCAGCCTGTCCATTTCCGCCTGCTCGCTCACGCCGATCGACTCCTGGTCTCCGATCACCCAGATGTGGTTGTAGAAGGCGCGCGTCGGGTCGGTCGTGTAGCCCGGCTTGACGTCGAGCAGATACCCGCGCAGCGCTGCCGGAAGGGTATCGGCGCTGTCGGTGAGCAGCAACGGCCCCCAGGTTCCCGCGGCGGAGAGCGGCGCCGCGGCGGCCGCGTCGAGCGGTTCCTCGGAGCGGGTGACGACGAAGCCGTGGCCGGGGTCGTTGACGTCCCAGCCGAAGCTGCCGTCGGCGTAGCGGGCGAATGCGATCGCGTTGGCGACCGGGTCCTCGCCGGAGACGCGGCGCACGCGGCCACCGGCCTGATCGATTTCGCGCACGACGTTCGAGGAGATCGCGGCCGAGGGACCGAGCACGTAGACGGGCACCTTGGGGTTGGCTTCGAGGGCGGTCGCGGTCGGTTTGTCGAGCTTGTCCGGCGCGGTGAAGAGGACCGGGTCGCCCGAGCGCGCCGCCCAGGCGGCGGCCGGCATCGCGAGAGCCGGCTCAGCGGAGGACGCGACGACGATGTGCTGCGGCGGCGAGCCGGAGAGCTTCCCGCGCAGCGCGGCGATTGCCGCGGCGCCGGCGGCGCCGCCGGCGCGGACGCGGCTCGTCCTCAGATCGGCGGGCACGGTCGCGGCGCCGATCGCGAAGACCTGGGCGCCGGCGGTCTCGCGGCCACCGCGCGGCCCCAGCGCCGCGAGCGCTTCCGCGGTCACGTCGGGCATCTCATCTGTCTCGGAGACCAGCAGCGGCGCTCCGACCGGCGGCGCCGTCAACACGGCCGCGGCGAGAGCGGTGGCCCAGTCTCCGGCGTCGACGACCGTGACCGCATCCGGTTGCTGCGCGGGCTCGATCGAGGGATGGACCGCGAGGGCGACGCCGGCTGCGTTGTCGGCCGCGTCGGCGCCGCCGACGCGGGTCGTGTTCGCGGTGGCGAAGGCCGGGTAGCCGAGGTCTTCCGGCGTCTGGGTGGCGGGCGCTTCGGCAGGGGTGCTGGGCGTCCCGCTGACCGGCGCCGGTCCATCTGCCTCCTCGTTGCCGCCCCCGCCACCGAGGATCGCGGCGACGATGAAGACGATCGCCAGCACGAACAGCCCTGCGATCGCCTTCAGCGCGCCGGGGATCGGCTTGCGCGGCCGCTTCTCCTTGCGCCGCCGCTCCGGCTTGGCCGCGGGCCTGCGGGCCTGGGCCGGCGGCTGCTCGGGCTTTGGAGCCGCTCCGCCCTGCGGCCGAGCCCCCGGCACCTCGGCGTTGATCGGTTGCTCACGCGCCACGGTCGGAAAGCTACAGGCGCAGACCTGGCTGGTTGGTCAGCTAAGCTTCGCGGGACGGTTGACTGACCAGTCAATCAACAGCCTTCAACAAGAGACGCGGTAGACGAGGGGGACGGATGGATTTCGCACTGAACGAGGAGCAGCAGGAGTTCAAAGACAGCGCCCGGGCCTTCGCCCGCGACGTGATCCGTCCCGCCGCGCGCAAGCACGACGAAGAGGAGAGCACCCCCTGGGAGGTGATCAAGGAGGCGCGTAAGCAGGGCTTCCAGGGCCTCGAGGCGATCCAGCGCTCGGCCTCGGACGCCGATGGCCAGATGCAGGTGATCTCGGCCGAGGAGTTCCACTGGGGCTGCGCCGGGATCGCCCTGGCGATTTCCGGCTCCGGCCTCGCCGCCGCCGGCATCGCCTCCTCCGGCACGCCCGAGCAGATCGCCCAGTGGGTGCCCGAGTGCTTCGGCGCCGGCGAGGAGGTCAAGCTCGGCGCCTACGCGGTGACCGAGCCGCAGGCCGGCTCCGACGTGAAGAGCCTGAAGACGACGGCGAAGCGCGACGGCGACGAGTGGGTCCTCAACGGCACCAAGGTCTTCATCACCAACGGCGGCATCGCCGATGTCCACGTCGTCGTCGCCACCGTCGACCCGAGCCTCGGCACCCGCGGACAGGCCTCCTTCGTGATCGGCAAGGACACGCCCGGCCTCGGTCAGGGCAAGAAGGAGTCGAAGCTCGGCATCCGCGCCTCGCACACCGCCGAGATCATCCTCGAGGACTGCCGGATTCCGGCCGAGAACCTGCTCGGCGGCGAGGAGAAGCTGGAGAAGAAGCTGCAGCGCGGGCGCGAAGGCAAGAAGTCGCGCGGCGCCGACGCGCTGGCGACCTTCGAGATCACCCGGCCGCTGGTCGGCGCCTCGGCGCTCGGAATCGCCCAGGCCGCCTACGAGTGGACCCTCGAGTACCTCGACGGCCGCTCCGAGGGCGGCACGCCGCTGCTGGCGACGCAGCGCATCCAGCAGACGCTGGCCGACGTCGCGACCGAGATCGAGGCCGCCCGCCTGCTGGTCCAGCGGGCCGCCTGGATGGGGCGCAACGGCATCCCGATGCGCGGCGGTCAGGGCTCGATGTCGAAGCTCAAGGCCGGTGACGTGACGATGTGGGCGACGACGACGCTGATGGACCTGGTCGGCCCGGACGCCTGGAGCACCGAGAGCCCGCTGGAGAAGTTCTTCCGCGACGCCAAGATCTACCAGCTGTTCGAGGGCACGGCCGAGATCCAGCGGATGGTGATCTCGCGCATGCAGGCGCGTGAATACGCCGAGCGGCTCGGCTACGCCGCCGAAGTCGTTGCCGAGGCCGAGAAGGCCGCGGCTAAAGAGCCGGTCGCGGCGTAGCGCAAGGCTGGTTGCAGGGTCCGATTGCCCTTGCCTGACGGTTAGCCGGCCCCGCTAGCCTGCTCGCGATGCTTATGACTCGCCTTGGCGCGGCGGCGTTGGCGGCTGCCGTGGCGGCGCTTGTCCTGCTGGGCGTTTCCGGCGCGGCGGCGCAAGACATCTACGAGAAGCAGGAAGAGAAGGAAGCGAAGCTTTCTCACGTGCGTGAGCGCAAGGGTGTGCTCACGACCACGATTACCCGTTACCGCGATCGGATCGAACGGCTTACCGGTGAGGTCGCGACACTGCGGGCGCAGGAGGCCGAGGCGCAGGCGCGGCTCGACGCCAAGCAGGCCGAGCTCGACCGGGCCGTGGACGAGCTCGACGTTGCGAAGAAGCACCTCGCGGTCGTCCGTGCTCGCCTCAAACGGGCGCTGGTCGCGCTGCGCGACCGTCTTGTCGCGATCTACGAGGCCGGCACGCCGGACATCCTCAATGTGTTGGTCGAGTCAGGTGGCTACGACGAGCTGGTCAACCGCACCGAGTACCTGAACCGCATCAACGGCCTCGATGAGGCGGTCGTCACCCGCGTCCGCGACCTGCGCGACCAGGTCAAGAGCACCGTCGCCCGCCTGCGCTCGGCGAAGAACCGGATCGAAGCGGCGCGCGACGCGATCGCCGCCGAAGAGCAGGCACTGGCCGCAGCCCGCTCCGCGGTGCAGAGCCGCCAGGCGAAGCTGGTCTCGGTGCGCCGCCAGCGCGAGGCGGCACTCTCGACGATCAGCAGCCACGAGCACAAGATCGAGGGCGACCTCGCCTCGATCCAGGCAGAAATCGCCGCGCAGCTCAGCGCCAGCGCGTCGGCGCCGTTGCCGGCCGGGCCGGTGCGCTACGGATCGGGGTCGATGATCTGGCCGGTCAACGGCCCGGTCGTCTCCGGGTTCGGCTCCCGCTGGGGGCGCATGCACGAGGGCATCGACATCGCCGTGCCCGCGGGGACGCCGATCCGCGCCGCCGACGCCGGCTCGGTCGTGCTGGTCCAGTCCGAAGCAGAGAGCGGCGGATACGGCAACTTCAGCTGCCTCGACCACGGCGGCGGCCTGCAGACCTGTTACGCCCATCAGTCTTCGTTCGCGGTCACCTCGGGCAGCGTCTCGCAGGGAGACGTGATCGGCTACGTCGGCTGCACCGGCCACTGCTACGGCGATCACCTCCACTTCGAGGTGCGGATCAGCGGCGCGCCGACCGACCCGCTCGGCTACCTGTAGGAGTCCCTCACATATCCGTTGCAGTCCGGCTACCCTGGGTAGTGGAGAGCCGATGATTCGTCAAGCCCGCTCCTATCTGGTAGGCGCAGTCTCAGGCACGACTCTGATCGCGGTGGCCGTGGTCGTGTTCGTCATGCTCGTGTCGCTTCAGGTGTTGCGAGATTGGCCGCTTGCCGGTCTCGCCGGGGGTGGTCAGGACTCCGCCATCGAGCGACGACCGGCCGGAACGGACGCTTCGGCTATCGCAGGCTCGGGTCGCGGGATTAGGGCTGCAAGCGGTACGAACGGCAACGCTCGACTCCGTCGCGGCGGGGCGGGCTCGGTATCGCCGGGCTTGGGCAGGCCGGCTGCAGGCGTTCCGGAGGGCGCACCCGGATCGAGCCCCGGCGGGGGTACGCCCGACTCGGCTCCTTCCGCTGACTCGACCGGCACGTCGTCGGGCGGCGGCGGTAGCGGTGGTGGTGGATCCGGTGGAGGGGCGACCAAACCGTCGTCCGGCTCCGGCGGTGGTGGAGGTGGTGCGTCTTCGCCCTCCGAGACGGTGACCGGCGCCGTCAACGACACCGTCTCCGGGGTCGACGAAGCGACCGGCGGCGCGCTCGGCGGGACCGGCGTCACCCAGACCACCGAAGAAGTCGTCAACGGCGTCGCCGGCCCCGAGTCCACGGTCGGCAAAACGGTCGACAAGACGACCGAAAAAGTCAAAGACACGGTCGGCGGCCTGCTCGGCCACTGATGTGGCGGGGCGGCTAGCCGGGCTTTCGCTCTTACCGTCACAATGCCGTGCCATGCCCGAGCGCGGACAGGCAGGTGCGGTCGCCGACCCGATCGCGGGCTCACCGGTCTACCCGGCGGGCAGCCGCGTGAACGAGCGCGGCCACCTCGAGATCGCGGGCTGCGACGTGGTCGATCTCGCCGCCGAGCTCGGCACTCCCGCCTACGTCTACGCCGAGGATGAGATGCGGGCTCGGGCGCGGGCCTACCGCGAGGCGTTCGAGCGCCGCGGCCGCGAGTTCGAAGTCCTCTACGCCAGCAAGGCCTTCCCCTGCACGGCGGCCTACCGCCTCTTCGCCGAGGAGGGCCTCTCGGTCGACGTCGCCTCCGGCGGCGAGCTGCACATGGCGCTGCGCGCCGGCTTCGATCCGGCCCGGATCCACATGCACGGCAACAACAAGAGCGACGAGGAGATCCTGCTCGCCTCGCGGGCCGGTGTCGGCCACCTGATCCTCGACTCCTTCGACGAGATCGAGCGCTGCGAGCGGCTGCTCGACCGGCCCCAGGACGTGCTGATCCGCGTGACGCCGGGGATCAAGCCCTCGACCCACGACTACATCCAGACCGGGCAGCTCGACTCGAAGTTCGGCTTCGGGCTCGAGGACGGGCTGGCGGCGCGCGCGATCGAGCGCGTGCTCGACTCCGATCAGCTCAACCTGGTCGGCCTGCACGCCCACATCGGCTCGCAGATCTTCGAGCTCGAGCCCTACAAGCTGGCGATCCGGGCGATCGCCGGGCTGGCCGGCGATTGGTGCCGGCTGGTCAACGTCGGCGGCGGGCTCGGGATCGCCTACACCGGCGAGGACGAGCCGCCCTCGATCGACTCCTACGTCGAGGTCAAGGCACGCGCCGTCGACGAGCTCTTCGGCCCCGACGTGCGGATCCTGGTCGAGCCCGGCCGCTCGCTGGTCGGCAACGCCGGCCTCACCGCCTACAGGGTCGGCACGGTCAAGGAGATCCCCGGCGTGCGCACCTACGTCGCCGTCGACGGTGGCATGTCCGACAACATGCGGCCGATGCTCTACGGCTCCCGCTACGAGGCGACGATCGCCGACCGCGCCGGCGCCGCGCCCGAGACGCTGGCGACGATCGCCGGCATGCACTGCGAGTCCGGCGACGTGATCGTCCGCGATGTCGAGCTGGCCACCCCCGCGGTCGGCGACGTGCTGGTCACGCCGGCGACCGGCGCCTACGGGCACGCGATGGCGAGCAACTACAACGGCGTCACCCGGCCGCCGGTGATCTTCTGCCGCGACGGCGAGGCACGCGTCGTCGTCCGTCGCGAGACCTTCGAGGACCTGACCTCCCGCGATGTCTGACCCCGTCCGCATCGGGCTGCTCGGCCGTGGCACGGTCGGCGCCGCCTTCGCCGAGCTGCTCTCCGAGCGAGCCGGCGCGATCGAGGCGGCGACCGGGCGGCGGCCGGAGCTGGCCGGCACGCTGACCCGCAGCGAGGGCGAGATCGGCGAGATCCTCGAGCGCTCCGACCTGGTCGTCGAGCTGATCGGCGGCACCGACCCCGCCCGCACCTACGTGATCGACGCGCTGCGCGCGGGGCGCCCCGTCGTCACCGCCAACAAGCAGCTGCTCGCCCAGCACGGCGACGAGCTCTTCGGCATTGCCCGCGAGGCCGGCGTGCAGCTGCGCTTCGAGGCAGCGGTCGCGGGCGTGATCCCGATTGTGCGCACGATCCAGGAGAGCTTCGGCGTAACCGAGATCGACAAGGTCTTCGGCATCGTCAACGGCACGACCAACTTCATCCTCACCGAGATGGCCGCCAGCGGCGCCGCCTACGAGCAGGTGCTGGCCCGCGCTCAGGAGCTGGGCTACGCCGAGGCCGATCCGAGCGACGACGTCAACGGTGCCGACGCGGCGGCGAAGATGGCGATCCTCGCCCGGCTCGCCTTCCACACGCCGGTCGGCCTCGACCAGGTTCCCTACGAGGGGATCGAGGGGGTTACGCCGGACGACCTCGCCTACGCCAAGGAGTTCGGCCTCTCGCTGAAGCTGCTCGGCGTCGCCGAGCGCCGCGACGGCGGTATCAGCGTCCGCGTCTTCCCCTGCTTCCTCTACGGCGGCCACCCGCTGGCGCCCGTCGGCGGCCCCTTCAACGCGGTCATGGTCGAGGCGCCGGAAATCACCGAGGTGACGATGTCCGGCCCCGGCGCCGGCGGGGTCGAGACCGCCTCGGCCGTGCTCGGCGACGTCGTCTCGATCCTCTCCGGCGAGGCGCCCGTGCACGAGGCGCGCGAGCGGCTGCCGCTGGTCGCCGATGTCACCTCCTCCTTCTACCTGCACCTCGAGGTCGCCGACGAGCCCGGCGTCCTCGCACACATCGCGCAGGTGCTGGGCGAGAACGAGATCTCGGTCAAGAGCGTCGTCCAGCGCGGCTTCGGCGACGACGCGCGCCTGGTGATGGTCGTCCACGAGTGCCTCGAGTCGAGTTTCGCCGCGGCGGTCGAAGAGATCGCTGGGCTCGATGAGATTCGCTCGACGCCTCGGTTCATCCGGGTGATCGAGGAGGAGTTTGTATGAGGACCCCCGGCGCCCCTCGCTGATGCCCCTTCCGCTGATCGACAGATACCGGGAGCAGTTGTCGCTTGAGCCGGGCGATCCCGTGGTGAGCTTGAATGAGGGGTCGACGCCGCTGATTCATGCGGAGCGGCTGTCCGAGCGGTTGGGCGTCCGCGCCTATCTGAAGTTCGAAGGGGCCAATCCGACCGGGTCGTTCAAGGATCGGGGGATGACCGTTGCGGTCTCGCGGGCGAAGGGGAGGGGGGCGGAGGCGGTGATCTGCGCCTCGACCGGCAACACCGCCGCCAGCGCCGCGGCCTACGCGGCGCGGGCCGGGATGCGCGGCGCCGTGATCGTGCCCGAGGGCAAGATCGCGATCGGCAAGCTGGCGCAGGCGCTGATGCACGGCGCCCGCGTGGTCGCCCTGCAGGGCAACTTCGACGAGGCGCTGCAGATCGTCCGCGAGCTTGCCCAGCGGCACCCGATCGAGCTGGTCAACTCGGTCAACCCCTACCGGATCGAGGGCCAGATGACGGCGGCGTTCGAGGTCATCGAGGAGCTCGGCGAGGCGCCGGGAGCCCTGGCGATCCCGGTCGGCAACGCCGGCAACGTGACCGCCTGGTGGCGCGGCTTCGAGCAGGCCGGGACAGCGCCGATCGTCTACGGCTTCCAGGCCGAGGGCGCGGCGCCGCTGGTCGGCGGCGCCCCGGTCGCCGAGCCGGAGACGGTCGCCTCGGCGATCCGGATCGGCAACCCGGCGCGCTGGGAGGAGGCGATGACGGCCTTCACCAGCTCGCGCGGCAGGGTCGCGGCGGTCTCCGACCAGCAGATTCTCGACGCCTACCACTGGCTCGCCGCCAGCGAGGGCGTTTTCTGTGAGCCGGCCTCGGCCGCCTCGGTTGCCGGCCTGCTCGCCCACGGCCTGCCGCTCGCCGCGGGCTCGGCGCCGCCGGAGTCGGTCGTCTGCGTGCTCACCGGCCACGGCCTCAAGGACCCCGACACGGCGCTCTCCGAAGCGCCGCCGGTGCTCAACTGCGAGAACGACCTCGGCGCCGTCGAGCGCGCGGTATTCGATTGACCGCGCGCCGCCGGCTCGTCCGCGTCCCCGCCTCCTCGGCCAACCTCGGGCCGGGCTACGACGTGATGGCGGCGGCGCTCGACCTCTTCCTCGAGCTCGAGGTGGAGGAGGCCGGCGAGTTCGACCTCGACCCCGGGCCGCTGGACGTGCCCACCGGCCGCGACAACCTGATCGTGCGCGCCTTCGAGACTCTGCACCCGGCCGACGGGATTGCCTTTCGGCTGACCCAGGCGATCCCGCTCGGCCGCGGGCTCGGCTCCAGCGCCGCGGCGATCGTCGCGGGCCTGGTCGCCGCCGACCACCTCTACGAGCTGGCGCTGTCGAAAGAAGAGCTACTGGCGCGGGCAAGCGAGATCGAGGGCCACCCCGACAACGTCGCGGCGGCGATCTACGGTGGCTTCGTCGTCTGCGGTCCCGGGGCGGACGGGGCGCCCAGCGCAGCCCGCTTCGATCCCCCCGGCGGGCTGGAGGCGATCGTCGTCATCCCCCCCGAGGAGGTCTCGACCGAGCGCGCCCGCGAGGCGATCCCGGCCGAGGTGCCGCTCGCTGACGCCGTCGCCAACGTCGCCGCCGCCTCGCGGCTGGTGCTCGGCCTCGAGCGCGCCGACCTCGACCTCGTCGCCTCCGGCCTCGCCGACCGCATCCACCAGGAGCGCCGCCGCGAGCTCTACCCGCGCTCGATGGATCTGGTCGACGAGGCGCGCGCCCTCGGCGCGCTCGGCGCGACGATCTCCGGCGCCGGCCCGACCGTGCTCGTCTGGACCACCTGGCAGGACGCCGGCAAGGTCAGCGGCGAGCTGGAGCGCCGCTGCGACGGCTGGGCCGAGGTTCGCCGCCTCCCCTTCACCCCGCACGGCGCCGACGTCCCCGAGCTGTAGGGAGCGGGCGCGCTCCCTATAATCTGCCAACCTGTCAACCCGTCGCGCGCCCGCTCGGAGAAGGCGCGGAAACCGGGAGGTCGAGATGTCCCATACCCAGTCTCGTGAGAACGGCGGCGAGAGCACCCTTCGCTACTCGCCGGAGCGCGCCTACCGGCCGCTCGTATCGCCGCCCAGCGTCGAGGACAAGGACGCCTGCGCGATCTACGCTTCGGTGCGCAAGGACGCGACACCGAGCCACGAACCGATCGAGCGCGCGATCCCGGCGCTGGGGAAGATGCTCCACCGCGCCGGCAACGTCGACGGCGAGGGTGACGGCTGCGGCCTGCTGCTCGACATCCCGCGCAAGATCTGGGCCGAGGAGGTCCGCTCCGGCGGCCACGACCCCTCGCTGACCCTCGACGACGCCTTCGCCGTCGCCCACGTCTTCGTCGAGCGCTCGCAGGACCTCGAGAAGATCCAGCACGACGCCCGCGAGCTGCTCGGCAGCGGCGGCTTCCGCATCCTCGCCGAGCGCATCGGCGTCGTCGACTCGCCTGCGCTGGGCCCGACCGCGCGTGAGGAGGAGCCCCACTTCTGGCAGATCGGCGGCCTCGTCGCCGACGCCTCGCGCCGCGACCGCGTCCTCTTCGACCTCTTGATCGAGCTCGAGCGCGAGCTCGGCGTCCACATCCCCTCGTTCTCGGCGACGATCTGCGTCTACAAGGTGATGGGCGCGCCGATCGTGCTCGGCGAGTACTACCCGGACCTGCGCGACGAGCGCTTCGAGACGATCGGGGCCTTCGGCCACAACCGCTACTCGACCAACACCTGGCCTTCATTCAAGAGGGTGCAGCCGTTCTCGGTGCTCGGCCACAACGGCGAGATCAACACGATCGCCCAGCTGCGCCAGGAGGCGCGCATGCTCGGCGTGCCGATCCAGCCCGACTCGTCGGACTCGCAGGACCTCAACCGCACGATCGCGACGCTGGTCAGCCGCGACGGGCTCAGCCTCGCCGAGGCGATGGAGATGGTCGTGCCGCCGATCGTCAACGAGATCCGCTCGCTGCCCGACGACCTGCACCGCTTCTACATGTACATGCGCCAGGCGATGGGCCCGTTCGCGCAGGGCCCGGTGGCGCTGATCGCCCGCCACGGCGACGAGTGCGCCTTCTCCGCCGACGCGCTCGGCCTGCGCCCGCTCTGGCAGATCGAGACCGGCGAGGATTACGTCTTCAGCTCCGAGCCCGGTGTGGTCGCCGTCGGCGAGATGGTCTCCGAGCCGAAGCCGCTCGCCCCGGGCGAGAAGGCGCTGGTCTCGATCGACCGCGCCGTGCGCCGCTCGACCCTGCACGCCCACGACGAGATGCTGCGCATCGTCCGCGACCGCTGGCTGGCGCGCAACGGGGCCGAGCAGGCGGGGCCCTACGACCGCGCGCTCGACACCGGCGGCCCGCTCGAGGGCGCCGACGTGCCGGGCTACTCCGACGCGGGCCCCGAAGAGCCGGTCAAGGTCGAGGACCGCATCCTCGCCGGCTTCGGCTGGCAGCGCGACGACGTGAAACTGGTCCAGCAGATGGCCTCCAACGGGGCCGAGCCGGTCGGATCGCTCGGCTACGACGGCCCGCTGGCGGCACTCTCGCCCGAGCGCCAGAACCTCGCCGACTACTTCAAGGAGACGGTCGCCGTCGTCACCAACCCGGCGATCGACCGCGAGCGTGAGATGGAGCACTTCTCGACCCGCTCGGTCTTCGGCCGCCGCCCTTCGATCGACGCGGCCGGCGAGGACACCGGCACCGTCGAGACCTCGTTCCCGGTGATCCTCGGCGGTCACCACGGGCTGGCGCCGCTCTCCGACAAGAGCTATCGCGAGATCGCCCGTGAGCGCTACACCTACCTGCTCGAGGACCTCTGGGAGGAGTTCCGCGGCCGCGCCGCCGCGGTCGACATCTCGCTGCTCGAGTCGGAGACGACGCGCGGGGCGATCAACCGGATCAGGCAGGAGGCGGTGAAGATGGTTCGCGACGGGGCCGAGCTGCTGGTGCTCACCGACCGCACCGTCTACGACGGCGAGCGGCGCTACCTCGATCCGCACCTGGCCACCTCCGCGATCGATCAGGCGCTGAAGCAGTTCCGGGTCGAGCCCGGCGAGGAGAACCTGCGGCGGCGCTGCGGAATCGTCCTGCGCTCGGCCGCGATTCGCAACGTCCACGACACGATGCTCGCGCTCGGGCTCGGCGCCAACGGCGTCTGCCCGTACACGATGATCGAGGTGATCTGCGTCGAGGATTACCGCACCGACATCGGCAACCTCTGCGCGGCCCTGGAGAAGGGGATCGAGAAAGTGATCTCGACGATCGGGATCCACGAGGTGCGCGGCTACGCGCGCCAGTTCTCCTCGATCGGGATCCGCCCCGAGCTGGCCGAGATCTTCCAGACCGAGGCCTTCGCCGCCTCCGAGAAGGGCGGCGCCGGCTTCGAGCAGCTCGACGAAAGCAGCAACGAACGCGCCCAGGTGCTGAGCGGCGACGAGAGCGCCAAACCGGCGAAGACGTTCCGCTTCTACCCCAAGGTCTACAAGGCCGCGATCGCCACCGCCAACGGCTCCGGCGACTACACCGAATACAGCGAGAAAGTGCGCGACCTGGAGGCCCAGAGCCCGATCTCGATGCGTCACATCATGGGGTTGAAGGGCGACCGCGAACCGGTTGACCCGGCCACGGTCGATGCCGGCGTCGGCCATCATGACTACCCGGTCGTGATCTCCTCGATGAGCTTCGGCTCGCAGTCCGAGCCCGCCTTCCGCGCCTACGCCGAGGCGGCGAAATCGATCAACGTGCTCTGCGTCAACGGCGAGGGCGGCGAGATCCGCGACATGTACGGGCAGTACCGCAAGTGGCGCGGCCAGCAGGTCGCCTCGGGCCGATTTGGCGTCTCGGCGGAGATGATCAACTCCTCCTACGTCGCCGAGATCAAGATCGGCCAGGGCGCCAAGCCCGGCGAGGGCGGCCACCTGCCAGGCAAGAAGGTCTCCGAGAAGGTCGCCGCCGCGCGTAACGCCGCGCCGGGCACCGACCTGATCTCGCCCTCCAACAACCACGACCTCTACTCGATCGAGGACCTGGCCGAGCTGATCGACGAGCTGAAGACGGTCAACCCGGACGTGCGCGTCTCGGTCAAGGTGCCGGTGGTGCCGAACATCGGCACGATCGGCCTCGGCATCGCCAAGGCTGGCGCCGACATCATCACCCTCTCGGGCTTCGAGGGGGGCACCGGCGCCGCCCGTCAGCACGCACTGCGCCACGTCGGCCTGCCCTCCGACATCGGCACCCGCGCCGTGCACCGGGCGCTGATGGAGGCCGGGCTGCGCAACCGGGTCGAGATCTGGGCCGACGGCGGCTACCGAACCGGCCACGACATCGTCAAGCTGCACTGCCTTGGCGCCAACCGGGTCGGCTTCGGCACCCTGGCGATGGTCAGCCTCGGTTGCACGATCTGCCGCGGCTGCCAGCTCGACACCTGCCACGTCGGCATCGCGACCCAGATCGAGACCGTCGAGCAGGCCCAGGACCACGGCCTCAAGAAGTTCACCCCGCAGGCGGTCGACACCGCGGCGGAGAGCTGCGCCCGCTTCTTCCAGGCGATGGGCGAGGAGGTCAAGCAGGTTGTCGCCTCACTTGGCTACGACCGCGCCCAGGACCTGGTCGGCCGCTACGACCTGCTCGAGCAGGTCTCCCACCACGACCAGGTCGACCTGGCGCCGTTGATCACCCCGCTGGAGGAGTTCCTCGACCTCGAGCCGCTCGATCTGCCGGTGGCCGAGGAGATCGCCGAGGAGCGGGCCGAGGCGGGCCTTGTCGTCGCTCGCCCGATCCGCATGGAGAACAAGCAGGCCTCCGCTCAGATCGCATCCCTGGCCGGTGAAGTCTGCTCCGGTGGCGGCACCGTCAACAGCCGGTTCCCGCGCGCCACCGATGCCAACGACCGCGTGCTCGGCACCGAGCTCGCAGGGGCGATCGCCCGGGCTCGCATCTTCGACGGCGGCCCGGAGTCCAACGACGACGTGCTCGCCGACCTCAGCTTCAACGGCGGCTCGGTCGCCGGCCAGGGGCTCGGCGCCTTCAACGCCTACGGCGTCTCGATTCGGGTCGAGGGCGGCGCCCAGGACGGCGTCGGCAAGACGATGCTGGGCGGCACCGTCGCCGTGCTCAAGGGCAAGGGGGCCAAGGGCCGCCGCGTCAACGGCTCGGTCGGCAAGTCGTTCGCCTACGGCGCCCAGCGCGGCCGCCTCTTCGTCCAGGGATCGGCCGACTCGCGCTTCTGCATCCGCCTCTCCGGCGCCGACGTGGTGCTCGGCGGCGAGCCCGAGGAGGAAATCGACGACAGCCGCGGCTGCGTCGTCGACCGCGCCAACGCCAAGGGCTTTGCTTTCGAGTACATGACCTCCGGCCGCGCGATCGTGCTCGGTGATCTCGGCCCCTGGGCCTGCGCCGGGATGACCGGCGGCAGGGTCTACGTCCGTCACAACGCCTTCGGCATCGACCGCGACTCGATCGAGGCGCGGCTGGGCGAGGGCGCCAAAGTGGAGCTCAAGGACCTCGACACCGAGGCCCTGCTCGACGTTGACGATCTGCTCTCGCATTACTGCGACGAGCTGCGCGCCACGGGTCAGGACGAGGAGGCCGAGCGGATCGCCGCGCTCGGTGCCGACGCGGCGAGCAACTTCCTGATGATCGTGCCGCACAAGGTGCAGGCCGATCCGTCTATCTCGACCGAGTAGAGGGACCGGGCACCCCTCCTGCCGAACCCGCCGCCAGTAGCCTGCATGGGCGCGGACGCCTGCCCGGCTCACAAGTTCTGCAGGAGGGGTGCCCGGTCCCTTAGCGTGCTTGGGACAAGAGGTCGGCTATGGCTCGGACCTCTTTTAGGAGGCCATCCAGCATTGCCTCAGTGTTGGTGTGGATGCGCCACTCGGCGTGTTGGCGGTCCTGCTCCACTTGGTCGATCCGGCGTTCGATCGCGGCGAGGCGCTTGCCCGTTCGCCGCTCCGCCTTGGCGACGCGCTTCTTCACATAGCGCCTGGTCTCCTTGCGGATCTCCTCGAGCTCCCTGCGCAGCTCCGGGTGGTCGTGGTTGTCCTGTTCGGTCAGCATCTCCTCGACGCCGCTGCGGACGCGCTCTATCTCTTCGTGCAGGCGGGCGCGGGCCTGCTCGGCCGCGATCGAGGGATCGTTGGGGGCATCCATGCCGCCCACTCTACGGCCGCCGTAGGCCGGAATTTGCGTCAGGCGACGCTCAGGCTTCGAGCGCGTACAGCGCGTACAGCCGGTAGCTGCCGATCGTCAGCTCGTCGCCGTCCTCGAGCCTGCCCCACTCGACCACCTCGCCGTTGACGAGGATGCCATTGAGGCTGCGGTCGTCGAGCACGCGCAGCGACCTGCCCGGTTCGGAGACCACAAGGGCGTGACGGCGGGAGACGCTGGGGTCGTCGAGCCGGACGTCGGCGGCGATGCTGCGGCCGATCCGCGACCAGCCGGCGCCGATCTCGAAGTCGCGCACCTCGCCCTGCTCGTCGCGGCAGACCAGATGACGGCTGCCGGGCCTCAACGCCGCTCGCAGCTCTTCCAGCCAGCTCGAGGGAGCGGCATCGTCGGGGACCTCGAACTCGGCCGTGGTCTCGGCGTGCTCCTGCATGGGCTCAAAAATCGAGTCGAGCTGGAAGCTCGTCGTGCCGCAGCGGGGGCACGGGGGCAGCCGGTCGTCCTCGCGCAGCGAGAGCTGAGAGCCGCACTCGACGCAGTAGTAGGTGCCATGCCCGGGATATGTCCCAGCGGCATAGCGGTCGGAAGCTGGAATCGGGGCGGGGGTGAGACTGGTCATGGCTACTCCTTTCCGACGCTCTCGCCGGCAGAGCGTAGCGCCTGATACGAGCGGCGTCATCCGCAATTTTCCGCATAGAATCGCCCCTCCCCATGGGTCCGTTCGGCGCAGAGATAGAGATCGACGCTTCGCGCGAGCGCGTCTTCGCGACGCTCGCCGACCTCGCCGACCGCCCTTCCTTCACCGACCATTTCCTCAGCGGCTTCCACCTCACCCGGATCGAGTCGAGCGGGGTCGGGGCGGGCGCCCGCTTTCGCGTCATCGCGCCGCTGCGCAAGGTCTGGACGGACACCGCGATCGCCGAGTTGGAGCCGCCGCACAAGCTGGTCGAGCACGGCCGGGGCGGTCGTGGCAACCGAATCCCCTCGACCACGGTCTGGGAGCTGACCGAGAGCGGCGGCTCGCTGACCAGGCTCCGCGTCGCGCACTGGACCGAGCCGTCCAACCCGCTCGACCGGGCACTGGAGGTGCTCTCGGGCAACGCCCACTGGCAGCGGCGCGGCTGGCACGAGGCGCTGCGCCGGTTGCGCGACCGGATCGAGAGTGACGCGGCGGCGCCCGCCCCGATCGCCGTCGCCGGCGGCAACCCCCACGCGACCGGCATCCCGTAGGCGCGGTTAATAGACTCTCGCCGCCGATGGCCTCCGTTCGCAGAATCGCCCTGCCGCTGCTCGCCGCACTCGCGCTCGCCGCCGCGGCCTTCGCGCTAGCCGCCTGCGGCTCCGGCGAAGAGTCCAAGGACGTGGTCGAGGGCCAGCCGGTCGAGCTGGGCGAGCTCAAGTACAACGTGATCTTCTCGCGCTTCCTCAACCCCAACGACAACGAGGACTCCGCCTACCTCGTCGGCCAGTCCGAAGCGCCGGCCGGCTCCGCCTATTTCGGCGTCTTCCTCGAAGTTCAGAACGAGAGCGAAGAGGAGCAGGAGCTCGCCGACTCGTTCACGATCACCGACGCCGACCACAAGACCTTCGAGGCGCTTGAGAGCGAGAGCCTCTACGCCTTCCCGCTCGGTGGCACGGTCGAATCGCAGGAACAGATTCCGATTCTCGACTCGACTCCGCAGCAGGGCCCGATCGAGGGCTCGCTGCTGATCTTCGAGCTGCCCGCCTCGGCCTCCGAGAACCGCCCGCTGATCCTCTCCATCCCGGGCGATGACGGCCCGGCGACGGTTACGCTCGACCTCTAGCGCCGTCGCCTAGAGCCCGGCGGAGAGCACCTGGCCGGCGATCGGCGCGGCCACTTCGCCGCCGGCGGCTTCGGCTTCGATCAGCAGCACGCCGACGGTGAGGCGGGGCTTCTCGGCCGGAGCGAAGGCCATGAACCAGGCGTCCTTGATCTGCTCGGGTTCTTCTTCGTTTTTTGAGTCGGGGCGCGGGCCGAGCTCGGCGGTGCCGGTCTTGCCGGCGACCTGGGCCTCGGGGATGGCGGCGGCGAATCCGGTGCCGCCGGTGACGACCCCGACCATCAGCCCGTTCAGTTCGCGGGCGATCTTCTTCGACATCACCCGCACGGGCTTGAGCTCCGGCCGCAGCTTGCGGTTGGCGACGACCGAGGTCGCCTCGCGCACGCCGCCGTTGGCGATCGTCTGCGCGACGCTCGCCATCTGCAGCGGCGTCGCCAGCACTTCGCCCTGGCCGATCGCGCTCACCCCGAGGTCGATGTCCTCGCCGATCTCCTGCGGGATCGTCGATTCGGCCGGTTCGACCGCCTCGACGATCTGCTCCGCGTAAAGAGTCGGCGGCGAGTTGAAGCCGAAGCGCTCGGCGATCTCGACCATCCCGTCGTTGCCGATCTGCGGTCCCAGCGGGGCGAAGTCGGCGTTGCAGGACTCGGCAAACGCTTCGCTGAAGGTGCCGCCGCAGAGCTCGCCATTGGCGTTGCTGATGAAGCGGCCGCCGACGTTGACCCCGTCAACGATCTCGAATTCGGTCTCCAGCGAGACGATGCCCTTCTGCAGCGCCGCCGTCGTCGTGATCGTCTTGAAGGTCGAGCCGGGCGGCTGTGGGGCCGAGAAGGCCTGGCCGGCCAGCGCCCGCACGTCTCCGCGCGAGGCGTCGAGGACGGCGACGCCGCCTGCGCGACCGGCGAGGGCCGAGACGGCGGCAACCTGCAGGTCCGGGTCGATCGTCGTCTTCACCGGTGCGCCGGGCTCGGGCTCGGCCTGGGAGAGGATCCGGGTCGAGCTGTTTCCGGCGGCCAACAGCGAACCGCCCGGCCTGCCTGCGAGGCGGCGGTTGAAGGCCTGCTCGAGGCCGCTGACCCCGACCGGGGCTTCGGGCGGGAAGCCCTGCCTGGCGAGTGTCACCGGGTCTTCCTCGGATGCTTCGCCGACTTCGCCGGTGACGTCGATCGCGGCGTCGCCAAGCGGGTGTTCGCGTTCGGCCGCCGGGCCCTCGGCGAGCGCCGTGCCGTCACGAGCGAGGATCGGCGCCCGTTCGGCGAGGTCGAGCCGGTTTTCGAGCTGCTCGCCGCGACGTAGGCCGGGGAAGACGAGGCTCGGGTCCCAGGCGACGCCACCATCGGAATAGGGGACTCCAATCTCGGTGGAGACATCGCCGAAGGCGACCGTGCCGGCCCGGACCGGGACCGGGACCACGTTCCGTCCGCCGGTGCTGCGCGGATCGCCGGGCGAGTCGACGGTCAGTGTGCGCAGCGTCGCCAGCTCGGCCGCTTCGCGGTAGGCCTTGGCGAACTGCTTAACGCCGACCGCGCGCCGGGATCCTTCATTCAGCTCGCGATACATCGAGCCGAAGTCCGTGCGGCTCCAGGCCTCGGCAAAGCGTTCCGCGGCTTCCTTTTCCGGCGACCCGGGTGTGCCCGCCACGGCGCCGAGGGTGAAGGCGACGATCGCGACGAAGCTGAGCGGCAGGGCGCGGGTGATCAGGCGGCGACGCCGCTGCGCGTCGGTTGACGGAGTGCTCACGCGCGGGAATCTAGTGGGGGGAGGTGTCGGGAACTACCCCCGGCTCAACTTTTTCCGAATACAGCCGCCAGTTGTCCGAGGTCGCCGCCGGGGGCAGCCCCCGACACCTCCCTGCTCAGCGCGTGCAGGGGCCGGTGTCGACGGGCGTCGTCGCGACCCGATCGAGGGAGGAGCTGACGATGCCGTTGGGAATTCCGAAGCCGCCCGGCGGCCCCGAGGTCGTCGAAGCAAAGACCGTCGCCATCACCCGGCCCCGTGAATCGACCAGCGGGCCGCCCGAGTTGCCGCTTCGAATCCTGCCGCGCAGGAAGGCGATCCGGCGCCGGATCGGACCGTTGCCGTAGGCGTCCTCGCTGATCACGGTCTCGACATCGCCGAGGCGGGCGGCCGAGGCCGCGTAGGGGCCGTTCTCCGGATAGCCCAGCACGGCGCCGCCGCTGCCGCGCTTGGGCTCGGCGGCAATTTCGAGCGGCGGGATCGCGGCGTCGATCCGCAGCAGAGCCAGGTCGTTTTCGGGGTCGTAGCGGACCGGTTCGGCATCGAGCGAGGCGCCGTCGATCGTCGTCACCCGGGTGTCGTCCTCGCCGGCGAGGACGTGGGCGTTGGTCACGATCAGGCCGGGTGCGGCGACCCAGCCTGAGCCCTCGATCCCGAGCCCGCAGGCCGTTCCGAGCACGCGCACGATCGAGCGGCTCGCCCGGCGCACGTCGGGGTCGGCGGCGATCGCGGGATCCGGCGGCGGGACGGGCGTGGTCGGGCCGGAGATCGAGGGCGCCGGGTCGACCCGGTCGAGCGCGTTCAGCACCGGGCCGGAGGGCGGCAGCAGCTCGTTCAGGCGGCGCAGGATCAGCGAGCGTTGCACGTCGCCGCGCAGCTCGGCGGTGCCCGGCGCGTGCAGGGCGACCGCGCCGAAGACCCAGATCAGCCCCAGCGCCACCGCCGCGATCAGCGCCGCTCCCCCGGCGCCGTCGGCGAGGTGCAGGACGCGGCCTCGGATCAGGTGCTCGCGCACGCCGAGCGCGAGGCTCTCCAGGGTCACCGCGACCAGGGCGCCGACGAGCAGCGCTCCGAGCGCGGCGAAGAGCGGCGCGTAGGGGGAGCTGGAGCCTTCGCTCAGCAGAAGCGGCCCGACCCGGCTGCCTGCCAGCGCCCCGGCGGCGAAGCCGAGCAGCGTCAGCACGCCGACGATCAACCCCTGCCGGTAGCCCCACATCGCGAAGGCGATGGTGAAGGCGACGATCGCCCAGTCGAGAACGGTCACGCGCAAATACAAGCAGGCGCGCCTGCCGGGCCCGTCACTTACGTTCAGTAAGCTGGGGCGAGGTGGAGGTCAGATCCACTCAAGAGCAGCCCGCCGGGGTCTGCCCGCGCTTTCACGTCGCGATCGAGTTGATCGGCAAGCGCTGGACCGGGGCGATCGTCTACGCCCTGATCGCGGGCCCGCTGCGCTTCGGCGAGCTCGCCAAGGCGGTGCCGGGGATGTCGGACCGATTGCTCTCGCGCCGCCTGCGCGAGCTCGAGCACGAGGGCCTGGTTGCCCGGGAGGTCGAAGCGGGCTCACCGGTCCGCGTCCGCTACTCGCTGACCGAGGCCGGCGCCGAGCTCGGCCCGGCGCTGACAGAGCTCAAGTCCTGGGCTCGCCGCTGGCGCGCCGAGTAGCCTCGGCCGTGTGCACGAGTTGCCAGGTCCGTTTCCGGTCGGGCGCTACGCCCGCAAGCTGCAGGAGGAGCTGCGCCGCCGGGCGCGCGTGCGCCTGGTCGGCGAGGTGACCGGGGTCTCGCGCAGCAAGGTCCAGGCCTACTTCGAGCTGCGCGACTCCGAGGGCGCTGTCCCCTGCGCGATCTGGCTCGATGACCTGGAGAAGGCGGGATTGCCGGAAGGCGGTCTGCGCGACGGCGCCGAAGTCGTGATCGGCGGCGGCCCCGACTACTACCCCGGCGGAGCGCAGGCTTCGCCGAGCTTCGCATTTCGGGCGACGCAGGTCCGGCTTGCCGGCGAGGGGGACCTGCTGGCGCGGCTGGAGGCGCTGCGAAAGCAGCTTCGTGCCGAGGGGCTGTTCGAGCTGCAGAAGCAACTCGCGCGGCCGCGGCTGCCGCACACGATCGGGGTCGTGACCGCGGAGCGCGGCGCCGCGCGGCGCGACCTGCTCGCCGGCCTGCGCCGGCGCGGCTGGGCCGGGACGATCGTCTGGGCCTTTGCCCCGGTACAGGACCGCCGCGCCGCGCCGGCGATCGGCGCCGCGATCCAGGAGCTGGCGGCGGCGCCCGCGGTCGAGGCGATCGTCGTCACCAGGGGCGGCGGCAGCCTCGCCGACCTCTGGGCCTTCTGCGACGAGACCCTCTGCCGCACGGTGGCGATGCTGCGCGTTCCGGTGATCAGCGCGGTCGGCCATGAGCGCGACTCGACCCTGATCGACGACGTCGCCGCGGTCGCCTGCTCGACTCCGACCCACGCCGCCGAAGCTGCCGTTCCGCTCGACTGCCTTGCGGCGCGCGCCACTCTGACCCGCGCCGCCGCCGCTCTGCAGCGCGTCGGCGAAGGTGCGGTCGAGGCGCGCAGCCGCCACCTCGTCGCGCTTGCCCGTGGCCCGGCGCGTGCGCTGCGACGGGAGCGCGCTGCGCTCAACCAGAAGACGCGCGAGGTCCGCGCCGCCTCCGAGCGCGGCCTGTCAGAACGCCGTGCCTTCCAGCGTCGCCTCGCCTCGGTCGTGCTCGTCCGCGCCGCCCGCCGCGCCGCCGGGGCGGAAGCGCAGAGGAGGCGGGAGGCGCTGCGCCGGGCCGAGGTCGCCTTTCGCGCCCACGAACCGGAGCGCACGCTCGAACGCGGCTACGCCCTCGCCGAGGACGCCGCCGGCGAGCCCGTCTCCTCGGCGGCCGGCGCGCGCGCCGCCGGTCGGGTAAGACTGCGCTTCGCCGACGGTCGCGTCGGCGCCAAGATCGAGCAGGACGGGAGCGAGGGATGAGCGAGAAGCCGGAGTCCTACGAGGCCGCGGTCGAGCGGCTCGAGCAGATCATCGACCGGCTCGACTCCGGCCAGGCCGGCCTGCGCGAAACGCTTGAGCTCTGCCGCGAGGGACGCGAGCTCGTCACCTACTGCTCGGCCGAGCTCGATGCCGTCAGCGAGGGCCTCGAGGAGCTCAAGTTGGATGACCTGGCGGCGCGGCTGGAATCTCAGCCTGAGGCCGACTGATCCGGCCCCGAGCAGAGGCGGCCCAGGGCGGGACAGCCGCCGCACAGGTCCCAGCTGCGCCGCTCGACGGCAGCCACCGGGAACTCGCCGGCGGCGATATGGCCGATGGTCGCCGCCAGCCGTTCGCGGCCCCGCTGCATGGCCTCGCGGTCGAGTAGCTCCAGGACCGGTTCGTCGGGGCGCTCGAGGAAGACGTAGGCGACCTCGACCTCCGGTGCTTCGCGGGCCTCGGCGACGGCGAGCGCGTAGATCGTTCGCTGGGTCGCGTACTTGGCGGCGCGCTCGGCCGGCGCCGCGCCGCCGAGGCGGTCGGTCTTGTAGTCGATCACCAGCGGCGGCTCGTCCTCGCGCTCGACCAGCAGGTCGATCGAGCCGCGCAGGGTCGCGTTCTCGATCCGCAGCAGCAGCGGCACCTCGGCCCGCGAGCTCGCCCCTGGCGCCCGCAGGCGCTCGCGCAGCAGCGCCGAGCTGAGCCAGGCGCGCACCGGCTCCAGCAGCTCGCCGGCGACCTCGCCCTCCGGCTCGCGCCACTCGTTGGCGTGGCTCCACTCGAGCAGCTCGTGCACCGCCGCGCCCCGCGCAGCCGCGTCCTCCCGCGTCGATGCCCCGTCTCGGCCTCCCGCGTTCGCTTCTTGTCGGACAGGGGACGGCAATGTGCGAACGGAGTCGCCGAGGTCGAGCACGCGCTCCATCTGGAAGCGGTAGCCGCATTCCTCGTAGGCGGCGATCGCGGTGTAGGAGAGGGGGCGGTTGGGGACCGCCGGCGGGTCGCGGTCCAGGATCGGCGCGCCGCCGTCGCCCAGCGACGCCGGCCGGTCGTTCTCGCGCCGGCACGTGGTCAGCTCGGCGGCGCGCTCGGGCGAGGGCACGCTGACCCGCACATCCATCTGCGAGGGCGCGAAGCTCGCATCGAGGCCGGGGCGTGGCAACGGCGGCGGGATCTCAAGTGCCGAGTCGCGCTCGCGGTCCAGCTCGAAGCCGCTGACTATCCGCTCGAGCACCGGCGTGCCCGGCTGCTCGCCGTTGGGCGGCTTCGGGGCGACCACACCGCTGAGGATCAGCCGCTCGCGCGCTCGGGTCGCGGCGACGTGGAAGAGGCGCAGCTCCTCGGCGGCGTCGCGCTGCTTGATCTCGGCACAGAGCTGCTCGTGCGCGTAGAGGTTGATCGAGGCGGCGCCGAGGCGGCGCAGCTGCAGGCCGACCCGCGGGCGCTCGACCTCGTGCCCGAGCGCCAGCTGCGGCGGGCGCGAGCCGGCGAGCAGGTGTCGCGAGAGACCGGGGACGGCGACGACGCCGAACTCCAGCCCCTTGGCGCTGTGAACGGTCATGATCCGAACCCCGTCGTGGCCCTCGACCGCGCTCGCCGCTTCCGCGTCGGAGTCGGCTTCCGCCCGCGCGGCGAGGAAGTCGAGCAGGCCGCGCAGGTCGCGTCCCTCGCGCGCCTCGAACTCGCCGGCGAGCCGCATCAGCTTGCGCACGTTGGCGAACCGCGCCTCACCCGAGCGGCGCAGCAGGATCGCCAGGTCGTAGCCGGTCTCGCCGATCGCGGCATCGATCAGCTCGGCCAGCGAGAGCCGCCCGGCGCGCCCGCGCAGGCGCACGATCGTCTGCGCGAATTCGCGCAGCAGCGCCAGCTCGGCCGGTGGAATCTGCGCCAGGCGCTCGGGCTGCTCCAACTCGGCCTCGCCGATCTCCGCCGCGCGCTCGACCGCGGGCCAGACGTGGCGGCGGCGACCGGCCGCGGCGCGCAGCAGCCACAGCGTGTCCGGGGTGAGCGCGCAGGCGGGCGAGGCGAGCGCGCCGAACAGGGCCTGGTCGTCGAGCGGGTTTGCGATCGTCGCCAGCAGGGCGCAGACGTCGGCGACCTGCTGCTGGGACCAGTAGCCGCGACCGCCGATCGTGTAGGGCCTCAGGCCGGCGCGTTCGAGCGAGTCCTCGTAGGCGTCGAGGTGGGTGAAGGCGCGCAGCAGGACCACGATCTCACCCCGTGGGACGCCGCCTTCGGTCAGCTCGCGCAGGCGCGCGGCGAGGAAACGGGCCTCGGCCAGGTGGTTGGGCGGGGTGTTGGCGTCGATCGTGGGCGCCAGGTCGATCCCCTCCTCGTCCCAGCCGTCGCGGGCGGTGAGCAGCAGTTCCACTGCGGCGCCCTCGCCGGGCGGGTGCGGCAGTTGCGGCGGCGCCCCGACCCGCAGCGGGCGGAAGCTCTCGCCCAGCAGCTCCGCGCCGATCGCGTTGACCGCGCCGACCAGCTCCGGGCGCGAGCGGAAGTTGCCGCTCAGCTCCATCGCCACGGCATCGGCGCTCTCCTCGACCGCGTCCCGCTGCTCGCGGAAGACGCCGAGGTCGGCATGGCGGAAGCCGTAGATCGATTGCAGCTCGTCGCCGACCGTCATCAGCTCGGTCCGCGGCCCGCGCAGGGCCTCGATCAACCGCAGCTGCAGCCGGTTGGTGTCCTGGAACTCGTCGACCAACAGATGGCTGAAGCGATTGCGGTAGGCGTTGCCGATCTCCTCGCGTTCGAGCAGCCGTACCGCGCGCAGCTGCAGGTCCTCGAAGTCGAGCCCGCCGCGGCGCTCCTTCGCCGCCTCGAATCGTCCTGAGAAGAGCGCGAGCAGTTCGGCGACATGGGCGTAGGCCTGGCCTCCTTCCCCGGCCTCGGCGGTGCGGGCGACCGCAGCGTCGATCGCCTCGCGGTAGGCGGTCATCGACTTCGCCCTGCTGTCGGTGCGCAGGGCGTCGAGCTCCTCGAGGGCCGGCGGCGTGGGGCCGTCGAGAACCGCGAGCGCGCGCTCGACCAGCAGGTGGCTGCCGCTGCCCTCCTTCAACTCGGCCAGGGTCTCCGTGGCGACCGCGGCCGCGTGCCGGACGGCGGCTCCGGGGTCGGCCGGCGGCGGTTGAGGCAGGCTCGGCAAGTTCTCACCGCGGCTGCGCAACTCGGCGTGGATCCCGGTGACGATCGCGCGCAGGCCGCCGATCTCGAAGGCTGCGACGGTGCGCTCGCGGGCCTCATCGCCGCCGGCGAGGAACTCGGTGAGGGCGTCGTCGAAAGCCTCGCCCGCGGCGCGTTCGGCCTCGGGCCCGTCGAGCACGCGAAAGCGCGGGTCGATCCCCGCCGCGACGGGGTGTCCGCCGAGCAGCCGGTTGCAGAAGCCGTGGATCGTCGTCACCCAGGCGCCGCCGATCGTCGCCAGCAGCGCCCGGGCGCGCTGCGAGCCCGCAGCCGTCCGCCGCTCCAGCTCGACGCGGATGCGCCGGCGCAACTCGGTCGCCGCCTTGTCGGTGAAGGTGAACGCGAGCACGGCGCCGGGGTCGGTCTCGAGCTCGTCGACGAGCCGGCAGTAGCGCTCAACCATGACTCCGGTCTTGCCCGTGCCGGCGCCGGCCTCGACGAGGATGTCGTGACCGCCGGCCTCGATCGCCAGCAACTGCTCCGGAGTGGGGAGGCGGCGGCTCATCGCTCTTCCCACTCTCCGTTCTCGGCCTCGGCCGGCGCCCGGTCACGCCTGCAGATCGGCGCGAGCTGGCAGTAGGTGGGGCAGACGTCGTGCCCGCGCAGACCGAGGCGCGGGCCGGGATCGCGGCGGATCTCGCCACGGCGCATGCGGGCGACGATCTTGCCGGCGCGCTCGCGGGCTTCGATGAGCATCTCGTCGAACTCCTCGCGACCCAGCAGGTCGGTGCCGTAGAGGTCGTAGGAGGCGAGCTGCTCGGCGGCGTCCTCGCGGACCGCGCCGCGCGGCCGCCGGGCGGAGGTGCCGCGCAGCGGGTGGTAGAGGCCGCCGGCCGCGTCGGCGCCCCAGTGCTCGGCGACGGCGATCAGATAGAGCTGCAGCTGCAGCTTCGCCTGCTCCTCGAATTTGCCGCGCGGGGTGACCCGGCTGGAGAGCTTGTAGTCGAGCACGAGCGCCCGTCCGCGGGTGTCGCGGTCGACCCGGTCGATCGCGCCGTGCAGGCCCCAGCCGTCGATCTCGAGCACCGGGCGCTCGGCCGCCTCGTCCTCGCCGAAGCGGGCCTCGAGCAGCCAGGGCTCGAAGCCATCCGGCTCGCGGCCGGCCTCGTCGGCGAGGAAGCGCCTCAGCAGGCCCTCGACCCGGCGCGCGATTGCTCGCTCGGCAGGATGGCCGCCGAGGTCGCGCTCGGCCGCGACCTCGGCGAGCAGCAGACTGCCGCGCTCGGTCCAGGCGCCCAGCGAGCCGGGCCGGGGGAGGGGATCGCCGCCGGGGCGCTCACGGTAGAGGCGCTCGAGCACGGCGTGCATCAGGCCGCCCTGGAGCAGCGGGTCGGGTGCCGGGTCGAGTGGCTGCGGGTCGAGCTCGTGTGAGACGAACCAGCGGTAGGAGCAGACGTCGAAGCCCTCCAGGGTGGTGCCGCCATACGCCGGAACGGCCATGAGCGAGTCGAGCACGGCGGGGTTGGCGAGCGGGCCGGGAGCGCGGCTTGCGGCCTCGGCGGTCCGCGCCCTGGCCAGGTCGCCCTCTGCCGGATGGCGGTGGCGCGGCAGCAGCACGCTGGTCAGATCGCGAATGGCGGTCAGCTCGGCCTCCACCGGGTCCCCGTCCGCGTCGCCCGGCGGAGGGTCGAGCAGCTCGCGGACCTCGTCGAGGAAGGGCGAGCGCGGCTCGGCGACGCCGTTCTCGTCGCTGTCGCGGTAGGAGAGGAAGACCCGCCGGCTGGGCAGGGCCAGACAGGCGTGGAAGAGATAGCGCTCCTCGGCGTCGGGGTCGCGGCGCGGGTCGAGGCCGAGCGCCGCGCGCTGCGCCGCCGAGAGGAAGGGATCCTCGCCGCGGTCGCGCCGGGGGAACTCGCCGTCCTGCAGCGAGGCGACGAAGGCGTGCTCGAAGCGGGAGGCGCGCAGGCGGTAGGGGCTGGCGATCCGCACGCGCCCCTCGATCGGCCCGCTCCAGGCGTTGAAGCGAAGCTCGCGCAGGGTCGCTGGGAGGTCCTCGGGCTGCGGCGCCAGGCTGGGGAGCGCGGCGAGGTCGCCGAGCGCGGTGGCGATTGCGGCGGCGGCGCGCAGCTCGAGGCCGTCGCCGCGCTCCGGCGGGGGGCCATCCGCCTCGCCGCGCAGCGGCCGCGATGCCATCGTCATCGCCAGTCGGGCGATCGTCGCGGCCAGCTGCGCCGGGCCTTCGCCGGCCGCCTGCCTGATCCGCGTCAGGTCGCCCGGCAGGCGCTCGTACTGTTCCTGCCAGATGTCCAGTGCCGCGCTCGCCGTCTGCACCCGCCGGCGGCGCAGCGCCCGCTCGAACCAGTCGACCTGACCCGGGGCCAGCCCGGAGGGGCCCCGCAGGAAGCGCAGCAGATTGCTCGCGCGTCCGTCGCCGAACTCCGTCTCCAACAGAGCGATCAGGGCGCCGCCGACGGAAGTTCCGGTGACCGGCACCTCGGCCTCGAGCGCGACCGCGATCCCCTGCGACTCGAACACGCTCGCCAGCAGCGAGCCGCGGCGGGCCGGATCGCGTACGGCGACCGCGATCGCAGCGGGGTCCGCGCCGCCGTCGATCAACTTCGCCGCCTCGGCCGCGATCGCCTCCGCCTCGCTGCGCTCGCCGGCCGAGCGCAGCAGCGTCAGCGCCCCGCCGCCGGCCGGCCGGCGTGCCGGCTCGGCCCGGCCGAACTGGCGCTGCAGGTGGACGAGCAGCGGGTCGATGCCGAACGGATCGGCCTGCGCCGGCCCGGCAAGCGCTTCGCTGGTCGCCGCGATCCCACCCAGCGCCGCCGGCAGCGCGGCCCGCGCCGCGAGCGCCGTGTTTTCCTCCTCGGCGGGGAGGGCGACCGTAACCTCGCCCGCAGCAGCGAGCGCCTCGAGCAGATCGTGCTGGTTGGCCGTGAGCTCGCCCGGCTCGTAGACGAGTACCGGGCGGCTCCGCCACGCAGCCGGGTTCGCGCGCAGCGCCTCGATCGCCGCGCGGGCGAGGCCGTGCGCGTCGCGCATGCCGAGCCGGTCGCGCACATCCGCGTACGCGGCGAACAGCTCGGCCAGGTCGCCCATGTAGGCGGAGGACTCGAGCGTCTGCGCACCCGAGCCGAGCGAAGGCGGCTCCAGTCCGGCGCCCTGCAGCTCGTCGAGCAGGCGCTCGAAGGGGATCGCGAAACCGGGTCGGGCCGCGGAGCGCCGCAACGGGCCGAGCCGGCCGCGACGCGCGGCGATCCCGGCCGAGACCGCGCCCAGCCGCTGGGCCGGCGTCAGCTCGTCCCCGTCTGGTGCGCCGGTCGACCGCGCGACCTCGCGGAAGAGGTCGCCGAAGGTCAGCACCGAGCCGCCCAGCGCCGCCCCCGAGGCGCAGAGCAGGCGCTCGAAGCGGTAGACGTCGTCGCGCGTCGGTAGGACCAGCACCGGGTCACGGTCCAGTGCCTCGCCGAAGAGCGCCTGCACGCGCCCGGCGCGGCCGGAGTTGGGCGGTCCATGGATCAGTTTCAACGACATGGCGAACGAGCCAGCATAGGACCGCCCCCGGCGTGCTCGCTGCGGCAGCACGCCTTCTCGGGAAGCCGCAAATGGGGTGATTCCGGCGCCGGATTTGCCGTCTTCCGGCCTCTCTAGATTGAGCGCAGCAAATGTCGCTCTGCTTCGTAGACCCAGCCGACGCCATCCGTGCGATCTCCGACTCGATCGGCCGCGAGGCCCGTCGCCAACTGCTCGGTGAGGCGGTCCGCTCCTGGGTCGACGAGATCCCCGACGACGAGCTCGAGGTCCACTACGCGAAAGCGCTCTCCGCGCTCGATGAGGACGACCTCTCGATGCTCGCCGCCTGGCACGGCTCGCTCGAGCTCGGCCGGCCGGTGCCCAACCGCGACTTTCTGATGGGCGCCTTCGGCTCGCTCGGCGAGAACCGCCGCGAGGCGCTCAAGCTCGCCGCCGGCTTCCGCGGCGAGGAGGCCGTCGACGCCGGCGTCACCGAAGACGACGCCCTCGAGCTCGTCCTCGGCCTGCTCTCCCAGCCCCGCCTGATGGAGCTCGCGGTAGAGGCCGTAGAGCTCTACGTCTGGGACAGGGCGGGCTCGGACAACTAGCTGTCGAGGGCTTTGCGGATCTCGGCGATCGCCTGCTCGTTGTCGCGGAAGTGGACTGCGGTCATGCCGGCCTTCTCGGCGCCTTCGCAGTTGACCTGTACGTCATCGACGAATAGGCATGACTCCGCCGGCAGGCCGATGCGGTCGAGGGCGATCTTGTAGATCTTCGATTCCGGCTTGCGGCAGCCGACGAAGCCGGAGTCGACGACGGTCTCGAAGATCTCGTCGACCGGCAGCATCGAGCGCCAGAGCGGCTCCCACTCCTGCACGTTGTTGGTCAGCATCGCCATCCGGTGGCCCGCGTGTTTGAGCTCGCGCATCAGCTCGATCATCGGCGGGTTCGGCTCGAGCGCCTCGAAGTAGATCTCTTTGAAGCTGTGCATCTCCGGCGGGTGGCCGAGCAGCGGTTGGAGGTGCTCGGTGAGCAGATCGAGAAAGGCGACCTCGGTGATTTCGCCGCGCTCCATTTCGAACAGGGGGTTGTCGCCGTTGGCCTCGGTCGCCGCCTGCATCCCCTTGCCGAGGGCCTCGGCGGTAATCCCGGTGCGGTCCTGGAAGGCCATGAACGACTGCACCAGCGGCGTCGTCAGCACGCCGCCGAAGTCGGAGATCACCACCTCGATCCCCCTGTCCCCCTCAGCCATCGCCGCGGACCAACTCGTAGTGACCGAGCCCCTCACGTCCCTCGACCGACCAGCGGAAGAAGGCGATCTGCGAGTCCAGCCCCGCGCGCTCGACCCTGGCGGCGCTGACCAGCGTGCCGGCGCCGCGCAGCGGCTGGCCGTCTTCGCCGTCGGTCCACAGCTCCAGCGTTGCCCGCCGTTGTACGCCGTCGGACCCGTACTCGGTCGAGAGCAGGGTCTCCGCGACCTCGACCGGGGCGCCGTCCGGATCGCAGATGATCGTGGTCACCTGCTCGTCTCCGTGCTCGCCGGCCCCCGCGGGTCGCACCGCGCTCAGCGCCAGCAGCCCGCCGTCGGAGAAGACGATCCCGATCGATCGCCGCAGCGCCTGGCCAGATTCCTCACTCACAGCCGCGCACCCTAATCGACGGCAGGGGAGGTCGCCGCCCTGCGTCGCTAGCCTGTAGGCATGCCTGAGAACCAGACCGAAGTCCTGACCGAAGAAGACGTGTTCGAGGCGCTGGAAGAGGTGATCGACCCCGAGCTGGGGCTCGACTTCGTCTCGCTCGGCCTCGTCTACGACGTCGACATCGAGAAAGAGGACGTTTACGTGACCTTCACCCTGACGACCCCGGCCTGCCCGATCGGGCCCCAGGTCTCAGAACAGATGAAGGAGTTCGTCGGCGACCTCCCCGGCGTCAGCGCCGTCCACCCGAAGATGATCTTCGACCCCCCCTGGTCACCGGAGATGATGACCGAGGACGCCAAGTTCGCGCTCGGCTTCTAGGCAGGGATTGCGGGGTCATAGGGGGTCAATGGGGGTCTATTTCATCCCCATATCATCCCCAAGAGCATCCCCACGGGAGTCATTTCGAATCGCAGATCGATGACCCATGGTCGAAATGCCAACGCATGCCGTACTTCCGAGATGACACGTTCCTCGCCTTCCAGTTCAACATGCTGCTCGACCAAGGGGAGACGTTGCCCATCGAGGAAGTTCAGGAGAAGATCGAAGACGGCTCTCTGTTCGGCTGGCTTGAGGATCGCTACGCAAAGGAGCCCTGCTTCCTAGACCTTTCGCTCTACGAGGCTCAGGAGCGGGGCACGATCGTGGCAGCGTTTCAAGAACTCCTTGGGGTCAGTGCCGATCGCAAGTTCGGCATTACCCACAACGGAATCTCTCTCTGCCTGGCTTTTTGCATCGAGGTGTTGCTGCACCCCGACGACTTCCCGAGCTAAGACGCTTGGTCTTCTGCCAGATATGTGTCTAGCAGTGCTCGCGCTTCGACCTCGCTGCCGGGCATCAGGTGGCCGTAGCGGTCGAGCGTGATCGTGATCGTCGCGTGGCCGAGGTAGGTGCTCAGAGTCTTGGCGTTCAGCCCGGCGGCGATCCCGATGCTGGCGAAGGTGTGGCGGCCCTCGTGGAAGCCGAGCGGCTTGAGGCCGGCCTTCTTCCAGCGCCTCGTGAGTGCGACGGCGCAGGATGCCGGGATCGGTCGGCCACTTCGGGGTTGTTGGCGCTCGGGAAGAGCAGCCCGTCGCTCGGGTGGTCGAGCAGGACGAAATGGTCGGCCAGGAGCACGGCGAGCTTGTCGATGATCGGCACGCTGCGCGGCTTGCGGGACTTCGTCGGGATGAACTGCTTCGTCCCGCGATCCCAGCTCCGGTGGACGTGAATCCAGCCACCGTCGAGATCGACGGCGGCAACGTCGAGCGCCAGCAGCTCACCGAGTCGCAGACCGGCGTAAACGGCAAGGCCAAGCGCGGCCCTGTCCTTGGGGCGCATCGCGGCGATCAGTTCCTCTGCTTCGGCGGGCGAGGCGATTCGGTCCCGCGCCTTCTGTCCCGCCGGAAGCCGAAGCCCGCTGCAAGGATTGACGTGGACCCATCCGCGCAATTCCGCGAAGCCGATCAACGCGCGCAGCGCCGCGACGATGTTCCTGGCCGGCTAGCCGAGAAGAAGCTCCTCAAGGAGCTGACTGCTGCCGTTGAAGTAGCTCGAATGAGTCTGCTTGATCGTCTCCAGCGAGTCGGCGCTCAGCAGGACGATGTCGAGCTTTTCGTCGTCGGAATTTGCCCGCTCCGCCTCCGCGTAGGCCGCCTGAGCAGCGTCGTAATCCGTGCCGAAGGACTCAACCTCCGTCTTGTCGGTGGCTAGGTCGTAGCTGACCAGGAAGTGCTTGATCTCGTCCGGCCGTATCGCTTGCTCTCTCCCAAAGGTATCGGGCGGTTCAGCGCTTCCCACGCAGCCGCCGCGCTTCTTCGGTGGCCTCTCGGTCTTCGGCCCGCGCTTCGACGCGCCGCCCTGCGATCAACTCGTCAGAGAGATTTCGGCGTGGTGCCAGGTTCGCGAATAGGCCGCGCATACGCTCCGCGGCCTGCCGGCGTCGTTCTTCTTCGGGACGGGCGTGGTTGGCCGGGTAGGCCATGCACCTCATGGTACGGACCGCCGCAGAAATCACGGGCTCCCTGCGGGGCAGGCCACAAGGACCGCCTGGGTGCCTCGGCCCTCGAGAAGCCGCGGCTTCCCAAGGCGCCGGGCGTCCCAGCTACCATTTGCCTATGGCAACCGCTGTGAAGAAGCTCGATCTCAAGGTTGGAGAGTTCGTGGAGGTCGACGGTCGCCGCTATGAGGTGGTTCCGGATCGGCAAGGCGGCGTCACCCTTGAGCCGCCGATCACGCCGATGGCGGAGCTTCACGCCAAGCGGGGCACCAAACCCGCCTCCGCGGAGGACTTCGAGCGCCTGTCGGCTGACGTCCCTTACGACGACGAGGGATAAGCCCCGGCAGCGTCGGGTTGCGGTTTCATTCCCCGCTAGCGCTTATCGTGCCCGCGTGGCCCGCAGCGAGCGAAAGGTGCCGTCGGCGTCGATCAAGTTCGGCGCGGAGGAGTGGCAGGAGGAGGTGGAGCGCTACAAGCCTTCTTCCTCCGCGCGCGTTCAAGCACAGAAGGCCCGAAAGGAAATCGATGCAGGCGCCGCGAAGCTCGATTGGAAGCGCTGCCGGGTGGAAAGCGAGGACGGGAGCGGTCTGCCCGGTTGCCAGAAGCTCTATGTCCCGCTGGGCAAACAGGGAGCCTCAGACGCTCCCTACGGCTTTGTGTTCCAGCTCGTCCAAAATGAGGACAAGAGCCTCGCCTGGTACATGATCGCCTTCGGCGAGCGGCATCCGAGCAACCCGCAGACGCGCAGCGTCTACGAGCGGGCACACAAGCGTCTGCACGGCCGATATCCGGCGCCGCCCGAGCAGGGCTGAGTCGGGGTCGCCGTCCCCACCGCCGTCCCCACGAACGTTAGAAGCGGTCGATTTGCAGGGGCGTTTGGGTCAGCCTCCCGTGTGATGATGACCGAGGACGCCAAGTTCGCACTCGGCTTCTAGCTCATCTCTGCGGGCCGCGATAGCCGTTCTGCCTACCGGGGCAGCTGCGGATCGTCGGCCTCGATCTCCTCGGCGGTCCCCTCGAAGTCGTAGGCGCGGTTCGGGGAAGGCTCGCGTGGCGGCGCTCCGGCCATCCCGCCCATGCCGACCACTACGAAGCGGCGGGCGGCGTAGGCTCGGAGCAGGCGCCGGGCGATTGCTCGGGTGGGGGGTAGGAGGAGCAGCAGGCCGACCGCGTCGGTGATGAAGCCGGGTGTCAGCAGCAGGGCGCCGCCGATCGTGATCATCAGCCCGTCGGCCACCTCGCGGCCGGGGAAGCGCCCCTGCGAGATCGCCTGGTTGAAGCGCTGCCAGGCTCCGCGGCCCTCGTGTCGCAGCAGGGTCGCGCCGAGGATCGACATCGCGAACAGCAGCGCCAGCGTCGGCAGGATGCCGATCAGGCCGCCGACCTCGATGATCACCCAGAGCTCGAGGATCGGCACCGCGATGAACAGGCCTATGAGCAGAAACACGTTCCCAGCCTAGCTTTCGAGCCCCGTCCGGCCTCAAACAGCGGCGGCCGCGGCAGCGGCCTCCTCGAGCTCGACCAGCGACTCGTCGATGCCGGTGGCGATCGTTTCGACGTCCTCCATCGAGTCGTAGTCGGCCAGGAGGCCGAAGCAGACCCGTCCGTTGTAGCTCATGATCGCCACCGCCATCGCATGGTTCTGCGGCAGGAATGCGACCGGGAAGACCTCTTCGAGCTGGCGGCCGAGCACGTACAGCGGCATCTGCGGCCCGGGAACGTTGGTCACGATCAGGTTGAAGAGACGGGTCGAGAAGTTGATTCGCGCCGCCTGCGCCAACAGCGTCGGCGGAGCGAAGTCGTTGAATCGCGAGATCACTTCCGCGCCGAGCGCCTGTTTGGAGCGCTTCAGCCCCTCCATCTGCTCGCTGACCACGCGCAGCCGCCGCGCCGGGTCCTCGACGTAGACCGGCAGCGGCCCCCGCATCGCCGCCAGCTTGTTGCCCAGCTCGCCGCGCTCGTCGGCGGTGCGGATCGAGACCGGCACCAGCGCGCGCAGCTCCAATCCCTCGGTGCGGATGCCGCGCGCGTGCAGCCACTTGCGCAGCGCTCCGGTGACCACCGCCAGGACGACGTCGTTGACCGTGCCGCCGAGCGTGTCCTTGATCTGTTTGAAGGTCGCCAGCTCCGAGCGCGCCCAGGTGAAGCGACGGTGGGGCCCGATCTCCTGGTTGAGCGGCACGTCGGGGGCGGGATCGGCGAAGGCGCCCGCGATCTCGCCGACCCCCTCCAGCGCCTCGACCGCGCGCCGCGCGGTGCTCTCCGGGTGGCGCACCGTCTCGAGCGCGCGCTCGGCCAGCTTCACCGGCGCCGTCGCCAGCTCGCCGGCGCCGCGTGCGATCAGGTCGGTCGTGCTCGGCGCCGGCTGCGGCTTCCAGCCGTCTTCGACCGGCGCGGGCTCGGAATTCGCCTCGAGGTCGAAGAGCACCGTGCCGATGTCGACCCCGGCGATGCCGTCGACCGCGGCGTGGTGCGTCTTGGTCAGCAGCGCGAAGCGGTCGCGCTCGAGCCCCTGCACAAGCCACATCTCCCAGAGCGGCTTGGAGCGGTCGAGCTGCTGGGAGAAGACGCGCGCGGCGAGCCGTTTCAGCTGTGCCTCGCCGCCTGGGTCCGGCAGCGCCGTGTGGCGGATGTGGTAGCCGAGGTTGAAGTTGACGTCGTCGGCCCAGAGCGGGCGCCCGGCCTCCAGCGGTGGCACGACGAGCCGCTGGCGGAAGCGCGGCACCTGGTCCAGCTTTCCCCGCACGTGCTCGACCAGATCGACGTAGCGCGGCGGCGGCCCCTCGAAGATCAGGATGCCGCCGATGTGCATGTGGCTGGAGCCGCTCTCGTTGGTGAGGAAGGAGGCGTCGGTCGAACTGAGCCGTTCGAGGTTGTCGCGGGCGGAGGTCATCGGTTGCAAGGCTAGCTCCCCGATACCCTGATGCGTATGCCTGCAACCGAAACCGCAGCGCCCAAGCGCGTCCTGCTCGCCGCCCCGCGCGGCTACTGCGCCGGTGTCGACCGCGCCGTGCAGACCGTCGAGCAGGCGCTCGAGCACTACGGCGCTCCCGTCTACGTCCGCAAGGAGATCGTCCACAACAAGCACGTGGTCGAGGAGCTGTCCAAGCGCGGCGCGATCTTCGTCGAGGAGGAGACCGAAGTCCCGGAGGGGGAGATGGTCGTCTTCTCTGCGCACGGGGTCTCGCCGGCCGTGCACGACAACGCCGCCGCTCGAGACCTGCGCACGATCGATGCCACCTGTCCGTTGGTGACCAAGGTCCACGTCGAGGCGCGGCGCTTCGCCGCCGACGGCTACACGATCGTGATGATCGGCCACGAGGGCCACGAGGAGGTCGAAGGCACGACGGGCGAGGCGCCGGACAGCATCGTCCTGATCGAAACCGCCGACGAGGTCGCGGCGCTCGAGGTGTCGGACCCGGAGAAGGTCGCCTTCATCACCCAGACCACCCTTTCTGTCGACGAGACCGCCGAGGTGATTGCCGCCCTGCGGGCCAAGTTCCCGGCGATCGTCAGCTCCAAGTCCGATGACATCTGTTACGCGACGACCAACCGCCAGATCGCGGTCAAGCAGCTCGCCCGCGAGTGCGACCTGGTCCTCGTGATCGGCTCGACCAACTCCTCCAACTCCAACCGCCTGGTCGAGGTCGCGCGCGAACACGGCGCCGCCTCGCACCTGATCGACTTCCACCACCAGGTGCGCGAGGAGTGGCTGGAGGGGGTCGAGACCGTGGGAATCACCTCCGGCGCCAGCGCCCCCGAGGAACTGGTCGAGCGCCTGGTCGAGCTCTTCCGCGAGCGCGGCGCCGAAGAGGTCTCCGAGTTGCGCACGGTCGACGAGGACGTGCGCTTCATGCTGCCGAAGAAGATTCGCGAAGTGGCTGCGGCGTAGAGGGCGGGGCACTCCCGCCCGGACAAACGGCGGTCTAATGAGACCGCCGTTTTGAGTATCCGCCCGTTCGGGAGTGCCCCCGCCCTCTACGGGACGCCTGCGGCGAAGCCGATTGAGTGGATTCGGAGGCCGGGCGAAGGCTCGACGGTCAGAGTGTGGGACTCGTGCGTGGGGTGATCGGCGAGTGGATAGAGGCCGGCGCCGTCGACTGGGACTGGATCCACCGGGGAGCCGTCGAGCTCGATCGTCAGTTTCCCCTCGCCCGAGACCGTGGCGTAGGCGCCGCCGGCTTCGTAGGGGACCTCAAGGGCGGCCCTCGGGTCGTCCGGGAAGAGCTCGGGAGTGGGGGGCATGACCCTGGCGCCGGGGGCGTCGGTCGGGCGGAAGGGGGCCATCGGCTCGGGCAGCTCTCGCAGCGCGTCCTGCTCGCGCAGCTCGGCCTGGATTGCCTCCTCGGTCGCCCGGTATTCGCCCTCGCCGAAGTGGGCCCAGGCGAGCGCGCCGCCGAGCTTCCAGAGGAAGAGGCTGGGCCAGCCCTCGCAGCCATAGGAGTGCCAGAGCAGGCGGTCGGCGTCGATCGCGACCGGGAACTCGACGCCGAGCCGCGCGAGCCCGGCCGCGACCGCATCGCGCTCGGCGCCAAACGGGAAGCGGGGCGCCTGCACGCCGAGCGTGATCAGCCCGTGGGGCGCGTAGCGCCGCGCCCACTCGTTCACGTAGGGCAGCGTGCGCACGCTGTTCAGCTGGGCGAAGTCGAAGAAGTGGACGAGCACCGGCCCTGCAGCCGTCGCGAGCGGCATCGAGCGCGGCGCCTCGCCGACCCACTCGATCCCCTCGGGCAGGTCAGGCGCGGCGATGTTGTCTTTCTCGGGGCGCACGGGGGGACGTTATCTTGGGCCGCCCCGCGGGGACACGCTCCGCGATCGAAAGGAGATCTCCCGATGAAGCATCAAGCCAGAATCGCCGCAGCCCTGCTCGCGCTCGTCGCGAGCCTCGCCCTCACCGCCTGCGGGGGCGGCGACGAGGAGACCACGACCACGGAAGCGGCATCTACCGCGGAAGCCACGACGAAAGAAGCGAGGAGCGGCTATGGCAAGAAGAAGGCTCCCGCGCCCCCGGCGATCGTGGTCCGCGACGGCGAGCCGGTCGGCGGCGTGCAGGAGCTCGAGTACAGCGCCGGCGACGAGGTCGACTTCACCGTGCGTTCCGACGTCGCCGACGAGATCCACGTGCACGGTTACGACGTGAGCAAGGACGTCAAGGCCGGTGGCTCGGTCTCGTTCTCGTTCCCGGCCGAAATCGAAGGAATCTTCGAGGTCGAGCTGGAGCAGCGTGGAACCCAGATCGCGGAGCTACGAGTCAACCCGTGAGCTGGCTGCCGTTCGCGCACGCGCTGGCCGCCCGGCAGGACCTGCCGATACCTGCCTGGCTGTTCGCCTGGGGGGCGTCGATCGTCCTGATCGTCTCCTTCTTCGCGCTCTCGGTCGGCTGGCGAGAGCCCCGCTTCGAGGGGGACCGTTGGCGTCCCCTCGGGGCGGGGCTCTCGCGGGCCCTGCTCGGCCTGCCCGCGCAGATCCTCAGCGGCGCGATCGGCGTCTTCCTGCTCGGCCTGGCGGTCTACGCCGGCCTGCGCGGCACCGAAGCCCCGGACCGCAACTTCGCCCTCACCTTCCTCTTCGTCACCTGCTGGCTCGGCTTTCCGCTGTTCAGCGTCCTGCTCGGCGACGTCTTCCGGCCCTTCAACCCGTGGCGGGCGATCGGGCGCGTCGTCGGTGGCGCCTTTACGGCGCTCGCCGGGCAGCAGCCGACCCAGCTGCGCTACCCGGAGCGGCTGGGGCGCTGGCCGGCCGCGATCGGCCTCGTCGCGGTCGTCTGGCTGGAGGTCGTCTACGGGGTCAGCGGCGGCGTCTCCGTCGGTCTCGCGCCGCACGCCGCCGCCGTCGCCGCACTCGTCTATAGCGCCTACACGCTGACGATGATGGCCCTGTTCGGCACCGAGAAGTGGTGCCGCAACGGCGAGGTCTTCTCGGTCTACTTCGGCATGTTCTCCCAGCTCGGCTCGTTCGCGGTCGAGGACGGGCGGTTGGGCCGGCGCCGCCCGCTCGCCGCCGCGACCCAGCTGGGCGACGGTGCCCGGCTCGGCCGCGGTCGTGATCGCCTCGATCGCGACGACGAGCTTCGACGGCGCCTCGGAGGGCGCCTTCCTGAGCGCGCCTGGAATGGACCTTCGAACGCTCTGACCGACGCCGGCCTCGGCCTCACCGCGGCGCTGCGCCTCACCGACACGGTCTTCATCGGCCTCTGCATCGCCGGCGTCGCCCTCGTCTACCTGATCGGCGTCTGGGGGATGTCGACGGTCGATGGAGCTCCGCCGTTGCGCAAGCTCTGGTCGGGCTTCGCCCACACCCTGATCCCGATCGCCTTCGCCTACCTCGTCGCCCACTACTTCAGCCTCTTCGTCTTCCAGGAGCAGGCCCAGTTCACCTACCTGCTCTCCGATCCGCTCGGCACCGGCAGCACCGACCTCTTCGGCACGGCCTCCTCGGGAATCGACTTCCAGTTGCTCAGCGCCAACGCGATCTGGTACGTGCAGGTCGCCGCCCTGGTCGTCGGCCACGTCGTCGCGCTGACCCTCGCCCACGACCGCGCCACCGCCTACTGGGGCGACTACCGCCAGGCCGCCCGCTCGCAGTACTGGATGCTGGCGGTGATGGTCGCCTTCACCTGCTTCGGGCTCTACCTGCTCTCGGTGTCCAACGCCTGAACAACCGATTAGCGAGCCTCACAGTCTGGTTCTCGGCGAGCGGCGTCGATGCCGCTCGTAGCCGCCGCCGGCGGACGCGAAGCGGAGCAGGCGGCGGAATATGTCAGAGGATCTCGGCGAGGCGGCGCTCCAGCGCTGCCGAGATCTCCTCGCGCACCGGGCCCTCAGCGAGGCGTTCGACCAGCGACTCGAGGAAGCCCTCGATGATCACCTGCTTTGCCGTCGCCGGGTCGAGCCCGCGCGAGGTCAGGTAGAAGAGCTGGTCGCGGTCGATCTGGGCGATCGCGGCGGCGTGGGTGCAGCGCACGTCGTCGGCTTCGATCTCCAGGCCGGGGATCGCGTCGGCGTGGGCATCGGGGGAGAGCAGCAGGTTGCGGCTCTCCTGGAAGGCGTCGGTCCCCTGCGCGCCCGGGTCGACCCGGATCATCCCCCGCCAGACCGCGGTCGAGCCGGCGGCGAGGACGCCGCGGAAGGCGAGGTCGGAGAAGGTGTTGGGCGCGGCGTGCTCCTGCGTGGTGTCGTAGTCGAGGTGCTGACCGGGCGCCCCGGCGTAGCCGCCCGTCACCCGCGCCTCGGATCCCGGCCCGGCGAGGTTGGTCTCCATCCGCACCTTGCCGCGGCCCGAGCCGAAGCCGAGCGCGGTCCAGTCGAGCCGCCCGTCGCGCTCCACCTGCGCCCGCTGGCTGGAGAAGATCCAGGCGGACTCGGAGATGTCCTGGGTGCTGACGTAGCGCAGCGTCGCCGCTTGCCCGACGTGCAGCTCGACGACGCTGTTGAGCAGCGCGTCGGTCCCGTCGCCGGTCGAGCCGCAGTGCTCCCAGACCTCCGCCTCGGCGCCCTCCTCGAGCACGACCAACGTGCGCCAAAAGACTGAGGCGCCGTCCTCGTCGAGCGGCAGCTCGACCCTGATCGGCTCGGTGACCCTGACCCCGGCGGGAACGTGGACGAGCACGCCGGCATTCCAACTCGCCTCGTTGCGGGCGACGAACGGATCGTCGCCCGGGACCAGCGTGCCCAGCCGTTCGGTCAGTTCCGGATGGGACTCGACCGCCTCGGCCAGCGGCAGCACGGTCGCCCCGTCCACGCGCGGCAGCGCGACGTCGACCGAGGCGGTCTCGTAGGCGTCGAGGTCGAGGTCGGAGAGATCGGTGAATTCCCACCCCTTCGTCTTCTGATCCGGAAGGGGCGGCAGCGTGGCCAGCTCAGCCAATGGAGCCCTCCATCTGCAGCTCGATCAACCGGTTGAGCTCGACCGCGTACTCCATCGGCAGCTCCTTGGTGACCGGCTCGATGAAGCCGTTGACGATCATCTTCGATGCCTCCTCCTCGTCGAGCCCGTGGCTCTGCAGGTAGAAGACCTGCTCGTCGCCGATTTTGGAGACGGTCGCCTCGTGGCCGACGTCGGCGTCGTTCTCACCGATGCGGATCGTCGGGTAGGTGTCCGAGCGCGAGTCCTCGTCGAGCAGCAGCGCGTCGCAGACCACCTTGGATCGCGATTCGCTCGCCCCGTCAGCGACCTCGAGCAGGCCGCGGTAGGTGCTGCGGCCGCCGTCCTTGGAGATCGACTTGGAGAAGATCGACGAAGAGGTGCGCGGCGCCGCGTGGATGATCTTGCCGCCGGCGTCCTGGTGCTGGCCCTCGCCGGCGAAGGCGATCGAGAGGATCTCGCCGTGCGCTTCGGGGCCGAGCAGGTAGATCGACGGGTACTTCATCGTCAGTTTCGAGCCGAGGTTGCAGTCGACCCACTCCATCGTCGCCTTCTCCTCGGCGATGGCGCGCTTGGTGACCAGGTTGAAGACGTTCTGCGACCAGTTCTGCACGGTCGTGTAGCGCACCCGCGAGCTCGGTTTGGCGACGATCTCGACCACCGCCGAGTGCAAGGAGTCGGTCGAGTAGACCGGCGCCGTGCATCCCTCGATGTAGTGGACGTCGGCGCCCTCCTCGCAGATGATCAGAGTGCGCTCGAACTGGCCCATGTTCTCGGTATTGATCCGAAAGTAGGCCTGCAGCGGCATCTCGACCTTGACCCCGGCGGGCACGTAGACGAAAGAGCCGCCCGACCAGACGGCGGAGTTGAGCGCCGCCAGTTTGTTGTCGTTGGGCGGGATCACCGTCGCCCAGTACTGGCGCACGAGATCCTCGTGCTCGCGCAGCGCCGTGTCCATGTCGGTGAAGATCACACCCTGGGCCTCGAGCTTCTCGTTGACCTGGTGGTAGACGACCTCGGACTCGTACTGGGCGCCGACGCCGGAGAGGAATTTGCGCTCTGCCTCGGGGATGCCGAGCCGGTCGAAGGTGTTTTTGATGTCGTCCGGGACCTCGCTCCAGTCGCGGCTGTTCTTGTCCGAGGCGCGGACGAAGTAGTGGATGTCTTCGAAGTCGATCTGGCCGAGGTTGCCGCCCCAGTCGGGGGTCGGGCGGCTTTCGAAGTGCTCCAGCGCCTTGAGTCGGAAGTCGCGCATCCACTGCGGCTCGTCCTTGTACTCGGAGATCGACTCGACCACCTCGCGCGAGAGGCCCTTCGGCGCCTTGTAGGCGTAGCCGCCCTCGGGGTCGTGGAAGCCGAACTTCTCCTTGTAGTCGGCGTTGATTCCGGCGAGCTCTTTTTTCTCCGCTACTGCCTCTGGCGTTGCCATCTTTGAATCAGACCTCCAAGACGATGGTGTCGTTCACGACGGCCGTCGTGAACGTCCGCACCGGAGCATAGGCGGGGAGGGTCTTCGGCCTGCCGGTGGTCAGGTCGAAGAGCGATCCGTGGCGGGGGCACTCGACGGTGCAAGCATCCCTGTCGAACTCGCCCTCGGCGAGCGGCCCGTCGTCGTGCGAGCAGCGATCCTCGATCGCGTACAGCGTCCCGTCACAGTTGAATACGCCGATCTTCGTCCCCTCGTGCTCAACCAGGTGCATCGCGCCGGGCGGCAGCTCGGCGAGTGGGCACACAGAGATTTGGGTTCCGGCGGTGTCAGTCATGGGGCGAGACGCTAGTCTCCGCCGCTGCTTCGTGCGGGTTGAGACTTAATCCTACTTATCCAGTCGGATTTTAGAGAAAGGCGACGATGGGGGCCATTGCGGATGTCGAGGCACGCCGAATCTTCCGCTCAACTCTGCGGTTGTGCTTGTCGATGAGACTCGCCGTGAAGATTGCCCTCGCCCTGATCGCCGCGGTTCTGCTCGTTCCGGTCGGGGTCGCCGACGCGTCGGAGCAGCGGCCCGTCCTGCTGCTGATCCACGGCGGCGGATTCTTCGAGGGCTCGCCCGAGGCGATGGACTACGCCGCCGGTATCGCCGCCGCGCAGGGCGGCTTCGAGACGCTGCAGCCTGCCTACCCGCTGAATGACCTGCCCGCCGCCTTCAAGCAGGTGCGCGACGTCGCGCTCCGCCTGCGCGCACAGGGGCGCAGCGTCTATGCCTACGGCGACTCCGCCGGCGGCGCGATCGCCGCCTGGCTCGCCTCCAACGGCTACGTCCGGGCGGCGGGGGCGAAATCGCCGCCCACCGCGCTGCGCGTTTGGCACACCCGGTACGCGCAGCGTTACGTGAGGGCGCGACCCGGCGATCCGCACTCCTGGCGCTACCTGAGGGCCACATGGGATGCGATGCGCTTGTACTCCTCCGCCAACCGGCCCAGCCGGCGGCCGGTCCGGATCTTCCACGGCTGCGCCGACACGGTCGTGCCCTGCGCGATGAACATCGGCTTCGCCGAGCGCGACCCGAGGGTCTCCCTGGTGCGGGTCCCCGGTCAGCATGGGGACCCCGCAGCACGCGCCCGTTCCTTCACGCTCGGCCTGCGCTGGCTCAGCGGCCTCGCCGGCGTCTGAGCGCAGCTCAGATCCCGTCGCGCGCCCGCTCTGCCTCAGGGTCGCCAGCCTCACCCTCGTCCTCCCATTCGGCGGGCTCGCCGAGCGAGGCGCTCTTGACCACCTTCAGGCCGAGCATCGCGCACTTCATCCGCGTCGCCGAGATCTCGATCCCGAGCAGGTCGAGCACCTCCTCCTTGGGCAGCGCCAGTAGCTCCTCGCGCGTCTTGCCGACCAGCTCGTCGGTCAGCAGCGAGGTCGCCGCGGTCGAGATCGCGCAGCCCTGGCCCTCGAAGGCGACCTCGGCCACCCGGCCGCCATCGTCGAGTCGGATCGTCACGTGCTGCTCGTCGCCGCAGAACGGGTTGGTGTCCTCGAACTCGAGGTCGGGGCCCTCGATGCGGCCGAAGTTGTGCGGGCGCTTGTAGTGCTCGAGGATCTGGTCTCGGTACATCTCGTCCATCAGATGCCGAAGATCTTTCTCGCGTCGTGGAGGCCCTCGACCATGCGGTCGATCTCCTCCGGGGTGGTGTAGACGCCGAAGCTGGCGCGGGCGGTGGCGGCGACGCCGAGCCGCTCCATCAGCGGCTGGGCGCAGTGGTGGCCGGCGCGTACGGCGACACCATGGCGGTCGAGGATCTCGGAGACGTCGTGGGCGTGGACACCCTCGAGCTCGAAGGAGACCGGGCCGAGCCGCTCGGGGCCACGGGGCGGGCCGAAGACGCGCAGGCCGGGCACCTCGGCCAGCTGCGCCAGCGCGTAGTCGGCGATCTCGCGCTCGTGCGTGCGCGCGAGATCCATGCCGAGCCCGTCGAGCCAGCGCAGCGCCGAGGCGATGCCGACGGCCTGGGCGATCGCCGGGGTGCCGGCCTCGAAGCGGGCGGGCGGGTCGGCGTAGGTGGTGCCGGCGGTCGTCACCTTGCGGATCATCGAGCCGCCGCCGAGGAAGGGCGGCATCTCGCGCAGCAGGTCGAGCCTGCCCCAGAGCGCCCCGATCCCGGTCGGCGCGTAGAGCTTGTGGCCGGTCAGCGCGTAGAAGTCGACGCCCAGCTCGGCGACGTCGAGCGGCAGCTTCGGCGCCGCCTGGGCGCCGTCGGCGAGCACCAGCGCGCCGGCCTCGTGGGCGAGGCGGGAGATCTCGGCGAGCGGGGTCTCGGTGCCGAGCACGTTGGATACGTGGGTGACGGCGACGAGCTTCGGCCGCTGCTCGAGCAGGCCGGTGAGCATCGCCATGTCGAGCCCGCCCGCGTCGGTGACCGGGATCCAATCTATCTCCGCCCCGACCCGCTCGGCGAGCTGCTGCCAGGGGACGATGTTCGAGTGGTGCTCCATCTCGGAGAGCACGATGCGGTCGCCGGGGCCGACGTTGGCGTCGCCCCAGGCCCGCGCGACCAGGTTGATCGCCTCGGTCGCGTTGCGGACGAAGATCACCTCGCGCCGGTCGGCGGCGCCGATGTGGTCGGCGACGGTCGCCCGCGCTCCCTCGTAGGCCGCCGTCGCCTCGGCCGAGAGCGTGTGCGAGCCGCGGTGGACATTGGAGTGGTGGGCGCGCTCGTAGCGGTCGACCGCCTGGATCGAGGCCAGCACTCGCTGGGCGCTGGCACCGCTGTCCAGATAGGCGACCGGGCGCCCGTGGACCTCGCGCTCCAGCGCCGGGAAGGCGGCGCGGACCTTCTCGATCGGAAAGGAGGCGGTGGAGGTGGTCACGCGCTCGCGGCTACCTCCTCGCCGATCCAGCCGTAGCCCTTCTCCTCGAGCGTTCCGACCAGCTCCGGGCCGCCTTCTTTGACGATCCTTCCGTCGAACATCACGTGGACCGAGTCGGGTTTGACCATGTGCAGGATGCGCTGGTAGTGGGTGATGATCAGCACGCCCATGTCGGGGCCGGCGAAGGTGTTGACGCCCTCGGCGACGACCCGCAGCGCATCGATGTCGAGGCCCGAGTCGGTCTCGTCGAGCACCGCGATCTCGGGTCGCAGCAACGCCAGCTGGAGCAGCTCCATGCGCTTCTTCTCGCCGCCGGAGAAGCCGTCGTTGAGGTAGCGGCTGGAAAAGTCTTTGGGGATGTTCGCCAACTCCATCGCCTCCTGGGCGGTCTTGGCGAACTCTTTGATCTTGATCTCGCCCTCACCGCGCGCCTCGCGGCGGGCGTTGAGGATCATCCGCAGGTACTTGCTGACCGAGACCCCTGGGATTGCCACCGGGTACTGGAAGGCCATGAAGAGGCCGGCTCGCGAGCGCTCGTCGGGGTCAGCCTCGGTCATGTCCTCGCCCTTGAAGAAAATCGTGCCGTCGGTCACCTCGAGCGAAGGGTGGCCCATGATCGCATTGGCAAGGGTCGACTTACCGGAGCCGTTCGGCCCCATCAGCGCGTGGACCTTGCCCTTCTCGACGTCGAGGTCGAGACCGCGCAGGATCTCCTTGCCCTCGGCGCTGACGTGCAGGTTGCGTATCTCCAGCTCAGCCATGCATCTCCATTCGGGGTTTCGGGGGGTTAGACGGCGCTGCCGACCGGCATCTGCTCGGCTCCTGCCGCGCCGCCGGAGAACTCGACCAGCTCGGCCAGCGTCGTGCCGGCCAGCGCCTTGGTGACGCCGCCCTGGACACGCGTCCAGAGCAACTTCGTCGCGCAGGCGCGGTCGCCGTCGCTTTCGTGCGAGCAGAGCACCTTGCCCTCGGGAGTCTCGTGGAAGCACTCCATCGGTGCGATCTGCCCTTCCAGCGCCTCGACCACCTGGTCGAGGGTGATCGTCTCCGCGGGCCTGGCCAACCGGTAGCCGCCATGGGCGCCGCGGGTCGAGCTGACCAGCTCGGCGTTGCGCAGCTTGGCGACCAGGTGCTCGAGGTAGGAGAGCGGCAGGCGCTCCGCCTCGGCGACGGCGCTGAGCGAGACCGGGGCGGAGCCGGGCTGGCGGCCCAGCTCGACCATCAGTCGCACTCCGTACTCGGCTTTGGTCGAGAACAGCATTCGCCTAAATCCTACTGAAGGGGTCGGTTATGCGGATGCGGGCTCGGTCGCCTCGTCGCCCTCGGCGGCTTCGAGCCGGCCGATCTCGACGTGGGCGCGGCTGTCGCTGTTGCGGATCAGCAGCAGGGTGAGGACGAAGCCGAGCGCGGCGAACCCGGCGCCGCCGAGGAAGGCGACCTGGAAGCCGTCGGTCAGCGCCGCCGCATCCGGCTGGCCCCCGGCCGGGGTGAGGTCGAGCGCGCGCGTGGTGGCGATCGTCGAGAGCACGGCGAGGCCGAGCGCGCCGCCGATCTGCTGCGAGGTGTTGATCAGGCCGCTGGCCAGGCCCGCCTCGCTCTCCTGCACGCCGGAGACGGCGGCGATCGTCGTCGTCACGAAGGAGAAGCCGAGTCCGGCGGCGGCAAGCAGCGACGGCCCGAGGATGTCGGTCGTGAAGCCGCCGCCGACGGAGACGCGGCTGAACCAGAGCAGGCCGGCGACGATGAAGAGCATGCCCGCGGCGAGCACCGGCTTGTAGCCGAGCTTGGTGACGAGCTGCGAGGCAACCGCGGCCGAGAGCATGATCGTCAGCGCCAGCGGGAAGTAGGAGAGGCCGGCCTTGATCGCGCTGTAGCCGAGCACCTGCTGCATGTAGAGCGAGATGAAGAAGAACATCGAGAAGAGCGAGGCGCCGACCAGCAGGCCGACGACGTTGGCGCCGGTCAGGGTGCGGATACGGAAGATCGAGAACGGCACCAGCGGCTTGCTCGAGCGCAGCTCGATCGCGACGAAGGTGGCGTGCAGGGCTGCCGAGGTCGCCAGCAGGGCGATCGTCTTGGTCGAGCCCCAGCCGGCCTCGGTCGCGTCGACGACGGCGTAGACGAGAATCGAGAGCGCCGCCGTGATGGTCACGGCGCCGGCGACGTCGAAGGCGCGGGTCTCGTGTTCGGCGCGGCTCTCGGCGATCAGCCGGGGGGAGAGAGCGAAGGCGATCGCGGCGACCGGGACGTTGACCCAGAGCACCCACTCCCAGCCGAGCCCGTCGGTGAGCACGCCGCCAAGCAGCACGCCGGCGGCGCCGCCGGAGCCGGCGACCGCGCCCCAGACCCCGAGCGCCCTGTTGCGCTCGGCGCCGTCCTTGAAGGTGGTGGTGACGATCGAGAGCGCCGCCGGGGAGATGATCGCCGCGCCCAGCCCCTGCGCCGCCCGCGCCGCGATCAGCTGCGCTTCGGTCGCGGCGAAGCCGGCGGCGAGCGAGGCGACCGCGACCAGCGCCAGCCCGCCCATGAAGACCCGCCGCCGCCCGAGCAGGTCGGCGGTGCGGCCGCCGAGCAGCAGGAAGCCGCCGAAGGTGAGGATGTAGGCGTTGACGACCCAGGGCAGGTTCTCCTGGGAGAAGTCGAGGGCGTCGCCGATCGTCGGCAGCGCCACGTTGACGATCGAGGCGTCGAGGACGACGACGAACTGCGCCGAGCAGAGCAGGATCAGCGCCAGCCAGCGCTTCTCGCGGAAGTCCTCACGACTGGTCATCGCGCGCCTAGTCAAGCAAACGGAGGCCTCCGGCTCAGGGCTCGATCAAGCCACGTCGGATCGCGTAGCGGACCAGCTCGACGCGGTCGCGCATGCCGAGCTTTCGCATCGCGTTTGCGCGATGGTTCTCGACGGTCTTCTCCGAGAGGTGCAGGATCGCGGCGATCTGCTTGCTCGTGTGCGCCTCGGCGACGAGCTTGACGATCTCCTCCTCGCGCGGCGTCAGCTCGCCCGCCGCCGCCGGCGCCGGGAAGGACTCGCCGCGCTCGACCGCGCGCACCGCTGCGAGCAGGTCGGCGTCGGCCTGTGTCTTGACCACGTAGCCCGAGGCGCCGGCCTTGAGCGCCTCGGCGAGGTAGCGGTCGTCGTCGTGCATCGAGAGGATCAGCACCGAGACCTCGGGCGCCTGCGCCTTGATCTCGCGCGTCGCCTGCAGCCCGGTCAGCTTCGGCATCTTGACGTCAAGGATCGCCAGGTCGGGCCGCTCGCGGATCGCCAGCTCGCGCGCCTCGGCCCCGTCCGCCGCCTCGGCGATCACCTCGATGTCCGGCTGGCGCTCGAGCAGCAGCCGCAGACCGGAGCGGACGATGCCGTGGTCGTCGGCGATCAGGACCCTCATTTGCGCAGCCTCACCGTCGTGCCCTCGCCGGGGCGGGACTCGATCGTCAGCTCGGCGCCGATCAACAGCGCGCGCTCGCGCATGCCGCCGATGCCGAGGCCGCGCTCGGAGCGCTCGAAGGCGAAGCCGCTGCCGTCATCGCCGACCTCGAGCTCGACCGTGTCGCCGGCGCGGCGCAGGCGCACATCGACCCGCCGGGCGCCGCTGTGGCGGGCGGCGTTGCTGAGCGCCTCCTGGGCGACCCGGTAGGCGACCAGCTGCACGTCGTCGTCGAGGTCGGAGAACTCGCCCTCGACGCTCAGCTCCGCCGCCAGGCCGGAGCGCTCGAGCTGCTCTACCTGGCCGCCGATCGCCGCGACGAGGCCGAGGTCGTCGAGCGCCGTCGGGCGCAGCTGGCTGGCCAGCGAGAGCAGCTCCTGCATCGCCTGGTTGGCGAGTGCCCGGGTCTCGGCCAGTTCCGGCTCCAGCTCCGGCGGCGCCGCCTCGCGCACCGCCTCGAGCCGCAGCAGCAGCCCGGTCAGCGACTGGTTGACCTCGTCGTGCAGGTCGCGCGCGACCCGCGCCCGCTCCTCCTCCTGGGCGCGCAGCGCAGCGGACCCCGCGCGGCGCCGCTCGGCTTCCAGCCGGCGCAGCATGCGCAGGAAGGCGAGCTCGATCCGCTCGACCTCCTCGGTCTCGGCGACGCCGTCGATCGAGTCCGGCAGCAGCGGCGCCGGCCGGCTCAGGTCGACCTTCTCCATGTCTTCGATCAGCGTCTCCAGCGGGGCAAGCCGGCGCAGCGTGGCGACGAGCTGGAAGGCGAGCGCCGCCGCGACGATCGCGAGCACGACGATGACCAGGGTCGTCATCGGGCGAGAATAGGGGCTGGCACCTATGGCCGGAGCGGTCGCTCGCCTGGATACTGCGGGGACAGGTAAAGCGACGATCGGAGCGATGCGATGAGCACCACCAAGCAATCCAACCGGGGCGCGGCGATACGGACGACGATCCTGCTGGCGTCCCTCGGTGGCCTCCTTGTCCTGATCGGCGCCCTGATCGGCGGCGCGCCGACGGCGGGGCTCTTCCTCGGCATCGCCCTGTTGATCAACCTCGGCTCCTACTTCTTCAGCGACAAGCTGGCGCTGAAAATGGCCCGCGCGAAGCCGATCGACGAGGCCGAAGCGCCGCGCCTCTACCAGATCATGCGCGAACTGACGACGCGCGCCGGGCTGCCGATGCCGCGCCTCTACCTGATCCCGCAGGAGCAGCCCAACGCCTTCGCCACCGGCCGCAATCCGAAGAACGCCGCGGTCGCGGTCACCGCCGGGATCACCAAGCTGCTCTCCGAGGACGAGCTGCGGGGCGTGCTCGCCCACGAGCTCGCCCACATCCAGCACCGCGACATCCTGATCCAGACGATCGCCTCGGCGATCGGCGCCGCGATCACCTACCTCGCCTACATGCTGCTCTGGTTCGGCAACGACAACGAGTCGCCGCTCAGCCTCGTGGCCTCGCTGGCGATGGTCCTGCTGGCGCCGATCGCGGCGACGATCATCCAGCTCTCGATCTCGCGCCAGCGCGAGTACTCGGCCGACGCGGGCGGCGCCCAGATCTGCGGCAACCCGGAGTCGCTGGCCAGCGCCCTGTTGCGGCTCGAGCAGGGGGCGGCGGACATGCCGATGCAGGTCAACCAGGCGTCCGAGCCGCTCTACATCGTCAAGCCGTTCGCGGCCAAGGGCATAGCGGGCCTCTTCTCCACCCACCCGCCGATCGAAGAGCGCGTCAAACGCCTCCGCCAGATGCGTCCGAGCCTCGGCTAGGAGGCCGGGAAAAGCGATTCGAAGGGCCCCCTCCGGGCGGCCCTTTCGTTGTCGCTATACTTTTTGAAGTAAACCGGATCAGGATTAAGGGATTTGACGTGACTACGCAGACCAAGCAGCAGGTCGAGGAGATCGAGGCGTTCGAGGCGGCACAGGAGATCGAGGGCGGCGACGTCGTCCTGGTCGATACCCGCGAGCCGCACGAGTACCAGGAGGCCCACCTCGAGAACGGCAAGCTCGTGCCGCCGGGTCTCCTCGCCGACGAGATCGCCGCTGCGGCGCCCGACAAGTCGGCCCGCACGATCATCTACTGCCGCAGCGGCAACCGCTCCTACATCGCCGCCCAGCAGCTCGAAGCGCTCGGCTACGAGGATGTCGCCTCGATGGCCGGCGGGATCCTCGCCTGGCAGGAGCAGGGGCTGCCGGTCGTCGCCGCCAGCGGTATGACCGCCGAGCAGCGCGACCGCTACTCGCGCCACACGCTGCTGCCCGAGGTCGGGGTCGATGGCCAGCTGAAGATGCTGAACGCGAAGGTGCTGCTGGTCGGCGCCGGCGGGCTCGGCGCGCCGACCGCGCTCTACCTCGCCGCCGCCGGAATCGGCACGATCGGCCTCGTCGACGACGACCTCGTCGACGCCTCCAACCTGCAGCGCCAGGTGATCCACAACACCGAGCGGATCGGCACGCCGAAGACCCAGTCGGCGCGCCTGACGATCGAGGCGCTCAACCCCGACGTCGACGTGGTCGAGCACAACTTCCGGCTCGACGCCTCCAACATCGTCGAGATCCTCAGCGAGTACGACGTAATCGTCGACGGCGCCGACAACTTCCCCACCCGCTACCTGCTCAACGACGCCTCGGTGCGGCTGCGCAAGCCGGTCGTCTCCGCCTCGATCCTCAGCTTCGACGGGCAGATCTCGACCTTCGTCCCCTTCGAGGGGCCCTGCTACCGCTGCCTCTACCCGACGCCGCCGCCGGCGGAGTTGGCGCCTAGCTGCTCGGCCAACGGCGTGCTCGGCGTGATGGCCGGCCAGATGGGACTGCTGCAGGCGAACGAGGTGTTGAAGCTGGTGCTCGGCATCGGTGAGCCGCTGATCGGCCGCCTGCTGCTCTACGAGGCGCTCAGCACGAGGTTCACGGAGCTGAAGGTGCGCCGTGACCCCGAGTGCCCGATCTGCGGCGAGAACGCACCCGAGATTCCGGACTCCGAGCTCGGCAAATTCCCGGACTACGACGCGTTTTGCGCCGGCTGAGGTCCGCTGCCCTTCACCTCGTCTAGGATCGCGTCCCCGATGGCAACGATTCGCATTCCACCCGTGCTTCGCGCCCAGACCGGCGGCCAGAACGAGGTCGAGGCGGCCGGCGGCAGCGTCGGCGAGGTGCTGCGGGCGCTGACCGCCGAGCACCCGGCGACCGCCGAGCAGCTCTTCGGCCCCGAGGGCGAGCTCAACCGCTACGTCAACGTCTACCTCAACGATGAGGACGTGCGCGTGCTCGACGGGCTCGAGACCGGGGTGAAGGACGGCGACACGGTCATCATCATGCCGGCGATGGCCGGCGGTTGAAGCGGCGATAACCGGCGCCTGGCGGCGTCCTCAGTCGCTCGCGTGCTGGGAAGCACGCCACGCTCCCTGCGTCCTTCCCAGGCTTGGTTCTCGCCACTTCAATTTCCATGGCTATACTTTTTGAAGTGTCGGGAGAGTTGCTCAACAGACCCTGTGGGGGACGCTACGGCGACATCGTCGAGTCGATCGGCAATACGCCGCTGGTCGAGTTGCCGAAGCTCTCGCCGAAGCCCGGCGTCCGCATCTACGCCAAGCTCGAGGGTCGCAACCCGACCGGCTCGGTCAAGGACCGGGTCGCCAGATCGATGATCGAGGCGGCTGAGGCCGAGGGCGCAATCGAGCCGGGCCAGACGATTCTCGAGCCGACGTCGGGCAACACCGGCATCTCACTGGCGATGATCTGCAGCCGCAAGGGCTATGACCTGAAGGTCGTGATGCCCGACAACGTGACCAAAGAGCGCACCCAGCTGCTCGAGATGTACGGGGCGGAGATCGTCTACTCGGAAGGTGCGAAGGGCTCCAACGGCGCCGTCGACGTGGCGCTGGAGATGAGCCAGGACTCGCGCTACTACATGCCCTACCAGTACGGCAACGAGGCCAATCCGCTGGCCCACTACAACGGCACCGCGGTTGAGATCCTCGAAGAGCTCGACGAGGTCGCCGCTTTCGTCGGCGGGCTCGGCACCGGCGGCACGCTGATGGGCAACGGGCGGCGGCTGAAGGAGCACGACCCCGAGACGCTGTTGGTTGCGGCCGAGCCGATGCAGGGGGAGATGGTGCACGGGCTGCGCTCGCTCGACGACGGCTTCATCCCGCCGATCATCGACATCACCCTGCTGGACCGCAAGATCATGGTCTCCAACCGCGACGCGATCGTCTGGACCCGCAAATTGCTCGACGAGGAGGGCGTCTTCGCCGGCGTCTCTTCCGGCGCGATCGCCCGCATCGCCGTCCGCATCGGCGAGGAGCTTGAGGGGGGCAACGTCGTCTTCCTGATCCCCGACGACGGTTGGAAGTACCTCTCCTCCGGCGTTTACACCCGCCCGATCGACGAGATAGCCAATCTTGACTCGACGGTTTGGTGGTAGGGGCGCGCGTGGCGCTGCGCATATCGGCGTCCTCGGTCGCCCGGATCGGGTCACGCACAAACAGTGCGCTCCCCTCACCGGCCTCCCTGCGTCCTTGATCTGCTTGGCCACGCACGCCCTGGTTCGGAGAAAGCAAGAATGCGCATTCCCCAACGACTAGTCGACGAGATCGTCGCCCACGCGCGGGAGGATTTGCCGAACGAGTGTTGCGGGATGGTCGGTGGGCGCGATGGCGCCGCGGCGACGGTCTACCGGGCCGAGAACGCTGAGGGCAGCCCGCTGCGCTACTCGATCGACGCCAAGGAGCAGTTCCGCCTGATGCGCGAGATCGAGGAGGCGGGGGAGGAGCTGGTGGCGATCTACCACTCGCACACCAAGAGCGCTGCATTTCCCTCGCAGACCGACGTCAATCTGGCGGGCTGGCCGGAAGCGGTCTACCTGATCGTCTCGCTGGCCGATTCCGATGCGCCCGACCTCAAGGGTTTCTGGATCAGGGACGGCGGGATCGAGGAGGCCGAGCTTGTCGTCTCCTAGCGGCAAACTGGTCAAGGTTGGCTACGGCCAGAACCAGGCCGAGGCGGAAATGATCCAGGGCCTGCTCTCCGAGCACGGCATCCCCAGCATGTTGAAGCGCGCCGCGGGCTTCGACGTACCGGACTTCCTCGCCGCCGGCCCGCGCCAGGTGCTCGTCGCCGAGGAGCTCGCCGAGCAGGCACGCGAGGTTCTCGAGGGGACGCCGGGCGTCAGCTAGCCCGCGCTGGGGCGGGCGATTGCGCGCAGGTAGTCGCGCCAGGCGGACTCGATCTCGCCGGCGCGGGCATCGAAGGCGGCTTCCAGAGTCGGCGCGGCGCCGCCGGGGTGGATGTTGAGCGCCAGGCGGTCGCAGGCCTCGGCGCCGCGCTCGGTCTCCAGCAGGTCGAAGATCGTGCCGCCGAGCAGCACGGCGTCGCGGCGCGAGGGGGGGAAGGACGGCCTGCCGCTTTCGCGTAGCCGGCTGATCACCGCGGCGCGGTAGAGGCCGACCTGGCGGGCGAAATACTGCGCGGCCCCCTCGATCAGCCAGGCCCAGCCGAGGTAGCGGGCGAAGCGCCGCGGCGTCCACGAGGGGGGGAGGTCGGGATTGTTGGCGGCGATCGCGAGCTGGGCGTAGAGGCGCTCGGCGGTGCCGCGCAGCGCCTCGCGCGAGTCCTCGCCGGCGGCGCGGCGCTCCATGTGCAGGTCGTTGAGCACATGCAGCTCGGTCGCCATCGCCCAGCCGGCCAGATAGCGCCGTCCGGCCGGCGCAGACGCCCAGCGTGCCGCGGGCAGGAACGGGTGCGCCAAGGCGAGCATCAGCGGGTTGGTGTGGACGACGACGGTGACGTCGCCGGGTACGACCGCGAAGCGGTCCTCGAGCCGCAGCCGCAGTTCCTCCATCCGGTCCAGGGAGCGCTCTGCGAACGCAGCGTCGCCGCTGTCATGGCGGGCCGTAAAGCTAAGCGAATGCGTCTCGACCCACGGCATCTAAGGCCGCCTGGCGCTGGGAGGCCTTAGACGAGGACGGGTTCGGAGGAGGTGCAGACGGAGTGGATCTCCGAGCGGGCGCGGTCGAACTCCTCGTCGGCCATCACGGGCGTGCCCTCAAAGGGCAGGTCGCGATCGATCTCGACCCAGGAGCGGCAGCCGTGGTACTCCTCGCGGACCCGGACCGTGACCGGACGTGGGATGCGGTGGACCCGCAGCAGCAGGATGTTCAGCGGATGGCGCCGCTTCCAGTTGAGCCGCTTCTCGGCGTAGTCCGGGGTCCAGACGTAGTAGGGCGAGAGCTCGTCGACGACGCGGGGGTTGTCGATCGTCAGGTGATCGGTGACCTCGGCCCAGCAGCGCAGGCGAACCCGGTCGGGCTGGGGGATGCCGCCGTCCTGCAGCAGCGCTCCCGGCGGCGGCTCCTCGTCGGGCCAGACGCCCTCCTCGAGGGCGCGGCTCAACTCCGGGTGATGCGACTCGCGGACAAGGTTGTTGCGCTGGTGGTCGAAGGTCGGGTAGAGGAAGAAGCGCTCGTGGTCGAGCTCGAAGTGCTTGTTGTCCTCGCGAATTCCGCCCTTGCGCAGGGTCAGCAACTGCTCGCCCTCAGCGAGGGCGCGCACGGTTACAGCCCATTCCTTTAGCGCGATCGGCATTTGAATTCGTACCTCGGTTGGGTCGGGGTGATTCGACTGGGAAGTAGCACTGTACCCCTGTACAGGCGAGGGCCCCGCCCAAGGCCGTGCATTCTAGACAAGGACGGCCGAATCGCCAAATTAAATCGGTATTTACCTGGAAATCGGCCCGAGTCCGCCGCCTCCCGGCGTCTCGATCCGCAGCCTGTCGCCCGCCCGCAGAGCGCCTTCGCTCTTACCGGGCAGGGGCTCTCCGTTGAGCTGGTCGACGCCGGGCCGGCCGTCCTCTCCGCCGTCGCGCCCGCGCGGCGAGTGGCGCCGCCGCTCGCCGATCAGCGTGTAGCGCATCGGCTCCAGCGCTTCGATTTCGCGCGCGATCCCCTCACCGCCGCTGTGGCCGCCGCCACCGCCGCTGCCCCGGCGCAGCGCCAGCTCGCGCACGCGCAGCGGGAACTCGGTCTCGAGCGCCTCGACCGGCGTGTTGAGCGTGTTCGACATCGCCACGTGGATCGCCGACGGCCCGTCGGCGTCGGCGCAGGCGCCCTGGCCGCCGGCGAGCGTCTCGTAGTAGGTGAAGCCCTCGCCAGAGAGGGTCAGGTTGTTCATCGTGCCCTGGCCCTGGGCGGGGACCGGCCGGGCGTCGCCAAGGGCGGCGATCGTCAGGTCGGCCACGCGACTCGAGGTCTCGACGTTGCCGGCGGCGACGGCGGCGGGGAAGCGGGCGTTGAGCAGGCAGCCCTCGGGGGCGATCACCTCGATCGGCCTGTAGGCGCCGGCCGAAGGTGGCGCGTCGGGGTCGGTGAGCACGCGCACGGCGAAGAAGGCGGCCGACTTGGTCACCGAGAGCGGGCAGTTGAGGTTGCCGTCGATCTGGGGATCGGTACCGCTGAAGTCGAGGGTCAGCTCGTCGCCGCGGACGGTCGCCTGCAGCCGCAGCCCGACGTCGCGCGGTTCGCCGCCGGCGTCGTCCTCGAGCACGTCCCCGGCGACGTAGGTGCCGTCGGGCAGGTCGGCGAGGGCAGCCCGGGTGCGGCGCTCGGCGTAGGCGAGGATCTCATCCATTCCCGCCCGCAGGCGCTCGAGGCCGTGCCGCTCGGCGAGCTCAGCCAGGCGCAGCTCGCCGATCCGGTTGGCTGCGGCCTGCGCACGCAGGTCGGCGAGGCGCTGGCGCGGCGTGCGCATCTGTTCGGCCAGCCGTTCGAGCTCGCCCTCGCCGATCCGGGTCGGCGGGATCACCACGCCCTCTTCCTCCAGCGTGCGCGAGCGGGCCGGCATCCCGGCTGGGCTGGGGCCGCCGATGTCGGCATGGTGGGCGCGACAGGCGGCGAAGCCGAACAGCTCGCCGGCAACGAAGACCGGCGAGATCAGGGTCACGTCGGGCAGGTGGGTGCCGCCGCGGTAGGGGTCGTTGAGGATCCAGGCCTCGCCGGGGCGGTGCTCCTCGTCGAGCACGGCGGCGACCGCGTCGGGCATCGAGCCCAGGTGGACGGGGATGTGCTCAGCCTGCATCGCCAGCTCGCCGCCGGCGTCGAAGAGTGCGGTTGAGCAGTCGTGGCGCTCCTTGATGTTGGCCGAGTAGGCGGAGCGGATCAGGGTTGCGCCCATCTCGTCGCAGGCCGCGCGCAGTCCGCCGATCATCACCTGCAGGTCGACCGGGTCGAGGCTCATCGAACCTCCGCGTGGATCGTGCCAGTCTCGTCGACTGCGGCGCCCCAGCCGGGGGGGACGACGAAGGTCGCCTCGGGCAGCTCGAAGACCACCGGGCCCTCGGCGCTGAGGCCGGCGCTTGGCTCACCCCGCAGCACCGGTGTCTGCACCCATTTGCCGTCGAAGCGCACCGCGCGGCTGTCCTCTCTCAGGCTCCCCGTCGCGGCGGCGGCGGGGCGAGGCCGCGGGCCGGGCGCGACGAGCGCGAGGCGGATGTGGACGAGGACGATCTCGCCGTCGGGATCGCGGTGGCCGTAGCGCTCCTCGTGCGCCTGCTCGAAGCGTGCGGCGAGATCCGCCGGCTCAGGATGCGCCGTCCCGCTCACCGGCAGCTCGAACGCCTGGCCGGCGTAGCGCAGCTCGTAGACGACCTCGGGCTCGCCGCCGTCGATGTCGCCGTCGATCCGGGCGGTCAGTTCGGCGACCTCCGCCGCCACGCGCTCCGCGCTGAAATCCACCCCGCTCAGCATCACGGTGCGGGTGGTGTCGCGGCGGCGGTCGGAGGCGCAGAGGCCGAGAGCCGAGAGCACGCCGCCGGCGCGCGGGCAGAGGATGCGCTCGATGCCAAGCTCGGCCGCGATCGCCGCAGCGTGCATTGGCCCGGCGCCGCCGAACGGCAGCAGCACGAAACGGCGCGGATCGATGCCACGCTCGACCGTGACCATGCGCAGTGCCCGCACCATCTCCTGGTTGGCCACGCGCACGATCCCCTCGGCGGTCTCCAGCGTGCCGAGGCCGAGCGCGTCGCCCAGCCCGCCGACGACCGTGCCGGCCGCGTCGAGGTCGAGGGCGACACCGCCGGCCAGGGTCGAGTCGGCGGCGAGGTTGCCGAGCAGCAGGTTGGCATCGGTGACGGTGGGCTCCTCGCCGCCGCGCCCGTAACAGGCGGGTCCCGGCTGGGCACCAGCGGAGCGTGGGCCGACCCGCAGGGCGCCACCGCTGTCGCGCCAACCGATCGAGCCGCCGCCGGCGCCGACGGTGTGCACGTCGACCATCGGCAGCTGAATGGCGCGGCCGTCGAGCCGACGCGAGTCGGTTCGCCCGACCTCGCCGTCCTCGATCACGCAGACGTCGCAGGAGGTTCCTCCCATGTCGAGACCGAGGGCGTTGCCGTCGCCGCCGATCGCGGCGATCAGACCGGCGCCGACGGCGCCGCCCGCGGGTCCGGAGAGCACGCTCCAGGCCCCTGCCTTCGCTGCCTCTCCGGCGGCGGCGACCCCGCCCGAGGACTGCATCACCAGCGGGCTGGGCAGGCCGGCGGCGGCCGCGGCCTCGCCGAGCCGTCCCAGGTAACGACCGAGCAGCGGTGAGAGATAGGCGTCGATCGCGGTCGTCGAGCAGCGCTCGTACTCGCGGAAGCGGGGCAGGACCTCGTGCGACGCCGAGACATGGACGTCGGGGAGCTCGCGCCGCAGATGGGCGGCGATCGCGCGCTCGTGAGCGGGGTCCAGGTAGGAGAAGAGCAGGCAGATCGCGACCGACTCGGCGCCACTGCGCCGGATCAGCCCGGCGAGCCGCTCTGCCTCGTCTTTCGGCAACGGCTCGATCTCGCCCTCCGGCCCGATTCGCCCGGCGGCCTCGAAGCGCAGCTCGGGGTCGACCAGCGGCGCGGGCTTGGGGGTGCAGAGCCGGTAGAGCTCGGGCCGCTCCTGACGGCCGATCTCGAGCAGGTCGGCGAAGCCCGCAGTCGCGATCAGCGCGGTGCGGGCGCCGCGTTCCTCAAGCAGGGCGTTGGTGCCGACCGTCATCCCGTGCGCGAAGGACTCGACCGCCGCGGCCTCCGCGCCCGCCCGTCGCAGCAGCTCCTCGACCGCGCCGATGACCGCCAGCGACTGGTCCTCCGGCGTCGTCGGCAGCTTCGCCGTGTGCAGCCGCTCGCCGTCGAAGAGCACGGCGTCGGTGAAGGTTCCGCCGACATCGACCCCGAGCAGCATCTATCGCCATTCCTCGCGGCGGGTCTCCCCGTCGGGCCCGTAGACGATGTGGACCCGGTCGAGACCGTCGTCGGTGTCGGGGTGGTCTGCACGCAGGTGGCCGCCGCGCGACTCTGCCCGCTCGAGCGCGCAGGTCGCGATCGCGGCGGCGAGCGGATAGGAGTCGGATTGCAGTTCGCGCAGCTGTTCCGGGCGGCGCAGTGGACCGGCCAGCCGCCAGACGGCGTCGCGGGTGGCGCGGCTCGGTGGTTGGAATCGCCACTCGGGCGGCGGCGGGGGAGTGTCGGCGTGGACCTCCTCAAGCGCCGCGCCGGCCGCCCTGGCGCTGAAGACGAAGCACTCGCTGAGGGAATTGGAAGCCAGCCGGTTGGCGCCGTGCAGGCCCGTGCACGAGCACTCGCCGACCGCGAACAGCCCTGGCAGCGAGGAGCGGCCGTCGAGGTCGACCGCGACGCCTCCCATCGTGTAGTGGGCGGCCGGAGCGACCGGAACCGGCTCGGCGAGGGGGTCGAGCCCCGCCTCGCGCAGCGATTCGAAGACGTTGGGGAAGCGGGCCGGGTCCAGCTTGCGCAGGTCGAGTCGCACGGCGCCGCCGCCGTCGGCCTCGATCCGGTCGAGGATCGCCGCGGTGACCGCGTCGCGCGGCGCCAGCTCGTCGGTGAAGCGGCGCCCGGAGGCGTCGAGCAGGGCGGCTCCCTCGCCGCGCACCGCCTCGGTGATCAGCAGACCGTCGAAGCGCGTGTCAGGCAGCGCCAGCGCGGTCGGGTGGAACTGGCAGAACTCGAGGTCGGCAAGCTCGGCGCCTGCCGCTGCCGCAAAGGCGGGCCCGGCGCCGATCGCTCCCCAGGGGTTGGTCGTGCGACGCCAGAGCGCGGCGGCGCCGCCCGTCGCGAGCACTGTCGCCGCGGAGCCGATCGGGCTGCCGTCGGCCAGCAGCCCATGACAGCGCTCGCCGTCGCTCCACAACGCGACCGCAGAGGTCCGCTCGCGCACCTCGATGCGCGGCTCGGCGGCGACCATCGCCGCCAGCTTCGAGGTGATCTCATGGCCGGTCTGACTGCCTCCGGCGTGAACGATTCGCCGCCGCGTGTGGCCACCCTCGAGGCCCAGCGCCAACTCGCCGTCGGCGTCGAGGTCGAAATCGACACCGCGCTCCCGCAGCTCACGCACCGCGGCCGGCGCCTCGTCGACCAGGGTCTGCACGGCCGAGGGGCGGCAGAGCGCCCGGCCGGCGGCGATCGTGTCGGCGGCGTGCTGGGCCGGCGAGTCGCCCGGCTCGAGCGCCGCGGCCAGCCCACCCTGGGCCCAGAAGCTGGCGCTCTGCGAGAGCGGCGTGCGCGAGACCAGGCAGACCGCTGCGTCCCGCTCTGCCGCGCGCAGCGCCGTCCAGAGCCCAGCCGCCCCGCCGCCGACCACGGCGACGTCGCACTCGTTCTGAACCGCTATCGCCCCGCCGCCTCTCGGCGTACGGCCTCGATTTGAGCGCGCAACCAGGCGGCCGCGGCCTCGCGGGCGCGCGCCTCGACGTCGGCGGTCGTGCCCTCGGCTGCGGCGGCCTGGCGTTGCGCCTCCTCGACCCGCTTCTCCGCCGCGTCGGTCTGCGCCTCGATCTCGGCAAGGCGGCGCTCGGCTGCCGCGATCGCTTGATCCTTGGCGCCGCGTTCGCGCTCCAGCACGTCGGCGTGCTCGCGGCGCATCCGCTCCAACTCTTCCGCGCCGGCCTGCCGCTCTTTCTCGAGGTCGGCTTCGAGCGCGCGGATCTCGGCGATGGCGCGCTCTTCGGCGGCGGTGGCGGCCTCGGTCGCCTCGCGCAGCCGGCGTTCCGCCGCCTCGACCTGGACTCCGAGCTCGTCGCTGCCGGGGTCGCGCTTCTCCTCGCTCATCCCGCTCAATCTATTACTTGGCGGCGCCGTCCCGGTCCAGCAGGTCGCCGTAGGCGGCAAGCGTCCGCTCGGCCATTCGCCGTGCGGAGACCGAGGCCGCTCGGGCGAGGCCCTCGACCCGTGGATCCGGGTGTGCGAGATGGGGGTCGGCGGCGACGCTCCAGACCTCGATGTCGAAGTCCGCGCAGAGCGTGCCCGCGATCCCGGCGAGGGCGAAGGGGGCGATGCCGACCGGCGTGGAGAGGACCGGCACGTCGCAGGCAAGCGCCTCGACGCAGGCGAGGCCGAAGCCCTCGTAGTCGGAGGTGACCAGGACGGCATTGGCCGCGTTGACCCAGAGCGGCATCCGCTCCGGCTCGATTGCACCACCGGTGAGCAGCTCGGCGCCGCTCGCCGCGGCGACCTCGGCGGCGCGGTCGGCGCGCTTCTCACGGCGCTCAGGGTTGGCCGGGAAGAACAGGTAGCGGCCGTCGGGGTCGAGTCCCAGCTCCCGCCGCGCCTCGGCCCGTGGCAGCGGCCGGAAGCGATCGAGGTCCGGGCCGCAGGGCAGGACGGCCGAGCCCGGAACCGGCGGCAGTCCGGGCCGGCCGTCTTCGGGCCCGTATAGCGCCCGCGAGACAGCGGCGACGAGGTCGGCGCGCCAGGCCAGGCGCCGCGAGAGCGCACCGACGACCGGGTGGCGGACGTCGGTGCCGTGGAACGTGACCGCGAGCGGCCGCGCGCCGGCGAGCAGCGCCGACCAAGCCGTAAGCCCGTAGTGGACGTGGACCAGGTCGTAGGCCTCGTGGCGCAGCAGTCGGCGCAGGCGCAGCGCCGCCGGCAGGTAGTGACTGGAGCCCGGGGGAAAGCTGAAGACCTCGACCTCGACCCCGAGGCTGCGCAGCTCGTCGACCTGATCGCGCACCCAGCGACCGCGCTGCGGCGCCGCGGCGTCGGGGACGAAGTTGGTCACGACCAGCACCCGCATCAGCGCTGAGCGTACCCGCAGCCGGGGCGGTCACCGGGCTGCGCAGACTTTTTACAGTTCCGCCGCCGAGTTGGCCCAATCAGGTCTAGATCCGTGCGTCGGGGCGGTCCAGCATCGCGCCAAATCCAAACGAGGAGGCTTCGATGTTCTACGCGCTGATGGGCTATGTGCAAGCCGCGGTCGAGTGGCGATTGCGGGGGATCCGGGCGCTCGCGGAGGGCGAGCGCGGGCAGGGCACGGTCGAGTACGTCGGGCTGATCCTGCTCGTCTCGCTGCTGATGGTCGGGATGGTCGCCGCGATGAAAGGTTTCAACGGCAAACAGGGCACTGAGCTCGCTGGAGTGATCGTCGACAAGATCAAGCAGGCGGTCGACAAGGTGGCGTTCAAGTGAGCCCAGGGGAGGGGCGGCTCGCGCTGCGAGCCGCCCCGACCGGCGTGCGCGTGACAGACTCGCGGCATGCCAGCTTCGCGTAGCTATGACAGGGCGCCGGCCGACATCCGGCCGGTCGCCATCGACCCCGGCTTCGTAGCCAGTGCCGACGGCTCGGCGCTGATCTCGATCGGCAGGACGAGGGTGATCTGCACCGCCTCGGTACAGGAGTCGGTGCCGAAATGGATGCAGGGCAAGGGCAAAGGCTGGGTCACCGCCGAGTACTCGATGCTGCCCGCCTCGACCGGCAGCCGCAAGGCGCGCGACGTCTCGCGCGGTAAGCAGGACGGGCGCGGGGTCGAGATCCAGCGCCTGATCGGGCGCTCGCTGCGGGTCGTGGTCGATTTCCGTGCGCTCGGCGAACGCAGCGTCTACGTCGACTGCGATGTGCTCGAAGCCGACGGCGGCACACGCTGCGCGGCGATAACCGGCGGCTACGTCGCCCTGCGGCTGGCCTTGCAGAAACTGCTCGACGCGAAGAAGATCGAGGCGATGCCGCTGAACGGCTCGATCGCGGCGGTCAGCGTCGGCATGGTCAATGGGCGCGCGCTATGCGACCTCGACTACGGCGAGGATTCCAACGCCGACGTCGATGCCAATGTGGTGATGACCGGCGACGGCGGCCTGGTCGAGGTACAGGCGACGGCCGAGCGTACGCCGCTCTCCCGCGCCTCGCTCGACGAGCTGCTTGGGCTCGCCGAGATGGGCATCTCGAGGCTGCGCGGGGTGCAGGAGCGGGTAACGGGGACCGCAGAGAACCTGTCCGGGTAGGAAGCGTTCCAGGCCGATTGATCTTCGCGACGGGCAATAAGCACAAGCTGCGCGAGATGCGCGAACTGCTCCCCGGGGTCGAGCTGGAGCCGCTGCCCGAGGACGTCGAGCTGCCGCCGGAGGACGGGGAGAGCTTCGCCGCGATCGCGCTGGAGAAGGCGCGGGTGGCGCAACGGGTGACCGGCGAGCCGACGATCGCCGACGACTCGGGGATCGGCGCAGTCGGGCTGGGTGGCCGGCCTGGGATCCACTCCGCCCGCTATGGCGGCGAGAACGCCAGCGACGAGGAGAACCTCGAGAAGCTGCTGCGCGAGGTCGCGGCGGCCGGCGGGGAGCGCGGCGCCTACTACGTCTGCGCCCTTGCCCTGGTCGACGCCGACGGCGTCGAGCACGTCTTCGAGGAGCGCTGCGACGGCTACCTGATCGAGGAGGCGAGGGGCGAGGGCGGGTTCGGCTACGACCCAGCGTTCGTCCCCTACGCGACCGGTTCCGAGGATACGCGCACGTACTCGGAGATCAGCCAGGCGGAGAAGAACGAGATCAGCCATCGCGGCCGCGCCGCGCGCCTGCTGGCGCGGCATCTCAGCCAGGGCGCGCCGCAGGCAGGCCGATGATCCGCACCAAAAGCGGCGCGGCCGGGCTCTCGATCGCGTCGAACTCGTTCCTGATCGCGATCAAGCTCGCCGCCGGGGCGATCACCGGCTCGATCGCGATCATCACCGAGGCGGTGCACTCGCTGATCGACCTGGTCGCCTCGGTCGTCGCCTTCGTCTCGGTGCGCAAAGCCGACGAACCGGCCGACGAGGACCATCCCTACGGGCACGAGAAGGTCGAGAGCCTGGCGGCGACGATCGAGGGGATGTTGATCCTGATCGGCGCCGGGATCATCGTCTACGAGGCCACCCACCGGCTCGTCGACGGCGCCGAGGTCGACCGGCTCGGTGTCGGAATTGCCGTGATGGGCTTCTCGGTCCTCGCCAACCTGGTCGTCTCGGGCGTCCTCTACCGGCAGGCCAGGGAGCACGACTCACCGGCGCTCGAGGGCGACGCCGCCCACCTGCGCACCGACGCGCTCACCTCGGCCGGCGTCCTGGCCGGCCTCGGCCTGGTCGAGGTCACCGGGGTCGTCGCCTTTGACTCGATCACCGCGCTGGTCGTCGCTGCGGCGATCGTCGGCGCCGGGATACGGATCATCCGCCGCTCCTCCGGCGTGCTGGTCGACGAAGTCCTACCCGACGAGGAGATGGACCGGATCGAGGCCGCGATTGCCGCCGCCCGCACGCCGGATGTCGCCGGGTACCACAAGTTGCGCGCCCGCCGCGCCGGCAGCCGCCGCTACATCGACCTGCACGTCCAGTATCGCTCCGGGACCAGCCTCGAGCGCGCCCACGAGCTCGCCCACCAGATGCGCGACGAGATCGAGAGCGACATCCGCCGCGCCGAGGTGCTGATCCACGTCGAGCCGGAGACCTCCTTTCGCGACCCCGAGCGCGATCGGGGTCCTTACCGGGCCGGTTAGGGGCTGGGCAGCAGATTGACCGCTGCGGCGAGGCCGACGGCGATCACGGTGACCGTGTAGCCGGTGTAGCCGCTGAGCGCGAAGAGGATCGCGGCGATCGCGCAGACGGCGACTACGGTGATCCAGGAGGCTCGGGCCAGGGACACGGGTCGGTATTTTGGCTAAATGGCCGACGGTGAGGCGAACGGGGCGGTTTCGGGCGAGGCCGCCGGGGGCGCGCTCGCCTATCTGACCGAGATGTCACCCGACCTCCGCGGCGCCGCGATCGTCGGCTCCGACGGCACTGTGCTCGCTGCCAGCGGCCAGGCCGAGCGCTGGCGCGAGGACGTCGCGGAGCTGTTCGCCGTCGCCGACGACGCGGGCGGCGAGCCGGTCGGGCAGATCCACATCGGCACCGAGCAGGGCGAGGTCTTCGCCCTGCGCCACGCTGGGCTCGCCGCGGTTGCCGTGACCGAGCGCTTCGCCCTAGCCTCGCTCACCTTCTTCGACCTGCGGGCACTGCTGCGCGATCTGGCTGCGGGTGGCGACGGCCGTGCCGGGGAGGCGAGTCCAGATGCCGCCTAAGCCGCACCGCGTCCTGCTCGATCGCGTCTCCGGCTACGCCGACGAGGCCGCCGCCTACATGCGCCGCCGTCGCGCCTCGCGCCGCCCCTTCGCCCGCCTCTACTTCAAGGGTGGTCGGGCCGAGGACCACGCTGTGGACTCGCGCGCCGGAGGCGAGCTGTTCGTCGCCGCCGGCAGGCTGATCGAGCTCGCCGGGAAGCGACCGAAGTCGTGAGCCCGGCCGAGGCCCTGTTCGACCGCGAGGTCGCCGAGCGCGTGCTCGCCCGCGCGCTCGCCAACGGCGGCGAGTTCGCCGAGCTGTTCGCCGAACGGCGCGGCGGGCTGACGCTGGCGATCGATGAGTCGCGGATCGAGCAGGTCCAGTCCGGCGCCGAGGAGGGCGCCGGCGTGCGCGTGCTGAGCGGCGGCACGACCTACTTCGCCCACGTCGACGGGCTTGACCCGGCGGACCTCGAACGTGCCGCGGACGAGGCGGCGGCGGCACTGCGCGGCGAGCGCTCGCAGCCACACCAGTTGCGCGCCGAGGCGCCCAGCCCGCTGCCGGTCGAGCGCCCGCCGGGCGAGGTGCCCGCGGCGCGCAAGGCAGAGCTACTGCGCGAGCTGGACGAGCGCGCCCGCGCCGCCGGCGGCGAGATCGCCCAGGCGAGCGCCTCCTACGGCGAGGCGCGACGCGAGGTATCGGTCGCCAACTCCGAGGGCCTGCTGAGCGGCGACGACCGCACCCGGGTGCGGATCGGCGCCCAGGCGGTCGCCCGCCGCGAGGGCCGGGTCGAGACAGGCGCCGAGACGCTCGGCGGTCACCGGGGCTTCGAGCTTTTTGACGGCGACCCGGCCGCGATCGCCGAGCGGGCCGCGGGCAAGGCGCTGACCCTGCTCGAGGCCGGCCCTGCTCCGACCGGATCGATGCCGGTCGTCGTCGGCGGCGGCTTCGGCGGCGTGCTCTTTCATGAGATGACCGGGCACGGGCTCGAGGCCGACCACGTGCAGAAGGGCGCCAGCGTCTACGCCGGCAAGCTCGGCGAGGTGGTGGCGCAGCCGCTGCTCACCGCCTACGACGACGGCCGCCTGCCCGGCGAGTGGGGCAGCGACGCGATCGACGACGAGGGCACGGCGACGCAGAAGACGCCGGTGATCGAGGGCGGGCGCCTGACCGCCTTTCTGCACGACCGCCGCAGCGCCGCGCGCGAAGGCGCAGCCCGCACCGGCAACGGCCGTCGCGAGAGCTTCCGCCACCTGCCGATCCCGCGCATGACCAACACCTACATCGCTCCCGGCGAGGCCGAGCCGGAGGCGATCATCGCTGAGGTGGCGCGGGGCTTCTACGCCGTCTCCTTCGCCGGCGGCCAGGTCGACCCGGCGACCGGCGACTTCGTCTTCGGCGTCAACGAGGGCTATCTGATCGAGGGCGGCACGGTGACCCGGCCCTGCCGTGGCGCGACCCTGGTCGGCAACTGCCTGCAGGCGCTCGCGGCGATCGACGCGGTCGGCGACGACTTCTGGATGAAGACCGGGATCTGCGGCAAGGGCGGCCAGAAAGTCCCGGTCGGCACCGGCCAGGGCCACGTCCGCATCGCCGCGATGACGGTGGGGGGGACCGAGGCTTGAGCGCGCTCGCCGAGCACGCCGCCGCCGCGGTCGAGCGAGCCGGCGCCGCCGGCGCCGATGCGGCCGAGGCCTACGCCACCGAGGCCGAGACGCGCGAGGTCCGGGTCCACGGCGGCGAGGTCGAGAGCCTGACCGCGGCGACCCAGCGCGGGCTCGGCCTGCGGGTCTGGATCGGCGGCCGGGTCGGCTACGGCTTCGGCACCGAGCTCTCCGTCGCCGGCGCGGGCGCGATCGCCGCCCGCGCGGTCGAGGCGGCGCGGGTCGCCGACGAGGATGAGTTCGCTGCCCCCGGCGTGGACACCGGCGTGCCGCCGCCGCTGGACGGCTTGAGCGATCCCACCCAGGGCGAGTGGTCGCCCGCCCGGATAGCCGAGCTGGCGCTGGCGGTAGAGCGCAGCGCCCTCGCGGCCGATGCACGGCTGGTCGCGGTCGAGCAGGCGGTCTACTTCGACAGCGCCGAGCGGGTCGCGATCGCCGCCTCCGGGGTCGCCGGTGGGGAGTACGAGACGACCAGCTGCTACGCGTACCTGCAGGCCCTGGCCGAGGGCGACGCCGGCCGCGAGACCGGACTCGGCTTCGGCCTCGCCCGGGGGCCCGCCGGGCTCGATCCGGACGCGATCGGTCGTGAGGGCGCCGCCCGCGCTACCGAGATGATCGGCTCCTCGAAGCCGCCCTCGCGCAGCTGCCCGGTGGTGCTCGACCCGACCGTCGCCGCCAGCTTCGTCGGCTTGCTCGGCGAGGCGCTCGGTGCCGACTCGGTGCAGCGCGGCCGCTCGCCGCTGGCCGAGCGGCTCGGCGAGGAGGTCGCGGGCGAGGCCTTCGTCCTGCACGACGACGGCCTCGACCCGGCCGGCTTCGACGCCTCTCCCTTCGACGCCGAGGGGACCCCGCGCCGGCGTACGGTGCTGATCGAGGGCAGCCGCCTGCGCAGCTTCCTCTACGACGCCTACACCGCGCGCCGCGGCGACGCCGCCTCGACCGGCAACGCCGGCCGCTCCGGCTACCGCTCTCCGCCCGGGGTCTCGGCCTCGAACCTGGTCGTCGCGACCGGCGCGCAGAGCCTCACCGACCTGCTCGACGAGGCCGGCGACGGCGTCCTCGTCACCGACGTCGCCGGACTGCACTCCGGCGTCAACCCGGTCACCGGCGTCTTCTCGGTCGGCGCCTCAGGGAGGGCGATCCGCGGCGGCGAGCCGGCCGAGCCGCTGCGCGAGTTCACGATCGCCGGCGACCTCGTCTCGATGCTGCGCGCGGTGCGCGCGGCGGGCTCGGAGGCCCGCTGGGTGCCGTTTGGCGGCTCGGTCAGCACGCCGCCGCTGCTGATCGGGGAGATCAGCGTCAGCGGCGCCTGAGCGCTCGGCTGGCTCCAGGCGTGCCCTTACGCCGTTTGCGCTGTTAGATTGCCGGCCGACCTGATCGACCCGACGGAGGAGCAACGACGTGACCAAGGCTGAGTTTTTGGACCAACTGGCAGCTGACGAGCGCATGGGCAGCAAGAAAGCGGCGAGCGACGCGGTCGACGCCGTGCTCGATGCGATCACCGACACGCTGAGCGGCGGCGGTGAGGTCAGCTTCACCGGTTTCGGCAAATTCCACGTCGCCGAGCGCGGCCCACGCCAGGGCGTCAATCCGCGCACGGGCGAAAGGATCACGATCCCGGGTGGCAAGGTCCCCCGCTTCTCCGCCGGCTCGGCGCTGAAGTCCAAGGTCAAGGGCTGAGCTCCAGAGCACCCGCCAGATTTCTCGCCGCCGCCGCGGTTCTCTGCGGCTTCGTCGTCGTGGTCGCCCTGATCACGACGACGCTCGGCGGCAGCGGTAGCGGCGACGACGGCGCACGTCCCTCCGGTGGCTCCAACTCGGCGAGCCAGACGAAGCAGGGTGGTGGGAACGAGCGCACGCCGAAGTCCTACGAAGTGCAGAGCGGCGACACACTGAACGCGATCTCGGGCAAGACCGGTGTTCCTGTCGGCCGCATCGAACGGCTCAACCCGGGCGTCGACCCGCAGATCCTGATCGCCGGCGAAAAGCTGAAGCTGCGGTGAGGGCACGCCTCCTCGGCGCGCTGCTCGGCGCAGCGCTGCTCGCGGTGCCGGCCGCTGCCGGCGCCGAGCCGCCGCAGCTCGAAGCCCGCGCCTGGGCGGTGATCGACGCCCGTTCCGGCGACGTGCTCGCCTCGCACGCCGGGGCGCGCCGGCTGCCGATCGCCAGCACGACGAAGCTGATGACCGCCTACGTCGCGATGCGCGAGCTGCCGCTGCAAAAGCGGGTTCGGGTCGCGCCTTACGCAGCGATTCCGGGGGAGTCCTTGCTCGAAGTTCCGGCCGGCGAGAGGGCCAGCGTGCGCGATCTTCTCTACGGGCTGATTCTGCGCAGCGGGAACGACGCGGCCTATGACCTGGCGCTGGCCGCGGCGGGGTCGGAGAAGGCCTTCGTGCGGCAGATGAACCGAAGGGCGGCAGCCCTGGGGCTGCCGGACACCCACTACGCAAACCCGGTCGGCCTCGACCAGGCGGGCAATTACTCGAGCGCGCTCGATCTGACCGCGCTGACGCGGCGGCTGCTGCGCGACCCCAACTTCGCCGAGATCGCCGGCTCGCGCAGCGCCGAGCTGCGCAGCCTGCGGCCGCCGCGGGAGATCGAGACGATCAACGACTTTCTGCTCGCCGTGCCCTGGGCGACCGGGGTCAAGACAGGCCATACCTTTGACGCCGACTACGTCCTCGTCGGGTCCGGCAGGCGCAAGGGGGTCGAGCTGATCTCGGCCGTGCTCGGCACCTGGACCGAGAGCGAACGCGACGCCGAGACCGCGCGGTTGCTCGAGTACGGCTTTTCCAAGTACCGCAAGCGGGTGCCGATCCGCGCCGGACGGGCGCTCGCCGAGGCCTCCATCCGCTACGCCGGCGGCGAGTTGCCGCTGCGCGCGGCGCGCACCGTGGCTGTCGGCGTGCGGCGCGACCAGCGGCTCAGGCTTCGGATCAGCGCGCCGGCGGAGGTCGAGGGCCCGCTGCGCCGCGGTACCAGGCTGGGCCGTGCGACCGCCTTCGTGGACGGCCGCAGGGCTGCTTCGGTGCCCCTGCGGGCCGGTCGTGCCGTACCCGAGGCGACGGCACTCGAGCGCCTGCGCAGCTTCGTCGCCGACAACGCGCTCTGGCTCGGCTTGGCTCTGTTCGCGATACTGATCGCAGCAGTTCTCTTCAGGAGGCGCCCAAGGCGATGATTCTGACCGTAACCCTCAACGCTGCGATCGACCGCACGGTGGCGGTGCCCAACTTCCGCCTCGGCCGTCGCCATCGTGCGGTCGAGAGCCGAACCGTCGCCGGCGGCAAGGGGATCAATGTCGCCCGCGCCCTGCGCCTGTTGGGGCGGCCGGTGATTGCCGCCGGCTTCGCCGGCGGGCCGACCGGAAACCGCGTGCTCGAGCAGCTGCGCAGCGAGGCGATCCTCACCGACTTCACCTGGATCGCCGGCGAGACGCGGATCAACATGTCGGTTGTCGACCCGACCTCCGGCGAGCAGACCGAGATCAACGAGCGTGGTCCCGCGGTCAGCCCCGAGGAGGTCGAGCGCCTGGTCGATCGGCTGCGCTACCTCGCCGACGGGGCGAAGCTCTGCGTGATCGCCGGCACCCTTCCGCCCGGGGCGGGCGATGAGCTCTACGCGCGCCTGATCGGCGACCTGCGCGAGTGCGGCGTGACGACGATCCTCGACGCCGAGGGCGAGCCGATGCTGGCCGGGCTGCGCGCCGGCGCCTCCATCGTCACTCCCAACGAGCGCGAGGCCGAGGAGCTGGTCGGCCAGGAGTTCGGCGACCACGACGACTTCGTCCACGGGCTCTCGGAGCTGGTCCGGCTCGGCGCCGGCGAAGCGGCGATCACGCGGCCCGACGGCTGCGTCGCCGTGGTCGGGCAGGGCGCTGAGCGGCGCGTGCTCGAGGTCCGCACCAAGCCGTTGGAGGCGGTCTCGACGGTCGGCTCCGGTGACGCCTTCCTCGCCGGCTACGCGGCGGCGCTCTACGACGATCGCGAGCCCGCCGACTGCCTCGCCCACGGAGTCGCCTGCGGCGCCGAGTCGACCCAGCACTTCGGCGCCGGCACCGTCGACCGCCGCCGGGTCGAGCGCTTGCTCGACGAGGTCGAGGTGTTGGATCTGGAGGTCCACGCGGAAGTGTAGGCTGGCTGTTCAACGCCCCCACTTCCTGGAGGATCGATTTGGAGATCGATATCGGTCGAGGAAAGAAGGGACGGCGCGCCTACGGATTCGATGACATCGCGATCGTTCCGTCGCGTCGCACCCGCGATCCCGACGACATAGACATCAGCTGGGACCTCGGTCCCTACCGCTTCGAGCTACCGCTGGTCGCTTCGGCGATGGACGGCGTGGTCAGCCCCGATACGGCGGTTCTCGTCAACCAGCTGGGCGGACTCGGGGTGCTCAACCTGGAGGGGATCTGGACCCGCTTCGAGAACGCCGAGGAGCAGCTGGAGAAGATCGCCGCCGCTCCCAAGCACGAGGCGACCCGGCTGATGCAGGAGATCTACAACCAGCCGGTCAAGCCCGAGCTGATCGGGCGGCGGATCGCCGAGATCAAGGAGCGGGGCGCCGTCGCCTGCGGTTCGCTGACTCCGCAGAAGGTCCGCGAGCACTACGAGATCGCGGTCGAGGCGGGGATCGACATCCTCGTCATCCAGGGCACGGTGATCTCGGCCGAACACGTCTCAACCACGGTCGAGCCGCTCAACCTGAAGGAGTTCATCGCCGAAGTTCCAGTGCCTACCGTGGTCGGCGGCTGCGCTTCCTACTCGACCGGCCTGCACCTGATGCGCACCGGCGCGGTCGGCGTGCTGGTCGGGGTCGGTCCCGGCGCCGCGTGCACGACCCGAGGCGTGCTCGGGATCGGCGTGCCGCAGGCGACTGCGATCGCCGACGTCGCCGCCGCCCGCTCGCAGCACATGCTCGAGACCGGCGAGTACGTGAATGTGATCGCTGACGGCGGCATGCGGACCGGCGGCGACGTTTCCAAGGCGATCGCCGTTGGCGCCGATTCGGTGATGGTCGGCTCGCCGCTGGCCCGTGCCAAGGAGGCGCCGGGGCGCGGCTTCCACTGGGGGATGGCGACGTTCCATCCCTCGCTGCCGCGCGGCACCCGCGTCTCGACCAAGCAGGACGGGACGATGGAGGAGATTCTGCTCGGCCCCGCCCAGGAGAACGACGGCACCTTCAACCTGATGGGGGCGCTGAAAACCTCGATGGCGACGACCGGCTACGAGGACATCCGCTCCTTCCAGCGGGCCGAGGTGATGGTCGCGCCGGCGCTGATGAGCGAGGGCAAGAAGCTGCAGACCGAGCAGGCTGTCGGCATGGGCTCGAACGGACGCGCCGCGGTGTCGGCCGGTGTTGGAGTCGCCGACGACTGAGGCCGGCGCCAAGGCGGCGCCGGCCCAGGCCTCCGAGGAGGTGCTCGTCCTCGACTTCGGCGGGCAGTACTCGCAGCTGATTGCGCGGCGTATACGCGAATGCGGCGTGTTTTCCGAGCTGCTGCCCGCAACGACCTCTGTCGAGAAGATCAAGGGGAGAAAGCCGAGGGCGTTGGTTCTCTCCGGGGGGCCGGCATCGGTTTACGAGCCGGGCGCCCCTGAATTTCCCACCGACCTGCTTGGCCTCGGAATTCCCCTGCTGGGGATCTGCTACGGCATGCAGGCGATGGTGAAGGAGCTGGGGGGGAAGGTCGAAGGAGCCGAGTCGGGCGAGTTCGGCAGGGCCGAGTTGACCCTGACGGGCGGCGGCGGCAAGCTCCTGGGTGGACTGCCGGAGGAGCAGACCTGTTGGATGAGCCACCGCGACGCGGTCTTCGAGCCGCCGCCGGGCTTCGAGGCGCTTGCATCGACCCCAGCCTCGCCGGTCGCCGCCTGCGAGGCGCCCGACCGCGGCCTCTACGGGATCCAGTTCCACCCCGAGGTCGTCCACACCCCGTATGGGACCGAGGTGCTGACGCGCTTCCTGCGCGAGATCGCCGGATGCGAGGAGCAGTGGTCGGCCGAGTCGGTGATCGCCGAGCAGCTCGACGCGATCCGCGCCCAGGTCGGCGCGGGCCGGGTGATCTGCGGGCTCTCCGGCGGCGTCGACTCCTCGGTCGCCGCGCTGCTGGTCCACAGGGCGATCGGCGACCAGCTGACGTGCGTCTTCGTCGACCACGGCCTGATGCGCCTGAACGAGGCCGAACAGGTCGTCGCCGCCTTCGAGCAGTTCGGCATTCCCCTGGTCCACGTCGATGCCGAGCAGCGCTTCCTCGACAAGCTGGCCGGGGTCGACGAGCCCGAGCGCAAGCGCAAGATCATCGGCGGCGAGTTCATCCGCGTCTTCGAGGAGGAGGCGGCGAAGCTCGAGGACGCCACCTACCTGGTCCAGGGCACGCTCTACTCCGACGTGATCGAGTCGGGCGGCAGCGACGCCGCCGACACGATCAAGTCGCACCACAACGTCGGCGGCCTGCCCGAGGATCTCGAGTTCGAGCTGGTCGAGCCGCTGCGGATGCTGTTCAAGGACGAGGTGCGCGCTGTCGGCGCCGAGCTCGGCCTGCCCGAGCGCATGGTCTGGCGCCAACCCTTTCCGGGACCGGGCCTCGGCATCCGCATCGTCGGCGGCGAGGTCAACAGGGAGCGGCTCGACATCCTGCGTGCCGCCGACGCGATCCTGCAGGAGGAGATCCGTGCCGCCGAGCTCTACCGCCGGCTTTGGCAGTCCTTCTGCGTACTGCCGGTTGTGCGCTCGGTCGGCGTGCAGGGCGACGGCCGCACCTACGCCTACCCGATCGTGATCCGCGCCGTCACCTCCGACGACGCGATGACCGCCGACTGGGCCCGCCTGCCCTACGACCTGTTGGAGCGCGTCTCCAACCGGATCATCAATGAGATCGAGGACGTGAACCGCGTGGCCTTGGACATTTCCTCCAAGCCCCCGGCGACCATAGAGTGGGAGTAGATCGCCCTTCGCGATCTCGATAGCGGCGCTGAGCCTGTTCCAGGCGGCGCTGGTGGCGCTGCCGCGGTACCGGCGGCCGTTCGGGTGGATGCCGCGGAGCGCCTGGTGGGCGCTGGCGCCGGCCGGGTCGATCGTCGTCGTCGTCTTCGGTGTCGAGGCGGCGCCGGGCTCGGCGGACGCGCTTACCTGGCTGGCACTGCTCGCCGTCCCCCCGCTTGCCGCCTTTGCGCTCGGCTGGATCGTGCATGGGACGACGCCACCCTGGGCCTGGCTCGCGGCGCCCCTCTTCGCGGTCGCCTGGGCGTTCGAGGGCTCGCTCACAGCGGAGACTGCGTCGGCGCTGCTCTCCGGCCTTTCCTGCGTCGCGCTCGGCTGGCTGCTCGTTTGCGTCGTCCCGGCTCGCTGGCTGCGCATCGGCATCTACGCGATGGCGACGATCGACGCCGTGCTGATCGCCGCGGAGTTGCTGCAAGGCCCGAGCGGGGTGCTCAACGCCGCCGCCCCGGCCGGCCTGCCGCGCCTCCAGGTGCTCGAATTCGGCAGCGCCCGGATGGGCTTCGGCGACGCCTTCGCCGCCGCCACCGCCGGCTGTCTGCTGGCTGTCCCCGCCGACGGGCCGAAAGAAGGAGCCCGGCCCTTCTTTTCGGCCCGTCGGCAGTGGGTTGGGGCGGGGTTGGTGGCTTTACTGGGGCTGGGGTTCGACTTGTCGTTCTTCGTGCTCGATACGTTGCCGGCGACGGTGCCGGTGGCGGTTGGGCTGGCGCTGGTCGGGGGTGCGGGCTCAGCCGGGGTGACCGATCAACGTGATCGCGTAGATCCCGGCAAAGCCGGCGATCGTCAGCGCGACCCTTAGCCACGAGCCCTCGCCATCGTGCTCGTGGTCGTGGGCGGCGGGGAGCAGATCGGTGGCGCCCATGTAGAGGAAGAAGCCGGCGTAGACCGCGAGGAAATAGCCGAGGGTGACCTCGGAGACGGAGACCAGCGAGCCGACCGCGGCGCCGGCCAGGGGGGCGAGCGCGTCGACCCGCAGCCAGCGCTTCGCCCGCGAAGCGTCGCCGGACTGGCTGAGTACGAAGCTGACCGTGTTGAGGCCATCGGCGAAGCCGTGACCGACCACCGCCAGCAGCACCAGCAGGCCGGTCTCCGCGTTTACGCTGAAGGCGAGGCCGATGCCGACGCCGTCGGTGAAGGTGTGCAGCGAGAGCCCCGCCGCGCCGAGCATCCCGACTCGGCCGTGCGTGCGCGCCTCCTCCGGGTCGTCGCGGTGATGCAGGACCAGCACCCGCTCGAGCAGGAAGAAGCCGAGGAATCCGAGCGCGACCAACGGCACCGCGTCGTGGGCGTCGCCGATGCTCTCGATCGCCTCCGGCAGCACCTCGAGCAGGGCGACGGCGACGACGATGCCGCCGCTGAAAGCGATCACAGTCGGCAGCGAGTGGTGCAGCCGCAGTGCCGTCGCGCCGCCGGCGACGATCGCGACTACGGCGAGCAGGGATAGCGGTATCGCGACCTCGGGCATGACCGGCCGCGCAGGATACTCAGCTGTAGCGGTCCCACTTCCTGAGCAGGCCGAGCGGGTTGACCGGGCTGCCGCCCTCATACCAGCCGGGCGTGGTCCAGAGCTCGAAGTGCAGGTGGCAGGCGGTCGAGGAGCCGGTGCTGCCGACGACGCCGATCGGCTGGCCGGTGCGGACCGCCATCCCCGCTTTAAGGGCCGAGGGCCGCAGCAGGTGCATGTAGGCGGTGTCGTAGCCGGTTCCCTTGCCGTCGATGACGACATAGTTGCCCGCCGCGCCCTGGAAGCCCGAGTAGCGGACGCGGCCGCCGCGCGCGGCGACCAGCGGCGTGCCGCACCTGGCCATCACGTCCTGGCCCTGGTGCGAGTGGCCGGAGCGCCCGGCGCCGAAGCGTGCGGCGCCCTGGCCGTAGTTGTGCGGGCCAAGGATCGGGAAGGCGTAGTCGAAGAGCTTGAAGCTGAGGCTTAGCCGCTGCTGGGAAGCCGAGGCGGCGCGGCGCCCGCTGCGTCGCAGGGCGCGGCGGACAGACCGCCGGAAGGCCTGCCTGGCGACCCGGCCGCCGGCCTGGGGCACGATGCGGAATGAGTAGCGGCCGTTCGGCGCCGGCTTGCCGGCGCCCGCCGTGCCGTCCCAGCGCACGCTGTCGGGCGTCTCGGGGGCGAGGTCGTTGCGAAAGAAGCTCTTGACGACGACGCCGTCGGCGTCGACGACGTCGATGCGCAGATCGTTGCTGGGCATGTCGCTGCCGATTTCGTAGCGCAGACGCGGGCTGCGGACGCCGTAGTAGAAGCTCTTGCGCGGCCAGGTCTTGGCCGAGAGCAGGCGCAGGGCGCCCGCCGTCGGCGCGGGATCGGGGGAGCCGCTGCGGCTCGGCGGCGGTGGGGCGCTGCCGCTGGGAGTGGGCGCGCCGCCGGTCAGGGCGTGGGCAGGCGCCGCCAGGCAGGCCAACCAGGCCGCCGCTGCGAAGACCGATATCCACCCGCCAAGCCGGAACCTGACGCCAGTGCCGCTAGGTGACACCCGTACCCTCTCTTTCGTTCGCCTGCGGAGTTAGCTGTCGGGCTCGCGCTGAAAGAGATGCGCTACGGACCGATCTTCGTCCGATTCGCCCCCGGGACCTGCAAGAGTCCCTGCGGTTCCTCCGCTCCCGTCCGCTGGGCGGACGCGATTCGGCTATGGATGGCGCGGCAGTATAGACCGCATCCCGGCAGGTCGGGTGGCGTCTGCGTCAACTCCGCCTGACGGCTATCATCCCGAGGCCGCTGGGGCCTCCCCGCGGCTTTTCTCTGATGAAGACCTACGTCGCAACCGCAACCGAGCGCCAGCGAGACTGGCTGATCGTCGACGCCGAAGGGCAGACCCTGGGCCGCCTGGCTACCCGCATCGCCGACGCGCTGCGCGGCAAGCGCAAGCCCGAGTACACCCCGCACGTCGACACCGGCGACTTCGTCGTCGTCGTCAACGCAGAGAAGATCCGGGTGACGGGCAACAAGATGGAGCAGAAGCGCTATTGGCGCCACAGCGGCTACCCGGGCGGGATCAAGTCCCGCAGCCTGGCCGAGATGCTCGACCGCCGTCCGGAGGAGGTGATCCGCAAGGCGGTGAAGGGGATGCTTCCCCGCAACCGCCTCGCCCGCAAGCAGTTGACCAAGCTCAAGGTCTACGCCGGGCCGGATCACCCGCACGCGGCGCAGAAACCACAGCCGATGGAGACCAAGTGATAGACGAGCCGCAGGATCAGGAGACTTCGGAAGAGGAGACTCCTGCTCAGGACGAGGAGCCTCAGGCCGCGGGTCCTGTCGCGGGGGAGGACACCTCCTCCTCCTCGCAGGCTACGGACGAGGTGCCCACCCCCACGCCACCCGCGGCAGACGCGCCGGAGGCCGACGCCGGGGACACGGAGCCCGAGGTTGAGGAGTCCCCTGAAGAGGAAGTGGCTGAGAAGAAGAAAGACGTCATTCCCGGCGCCGACCTCGAGCCGATCGCGGTCGAGCCGGAGGAGCGGCCGCTGAGCGCCGAGGAGCAGGCGCGCAAGGAGGCCGAAGAAGAGGAGAAGGCGAAGCGCGAAGCGGCGCTCACCTCCGACTCCGACGAGGAGCAGGCGGCCAGTCGCGCACCGGCCAAGATGGAGGGCGACTCGCGCTACCTGGCCACCGGCAAACGCAAGAACGCGATCGCCCGCGTCACCCTGCTTCCCGGCAGTGGCAAGGTCACGATCAACGGTCGCCCAATCGAGGAATTCTTCCCCCGCCCGCTGCACCGCACGACGGCCGTGCAACCGCTGGCGATCACCGGCTACGAGAGCAGCGTCGACGTCCGCGTCCGGGTCCACGGCGGCGGCATCAGCGGCCAAGCTGGCGCGGTTCGCCACGGCATCGCCCGGGCCCTGATCGAGGTCGACTCGGAGCTGCGCGGCGAGCTCAAGCGGCGCGGCTTCCTGACGCGCGACGCGCGTGCCAAGGAGCGCCGCAAGGCTGGCTTGAAGAAGGCCAGAAAGCGCCCGCAGTTCTCAAAGCGCTGAGGTTGCCGATTTGACTCTGGAGCGCAAGCTCTTCGGAACCGACGGGGTCCGAGGGGAGGCTGGGACGTTCCTCAGCGCTGAGTTGGCGCTCTCGCTCGGTCGGGCCGCGACGACTTCATTGGGGGCCGAGCGGCCGCAGGTGCTGATCGTGCGCGATACGCGCGAGTCGGGGCCGATGCTCGAAGCGGCCCTGGCCGCCGGGGTTGCCGAGGCCGGCGGCGAGGCGCTGCTCGGCGGCGTGCTGCCGACGCCCGCCGCCGCCGTGCTCGTGCGCAAGCTCGGCCTCGACCTGGCCGTTGTCGTCTCCGCCTCGCATAACCCCTACGGGGACAATGGGATCAAGTTCTTCAGCCGCGATGGGACCAAGCTGCCCGACGCCGCCGAGGCCGAGATCGAGGCTCTGATCCAAGCTCCCGCCGCACCGGCGGGCTTCGGCCACGTGGGCGAGCTGAGCGGCGGCGAAGAGGACTACCTGCGGGCGCTGCAGGCGGCGTTCCCACTCGATCTCTCCGGGGTCAGGGTCGCGCTCGACTGCGCCAACGGCGCCACCCATCGCGTCGCGCCGGCGATCTTCGAGCGTCTCGGTGCCGAGGTCGAGGCGGTCGGGATCGAGCCCGACGGCCGCAACATCAACGACGGCTGCGGCTCGACCCACCTGGACAATATCGCCGCCCACGTGCGTGCCTGCGGCGCCGCGATCGGCTTCGCCTTCGACGGCGACGGCGACCGGGTGCTGGCGGTCGACGGCGAGGGCCGCGCCCACGACGGCGACGAGCTGATCGCGCTGCTTGCCAGGGGCATGGCGGCACGCGGCGAGCTCGGCGGCGGCGTCGCCGTAACCGTGATGAGCAACTACGGCTTTCACAAGGCGATGGAGGCGGCGACGATCGAGGTCGCCGTGGCCAAGGTCGGCGACCGCTACGTGCTCGACGAGCTTCGCGAGCGCGGCTGGGTGCTCGGCGGCGAGCAGTCGGGCCACATCATCGACATGGGCTTCGCCGCAACCGGGGATGGGATCGCCGCGGCGCTGATGACGATGCGCGAGCTGAACGGGCGCGACCTCGGCGCTGCCGAGACGATGGAGAAGCTGCCGCAGACGCTGGTCAACGTCGAGGTAGCCGACCGCGAGGCGATCGCCGGCGCCGGCGCCGTCTGGGAAGCGGTCGAGCGCGAGAGCGCCGAGCTCGAGGGCCGCGGCCGCGTCCTGCTGCGCCCCTCCGGGACCGAGCCGCTGGTGCGCGTGATGGTCGAGGCGCCGAGCGCCGAGGAGGCCGACGCGGTCTGCAAGCGCCTCACCGAGCTTGTGCGCCAGGAGCTGGGCTGAGCCGGGCCACCGTCTACCCTTGACGGCCTTCTATGTGCGGAATCGTCGGATATGTCGGGGCTAGGCCCTGCCGCGATCTCCTCGTCGCCGGCCTGGAGAAGCTCGAGTACCGCGGCTATGACTCGGCAGGCGTCTCGGTGATCGAGGACGGCCGGGTCGAGAGCGTGCGCGCGGTCGGCAACCTCGGCAACCTGCGGGCGGCGATCGAGGGGGCCGATGGCGGCGGGGTCGCCGTCGCGACGCCCCCGGCGACAACCGGCGTCGCCCACACCCGCTGGGCCACGCATGGCCGAGTCACCGAGGAGAACGCCCACCCGCACGGGGACTGCTCGGACCGGATCCACATCGTGCTCAACGGCATCGTCGAGAACCACGCCGGCCTGCGCCAGGAGCTGGCCGCGGAAGGGCACAGCTTCAGCTCCGAGACCGACGCCGAGATCGTCGCCCACCTGATCGAGCGCAGCTACGACGGCGACCTGGCTGCCGCCGTGCGGGCCGCCTTCGAGCAGCTGCGCGGCCACTACTCCTTCGTCGCGATGCACGCCGACGAGCCGGGCGTGCTCGTCGGCGCCCGCAAGGAGTGCCCGCTGGTGGTCGGCGTGGGGGAGGGCGAGACCTTCTTCGCTTCGGCGATCCCCGCCTTCCTCGCCGAGACCCGCCACGCGGTGGCGATTGAAAACGACGAGGTGGTGACGATCGACGCCGGCGGCGTGCGGATTGTCGACGCCGCGGGTGAGGCGGTCGAGCGCGGCGCCGAAGAGATCACCTGGGACGCGGCGGCGGCGGAGAAGGACGGCTATGAGACCTTCATGCTGAAGGAGATCCACGAACAGCCAGAGGCGGTCGCGGAGACGATCGCCGACCGGCTCCCCGGCGACGACGGCGTCGACCTCTCCGAGCTGGAGCTGGACGACGAGTTCCTGCGCGGCCTGCGGCGGATCGTGATCGTCGCCTGCGGCACCTCCTACCACGCCGGCCTCGTCGGTCGCTATGCGATCGAACAGTGGGCGCGGGTGCCGGTCGAGATGGACATCGCCTCCGAGTACCGCTACCGCAACCCGGTCGTCGGCGAGGGCGATCTGGTTATCGGGATCACGCAGTCGGGCGAAACCGCCGACACGTTGGCGGCGATGCGGCTGGCGCGCGAGCGCGGCGCCAGGGTGCTGGCGATCACCAACGTGATGGGCAGCCAGGCGACCCGCGACGCCGACTCCGTCCTCTACACCCGTGCCGGGCCCGAGGTCAGCGTCGCCGCGACCAAGACCTTCGTCGCCCAGGTGGCGGCGATGTACCTGCTCGGGCTGCGCCTTGCCGAGTTGCGTGGGACGTTGTCGGTCGAGCAGCTCAGCGCGCTGGTCGCCGAGATGAAGATGCTGCCCTCGAAGATCGAAGCGACGCTGGGCTCCTGTGAGGACAGCGTGCGCGAGATCTCCTCGCTGCACTCCGAGCAGCAGTTCTTCCTCTACCTGGGCCGCCACATCGGCCTGCCGGTCTGCCTCGAGGGGGCGCTGAAGCTGAAGGAGATCTCCTACGTGCCGACCGACGCCTATGCCGCGGGGGAGATGAAGCACGGCCCGATCGCCCTGCTCGACGAGTCGACGCCGGTGGTCTGCGTGGCCACCGACAGCCCCGTGCTCGACAAGGTCCTCTCCAACGTCGAAGAGGTGCGGGCGCGCGGCGCCGAGACGATCGCGATTGTCACCGCTGGCGACGAGCGCGCCGCCGAGGTCTCTGAGGAGACGATCGAGGTGGCCGCGAGCGATTGGATCCTGCAGCCGATCCTGGCGATCCTGCCGCTGCAGCTGCTCGCCTACGACATCGCCCGCGCCCGCGGCCTCAACGTCGATCAGCCGCGAAACCTGGCAAAGACCGTCACCGTCGAGTAGACGTGAGGGCGCGTACGGGTAGGATGCCCGCCGCATGACGATCCGTCCTCTACTCGCGGCGCTCGCGCTGGCCGCAGCGACCACCGTTGCCGCCGGCTGCGGCAGCGACGACTCCTCGGGTTCCAAGGTCGCCGAGCTGGCGCCCGCCGGGGTGCCGATCTTCGCCGAAGCGGTGCTGCAGCCAACCGGCGATCTGAAGGCGAACACCGACGCCGCCGCGCGGAAGATCGCCGGTGTCGACGACCTCGGTGCCTTCATCGTCGAAGAACTCGAAAGCTCGGCCTCCGGCGACGGTGAACCGGTCGACTTCGAGGGCGAAGTCAAGCCCTGGCTGGGCGAGCACGGCGCCGCCTACTGGGACAGCGGCGACACCGACGAAGCGAATCTGATCGTCGAAACCGGCGACGCCGACCTGACACAGGAGTTCATCGACCACCAGGCCGAGCAGAGCGAGGAACCACTCGAGTCGAAGTCATACGAAGGCGTCGACTACGTGCTCGGGAGCGAAGACGAACGCGCCGTCGGCGTCGTCGGTGACTTCCTGCTCGCGACCGAAGGAGAGCGCCGCTTCAAGCAGGCGGTCGACGCCTCCGACAGCGGCGAATCGCTCGCCGCCGAAGACACCTTCGCAAAGGCCATCTCGGCCGCATCCGAGGGCAGCCTGCTCGACGTCTTCGTCGACGTCGGCGGCCTGCTCGAGGAATCGGGCGACCAGATCGGCCCGCAGGCGCGGCAGATTCTGCGCAACGCCGGCATCGACCCGAGCGAAGCGACGGCGGTGGCCAGCATCGTTCCGGGGACCGACCAGGTCACGGTCGAATTCAGCAGCGACCTGGCCGGCCAGGAAGCGCCGACCGGCGACGCCTCCGAGCTGCTCGGCGAACTGCCGGGGAACGCCTTCGTCGCCTTCGCCGTCTCCGGCTTCGGCAATCAGGTGAAGCAGGCGCTCGACAGCCTCGACGAAGAAGGCGTCCCGGACACCGTGCCTCCGGGTCAGCTGAAGAAGGGCCTGAAGCAGCTCGGCATCGACCTCGAAAAGCTGAGCGGCTCGCTGCAGGACGCGGGCGTCTTCGCCGTCGGCAACAACGAGCGCAGCCTCGGCGGCGCCCTCGTGCTGACCACCGACGGCTCCCAGGCGGTCGCAACCGTCGACAACATCGTCAAATTGCTGCGCAGCGTCAACGTCTCCGGCGTCTCGGTGCTGGGCGGCAAGTACAGCGGCTTCTCGGTGCGCAGCGAAGACCTCGGCGACAAGCCGCTCGTCGTCGCCGCGAAGGAAGACCGGATCGCGATCGGCTACGGGGTGACGGAGACCCTGACCGGACTGGTCAGCGGATCGGGCAAGGCGCCGACGCTCTCCGAAAACCCGGCCTACGACGACGCCGTTGCCGCCCTGGGCGACACGCCGATCGGCGGCTTCGCTGACGGCCCCGCCGCGCTGCGGCTCGCCAGCGCGCTGATCCCGAAGCGCGACGACGGCTTCAAGCGGGCGAAGAAGTACCTGAGGAGCATCAGCTTCCTCGCCCTCGGCTCGGCCACCCAGGACGAACTGGCGACGGCCAAGCTGATCGTCGGCCTGAAGTAGCGCTACCGGCCCGCAAACGGGGTTAGGCTGGGTCGCCTATGGAGCCCTGGCTCAGGCCGCTATTCGACGCCGACGTGATGCGCGCGGTCGACGCCTGGGCAATCGAGGAGGCCGGCGCGTCCTCGCTGGAGCTGATGGAGGCGGCCGGGCGGGCGGTGGCGGAGGCGGTCGGCGCGCTGGCCCCCGAGGGCCCGGTGCGGGTCGTCTGCGGCAAGGGCAACAACGCCGGCGACGGGCTGGTCGCTGCGCGCTACCTGGCCGAGGCCGGCTTCGACGTCGAGGCCCTGTTGCTCTGGCCGGCGGCGGAGCTGAGCGGCGACGCTGCCGCCAACCTCGAGCGCTTCGGCGCCGAGCAGCTTGACGGCGAGCCGGCGCCCCGTCTGGCCGGCTCGGGCGCCGTGGTCGATGCGATCTTCGGCACCGGCTTCGCCGGCGAGCCGCGTGAGCCGGCCCGCGCGGCGATCGCCGCGATCGAGGCCTGCGGCGCACCGGTGGTCGCCTGCGACATCGCTTCGGGAATCGACGCCTCCAGCGGCGAGGCCGCCGGCGTCGCGGTGACGGCGGAGGTCACCGTCAGCTTCCATGCCGCCAAGCTCGGCCACCGGGTCGCACCGGGCAAGTGGCTTACGGGCGAGCTGCGGGTCGCGCCGATCGGGATCCCCGCGGGCGCGCCCGCCGAGCCTGTTGCCGGCGAGATCGACGCCGCGGTGCTGGAGCTGGCGCCCCGCCGCGGCGCCCGCTCGACCAAGTTCAGCTCCGGCCAGGTGACCGTGGCCGGTGGCTCGCGCGGCCTGACGGGCGCCGTGCAGATGTCATCGCGGGCGGCGATCCGGGCCGGCGCGGGCTACGCGACCGTCGCGGTTCCGGCCGACCTCGAGCCGGTCTTTGAGGCCGGGCAGCTGGAGGTGATGTCGGTCGGTTGTCCCGGTGGCGACGGCTGCCTCGCTCCGGGTTCGGCCAAGTCGTTGCTGCGCGCCTTCGAGCACGCCGCCGCCGGTGTGCTCGGGCCGGGCATGGGCCGCGATCCCGGCTCGGTCGAGCTGGCGCGCGCCGTGCTCACCCGGATCGATGCGCCGCTGGTGCTCGACGCCGACGGGCTCAACGCCTTCGCCGGTGAGCTCGACCGGATCGCGGTGCGCCCGGAGCCGACCGTGCTCACCCCGCACGCCGGCGAGCTCGGTCGCCTGCTCGGTCGCGACGCGGAGGAGATCGGCAGGCACCGACTCGCCGCCGCCCGCGAGGCCGCACGGGCGGCGCGGGCGATCGTCGTGCTCAAGGGCGACGACACGATCGTCACCGACGGCGAGCGGGTCGCGGTCAACGTTCTCGCCGCTCCCGCGCTGGCCACGGCGGGCACCGGCGACGTCCTGTCCGGGATCGCCGCGGCGATGCTCTCCCGCGGCCTCGAGCCCTTCGCGGCCGCCTGCGCCGCGGTGCTCGCCCACGCCCGCGCGGGCCGCGAAGCCGCCGTCCGCATCGGCGCTTCCGAGTCGGTAATCGCCACTGACGTGATCGACTCGATCGCGGCCGGAATGACACCTGGATGACGCATGTGGCGCTTCGCATCTCTGCGTCCTCAGTCGGCCAAATAGCGCTGCTATTCGGCCTCCCTGCGTCCTTGACCTGCTTGGCCACCTGCGCCCCCAGGCGCCATTCCGGTCTGTCCAATAATCTCGCGGTATGAAGACCGCCGCCGAGATCATGGACAGCACCGTGCCGAGCGTCTCGCCCGAGGCCGACGCGCGCGGCGCGATCGAGCTGCTGGCGAAGACCGACAAGGGCGCGATCCCGGTCGTCGACGAGGACCGCAGGGTGGTCGGGATCGTCAGCGAGTCCGACCTCGTGCTCAGTGACGAGGAATCGGACCTGCACCTGCCCCACTACCTCAACATCATGGGCGGTGTCGTCTTCGTCGGCTCGATGAAGGGCTTTGAGGAGCGGCTCGACAAGGCCTTCGCCACCAAGGTCTCGGAGTTGATGAGCGCCGACCCGGTGGTTGTCAACGACTACTCCAGCGCCGAGACGGTGGCGCGGAGGATCGCCGAGAAGCACCACAACCACCTTCCCGTGGTCGACGACGAGGGCCGCTTCGCCGGCATGGTCACGCGGGCCGACGCGCTGGCCGCGCTCGTCGAGGAGTAGAGCGTGCGGGCGGTTGCCCGGATCGAGCACGACGCCGTGCGCGACAACTGCGCGCGGCTCAAATCCGAGCTGGGCGAGGCGGAGCTGTGCGCGGTGGTCAAGGCCGACGGCTATGGCCACGGCGACACCGCCTGCGCCGAGGCGGCCCTCGCCGGCGGCGCCACCCGGCTTGCGGTAGCGACGGCGAGCGAGGCGGAGCGGATCGGCCGCCGCCTCGCCCACGTGCCCCTGCTGACGATGGGAGCGCTGGCCCCAGACGAGCTCGACACGGCGCTGGAGGCGGGCTCGGATGTCGCAGCCTGGCGTCTTGGCTTCCTCGACCTGGTCGCCGAACGAGCCCGCGCCCACGGCCGCCCGGCCCGCGTGCACGTCAAGCACGACAGCGGGATGGGCAGGCTCGGCAATCCCGACGGCGAGGAGGTGCTGGCGCTGCTGCGCGCCTGCGCCGAGAGCCCCGATCTCGAGCCGGCCGGTGTCTGGACCCACTTCGCGACCGCCGACGAGCCCGATTCGGAGTTCTTCGAGGCGCAGCTCGGGCGCTTTGCCGCGGTCGCCGCGGCGGCAAAGCGGGAGATGCCACAGCTCACGGTCCACGCCGCCAACAGCGCTGCAGTCTTCCGTGAGCCCCGTGCCCACTTCGACATGGCCCGCTGCGGGGTCGCCGTGTACGGGCTTGACCCCTTCCAGGGAAATCCGGCCGAGCGTGGCCTGCGCCCAGCGCTCGCGCTGCGCTCCTACGTCGCCGACGTGAAGCCTTTCGAGCCCGGCGACAGCGCCGGCTACGGGCAGACCTGGCGGGCGGCGCGGGCGACCCAGGTCGGGGTCCTGCCGCTTGGCTACGGCGACGGCGTGCGCCGCGGGCTCTCCAACAACGCCGAGGTGCTGATCGACGGTCGCCGCTTCCCACTCGTCGGCACCGTCTCGATGGACAACGTCACCGTCGACCTCGGCCCCGAGACCGACGTCGAGCCCGGTGCCGAGGCGGTGCTGATCGGCGCCCAGGGCGGGGAGGCGATCCTCGCCGAGGAGGTCGCGCGGCGGCTGGACACGATCAACTACGAGGTCACCTGCGGGATCTCCGCCCGCGTTCCCAGGGTGGCGGGGTGACCCTCGGCGCCAGACTGGACGCGGCGCCGTTGGTCGGCCTCGCCCGGGGCGCGCTACAGGGGGAGGACGGCGTCTGGATCGTGGGCGGGGCGGTTCGCGATGCGCTGCTCGAGCGCGAGGTGACCGACCTCGATCTCGCCGTCGGCGGCGACCCGGCGCGGGTCGCGAGGGCCGTCGCCGAGGCGGGAGACGGGCATGTCTTCGAGCTTTCGGCTGAGTTCGCGACCTGGCGCGCCGCCGCCCGCGACCGCAGTTGGCAGCTCGACGCGACGGCATTGCGCGGGGAGACGATCGAGTCCGACCTGGCCGGCCGCGACTTCACCCTCGGGGCGGTCGCGGTGCCGCTTGCCGGCGGCGAGCCGATCGACCCCCGCGGCGGCATCGAGGACCTGCAGCGGCGCCTCCTGCGCGCCGTCGCCGAGGACAGCTTCGACGCCGACCCGCTGCGCTTGCTGCGCGCCGCCCGGATCGCCGCCGAGCTCGAGCTGCAGATCGACCCCGGCACGGTTGCCCTTGCCCGTTCGCGGGCCGGTCGCGCCGCCGAGCCGGCCGGAGAGCGGCAACTGGCAGAGCTGCGTCGCCTGCTCGGCGGTCCCCACCCGCTGCGCGGCTTGGCGCTGCTCGACGAGCTCGGGCTGACCGCCGTCGTCCTGCCCGAGCTGGAGGCGCTGCGCGGAGTCGAGCAGGGCCCCAATCATCACCTCGATGTCTTCGGCCACACGCTCGCCGTGCTCGAACAGACGCTCGCGGTCGAGTCCGATCTGGAGCGTTTCGCCGGCGAGCGTGCCGCCGAGACGCGGGCGCTGCTGGAGGAGCCTCTGGCCGAGGAGATGACCCACGGCACGGCACTGCGCTTCGGCGCGCTGCTGCACGACATCGGCAAGCCGGCGACGAAGGGGGAACACGATGGCCACGTGACCTTCATCGGCCACGACGGCACCGGCGCCGAGATCGTCGCCGGGATCTGCCGCCGGCTGCGCGCCGGGGGCAAGCTGACCCGCCACCTGCAGGCCTTGACCAGGCATCACCTGCGGCTCGGCTTCATGGTCCACGAGGCGCCGCTGCCGCCGCGGCGGGTGCACGAGTACCTGCGTGTGACCGAGCCGGTCTCCGCTGATGTCACCCTGCTCACAGTCGCCGATCGGCTTTCGGCCCGCGGCAGTGGCCCCTTTGCCACCGACGAGGCGATCGAGGCCCACCTCGACCTCGCCCGGACGATGCTGGCGGCGGCGCTCGACTGGCGCCGCGAGGGTCCGCCCGAGCCGCTGCTGCGCGGCGGCGAGCTGGCCGAGCGGCTGGGCATCGCGCCGGGACCGGAGCTCGGCGACCTGCTGGCCGAGCTCGAGGCCGCCCAGTACGCGGGCGAGGTGAGCACGCCGGAAGAGGCTCTGCAGCGGGCGCGGGCGCTGCGCGGTTGAATTGGGTGTCAGGTACGCTCCCCGCCGCATGGGCAAAGAGGAGAAGATCGAGATGGAGGGCGAGATCACCGAGGCCCTCCCCAACACGATGTTCCGCGTCAAACTCGACAACGAACACGAGGTCCTCGGCCACATCTCGGGCAAGATGCGCCGCCACTACATCCGCATCCTGCCGGGCGACCGGGTGAAGATCGAGCTTTCGCCGTATGACCTCGACCGCGGCCGCATCACCTACCGCTACAAATAGCCTCAGGCGTTCGTTCGGCGCATTTCGCGTAGGGCGAGCGCGCCGAGCACTGCGAGCAGGGCGAGCAGGGCGACGAGCCCGGGCCAGGTCCCGGCCCAGCTGACACCGCCGACGAATCCCTGGCGGGCTGCTTCGACCACTTCGGTGACCGGGTTGGCTTCGGCGACGTCGGCAAGCCACGGCTGCAGCAGGGCCAGCGGCGCGTAGGCGGTGGTCAGCAGGATCAACGCCATCATTCCCGACTGCATCAGCGGCGCCGCCGACTGGCTCTTGAAGCGCAGCGCCAGCATCGAGCCCCAGCAGGCGGCGACGGCAGCCATCGCGGCGACCATCAGGTAGGTGACGAGCAGCCCGTCGATCCCCGGCCAGCCGGCGCCGAGCGGCAGCGCGATCGCGAGCACGAAGGTCGCCGGAATCAGTGCCCGCAGGCTGGCGGCGAGAACCGTGCCGGCGAGCAGGACCCAACGTGGCGCGGGCGAGACGAGCAGCCTGTCGAGCCAGCCCTGCTCGATGTCGCGGGCGAGGTTGACGCCGGCCGCGGCGCCGGTGAAGCCGGCGCCCTGCAGCATGCTGACCGGGACGATGAAGCTCTCGTAGGCGCCGACTTCGAAGCCGCGCAGCTGGGTCAGCGCGCCGAAGACCCCGTTGAGGCCGAGGAAGAAGATCGTCGGCGCCAGCACGCCGGGTATCGCCGCTCCGGGCACGCGCAGGATCTCGTTCTTGGCGCGGGCCATCAGGGCGGCGATCGTCGCCAGATTGGCGCGCCAGGCCGGGATCTCTGCAGTTGCGCTCGCCGCCTCCATCAGCCCACCCGCAGCCGGTGGCGCAGCGCCCGCGCGCTGAGCACGAGCCCGAGGGCGACGATGGCCGCGATCGCGAGCAGCGCCTCGGCCGTGTCGGTGGCGTCGATGCCGGCGATGATCGGCTCGCGCACTCCTTCTGCGATGAAGCTGAGCGGGTTGTATTCGGCGATCGTCCGCGCCGGCTCGATCATCAGGTTGACCGGGAAGAAGGCCGAGGAGAGGAAGAGCACGACCAGCACCAGTGGGAAGAGGCCCTGGACGACGCTGGCGCTGCCGGTGCGCAGGGCGATCGCGGCGCCGATCCCGCCGACGGCCATCGCCGTCACCGTGACCAGGACGATCGCCAGCAGGGCGCCCGGCACGCCGCCTTCGATCGTGGCGCCGAAGATCAGCCCGATCGCGAGGAACCAGAGCGCCGAGAGCAAGCCCAGCGCGGCGGTTCCGGCAAGGCGGCCGAGGACGATCGTGTAGCGCGAGATCGGCGCCGCGAAGAGGCGGTCGGTGAAGCCCATCTCGATGTCGACCGCGAGCGCGATCCCGCCGCTGTTGCCGGCCAGCATCAGCGACTGCATCATCGCCCCGGCGAGCATGAACTGGAGGAAGCTCTGCACCGGCGGGAAGCCCGGCAGGCCGACGGCGCCGGCGGCGCCGCCGGTCTGGATCGCCAGCAGCAGGGTCGGGAAGATGACGATCGGCGCCATCAGCTGCGGGCGGCGGAAGGTCTGGCGGATCGAACGCAGGCCGAGCGCCTGCACGACGCGCAGGTTGGTGCGCACGTCGCTGTGCCCGGCTACTTCCGACCGCGGGAGAAGATGCCTATCCATAACCGATTCTTCAGGCACTTACGGAAGAGGAAGTTGGCGGAACCTTTTGTTTCTCGAGGTGGTAGCCGGTTTTGGCGACGAAGACGTCATCGAGGCTGGGGCGGACCAGCTCCAGCGAGCCGACCGCGATGCCGGCCTCGTCGAGGGCGCGCACGACGAGCGGGATGTCGGCGGCGCCGTTCTCGACCTCGACCAGGACGGTCTTGCCGTCGACCGGTGGCAGCAGCGGGCCGATCCGGGCGCAGACCTCCTCCGCCGCGGCGATCGAGCCCTGCTCGATCTGCAGGCGGATGTGGGGGTGGCCGATTTCAGCTTTGAGCGAGGCTGGCGTTCCCTCGGCGACGATCTTGCCGTTGTCGATGATGCCGACGTTGTCGGCGAGCTGGTCGGCCTCCTCCAGGTACTGGGTGGTGAGGAAGACGGTCGTGCCGCCGTCGTTGAGCGCCCGCACCTCCTCCCAGATCGTCTTGCGGCTGACGGGGTCCAGACCTGTGGTCGGCTCGTCGAGGAAGAGCACCCGCGGTTCGTGGACGAGGGCCGCGGCGAGGTCGAGGCGGCGCTGCATGCCGCCCGAGTAGGCGCCGACGCGGCGGTCGGCAGCGTCGACCAGGTCGACTCGCTCGAGCAGCGCGTCAGCGCGCCGACGCCCCTCGCTGCCGGGTAGGCCCTGCAGCGTCGCCTGCAGGCGGATCAGCTCTCGGCCGGTCATCAGCGGGTCGAGTGCCGCTTCCTGCAGGGCGACGCCGATCGAGGCGCGGACCGCGCGGGCTTCGCCGGTCACGTCGTGGCCGGCGACCGTCGCCCGGCCGCCCGTCGGCAGCAGCAGCGTGGTCAGCATCCGCACGGTCGTCGTCTTGCCGGCGCCGTTGGGGCCGAGGAAGCCGTAGATCTCGCCCTCGCCGACCTCGAGGTCGATTCCCTGCACCGCGAGCACCTCGTCGAAGCTCCGCTCGAGGCCCTCGACTGCAATCGCCGCGGCCGTCACTCAGGCCTCCGCCGGCGTGGCTTCCGCAAGCGGCGGCCGCGCCTCGACCCAGCGCCGCCCATTGGCCCGCTCCAGCGCCTCGGCGGCGTCGAGCAGGAGCGCATCCGCGCCCCAGGCGGCCTGCAGCTGCAGCGCGACCGGGAGCCCGTCGCTGAGCCCGACCGGCATGCTGATCGCGGGGATCCCGGTCATGTTGGCGAGCGCCCCGCCACGCACGTTGGCCTGGTCGGCGACCGTCGGACCGGATGGCAGATCGACCACCGGCGCATCCAGCGGCGGCGCCGGGGCCGGGATCGTCGGCCAGGCGATCACGTCGACGTCCTCGAACAGGGTGGCGAGGCGGCGGCGCATCATCGCCCGCACCCGCGTCGCCTGGACCGTCGCGGCCGCCGGCAGCAGCATCCGGTACTTGAGCGTCCCGCGCGCGACCGGGCTGAGCTCGGGATGCAGCTCGTTGAGCTGCTGCGGCGTCGTCCCGCCCATGCTCTCCGAATTGATGATCAGGATCGCGGCGACGGCGGCGACCTCGAGGTCGGGCAGCTCGATCTCCCGCACCTCGCCGCCGGTCTCGCCGCGCAGCGCCTCGATCGCCCCCTCGCAGGCTCCCCGCACGTCCGGGGTGACGTCCTCGGAGACCGAGTCGCGGACAACGCCGATGCGCAGCCCGTCGGCATCGCCGGCCGCCAGCTCTTCGCCGCAGAGGACCGAGCCCAGCAGCCGGCAGTCGCCGGCGTCGGCGCAGAGCGGCCCGGAGACGATCAGGCTCGTCGTCGGCGCCATGTGATGGCCCTCCATCGCCGCGCGGCCGAAGGTCGGCTTGAGGCCGGTGAGACCGCAGTAGGCGGCGGGGAAGCGCACCGAGCCGAGCCCGTCGGCGCCGACGGCGGCGGCGACGAGCCCGCCGGCAACCGAGGCGGCAGGGCCGCTCGAGGAGCCGCCGGGGCAGCGCTCGGCGTCCCACGGATTGTGCGCCGGGCCGTAGTAGGAGGTGGCGCCGGTGCTGCCGGCGCCGAGCTCGTGCATGTTGCCGACGCCGATGATCGTCGCGCCGGCGTCGCGCAGGACGCGGTAGGGGCCGGACTCCTGCGGCGCGGTCGGCACGGTCAGCTCGGCGGCGCCGAAACGCTGCGCACGCCAGGGCAGCGGCCACTCGTCCTTGATCACGAGCGGCACCCCGTGCAGCGGGCCGGGCGGCGCGGCGGAGAGCATCTCGCGTGAGCGCTCGGGGAAGGTCTCGACCACGGCGTTGAGCGCCGGGTTGCGCTGCTCGATCCGGGCAAGGACGGCGTCGAGCAGCCCGTTCGGATTGACCTCGCCGGCCTCGATCGCCTCGGCCTGGGCGCGCAGGCCGAGGTCGAGGGGGTCGCCGCTACTCACCGGGCGCCTTCGACATATCCGGGCAGGGCTCCGGCTCGATACCCGCGGTGTCGAGTGCGAGCAGCTCGACGATCGGAGGCCAGAGCAGCTGGTGGACGGCGGCGATCACGGCCAGGTCGACCTCGTCGGCCTCGATCCCGAGCGCGGCGAGGCCACCCGCGATGAACTGGTCCGTTTGAGTCGCGCCCTCCATCTCGGCAGGCAACCCTAGACGATTGGCTGCCTGGCCAAATCGCCGCTGGCCGCGATCGTGCAGTTGCGGCCGGAGGACAGCGCCGGCTGACCGCGAACGGCAGAATCCTGGGCCGCAACCCTGGCCGCAGGCCCGGGTTTCCCCTGGAGACATGGCTGGAGCAGCAGAAAACCAACCGCCCCGCAGCCGCGCCTGGATCGCGCTGGGCTTCGCCTGCGCGCTGGCGCTGCTAGTCATCGCGGTCTGGCCCGGGCCCGCGGACTCCGCTCCGTTGCGCGTCGTGGTGCTGGGTAAGACCGACTCGACCCCGCGCCCTTCGTGCCCGGGCAAGATCGTCAACAACGTCGAGGTCGTGCCCTGTCGGGTCGAGGGTCACGTGACCGGCTTCCAGGCGATCGCCGGCGGCGTGCCGCGTCCCTACGAGGTTCCCTTCGACGGCAAGATCGTCGCCTGGTCGATCACCCTGGCGCGGCCCTCGCGCCGCGACACGAAGAAGATGACCGACGAGGTCGGTTTCTTCAACGAATTTCTCGGCAAGCCCTCGAGGGCGCGGATCGGTGTCCTGCGCCCGGTCAAGGGCTCGAAGCCGCCCCGCTACACGCTGGTCCGGCAGAGCCCGCTGCAAATGCTCAACCGCTATTTCGGCAGCACGCCCGTCTTCGCGCTCGAGCACCCGCTCACTGTCCTACGGGGGCAGATCGTCGCGCTGACGATCCCCACCTGGGCGCCGATGTTCGCCTTCAACGTCGGAGACAACAACACCTGGCGCGGCAGTCGCCGGCCCAAGCAGTGCTCGTCCAAGGAGGACATCCAGGGCGGTCACCCGCAGCAGGGCGTGCGCAAGACGAAGACCTACGGCTGCTACTACTCAAACGCGCGGCTTCTCTACACCGCGACGGTCGTCAAGAAGCCCTAGACGGCTTCCTGGCGCAGCCCGCAGTACGGGCAGTCGCTGACATCGAGGCCGATCAGCTGGTCGCAGCGACGGCAGGCGCGCAGGTTCTCCGGCGTGCGCGGCAGTGACGAGTTGGAGGGGGCGAGCGGCAGCACTCGCGCCACCGGCGCCATCTCCTCGCCGGTCTCGCGGTCAACGTAGACCGAGCCGGGCTCGGCCTCGGCCAGGGCCTCGCGGCCCGAGGCCGGCGCCCGCATCCGATAGAGCTGCCTGGAGTTCACGGTGGGGAAGACTAATAGGTTGCCCGGCAACGATGCGCGTCCTGCTCTTCCACGGCTACATGCTGCGCGGTACCGGCAGCAACATCTACACCGCGAACCTGGCGCGGGCACTGGCCAAGCTGGGCCACGAAGTCCACCTGCTCTGCCAGGAGCGTGGCATGGAGATCGAAGGCGTCGAGATCCACATTCCCGACATCGGCGGCCTGCTGCCCGTCTATGTGAAGGATCCCTACGAGGGCTTCGAGGTCAGGGCCTTCCCGGAGCTGAGCGACGAGGAGCTCGACAGCTACCTGGGCGCCAACGTAGCCGCGGTGCGCACGGTGGCCGATTCTGTCGGCGGCTTTGACGCCGCGCTCGCCGGGCATCTCGTGATGGGCCCGTGCATCCTCGCCCGCGCCGCCATCGGCGACTTTGCCGCCAAGGTCCACGGCTCGGCACTCGAGTACACGGTCAAACCCGATCCGCGGTTCCTGCCCTACGCGGAAGAAGGCATGGAGGCGGCGTCCTGCGTTCTGGTCGGCTCGCGGCATACGGCCGAGTCGCTTTGGGCGGCGCTGCCGGATGTCGAGGGGCTTCGTGAGAAGACGCGGTCAGGGCCCCCGGGATTAGATCCGGAGCGCTTTCGGCCGCGGGTCCTGTCGCGGGGTGGGGTACCCGGCGAGGCGCTGGGTTTTTTGCCAGAGGACCGGGAGGTCGCACCCGCTGAGCCGGTGGGGCGAAAAACGGACGCCGCGCCGCGCCGGGTACCCCACCCCGCGCCACCCGCGGACGAGCGGGTCGTGTTTGTCGGGAAGTTGATCGTGTCCAAGGGGGTTGATCTGCTGATTGCCGCGTGGCCGCTGGTGAAAGCTGAGCATCCGGAGGCGCGGCTGCAGGTGGCTGGCTACGGGGAGTACGAGGACGGGTTGCGGCGTTTGCTGGGGGCGCTCGATCGGGGGGATTTGGACGATGCGCGGGAGGTGGCCGAGCTGGGGTGGGGGCTCGAGGGCGGTTCCGCGGAACCGCTTTCGATCCTGAGCTCGTTCTTGGCCGATCCGCCCGCGGGCTACCTGGAGGCGGCGAAGGGGATGGCGGCGTCGGTCGAGTGGCTCGGGCGGCTGGAGCACGACGAGGTGGCGGAGCTGCTGCCTGGAGCGGAGGCGCTGGTGATGCCGAGCACCTTCCCCGAGGCGTTCGGGATGGTCGCCGCGGAGGCGGCCGCCTGCGGAGTGCTGCCGGTCTCGGCGGGGCACTCGGGGATGCGGGAGGTGTCGCGGCAGCTCGCGGCTGCGCTGCCGACCGAGGTCGCTGATCTGGTCTCCTTCCCGGTTGGGGAGGGTGCGGTCGGGGCGATCGCGGCGCGGCTGAATCGCTGGCTGGCGCTGCCCGAGGCCGAGCGGGATGGGGCGCGGGGGGCGTTGGTCGAGACCGCACAGCGGCTCTGGAGCTGGGAGGGCGTGGCGCGTCGGGTCATCGCTGCGTCGCGGGGCGACCTTGACCGTCTGCCGCTTGCATAGAATGCGCCCCCGCCATGAGTCCGGAGCGAGCGCAGCGTCCATATCCGATTCGTCGCCAGCGAGCGAAGGATGATTCCTGACGTGATGGGCCGCCTCCCGATAGCGAAGATGTTCGCCGCCACGCTGGTTCTCGCTGCGGCGATATCCGTGGTCATGCTGCAGGTCAACTGGGACGGCCAGCAGGCCTCCACGGCCGCTCCGAAGATCGACACGCTGCTCGACGTGATGATCGTGCTCTCGGCCTTCGTCTTCTCGCTGGTGATGGTGATGCTCTTCTACGCCCTGTGGAAATTCAAAGCCAAGCCGGGCGACGAATCCGACGGCGAGCCGATCCACGGCAACACACGGCTCGAGATCGCCTGGACGCTGATCCCGACCGTGATCGTGCTCTTCGCCGCCGGCTACAGCTGGTCGGTTCTTGACCAGATCGAAGAGCCGGCCAAGAACCCGCTCACGGTCGACGTCTTCTCGCAGCAGTTCGCCTGGAGCTTCGGCTACCCGGGCAAGGAAAACGCCGCCGGCGAAGTAAACCCCTACGCGGAGGGCGAGCTGCACGTCCCGCTCGGTCGCCAGGTTCACTTCAAGATGCACGCGCTCGACGTCCTGCACTCGTTCTGGGTCCCCGAGTGGCGGATCAAGAAAGACAACGTGCCGGGGATCACGACGACCGCGATCGTCACCCCGGACAAGCCCGGCGCCTATCAGCTGATCTGCACCGAGCTCTGCGGTCTCGGCCACGCCGCGATGCGGGCGAAGGTCGTGGTCGAGCCGCCGGCCAAATTCCGCGCGTGGATCGCCAGCCTGGAGGAAACCGTGCCAGATCCGTACCTGGAAACGATCCGTCGCGATACCGAAACCGATCCGGTCCCGCTCGGAGCGGGCGGGGCGTAGAGGCATAATGGAGGCGATCTGATGGCTGCTGCGATCAAGCAACCGGGATGGATTCGAGGCCTGCTCGGCGCGATGGCGGCGGCCGCCTTCGGCGTCGGCCTCGTCGTCATCCTGCGCGAGGTCTCCGGGCTGCCGATCTGGCAGACCGAGCAGACCGGCTACCCGCACGTAGTAGTCCCGCTGGTGACCGCTCCACTCGGCTTTCTCGCCGGCTTCGGCTGCTTCGACTACTGGCTGCGCTGGGCGGCGGGGATGCCGACGATCCCCGACGACCACTCCCAGCACGGCGCCAAGAGCTGGAAGGACTACTTCCGCTTCAACACCGATCACAAGGTGATCGGCATCCAGTACGTCGTCACGACCTTCTTCTTCTTCTTCATCGGCGGCCTGCTGGCGATGCTGATCCGCGCCGAGCTCGCCCAGCCGGGCTCGCAGATCGTCGATGCGGCGACCTTCAACGGGCTCTTCTCGACCCATGCGGTACTGATGATCTTCGTCTTCGTCATCCCGGTCTTCGCTGGGCTCGCCAACTACGTGCTGCCGCTGATGATCGGCGCGCCGGATATGGCCTTCCCCCGGCTCAACGCGCTCAGCTTCTGGATGCTGCCGCTCGCCGGCCTGCTCTTCATCGGCAGCTACCTCGCCCCCGGCGGCGCCTTCGACGCCGGCTGGACCGGCTACGCGCCGCTCTCCACCGGAGCGCCGCTGGGCCAGTCGTTCTTCAACCTGGGAGTGCAGTTCGCGGGGGCCTCCTCAATCGCGACCGCGCTCAACTTCCTGGTCACGATAATCACCATGCGTGCGCCCGGAATGACCTTCTGGCGCATGCCGCTGCTGGTCTGGGCAAACCTCTCGACCTCGCTGCTGGTCGTCGCCGCGACGCCGTTCATCGCCGGCGCCCAGTTCATGGTCCTTTTCGATCGCGCCCTCGGCACCCAGTTCTTCCAGTTCGCGGGCGGCGGCGACGTGATCAGCTACCAGCACATCTTCTGGTTCTACTCGCACCCTGCCGTCTACATCATGATGCTGCCCGGGTTCGGGATCATCTCAGAGGTCATCTCGACCCACGCCCGCAAACCGATCTTCGGCTACCGGCTGATGGCGCTGGCGTTGATCGGGATCGTCGTGCTCAGCTACTCGGTCTGGGCGCACCACATGTTCGTCGCCGGCATGTTCAGCTGGCTGCGCGTGCCGATGATGATCACGACGCTGCTGATCGCGGTGCCGACCGGGATCAAGATCTTCTCCTGGCTGGGCACGCTCTACTTCGGCAAGATCCACACCTACTCGACGGCGATGCTGTTCTCGCTTGCCTTCATCGTCACCTTCACGATCGGCGGGATCAGCGGGGTCATGCTCGGCATGGTGCCGATCGACATCCACGTCTCGGACACCTACTTCATCGTCGCCCACATCCACTTCGTGCTCTTCGGCGGCTCGGTCTTCACGATTTTCGCCGGCGTCTATCACTGGTTCCCGAAGATGACGGGGCGGATGTACGACGAGAAACTCGGCCGCGTGCATTTCTGGGGCACGGTGGTGGGCACATGGGGCACCTTCATCCCGATGCATTGGGTGGGGATGGACGGGATGCCCCGGCGCGTCGCCGACTACGCCGCGCAGTTCGGCAACTGGAACCTGCTGATCAGCATCTTCGCCTTCATGCTCGGCGCCGTCCAGCTGGTCTTCCTCTACAACATGATCGTCAGCTGGCGCTTCGGGCCGCGCGCCGGCGCCAACCCGTGGCGGGCGAACTCGATCGAGTGGCAGGTCTCCTCGCCGCCGCCGATCTTCAACTTCGACGAGATCCCGCGGGTCGTCGGCGGGCCCTATGAGTTCGGCGTCCCGGGTGCGCGCCACGCGATCATGGGCGACGAGGGCGCCGAGGTCTCCGAGCCCGAGCCGACCGTGGTGGGTCAGGCGTGAGCCCCGAGCCGCAGGCAAAGCCCCTGCTCGTCTTCCTCAACGAGGTGGCCGGTGGGCGCAAGCTGCTTAAGGCGGTCGCCGAGCGGGCCGAGAATGTGCCCTTCGTCGCCGTCGCGGCGCCGCAGAACCAGCCCGCAGTCGGCCAGCTGATCGACGCCGGCGAGTTGCGCGACGCAGCCCGTGCACGGGTCGAGGTGACGATGTCGATCCTCTCCGAATACGGGGTCGAGTCGGTCGGCGAGGTCATGGACCGCGACCCGGCTCTGGCGCTGGACGACGCCGTCCGCGCCCACGAACCGGGGGAGGTGCTGCTCTCCTGTCGCTACGAGACGCGCTTCGGCCTCGCCCGCAAGGACCTCGTCGAGTGGGCCAGGGGCAGCTTCGAGCCCGATGTGGCGGTGACGCACATCCCGGTGCGCGTCCAGGACGACTCGATCAGCTGGGAGAAGAACCACACGCTCGTCGTCGCGACGCAGACGGTCGCGACGCCGGATCTGGTCAAGCGCCTGAAGGAACGCGCCGCGGGGCACCCGCACCGCTACACGATCGTCTGCCCGCGCGCCGAGGGCGTCTCGGAGCCGGAGATCGTTCGCGACCTCGCCTCGACCCTGGCCGAGCTCTACCGTGCCGACATCGACGCGACCGGCCAGCCGATGAGCCCTGACCCCTTCCACGCCGTGCAGAACGCGATCGAGCACTACAACATCGACGAGGTGCTGATCTCGACCTTCGCCGGCGAGACCTCGCGCTGGCTCGACGAGGACCTGATCGGCCGCACCCGCGAGATCACCGACAAGCAGGTCGAGCACCTCGAGGTCGGCCGGCCGGCCGAGGCGGTCGCCGCCGCCGTCGCCGGAGGAGGGGAGGACACCTGATGGAGAGCGCAACCGTGGCCGTCGACCACTCCCACGAAGAGCACCACCACGGCCCGCCGGAGGCCAACCAGAGCTCGCGGATCGACCGCCAGACGCTGGGCATCCTGCTCTTCATCGTCTCGGAGATCATGCTCTTCGGCGCCTTTTTCGCCGCCTACTTCTTCCTCCGCGTCGTAGTCGACCCGCCTTCCTGGCCGCCCGAGCCCTACGAGCTGCCGGTCGCCGTCGCCGGGATCAACACCGCGATCCTGGTTTCCTCGAGCTTCACGATCCACTACGCGCTGGAGTCGATCCGTCGCGGCCACCGCAACGGGCTCAAGCTCGGCCTCGTGCTGACCTGGATGCTCGGCGCGACCTTTCTCTTCATCCAGCTAAACGAGTACGCGCACATCGGCTTCAGCGCCCGTGACCTTGCCTTCGGTTCGATCTTCTACGGCCTCACCGGCCTGCACGGCGCCCATGTCTTCGTCGGCCTCGCCCTGCTCAGCTTCGCCACGATCCGTGCCTTCCGCGGCCACTTCGGCCCCAAGGCCGAGGACCACCTCGGCGTAGAGGTCCCTGGCATCTACTGGCACTTCGTAGACGTGATGTGGATCATCGTCTACGTCAGCGTCTACATCCTGTAGATGAAGCCGGTCAGCTGCTCGAGGGGCGGCTAGCCTGAGGCGATGCGGATCTCCGAGCAGGCCGTCTTTCGCTGGGTGATCATCGTTACGGTGGCGGCCGCCTCGGTGGTGGCGCTGACGCTGCTGAGCACGCCGCTGGTCGGGGCGCTGTGGGGCTTGGCTCTGGTCGTCGCCGGGGCGCTACACGGGTATCGGTGGCTCGGCCGCCGCCGGCGCGGCATCACCGGCTGAGGACGTTTTCGCCCGTTTGGGCTCGAGCCTGCCGGCTGCAGCCACGGTCCACAGCATTGCCAGCCAGGTGACGGTAGCGATCGCGATGTGGACCCAGACGATCTCGCCCGGCAGCTCCAGGGACCACTGGGCGCCCCCTACGACGCCCTGGAGGGCGAGCAGGCCGATCACGGTGGTGAGGGGCCGCAGGGCGCGCCTGTCGCCCCCTGAGCGGCGCAGGAGCAGCCAGACGATGATCGCGGCGAGGCCGAAGGCCGCGGCGATCGCCGAGTGGCGCTGGACCATCCACTCCAGCGTCCCCGTGCCCTCGAAGTCGAAGCGGTGTACGAGCTCTCCTTCGTGGGCGCCGGCGTGGGGGCCGGAGCCGGTCGCGATCGTGCCGGCGAGGATCGTCAGCTGGCCGAAGGGGATCAGCGCCCGCACGGCCCAGACGCCGAGCCGGTCGCTCGAGAAGCGCCGCTCGCCGGGCTCGTAGCGGGCCATCCAGGCGAGCGCGAAGGCGGCATCGAGCAGCAGCATCGAGAGGATGAAGTGGCCCATCACCAGGCCGGGCGCGAGGTGGTACTTGACGACCAGGGCGCCGAGGATCGCCTGGCAGACGACGCCGAGCGGCAGCAGGGCGCCGAAGAAGGCGAGGTGCCAGCGGAAGGGACGGCGGAACCAGGCGAGCACGCTGGCGGCGATCACCGCGAGGCCGACGAAGCCCGTCAGCAGCCGGTTGCCGTACTCGATCACCGCGTGGGTCTCCAACGGCGGCACGGTGCCGCCGTAGCACTTGGGCCAGTCCGGGCAGCCGAGGCCCGAGCCCGTCAGGCGCACCGCGGCGCCGGTGAGCACGATCAGCGCCAGGCCGACGAGGGCGACCAGCGTGACCTGGGCGTAGCGATGCGGCGAGATGTCGAGGCGGTCCTTGAGGGAGGTCCCCATGCGTCCTCAGATGATGTCAGCGGCCAGGCCCCCGCCGCGGCGGCTCAGCCGCCTTTGCCGCCGCCCGTGCTCTGCAGCAGGTATTCGACGAGGTCTTCGACTTCTTTCTGCGTCAGCGTCTGCTTGTAGTTGGCGGGCATCACGTTGGCGGGGAAGCCCTTGACGATCTCGGCGTTCGGGTTGACGATCGATTCTTCGACCATCGCCGCGCTCTGGCCGGGCAGCACTTCATCGAGGTTGGGACCGGTGACGCCGCCCGATTCGGCTTTGGCGAGCGTGTGGCAGCCGCCGCAGCCGCTACTGGCGAAGACCTGTGCGCCGGGCCCGCCGGGCACCTTGGGCGGCGCCGCGCCGGGCACGCCGGCGTACATGCCGACGTAGGCGGCGACATCGCGGGCGTCCTGGCCGCTGACGACGTTAGCCGGCATCGAGTTGGCCGGGTTGGCGGTGCTGGGACGCGGGTATTCGATCTGGGCCTCGGTGATCCCCGCGATCGTCGCGTCGGTCTGGCCGGCGGCGCGGGCGGCGGCGAAGGCGTCGTCGAGGTTGGGGCCGATCTGCGCGGTCGTGCCCGCCTGCGCCATTTCGTGGCATACGCCGCAATTCTGGATGAACAGCGCCCGTCCGCGCTCGGGGTCGGCGTCGCTGGTGCCGCAGCCGGAGGCCACGACGGCGATCGCCGCGAGCGCGGCGAGGGCGAGCAGGGGGCGTATGCGGTGGCGTGGCTTGGACATCTTCATGCGGCGCGGGGCGCGCCGGAGTCTATACGTCGGGGATGCCTGAAACGCTGCTTGCCGAGCCATGATGGTGGGGTAGGCTTGAGGCGATTCTCACGAAGCCGCGAACTGCGAACGGGAGGGACCAGAGTGGAGGTACGGGACGGAATGTCGGAGGTGGTTCTGACCGTCGGCCCATCGCACAGGCTGCGCGAGGCGGCGCGGATGATGGTCGAGAAGGGGACCGGCGCGGCCATCGTCAACGACGACGAGCAGCCTGTGCCCTGCATCGTCACCGAGCGCGACCTGCTCGAATCGATCGGCCGTGGCCAGGACCCCGACGTCGAGCGGGTCGCCGACCACATGAGTGAGGGCGTCGTCGCCGCCGCGCCAGGCTGGAGCCTCGAGCACGCAGCCTCTGAGATGTCTACGCGCGGCATCCGCCACCTCGTCGTCATCGAGGAGGGCGAGCTGATCGGCATCCTCTCGATCCGCGACATAGTCAGGTGCTGGACCGCCGACGGCGCCACCTCGGGCCTGACGCCCTGATAGCGGCGCATCTCGGGGTCCTCGGTCGTCCCCCAATCTGCTTGCTCTCAGAACGTCAGGACCGAGGTGGGGAGATGGTTTCGATCGGGAGCACGGCGCCGCGGACGTGCTGCTTGCGCGGCAGGCGGAAGTAGTCGCCGGTGGCGCCGCGGACCATGCTGCGCAGCGCGAAGAGCATGACGATGCCGCCGATGATCGAGTAGATCCAGCCGGGCACCATGAACTCGATGAAGACGCCGCACAGCGTCAGCGCGGCGGCAAAGGCGAAGAAGAGCGGGGCCCAGGAGGCGCGGGCGGGGTAGACCATCTCGCCCGGCTCCGGGATGTCGCGGTGGGTGCTCATGTCAATGATCGCGCTCCGCTCCCGGCGCGAAGAACCGGAGATGCACGCTTGGTCGCTCCGCGCTCATGAGGCGATGTAGAGCATTGCGGCGACAAAGCAGAGGCCGAAGACCGCTGCGGCAAAGCCGCCGGCCACCAGGCCGGCGCGGATGTCCCGTCTCGAGGTCTCGCGGTCCACGGCCGGATTTCTATCAGGCAGGGGCGCTAGACCAGCCGGTCGAGCGGCATCGCCAGGAAGAGCAGCGCCAGATAGGCGAGCGAGAAGAGGTAGGTGCGCAGCGCCCAGCGGCGGTCGGCGCTGCGCAACAGCCTCACCGCGCAGTAGATGAAGCCGGCGCCGAGGCTCATCGAGGCGACCAGGTACTCGACCCCGAAGCCGCCGGCGCAGAAGGGCAGCTGGGTCACGGCGTAGAGCAGGATCGTGTAGAGCAGGATCTGGCGACGGGTCTCGTCCTCGCCGCGCACCACCGGCATCATCGGCACGCCGGCCTTGGCGTACTCGTCCTTCATCAGCAGTGAGAGCGCCCAGAAGTGGGGCGGCGTCCAGAAGAAGACGATCGCGAAGAGGTAGAAGGCGGTGCCGCTGAGCCCGCCGGTCACGGCCGCCCAGGCGACCAGCGGCGGCACGGCTCCCGCGGCGCCGCCGATGACGATGTTCTGCGGCGTCGCGCGCTTGAGCCAGAGCGTGTAGACGAAGACGTAGCCGAACAGGCCCGAGAGCGAGAGCGCCGCCGCCAGTGGGTTGACGGTCAGCGAGAGCAGCAGGAAGGAGGAGAGGCCGAGCAGCGAGCCGAAGCCGATCGCGAGCGCGGGGGAGATGCGCCCGCTCGCCACCGGGCGGCCCGCTGTGCGCGCCATCTTGCGGTCGATGTCGCGGTCGATCGCGTGGTTGATCGCACCGGCGCCGCCGGCCGAGAGGGCGCCACCGAGGCAGGTGAGGAGGACGAGCCCGAGCGAGGGGTCGCCGGCCACGTACATCGTCGTCACCGTGGTGAAGAGCAGCAGCGACTGCACCTTCGGCTTGGTCAGCGTGACCAGGTCGCGCAGCAGCGAAGGCGCAGCGGGGCGCTGCGGGATGGCAGCCGTCTGGGCGCCGCTCATCGAAGAATCACCGTGGTCAGGCTACCGGCTGCGACTCGCGGGCCGGCTGCGACTCCGGGGTGTCGCGGTGGGCGATCGCGTCGCGGATGTCGCGCATCGGGCGGGGGCTGCGCACGTCGGGCTGCAGGTCGAAGTTGTGCGGCTCCGGCGGCGATAGCGCGAACCACTCGAGCGAGTCGCCGTGCCAGGGGTCGTGGCCGGCGGCGGTGCCGCTGCTGCGGCTGAGGATCGCGTTGGCGAGGGTCATCAGGATCCCGGCGGCGAGGATGAAGGCGCCGATCGTGGCGATCAGGTTGTAGCCGTTGACCCCTGTGCCGTCGAAGAACTTGTAGGCGTCGATCACCTGGCCCTGCTCGGTGCCCGCCAGCATCAGCGGCACGAAGGCGACCAGCGTGCCGACCAGCATCGTCCAGAAGGAGAAGCGCGCGAGGGTCTCGCCCATTGCGCGGCCGGTCATCTTTGGGAACCACCAGTGCAGCGCCGCGAAGCCGCCGAAGACGGCGCCGCCGAGCAGGGCGAAGTGGGTCGCCGCGGTGCTGTCGACGGTGTGCTGCAGGCGCCATCCGAGCGCGACCATCGAGTGGTTCAGCTCGCTCACCAGGCCGAGCGCGATCGCAACGATCGCACCGGACGCGAAGAGCAGCGGCGCGCGCATCTGCGCGGCGCCGCCGGCGAGGGTGGCGATCAGGTTGAAGAAGATCAGGCCGAAGGGCACGATCAGCGCCAGCGACATCACCATCGCGAAGTACATCCAGCCGAGGCCGATCGGCGCGGTCAACATGTTCTGCATCCAGGCGAGCGTGCCGACGACCGCGATCGCGATCAGCGAGCCGATCACCGCGCCCCGGTTGAACAGTGGCTTGCGGGTGAGGGCCGGGACGATCTCGGCGATCGCGCCGAGGGCGAAGATCAGCACCAGCATGTAGCTGCCGGTGTAGAAGATCCAGCTGAGGTGCTGCCAGAGCAGTGGCGAGCCGCCCGAGTCGCCGGCGAAGAAGATGCCGTCGTAGTTGCGGTCGATCAGCAGCATCGCGATCGCGGCCAGCATCACCGGGCCGATCGTGAGCAGCAGCCAGGAGCCGATCGCCGCCGCCCAGGAGAAGATCGGCAGCCGCCGCCAGGCCATCCCGGGGGCGCGCAGGCGGCGCAGCGTCGCGACCAGGTCGATCGCGATCAGGACGAAGCCGAGGGTCGCCAGGCCGGTCGCCGCGGCCCAGGCGTCGACGCCGTTGTTGGGCAGGAAGGCGAAGCCCGAGAGCGGCGGCAGCGGGTTGACGCCGGCCTCGCTCGGGGTGAAGAGGAAGCCCGCGTAGAGGACGGCACCGCCGGCGACGAAGAGCCAGGTGCCGATCTGCCCGAGTTGCGGCAGCGCCGTGCCGCGGGCGCCGATCTGCAGCGGCGCCACGTAGTAGAAGAAGCCGAGCGCCAGCGGCACGGCGAAGAGGAAGATCGCGGTCGCGCCGTAGAGCGAGAGCATCCGGTTGAAGGTGACCGGCGTGAGGAAGCTGTTCTCGGGGACGACCAGCTGCAGCCGCATCAGCAGCAGCTCGACCAGGGCGATGAAGAGGAAGCCGAGGGCGCTTGCGATCAGCACCCGGCCGAGGTCCTTGTGGTCGGCGCTGGTCGCGATCTGCATCCAGCGCGGGCGCGTGCGGGGGAAGCCGGCGACGACGAGCTCGGGGTGGCGGACGGGTGCGCTCATGGGGTCTCTCCGCTCTCGATCAGGCTGACGACGCGATCCTGCGCCGTCTGGATGTCTTCCTTCGTCGCTTCGATGAAGTCTTCGTACTCCTGCGGCGAGACGACCTCGACCTCGGTTCGCATCGCCGCGTAGGCCTCGCCGGAGAGCGTCGCCGCCTGGCCGCGGTAGGTGCCCTCTTCGTCGGCGCGGAAGCTGACGTGGTTGGTCTTTCCGGGCACCGCGTCGCGCTTGCCCGAGAGCGCCGGCACGTCCCAGGTGTGGACGACGTCGGTCGAGACCAGATCGAGTTCGACCGCGGTGTCGACCGGGACAACGAGCTTGTAATAGGAAAAGGCGTCGTTGGGGTAGTCGTAGCGCCACAGCCACTGCTGGCCGGTGGTCTCGATCTTCAGTGGCTTCGAGTCGGAGTCCGCGGCCTGCAGGCCGGCGGGGCCGGTCGGCGGCGTCTCGCGCGCATCGCCGGTGTAGAGGATGCCGAGCACGAGCAGCACCGCGGCGAAGAGGCCCAGCGCTCCGCCGACGCGCAGCTGGATGCCGCGGCCGCCGGTTACCTGGCGCGGCTCGGACCCACGCTCGGCGCGGTAGCGGTGCAGCACATAGAGCAGCCCGCCGACGATCGCGACGAAGAGGATCGTCGCGGCGACGAAGCCGATCCAAAGCAACGTGTCTATCTGGTCGGTGCCAGGAGAGTGGGGCGCCAAAGCGCGGCCATTCTAATCACGCAAGGCGGCGCCCCGCGGCCCGCACATCGCTCCGGCGAGGCGCTGCCTGCTCCTATACTCGCCGCCCTCATGTGGACGCGGTCGAGGCCATCCCCGGCGTTGCGCAGGTCGGTGCGCGCCGGGGCGGTGGCGGCGATCGGCGCTGCGCTCGCCGTGCCGCTGCTGCGCCGGCGTGCCCGTATCCCGGCCGCGGCGACAGTCGCCGCCTGTGCAGCGGGGCCGCTCGGGCTCGCCGTCCTGCACCCGCGCTCGCGCAAGCGCGACGTGGCGATGTACGCGCTGCAGATGTGGGCCTTCACGGTGGTCCACGAGATCCCCTACGACGACCCGGAGCGGTTGCGCGAGCGGCTGCGGATCCGCTACCCAATCCGCGCCGACCGCGCGATCGGCCTCGGCCGCTTGCCGAACGTCCGCCTGCAGAGCCGCCTCGCGCGGCTGCGCGGCGTTAAGGGCCTCAACCGCTTCCTCGCCTGGATCCACTGGCTCTGGTTTGTCGAGCCCTACCTGGCGTTGGCTTTCATCCTGGTTCGCCACCCGGAGCGCTTCCCGCGCGCCGCGCGCCGCCTCGCCGCCGTGTTCGATCTCGGCTGCGCTACCTACTTCGCGGTGCCGACAGCTCCACCGTGGTGGGCCTCCGAGCACGGCTACAGCGGCGACGAAAAGGTGCGGCGGATCATGGAGGAGGTCGGCGAAGACACCTGGGGGTCGGCTTGGCCGGCGATGTACGGGGCGCTCGGCGGCAACCCCTGGGCGGCGATGCCCTCGCTGCACTTCGCGACCTCGGTCAGCGCCGCGATCTCACTCGCCGGCACAGGCCGCGCCGCGGGCACGGTCGGCTGGGCCTACGCGCTGACGCTGGGCTTCGCGCTCGTCTACCTGGGCGAGCATTACGTCACCGACCTGGCAGCCGGTGCCGGCCTCGTCGCCGTCTCCCAGCGCGGCGAGTCGCTCGCCGAGCCGGGCGTGTTGGCGGTCAATCGATGCCTGCAGCGCCTGGAGCGCCTCGCGAACGGGTAGCTTCTCGTTTGTGTCTCCCGAGCAGCCGGCGAACGACAACGGCGGCTTCGAACTACCGCTGCTGTCCCCGCGGCGAGTGGCGCAGACCCTGCTCGTCGTCTTCGTCCTGCTGATCGGGATCTACTTTCTGTTCCCGAAGCTGGTCGGGCTGGGCAGCTCGCTGAATCGGATCGGCGAAGCCGACGCGGTCTGGATCGTCGTCGCCATCGGCTTCGAGATAGCGGCAGTAGCCACCTACATCACGATGTTCAAAGCGGTGGTCGGTGGCGACGCGCTGCGGCTCAGCTGGGGAGAGACCTACGACATCAACCTCGCCGGCGTGGCGGCCACGCGGATCTTTTCGGCCGGGGGCGCCGGTGGCATCGCGCTCACCTACTGGGCGCTGCGCAAGGCGGGGATGGTGCGGCACGAGGTGGCGCGGCGGATGGTCGCCTTCCTGACCCTGCAGTACGTCTTCTACCCGCTGGCGCTGATCCTCTTCGGCATCCTGCTGCGCACCGGGGTGCTGCCCGGGGAGGACTCGGTCGAGTTGACGATCGTCCCCGCCTCGGTCGCCGGTCTGCTTCTGCTCCTCGGTGTGCTGGCGACGCTGATCCCACCTGACTCCGGGCCCCGGGTCGCCGCCCGCGTTCATCGTCCGAAAGCGCGCGCGATCGCCGACAACGTCGCCAAAGTGCCGGCGATAGCCGGCGAGGGCCTGCGCTTCGGCTTCGGCCTGCTGGTCCACCCCAGCCGTGGCGGCCTCGCGGTGATCGGCGCCGCCGGATACTGGGCGGCGAACATCGGCATCCTCTGGGCCGCGTTCAAGGCCTTTGGCGTGCACGTGCCGCTGGCCGTCGTCGTGCAGGGCTTCTTCCTCGGCATGGTAGGCAACCTCTTTCCCCTGGCGCCCGGCGGGGTGGGCGCCGTCGACGCCGGCATGATCGGTGCCTTCGTCCTTTTCGGCATCCCCGAGGAGACCGTCTTTCCGGCGATCCTGATCTACCGCCTGGTCGCCTTCTGGCTGCCGATCCCACCTGGAATCGTCGCCTTCCTCCAGCTGCGCAAACGCGTCACGCGCTGGGAAGAGGAGGGTAAGCCGATTGACCGGGACGGTACTATACAAAATGAAGTATTGGACGCCACGGCGGCTAACTAGACTGGTGGCAGATATGGCTGAGAAGAAGAAAGTCGAGAACGTGATCGTCGTCGGCGGCGGCCCCGCCGGCTACACCGCGGCGCTTTACACGGCGCGCGCCAACCTCGAGCCGCTCGTCTTCGAGGGCTTCCAGTGGGGTGGCCAGCTGCAGAACACGACCGACGTCGAGAACTATCCGGGCTACCCCGAGGGGATCATGGGGCCGGAGATGATGAACCAGTTCCGCGCCCAGGCGGAGCGGTTCGGCACCCGCTTCGTCAGCGACGACGTCGACCGGGTCGAGCTCTCCGACGGCGGCGTGCAGCGGGTCTTCCTCGGCGACGAGGAGCACCTCGCCAAGACGGTGATCCTGGCGATGGGGGCCGAGCCGCGGCGGCTCGGCGTCCCCGGCGAGCTGGAGCTCAGCGGCTGCGGCGTCTCGACCTGCGGGGTCTGCGACGGCGCCTTCTTCAAGGGGAAAAAGGTGATCGTGATCGGCGGCGGCGACTCGGCGATGGAGGATGCGATCTTCGTCTCCAAGTTCGCCAGCGAGCTGACGATCGTCAACCGTCGCGATGACTTCCGCGCCTCGCAGATCATGCAGGAGCGGGCGCGCGAGCAGGCCAACATCGATTTCAAGACGCCGTTTGTCGCCGAGGAGTTCGTCGCCGACGAGAGCGGCAAGAACCTCGATCACGTGCGATTGCGCAATGCCGAGACCGGCGATACCGAGGACTTCGGCCTCGAAGGCGCCTTCATCGCGATCGGCCACATCCCCAAATCGGAGGTCGTCGCCGAGCAGGTCGAGACCGACGAGGATGGCTACATCCGCGTCCAGGCGGGCTCGACCAAGACCAACCTCGCCGGCGTCTTCGCGGTCGGCGACGTCGTCGACCGCACCTACCGCCAGGCAGTCACCGCGGCCGGCACCGGCTGCATGGGCGCGCTCGACGCCGAGTGGTACCTGCGCGACACGCCGCCCTCGCCGGAGGCGCACTGGATTCCGGGCGGCGAGCCGGCCGAGATCGCCCCGACGCCGGGGTCCTAGCGGCCTAGCGGCTAGGGTGCTCGCGTGCTCGCGAGGCTCGCCGCCGTATTCCCTTTCCTGCTCGCCGTGCTGCTGCCGCCGGCCGGGCTGCTGATCGGGCTCTCGCAGCTGCAGCAGGATCGCGATCTCGGCATGCGCCTGATCGTCGTCTCGGCCCTGGCTGCGGTCGTCTGGGTACTGCTGTTCGTCGTCTAGACGACGGTCAGTCGAGCAGCTTCTGCACTACGAAGACGCGACTGCCTCGGGGGGTCTCGACCTCGACCGCCTTGCCCGGCTCCGCGTCGATCAGCGCCTGTCCGATCGGCGACTCGGCCGAGAGCCGGCCGGCGGCGAGGTCGGCCTCGGTCGAGCCGACCAGGGTCCAGGTGTTGACGGCGTCTTTCTCCTCATCGAGAACCTCGGCGGTGCGGCCGAAGCTGAAGCGGTCGTCGCCGTCGTCGACCTCGACGACAACGGCGTCGCGCAGCCGTTCGCGCAGGCGCTTGATCTTGGTCTCCAGATGCGCCTGGTCCTCCTTGGCGATGTGGTACTCGGCGTTCTCCTTGAGGTCGCCCATCTCGCGCGCAACCTTGATCCGCGCCGCCATCTCGGTGCGGCCAGGGCCTTCCAACTGCTCGATTTCCTCTCGCAGGGCGGCGATCCCCTCCTCGGTGATCGGCTCCCCACCTGCTTCCGCGCCGCTCATCACAGGCACAATTACAGATGTGGGTAAAGTCGGGTCACGCCCGCCCGAGGGGGTCTTCCGCCTCAGCCGCGGCTGAGGCTCAGACGCGCGGGGTGACGATCGGGAAGCGGGGGTCGGGCTCGTCGAGCAGGCCGAGCATCTCGCCGATCTTCTCGCCGTCGCCCTCGACCCGCAGGCGGCCGCTCTCGGCGAGCTCGGCGATGTCGGCGGTTTTGAGCAGCAGCTGGTCGAGCGCCCTGCGGTCGACCAGGAGCGCGGCCTCGGCCGGAGGGTCATGGCGACCGGGGCGGTGGCGCAGGACACCGCGGTTTACCGTGATCGCGTGCGCTTCGTCGGGGTCGGCGATCGCCCAGTCGATCCGCAGGTCGGCGTCCCAGGCGCGTGGCCCGTCGAGGCGGATAGCCATCGCGTCGAGCAGCTGGCTGACGGAGAGGTGGGCGACGACATCCGCAGGAGCGGTCGAGGTCGGCGTGCCGCCGATTCCGTCGCGCAGCTCCTTCGCACCCATCAGGTAGAAGTTGCGCCAGGTTGCGTTGACGGCGCCGAAGCCGAGCCGCTCGAGCGCTTCGGCCTGCAGCTCGCGCGCCGCCTCGTTCTCCGGCTCGGCGAAGACGACGTGGTCGACGACCTCGGCGACCCAGCGGTAGTCGCCCTGCTCGAAGGACCGACGCGCCCGCTCCAGCGCCGCCTCGGCGCCGCCCATCGACTCGACGTAGCGGCGGGCGCGCTCGCGCGGTGGGTGCTGCCAGAGGGTCGCCGGGTTGCCGTCGAACCAGCCCATGTAGCGCTGGTAGATCGCCTTCACGTTGTGGCTGACCGAGCCGTAGAACTCGCGGCAGTGCCACTCCTCGGTGAGGCGCGGCGGCAACTCGATCAGCTCGGCGATCTCGGCACCGGTGTGCCCCTTGTTCAGCAGCCGCAGGGTCTGGTCGTGCAGGTAGGTGTAGAGGTCGCGTTGCTTTTCGAGCAGCTCGACGATCTCCTCACGGCCCCAGCTGGCCCAGTGGTGGCCGCTGAAGAGGACCTCGGATTCGCCGCCGTAGAGCTCGATCGTCTCGTCCAGATAGCCGGCCCAGACGCGGGGATCGCGAACCAGGGCGCCGCGCAGGGTGAGGATGTTGTGCATCGAACGGGCGACGTTGTCGGCGACGCAGAGCACCCGCGATGCGGGAAAGTGGATGTTCATCTCCGCCGGCGCCTCGGTCCCCGGGGTGAGCTGGAAGCTCATCTCGATGCCGTCGACGAACTCCGTCTGGCCGGTCTCGCGGATCTCGACCGTGGGCGGGATCAGCGTGATCGTCCCCAGCGACGTGGTCTGCCCGAGCCCGGCGCCGACCTGCCCCTCGGGGCCGCGCTCGAGCAGCGCCCCGTACATATAGCCGGCGCGCCGCCCCATCGCGGTGCCGGCGAAGACGTTCTCGCTGACCGCGTGCTCGAGGAAGCCGCTGGGCGCGAGGACCGGCACGCATCCGGCCTCGACGTCCTCGGTGGAGATCACACCCTTGGCGCCGCCGAAGTGGTCGACGTGGCTGTGGGTGTAGATCAGGCCGGTGACCGGACGCTCGCCACGGTGCTCGCGGTAGAGCGCCAGCGCCGCGGCTGCGGTCTCGGCGGAGATCAGCGGGTCGATCACGACGATCCCCTTCTCACCCTCGACCACGTGCATGTTGGAGAGGTCGAATCCGCGCAACTGGTAGAAGCCCGGCGCCAGCTCGAAGAGGCCGGCGATCCGGGTCAGCTTGCTCTGCTGCCAGAGGTCGGGGTGGACGCTCTCGGCCGGCTCGCCGTCGAGGAACTCGTAGTCGCGCAGGTCCCAGACCGTGCGGCCGCGGGCACTTTCGATCAGCGGCGGATCGAAGGCGGCGACGAGCCCGCGGCTGGCCTGTTCGAAATCGCGCTCGCTCATCGGCTCGGGGCTCCGGACGCGGCCAGCCGAGGGGCGGGACGGTAGGCCTCGCCGCTTTGCTCGCGCAGCCCTTCGAGCAGGGTCGCGGCGCGCCCGACACCGATCAGCTCGGTCAGCTCGAGCGGGCCGCGGGGCCAGTTGAAGCCGAGCCGCATTGCCGTGTCCATGTCCTGCGGCGCGCCGACCTCCTCTTCGAGCGCGAAGGCGGCCTCGTTGGCGATCTGCGCGACCAGGCGGGTCAAGATCGCCTCCGCCTCCGGGTCGATTTTCGCCAGCTCGGCCGGGACGAGCGTCGGCGCGGCGATGCCGAGCTCGGGATCTGGCGGCCGGTGGGGGCCGTCGCCGTAGGTGTAAAAGCCCTTGCCGCTCTTGCGTCCGCGCAGGCCTTCGCTGACCATCCGCTCCTGAATCGGGCTGGGCCGCCAGCGCTCCGGCTCGCCCCCCTGGTCGTAGAAGGAGTGGGCGACGCTGAGGTTGACGTCGAGGCCGATCAGGTCGATCAGCTCGAAGGGGCCCATGCGGAAGCCGCCGCCGAGGCGGATGACGCGGTCGATCGTTGCCGCGTCGGCGATCCCCTCGGCGAGCATGCGCAGCGACTCGAGCCCGAAGGGCCGGGCGAGGCGGTTGGCGATGAAGCCGGGGCTGTCCTTGGCGCGGATCGGCGTCCGGCCCATCCGCCGCCCGGCCTCGGTCGTCGCCTTCAGGGCCGCCGTTGCGGAGCGGTCGGTGGCGACGATCTCGACCAGCTTCATCAGCGCCGGCGGGTTGAAGAAGTGCATGCCGACGACGCGCTCGGGCACTGGAACCAGGGCCGCGATCGCGCTCACCGGCAGCGAGGAGGTGTTGCTGGCGAGGATCGCCTTGGGGCCGCAGGCCGCGGCCAACGCGGCGAACAGCTCTCGCTTCAGCCCCAGGTCCTCAGGTGCGGCCTCGACGACGAGGTCGCATTCGGCGAGGTCGTCGAGGCTGGCGGCGGCGCCCGTGCGGGCGCCGGCGGCCTCGGCCTCCGCTTCGCTCCAGCGCCCCTTCTGGGCGCCCTTTGTCAGCGCCCCGCGAAGGCGCTCGATGCCATCCTCCAGCGCTGCCGGGACGGGGTCGTGCAGACGCGTCTCGTAGCCGCCCAGCGCCGCGATCTGGGCGATGCCGGCGCCCATCGTGCCGGCGCCGACCACGCCGACCCTCTCGATGCTCACCTTCCCTCGAACTTCGGCTCTCGCTTTTCGAGGAAGGCCTGCATGCCCTCGACCCGGTCCTCGGTCGCCATTGCGATCTCGTAGAGCCGCCGCTCGTTCTCGAGGCCGGCAGCGAGCGCCGTCTCCTCGGCCGCCAGCACGGCCTGTTTGCCGAGCCGGGCGGCGATCGGCGGCCGTTCGGCGACGGTGTGGGCCAGCTCCGTCGCCTCCTCCAGCCAGCGATTTTTCTTCGCGACCTTGTTGACCAGGCCCATCTTCAGCGCCATGTCGGCATCGAACTGGCGTCCGGTGAGGACGTACTCCATCGCCAGCTGCTTGCCCAGCACGCGCGCGAGCCGCTGCGTGCCCCCGCCGCCGGGAATGATCCCCAGGGTGATCTCGGGCTGGCCGAAGCGGGCCGTCTCGGAGGCGACGATCATGTCGCAGGCCAGCGCCAGCTCGCAGCCGCCGCCGAGCGCGAAGCCCGAGACGGCGGCGACCAGCGGCGTCTTGACTGCGGCGAGGCGGCGCCAGAAGGAGGCGGCGGGGTGGCTGAGCGCCTCGGCGAAGCTACGTTCGCTCAGCGCCTTGATGTCGGCGCCGGCGGCGAAGACCTGCTCGGAGCCGGCGATCACGATGCAGCGCACCTCGGGGTCCGGGTCGAGCCGCTCGAGCCCGGCGGCGAGGCGCTCCATCACCTCCGGCGAGAGCGCGTTGCGCGCCTCGGGCCGGTTGAGCCGCAGCAGCGCGACACGGCCGTCGCGCGAGCTCTCGACCAGGTCGCTCACCGGCAGCCTATTCGGCCGGCCACGACTGGTCGGCTCCGTTCACTTCACGAAGGATCAGATGACGTCCGTTCACTCTGCCTCCAGGGGCATCATCGCGTTGATCCCGGTCGCGCCGCGGCCGATGATCAGCTTCTGGATCTGCGAGGTGCCCTCGTAGAGGGTCGTCACGCGGGCGTCGCGCAGGTAGCGCTCGACCGGGTAGTCGTCGACATAGCCGGCGCCGCCGTGCACCTGGATCGCCAGGTTGGCGCACTCGACCGCCGACTCGGTCGCGTAGAGCTTGGCCACCGAGGTCTCGGTCGTGTTCGGCTTTCCTTCGTCCTTGAGCGCGCCGGCGCGGTAGACCAGCATCCGCGCCGCGTCGCGTTTGACGATCATGTCGGCGATCATCTCCTGGACCAGCTGGAAGCGGGCCAGCGGCACGCCGAACTGCTTGCGCTCTTTCGCGTAGGAGACCGAGGCGTCGACGCAGCCGTCGCAGATCCCGACGCAGCCGGCGGCGACGCTGTAGCGGCCGTTGTCGAGGGCGCTCATCGCGACCTTGAAGCCGTCGCCCACTGCCCCCAACATGGCGTCCTCGCCGACCTCGACGCCGTCGAGCGAGAGCTCCGCCGTGTCAGAGGAGCGCAGGCCGAGCTTGCCGTGGATCTCCTGCGTGGTGAAGCCGTCGGCGGCGGTCGGCACGAGGAAGCAGGCGAGCCCGCGGTGCTTCTTCTCCGGGTCGGTCTGGGCGAAGACCAGCGCCAGCTCGGCGAAGTTGCCGAGCGAGATCCACATCTTCTGGCCGCTGATCGACCAGCCCGAGTCGGTCTTGGTCGCCCGTGTGCGCAGGTTGGCGGCGTCGGAGCCGGTGTCGGGCTCGGTCAGGCCGAAGCAGCCGAGCGCCTCGCCCGAGCAGAGCCGCGGCAGCCATTTCCGCTTCTGCTCCTCGCTGCCCCACTTCTCGATCGAGCCGGCGACGAGCGAGGTCTGCACGGAGACGACGGTGCGGGCGGAGGAGTCGGCACGGCCGACCTGCTCGACGATCAGGCCGTAGCCGAGGTAGTCGAGACCGCGGCCGCCGTACTCCTCGGCCACCGGGGCGCCGAGGTAGCCGACCTCGCCCAGCTTGCTCGCCAGCTCGCGGTCGAAGCGGCCGGCACGATCGTTCTCCTTGACTCGCGGCAGGATCTCCTTGTCGGCGAATTCCCGCGCGGATTCGGAGATCAGGCGCTGCTCGTCACTCAGCTGGAAGTCCATCTCACCACCGCTTTCTCGGTTGCCGGTTTGAAGTCACAGCTCGCGCCCCAAGGTCGCGGCGAAGGCATCCTGGGCCTCGCGCGTGCGCGGGCCGGGGCACTCGGGCAGGGCCTTGCCGTCGATCGCGGCGACGGCCTGGATCTCGCGCGTGGTCGAGGCGAGGAAGGCCTCCTGCGCGGCGCGCAGGTCGGCGACCGGCCAGACACCCTGCTCGACGTGCAGGGCCTTGATCAGGCGGTCGCGGGTGATCGACTCGAGCACGCCGTTGTCGAGCGCCGGTGTGCGCAGGCCGCCCTGTGGGGAGACCCAGAAGATCGCCGAGGTCGGCGGCTCGAGCACCGTGCCGTCGGGGGTGACGAGGACCGCCTCGTCCACGCCCTGCGCCTTGGCCAGGCGGGTCGCCTGCATGTTCGCGGCGTAGGAGAGCGACTTGACCCCGTTGAGGATCACGCTGGGGGAGTAGGTGACGGTGGCGACGGCGAGGCTCTCGGCGTGCGCGGGAATCGGCTCGACCGCTGCGATGCGGCGGCCGCCGCGGGTGACAATCAGGCGCAGCTGACCGTCGGGCTCGCCGGCTTCGTCGAGCAGCGCGTCGATCTCGCGCTCCAGCGCCGCCCGGTCGAAGGAGAGCTCGATCGCGGCGGCGGAGCGCCCGAGTCGGTCGAGGTGGTCGTCGAGCGCGAACGGCCTACCCGCATACAGCCGGATCACCTCGAAGGCGCCGTCCCCGCGGTAGAGGCCGTCGTCCTTCATCGGCACCATCGCCTCGGCGGTCGGCGTCACCGTCCCGTCGACGCTCGCCAACTCTTTCGGCCCTTCGGTCATCGCCGCGCGAGGCTACCGGAAGGATTGAGGGGCCAATAGACCCCCCCAAAAGACTCCACATCCGCGGCGAGGGGCGTCAGACGGCCTCGAAGACGGTGGCCAGGCCCTGGCCGACGCCGACGCACATCGTCGCGATCCCGTAGCGGCCGCCGCGGCGGCGCAGCTCGCGGACCAGGGTGCCGGCGAGGCGGGCGCCGGAGCAGCCGAGCGGATGGCCGAGCGCGATCGCGCCGCCGTTGACGTTGAGGCGCTCTTCATCGATGCCGAGCTCGAGGGCGCAGGCGAGCACCTGCGAGGCGAAGGCCTCGTTGAGCTCGATCAGATCGATCTGGTCGAGCTCGAGGCCGGCGGCGGCCAGCGCACGGGGCACGGCTACGGCGGGGCCGATGCCCATGTAGGCGGGGTCGACGCCGGCGACGCCACTCGCGACGACGCGGGCGAGCGGCTCGGCGCCGAGCTTCTCGACCCCGGCCTCAGAGGCGACCAGCAGGCAGGCGGCGCCGTCGTTGAGAGTCGAGGCGTTCCCGGCGGTGACCGTGCCGCCCTCGCGGAAGACAGGCCGCAGCGCCGCCATCTTCTCCAGCGAGGCGTCGGGCCGTGGGCCCTCGTCGGCCTCGACCAGGACGGTCTCGCGGCGGCCCTTCGGCGCCTCGACCGGGACGATCTCCTCGGCGAAGCGCCGGGCCTCGGCGGCGGCGACGGCGCGCTGGTGACTGCGCAGGGCGAAGGCGTCCTGATCCTCGCGACCGACCCCGTAGCGCTCGGCCACGTTCTCGCCGGTCTCGCCCATCGACTCGGTCGAGACGCCGAGCTCGGCCATGCGCGGGTTGACGAAGCGCCAGCCGAGCGTCGTGTCGTGCATCGTCTGCTCCCCGCGGGGCAGGCCGCGCTCCGGCTTGCCGACCACCCAGGGCGCGCGGCTCATCGACTCGACCCCGCCGGCAAGGTAGAAATCGCCCTCGCCGAGCCTGACCGCGCGGGCGGCGCAGTTGACCGCCTCCAGGCCCGAGGCGCAGAGCCGGTTGACCGTGGCGCCCGGGACGCTCTCGGGCAGGCCGGCGAGCAGCGACGCCATGCGGGCGACGTCGCGATTGTCCTCGCCGGATTGGTTGGCGGCGCCGAAGTAGACATCGACGATCTCGGTTGGGTCGACGCCGCTGCGCTCGACGGTCGCACCGATCACGTGCGCGGCGAGGTCGTCGGGGCGGACGCCGGAGAGGGCGCCGCGGTAGCCGCCCATCGGCGTGCGCAGCGCTTCGACTATGAAGGCATCGGGCATACACGGGCATTAAAGGCGACGCGCGTGGGCGGCGTATCCTCAGGCGCATGGGATTCGCCCTGCTCACGCTCGGCATGCTCGCCGCGATCGTCGGCGTGCTCATGCTGATCGGCCACTTCTACAAAGGCAGCACTGCGGACCTGGTCGACTGGAAGCCGACTCGCAGCCCCGAAGTCGAGGCGCAGAACGAGCTCGATGACGTGCGCCAGATGCTCGAGGCGCAGAACGAGATGCGCCGCCGCCGCGGCGCCCCGGAGATCGACGAGCAGGGGATCCGGGTGGAGGTCGAAGAGGAGGAGCTGGAGCGGCTCCGCCGCGGCGACCCCTTCGGGGCCTGAGGGCCGGCGGCGTTGGCGCGGGCGCTGATCGTCGGCTGCGGCTGCCGCGGGCGCGAGCTCGGCGGCCGGCTGCTGGCGCAGGGCTGGCAGGTGCGCGGAACGAGCCGGCGGGAGCAGGGCCTGGCGGCGATCGAGTCCGCCGGGATCGAGCCGGCGCTCGCCGACCCGGCGCTGCCGGGAACGGTGTTGGATCTGGTCAGCGACGTCGCCGCCGCCTACTGGCTGCTGGGCTCGGCGAGCGGCCCGGCCGAGAACCTGGCGGAGATTCACGGCGATCGGCTGGAAGCGCTGCTCGAGCGGCTGGTCGAAACGCCACTGCGCCGTTTCGTCTATGAGGCGAGCGGCAGCGTTGACGGCGGATTGCTGGAGCAGGGCAGCGCGATCGTCCGCGCCGCAGGCGAGCGCTGGCGCATCCCGGTCACCGTCGCCGACCGGGAAGTCGATATAGCTAAACTCGGATAGGAATTAAGGTCAATCGCTGAGAAGCGAGCATACCCCCGAGAGGAGCCGATCAGATGGCGCTGCAGCTTGGTGACGTAGCACCCGACTTCGAGGCCGAGACGACCGAGGGCCCGATCAAGTTTCACGACTGGATCGGCGACTCCTGGGCCGTCCTGTTCTCGCACCCGAAGGACTTCACCCCGGTCTGCACGACCGAGCTCGGCTACATGGCGAGCATCGAGCCCGAGTTCGCAAAGCGCGGCGTGAAGATCGTCGGCCTCTCGGTCGACCCGCTCGACAACCACGAGGACTGGGCGAAGGACATCGCCGAGACCCAGGGAACGGCGCCGAACTACCCGATCATCAGCGACGCCGCCTTCGAGATCTCGAAGGCCTACGGGATGCTGCCGGCCGATGTCTCCGGCGACCCCGGCGAGCGCACCCCGGCCGACAACCAGACGGTGCGCAATGTCTTCGTGATCGGCCCGGACAAGAAGATCAAACTGATCCTTGTCTACCCGATGACGACCGGGCGCAACTTCGACGAGGTCCTGCGCGTGGTCGACTCGCTGCAGCTCACGGCGAACCACAAAGTCGCGACGCCGGCGCAGTGGCAGCAGGGCGACGACGTGATCATCTCCGGCTCGGTCTCCAACGACGAAGCGAAGGAAAAGTACCCCGACGGCTGGGAGGAGCCCCGTCCCTACATCCGCATCGTCCCGCAACCGGACAAGGCGGCCTAGCCGAGCCGCTCGAGGAAGTCACCGAGGATCCGCGCGGTCGCTCCCCAGATCATGTGGCCCTCGACCTCGTAGGTCGGGGTGTGGATCGGGACGCCGCGGCGGACCAGGCGGCGCATCGCGTATCCGTCGTGGAGCAGCTCGAGCGAGAAGGTGAGCACGGTCTCGACCTCGGCCGGGTTGGGCTCGAGGTCGAGCTGCCCCGGACGGGGAATGCGGCCGACGAAGGGGTGGATGCGGTAGCCGGTGACGAAGGTGCCGGCGGTGGCGAGCTGCTCACCGAGCTCGACCCGGGCGGGGTCGAGGCCGATCTCCTCCTGGGCCTCGCGCAGCGCGGTCGCGGCGAGGTCGGCATCGGCGTCGTCGCGGCGCCCGCCCGGAAATGAGATCTCGCCGGCGTGGCGGCGCATGTCGGCGCGCCGCTCGGTGAAGACCAGCCCCGGCTCCTCGGGCCAGCCATAGAGCGGCAGCAGCACCGCCGCGTCGGTCAGACGATCACCTGGACGGTGCCGCCGTCGACCGACCAGGCGGCGCCGCTGACGTAGGAGGCGCGCTCGGAGCAGAGGAAGACGATTGCCGCGGCGATCTCGCCGACCGCGGCGAGTCGGCCGATCGGGCGCTTGCCGCCGGCGGTCTCGAGCGCCTGCTCGCGAGTTTCGGCTCCGGACATCCGTTGTGATTGGTCGAGCAGGCCGCCCGGCTCCATCCACAGCTCCGCTTCGACCGGGCCGGGGCAGATCGCGTTGACGAGCACGCCCCGCTTCGCGTAGCGGTCGGCGAAGAGGCGCGAGAGCGAGAGCTCGGCCGCCTTCGCCACCGAGTACTCGGGCATCGCCGCCGAGGGCCGCTTGCCCGCGGTCGAGCAGACGTTGACGACCCGCCCCCAGCCGCGCTCGACCATCGCCGGCGCAGCGGCGCGCATCGCCCGCAGCGGCGCCATCACGTTGAGCTCGTACTGGGCGCGCCAGTCCTCGTCGGGCACCTCGTCGAGGTCCCGCCACTGCGCCGCGCCGGCGTTGTTGACCAGCACGTCGAGCGAGCCGAAGCGCTCGGTCGCGGCCGCCAGCATGCGTTCGCCGGCGTCGTCCGCGGTCACGTCCTGCGCCAGGGACTCGGCCCGGCCGCCTGCCTCGGCGCCGGCGGCGCTCGCCTCCCCGACCGCGGCAGCGAGCCGCCCTTCGTCACGCCCGACCAGCAGCACGCTCGCGCCCTCTTCGCAGAGCAGGCGGGCGGTCTCGCGGCCGATGCCGCGGCTGGCGCCGGTGACGACGCAGGCGCGTCCCCGCAGCCCGAGATCCAACTAGAGCTCCTCGATCTCGTCGGAGACCGAGACCGGCGTCTCCGTGGCGACGACCCTGTGCACGGGGCACTTGCGGGCGACCACAAGCAGCCGCTCGCGCTGCTCGTCGCTGAGGCCGGCGGGCAGGCGGATCGTCGCCGCGAACGAGCTCGGCGCGAACTTCTCGTAGGAGACGTTCACCTCGACCTCGACAGCGCCGATCTCCCATTCCTTACGCTGCGCGTACATCTCCATCGTGACCGCGATGCAACTCGCCAGCGCGGCGGCGAGCAGGCGGGTGGGGGCAGGGCCGGCATCGGTGCCGCCGGCGACCTTCGGCTCGTCGACGACGATGGTGTGGGCGCCGTCTTCGATCTCGACGTCGTGGACGAAGCCCTCGCGGCGGCGGGCGACGACCTTCACCGGCTCAGGTCTTCCGCCGGCCCTCGAACAGGGCCGGGTCGTCGACGTCGGCGTAGCGGGCCATCGCGTAGGCGAGGTCGGAGGCCCGGTTGACGAAGTGGATCACGGTCTCGGCGGCGAGCTCGCCTTCCTCGTTGAGGGCGCTGATGCGGCGCTCGGCGCGGCGGATCGTCGTGCGCGCGACGTCGAGCTGGGCGGAGAGCGCGTTGCCGCCGGGGATCACGAACTGCGGCGGCAGCTCGACCTGGTCCATGTAGCGGTCGATCGCCCGCTCCAGCTCGGTGACCATCTCCTCGGTCGTGCGGCTGACGCCGTCTTCGAGCCGCTCGCTCGCCTCCGGCGCGGTCGCCAGCTCGGCGCCGGCGACGAAGATGTCGTCCTGGAGACGGAGGATGTCGGCGGCCAGCTCGGCGCGGTCGGAGCCGCAGAGGGCGCGGGCGACGCCCAGCTGCGAGCAGGCTTCGTCGAGCGCCCCGTAGGCCTCGGTGCGGCCGTGGTGCTTGGGCACACGGCCGCCGTACCAGAGCGAGGTGCTGCCGTCGTCGCCCTTCTTGGTGTAGATCTTGACCACGGTGGCCTGATCCTACGCCGTCAGCGTCAACCGACCGGGTTGAAGACCAGCCCTGTGAGCACCTTGGGGAAGAAGTAGGTCGACTTTGGCGGCATGTTCTCGTCGCTTTCGCAAATCGCCTTCACTTGGTCGACGGGGATCGGGCGGAGGATGAAGGCGACGTCGTAGGTGCCGTCCTCAAGCAGGGCGAGCGAGTCCTCGACGCTTTTCGAGTAGCCGAGCCCGCGCTTGGCGAGGATGTCTTCTTCGCTCAGCCCGGCGATGCCCTTGAGCACGAGCGTCTCGAGGATCGCGGCGTCGAGGCGGCGGTAGGCCTCGGGTTTGCCGGCGAGCTGCTCGTCGAGTGCGGCGACCGCGCTGTCGGTAAGGCGCAGGCGAAAGGCCTTCTTGTGGAAGGAGTCGTAGAGGCCGAAGACGCCGGCGCCCTCCTCGCCCAGCGGGTCGAGCTGCTCGAGCGGCACCTCGGTTGCGTCGAAGAGCTCTCGCAGTCCCTCGCCGAGGCGGCGCTGGCGCTCGGGGTCGCCGGCCAGGCCGGAGAGCAGGCGGTGGGTGGGGAAGACGGTGAGGCCGGGGTCGTCGAGCCCCGTCAGTGCCATCAAGGTGTAGTTGTGGTCGCCCTCGCCACCGACCTCGTCGCGATAGGCGATCGCGGTCTCGTAGCGGTGGTGGCCGTCGGCAATCAGCAGCTGGGCGCCACCGAGCAGTTCGGTGACGGCGGCGTGGACAGTCGGGTCGCCGACGCGCCATACCCGGGTGACGGTGCCGCCTTCGTCGGTCGCTTCGCCCCAGGGCTCGGAGCCCTCGATCGCGGGTTCGACGAGCGGCCACGCGTCCGCGGTGCTGAGCGAGAAGATCGGCGAGAGGTTGTGCTTGGTCGCGTGGGTGAGGTCGAGGCGGTCTTTCTTCGGCCCCGGCAGCGTGCGCTCGTGGGGGAGGACCTGGCCCGCGGAGAAGTCCTCGACCCGGACGCGGGCGAGGATGCCGTGCCGGGTGCGCGGTGTCCCGTCGGGTCCGGTGTAGTCCTGGGTCATCGCCCAGATCGCCGGCTCGGAATCGGACACCAGCGCTCCGGCCTCGCGCCACTCGCCGATCAGCCCGGCGGCGCGCTCGTAGGGGTCGTCCTCGGTCTGCTGCGGCCCGGTCTCGCCGTACGGTTTCGGCAGGTCGATCGCGACCGCGTTGTGGGGCGAGCGCTCCAGCAGCTCCGCCCGCATCGCTGCGTCGATCACGTCATAGGGCGGCGCCGCCACGTCCTGCAGCGACCCGGCCACCCCCAGGTCGTAGTGAGTCGCGTAGATCGGGCGCACGTCGGCCATCGCGGGCGGCACGCTAACGGTTTCGTGGCCGGCCCGGTGAGGCTGCATTCACACAGGCATTGGACGCCAGATCGCACTCTCGTCCCGACGGGGCCCGTTTCGGCTCTACACTGGCGCAAGCGGGGCGTGGCGCAGCCTGGTAGCGCGCGGCCTTTGGGTGGCCGAGGTCCTCGGTTCGAATCCGGGCGCCCCGATTAGAGTGGTTGCGATGAGCCGATGGCGACCGGCGCGGGCGATTGCGGCGCTGCCGGGCAACGTGACGGTCGTCCTGCCGGGGCGCCTGGACGCTTATCCACTCAAGCAATCGCCCGGAAACGACCGATAGCGACGGCATGGAGGAGCAATCCCCCGCCACTCCCCGCCGCCGTGAACGGGTGGTCTTCGAGACCGATCGCAGCCTCGTGATCGGTGATGTGACGCTGCCGCCCGAGGGCTACCAGAGCCGTTTCTCGGACGCCGTCAACCGGGGTGACGTCGCCTTCATCCCGCTGGTCGACGTCGAGGTCTCGCCGCTCGGCGGCGGCGAGACCGAGCGGCGCAACTTCATCGTCCTGGCCAAGGACCACGTGCGGCTCGCCTACCCGCTCGACGAGGCCGACTGGCGCTAGTTCTTCGCCAGCGAAGAACTAGCGGGTCTCGGCCCGCCGCCGGCCGCCGCCGGCGAAGGCGCCGATGTCGACGAGGAAGGCGAATACGACGACGAACCAGGCGAAGCCGGTGACGCCGTCGTCGAAGGACCACATCAACGCGTAGGCCAGCGTCGTCCAGGGCAGCAGGAAGAAGCCGAGGAAGGGCAGGATCCAGCTGTCGAAGGAGCGGCTGAGCAGGTCGCTGAAGAGGAAGATCGCGAACAGCGCCAGCCGCGGCGAGATCAGGGCGAAGAGTAGGGCGAGGCAGCCGATGCCCGAACGCTACCTTGTAGGGACGATGCTCTTCGGCCGCAAGAACGTTGAGATGCCCGCGCCCGAGGAAGCGCTGCCGGGCCGCAGCGAGCCGGCCTTCGAGGTGCCCGAGCGCCACGCTGTGCTCGATGCGCCGCTGAAGCCGCCGTTTCCGGACGGGGTCGAGGTCGCCTACTTCGCGCTCGGCTGTTTCTGGGGCGCAGAGCGGCTCTTCTGGGTCCTCGACGGTGTCTGCACGACCGCGGTCGGATACATGAACGGGACCACGCCGAACCCGACTTACGAGGAGGTCTGCTCGGGGCGGACCGGCCACGCCGAGGCGGTGCTCGTCGCCTTCGACCCGGCTACGATCTCCTACACGAGCCTGCTCAGGGTTTTCTTCGAGGAGCACGACCCGACTCAGGGGATGCGCCAGGGCAACGACGTCGGCACCCAGTACCGCTCCGGTATCTACTTTGCCGGCGACGCACAGAAGGCGGCGGCGGAGATGGCTCGGGCCGCTTACGACGAGGCGCTGCGGGCCGCAGGGCACGAGCCGGTCACGACCGAGGTCGAGCCCGCAGGCCCGTTCTACTACGCCGAGGACTATCACCAGCAGTACCTGCACAAGGTCCCCGACGGCTACTGCGGGCTGGCCGGCACCGGCGTCTCCTGCCGCATCCCCGCCGCCGCCGCCGAGTAGCGGCCCGCCCCTCTCGGCGAATAGCATCCCGCGACCGTGACCCCAACCCTGGGCTCCTACATCGCCGGCTGTCTGGCGACGATCGGCATCGTCTCCGCGCTCGCCCTCGGCGGCTACTGGCTGCGACGCTGGATCGTGCCCGAGTTCTCCGGTGCGCTCGCCCGCCTCGCGGACGCGACCCTCGCCGTGGCCCTGCTCGTGCTGGCGCTGGAGCTGCTCGGCTCGCTCGAGATCCTCACGCTCGGCTGGACGATCGTCATCTGCATCGCGGTCGGGCTGATCGCGGCGGCGACCGGCTGGACGATGGCGCCGGCACAGGACCGTGAAGTGAGCGCGCCGCAGGTCCAGACCGCGGCGCTGCTGATCGCGCTCGGCGTCGCCTCCTGGGTGGTCGCCGAGTGGACCTTCCCCTCGCAGCTGGCGCTCGACCACGGCATGTTCGGCGGCGACACGACCTGGTACCACATGCCCTTCTCGGGCCGGATCGCGCAGGAGGGGACGACCCTGCCGCTGCATTTCACCGACCCGCTGCGGCTTGCCGCCTGGTTCTACCCCGGCACTTCCGAGCTCGTCCATGCCGGCGGCATCGTCCTTTTCAAGACCGACTGGCTCTCGCCGCTGATCAACATGATCTGGCTCTCGATCGCGCTGCTCGCGGCGTGGTGCGTCGGCCGCCCCTACAAGGTCGGCCCGGCGACGATGGTCGCCGGCGCACTCGTCTTCTCCGCCGGAGTGATGATCGAGACCCAGCCCGGCGAGGGGCGCAACGACATCATGGGCCTCGCCTTTCTGCTCGCCTTCGCGGCCTTCCTGATCAACGGCCACCAGCGACGGGCGCCGAAAGAGGGCGCCGCGGTCAAGGACACGCCCGAGCAGGACGCACCGCTGCTCGACAAGGGGCCGCTGATCCTCGCCGGCGTCGCGGCCGGGCTGGCGATCTCGGTGAAGCTGCCGCTGCTGGCTCCGGTCGGCGCGATCGCTCTGGGCATGGTCTTCGTCAGCGGCGCCGGGCGGAGGCTGGTGACCGCGGCGGCGATCGGCATCCCGGCCTTCGTCGTCGGCGGCTACTGGTACGTGCGGGCGGCGATCATCACCGGCGGCAACCCGATCCCGCAGTCGGGATTCGGTCCGCTGAAACTGCCCCGGCCCGACCAGTTGCCGCTCGACCCGCGGCCGCGCTTCGCCGTCGCCGACTACCTGACCAACCCGACGGTCTACCGGCGCTGGTTCTTCCCCGACCTGGGCGACGCGCTCGGGCCGCTTTGGCCACTGATCCTGATCGTCGCCGTCGCCGCCGCGGTCTTCATCGCCGTGCGCTCGCGCAACAAGGTCTTGCGGGTCGTGGCTGCCGCGGCGCTGTTGACCGCGGTCGTCTACGTCTTCACGCCGCTGACCGCGGCCGGGCAGGAAAACTCGCCGACGGGGTTCTTCACCAACACCCGCTACCTGATGCCGGGCCTGTTGCTGGCGCTGACCCTGGTGCCGATCGCGCGGCCGCTGCGGGCGCCCGACAGCCGCGCCTGGCAGACGCTGCTCTTCCTCGTCGCCGTCTACGCGATCACGGTGCTGACGACGCCACGCTGGTACCCGGACTACATCGTCGGCACCGTCTTTCTCACCCTGGCGCTGGTCTGGGCGCCGGCGGGGCTCGGGCTGTTACGCGGGCGGCGGCTCGCCGGCCGCGGCCAGGTCGCAGCGGTCGCCGGCGTGATCCTGCTGCTTGCCGTGGTCCTCGGGCGCGCGCAGGAGGTGCAGTACTACGACCACCACTACCAGCGCACGACGCCCTTCCTCCAGGACGGCGGCCCGCAGGACGCCTTCGCCTTCGCCAACGAGCTGCACGACAAGCGCATCGGCCTTGCGGGCTCGGGCGAGATCTTCTTCGGCCAGTACGGCTTCTACGGCAAGGGCGTCGACAACTACGTCCAGTACATCGGCGTCGAGGGGCCGAACGGGACCTACCGCCTGGCGAACACCTGCCGCCAGTTCCGCCGCCTGATCAACGAAGGCGACTACGACTACCTGATCACCAGCCAGGCGACCCAGGACTCGCCTGAGGCCGACTACTACTACCCCGTCTACGCCTGGGTGAAGAGCGATCCAGCGCTGAAGCTGGAGGTCGAAGAGCCCGACATCACCCCGCAGCCCGACTACGTCTTCAAGGTCGAAGGCGAGCTCGACGAGAGCTGCGCCGACGTCGGCAAGGGCTGACGTCTCAGGCCGGAGCGAGGGCGTGGGCGCGGACCAGGTCCGCGGAGCGCCGCGGCTGCTCCCACCAGAAGAGGTGCCCGACTTCCTCGAGTAGCTGCGGCTCGACCCCGATTCGCTCCGCAAGTGCGAGCCCGCGCCCGACCCCGATCAAGCGGTCGGCGGTGCCGTGGATCACCTGGGTCGGTGGCTCGAGCCGGCCCAGCCGCTCGCAGGCGTCGTGTTCGATGCAGGCCTGCATCTGCTGCAGGACCACTTTCTGCGGCGCGGGCAGCGCCGAGGCCATCTCGGCGAAGGCGGCGAAGCGCGAGTCGTCGGCGCGGAAGCCGGGGGAGAGGTTGATCTCCCACATCGCGCGGAAGACGCGTTCGCTCTCTCCGGAAGCCAACGCTTCACCCAGCATCCGCAGGTCGTCGGCCGACATCAGGCCGCCCTTCGGGCTGCTGCACCAGGTGGCGCCGAGGCTGAGGGTGCGGATCCGCCCGGGGTGGGCGAGGGCCAGCTCCTGGGCGATCGTGCCGCCCATCGAGATGCCGAGCACGTGGACGCGCTCAAGCTCGAGCGCGTCGAGCAGCGCCGCCGTGTCGGCAGCGAGGTCGGCGATCGTGAACGGCAGCTGGGCCGGGCCGGAGCGCCCCATGCCGCGGTTATCGAAGGCGATGCACTCGAAGCTCCCCTCGAGCAGCGAGAGGAACGGCCGCCCCCAGGCCATGTGGGTCGCGCTCATCCCCTGGATCAGCAGCAGCGCCTCGCCCGTCCCACCGCGGACGTAGTGCAGTTCGGTCCCTCCCGCGTCGACTCTCGGCATCGCAAGCGATCCTACGCAAGGCGGCTTGCCAGAGCCCTAAGCTAGGCGCACCCGCCCCCGTAGCTCAGTGGACAGAGCGGCTGCCTTCTAAGCAGCGGGTCGCAGGTTCGAATCCTGCCGGGGGTGTCGCTGCTGCCGATCGCCACCGGCCCGTATAGGCCACCGGAGCCTGGCGTCCTGAACTTCTCGCGGACCCAGAAGCGCCCCGCCGGCGTGGGGGTGCTCGGCTTCCCGATTCCGACCGGGGCCCTCCAGATCGGCCGACCCCGCATGTAGAGGGTCGCGCGCAGCTTGCGGCGAGCCACCACGAGCAGGGTCCGCACGCGGTAGAAGGGACCAAGGGCGGAGCGGCGGACCCACCCCTTTTGTCCGTTCGGGCGCATCGGGATGCGGACCTCGAGCCAGTTGTGCCGCTTCGAGTCCCTCCAGCTGCGCAGGACCGGATAGACCTCTGGGAACCCATCCTCGGTGAGGTATTGAATTCGCGCGATCCGCCGCGCCTTCGAGCTTGGAAGCCAGCGGATCGGCGCCTTTCGCACCGGGTGCGCCCAGCGCGTGAAGGTCCATTCGTTCGAGAGGCGAGTGCTGCCGTTGGCGCCCGGGGCGATGGCCGCAGTCGCCGCGGCCGGAAGCATGAGTGCCGCTAGAAGGACAACCAGAACCGCCATGTTCAGCCCGTGAAGTCTGGGCGCGGAGCAGCCCGAGCACAGCGACGGAAGCTGCGGCTCGCGACGTCGCGCCGGCCTCTGCGGTCGACCGCCACCACCCGGATCGTGTTGCGCCCGGCGCGCAGGCCGACGACTCTGACCCAGACCGAGAACCGTTTGCGGGTGCTTCGTTTGATCGGCTTCCCGTCGAGGTAGACGCTGACCTTGCGCATCCGTACCCTGCTGTGGATTCTGAACCGGGCCCGGAATCCACTGTCGGTGCAGGGCGCGCGGCGACCTGAGCGGCCGCCGGCACGTCTGGCGGAGCGGGGGACTCCGGTGATCTGCACATTCGGCCCGCCCCTGCGGCCACCAGCTCGACCGCTTCTGCCCCCACGGCCCACACTGTCGCCAGCGGTTTCGTCGCCGGCGCCACCGGTTTCGTCGCCACTGCCACCGGCTTCACCACCGCCGCCACCGGCTTCGTCCCCGCCGGTTTCGGCAACCGCGCAGTCGGCGCGCGTAACGGTGTCATTGATCAACGTGACCGAGGCGTTCCGGGCGAGCAGCCTGCCGAGTACGCTGACGCCGCTGTTCAGCTCAATCGATTCCAGCGCCAGGATGTTGCCGGCGAAAGCGGAGCCCGTGTCGAGCGTCGCCGATGAGCCGACCTGCCAGAAGAGATTGCACGGCTGAGCGCCATTGATCGTCAACACCTGGGAGGCGGATGCGCTGATCAGCGTGGTTGCCGTCTTGAAGATGAAGACAGCGTCCGGGTTGCCCAGGCCATTCAACGTCAGCGTTCCAGTGATGCCGAATGTCCCCGATTCGGAGTCGTAGACGCCTGGAGTCAGGGTCTGACCGCCGAGCTCGGTGGCAAGCGTGTTGACCGGCCCCTGCCCTGCCGCGTCGTTGTACGCCGTGGTCAGATCGGCCTGGGCCTGCGCCGCGAGGGCGTCGGCCTGGTGGGTTGCCCCGTTGACCGTTCCGTTTGGGGCTCCGCCGAAGCCGGTTACCGCCGGAGTTGGAGCGCTACCGAGGTCGCCGTTGATCACACTGGGCCCCGTATTGGTGACCCCGGCCCCCGCCAACACCGCGAAGCTGTCCGCCGTTCCGAGGCCAACCGACGTGGCTGCCTGCGAGATGCCTGCGAGTACGAAGAAGGTCGCTATCGATGCGAATGCAACAACGCCGATCTTCGACAGTACGCTTCTCATCCCAGGGAAATATTGATGCGCCTTCCTGGAAGCGCAATCCCCCAAACGCATGAGACGTTGCGGAGATCCCCCGGAAGGGCTAGCCAGAAGTTGGCAGCGATGGCTTCCTCCCTATACCTCCCAGGTGATCTGCCCGGTAACCAACGCGATTGCCACGGCATGCGCCCGCGTGTGCGCTCCCAGCTTGCCCAGCGCATTGTGAACGTGAGACTTGACCGTCTCCGGGGAGAGAAACAGACGCTCCGCAATGTCGCCGCTCTGGAGCCCGGATGCGACCAAGGTCATGATCTCGCGCTCGCGCTCGCTGAGTTGCAGCCGGCCGCGCCCCTCTACGACAACCGGCGCCCAGGTGGCTTCACGAGCCGAGAGGCTCTTCGCCTCCGCGGTGGATGCCTCATCAGGCGGGATGAAGACGGAAAGGTGGCGTGCCGGCAGCACGTTGGCTGTCGCGCTGAACTCGACGGGCACCGGTCCGCGGTCTGGAACGTACAACTGATACCAGCCCTCCGCTCCGCCGCTGGACAGGAAGGCTCCCCATTGCTCTTCGAGCCTCCTGCGCTCGCTTGGAGCCGTGAAATCGTCCATCGTGCGCCAGGGGATCTCCTCCCGGGCGATTCCCAACAGGTCACATGCGGCGGCGTTCCCGGTGACCCAGCGTCGCTGGTCGTCGGCGATCAGCATCGGATGCCGTGAGCGTTCAAGCGCCGTCCGCAGGCGCACCGCCGCCTGGGGACCAGAGTCGCCAACCGCAGCGATCTGCACATTCTCTCCGTCAGCGGGCGGATCAGGCGTAGGCACCACATCCTCCCACGACCTCAGGCCGGTGACACGCTGAGTTGCATACTATATGCGACAATTCCTCCAGAGTGCAAGGCATTTTTCTAAAACTACCATGTTTCTAGTTGCCCTTTTTGGTCAGTGCCTTCTTAGTCGGTCGTGACCTCCTCAAGGGAGCACGTCGACCGACCGTCGTGGCCAGGCAGATCAAAGGGCTACCAGCGGCGTGCGGCGCCAAACAGCTCCTGGGCGTAGCCGGCCACGGAAACCGGCGACATGAACAGTTGGTAGGTGAAGAGGTAGCCGAGGTAGCCGAGCCGGTTCTGTCGGACCCTGAGGCCGACCTCACCGAAGGACTGCTTGCTGAGGTGGAACATGATCATCGAGAGCGCCACGTTCAGCGGCAGAACGGCGAGCGTCATCGGCCCGACGATCGCGAAGTTGCCGAACAGCGCCAGGACGATCCCGATCGGGAATGCGATCGAGAAGACGACGTCCACGTAGGGAAAGACGAAGTTGACGAGCACAGCATGGACGTTGGACCGACCTCCGACGAGCAGGGCGCCGCCGTGCTCGCGCAGCCCCTCGATCATCCCGCGCGCCCAGCGCCGGCGCTGGCGGGCGAATGCCCGGGCGCCTTCCGGTGCACTGGTGAAGGCGATCGCGGTGCGCTCGTAGCCGACCCTGCCGCCCTCGCGCATCATCGCCCAGGTGAGCACGATGTCCTCGCCGATGCGGTCCGGCCAGCCACCCACCTGCTGCAGGGCTGCCGTGCGGTAGACGCTGAAGGCGCCCTGGGCGACCATCGTCCCCTGGAAGAGGCCCTGCTGGCGCTTGACCGAAGCAATTCCCAGGAAGTAGTCCCACTCCTGGGCGCGGGTGATGAAGTTCTGGCGAGAGTTGCGGACGAAGACGGCGCCGGCGACTGCGACCGTGTCCAAAGGAGAGATCAGCAGCCGGGCGACGACGCGCTGAAGGGCCGAGGGCATCAGCAGGGTGTCGGCGTCCACGGTCGCCATCAGCGGGGTGCGCACCTGCTTCAGGGCTGCCGTCAGGGTTCGCGCCTTGCCCCCATGAGGGACGGTGAGGACTGTGATGTCCGGGTTGGCTGCGGCACGGGCATGGGCCAGCTCGGCGGTGCGGTCGGTGGAGCCGTCGTCGGCGATCAGGATCCGGAGTCTGCCGGGGTACTCCTGTGCGACCAGGTAGTCGAGGGTTTCCCCGATCGTCTCCTCCTCGTTGAAGCAGGCGATCACCACGGTGGCTTCGGGAAAGCCAAGATCGAAGCGCAGCGGGGGTGGGCTGTCGAGTAGCAGCGAGGCGATCAGGTTTGCGTTGAGGTAGCCGGGAATGATCGCAATGCCGAGGATTACGCCGATAGCGAGCGGCATCGTGATCGATTGGCTCAGCGTGTCGATCCACGGAAGTGAGAGCCAGAGGGAAAAGCCGGCCCAGGCGAGGCCGATCCCGATGACGAAGAGCAGTTTTAGGCGCAGGGCGACGTAGAGGCGGCGGCGCTCGCGCGGCGTCCGCTCGAGATCCTTGACGAGGATCGTCGGGGCGGCGACGTCCGGCTCTGAGCGGAGCGGGGCGATCGGTCCCGGGTAGGGCTTGATCGTGGTCATCTCTCAGGATGTATCGACCACCCAGGGGAGATCCACGACCGCATGGGCGTGAAATCGTGCTGCTCACCTGAAGGGCGACCGTTCTTTGCGGCCCCCTGGGTCCGGCAGGGAGAGCAGACCCAGGGGGCCAGGGAGGCAACCTCGCCGGGCGCCCCAGCGATGGGCTTCAGAACCGCCGCTGCGCCTCAGCTGCTGCCGCACTGTCTGAGCTTTGACCGGGCAACACAATCCCCCGGACGTATGAAACACAGGGAATATCCCCCAAAGGAGTTAGCCAGTAGGTAGGGGCGCCACACTGGAATACTGTTGTAGTTGGCGGTCAGAGCAACTAAGGTCTACCTGACTAGTCATGTCCATTGATGGCTGACTAGGTCCCGACTAGGAGAGGCCCAGTATTGACCACCAAGCCGACGGGGCCGAAGCCGCCGCGTGATTCCGTGCAGTCCCGCCCGGGGCTGGCACGCATCTTGGTGGCGGACGACCAACCCGAGATGCTGCGGTTGGCCGATCGCGCATTGGGGAAGCAATACCGATGCGAGTTCGCGGGCAGCGTTGCTCAGGCTCACAGGAAGCTTGTATCCACTTCCTTTCACCTCGCTCTGTGCGATATCCAGATGCTCGACGGGTCGGGCTTGGCCCTGGCCGAAGAAATCACCGAAGAACATCCCGAGACCGCAGTGGTCCTGGTTACCGAGGAGGACGACCCAGAGGCCGCAAGGCGGGCATTCGGCCTCGGCGGTCGCGGTGTCCACGGCTATCTGGTCAAGCCGTTTTGGCCGGGGCAGCTGCTGGTCACCGTGATCAATGCCCTGCGACGGCGCGAACTCGAAGACTTCGAGAGAGCACACAGACTCAACCTCGAAGTGCAACAGAAGGCGATCATCGACATGGCGCCGATGCCTGTCTACGTCAAGGACGATGCCTTCCGCTACATCCTCGCGAACGCACAGGCGGACGAGGTGGCGGGACAGGAGAGGGGGCAGCTGCTCGGAAAGACCGACGAGGCGATCATGACCCCCGAGGCACTGGCACGCACTCGCGCCATCGATCGCGGGATCCTCAGCAACGGCACCACATATGAAGCGGAGGAAACGCTTGGGGTCGGGGGGGTCGAGCGGACCTTCCAGACGGTCAAGTTCCCCCTTCTCGGCGAGGATGGGCAAGCGGCTGCGATATGCGGGATCTCCACTGATGTCACTGCCCAAAGAGATGCATTGCGATTGCACGGCGAGTTGGCAGTCGCCCAGCAGCAGGCGATTGACGAGCTGCGGCTATCTCGCCAAGAGACGGTCGAACGGCTCACCAGGGCGATCGAGCTTCACGATCTGTCTACCGGGAAGCACGTCAACCGAATGGCCAGGGTGGCCTCCTTCCTGGGAGGTCAACTCGGCCTCGACTCCGAGCGGGTCCATCTATTGCAATTGGCAGCGCCGATGCACGATGTCGGAAAGATCGCCACGCCGAGCGAGATCCTTCGCAAGCCCGGCCCCCTTGCACCCGAGGAGCGGGAGGAGATGAAGCGCCACACGACGGTCGGCCATGAGATCCTCGCCGGCTCCGAGAGCGAGCTGCTCCGCGTCGCGGCCACGATCGCGCTGACGCACCATGAGCGTTACGACGGCAGCGGATATCCGCAGGGGCTTGCCGGTGAGGAGATCCCGCTCGAGGGGAGGATCACTGCGATAGCCGACGTCTTCGATGCGTTGCTCAGCGACCGTCACTACCGGCCGGCGCTCACTGTCGAGGAGACCGTCGAGGTCATCAGGAAGGGCAGGGGCAGCGAATTTGATCCCCGGCTGGTCGACATCCTGCTCAAAGACTTCGATAAAGCGCTTTCCGTGCGTGGGTGAGCTTCTTTGGGTGTGCTCTCTAGTGGTAGATCCGCTCGGCCGCCTCGGCGGCGGCGCGGAAGGCCGCCTGGACGGCGCGGCGGACGATGCGTAGGCGGGGGCGCTTGATCGCGTAGCGCTTCGGAGGCATCGCCACGGCCTCGTACATGTAGGCGTCCATGGCGATCTCCAACTGCAGCACGTGGACGTGATCGTCGGGGTCATGGTGGCTGCGGGTGATGAAGCCGCCCGAGTAGGGAACGTCGCGATCGATCGTCAGGCCGAGGCCGCTTACGTCGGTCTCGCTGCGCAGTGTGGACATGAACGAGTCGATTATCTCCGCGTGGGCGGAGCTCCCCTCCAGGGTCCCGACGACGAAGTCGGGGCGGTCCTGGCCCTCGTCCTCGACCCTGCCCAGCCCGGTCGAGGTCATCGAGTGGCAGTCGAACAGCAGGGCGTAGCCGCGTTCCCGGCGCATGCGGTCGATCAACCGGTCGAGCAGGCCGTGGTAGAGGTCGTAGTAGCCGAGCACCTCTTCCTCCTCCTCCGGGGTGTATGGCTCGCGCAGCATCAGCCTGTCCTGGACGTTGTAGTACTCGTGCGCTGCGTTGGTCAGGTGGCGTGGGAGCTCGCCCTCCTCCGCCCCTTCGCGGGTCCGGTTCATGTCCACGAAGAACGGCGCCAGCTCCGAGCTGACGTGCATCCCATCGGCCTGCTCGTAGCAGAGGTCGCTGTAAAGATCGATCTCGAGCAGGGCGGACTCGCCCAGCCGGAAGCGGTCCCGGAAGTCCTCGGGGACGAGGACGCCGGCGTGCGGTACCGAGACGATGTACTCGGGGCTGCGGGGGTCGAACTCGATCAGGTCGTGGATGTCGAGCCGGTAGCTGTCACCGCTGAGGACGTCGTAGACCTCGCGCTTGCCCTCGTAGTCGGGATACAGCTCCTCGACCTCGGGCCAGCGCGTCCCGGTGGGGAACAGCGGCGGCTTCTCGGCCTCCCAGGTGAGCGCCGCCGGCGCCACCTCGCCCACGCCCGAGCCCAGCAGCTCCGCCTCGAGGCGATCCATGACGATCTCGCCGAGGACGATCTCGTAATTGCGCAGCAGGCCCTCTCCGCCGGGAAAGGCGTTGATCTCGAGTATCCGCCCGGACTCGAGCATGTCGACGGAGGCCAGGCGGCACTCGGGGTAGCTGCGCTTGAGTGTTCGGGCGATCGACTCCTGGTCCGCCGTCAGGGTGACGCCCACCTCTGCGGCTCCGACGCTCGCGTTGGTCTTCCAGTCGCTGTCGGGCGGGATCCGCCGCAGCGCGCCGATCAGCTCGTCGTCGAAGAAAGTCACGACGAGATCACCGTCGGCGATCTCAGAGCGGTACTCCTGGATCACGACCTGGCCGTAGTCCTCGAGCCGGGCGGCGACCTCCCCTTCCAGGCCGGGCTCCTCGAAGGCGAGCCGGTGAATCTGGGCGCCGCAGCCGTAGCCGTAGCGATCCTTGAGCACGAAGTACCGCTCCTCACGGGGCAGCCGCCGGATCGCCTCGAGCGCCTCCGGCAGGGTCTCGGCGGGGAAGGTGATCGGGTGGGGCAGCTGCGGGCTGCGCTCGATCGGCCCGTACTTGTCGGTCGTCGAGAGCGTGGCCTCGACGCTCTCGAGCAGCTTGGCGTGCCCGGCGGCCCACTGCAGGGCCTCAATGTTCGCGGTCTGCTCGGTGCGGATATCGTCGCCGCGGACGACGAAGAGATGGACATCCGCCAAGGGGACGACGAGCCGATCGACGACCTTCAGGTGGCGGTGGGCATGCAGCGGATCGGCACGATCCCAGGCCGGATCCAGATCGAGGACCGACATCTCTGCCGACCACTCGCCCTCGCGGTCGCGCAGGTCCTCCATCGAGAAGTGCAGCAGGCGGTGGCCTCGCAGGGCGGCCACGGAGAGGATCTGGTTGATCCCGCTGTTGAAGAGGTCGACGTCGAGGTCGGTGTAGGTGACCTGCTCGCTCTCGAAGCCGATCGTGAGCGTGCCCTCCGGGTAGTACGCCTGATCGAACGGCAGGGGTGAGTTGTTGCGGTTCTCCACGGGTTCGGCGAGTCTATGCGCGCCGTGGCCGCCTACCCCGCGAGGCGGACCGGGAGGCTTTTAAGCTGGTTGAGAAAGGCGGACTCGACCCAGACGGGCTCACCGTCGAGGGTCATGTTCGGGTAGCGCGCCAGGGTCTCCTCGAGCAGGATCTTCAGCTCGAGGCGGGCGAGGGCGGCGCCGAGGCAGAAGTGACGGCCACCGGCGCCGAAGGCCTGGTGATCGGGGTTGCGGTGGATGTCGAAGCGGTCGGGGTCGTCGTAGCGCGTTGCGTCGCGATTGGATGAGGCGTACCACATGACCACCTTCTCGCCCTGCTTGATCTTCTGACCGCCCAGCACGGTGTCTTTCGTTGCCGTGCGGCGGAAGTGGGCAAAGGCGGGGAACATCCGCAGCGCCTCCTCGACGACGCCGGGGATCAGCGAGGGATCTTCGACGACCTGCCCGCGCTGGTCGGGGTCTTCGATCAGCGATCGCATCGCGCTGACGTAGGTCGAGCGGGTGCTGTCGTTGCCGGCGGCGACGAGCAGGAAGAAGCCCATTACGATCTCGTGTTCCTCCAGCTTCTCGCCTTCGACCTCGGCGTCGACGAGAACACTGGTCAGGTCATCGGTCGGGTTCTCCCGCCGCTCGGCGATCATCGCGCCACAGCGGGCGAAGATCTGCTCGATCGCCTTCTGGATCACCTGCTCGACGCCCTCGGACCCGTCCGGGCTGTAGTCGGGGTCGCTCGCGGCGAGTGCCGAGTTCATCAGTTCGGCCCAGGCGCGGTCGTCGTCCTCGGGGATGCCCATAAAGCTGCCGATCACACGCGAGACGACCGGCTGGGCGACGTCGTTGACCAGGTCGCAGGTCTCGCGCCCCTCGAGGCCGTCGAGCGTGCGGACGACGATCTCGCGGATCGCCTCCTCGTGCGCCGCGATCCGCTTCGGCGTGAAGCCGGCCTGGAACAAGGCCTTGAGCCGGTCGTGCTTGGGCGGGTCCATGCCGATGAACATCGCCCGCGCCAACTCGATCGGGAAGACCTCGTCGATCGCGACGACGCCGCCGAGTTCGGAGGAGTAGGTCTGCCAGTCGCGGCTCACGGCGTGCACGTCGTCGGCGGTCGTCACTGACCAGAAGCCACGCGCGGCGGGGAACTCGGTCACCTCCGAGGTCCAGTGCACCGGGCACTCACTGCGCATCCGCTCGAACAGCTCGTGGGGCGGGCCGTCGAGCCAGTGCTCGCGCTCGAGCACGCGCTCCTCCTCGACGCTCCTCGTCTCGTCGCGCTCACCCATCGCGTCAATGCTAACTGGTTGGCTGGCCAGTCCAAAGCGGCTTCGCCGCCGGTAGCCTGGGTGGATCGGTGGCCGTGTCCTGATAGCTGGAGCGACCGGGTTCGTCGGCTCGAGGTTGGCGGCGGCGGTGCGCGAGTCCGGCACGCCGGTGCGCTGTCTGGCGCGCAGCAGCGAGAAGGCGGAGAGGCTGGCGGGCGACGGGTTCGAGGTCCACGTCGGCGATGTCACCGAGATGGAGAGCCTCACCGGCGCCGGGCGGGACGTCGAGATCGCCTACTACCTCGTCCATTCGATGGCAGGTGGCGGCGACTACGCGGCGCGGGAGGAGGTCGGCGCGCGCAACTTCGCCCGCATGGCCTGCGACGAAGGAGTCGAGCGGATCGTCTACCTCGGCGGGCTGGGGGAGGAGGACGTCTCCGCGCACCTGCGCAGCCGCCACCAGACCGCGCGCGTGCTGGCCGCGCACGGTCCGCCGCTGACCTACTTCCGCGCCGCGATGGTCGTCGGCGCCGGCAGCGAGTCCTACCGCACTCTGCGCTACCTGGTGAAACGGCTACCGGTGATGATCGCGCCGGCCTGGCTGAAGACCGACACCCAGCCGATCGGGATCGACGCCGTGGTCGAGTACCTGCGCCGCGCCCCCGAGGTGCCCGAGTCGAAGGGGCGCGAGGTCCAGATCGGCGGCCCCGACGTGCTCACCTACGCCGCGATGCTCGACCGCATGGCGCTGGCGATGGGGCTGCAGCCGCGGCGCAAGTTGCCGGTGCCCTTCATAACGCCCTGGCTCTCCGCGCTCTGGCTCGGCCTGGTGACGCCGGTCGACACCAAGGTCGCGCGGCCGCTGGTCGAGGGGCTGACCACTCGCACCGTGGTCACCGACCCCTCGGGCGCCGAGCCGTTCGGGATCTCGCCGGAGCCCTTCGACGGGGCGCTGCGCCGGGCGCTGGCGGAGGAAGCCGCGGAGTGAGCTGCGCCGTAGTTCTGTTCACGCGTGACCTGCGGGTACGCGACCAGGCGGCGCTGGCCGCCGCCGCGCGCGAAGCGGAGCGCGTCGCGCCGCTTTTCGTCCTCGACGAGGCGCTGCTGCGCGGCGATTGCGGCGCACCGAACAGGGTCGCCTTCCTGCTCGACAGCCTGCGTGACCTTGACGGTGCGCTGCGCGAGCGCGGCGCTCAGCTGGTGCTGCGCCGCGGCGACCCGGTCGAGGAGGCGCTGCGGGTTGCCACGGAATGCGGCGCCGGCTCGATCCACCTCAGCGACGACTACAGCGCCTACGCGCGGCGGCGCCGCGAGCGGCTCGGCGATGCGTGCGAGCAGCACGGCCTGCGCCTCCGCGCGCACCCCGGCGTGACCGTGGTCGAGCCCGGCGAGCTGACGCCCACCGGGGGCGACCACTACCGGGTCTTCACTCCCTACTGGCGCGCCTGGTCGGAGCAGCCGCGGTGTACGCAACACCGGGCGCCACGCCGGCTGGCGCTGGCGCCTGGCGTCCGGGTCGGGCGGATCCCGGCGCTGGGCAGGCTGACACGGGGAGCGCCGTCGCCGGACCTGGCGAAGGGCGGTGAGGCGGCGGCGCGCAAGCGGCTCGAGCGCTGGTTGCGCGACGGCCTCGCTGGATATGAGGAGAGCCACGACGACCTCGCCGCGGGCGAGGGCACCTCGCGGATCAGCGCTGACCTGCACTTCGGCTGCCTCTCCCCGGCGGCGGTGCTGGCGCGGGTGGAGGGAAGGGACGGAGGTGAGGCGTTCGCCCGCCAGCTCTGCTGGCGCGACTTCCACCACCAGGTGCTGGCGGCACGGCCCGACCTGCCACGCGCCGACTACCGCGGGCGCGGCGATCGCTGGCGGCGCAGTGCGCGCCTCGCCGAGGCCTGGCGGCAGGGCCGCACCGGCTACCCGATCGTCGACGCGGGCATGCGCCAGCTGCAGCGCGAGGGCTTCATGCACAACCGCGCGCGGATGATCGTCGCCTCCTTCCTGACCAAGACGCTCTACTTGGATTGGCGGCTGGGCGCCGACCACTTCGCCGGGCTGCTCGCCGACGCCGACCTCGCCAACAACGTCGGCAACTGGCAGTGGGTGGCGGGCACCGGCAACGACACCAGGCCCAACCGGGTGCTCAACCCGCTGCGCCAGGCTCAGCGCTTCGATCTCGAGGGCGAGTACGTGCGCCGCTACGTGCCCGAGCTGGCCGGGATCGCCGGTTGGGCCGCGCATGAGCCGTGGAAGCTCGAGCGCCGCCGGCGACGCGCGCTCGACTACCCCTCGCCGGTCGTCGACCACGAGGAAGGCGCTGTCCGGTTCAGACGTTTGCGGGAATCGGGGCGGGGGTAGCTACGCCGCCATGGCACCTAGCTCAATACTCGTGATCGTCGTCGGCATTGCGCTGGCACTGCTCGTCAACTACATCCTCGGGATCATCGTGATCCTGATCGGGTTGGCGATGCTGTTGGTACCGATGCTGAGCGGCGGCACCAGACGCGCTTAACCGCTCTCAGGCGACAATCCGGGGCAATGGCGTCATGGAAGCTGCCCCTGATTGTCGCCGGGCTGGCGGTCCCGATCGCGATCGCGTTCGCGCTCGGCGGCGCTGCCGCGGGGGTCGCTTCGGGCGCCCTGGTCGCGGCGGCGGTCGTCGTCATCGCGGCCCGGCAGCGTCCGCTCGGGCCGATCGGCGTCGCGCCGGCCGAGGACGACGCACGCCACGTGTTGCTTGTGCTCACCTGCTCCGTGGAGGAGCCGGCGGACGTGCGGCTTCTGCTTGCCGAAGCGGGGCTTGACGGCAGCCGCGCCAGGGCGGATGTCCTCGTCCTCTCGCCGGCCGAGATCGGCTTCCTCGACCGCTGGGCCTCCGACATCGAGGCCGCCCGCGAGGCGGCACAGCACAACCTCGTCGCCACCGTCGCGGGGCTGGCGAAGGCCGGCGTCGTCGCCGAGGCCCGGGTCGGCGACGAGGACGTTGTGCAGGCGGTCGAAGACCAGCTGCAGAGCTTCGCCGCGAGCGAGGTCGTGCTTGTCAGCGAGGACGGCGACGACCACTCGGCTGCCGCAGCGGAGTTGGAGTCGCGCCTGCGTTCTGAGTTTCGCCTCATCGTGCTCGGCGGCGGCTGAGCTTCAGCAGACGTGGGGGCGGGCGGCGCTGCGCACGACCCGGCAGGCGCGCCCTGGGATCCGCTTCAGCCGGTTCAAGGCACGTCCGGAGATTTGGACACGTGGTCATGCACGCGCAGCGTGTCGACCTCGAGCTCGCCGATCTTCAGCCGCCCGATAGCCGCACGGCTGATCGCCAAGCGCCCGACGCTGAGCCGCCCGATCGCAAAGCCGCCGACCGCCGCGCCCCCGATCGCCAGCGCCCCGATCGCCATCGCGCCCCTGGCCTTGGCGCCATCGGATCCGAGCAAGGGTCGCCCGGGCTGAAAGATTCCGATCCCGCCTGGTCGAGCCACGGCCCCACGGTAGCGCGGTTAGCCTGCGGCGATGAGCTCCGCCCCGCCGACCCTGCTGGCGATCCAGCATGTGCGGTGGGAGCCGCCGCACCGCATTCTCGACGCCTGTGAGCGGCTGGAGGTGCGGACTGTGGAACCGCTGTCCGGGGGTGCACTGCCGAACCATGCGGCGGTCTCGGGGGCGGTCGTCATGGGCGGCCCGATGAACGTCGACGAAGCCGAGCGCTACCCGCAGCTCGCGGAGGAGCGCGCCTGGCTGGCGGAGGCAGTGGGCCTCGGGATGCCCGTGCTGGGAATCTGCCTCGGCGCGCAGCTGCTGGCCCGGGCGCTTGGGGCGGCAGTGCGGCCGGGGGACGGTGCGGAGATCGGTTTCGCGCCGGTTCAGGTCCGCGACCCGGACGACCCGGTGCTCGGCGCCCTCGCCCCGCGGACGTCGGTCCTGCACTGGCACGGCGATGTCTTCGACCTGCCGGCCGGCGCCACGCCGCTGGCCTCCTCCGAGGCAACCCCGCTGCAGGCCTTCCGCCACGGCAATGCGTGGGGTGTCCTCTTCCATCCCGAGGCCGATGTGGCCCTGGTGGATGCTTGGCTGGAAGAGCCGACCATGCTCGCCGAGGCTCATGGCGCACTCGGCCCCAGTGCGGCCGGCGCGCTGCGGTATGGGGCGGACGTGGCTGAGGCCGAGCTGATCGCCCGCTCGACCCCGGGCTTTCAGGCCTTCGCCGCCCTGGTCGCCACCGGCCGCTCAACCTGACCGCCCGCCAAAACGCCCAGCAAGCGCGCTAGATTGGACCGACGCGGTGGACGTAGCTCAGCTGGTAGAGCTCCTGGTTGTGATCCAGGCGGTCGCCGGTTCGAATCCGGTCGTCCACCCCTAGTTGATGTAGGCTTGTCGTACGCCGTTCAAGGCGATGGTCGACGAGGCACCTGGCCGGTCGATCAGTGAGCAGTCAGAGCGCATCTTGTGGCAGCGCCGCCTCCGGGCGGTCGTGTGCTGAGGAGCAGCTGACCTCGGCAGCACCCACAGGACCCGCACCGATGCCGCAACTATTCGTCAACATGCCCGCTCGCCTGAGGCTGCCGTCGGCCAAGCTGCTGCGGGTTGAGCTGCTCGCCGGGCTCGTCGTCGCCCTCGCCCTGATCCCCGAGGCGATCTCCTTCTCGATCATCGCCGGGGTCGACCCGCGGGTCGGCCTATTCGCCTCCTTCACGCTGGCCGTCACGATCGCGATCGTGGGCGGTCGTCCGGCGATGATCTCCGCCGCCACGGGGGCGATGGCGCTGGTCGTCGTCGGCCTGGTCAAGGAGCACGGGGTGGAGTACCTGTTGGCGGCGACGATCCTGGCCGGCTTCATTCAGGTCACGCTGGGGCTGCTCGGTGTCCCGAAACTAATGCGCTTCGTGCCGCGCTCGGTGATGACGGGCTTCGTCAACGCGCTGGCGATCCTGATCTTCCTCGCCCAGGTGCCCCATCTCGTCGCGGGCGGCGGCCTTGGCCTGCTGCTCGTCGTCGGGGGCCTGGGCCTGATCTTCCTCGTGCCGCGGCTGACCGAAGCGATCCCGGCGCCCCTCGTCGCGATCGTCGTGCTGACGCTGGCCGCAGTCTTCGGCGGGCTCCACGTGCCAACCGTCGGCGAGGAGGGCGCCCTGCCCGATTCGCTGCCGATCCTCGGCATCCCCGCGGTCCCGCTCTCGTTCGGGACGTTGGCGATCGTCGCCCCGTATTCGCTCACCCTGGCGGTGGTCGGGCTCCTGGAGTCGCTGATGACCGCGAAGCTCGTCGACGACATCACCGAGACCCGCTCGGACCACGAACGGGAGGCCCGCGGCCAGGGGATCGCCAACGTCGTCACCGGCTTTTTCGGCGGCATGGCCGGCTGCGCGATGATCGGCCAGACGATGATCAACGTGAAGGCCTCGGGCGCCCGGACCCGACTTTCGACGTTTGCCGCGGGAGCGTTCCTGCTGATCCTTGTCGTCGGTCTCGGCGGCATCGTCGCCGTGATTCCGATGGCGGCCCTGGTCGCGGTGATGATCCTCGTCTCGGTCTCAACCTTCGACTGGCACAGCATCGCTCCGTCGACGCTCAAGCGGATGCCCACCGGTGAGACCGTGGTCATGCTCGTCACCGTCGCCGGCACCGTTGCGACCGACAACCTGGCGATCGGCGTTGGCCTCGGCGTGCTCACCGCGATGGCGCTGTTCGCCCGCCGCGTCGCCCACCTGGTCGACGTCGACAGGGTGCTCGACCCCGACGGCGCCACCTGCATCTACTCGGTGACGGGCGAGCTCTTCTTCGCCTCCGACCAGGAGTTCATCGACTCCTTCGACTTCCCGGGCGATCCGCCGCGGGTGATTGTCGACCTCTCCCGCGCCCACATCTGGGACGCCTCCGCCGTGGCGGCGCTGGACGCGATCGAAACCCACTACGCTCGCCATGGCGTCGAGGTCGAGATCACCGGCCTCAACAGACGCAGCGAGGAGCTACACGCGAGCCTCTCCGGGCAGCTGCCAGTATCGGCCGGGTGACCGCTCAGCGCAGCTCGTCGAGCGATTTGACCTCGAGGTCGAACGGCTCGTCGGCGGCGCGGCGGCGGCGGAAGGGAGAGACGATCACGCGGTGGGTCTCGCCGCAGGGGCAGGGGACTTCGATCGGCGAGGTATCCGCGGCCGGGTCGGCGTCGACCTTGAGCCGCATCAGCTTGCCCTCGGATTTGCAGCCGAAGGAGATGACCCAGCCGTGATCCTGGCGCTCGGCGCGTTTCTTCGTGCGGCGCGGTTGGGGCACGCGTGCATACTCGCGCTTTCCCGTCGGGTCCGGCGTTCCGCATAACCTTCCGACGATGCGACTCAGTCCTGTCTCAGCCGTGCTCTTGGCGGCGCTGCTCGCGGTCGGCCTCGTCCTGGAGGGGTGTTCGGCCGAGTTCAGCGTCGGCGACTCCGAAGCCTCGGGCGAGGAAATCGCCGAGGAAATCCAGGGCGGCTACGCCGACCGCACCGAGATCGAGTTGCCGCGGCTGACCTGCGAAGGCGTTGAGTCCGAAGTCGGTGCGCGGTTCAGCTGCTCGGGCCGCAACGCCCGTAGCGTCCAGCTCGAGATCGCCGGCAAGGTGACCGACACCGACGGCGACGGGTTCGATTACAACTGGCGTGTGGTCGAAGCGGTCGCCCCCGGTGTCCTCTACGAGCGCGCCCTGCGGCGCTCGCTCGAAGCAGAAGGCGTCGGGATCGCCGAGGTGCGCTGCCCGGTCGAGGTCGAGGTGGAGACCGGTACGACCGTGCACTGCGAGGCGACCGACAAGAACGACTCCAGCCGCGGCGTGACGCTGAAGCTGACCGACCTTGACGGCGGTTTCGACTACACCGTGGACGGCGCGCCGTCGTCGCAGGCCGGCTCGGCCTCCTAGGGGCCGCGGGCCGCGGATTCCGCGCCGCGGGGTGCAATGGTTTGAGCCGCATATGAAGCCCTCCGAGCTGAGTCTCGCCTCCGAACACTCGCCCGACGCTGTGCGGCGCAGGCTCGGCGCACCGCGCTCGATCAGCTACCTGCGCGACTTCATCTACGGCGCGATCGACGGGGCGGTGACCACGTTCGCGGTCGTGGCCGGGGTCCAGGGAGCCGATCTGAGCGCCAGCGTCCTGCTGATCCTCGGCGGCGCCAACCTGATCGCTGACGGGTTCAGCATGGCGGTGAGCAACTTCCTCGGCCTGCGCGCGGAGCGCCAGCAGATCGAGCGGGCGAGACTCGACGAGGAACGCCAGGTCAGCACGATCCCCGAGGGCGAGCGCGAGGAGATCCGCCAGATCTTCGCTGCCAAGGGCTTCGAGGGCGCGGATCTGGAGCGCGTGGTCGAGGTGATCACCGCCGACCGCGACCTCTGGGTCAGCACGATGCTGAACGAGGAGCTCGGCCTGGGCGGCGTCAGGCCGAAGCCGCTGCGGGCCGGGGGGACCACCTTCCTTGCCTTCCTCGCGGTCGGCTCGCTGCCGCTGATCGCTTTCGCGGCCGACGCGATCGCCGCCGACGGCCTCGCGCACGCCTTCGCCTGGAGCGCAGCGATGACCGGCGTCGCCTTCTTCGCCGTCGGCAGCCTCAAGGCCCGCTTCGTTGAGCAGGCCTGGTGGCGTGCCGGCCTGGAGACACTGATCATCGGCGGCGCCGCCGCGCTGCTCGCCTACGCAACCGGCGCCATCCTCGCCGCGATCGTCTGAGCGGCGCAAATTCACCGGCCTCCGTCTCGTTATGGCTACCGTTGGCCGATGACGCCCACGGTCGACGAGCTCACACTTGCCGACTCTCCTGCGGCCTGGGCGGCACTGGGGTTTGCGGTCGACGGCGATACCTGCGTTTTCGGCGAGGTGCGGGTTCGCCTGGCGGGAACCGGTGCGGGGAAGGGGATTGCCGGCTGGTCGGTGCGCGGGCTCGAGGCGACCGACCTGGACGGGCTGCCCACCACATCCTCGAAGCGTGAGCCGCCCGGCGAGTCGCCGATGCACCCGAACAGGGTCGCCGGGCTCGACCACGTCGTCGCGATCACGCCGGCGCTCGAGCGGACCGTCGACGCGTTGCAGGCGGTGGGACTCGACTTGAGGCGGATCCGCGAGCAGCCGACGCCGGCGGGTGCCCCGCGCCAGGCCTTCTTCCGGCTCGGCCCGACGATTCTCGAGGTCGTCCAGGAGTCGCCCGAGGCGGTCGAGCGCGGCGGCGGCAGCGACCGGCCGGCCTTTTTCTGGGGCCTCGCCTTTGTCGCGCCGGATCTGGATGCGACCGTGGCCGGGCTCGGGGAGGAGAAGGCCAGCAAGGTCCGGGATGCCGTCCAGCCGGGTCGCCGCATCGCAACGCTGCGCCGCGCCGCCGGCATCTCGGTGCCCGTAGCGCTGATCACTCCGCGGCCCTGAATTCCACGCCGCCGGCTCGACCCGCTTCGCTAACGGAAAGCCCGGCCCGCGCCGATAGGGCAGCATGCCGATCCCCCGCACAGCGTTCCGCGTCATGTCCACCCGCCTGTTTGCGGCGCTGATGATCGTGTCGGTGGGAGCGCTCGCCGGCCCATCGCTCTCCATGGCCTCCCCGGCGCCCGCCGTACTGACCCTGAAGACGGTCAAGGTCGGCGCCCCGGGCAATCCCTCGGTCGGCATCGTTCCTTTTGCCGACGCGATCTACGCGTCGTGCGCGGAAGCGCCCCAGTCGATGCCCGCTTGCCAACAGGTCGGCGGCGTCCCGTACCGCTACGGCATCGGCCAGCTCGAGGTCACCGTCGCCCAATGGGTGGCGTTCCTCAACACGGTCGACCCGCTCGGCCGCAACCGGCACCGCCTCTACAGCTCTACCGAGAGCTCCTCGGCCTGGCCCAAGTTCGGGCAGGTCGACTTCGCCGCCAAGGCCCGGGCGGGACGGCACTACCGCGTCGCCTCTCAGGAATGGGCCCGCAAGCCATACGGCTTCGCCAACTTCCTGCGCACGGCGCGCTTCGTCAACGCGCTCTACAACGGCAGGCTGCTCGCCAAGCACACCGGCGTGAACGGCGGCTTCCGCTACGTCACCTATCGGGTCCGCCTCTCGAGGCGTACCGAGGGCGGGATGTACAGGCTGACCAAGCGTGCGGCCACCCGCACGCACAAGACCGGCTTCGTCGTGCCGAGCCAGAACGAGTGGATCAAGGCCGCCTACTACGACCGCGCCGGCGGCGGCACCTACTCCTACTGGAAGTACCCGACCAACCCCGGCGTCTTCGGCGATGGCGACGCGACCGCGCCCAGCGCGACCGTGCTCAACCCGGCGAACGGCAACGTGACCAACTCCGCGACACAGCCGCTGGCGACCTTCCACGCCGCCGAACAGCCGGCGCCAAGCTGGTGCCCGGCGGCGGTCGGCGCCGAAGCCTGCGCTGACGTCAACCCGTTCGGCTTCGACCCGACGGCCTATGCCAAGGCCTATCAGGGCAGTGTCGGTACGGTCGGCCAGGCCCGCACTGTCTCGCCCTGGGGGACTCTCGACCAGGGCGGCAACGTGGTCGAGTGGACCGACACGATCACCCCGCCGCCCTCGGGACGCGGGGGCGGCCGCATCTGGCGACGGCTGCACGGCGGCATCGCCAATGCCCCCGTCTACCAACTCTGGCTCTCGGCCATCGGCCTCCAGCCGCAGGACAACACCTTCTTCACCGCCACCTACCCGTGGCTGGGAATTCGCATCGGCGTGCTCGGCAACCTCCGGCCGAGCCGGCGCTGAGCGCACTTCGCGCCTCACTCGAACAGCTCATCCATGCGCAGGGCGGCGTGGCGGCAAGACCCAGGTTTCAGCATGCAGCCGGGGTGGGTCAAACCCCGTCTCGGACGCCGCCCATCTCGCTGAACACGGCGGTGACGCCGTCGCCCTCGCGCAGCTCGTCGGCGATCACGTGCGTGACGGCGTTGATCAATGCGAGGTGGGTGAAGGCCTGGGGGAAGTTGCCGAGATGGCGGGAGCTTTCCGCCTCGAGCTCCTCGGCGTAGAGGTCGAGCCACCCGGCTGACTCGAGCAGGCGCTCGCAGAGCTCCCGCGCCCGAGCGGACTCGCCGATCTCCGAGAGCGCCGAGACGAGCCAGAAGGAGCAGATCAGGAAGGTGCCCTCCTCGCCGCTGAGGCCGTCGTCGGTCTCCTCAACCTTGTAACGGAGGACGAGGCCGTGTTCGGTCAGCTCATCAGCGATCGCTTCAACGGTCGCGCGCACCCGCGGGTCGTCCGGGGGAAGGAAGCGCAGCAGCGGGATCAGCAGGGTCGAGGCGTCAAGGGCGTCGGTCTCGTAGTGCTGGCGGAAGACGCCGTCGCGGACGCCGCGCTCGAGGATCTCGGCGTGGATCTCGGCCGCCGTCGCTTCCCACTCGCCGGCCAGGTCGTCGATGCCGACGCTGCGGGCGAGGCGAGCGCCACGGTCGACCGCGACCCAGATCATCAGCTTTGAGGAGACGTAGTGCTGCGGCTCGCCGCGCGACTCCCAGATCCCCTGGTCGGGGTGGGGCCGGGCCTCGATCGCGGCTTCGACCTGGGCGCGGATCAGCGCCCGGTCCGAGGGCTCGCCGGCGCCTTTCAGCGCCTTCTCGTGCAGGTAGATCGAGTCGAGCAGGGCGCCCCAGACATCGTTCTGGCGCTGGTCGAAGGCGCCGTTGCCGACCCGCACCGGCCGTGCCCCGCCGTAGCCTTCGAGGTGGTCGAGGGTGCTCTCGGTCAGCTCCTTCTCGCCGCCGATCCCGTACATGATCTGCAGTCGCGGGTCCTTGCGGCAGATCGTGACGATGAAGCGCATGAAGTCGCGCGCCTCCTGGTCGAAGCCGAGCGTGTGCAGGGCCCAGAGGCTGAAGGTCGAGTCGCGGATCCAGCTGAAGCGGTAGTCCCAGTTGCGTTCGCCGCCGGGGGCCTCGGGCAGCGAGGTGGTCGGCGCGGCGAGAATCGCGCCGCTCGGCGCGTAGGTCAGCCCCTTCAGGACCAGCGCCGAGCGCTGTAGGTGGACGCGCCAGGGGTGGTCGGGGAACTTGCCGTCGCGCAGCCATTTGCGCCAAAAATCTTCGGTCGAATCGAGCCGCTCGAGCGCCTCCGGGGCGCTGCGCGGGCCCCCGAGGTCGCCGGCGCCCCAGGTCAGCGCGCAGAAGGCGGTCTCGCCTTCGCGCAGCTTGACCTCGCCGCGCGCCGCGCCTTCGGCGAGCGAGAGCTCCATGTCGCTGGTCAGGTGCAGCTCGATACCGTCGCCGGCAGCGCGCGCCTCGCCCAGCTGGCCGCCGCTCCAGCTCGCCGCCTCGGCGCCGTATTCCAGGCGCGGCAGGCACTCCATCGCCATCGTGGCCTCGCCGTCGATGCAGGTCATCGTGCGCAGCAGCGAGTGGTCGGATTCGTGCTCGGTGCGCGGCCGGGAGCCGGGCCCTTCCTGCTCGACCCAGTCACCGATCGTGAGCGCGTCATGGACGACGACCCAGCCCGTGTCGGTGACCCAGGTCGTCTCGATCACCAGCGTGCCCGGCTCGTAGCGGCGGCTGATCGGGACGAGGACACCGTGCGGCTTCAGCCTGAAGTGGCCGGCGCCGCGATCGAGCAGCGCCGCGAAGGCGCTGGGCGAATCGAAGCGCGGCAGGCAGAGCCACTCGACCGCGCCGTCGTAGGAGACCAGGGCGCTGGTGTGGCAGTCGGAGAGGAAGCCGTAGCTGCCGATCGGGGGAAGCGGTTCGGACCGGCGCTCACGAGGCTGCCAAGCTACCACCGTGAGCTTTCCCATCGCCCACGTGGCCGGCGCCTTCGTGCCGCTCGAGGTCTTCCCGATCACCGCCGCCGGCATCCTCTACTGGCACCGCGCGATGGTCCTCTCGTGGGACGGGCGGCCGGTGCCGCTGTGGCGCCAGCTCTGCTTTGGCGCCGGGCTGGCGACGATCGCGCTGGCGCTGTTCAGCCCGATCGGCCACGTTTCCGAGGAGCTCGTGATCGCCCACATGGGCGAGCATCTCCTGATCGGCGACGTCGCCTCGCTGCTGCTCGTGCTGGGCCTGACCAGATCGCTGCTGCAGCCGCTGCTGGCGATCCGCGTTTTCAACCGCCTGCAGATCCTCGCCCACCCGCTGGTCGCCTTCCCACTCTGGGCGGTCAACCTCTTCTTCTGGCACATCCCGGCCCTCTACCAGGATGCCTACGGCACCGCTCCGGTGCACGCGCTCGAGCACACGACCTTCCTCTTCTTCGGCTGCCTGATGTGGATGTCGGTCTTCGGGCCGTTGCCGAAGCCGGCCTGGTTCAGCGCCGGCTGGAAGGTCGGCTACGTGATCGCGGTGCGCTTCACCGGGGCGATTCTTGGCAACGTGCTGATGTGGTCGGGCGCGGTGCTCTACCCGATCTACGCTCCGGGAGAGCGCTACTGGGGAATCTCGCCGATCGCCGACCAGAGCACCGCCGGCGTGATCATGATGATCGAGGGCACCTTCCTCGCGCTGGGCGTGCTCGCCTGGGTCTTCTTCGAAGTCGCCCGCGAAGGGACCGAAAAGCAGGACCTGCTCGACCTTGCCCGTGAGCGCGGCGTGGAGCTCGACGAGCGCCGCGCCCAGCGCGCCGTCGCCGCCGGTCACGGGGCGCTGCTCGAGCAACGTCTCAGCGCCGCGGATGAGCGTGAGCCCGACCGCGTCTGAGCGGCGGCTGCTGCCGCTGCTGGTCTTCGTCGTCGGCGCTGCCAGCCTCGGCGCCGAGATCGCCGCGGCGCGCCTGCTGGCGCCCTACTTCGGCGCCTCGACGATCGTTTGGGCGAACACGATCGGCGTCGTCCTCGTCGCGCTCTCGGTCGGCTACTGGTTCGGCGGTCGCTTCGCCGATCGCCACCCGCACATGCGTGGGCTCTGTCTGCTGGTCCTCGTCGCGGCGCTGCTGATCGCCGCCGTGCCCTTTCTCTCGCGCCCCTTCCTCGGCTTCTCCGTCGACGCCTTCGACAGCGTCTCGGTCGGTGGCTTCGCCGGCTCGCTGTTCGGCGTGCTCGTGCTCGTCGCCGTGCCGGTGACGCTGCTCGGCGCAGCGGCGCCCTGGGCCGTGCGCCTGGCCGTCGGCGACCTCGACCGCTCGGGTGAGACCGTCGGTAGGCTCTACGCGATCTCGACCGCGGGCTCGCTGCTGGGGACGATGGCCTCGGCGCTGCTGCTGATCCCGCTGCTGGGCACGCAGCGGACCTTCCTCGTCTTCGCGCTGGCGCTGGCCCTGGTTGCGGTCGCCGGTATCGGCTGGCGCTACGCGGCGGTGCCCGCGGCGCTGGCGTTGGCGATCTCGATCCCGGTTGGCACGATCAAGGCGGCGGACACCGGCACGGTCCTGGACGAGAGGGAGACCACCCACCAATACGCCCGCGTGGTCGAACGGTCCGACGGCTCGCGCGTGCTGGAGCTGAATGAGGGCCAGGCCGTGCACTCGCTCTACCGGCCGGGGAGCTACCTGACCGGCGATTACTGGGACGGCCATCTCTGGCTGCCCTTTGCCGCGCGGGACGACCCGCCGCGGCGGATTGCGATCCTCGGCAACGCCGGCGGCACCGTCGCCCGCGCCTACGGCCACTACTTCCCGCGCACCGCGGTCGACGCGGTCGAGATCGACGGCGAGCTGACCGAGCTCGGCCGCCGCTACCTCGACCTGCGCAACCCGCGCATGCGCGTCTTCGCCGAGGACGCACGGCCGTGGCTGGAGCGCTCCGGCCGCGACTACGACGCGATCATGGTCGACGCCTACCGCCAGCCCTACATCCCTTTCTACCTGACCACCCGCGAGTTCTTCGAGCTGGCGCGGGAGCGGCTGGCGCCGGGCGGGGTCGCGATCGTCAACGTCGGCCACCCCGAGGGCAGCGACGAACTGGAGCGCGTGCTCGGCCGGACGATGGCGTCGGCCTTTCCCACTGTCCTGCGCGACCAGATCGAGCCGACCAACACGCTGTTGGTGGCGGGGGAGGGGTCGCTCTCGGGGGCACGGTTGCGGGCGGCCGCCGCGACGCTGCCGGAGGAGCTGCGGGCGCCGGCGCGCGAGTCCGCCGCCCGTCTCGCGCCGCGCCTGCCTGGCGGCGAGGTCTACAGCGACGACCGCGCCCCGGTCGAGTGGCTGGTCGATTCTTCCCTGCTGGAATATGCGACCGATGAATAGGGCACGGGCATGGTTGGTGACGGGGCCGCCGGGGCGCGGCCTCGCCTTCGCGATCGACTTCGCCGCAGCCCTGCGCCGCCTGATCTTCGACAGATGAGCGTTTTGGGGATCCGTAGGCCCGTCCATGTATCCATCGTGGGGCGATTCCTCTAGGGTCCCGCGCTCGCAATGGACCCGAAAGTTTCAGAGCTGCCCGGCTCGCGCGTCAGCGTCGAGGTCGAGGTTCCGGCCGCCGACGTCGATCGCGCCGTCAACCGCGCCGCCCGCGCCCTCGCGCGGGAGATGCGCATGCCCGGCTTCCGCAAGGGCAAGGCGCCGCCGTCGCTGGTGATCCAGCGGGTCGGCTTCGCCGCCGTGCTCGAGGAGGCGATCCGCGAGGCGCTGCCGGAGTGGTACGAAAAGGCGCTGCTCGGCTCGGGCATCGCCCCGGTCGGCGATCCCAACGTCGAGGTCGTCTCCACTCCCGAGGATGAGGGCCAGCCGCTCGCCTTCAAGTTCGAGATCGGCGTGCGGCCCGAGGCCGAGCTGGGCGAGTACAAGGGCCTCGAGGTGGGCAGGGCCGAGCCGCAGCCGCCGGAGGAGATGGTCGAGCGCGAGATCGAGCGCCTTCGCGAGGGCTTCGCCAAACTCGAGCCGGTCAACCGCGCTGCCGCCGACGGCGACGTGCTGCTGGTCGACTTCGAGGGGCTGGTCGACGGCAAGGCCTTTGAGGGGGGCAAGGCGAACGACTACCTGCTCGAGCTCGGCGGCGGCCAGCTGATCGAGGGCTTCGAGGAGCAGCTGAGCGGCGCCACCGGCGGCGAGACGCGCAAGGTCGAAGTCGGCTTTCCCGACGACTATCAGGCGGAGGAGCTGGCCGGCGAAGACGCCGTCTTCACGGTCGAGGTCAAGGAGGTCCGCGAGAAGGCCCTGCCCGAGCTCGACGACGACTTCGCCGCCGAAGCCTCCGAGTTCGACAGCGTCGACGAGTTGCGCGACGACATCGCCAAGCGCCTCGCCGAGGCGGTCGGTGAGCGCGCGGAGCAGGACTTCCGCGTCGCCGCCGTTGACGCCGCCGCGGCGGAGGCGAAGCTCGATCTGCCCGAGGAGCTGGCGACCGCGCGCGCGACCGAGCGCTGGGAGCGGGTGGAACGCCAGCTCGCCCAGCGCGGCATGAACGCCGAGTCCTACCTGCAGATGCAGGGCAAAACCCGCGAGCAGACGATCGAGGAGTCGAGGCCGGAGGCCGAAGCCGAGCTGAAGCGCGAGGCGGTGCTGGCGGCGATCGCCGACGCCGAGGGAATCGAGGTCTCCGAGGAGGAGATGGTCGAGGCGCTCGAGCACCCGGCCGAGCACGAGCGTACGACGCCCGAGAAGCTGCTCAAGCGCCTGCGCGAGAGCGGCCGCGACACGATGATTCGCGACGACATCCGCTTCCGCAAAGCGATCGACCTGGTCGCCGAATCCGCCGTGCCGATCGCTCTCGAGCAGGCCGAGGCGCGCGAGCAGATCTGGACGCCGGAGAAGGAGCGCGAGGAGAAAGGGGAGTTGTGGACGCCCGACTCCGAGTGACGACGGCGGGGCATGGCCCTTCTATAGAGTGCGCGCCATGAGCCCACTTGTACCGATGGTGGTCGAGCAGACCTCGCGCGGCGAGCGCTCCTTCGACATCTACTCGCGCCTGCTGAACGAGCGGATCATCTTCCTCGGCACGCAGGTCAACCAGGAAATCGCCAACCTGATCGTCGCCCAGCTGCTGCACCTCGAGTCCGAGGATCCGGACAAGGACATCAGCATCTACGTCAACTCTCCCGGCGGCGACGTCTACGCCGGCCTGGCGATCTACGACACGATGCAGTTCATCAAGCCCGATGTGCAGACGATCTGCGTCGGCATCGCGATGAGCATGGGCGCCCTGCTTCTCGCCGGCGGCGCCGCCGGCAAGCGGATGGCGCTGCCCAACTCAAAGATCCTCATCCACCAGGTCTCGGCCGGTTTCCAGGGTCAGGCCGCGGACATCGAGATCCACGCCAAAGAGATCATCGACACCCGCCGCCGCCTCGACGAGATCATCGCCAAACACACCGGCCAGCCCTTCGACAAAGTCACGACCGACACCGATCGCGACTACTTCATGACCGCGGAGGAGGCGAAGGAGTACAGCATCGTCGACCGCGTCATCGAACACCATTAGCGCCCCAGAGCTATAGGTGCAGCTCGTACTCGATCGAGGGCTCGCTCTCGGTGGGGAGGCTGTCGTATAGACGGCGCGCCGGCTTGTTGTCTGGGCTCGTGACCCATTCGAGCTGGCGGGCGCCGCGCTCGCGGGCGACCTCTGCGCTTGCCTCGATCAGGGCGCGGCCGACGCCGCCGCTGCGCTGGGACTCCACCACGTAGAGGTCATTCATCAGCACCGTCTCGGCCGGGATCAGCGAGCTGAGGTGCCAGTAGAGGCAGGCGTAGCCGGCCGGTTCCTCGCCACGCCAGGCGCCGAGCAGCATCCCGTCCTCGCTCGGCGCGAGGAATCGGGAGAAGAAGGCGCGGTTGCGCTCCTCGTCGATCCGCTCGACCTCGTAGAAGCGCTGGTATGCGGCGATCATCGGCAGCAGCGCCTCCAGCTGCTCGGCGGAGGCGGGCTCGATACGGATCGCGACCGGCATCGGCGCCACCGTATCGCCGCCCGCAAGGCTTCGCCCGCGGGAAGGTTCCGCGGCGCGCCCGGAGTAGACGACGGGACCGACAGGGCCGGCTTGCAGTCCCCTCTAAGCTTTGGGGCCGCGACGCCGGTAGGCGACTACCAGCCCCGCAAGGAGGGATTCACCGCTTTGGCACGTCCCACAGACTCGAACGAGCAGCTCCTCTGCAGCTTCTGCGGCAAGTCGCAGCGCCAGGTCAAAAAGCTGATTGCCGGCCCCGGCGTCTACATCTGCGACGAGTGCATCGACCTCTGCAACGAGATCATCGACGAGGAGCTGGCCCCGCCCGGAAGCAGCGGCGTCGAGCTCGAGAACCTGCCGAAACCGCGTGAGATCCACGAGACCCTCGAGCAGTACGTGGTCGGCCAGGAGGCCGCCAAGCGCGCCCTCTCGGTAGCCGTCTACAACCACTACAAGCGGGTCCAGATGTCGGCCGCCGGCGACGATCCCGAAGTCGAGCTGCAGAAGTCGAACATCCTCCTGCTCGGCCCGACCGGCTGCGGCAAGACGCTGCTCGCCCAGACCCTCGCGCGGATCCTCAACGTGCCCTTCGCGATCGCCGACGCGACCGCGCTGACCGAGGCCGGCTACGTCGGCGAGGACGTCGAGAACATCCTGCTGAAGCTGATCCAGGCTGCCGACTACGACGTCAAGAAAGCCGAAACGGGGATCATCTACATCGACGAGATCGACAAGATCGCGCGCAAAGCCGACAACCCGTCGATCACCCGCGACGTCTCCGGCGAAGGCGTGCAGCAGGCGCTGCTCAAGATCCTCGAGGGGACGACCGCCTCGGTGCCGCCCAGGGCGGGCGCAAGCACCCCCACCAGGAGTTCCTCACCCTCGACACGACCAACATCCTCTTCGTCTGCGGCGGCTCCTTCGCCGAGCTCGACAAGGTGATCGAGAACCGCGTAGGCGACAACGGCATGGGCTTCGGCGCCGAAATCTCCTCGCGCGAGCAAAAGGACAAGGGCCAGTGGTTCGATCAGGTTCTGCCCGAGGACCTGATCGAGTACGGACTGATCCCGGAGTTCATCGGCCGCTTGCCGGTTGTCGCCGCGATCCACCAGCTCAACCGCGAGGACCTGATCACGATCCTGACCGAGCCCAAGCACGCTCTGACCCGCCAGTTCCAGCGCTTCTTCGACTTCGACGACATCGAGTTGGTCTTTTCCGAGGACAGCCTCGACGCGATCGCCGAGAAGGCGCTGGAGCGCGAAACCGGCGCCCGCGGGCTGCGCTCGATCCTTGAGGAGACACTGCTCGACGTTCAGTTCGAGCTGCCCTCGCGCCGTGACGTGACCAAGTGCGTGGTGACCCGCGAGACAATTTCCCACGGACGCCGGCCGACGCTTGTCACCGAGGCGGCGCATCAGGACATCGGTGCTGCTGACGAGGGTGTCGACGAGGAAACTGCTTAGTGGTGGGTGGGGGAAGGGTCCGGGTGCCCCTCCCCATGAGGCCGTCGCGGAGCTGAACCCTCGCTCGGGCTCGAGCGCCTGTCCATGAGCCTCCTGGGGAGGGGCACCCAGCCTCTTCTCGGACGCGCTATCTAGACTCGCCGAGGTGGACGCCGACCAGCGGAGAAAGCTTGAGAAGAAGACTCGGTATGAGGCCGGGGAGGTCGAGGCGCGGGTCTTTGCGGAGTGGATCGAGGGGGGGTACTTCCATCCCGATCCGGAGGGCTCGTCGGCGGAGAACTACTCGGTCGCTATCCCGCCGCCGAACGTGACCGGGGCGCTGCACATGGGGCACGCGCTGAACGGGTCGATGCAGGACGCGCTGGTGCGGATGAACCGGATGCGCGGGCGCAACACGCTGTGGACGCTGGGCACCGACCACGCCGGCATCGCGACCCAGGCGGTGGTCGAGAAGATGCTGGCGAAGGAGGGAACCTCGCGAGAGGAGATCGGTCGCGAAGCCTTCGTCGAGCGGGTCTGGGAGTGGAAAGAGGAGTACGGCTCGCGCATCGTCGAGCAGTACAAGCGGCTCGGCGCCTCGCTCGACTACGAGGGCGAGCGCTTCACCCTCGACGAGGGCTACGTCAAGGCCGTCTACCGCGTCTTCAAGCGGCTCCACGACAAGGGCTACATCTACCGCGACAACTACATGGTCAACTGGGACCCCGGGTCGCACTCGGCGATCTCCGACCTCGAGGTCGTCAACCGCGAGGTCGAGGACACGCTCTACTCGATCGACTACCCGGTCGCGGGCTCCGACAGGGTGCTCACCGTCGCCACCGTGCGCCCGGAAACGATGCTGGCCGATACCGCCGTCGCGGTCAACCCGCACGATGAGCGCCACGCGGACCTGGTCGGGCAGCACTGCCTCCTGCCGCTGGTCGGGCGACGGCTGCCGATAATCGCCGACGAGCACGTCGACCCCGAGTTCGGCACCGGTGCGCTTAAGGTGACCCCGGGCCACGACCTGAACGACTTCGAGATCGGCCGTCGCCACGGGCTCGAGGAGATCGGCGTGATCGGCCCCGACGGGCGCATGAACGAGGCCGCCGGAGAGCCCTTCGTCGGCCTCACAGCCGCCGAGGCGGGCGAGTCGGTCGTCGCAGCGCTGCGCGATGAGGGCAGCCTGCGGGCGGAGGAGCCCTACGTCCACTCAGTCCCCTTCTCGGAGCGCTCCGGGGCCCGCATCGAGCCGCTGATCTCGCTGCAGTGGTTCTGCCGCATGGACGAGCTCGCCGCCCCGGCGATCGAGGTGGTCGAACGCGACGAGGTGCGGATCACGCCGCCGCAGTGGAAGCGCGTCTACCTCGACTGGATGCGCGAGATCCGGCCGTGGTGCGTCTCGCGCCAGCTCTGGTGGGGGCATCGGATCCCGGTCTGGTACTGCGACCCCTGCGAAGAGACCTACGTCGCCGAGCAGGCGCCCGAGCGCTGCGGTGCCTGCGGCGGTGAGCTGCGCCAAGAGGAGGATGTGCTCGACACCTGGTTCAGCTCGGCGCTGTGGCCGTTCGCGACGCTCGGCTGGCCCGAGGACACGCCCGAGCTGCGCGCCTTCTACCCGACCAGCTTCCTCACGACGGCGCGCGAGATCCTCTTCCTCTGGGTGGCGCGGATGATCATGACCGGGATCGAGTTCGCCGGCGACGTCCCCTTCCGCGACGTCTATGTGCACTCGGTGATCCAGGCCCGCGACGGGCGGCGTATGTCGAAGAGCCTCGGCACCGGCATCGACCCCCTGGAGGAGATCGACAAGCACGGCGCCGACGCGCTGCGCTTCGGCCTGCTTGCGATGTCCTCGACCCAGGATGTGCGCTTCTCCGACGCCAAGGTGCAGCAGGGGGCGGACCTCGCCAACAAGCTCTGGAACGCCAGCCGCCTGATCCTGCAGGGCGTCGGCGAGGTCGAGGCGGCGCCGCGGCCGCGCGGCGTCGAGGACCGCTGGCTGCTCTCGAGGCTCGAGGCGACGATCGCCTCGGTCACGGCGAAGCTCGAGCGATACGACTTCGCCCATGCCGCCGCCGAGGCATACGCCTTCTTCTGGTCCGAGCTCTGCGACTGGTACCTGGAGATCGTCAAGCCGCGCCTCTACGAGGGCGAGGCCGAGGTCTCGGCGACGCTGCTCTGGGCCCTGGAGCGAACCCTCGCGCTGCTGCACCCGATCATGCCCTTCGTTACCGAGGAGATCTGGTCCTACCATCCCTCGCGGCAGGGGCACCTGGCGGTCCATCCCTTCCCTGAGGCAGACGAGTCGTTGCGCGACGCCGAGGCCGAGGCCGAGATTGGGGGGGCGATCGAGCTGACCCGGCGTCTGCGCGCCTGGCGCGACCTGGTCGAGGCCCCCGCCGCCGCCGTGCTGCCCGCCCGCGCTGAGGGAATCGACCCGCAGGAGTTCGTCGGCCGCCTCGCCCGCTTCGAGTTCCAAGATCAAAGTGGTCGGCTTCGCTCCGGTCGCGAGGAATCAGACATGGACGCTCCCTCCGCTCCGCCTCCCGGGGACGGCGGCGACCCCGTCGCCGCGGTCGGCCCGGTGAAGATCCTCGCATCCGAGGGAATCGACGCGGACGCGGTCGCGGCACGACTCGATTCGCGCCGCGAGGAGCTCCGCAGCGAGGTCAAGCGGGCCGAGGGCAAACTCGGCAACGAGAAGTTCGTCGACCGGGCGCCGCCCGAGGTCGTCGAGGAGGAGCGACGGAAGCTCGAGCGCTACCGGGCCGAGCTCGAGGAGCTGTCGGAATAGAGCCGCGGGACCCGGAGGCCTATCTCGACTCGCTCGAGCCGATCGGCTGGAAGCTGGGCCTGGAGCGGATGCAGAAGCTGAGCACGCTGCTCGGCCTGCCCCAGCACCGCTTCGCCTCGATCCACGTCGTCGGCACCAACGGCAAGTCCTCGGTCACGCGGATGACGGCGGCGCTGCTCGAAGCGCACGGCGTCCCCTCCGGCGCTTGCGTCTCGCCCCACGCCGCGCGCTGGTCCGAACGGGTGCTGGTCCACGGCGAGGAGATCGCCCTTGCCGGGTTCGCCGCCGCGGTCGAGCGCGCAGCGGAGGCGGCTGAGACGGTCAACCGGAGCTTGGAGCAGGGGGAGGCGGTGACCCAGTTCGAGCTGGCGACCGCCGCCGCCTTCGTCGCCCTGGCCGCCGCCCGGGTCGGGGCCGCCGCGATCGAGGCCGGGTTGGGGGGGAGGCTCGACGCGACCAATACGATTCCCTCCAAGGTGACCGTGCTGACCTCGGTCGGCCGCGACCACACCGAGTGGCTGGGCGAGAGCGAGGAGGAGATCGCGGCGGAGAAGTTGGCGGTGCTGCGGGACCACTCGACCCTCGTCTTGGGGCGGGTCAGCCCCGCGGTCGCAGCACTGGCCGAGCGCACAGCTGCGGAGCACGGCGCCGATCTGATCGTCGCACCCGAGGACCCCGGGGACGCGATCGATGTGCACGCCGCGGGACGCTTCCAGCGCCGAAACTTCGCGCTTGCGGCAACGGCAACGGCGGCGTTTCTCGGGCGCGAGCTTGAACGCCCGAAGGTCGCCGCCGTGGCGGCGCAGCTGGAGATCCCGGGCCGGCTCGAGCGGCTGGGCGACGACCCACCCGTCCTACTCGACGCCGCCCACAACCCCGACGGCGCCGCCGCCCTCGCAGAAACCCTGCCGGAGGCTGCCGGTGCCCGTCCCGTCACCGCCGTCCTCGCGATCCTCGCCGACAAGGACGCCGAGGCGATGATCGAGGCCCTCGCGCCGGCTCTTTCCCGGGCCGTCTGCACCCAGCTCCCCACGGCCGACGCCCGTCGGCGGTCTCTTGGGGCGGCAGAGCTCGCCGAGTTGTGCAGGGACGCGGGGGTGGGGGCCGAGGTGATGATGGAGGTTGGGGCGGCGGTGGCACGGGGGTGGGAGCTGGCGGCGGAAGAGGGCGGAGTGCTACTCGTCGCCGGGTCCCACTATGTCCTTGCGCCGGCCAGGGCGGCGTTAGGATTGATGGCGGAATGAGCTCTAAAAGCGCCGGATCCGAACTGCTCTCGATGATGGCCCTGGTTGCGGGCGTCGTCGCGGTCGTGATCCTGGCCTTCTTCGGGCTCGGCTACCTCTTCGGCAGTCTCTTTCTCTGAGCTTGCGAGCGATGACAGGGTTAGCGAGACAGGTGGCGAAGTAGACTCACCGCGCTCCCACAACGGGGCGCCCAGTCATGGTTACCGCGATCTTCGGCATCGACAACAACGGCCTCAACCTGGTCGTCAACCTGCTCGTCCTGATGCTGGTCGTCGTCTGGCTGGCCCTGATCGTCTACACCTACCTCGACGCCAAGCGGCGTATCTCCGACCCGTTCCTGATCGGCTGCGCGACGCTCGCCTCCTTCATCCCCTACATGGGCACCGCGGTTTACGCGATCGTGCGCCCGCCCGAGTTTCTCGAGGACGCGCATGAACGCGAGCTCGAGATCAAGGCGGCGGAGCTGCGAGTGCGCCAGCTGACCGAGCACTCCTGCCCCAGCTGCGGCTTCCCGGCTGAGAAGGACTTCCTGCGCTGTCCGGACTGTCAGCGCCGGCTCAAGCACCCGTGCCCCAGTTGCTCGCGGCCGGTCGACCCGAAGTGGGCGCTGTGTCCCTACTGTGAGACCGCGATTGCCGAGCGCGAGCGCCCGCGGCGCAGGCGCCCCGAGGGGCGCAAAGAGCCACGCGAGGAGCGCAAGGCACCGCGGAAAAAACAGCCTGCAGCTCAAAAGGAGCAGAAAGAGCAGCCTGAGCAGCGTGAGCCGCAGAAACCGAAACGACAACCGCAAAGGAGCCCCAGCCGTGAGCCGGACCCTGATCCTCGTCAAGCCTGATGCCTTCGAGCGCGCCCTCAGTGGCGAGGTGATAGCCCGTTTCGAGCGCAAGGGCCTGCGGATTGCGGCGCTGAAGACGATGGTCGCCGGCGAAGCGATCGCCAACGAGCACTACGCCGAGCACACTGACAAGCCCTTCTTCGGCGAGCTGGTCGAGTTCATCACCGGCGGCACGCTGGTCGCGATGGTGCTCGAGGGGACCGAAGCGGTGGCGGCGGCACGCCAGCTGATCGGCGCGACCAACCCGGTCGAGGCGGCCCCGGGCTCGATCCGCGGCGACTACGCGCTCGAGGTCACCTTCAACATGGTCCACGGCTCGGACTCCGACGAGTCGGCCGAGCGCGAGATCGGGATTTGGTTTCCTGAGCTTTCGTAGGACGGGGTATGGGTGGGGGCTCCACTTAACTTTTTCCGAAGACACTTCGTGGTCGTCCGCGTGCCTCGCCGCGGAAAAAGTACAAGACGTTCCGCCCCCACCCATCCCCCGTCCTCATGAGCGTGGTTTTGGCATCGGGATCGCCCCAGCGCAAGGAGATTCTTCAGAAGCTGGGCGTGGATTTTGAGGTCGTGGTCCCCGGGGTCGAGGAGTTGAGTGGGGGAGAGCCGGAGCTGGAGGTGCTCGAGAACGCGCGGCGCAAGGCAAACGCTGTTGGCGGGCGAATAGTCGTTGCGTGCGACACGGATGTTGTCCTGGACGGGAAGGCGCTCGGGAAGCCCGCGGATGAGCTTGAGGCGCGGGAATACCTGGACCGGATGTCGGGGCGCGCCCACACGGTGATGAGTGGGCTGGTGGTGCTTGTCGACGGGGAGGAGCGGTCGGGGCTGGACCGCACGACGGTCGTATTCCAGGAGTTGAGCGAGGCCGCGAAGGAGCGCTACGTGCGGTTTGGGGAGTGGCGTGGGAGGTCCGGGGGGTACGCGATCCAGACGCTCGGGTCGACGCTGGTGGAGAAGGTGGAGGGGAGCGTCTCGAACGTGGTCGGGCTGCCGGTCGGGCTGTTGTTCGATCTGGTGCCGGAATTGCCGGGATAGTCGCGGCTAAAGCAGGCAAGACGTATCTGGGATGATGGCGCGGTCATTTCTCCCAAATTGCACATATGGGCATACTCAGCCGCCTGACCGGACTCGGCGGCCGCGACATGGCGGTCGACCTCGGCACAGCGAACACGCTCGTCTATGTGCGCGGTCGCGGCATCGTGCTCTCCGAGCCTTCGGTTGTCGCGATCGACTCGCGCAACGGCCAGGTCCATGCCGTCGGGGTCGAAGCGAAGCGCATGCTCGGCCGCACGCCGGGGACGATCACCGCGATTCGGCCGCTCAAGGACGGCGTGATCGCCGACTTCGACGTGACCGAACAGATGCTGCGTCACTTCATCAAACAGGTTCACTCCAACCGCTTCGCCCACCCGCGCGTGGTCGTCTGCGTGCCCTCCGGCGTCACCGGAGTCGAGAAGCGCGCGGTCGAGGAGGCCTGCCTCTCGGCCGGTGCTCGCAAGGCCTACCTGATCGAGGAGCCGATGGCAGCGGCGATCGGTGCCGGCCTGCCGGTCGCCGAGCCGACCGGCTCGCTGATCGTCGACGTCGGCGGCGGCACGACCGAGGTCGCGGTGATCTCGCTCGGCGGAATCGTCGTCTCGCAGTCGATCCGCGTCGGCGGCGACGAGCTCGACGAGGCGATCGTCCACCACTGCAAAGCCGACTACAAACTGGCGATCGGCACGCAGACCGCTGAGGAGGTCAAGCTCGAGGCCGGCTCCGCCTCGCCGCTGCCCGAGGAGGTCGAGGTCGAGATCCGCGGCCGCGACCTGGTCTCCGGCCTGCCGAAGACGGTCACGCTCGGCTCGGCCGAGGTCCGCGAGGCTCTGGAGGAGCCGGTCGGGCACATCGTCGATGCGGTCAAGGACACGCTTGACCGCACCCCACCCGAGCTCGCCGGGGACATAATGGACCGAGGCATTACCCTTGCGGGTGGAGGCGCGCTGCTGCAAGGACTCGAACAACGCCTCCGCGACGAGTGCCAGATGCCCTGTCAGCTGGCAGAGTCGCCTTTGACGTGCGTGGCCGTCGGCTCCGGCATCTCGCTGGAGGAGTTCGAGACGATCCACCGCGCCAGCAAGATGAACTCCGGAATGACGCGCGTTGCTTAGCCGTCGTTTATCCAATGCGCAAAACTTAGGCCTTCGCCGTGTACCGCAAGCAAGTACGCCGCCGTAGAGCGGTCCTAACCCTCCTCGTCATCGGCTCCTTCCTGTTGCTGACGATCACCTACGGGCAGAGCTCAGGTGGGTTGCAGCGCGGCGTGAGCACGATCTTCAGTCCGCTGCAGAACGTCGCCGACCGGGCGCTGAAGCCCGCGCGCGACCTCGCCGGCTGGTTCGACAAGACCTTCGAAGCGCGCGGTGAGAACAGCCGGCTCGAAGACGAGCTGATCGTCGCCCGTCGCAAAGCCGTCGCCGGCCAGGAGGCGTTGCAGGAGAACGCCGAACTGCGCAAGTTGGTGGAGCTCAACCGCGGCCCGGCGCTGGCCGAATCGGCCTACGATCCGGTCACGGCACGGGTGATCGCCCGCTCGCCGACCGTCTGGCACTCGACCGTGACGATCGACATCGGCCGCGGCGACGGGGTCCGCGTCGACGATCCGGTGATCAGCGGCGACGGCCTCGTCGGCCTGATCGCCTCCGCCCAGGGTGGCTCGGCTCAGGTGACCCTGATCACCGACCACACCAGCGCCGTCTCGGCCAAGGTCGTCCCGGTCGGCGTGCAGGGCGTGCTCAGGCCGGAACTGGGCGACCCGGAGGACTTGGTGCTCGACTTCATCGACTCGAGCAAGGACTTGCACCGCGGCCAGGCCGTCGTCACCGCCGGTTGGCGCGCCCAGGGGCTCGCCTCGCTCTTCCCGCCGGGGCTGCCGATCGGGGAGGTGACGAGCGCCCCGATCGTCGAGCAGGAGGCGAGCCAGCAGGTCCACCTGCGGCCCTACGCCGACATCGCTGACCTCGACCTGGTCCAGGTGCTGACCGGGGGCTCGCGCTCGTGAGCGCGGAGCGACCAAGCGTGCATCTCTGGTTTTTCGCGTCAGGAGCGAAGCGAGAGGCATTGTCATGATCGTCACGCCGAAGATCTTCGCCCGCCTCGCCGCGATCGTGCTGCTCGCCGTTCTGCTGCAGCTCTCCTTTTTCTCGCGGGTCGAGTTCCTCCACACCAGCGCCGACATCCTGCCGCTCGTCGTCGTATCGCTCGGCCTGCTCGGCGGCAGCATGACCGGCGCCGTCGCCGGCTTCTCGCTCGGCTTCTTCGTCGACTGCCTGCTGATAGCGCCGCTCGGAGGCTCCTCGCTGGTCCTGCTCGGCGTCGGCTACCTCGCCGGCCTCTTCCGCGAGCGCTTCGAGGTGCAGAGCGCGCTGCTGCCGCCGCTGCTCTGCATGGGGCTGACCCTGCTCGCCGAGATCGGCTTCGCCGTCGTGGCGTTGACGCTCGGCGTCGACGCCCCGGTCAGCGCCCTGGTCGTGCGCGACATGCTGCTGAAGAGCATCTTCGCCTTCTTCCTCGCCTGGCCGGTCTACTTCGGCATGCGCAGGCTGCTGCGCCCGGCGCTGGTCGAAGAGTCGAGGGTGGCCCGCCGCCGCCAACCGACCGTGCTGGGAACCTAGAGATCGATGTACCGGCGATCCGGAGAGCTCGATCCACAGGGCGGCAACCAGCTCGCCCTGCGCATCGCCGTCTTCGGCGGCGTCGCACTGGCCCTGTTCGCGGTGCTCTTCTTCCGCCTCTGGTTCCTCGAGATCATCAACGGCGACGAGCACTTGGCGGAAGCGCGCAACAACCGCACCCGCGAGTTCCACGTCACCGCCCCGCGCGGCGAGATCCTCGACCGCAACGGCAAGGTGCTGGTCTCCAACCGCACCAGCCTCGCACTCCAGGTCAACCCGGCCAAACTGCCGGCCGACCCGCGCGCGCGGCGGGCCGAGTTGGCGCAGCTCGCCGAGCTCACCCACAGCTCGCTGCGCCGCGTCCGGCGGGCGATTCGCGAGGAAGCCAAGCTCGCCCCGGGGGCGCCGGTGACGCTGCGCCGCGACGTCGGCGACTACCTCGTCTACTACCTGGAGGAGAATCAGGACCGCTTCCCCGGCGTCGCCGTGCAGCGGGTCTTCGTCCGCTCCTACCCGCATGGGACGCTCGCCGCCCACCTCTTCGGCAACGTCGGCGAGGTCGACGGCGAAGAGCTGAAGGAAGCCCGCTACAAGGGCCTCGAGCCGGGCGACAGCGTCGGCAAGGACGGGGTCGAGTACGAGTACGACAAGGTCCTCCGCGGCCGCGCAGGAGAGAAGCGGATCCAGGTCGACGCGCTCGGCCGCCCGACCCCCGGGGGGCAGGTCGAGGCGGTCGAACCGGCGCCCGGCAACGACCTGCGCCTGACGATCGACGGCAAGCTGCAGGAAGCCGGCGAAGCGGCGCTGCAGAGCCAGGGCCTGAAGGGCGCCTACGTGGCGATGGACGTGCGCAGCGGCGCCGTGCTGGCGATGGGCTCCAATCCGACCTTCGACCCCGACGAACTCACCCCGCCGATCAGCCAGCGCCAGGTCAACGAGCTCTACCGCGACCCGGTGCTCTCGCCGTTGACCAACCGCGCGATCGCCGGCGCCTACCCAACCGGCTCGACCTTCAAGGCGATCACCTCGGTTGCCGCCCTCGCCAGCGGCAACCTGACGACGAGCGAATCGATCAACGACGACGGGCTCTTCCAGCTCGGCGGGATCGACTTCGAAAATGCCGGCGGCGCCGCCTACGGCTCGATCTCGCTGCAGACCGCGCTCACCGTTTCCTCCGATGTCTTCTACTACACGCTTGGCGATCGCATGAACGGCAGCCCGGCGCTGCAGCGCTGGGCGCACAAGCTCGGCATCGGGCGCGAGAGCGGCATCGACCTACCGGGCGAGCAGGAAGGGCTGCTGCCGACGCCGGCTTGGCGCAACCAGCTCTACGCCGAAGACCTGACCGACCGGCCGTGGTCGGCGGGCGACAACGTCAACCTCGCGGTCGGCCAGGGCGACCTGCAGGCCGACCCGCTGCAGATGGCGGTCGCCTACGCGACGATCGCCAATGGCGGCACTGTGCCGCGCCCGCACGTCGGAATGCAGGTCGACGACGCCGCCGGGCGGGTGCTGCGCGAATTCGAGCCGCGGCCGGAGCGCTCGGTCAAGATCGACCCGGAATGGCGCGAGACGATCCTCGCCGGCCTGCACGGCGCCGCGCAGTCGCAGGGCGGCACGTCATACGGGATCTTCGGCGGCTTCCCGGTGCCCGTGGCGGGCAAGACCGGCACGGCTGAGCGCCCCCCGTACGCCGATCAGTCATGGTATGTGGTCCTGGCCCCGTATCCCGATCCAGAGATTGTCGTCGCCGTGACCTTCGAGGAGGGCGGCTTCGGCTCCGAAACCGCCGCTCCTGCCGCATTGAAGATCCTCTCCCAGTACTTCGGCAAGGAAGCGAAGTCGGTCGAAGCGACCGGCGGGGCGGTGGAATAGAGCATGTATGCGACCCGCACCCGACGCGCCCGCCCCGAGGCCTTCGCCGCCCGCCCCGGCATCGCCGAGCGCCTCGGCCTGCCCTACATGGACAGCTCGCTCTTCATCGGCTCGGTCGCCCTCGTCGCGACCAGTGTCTTCGTGCTCGCCGAGTCGACCCTGCGCGACGTGCCCGGCAACCCCGGCTATTTCGCCGACCGGCAGGCGGTCTACGGCCTGCTCGGCCTGATTGGGATGTACGCGCTCGCCCGCATCGACTACTCGCGCTTCCGCGAGCTGCGCGTCGGCATCTACACCTTCCTCTGCGTCAGCGTCTCGCTCGTCTTCGTCTTCGGCTTCGCCGCGCGCGGATCGCGGCGCGCCTTCGAACTTCCCTTCTTCAGCTTCCAGCCGTCGGAGCTGGGCAAGCTCCTGCTCGTTTTGGCGCTTGCCGGCTTTGTCATCGATGGCGCCCGGCGGGGCTCGGCACGGCAGCGCACGGTGCGCTACCTCTGCCTCGGCCTCGCTCCGGCTGCGCTCGTCTTTCTGCAGCCGGACCTCGGCACCTCACTGGTGTACGTGGCAATCACCCTCGCCGTGATGTACGTGGGGGGCGTCCGCTGGACGCACTTCGCGACGATCGGCGCGGCTCTCGTCGCACTCATCGCAGTTGTCCTCGTGGTTGCTCCCGCAGTTGGGACACCGATCCTGAAGGAGTACCAGCAACAAAGGCTGACCTCCTTCGCCGATCCCAGCGGGGATCCGAGTGACGCGGGCTATCAGCAGAACCAGGCCAAGATCGCGATCGGCTCCGGTCAGGTGACCGGCCGTGGCGATCGGGCCACCCAGACGCGGCTCGAGTTTGTCCCCGAGCGGCACACCGACTTCATCTTTGCGGTGATCGGTGAGCGCTATGGATTCATCGGGGCCGCGTTCGTCCTATCCCTATACGCCCTGCTGATCTGGCGGGCGCTGCGGATCGTGACTCTCTCGAAGAACTCGTACGGGACCCTTGTGGCAGGCGGCATTGCCGCCATGCTGCTGTTTCAGGTCTTCGTCAACGTGGGAATGAACCTCGGGATCATGCCGATCACCGGGATTCCCTTGCCGTTGCTCAGCTACGGAGGATCCTCCGTGCTGGCGACGCTGCTCGCGTTGGGAGTGCTTCAGAGCATTCACATGCAAGCGCGCCTCAGCCAGAAAGGCAGGTTCGCCTGGTAATCCCTTGAATGGGATCGGGCGATGCGTTCCTACCTGAACTGAGCTGAAACAAAAATGAAAAAAACCATCCTGGTGTCCGCCGATCGCGGCGAGACCCGTGTTGCCGTCCTCGAGTCGAAGACCAAAGGCGGCAAACGCAAAGTTGCGGAGCTCTACATCGAGCGACGCGGCCGGCGATCGATCGTCGGCAACATCTACAAGGGCAAGGTCGACAACGTCCTGCCCGGCATGGAGGCCGCCTTCGTCGACATCGGTCTCGAGCGCAACGGCTTCCTGCACGTCGACGAGATCGTCATGGCCAACGGCAAGCAGGCGCCGAAGCGCGGCCGCGGCAGCGGCCCCAAGATCGGTGAGCTGATCAAGTCGGGGCAGGAGATCCTCGTCCAGGTCGTCAAGGACCCGCTCAAGTCGAAGGGCGCGCGGCTCTCGATGAACCTCTCGATCGCCGGCCGCTACCTCGTTTACGCGCCGCAGGGCGGCGGCGTCGGTGTCAGCCGGCGGCTCTCGGAATCCGAGCGCGACCGGCTGCGCAAGATGGTCGACCGCACCTACAAGGGACCGGGCGGGCTGATCGTCCGCACCGCTGCCCACGGGGCGAAAAAGTCCGACTTCGTACGTGAGGTCGGTTACCTGCACAAGCTCTGGGACGTGATCGAGCGCCGCGGCGAGAAGGCCAAGGGCATGGGCCTCGTCTTCCAGGAGGCCGACCTGCCGGTGCGGGTGCTGCGCGACGTCTTCCTCTCCGAGTTCGAAGAAGCGGTGATCGACTCGCCGAAGCAGCTCGAGCGGGTGACCGGCTTCTTCCAGCGCACGGCGCCGGAGCTGCTCGACAAGGTCAAGCCCTACGAGGGCAAGAAGCCGCTGCTGGAGAAATGGGAGATCGACAAGGAGCTCGAGTCGACCCTGGTGCGCCGCGTCGACCTGCCCTCGGGCGGCTACCTGATCATCGACTACACCGAGGCGCTGACCGTGATCGACGTCAACAGCGGCTCCTTCACCGGCCGCGGCAAGGGCGGCCTGGAGGAAACGATCACCAAGGTCAACACCGAGGCCGCCGAGGAGACGGTTCGGCAGCTGCGGCTGCGCGACATCGGCGGCATCATCGTGATCGATTTCATCGACATGGCACGGGCGAAAAACCGCGACAAAGTTCTGAAGACGCTGCGCAAAGCGCTCGACGCCGACAAGTCGAAGAGCTACGTGGTCGAGGTCTCGCCGCTTGGCCTGGTCGAGATGACCAGGCAGAACATCACCGACGGCGTGCGCGAGATCCTCACCGGCCCCTGTCCGACATGCGATGGCGAGGGCGTCGTCCTCTCCGCCGAGACCGTTGCCCTGGAGGGGTTGCGGCAGATGCGCGAGATGGCGGCGGACAAGCCCGATGCCGAAGCGTTTCTGCTGCGCGTCAACCCGCAGGTCGCCGCGAAGCTGATCGAGGATGACAGCGGCCTTGCCGAGCTTGAGGCGGAGACCGGCAAGCGCTTCCACTTCGAGGGCGGCGACGCGCTCGCGATCGACACCTTCGAGCTGGTTGAAGCCGGCCCGCGGGCGGAGATCGAGGAGCGGGCGCTGCCGTTCAAGGTCGGCGAGGAGGTGCTGGTCAAGATCGAGGAGCCGCACATGTACAACGCCGACGACGCGGTCGCCAGGATCGATTCCTACATCGTCAGCGTCAGTGGCGGTGGCAAGTTCGTCGGCGATCGCAAGATGGTGCGGATCGAGCGGGTCGAGCGGGCGGCGGCGGTCGCCTCGCTGCTCGGCGGCGCGGCGAGCAACGGCGCCGACGCAGACGCTCTAGAATCCGGCGCCGCCAGATGAGCACCTACGCGGTCATAGAGAGCGGTGGCAAGCAGTACAAGGTCGAGAAGGGCAGCTCGCTGCTCGTCGACAGGCTGAGCGCCAAGGAGGGAGACAGCGTCTCCCTCCGGCCCGTGCTCTTCCGCGACAAAGAGGTGGTCGCGGCGCCGAAGGAGTTGGAGAAGGTCAAGGTCGAAGCAAAGGTCGCTGAGCATCTGCGCGGCCCGAAGATCAAGGTCTTCAAATACAAGGCTAAGAAGGGCTACCGCCGCAAGGCGGGGCATCGCTCCGAGTTGACCAGGCTCGAGGTGACCGAGCTCAAACTCGGCAAAGCCGCGGCGAAAGCCAAAGCGGAGCCGAAACCGAAAGCTGAGAAAAAAGCGGCGGCAAAGCCGAAATCGAAAGCCAGAGCCAAAACGGCTGCTAAAAAGGACGACTGATGGCGCACAAGAAAGGACTTGGCTCCAGCCGCAACGGCCGCGAATCCAACCCCAACATGCTCGGGGTCAAGGTTTTCGCGGGCCAGAAGGTCTCCGGCGGCGAGATCATCGTGCGCCAGCGCGGCACCCGGTTCTGGCCCGGCGAGGGTGTCGGCCTCGGCCGCGACCACACGATCTTCGCCAAACAGGCCGGGGTTGTCGAGTTCAAGCAGGCCCGCAAGGGCCGCACGATCAGCGTTCTGGCTGAGTAGGCGGTTGGGGGACGGGGTGTCCCTCCCCCGGAGGTCGTCGCGCAGCTGATCGCCGGACTGGGTTCGGGCGCGGTTCTGTGAGCCTCCGTGGGAGGGACACCCCGTCCCCCGACTACCCTCTTGACCGATGGACGATCGCGCGAAGATCTGGGTTGCGGGGGGAGCTGGCGGCAATGGGGCCATGAGCTTTCGGCGCGAGGCTCATGTGCCCCGTGGTGGGCCCGATGGTGGAGATGGTGGGCATGGGGGGGATGTGGTGCTTGTCTGCGACGCTTCTCGGCGGGATCTTGGGGCGCTGCGGGGAAGTCGGCACTTTCGGGCTGAGCGGGGCCGGCACGGGCAGGGGGCGAACAAGCATGGGGCGCGGGGGGAGGAGCTGGTTATTCCGGTGCCCGCGGGGACCCAGGCGGAGGCTGTGGATGGCAGTCGGGTCGATCTGGTCGAGGTCGGGCAACGGGCGGTGGTCGCGCACGGGGGGCGTGGGGGGCATGGGAACAAGCGCTTTGCGACCTCCACCCGGCAGGCGCCGCGGTTTGCCGAGCAGGGGACGAGCGGCGAGGAGGGGTGGATCGAGATTCGCCTCAAGCTGCTCGCCGACGTTGGGCTGGTCGGGCTGCCCAACGCCGGCAAGTCATCGCTGCTGGCGCGGCTGACGCGGGCGGAGCCGAAGGTGGGGGATTACCCGTTCACGACGCTCTCGCCGGTGCTGGGCGCGATCGAGAGCGAGGATCGGCAGGCGGTGATCGCCGACATCCCCGGCCTGATCGAGGGCGCCGCTGGGGGAGCCGGCCTCGGGCACGAGTTCCTCGCCCACGTCGAGCGCTGCTCGATGCTGGTCCACCTCGTCGACCTGGCTCCGGCAGAGGGCGACCCCGGGTCGAACTACTCCGCGGTACGCGAGGAGCTGGCCGCCTACGGCGCCGGCCTGGAGCGGCTGGCGGAGATCGTCGTGCTCTCCAAGCGCGATCTGCTGACCCCCGAGCAGGTGGGCGAAGAGGTCGAGCGCTGGCGCGAGCGGCTCGGTGGGGATGCCGCAACGGTGCTCGCCGTGTCCGCGGCAACCGGAGAAGGCCTCGACGAGCTGCGCCGGGCGCTCTGGGCGCACCTGCCGGAGGAGGCTCCGGTGCGGCCCGAGAGGGTCGGCCTCGGCCCGGCTGAGTTCGAGGCCGAGCACCGCGTCTACCGGCCCGCCGGCGAGGGCGGCTACTCGGTCGAGCGCGAGGACGATGGCGGCTACCGCGTGCTCGGCCGAGGCGTCGAGCTGCTCTTCGAGCGCCACGACCTGAAGAACGAAGAGGCGCTCGCCTACCTCGAGCAGCGGCTGCGCGAGATCGGCGTCGTCGCCGCCCTGCGCAGCGCCGGCTTCGAGCCGGGCGACGACGTTCGCATCGGCGAGCACGAGTTCGAGTTGCACCCATGACTTCGAGACATATTGATGTCATGACGTGTATGCTTTGACATATGAGAACCACGGTTCGTCTCGATGACGCGCTTGGAAAAGCGGCGAAGGTGCGCGCTGCGGAGCAGGGGATAACCCTGACCCAGTTGATCGACGAGTCCCTGCGCGAACGGCTCGCGAAGCAGCGCGAGCTCGGTGGAGCGCAGGAGGTGAGCCTGCCGGTCTACGGGTCCGGAGGCGTGCGCGCAGGCGTGGACCTGAATGACAACCGCGCTCTGCGCGATCTGCTCGATGAGGATCTCTCGGTCCGCGACGACCCGGGCCGGGGGGCGGCGTGATCCTGACCGATGTCAATGTCCTCGTCTACGCCCATCGCGAGGATCTTCCGCAGCACGAGGGATTCTCGACATGGCTGCAAGGCGAGGTCGAATCCGGGCGCAGCTTCGGTATCTGCGACGCGAGCCTGGGCGGGTTTCTCCGGGTGGTCACCAATTCCCGTGTCTTTACCGATCCAACGCCGCTCGACGTAGCCTTCCGTTTCGCCGATGCGTTGCGCGGTCACGCGGGAGCGGTTGCGCTCAGGCCCGGCGCCCGCCACTGGCGGCTCTTCTCAGACCTATGCGACTCGATCGGCGCACGAGGAAACGACATCCCCGATGCCTACCTCGCCGCCCTGGCGATGGAGTCGGGGAGTGAGCTGATCACGGCTGACCGCGGCTTCGGCCGCTTCCCCGGCCTGCGCTGGTCGTGTCCGGCATGACCCTGGTCGTCAAGCTTGGTTCCTCGATCGTCGCGGCCGATGACGGTGAGCTGCGGGTCGACGTGCTCGACTCGGTCTGCGCCCAGGTCGCGAAGCTCGAGCAGGGCGGCGAGCGGGTCGCGATGGTCACCTCTGGGGCGATCGCGCGCGGCATGCGGTTGATGGAGCTTCCGGTGCGACCCCGGGCGATGGACGAGCTACAGGCCGCCTCGGCGGTCGGCCAGGGCGATCTCTTCCGCGCCTACCAGTCGCGGCTGTTGGAGGATGGGACGCGCTCGGCGCAGGTGCTGCTCACCGCCGCCGACATCGCCGCCCGCACCAATTACCTCAACGCGCGCCAGACGCTGCGGCGACTGATCGATTGGGGCGTCGTCCCGGTCGTCAACGAGAACGACACAACTGCCACCGACGAGATCACCTTCGGAGACAACGACTTTCTCGCCGCCCAGGTGGCGATCCTGCTCGACGCCCGCCTGCTCGTCCTGCTCTCCGACGTCGACGGCCTGCACCGCAGCGACCCGCGCGCCGACCCGGAGGCCGAGCGGATCGCGACGGTCGAGGACTTCAGCGAGCTGGCCGGGATGGAGATCGGCGACCGCACCTCGGCCTTCGGCTCGGGCGGCATGCGCAGCAAGGTCGCCGCCGCGGAGATGGCGGCCGAGTCCGGCATCCCGGCAACGATCTGCAACGGCACCGAGGCGGGCACGCTGCTGGCAGCCGCAGGCGGCGAACCGGTCGGAACGCGTTTCGTCGCCCAGGCCGGCAAGACCCCGAGCTTCAAGCTATGGCTCAAATACGCCAAGCCGACGCGCGGCAAGCTAACCGTTGACGACGGCGCCGCCCGGGTGCTGCGCGAGAGTGGCTCGAGCCTTCTCCCGGTCGGTATCACACAGGTTGACGGCAGCTTTGATGTCGGTGACGCCGTCGAGGTTATGGTCGCTGGATCGCTGATCGGCAAGGGCATCGCCGAATACTCGGCGGCCGGCCCTCGACCGGATAAGCGGCCCGTCCAATGCCCTCGCGACCGAGTTGCGCGAGAGCCTTGACTTCCGTGACAAGCCCAAGGAGGCCATCCACCGAGACCGCTTCGTCCTCCTGTAGACGCAACGAGGATGGGTGTCCCTCCCACGGAGGCTCCAGGAACCACGTCTGAACCCTCATCCACGATCCAGCTGCGCGACGGTCTCCGGGGGAGGGACACCCCGTCCTCCCGTACCCTTACTCGCAATGGTTGTAGCGACCAAGACCGTTGCCGAGACCTGCGCCGCGGCGCAGCGCGCTGCGCGCGTGCTGGGCGGCGCTTCGACCGACGCCAAGAACGCGGCGCTGGAGGCGACCGCGCGACTGTTGAGCGAGCGCAGCACCGAGGTGCTGGAGGCAAATGAGGCGGATCTGGCCGACGAGAGCGCTGCTGAGCTGACTTCGGCGCTGCGCGACCGCCTGGCGCTGAGTGAGGAGCGGATCGCAGCGATGGCCGACGGCGTGCGGGCGGTCGCGGCGCTCGCCGATCCGATCGGCGAGGAGCTGGAAGGGAAAACGCTCGACAGCGGGCTCGAGCTGACCAAGCTGCGGGTGCCGCTCGGCGTCGTCGCGGTGGTCTACGAGGCGCGGCCGAACGTGACGATCGATTGCGCGGCGCTGACGATCAAGAGCGGCAACGCGATCGTGCTGCGCGGCTCGCACTACGCCGAACGGACGAACGGCGCGCTGGCGGCGATCGTCCGTGACGCGCTGGCCGAGGCCGGGCTGCCGCCCGACGCGGTGCTGCTGCTGGCCGGCGGCGGGCACGAGGAGCTGGACGAGCTGGCGACCCAGGAGGACACGGTCGACCTGCTGATCCCGCGTGGCGGAGAAGGCCTGAAGAACGCACTGAAGGAGGTCGCGACGGTGCCGGTGATCTACGCCGCCGCCGGGAACTGTCACGTCTACGTCCACGCCGACGCCGACCTGGAGATGGCGCGGCGGATCGCCGTCAACGCGAAGACGCAGCGCCCCGGCGTCTGCAACGCGGCTGAGACGCTGCTCGTCGACGCGGCGATTGCCGACGAGTTCCTGCCGGATGTGCTCGCCGAGCTGCGCAAGGCCGGCGTCGAGCTGGTCGGCGACGAGCGCACCCGTGCCGCGGCCGGCGAGGTCGAGGTCGGCGCCGCTGACGAGGGGGACTGGGGGCGCGAGTTCCTCGACCTCAAGCTCGCCGTCGCCGTCGTCGACTCGCTCGACGACGGGATCGAGCACGTCAACCGCTACGGCACCCGGCACTCGGAGGCGATCGTCTCCAGCTCCGCCGACGCCGCCGCGCGCTTCACGGCGGGCGTCGACGCGGCCGTCGTCTATACCAACGCCTCGACCCGCTTCACCGACGGCTTCGAGTTCGGCATGGGGGCGGAGATCGGCAACTCGACCCAGAAGCTGCACGCGCGCGGCCCGATCGGCCTGCGCGAGCTGACCACCTACAAGTACGTCGTCAGCGGCGACGGCCAGGTGCGTGAGTAGCGTTTCCAGCTCAGACGTCCGGCGGTCTGCGATCGGCGTCCTCGGCTCTGCCTTCAACCCGCCCCACCTGGGCCACCTGGCGCTCGCCCAGGAGGCGCTCTGGCAGCTCGGCCTGGAGGAAGTCGTGCTGATGCCCACCGGCGAGGCGCCGCACAAGCGAATCCACGATGACCCCGGGCGCGAGCTGCGCCTGGCGATGACGCGGCTCGCCGCCGCCGACGATCCGCGCTTTGCCGTCTCCAGCCTCGAGGTTGAGCGCGAGGGACCGTCCTACACGTATGAGACCTTGCAGTTGCTTGCACGCGAGAAAGGAGAACCCGAGCTGGTGTTCGTGATGGGGGCGGATGCCGCCGTCGGGTTCGAGAGCTGGCGCGAGCCGCGCCGCGTGATCGAGCTGGCCCGCCTCGCAGTGGCGCGGCGCGCGGGGATCTCCGAGGCGGACGTCGGCGCGACGATGCGTGGGCTCGGCGCCGAGGGGCGGGTGACGATGCTGGAGATGCCGCAGTTCGGCGTCTCCTCTTCGGCGGTGCGCGAGCGTGCGGCGGCGGGCCGACCGTTGCGCTACCTGGTGCCCGAGGCGGTCGCGCGGTTCATCGAGGAAAAGGGGGTCTACTCGTGAACGAGTTCGACTCCGAGGCGCTGGTGCGGCGGTTGGCCGAGCTGGCCGACTCGAAAGGAGCGACCGACCTCGTCGTGCTCGACATGCGCGGCCTCGCCTCCTACACCGACCTGCTGGCAATCTGCACGGCGCGCAACGAGCGCCAGGCGCGGGCGATCGTCGACGAGGTGAAGCTGCGGCTCAAGCAGGAACTCGAGCTGCTGCCGGGCGGGGTCGACGGCGAGGGCGAGGCGGGCTGGATCGTGCTCGACTACCTCGACGCGATTCTGCACGTCTTCACAGCCGAGGAAAGAGAGCGCTATCAGCTGGAGGACCTCTGGCGCGAGGCGCCGCGGCTCGAGTTGCAGCTGTCGCAAGATGCCGTCCGAGGGCGCCTTTACGGTGCCGCGCATGGCTAGCTTCAAGCGGGCCCTGCTCGGCTACCGTCGCCAGGAAGTTGACGCCGCGCTCGCGGCGCGTGACGAGGCGATCTCCGTCGTCGAGAGCCATGCGACGGCGGCCGACGCCGAGCTCGCCTCGCTCTCGGACATGGTGATCGAGCGCGAGCGCGAGATCCGCGGCCTGAGCGAGCGGCTGCGCGAGGCCAACGAGCGCCACGAGCAGAGCATCGCCTCGCTACAGGCGGTCTCCGAGCGGCTCGAGGACATTCAGGCGCAGGCGCGCGGGCAGGCGACGCGGATCCGCATGAAGGCGCTGCGCGAGGCGGTCGAGGTCAGCCGCCGCACGCAGGAGCTGGCCGAGGTGGGGGAGAGCGCGCAGAACGGCGCCACGCCCGCCGAGGCGGGCAGCGCGGAGACCGCGCTGGGGGAGCTCTTCGAGGGCCTGATTAGGCTCGAGATCGGCCCGCTCGGCGACTTCTCGCAGCTGGTCGGCTTCGAAAACGCGGTCGGCCGGCTCGGTGCTTCGGAGATCTCGGTCGAGCGCTTCTCCGAGGGCCGCGCGACGCTCTCGATGCAGCTCGATGAGCCGGTCGAGCTGCTGCGCGAGCTGGAAGAGAACGCCCCCTTCGAGTTCAACATCCGTCGCACCGCCGGCGACAACCTGATCCTCGACGTCGACGAGGACCAGGGCCCCGAACAGCACGCTGCGTAGCGTTTCTCCCGCACGGGCAGGGCGGGCCAGGGGTCCCAAGTTCCCCCTTTGGACGTTTGATGTATTGACTGTCAGTCGATTGTCTGCGAACATATGTTCGTGGATTTGGAAAATCCAAATCACAAAGGGAACGTCGCCGAGCCGGCTGTTGCGAAGGAGGCAGCGAGCCTCGGATTGACGGTCTTCATGCCGCTTACCGAGCATGAGCGCTATGACCTCATCATCGGAATGGTCAATGGTCGATTCAGCTCCGATTGGCGCCTCCGAGAAACGGACAGCGCGCGGCATTACACTTTGCCGATGAGTACGACCTTGGGGCTGTAGCTCAGCTGGCAGAGCGCTACCGTGGCACGGTAGAGGCCAGGGGTTCGAATCCCCTCAGCTCCACTAATCAGATTGCTTCGACGGCGCCTTCCTCCGAAGAAGTCGGCGCCCATCAGTTCCGTAACCACTTCGGCTTGTACATGGAACGGGCAGCCGCCGGGACCGAAATCTTGGTCAGCCGGCGCGGCAAGCCCTACACGCGCCTCTGCCCAGCGGAACCGCCCGCCTAACCTGATCCGAGCGAGCCCAGGAACGCCCCAAGCCGCCGTTCGTAGAGCTTCGGGTCGACGTTCCAGGACTCGGTGTGGCCGGCCTCGGGAAGGCGGTGGTACTCGACCCGGTCGGGCAGCGCGGCGGCGAATTCGTCGCTGAGCGCGATCGGGCCCTCGAGGTCGTGCCACTCGGTCAGGCCCATGTGGTGGAAGCCGAGCACGATCCGTTCCGATGACACTTTCTCGACCTCGGCCTGGCGCGCCGGGCTGTCGTGGTCGGGCACCAGCACGGCGTTGGAGAAATGCCAGCTCACCGCCGACAGGATCGCGAGCGCCGCGAGCAGCGCGACGCCGCCACCGATCAGCCACCTCCGCCTTGACCGCATGGGCGCCAGCCTACTTCGCTCAATCTCGCCTTCACCGCTGCCGATGCTTGAGCGGTGAGCACTGCCAACGAGCACGTCTTCTCGCACGGGATGCGGGACACCCGGGCAACCTTCGAGGCCTGGAACGGTAACCCGTGGCTTGTGCTCCACGGCTGGCTCGCGCTCAGCCTGGCGATTGCCTTCGCGCTGCTCGGCGCGGTCTGGGTCGTCGCCGGCCTGCTCACTCCCGACTTCACCCCGATCCACATGCCCGGCATCAGCGAGCCCACCGATCCCGCCGACCTACTGCCGATCCTCTTCCGCAACTCGCTCGTTCTCGCCCTGCACGGCACCGCCTGCATCGCCGGCTTCATCGCCGGCGCCTCGATGCCGATCGCCGCCGCCCAGCGCAGCGGCATCTCTCGCTGGATCCACGTCAAGGCGGGCCAGTTCGCGATCCTCTTTGTCGCTGCGGTGACGATCTTCTCGCTCTGCACCCAGGCGCTCTACCTCGGCTTTCAGGGCTCGACGATCGCCTTCCAGCTCGAGATCTCCCACGCCGCCCTGATCCTCAGCGTGCTCCCGCACGCTTTACCGGAGTTAACTGCGCTATTCCTGCCCCTGGCGGCCTGGCTGATCGCCAGCCGCCGCGGCGAGTGGAATCAGCTGCTCGCCGCGACCTTTATCACCGTCGCGCTGGCGATCCCGGTGCTCGTCTTCGCCGCCACGCTCGAGGTCTACCTCTGGCCGCAGATCCTCGAGGCGATCTCGCCGGTCGCATAAACCGCCACCTCCTCCCAGGGAGCGAAGCGACCGGTGATGCTCGCCAATTGCCAATTGGTTCTCCATAGGATGCGGACATGGGCTACGAACCCAAGCAGATCGAGGCTCGGTGGCAGCGGCTGTGGGCCGAGGAGAAGTCCTGGGAGGTCGCCAACCCCGGGCAGCCCGAGTACGCCGCCGGGAAGCCGAAGTCCTACGTGCTCGAGATGCTGCCCTACCCCTCCGGCGAGCCCCACGTAGGCCACCTCAAGTGCTACGCGGTCGGCGACGCGATCGCTCACTTCCGCCGTCGCCACGGTTTCGAGGTGATCCACCCGATGGGCTACGACGCCTTCGGTCTGCCGGCCGAGAACAACGCGATCAAGACCGGCGAGCCGCCGCGCGAGGCGACCGAGCGCTCGATCGCCTCCTTCCGCCGCCAGTTCCAGGAGTGGGGAATCTCGATCGACTGGTCGCGCGAGCTCGGCACCCACACGCCTGAGTACTACCGCTGGACTCAGTGGATCTTCCTGCGCCTCTTCGAGAAGGGTCTTGCCTACCGCGACGAGGCCCCCGTGCAGTGGTGCCCGAAGGACGCCACCGTGCTCGCCAACGAGCAGGTCGTCGACGGCCGCTGCGAGCGTTGCGGCACCCCGGTGCAGCAGCGCCGTCTCGAGCAGTGGTTCTTCAAGATCACGGACTACGCCGAGCGCCTGCTCGCTGACTTCGACCTGCTCGAGTCCTGGCCCGAGCACGTGGTGACGATGCAGCGCAACTGGATCGGCCGCTCCGAGGGGGCTGAGGTCAGCTTCCGCTGCGAGGAGCTCGAGCTCGACTTCCCGGTATTCACCACCCGCCCTGACACGCTCTTCGGCGCCAGCTTTTTCGTCCTCGCCCCCGAGCACCCCGAGCTCGAGCGCCTCGTCGCCGGCACCCCGGCCGAGGGGGCGGTGCGCGAATACATCAACCAGGTCGCCCGCGAGTCGGTCGAGGATCGCGGCGACGAGGAGCGGCCGAAGACCGGCGTTCCGCTCGGCCGCAGCGTCGTCAACCCGGTCAACGGAGAGCGGATCCCGATGTTCGTCGCCGACTACGTGCTGATGGAATACGGCACCGGCGCGATCATGGCCGTGCCGGCCCACGACGCGCGCGACTACGAGTTCGCCCAGGCCTTCGACCTCCCGGTAAAGCGGGTGATTGAGGGCGAGGACCCCGAAGCCGCCCGCGACGACGAGGGGCTGCCCTATCCGGGTGACGGCCCGATGACGGCTTCCGGTCGCTTCGATGGCAAGCACAACCGCGAGGCCTACGAGGAGATCGTCGCCTGGCTGGCCGAGGACGGCCGCGGCGAGTCCGCGGTCAACTACCGCCTCCGCGACTGGCTGGTCTCGCGCCAGCGCTACTGGGGTGCGCCGATCCCGGTCGTCTACTGCGACGCCTGTGGCATCGTGCCTGTTCCCGACGAGCAGCTCCCAGTCGAGCTGCCCGAGGTCGAGGACTACGCGCCGCAGGGGCGCAGCCCGCTCGCCGCCGCCGAGGATTGGGTCGCCACCGAGTGCCCGCGCTGCGGCGCCGCCGCCCGCCGCGAGACCGACACGATGGACACCTTCGTCGACTCCTCCTGGTACTTCATCCGCTACCTCGACTCGCAGAACTCCGAAGCCGCCTGGGACCGCGCCGCGGCTGACAGCTGGCTGCCGGTCGACCAGTACATCGGCGGCGTCGAGCACGCGATCCTGCATCTGATGTACGCGCGCTTCTTCACCAAGGCGCTCGCCGACCTCGGCACGCTCTCCGTGCAGGAGCCCTTTGCCAACCTATTCACCCAGGGCATGATCACCCGCGACGGAGCGAAGATGTCGAAGTCGAAGGGCAACACGGTCAGCCCGGCCGAGTACGTCGAGCGCTATGGCGCCGACACCGCCCGCACCTACGTCTGCTTCATGGGCCCGCCCGAGCGCGGCGGCGACTGGTCCGATGAGGGCGTCGAGGGCGTCAACCGCTTCCTCTCGCGACTTTGGCGGCTCTGTGAGGAGGTCGAGGCGAAGGAGGCGACCGCCGTCGACGCGGATGCCGCCGCGGGCGAGGCGCGCGAGTTGCTCGCCAAGGCGCACTGGGCGATCGAGAAGGTGACGCGCGACTTTGAGCGCGGCTTCCAGTTCAACACGGCGATCGCGGCGACTATGGAGTTGGTCAACGAGGCCTACCGAGTCAAGGACGGCCTCTACGCCGACCCCGCCGGTGCGGCCGCCGTGCGTTTCGCGACCGCCACCGCCGCCTCGCTGATCTTCCCCTTCGCCCCACACCTCGGCGCCGAGGTGTGGGGGCGCCTGCGGGGTGGTCGCGTCTGGGAGGAGGGCTGGCCCGTCGCTGACCCCGAGCTGCTCGCCAGCGACACGGTCACCCTGGTCGTCCAGGTCAACGGAAAGCTGCGCGACCGGATCGAGGCGGCCGCCGATGCGCCCGAGGAGGAGCTGCTCTCGGTTGCGCGCAAGAGCGAGAAGGTACGTCGCCACCTCGACGGTAAGCAGGTGGTCAAGGAGATCGTCGTGCCCGGCAAGCTGGTCAATCTCGTGGTTCGCTGAGTTTTCGCGGCCTAGAACTGGTACAAAGCCGCCCGATGCTCGTCAGGCGCCTGGCAGACGCACCCGCAGAGGAGTGGCACCGACTGCGCTATCACGCGTTGATGGACGCCGGGCAGCTCGGCGCCCGCAACCTCTCGGTGACCTGGCTGGAGATCCCCGCCGGGGCCGAGCAGACGCTGCGCTCCGACGAGGACGCAGAGCAGGCCTATGTGGTCGTGCGCGGCGGGGGCTCGATGTCGGTTGCCGGCGACACGCAGGATGTGGGGGAGGGTGACCTGATCCTCGTCCCACCCGCGACCGACCACGCGATCGCCAACAACGGCGGCGAGGCGCTGGCCTGCGTCTCGGTGCAGTCGCCACCGGTCGCCGCTGCGGATCTCTACAGCGACAAATTGGCCGAAGTCGCCGGTTACAACGACGACGAAGACCTGTAGCCAAATTTTTTGATTGTGCGCGCCACACGTGCGCCTGAGTGCGTCACCGTCGGCCCGTGCCGGACCTCTCGCGCTCTCAGCTGGTTGTCTACGGTGCCGTCGCCGTCGCCCTGCTGCTCATCGGCGCGCAGGCGATCAGGGCAGATGGCGGCGGTGGAGCGGCGCCCGAGACGGCGGTCGCATCCTCAACCGGATCGGCCGGCCTCAGCATCGAGACGGGCGGCGACGATCTGGTCGTCGACGTCGCCGGAGCGGTCGGCCGGCCGGGCGTTTACCGGCTGCCGGCCGGAGCGCGCGTCGTCGATGCGATCGAGCGCGCCGGTGGGGCCACCCGGGGCGCCGGGCTGGAGGGGATAAACCGCGCCGCCCGCCTCGCCGACGGGCAGCAGGTGATGGTTCCCGAGCGCCTGCCGGCCGGAGTGTCGGGAGCTGCCGGTGCAGGTGAAGACGGCCCGATCAGCCTCGGCAGCGCCACCGCCGACCAGCTCGAAGAGATCGACGGCATCGGACCGGTCACCGCCGGCAAGATCGTCGAGTACCGCGACCAGCACGGCGGGCTCGCCTCGGTCGATCAGCTCGACCGGGTCAGCGGCATCGGGCCGGCGACGATGGAGTCGCTGCGTGACCGGCTGCAGCCCTGACGCCGATGGCCCGACGGGCGCCCTTGCCGCTCCTCTTCGTTGCTGCGGCAGTCGCGCTCGCGCTCGCCCACAGCGACGAAGTTCGGGCACGCGCCGAGTCGGCCCTGGGCCGGGGGATGCCGGAGCGTGAGGCGGCGCTCGCCCGCGGCTTCGTCCTCGGTCAGGACGAGGAGGTCGACGCGGCGACCACGGAAGACTTCCGGCGCTCCGGGTTGAGCCACCTGCTTGCCGTGTCGGGCCAGAACGTCGCCCTGCTCGCCCTGCTCGCGATGCCGCTGCTGGCGGCGCTGGGGATGCCACTGCGCACGCGCCTGTTCTGGGTGCTCGGCCTGATCGCCGTCTATGTCCCCCTCGCCGGGTCGGGGCCGTCGATCCAGCGAGCCGGGATCATGGGCGGCCTCAGCGTGTTGGCGCTGCTCGCCGGCCGCCGCGCCTCGCGCTTCTATGCATTGCTCATCGCCGCGATCGTGCTGCTGGCGCTGGACCCTGGCATTGCCGCAGACGTCGGCTGGCAGCTCAGCTTTGCCGCCGTGCTCGGCATCCTGTTGCTGGCGACGCCGCTGCGCGAGGCGATCATTACTCGGATTGGTCGCGGTGGCGCCCAGCGGACGCTGGCCGAGGGCGCGGCACTGACGATCTCAGCGACGCTGGCGACGGCGCCGCTGATCGCCTTCCACTTCGAAGCGGTGTCGACCACGACGCTGTTCGCCAACCTGCTCGCGCTACCGGCGATCGCGCCGGCGATGTGGTTGGGGATGCTGGTCGCAGGGGCGGGCCAGATCCCGGGCTTCCCGGTCGAGGCGCTCAACGCCGTCGACTCCCTTCTCCTCGCCTACATCGCTCAGGTGGCGGCCTGGTGCGGCCGCCCGGGGTGGGCCTACCTCGACGTCCGGCTGGGGATCGGCGGGCTGGCGGCCTCCTACGCCGCGATCGCTGTTCTCGCGACCGCCGTCGCTCGGCTTGCCCGCCATCGACGCATCACGGCCGCCCGCCGCACCCACGTTCGCTCTTTGTCAGGCATAGCCCGGCAACGGACGAACGCGCCCCGCTTGAAGCTCGCCGGTGCGTTCGCGGCACTGCTTGCGGCGGTCCTGTTTCTGCTGCCCGGTGCCACGGGCGTCTCGAGCCCGTCCGTGTCCGCGGGCCTGCGGGTCACCGTCCTCGATGTCGGTCAGGGCGACGCGATCCTGTTTCAGCCCCGCGACTCGCCGGCCCTGCTCGTCGACGGCGGCCCGCCCGGCAGGGGGCTGTTGGCGATGCTGCGCGCCGCCGGGGTAGGCCGCCTCGGGGCGGCGATCGTCACCCACGATCAGTCCGATCACGCCGCCGGCATTGGCGAGCTGCTCGGCGCGATGCCCGTCGACCGGCTGCTCTACGGAGCGTCAGGCAGTTCAACGCTGGCCGCGGCGGCCACCGCCGGGATTCCGGCTCGCCGTCTCGCCGCAGGGAGCGTGGTGCGCTCCGGGCGACTGCGGCTGGAGGTGCTCTGGCCACCGGCCCAGTTGCTCTCCGGGTCGCACGAGGGGGAGGACCCCAATGCGCTCGCCCTGGTCATGCGAGCCCGCTGGCATCGCTTCGCGATGCTGCTGACCGCGGACGCCGAGGCCGAGGCGACGCCGCTCGATCCCGGGCCGGTCGACGTGCTCAAGGTCGCCCACCACGGCAGCGACGACACCGGCCTGGCCGGGCTGCTCGACCGGACCCGGCCGCGCCTGGCGGTGATCTCGGTCGGCGCCGGCAATCCGTTCGGCCACCCCACGGCGATGACGCTGGCAACTCTCGTCGCGCACGGCGCATGTGTCCTGCGCACTGACCGCAACGGGCCGATTGCGATAGAGGTGGGCAGCCACTCAACGAATCTACGAATCGATACTGGGGCAAATGCGCCACTGCCCTGTCGGTCAGGCGGCCACGGTCGATAGTCGCAGCGGTGGACTGCAAGCCTGGAAAGTCACGGCTGAGGCCCAGTGTCCTTGGCGGCGGCATGCTGGAGAGGGCGCGCAGCACGACGCTCGCGCTGCTCGGCCTGACCGCGGCGGTCGGCCTGGGCATGGTCGCGCTGGCGCTCAACCAGAGCTGGCCGTTGCTGGCCGGCAGCCCGATTCCCGGCGCGCCGGGAGGAGACGAGGCCGTCGGCGAGGCGCGCGTTGTCTCGCGGGCGGACGGCGCCGGGCATCCGCAGCGGGGTGCCGCGCACGGCGATCGCGTCGGCGGTCCAGGCATGCGGCGAAGCTCGGCCGGATCGCCGCAGGGATCCGGTGGATCGCCGCAAGACCCGGCGCCGGAAAACGGTTCGAGCGAGTTCGTCTCCGCATCGGCTCCGGCCGGCTCAGGCGGGAGAAGAGCTCCCAAGAAGCCCCCTCAGCAGGCCCCTGACCGCTCGCCGGCGGCGGAGAAGCCGCAGGCGCCGGTTGCGACCACGCAACCTCCGGCCACGCCGCAGGCCGTGCCTTCCACGCCCGCTCCGGCGAGCGGCGCCGATACCCCGTCTCCATCCGCCCTGGCGTCCGCCGCTCCGCCCGATGAAGAGTCGAGCGTGCCCTCTTGGAGCCACGGCGGAGGTCACGCCTACGGTCGTAGCGACCGCGACCGCGACGGGCACGCGCATGGCGACTGGGGCAGCGACCGGTCGCACGGTCACCACTGGGACGACTAGCGAGCCCCAGCCCCCGCTCGCCTATCTAGACTCGGTCACATGACCGAGTCCGAGCTGCGTTCGCTCTATCTGATCGCCGGCACCGACGGGGCGAAGATCGACGCGACCCGGGCGCGCCTGCGAGCCCGCGCCGAGCGCGACGGCGGTGCCTCGTCGCTGCATGCCTTCGAAGCGGGCGAGGGCCGTGGCGCCCCCGACCACGAGGCGCTGCTGGCGTCGATCCCGGCGATGTCGCTGACCGAGTCGCGGCGCTATCTGCTTGTGGATGGGGTCGAGCGCTGGCGCGACCGGCAGTTGGAGGAGGTGGCGGCGGCGCTCGCCGACCTGCCGCCCGACCTCAGCGTCGTCCTGATCTCCCGGGGGAAGGCGCCGGCGAAGCTGACCAGCGCGGTCAGGGACGCGAAGGGCGAGATCCACGACTTCGAGGCGCCGAAGGCGCGCGAGATGCCGCGGACCCTGGTCGCCGACGCGAAGCGTCTCGGCTTCGGGCTCGACCCGGCGGCGGCGCGGATGCTGGTTGAGCGGATGGGCGCCAATCCGCAACGACTCCACAACGAGCTTGAGCGCCTCTTGCTCTGGGCCGGCGAGGGGGGGAGGGTCGACGCCGCCGACCTTGCCGCGATGGTCGCCGATACCTCTGAGTCCGCGGTCTGGACGCTCTCCGACGCGCTGCTCGAACGCGATGCTGCCGGTGCACTGCGAATCTCCGAGCGGCTGATCGCGCAGGGGGAGAACGTCACCGGCCTGATCTACGGCCTGGCCTCGCGACTGCGCAAGGCCCGCAGCGCGGCGGCGATGCTGGAGGACGGGATGGCATCGGGTCAGGTCGAGTCGAAGCTCGGCATGCACCCGTACGCGGCCAAGCAGCTGGTCCGACGCCTCGGTGAGGTGGAGATGTCCGACCTGCGCGAGGCGACGGTCGCCCTCGCCGACCTCGAGGTCTGGTGTCGGGGCGGAGCCGACTACGGCGATGAGCTTGCCCTAACCCTTGCGATTCGCTCGGCCTCCGGTTCTTAGGACGCTGCAAACCGGCGCATTTCGGCGTCCTCCCTCAGTCATGTGCAGAGCACACTCCCTCGGTCGTCCTAGAACTGCCTGGTGTTCGCGTCCTAAGAGCCTTGCGCAATACGGGCGGCCTGGGACTTCTTCCGGGCTGCGGTATTGCGATGCAGGGCGCCCTTCTGCACGGCCTTGTCGATGCGTGAGACGAGCGCCTTGTGCTCACGCTCGATCGCACTCGCGTCACCGCCCTCGACGGCGCTCTGCAAGCGGCGGAAGTAGGTCTTCACCGTGCTCGTCAGGAGCCGGTTCTCGGTTCTCTCGCGGTCGCTGCGTAGGATCCGCTTCTTCTGTGAGGCAATGTTGGCCATGAGCGCGGCGCCGGACTATACCGAGACTCAGCGTCCACCCACCGAGCGCCGCCCCGGGCGGATCGCCCGCTCCACGGCGTTCTTCTCGATCGCGACCGCCGCTTCGCGGCTGGCTGGGCTGGGGCGCGAGATAGTCGCCGCCGGCTATTACGGCGTGAATGGGCCGATGTCGGCCTTCACGGTCGCCTTCCAGGTCCCCAACCTGATTCGGGCGCTGTTCGCCGATGCGGCGCTGCAACCGGCCTTCGTGCCGGTCTTCACCGAGCAGCTGGAGAAGAAGAACTACAGGGAGGCATTCCGCATGGCTTCGACCATGCTGCTGCTGGTCACGGGGGTTCTCGGCGCGATCACGGCGATTTTCGTGCTCGCCGCGCCGCTGATCATGCCGCTCATCGCGCCCGGCTTCGAAGGGGCGATCCTCGACCTCACCGTCACCCTCTCCCAGGTTCTTTTCCCGATCCTCGTTCTGCTCGGGATGAGCGGCGTCGTCGTCGGCATCCTCAACAGCTACGACCGCTTCGGAGCCTTCGCGATCGCGCCGCTGTTCTGGAACCTGACGATCATCGCCTGCCTGGTCGCGATCGTGCCCTCGTTGGAAGGCCAGGACCGGATCTACGCCTACGCAATCGGCGTCCTCGCGGGCACCGTGGTGCAACTCGGCATCGTCGTCTTCGACCTACGCAACACGCCGTTCAAGTTCGCCTGGAGCTTCGACTGGCGCAACCGCGACGTGCGCCGCGTGCTGCTGCTGATGCTGCCGGTGACGATCAGCCTCGGGCTGATCAACTTCAACCTGCTGATCAACAGCCTCTTCGGCAGCCTCGTCAGCAATCAGGCGCCGGCCGCGATCGACAAGGCGTTCCGCATCTACCAGCTGCCGCAGGGGATCTTCTCGGTGGCGATCGCGACCGTGCTCTTCCCGACCCTGGCCCGCTTCGCCTCGCGCGGCGAGCACGACAACCTGCGGGCGACGATGGCCAACGGAATGCGACAGATCCTGTTCGTCCTGCTGCCCGCCGCGGCGGCGATCCTCGTTCTCTCCGAGCCGATGATCCGGCTCGTCTACCAGCGCGGTGAGTTCACGCCCGAGCAGACGACCCTGGTTGCCACGGCGCTCTTCTGGTTCGCCTTCTCGCTCCCCGCCAACGGCCTCTTCCTGCTGCTCACGCGGACCTTCTTCGGCCTGCAGCGGCCCTGGATCCCGACCTCGATCGCTGCTGGCAACCTCGCCGTCACCGCCCTTGCGGCGCTCGGCCTCTACCACCTCGGCGTCGGCGGCATCGTCGCGGCGACCGCGATCGCGACGATCGGCAGCGTCATCGCCCAGGGGATCGTCCTGCGCCGCCTGCTCGGCGGGCTGGAGCTGGGCCGCCTGCTCGACGCCGCGATTCGGATCTCAATCGCCGCCGCCGCGCTGGCCGCCGTCAGCTTCGGCATCTGGGACGTGCTTGACAACGCGCTCGGCCGCGGCCTGCTCGGCCAGGTGGTATCGCTCGGCGCCGGCCTCGGGGTCGGCGGGCTCGCCTACGTCGGCGTCGCAAGGCTCCTGCGGGTCGAAGAGCTCGACCAGGTGATGCGGCTCGTCCGCCGCAGCTAGATGGATGACTCCACGACCCCGCACGCCTGGATGACGCACGTGGCACTGCGCATCTCAGCGTCTTCGGGTTTGCCTTTGCAACCAGCAAAGGCTGCACCCGGCGTCCTTGATCTGCTTGGCCACGCGCGCCCACAGTCGCACGCGACCGTGGAGTCAACCATCTGATGCTCGATCTGGCTCGCTACCTGCTCGGCGTCGCGGAGATCGCCCTACTCACGGGCATCGCCACGCTGGGCGCATCCGCCGTACGCGCTCGCCTGCTTCCATCGTTCACGGGCGCCCCAGCGCATCTGGCGACCGCTGTGATCGCGCTCGCATTGCTGATCTTGGTAGCTGAGCTTCTTGGCAGCTTCGGCCTGTTCAAGCCGGTGCCGTATCTCGTCAGCGTTGCGCTGGTCGGCTTGGGACTTTGGCTTGTGGTTGCGGGGGGACGGGGGTACCCCTCCGGCTTTCTGGGTTTTTCGCCTCGTCGCTGGGGGGCCGTCCGAGGTCGCGGTCGGGGCGAAAAAGTGGACGCCGCTGCGCCGGACGGGCACCCCCGTCTCCCTTCGCGCGGCCATGGTTCCGGGACGAGTTTGGGTCACCCATCGGTGGTGACCGTGGTGGCGCTGGCCGTGGCTGGGGCAGCGCTTGTGAGGTTCGGTCTCGATGTGAAGCCGAAGCTGACTACGGGGATGACCGGGTTCGATTCGACCTGGTACCACGGGCCGTTCGCCGCGGGGTTCTCCCAGAGTGGGAGCACGTGGGACCTGCACTTCATTGCGCCGCAATTTCTGGCCTGGTTTTACCCAGCCAACGCGGAACTGTTCCACGCTGGCGGAATGCTGGCGTTCGGGCGGGACCTGCTGTCGCCGCTGCTGAACATCGGTTGGTTCGTCGGCTGTCTGGTTGCCTGCTGGTGTATCGGGCGGCCGTACAAGGTGGCGCCGTGGTCGCTGGCGCTGGGTGCGGTAGCGCTGAGCTTGCCTGTTCTCTCGGATCAAGCTGGAGAGGCCCGCAACGACATCGTCGGGATCTTCTTCCTGTTGGCTGCTGTCGCGATCGCCCTCAATGCCTGGGCAGCCGGAAAAGGCGGGGTGGAGGGGGCGGTCGTCGTCATCGGCCTTGCCGCCGGGCTCGCCGCGGGGACGAAGCTCAACTTCCTCCCACCTGCGGCGGTTCTCGTCCTTGGGTTGGCTTTTGTCGTCCCATCCGGCCGCCGCTGGCGCACCTCGTTCACAGCCTTGGGCGCCGCCCTCGCCGGATGCGGCTACTGGTACCTGCGCAACCTGGTCCACAGCGGCAACCCTCTGCCCTGGTTCGACTCGATCGGCCCGGTCTCGCTGCCGGCACCCGACCAGCCCCTAGGCGGCCGCGACGGCCACAGCGCGCTCGGCTACCTCACTGACGGGAGCGTCTGGTCCGACTGGTTTTTGCCCGGCCTCCACGACGGCCTCACGATCCTCTGGCCGGCGCTCGGAGCAGCGGCATTGGCCGGACTGCTCCTCTGTCTCACAGCCCCACCTCATCCGCCCGCCGAGCGGTCGAGCTTTGAGCCGGATGACGACCCAAACCTCGATCGCGGTCGGGTGTTGCGTCTGGTTGGCCTCGTCGGCCTCGCAGCGGCATTTGCCTGGCTCGTGGCGCCCACCTCTGCCTCGGGCCCCGACGGAATGCCCCGCGGTTTCGAGTCCGGCCTCCGCTACCTGGCGCCCGCCTTGGTCCTCGGCCTCTCGCTGTTGCCGCTGATCTCTCCACTCAGCGAGCGAATCCGCCGCATCGACTCGGCGAGTCTGCGATTTGACACGCTTATCAACCCCAAGCGCGGTTTCGTTGGGATTCTGGCCCCGGCGGCCGTGTTGGCGGCGATATTGATCGGCTACCCAGTCCAACGCCACTACCTACAAAACCGCTACGGGGATCCAAGCTTCGCCGCCCCAGGCCTCAATGCTGCGTTCAAATGGGCCGCGCCCCTCTCAGGCGCCCGGATAGCGACCACCAGCACGCGCCAGTACCCCCTCTTCGGCACCGACCTCTCCAACGAGGTCCATTTCATCGGGGAACACCGCCCGCACGGCGGCTTCACCCCACCGACGACCTGCCGCCGCTGGCGAGAACTGCTCAAGGAGGGCAACTACGACTACGCAATAACCACCCGCGACCGCACCGAACCAGCCAAGCCTCCGTTCCCCGAGACGGCCAAATGGACCGAAGGCCCCGGTGCGGAGGTTTTCCTACGCAAGCCCCCCACCGTCATCTACAAGCTCACCGCCCCCCTGGATCCATCGGACTGCCATTGACTGATTGGCGCTTTATTGCCGCATAGCGGGAAGAAGGGACCAGGCGGTTCTGGAGCGGCGGGCCAGGAGGAGTCCGGCGCTTCGAGCAGCAGGGGTCGGGGGTGTCCCAGCGCGAGCGGCGTCCGTTTTTCGCACTATGCGGTTGCCGAGAGCCGCAAGCCACAAGGCGAAAAACCCAGCACGGGCTGGGACACCCCCGACCCCTGCCCATACGCCGCGCACTCGCCATACTCCGCAGCCCGATGGACCACATCCGCAACTTCAGCATCATCGCCCACATCGACCACGGCAAGTCGACCCTGGCCGACCGGATCCTCGAGCTGACCGGTTCGATCGACCCGAAGAAAATGCAGGCGCAGATGCTCGACTCGATGGACCTCGAGCGCGAGCGTGGGATCACGATCAAGGCCCAGGCAGTGCGGGTCGAGTACAGGGCCGCCGACGGACAGGCCTACCACCTGCACCTGATCGATACCCCCGGCCACGTCGACTTTTCCTACGAGGTCTCGCGCAGCCTCGCCGCCTGCGAGGGCGCTCTGCTGGTCGTCGACGCGGCGCAAGGGGTCGAGGCGCAGACGGTGGCCAACACCTACCTGGCGATCGAGAACGGGTTGGAGCTGATTCCGGTGATCAACAAGGTCGACCTGCCGGGTGCCGAACCGGAGCGGGTAGCGGCCGAGATCGCCGACCTGCTCGGTGGCGATCCCTCCGAAGCGCTACAGATCTCGGCCAAGACCGGCGCGGGCGTGGCCGAGGTTCTGGAGGCGATCGTCGCTCGCGTGCCGGCGCCCACGGGGAAGCCCGAGGCGCCGACCAGGGCGCTGATCTTCGATTCCGAGTTCGACCAGTACCGCGGCGTGATCGCCTACGTGCGGATGGTCGACGGCGCCTTCCGCAAGGGCGAGCGGATCCTCGCGATGCAGAACGGCACCGAAGCCGACATCGACGACATCGGCTTCTTCCGCCCGGCGATGACCGGCGTGCAGCGCATGGACGCCGGTGATGTCGGCTATCTGATCACCGGCATCAAGGACGTCGCCAAGCTGCGCGTCGGCGACACGTTGACGGCGCTGGAGCGACCGGCCGAGAAGCCGCTCGAGGGTTACCGCGAGGTGAGGCCGATGGTCTTCTGCGGCCTCTTCCCGATCGAAACCGATCGCTTCGAAGACCTGCGCGACGCGCTCGACAAGCTTGCCCTCAACGACGCCGCGCTCTCCTGGGAACCGGAGACCTCGGAGGCGCTCGGCTTCGGCTTTCGCTGCGGCTTCCTCGGGCTGCTTCACATGGAGATCGTGCGCGAGCGACTGGAGCGCGAGTACGACCTCGACCTGCTTTCGACCACCCCGAACGTGCGCTACGAGGTCCATCTGACCAACGGGGAGTCGAAGGAGGTTCGCAGTCCCACCGAGCTGCCCGACCCGGGCACGATCGAAACGGTCGAAGAGCCCTACATCCGGGCCACGATCATCGCCCCGTCCGAACAGGTTGGCGCGGTGATGGAGCTCTGCCAGGAGCGCCGCGGCACCCATATCGACATGCATTACCTCAGCCCGCAACGGGTGCAGATCCGCTACGACATGCCGCTGGCCGAGATCGTGCTCGACTTCTTCGACCTGCTCAAGTCCTCGACCCGCGGCTACGCCTCGCTCGACTACGAGCCGACCGGCAACCGGCCCTCCGACCTGGTCAAGGTCGACATCCTGCTCGCCGGCGACAAGGTCGACGCGCTCTCGATCATCGTCCACCGCGATTTCTCCTATGAGCAGGGCAAGCGCCTGGTCGGGCGGTTGCGCAAGACGATCCCGCGCCAGCAGTTTGACGTGCCGGTGCAGGCTGCGATCGGCTCCAACATCCTTGCCCGCGAGACCGTCAAGGCCGTGCGCAAGGACGTCACCGCGAAGCTCTACGGCGGTGACGTGACCCGCAAGAACAAGCTCCTGAAGAAGCAGAAAGCGGGCAAGAAGCGGATGAAGCAGGTCGGCCGGGTCGAGGTCCCGCAGGAGGCGTTCCTGGCCGTGCTCCAAATCGACGAGTAGGCACGCGCCCGACTGGCCGCCTGGCCAATACACTGCCGCGCCATGGCGATCAAAACTGAAGCAATCGGCAAGGAGTGGCCCGCCACGACGTATGAGGTGGGCAAGGAGAAGATCGGCGAGTACGCGCGGGTGATCGGGCTCGACAACCCGGTCCACTTCGACCGGGGGGCCGCCACCGCGGCCGGCTACCGCGACGTGGTCGCGCCGCCGATGTTCTGCGTCGTCTACAGCGCCCCGGCGCTCGGTCCGGCGATGTTCGACCCCGAGGTCGGGATGAACTTCGCCGCGATGGTGCACGGTGGCCAGGAGTTCGCCTGGGGCGAGCCGGCCTGCTCCGGCGACGAGATCACGACCACCTCCAAGTGCCTGCAGATCTTTGAGAAAGACGGCAAGGGCTTCTACGTCTTCGAGACCGTCTCGATCAACCAGGACGGCGCTGAGGTAGTGCGCGGGACCTGGACCAACATCGTCAGGGGGGTCTGAGATGGCCGAGCTGCAACCCGGGGAGCAGATCGCGGAGCTGCGCGTGACCCCCGACAAGTACCTGCCGCACCGCTACGCGGGTGCCTCGGGCGACTTCAACCCGATCCACATCGACCCCGAGTTCGCCAAGGCGGTCGGGCTGCCGAACACGATCCTGCACGGCCTCTACATGATGGGCTTGGTCGCCCGCGCCGCCACCGATGCGGCCGGCGGCGATCCGGGCTCGCTGAAGCGGCTCTCGGTGCAGTTCCGCGGCATGGGCGCGCCGGAGACCGAGATCGTCGTCAGCGGCGAGGTCAAGGAGGCCGGCGACGGAAGGGCGACGATCGACGTCGTCGCCGCGCAGGGCGAGAATCAGACGATCCGCAACGCCGAGGCCGAGGTGGCGCTTTAGCGCCACCGGGCAACCCTCCCCGCTCAACTTTTTGCGAGGACACGGGCTGGTCGTCCGCGGGCCTCGCCGCGCAAAAAGTACAGGCCGCGGGGAGGGTCACCCGGCGTCGCTTCTACACTTTGAACGTGCTCTCTGAGCGACAAGAATTAATCTTGCGACTGGTGGTCGATGCCCATCTGGCGTCGGGTAAGCCCGTGGCCTCCAAGCCGATTGCCGAGAGGACAGAGGTGGAGTGGGGGCCTTCCACGGTGCGGGCGGAGCTTTCGGCGCTCGAGGCGGCCGGGTACCTGACGCATCCGCATACGTCGGCGGGCCGGGTGCCGACCGACAGCGGCTACCGCTGCTACGTCGACCTGTTGATGGCACCCGGGGCGCCGCAGCCGTCCGCCGGCGTCGGGCTGGAGCTTTCGCGACTGCGTCGTGAGATCGACGCGGCGATGCGGGAGACGACCGCCGCGCTGGCTCAGGTCACCGACCTGATGGCGCTCGCCACGGCGCCGGCCCCCGATACGGCGACGATCCACCGGGTCGAGGTCCTGCGCCTACAGCCGACCAAGGTGATGGCGATCGCGATCGCCTCCAACGGCAGTGTCGCCAAGCGTGTCTTCGACTTCGACACCGCGGTCGATCCGGGCCTGGTCGAGTGGGCGTCCAGCTACCTGAACGAGTCGCTTGCAGGGATGGGCGTCGGCGCGCGGATGATCGCCAACCGGCTCGCCGACCCGGAGCTGGACCAGCTCGAGTCGCGCTTCCTCGCCACCCTGGCGCCGGCCTTCACCGAGCTCGAGGGCGAGAGCGGCGAGGGCCTCTATATGGACGGGGCCTCGCGGCTGCTCTCCGAGACCCACGTCGCCGACCTGCCGCGCGCAGACCGGCTGATGACCGCGCTGGAGCGGCGCGCCGGCATGCTCGGCATGCTGCGCTCGGCGCTCGATGAGCGCTCGGTGTTCGTCTGGATCGGCGGCGAGAACCCGCAGCCGGAGTTGCGTTCGGTCAGCGTCGTCGGCGCCAACTACGGGCTGGGCCATCGCAACCTCGGCTCGGTCGGCGTGGTCGGGCCGCTGCGGATGGACTATGCGACCGCGATCGCCTCGGTGCGCGGCGCCGCGCGTGAGCTCTCGCGCTACTGCGAGTCGGTCTACGGCTGATGCCCGCGGACTACTACGAGATCCTCGGCGTTGCCCGCGACGCGAACAAAGCGGAGGTGAAGACCGCCTTCCGCAAGCTCGCGCGCGAGCTGCACCCCGACGTCAACGACCACGACCCCGAGGCGGAGGAGAAGTTCAAGGCGGCGGCGGAAGCCTACGAGGTGCTCTCCGACCCCGAGCAGCGCCGCGCCTACGACGCCTACGGCCACCAGGGCGTACGCGGGGCGGGCGCCGGTGCGGGCGGGCCGGCCTCGGTCGAGGACATCTTCCAGGCCTTCTTCGGCGCCGGCTTCGGCTTCGAGACACGGCGTGGGCCGATGCGCGGCCAGGACCTGATCCACCAGGTCGAGATCTCCGCCGTCGACGCGATGCTCGGGACCAAGATCGAGGCGCCGAGCCACGAGGGCCCGCGTGAGATTGACCTGCCCGCCGGGATCCAGCCCGGCAGCCAGTTCGCGCTGCGCGGTCACGGCATGCCCGGTGCCAACGGTGGCCCGCCCGGCGACATGGTGATCGCCGTGCAGGTGATCGTCCCCGAGCAGCTCTCCGAGGAGCAGCGCGAGCTGGTCGAGAAGCTGAACGAGACGATCGAGTCGCGCAACCTGCGCTCGCAGCAGGGCGACACCGGCAGCTTCTTCTCGCGCATGCGGCGCGCTTTCGGTTGACATACGGCGCTGTGATCCGTTTGGCCGTCCGCTGTAGGCCGGAGTACGCAGATGTTGTCCTGGCGGAGCTGATGGTTCTCGCCCCGAACGGGGTCGAGGAGGAGCGCGGAAGCGACTACGTCGAGTACGCGATCTACGGTGGCGAGGGCGAGCTGCCCGAGCTGGGCGAGATCGAGGTCGCGGCGGGGGACGGCCTGGTCGAGCTGGTCGCCACCGAGGTCCCCGACGACTGGGCCGACCGCTGGCAGGACTTCCACAAGCCGCTGTTGGTCGGCGGACGGCTCTGGCTGCGGCCTTCCTGGGAGCCGCCGCGCGAGGGTGCGATCGACCTCGTCATCGACCCGGGCCGCGCTTTCGGCACCGGCGCCCACCCGACCACGAGGCTCTGCCTCGAGCTGCTGCTCGAGTTGGCCGAGGCGGGCGAGGCCGGCGGCCCTCTCGCCGACCTCGGCTCCGGCTCCGGCGTCCTCGCCATCGCCGCCGCCAAGCTCGGCTGGGGCCCGGTGTCCGGCTACGACCACGAGCCCGCCTCGATCGAAGCCGCAGAAGCCAACGCAGCCATCAACGGCGTCGAGGCCAGCTTCCAGCGCCAGAACCTCCGCCACAAGCTCCCCGCGCTTCCCCCGACGGTCGCGGCCAATATGACCGCGCCGGTGCTGAAGGAGGTCGCCGCCCTGCTTTGCGGGGGTCCGGGGGAGGTCCCCCGGAGCCTCCACGCTGTTGCTCCGGGGGACCTCCCCCGGACCCCCGCCACGGCAATCCTTGCCGGCCTGCTGCCCTCCGAGCTGGACGAGATCGTCGTCGCCTTCGCCCCCGCGGGCCTGGCCGAGGACGAGCGCCGTATCGATGGCGACTGGGCCGCGCTGCTGCTCCGTCGTCGCTAGTGGATATGTTTCCCGCGATGCTGGCGACGATCGTTGACCCGGGCTACAAGTTCGCCCTCTTCCTGCACGTGCTGGCCGTCGTGCTCGCCTTCGGCCCGACCTTCGGCTACGCCTTCTTCTTCTCGCTCTCGCCGCAGTACCCGCGGGCGACGCCGGCGATCCTGGCGGGGATCCAGAAGGTCGACCGTTACCTGGTCAACCCGGGCATGATCGTCCTGCTGCTCGCGGGCATCTACCTGCTCTCCGACGGGCCCTGGGAGGCCGGCGACGCCTTCATCAGCGTCGGCTTCCTCGCAATCATCGTCCTCTTCGGCCTCCAGCACGCCTTCTTCCAGCCCAAGGTGGCGGAGGCGAAAGAGTTGGCCGAGCGCGACCTGAAGGCGGGCGACACCCTAAGCGACGAGTTCGTCGCGCTCGGCGACCGGATCGGCAAAGTCGGCACCTTCGCCGGCATCGCCGTCGTCGTCACGATTTTCTTCATGACGTACAGGCCCTTCCTCTAGCACTCGCGCCCTGGACGCCTCGCAGCCGATCGCGATGTTCGACTCGGGGGTCGGTGGCCTTACCGTCCTGCACGAGTGCCTGGTTTCGCTGCCAGAGGAGGACTTCGTCTACCTCGGCGACACGGCGATGTTCCCCTATGGGACGCGCGACCCGGAGTTGCTGCGCCAGCGGATTCGGGTGATCGCCGAGCGGCTGCTTGGCGACGGCGCGAAGCTGCTGGTGATCGCCTGCAACACGGCTACCTCGATCGGTGAGGAGGTGGCGCGCGAGGTTGCCGCGCAGCACGGAGTCGAGGTCGTGCCGGTGGTCGAGCCGCAGGCCGAAATCGCCGCCGCAATCACCGCCAGCGCCAAGGTCGGAGTGCTGGCGACGCCGAACACGGTCGCCAGCGGCGCCTATCGGCGGGCGCTGGAAGCGCAGGGGCGGGCGCTGGAGGTGACCGAAGTCGAGGCCCCCGACCTGGCGCCGTTCATCCAGGATGGCTCGCCCTTCGACCAAGGCGTGCTGGAGATGGCGCGCGCCTACTGTGCGCCGCTGAGGCGTGCCGATGTCGACACGCTGATCCTCGGCTGCACCCACTACCCGCTGGTCGCGCCGATGCTGCAGCGCATCCTCGGCCGCGACGTGCGCCTGGTCAGCGGCGGACACGCCGTCGCCGCTGCGGCGCAACGGACGCTCGCCGCCGCCGGCCTGGCCCGCCCCGCCGAAGGCGAGGGCGAGTACCGCTTCCTTTGCAGCGGCGACGTCGAGTCCTTCCGCGAGCTCGGCACCCGCTTCCTGCAGATGCCGCTCGGCGAGGTCGAGCGGATTGACGTGGCCGCCGCCGACTACCCTTAGTCGGCAATGAGCGTTCTGGAGCAGATGCAGGCCGACGTGCGCACCGCGATGAAGGCGGGCGAGCGCGAGCGCGCTGCGGCGCTGCGGATGATCGTCGACTCGCTGCAGCAGGACGCCAAGCTCGGCAAGGGCGACGAGGTCGCCGTGCTGCAGCGCGAGCGCAAGAAGCGGCTCGAGGCCGCCGACGCCTACGGCGATGCCGGCCGCGGCGAGCAGGCGAGCGCTGAGCGCTTCGAGGCCGAGCTGATCGAGGCCTACCTGCCGGCGCAGCTCTCCGATGAGGAGCTGGCCGGGCTGGTCGACGCGGCGATCGCCGAGACCGGGGCCTCGGAGCGCAAGCAGATGGGCCAGGTGATGTCGGCGCTGATGCCGAAGCTCGGCGGCAAAGCAGACGGCAAGCGGGTCAGCGCGGCGGTGCGGGAAAAACTTGGCGCGTAGGCAGCTGACCCTCGACAACACCGTGGCCGCCGAACTGGCCGGCTCCGAGGATGCCGTCCTGCGGGCGCTGCGTGGCCGCCTCGACTGCGACTTTCACCTGCGCGGCAACGTGCTCACCCTCGACGGCGACTCCGGCGACGTGCAGACCGCGGCCACCGTGGTCGACGAGCTGGTCGACCTGATCGAGCAGGGGCACGAGGTCGCGCCGGGCACGATCGAAGCCGTGACCGGCGCGCTCGACGCCGACGAGAGCCCGGCGCAGATTCTCGAGGACATCGTCTGGCGCCACCGCAACACCAAGGTCGCGCCGAAGACGCTCAACCAGAAGCGCTACGTCGACTCGATCCGCAACCAGACGATCACCTTCGGCATCGGCCCGGCCGGCACCGGCAAGACCTTTCTCGCCGTGGCGATGGCGGCCCACGCCCTCGCCGAGAACGAGGTGCAGCGGATCATCCTCACTCGCCCCGCGGTCGAGGCGGGCGAGCGGCTCGGCTTCCTGCCGGGAGATATACAGGCCAAGGTCGACCCCTACCTGCGGCCGCTGTTCGACGCGCTCTACGACATGCTCGACCCCGACCGGGTCAACGGCTACTTCGAGCGCGGCGTGATCGAGGTTGCGCCGCTGGCCTTCATGCGGGGCCGCACGCTCAACGACTCCTTCGTGATCCTCGACGAGGCGCAGAACACCAGCCCCGAGCAGATGAAGATGTTCCTCACCCGGCTCGGCTTCAATTCGCGCATGGTCGTCACCGGCGACATCACCCAGATCGACCTGCCGACCGATCAGCGCTCCGGCCTGGTCGTAGTCCGCGACATCCTCAGCCAGGTCCCCGATATCTCGTTCGTCCGCTTCGGTGGCGAGGACGTCGTCCGCCACAAGCTGGTGCAGCGGATCGTCGCCGCCTATGACGCCCATGGAGATACTCGCTCCTGAGAAGCTGCGCGCCGCGGTCGAGGCCGCGTTGCGCGCAGCCGGGGTCGGGGACGGCCACGTCGCGGTCGAGCTCGTGGGCGAGGCGCGGATCCGCGAGCTCAACCGCGAGCACCGCGGCCGGGACGTGCCGACCGACGTGCTCGCCTTCCCGATCGACGGCGTCGAGCCGACCGCGGGCCCGCGCGAGCTCGGCGACGTGACGATCTGCCCCGCGCACTGCAGCGACGTGACCGAGGCGGCGGTGCACGGCGTCCTCCACCTCTGCGGCTACGACCACGAGACCGACGGCGGCGAGATGCTCGTTTTGCAAGAGCGCGTCATGGCCGGTTTGCGATGACGCGCGCCGGCTTCGTCGGCCTCGCCGGACGGCCCAACGTCGGCAAGTCGACCCTGGTCAACGCGATCGTCGGCAGCCGCGTCGCGATCGTTTCGATGCGCCCGCAGACGACGCGGCGGGCGATCCGGGGCATTGCCACCGATACGGAGGCGGGGCGGCAGCTCGTCCTCGTCGACCTGCCCGGTGTGCAGAAGCCGCGCGACGTGCTGACCGAGCGCATGCAGAGCCGGGTCGAGCGCGAGCTCGCCGACTCCGACCTGGCCCTTTTGGTCGTCAACGGTGAGCAGGGGATCGGCCCGGGCGACCGCTTCATCGCCCGTGCGCTGCTCGCGGCCAAGAGCGAGCTGCCGACGATCTGCGCGGTCAACAAGGCCGACCGGACGGGGCCCAACGAGCTCGTCCCGGTGCTGGCCGGGGCGGCCAAGTTGGAGGGCGTCGACGAGGTCTTTCCGATCAGCGCCCGCAGCGGCGAGGGCCTCGAGGCGCTGGTCGGGCGGCTCGGCGAGCTCGTCCCAGAGGGCCCCTATCTGTATCCGCCGGAAGACCGCAGCGACCAGTCAAGTGAGACGATGCTGGCCGAGTTGATCCGCGAGCAGGTGCTCAATCGCACCCGCGACGAGATCCCCCACTCGGTCGAGGTCGAAGTCAAGGAGTTGGCCCCGCGTGAGGATGGCCTCGTCGTCGTCCGCGCCGAGGCCTGGGTCGAGACCGAGTCGCAGAAGGGCATCCTGATCGGCAAGGGCGGCCGCAAGGTCGAAGAGATCGGCACCGCCGCGCGCGGCTCGCTTGAAGCCGAGCTCGGCGCCAGGGTTCACCTCGAGCTGCAGGTCCGGGTTCGTAGTCATTGGCGGCGGGACGAGGGGCTTCTTGATCGTTTGGGCATTGAGTAGGGAGGGGATGGGCCGGTGGCGGTGAGGGGATGGGGATGTCCCCGCCCCGACAAACGGCGGTCTAATGAGACCGCCGTCTTGAGTATCCGCCGGTTCGGGGACATCCCCATCCCCTCTTATCGCTGGCATACGATGGGTCGGTGCTTGAGGTGGTGAAATTCGATGAGCGGGGCCTGGTACCGGTCGTGGCGCAGGACGCTGCGAGCGGCGAGGTGCTGACGCTTGCCTATGCGAACGAGGAGGCGCTGCGGCTGAGCGTCGAGACGGGGGAGATGCACTTCTTCAGTCGCTCGCGGGGGAAGCTGTGGCGCAAAGGGGAAGAGTCGGACAACGTGCTGAAGTTGGTCCAGCTGCGGGTGGATTGCGATGGCGATGCGGTTGTTGCGCTGGTCGAGCCGAGCGGGCCCGCCTGCCACACGGGCGAGCGGTCGTGCTTCTACCGTGAGCTGGACGGAGGCGAGGCGCCGGTGTCGGTCGCGCACGAAGCGCTGGCGGTGCTGCAGCGCACGCTGCGCAGCCGCGCCGTGGAGCGGCCAGGGGGCAGCTACACGGTGGAACTGCTCGATAACCCGAAGCTGATTGGCGAGAAGGTCGAGGAGGAGGCCGAGGAGGTCGTGCGGGCGGCGCGCGAGGAGAGCGACGAGCGCGTCACCGAGGAGGCCGCCGACCTGCTCTACCACCTCAGCGTCCTGCTCGCCTCGCGCGAGGTCTCCCAGGCCGCGGTGATGGAGGTGCTCAATGGCCGCCGTGGCTAGCGAGTCTCATGAGGTAGGGGTGGCCGTCTGATGATGTCCACTGCCTCAGGAGCGCGAGCGCGGTATTCCTCGGCCGAGCTGCGGATTGAGCCGAGCCTGGAGGAGGCCCGTGAGCTCGCCGCCGAGGGCAATGTCGTCCCCGTGCGCACACGCTTCGTCGACGACTGCGAGACACCGGTCTCGGCCTTCCTCAAGCTGCGCGCCGGCGAGCCCGAGGGGGCGCCATGCTTCCTGCTCGAGTCGGCCGAGCAGGGCCAGGTCGGCCGCTACTCCTTTGTCGGCATCCGCCCCCGCTCCGTGCTGCGCTGGAGCGACGGCGTGCTGACCGAGACAGGCGGGGAGGAGCGCGAGGCCCCCGATCCCTACGCCGCCGCGGCCGAGAGCCTCGGCCGCTTCCGGCTCGCTCCGGTTGAGGGTCTGCCGCCTTTCGCCGGCGGGGCGGTCGGCTTCTTCGGCTACGACCTGGTGCGCACGGTGGAGCCGCTGGGCGAGCCCAACCCCGACCCGCTCGGGCTGCCCGACATGGCGCTGATGATCACCGACGTGCTGCTGGTCTTCGACCACCTGCGGCATGAGCTGACGATCATGTCCTGCGCCTTCGCCGGCGACGAGGGCGGGATCGATGCCGCCCACGAGCGCGCCGCGGCGACGATCGCCGAGGTGCGCGAGCGGCTGCGCGGCGCCGTGCCGGTCCCGGTGCAACCCTCCGTTGCCGATCCGCCACGGTTTGAGTCCAACATGGAGCGCGAGCAGTTCGAAGCGGCGGTGGCGCGGATCGTCGAGTACGTCCACGCCGGCGACGCCTTCCAGGTCGTCCCCTCGCAGCGCTTCTCGGCCCCGGCCCCGGTCGAGGCGTTCTCGGTCTACCGCGGCCTGCGCGCGGTCAACCCGTCGCCCTATATGTACTTCCTCGAGTTCGGCGATTTCCAGATCGCCGGCGCGTCGCCCGAGCCGCTGGTCAAGGTGACCGGCCAGAGGGTCGAGACGCGGCCGATCGCCGGCACCTACCCGCGCGGCGACGACGAGGAGGAGGACCGTCGTCTCGCTGAGCGGCTCGTCAACGACGCCAAGGAGCGGGCCGAGCACGTGATGCTGGTTGACCTCGGCCGCAACGACCTCGGCCGCGTCTGCGAGTACGGCTCGGTCTCGGTAGATGAGCTGATGGCGGTCGAGACCTATTCGCACGTCCTCCACATCGTCAGCCAGGTCTCGGGAACGCTGCGCGAGGGGATCGGCGCGATGGACGTGCTGCGCTCGGCGCTGCCGGCCGGCACGCTCTCCGGCGCGCCGAAGGTGCGCGCGATGCAGATCATCGACGAGCTCGAGCAGGTCAAGCGCTGCTCCTACGGCGGCGCGATCGGCTACCTCTCCTGGAACGGCGACCTCGACACGGCGATCCACATCCGCACCGTCGTCGCCAAGGACGGGCAGATCCACGTGCAGGCCGGTGGCGGTACCGTAGCCGACGCCCAGCCCGCCTACGAGTACAACGAGTCGGTCAACAAGGCCAAGGCCGTGTTCCGCGCGGTCGAGCTGGCCTGCGAGCAACCGGACTGGCCTTGAGCGCGGTGGCCGGCTCGCATCCATATCTGACTTTCTGCGAGTCGGCCACTGCGGGAATATTTATGTAATGCGTGTCCTCGTCATCGACAACTACGACAGCTTCACCTACAACCTGGTCCAGTACCTGGGAGAGCTGGGGGCGGAGATCGAAGTCGTGCGCAACGACCGCGCCGAGGTCGGCGAGTTGCTCGAGCGGGGCGCCGAGCACCTCGTCGTCTCGCCCGGCCCCTGCACCCCGGCCGAGGCCGGGATCTCGGTCGAGGCGATCCGCCGCTTCGCCGAAGCGGGCACGCCGGTGCTGGGCGTCTGCCTCGGCCACCAGTCGCTGGTCGAGGCGTTCGGCGGCCGCACCGTGCAGGGCGAGCCGATCCACGGCAAGGACGCCGAGGTCGAGCACGACGGCAAGACGGTCTACGCCGGCCTGCCGACACCACTGGTCGCGGGCCGCTATCACTCGCTCGTCGCCGACCCTGACCTGCCCGGCGAGCTTGAGCTGAGCGCCAGTCTCGGCGAGGTCGTGATGGGCGCCCGTCACCGGGAGCTGCCGGCTGAGGGTGTCCAGTTCCACCCCGAGTCGGTCCTCACCCCGCAGGGCAAGCACCTGCTGGCCAACTTCCTCAAAAGGGGTTCGTCTCTTTTCGGGCACAGCCCGACAAAAAGCGAACTCGGTGACGATGCCTAACGAGATCGTCACCCGCGCGATCGACGCCGTCTGCAGGGGCGACCACCTGACCGCCGACCACGCCGCCGCGGTCCTGGCCGAGATCATGGAGGGCCGCTCCGAGGAGGTGCAGACGGGCGCTTTCCTGGTCGCGCTGCGGGCCAAGGGCGAGACGGTCCCCGAGCTGGTCGGCCTGGCGCGGACGATGCGCTCGCTCGCCGCCGCGGTCGAGACCTCGCGCGAGGACCTGGTCGACACGGCCGGGACCGGCGGCGGTCCATCTACATTCAACGTCTCGACCACGGCGGCGCTGGTCGCGGCCGGCGCCGGCTGCGCCGTCGCCAAGCACGGCAACCGCTCCAATACCAGCCGCTGCGGCTCGGCCGACCTGCTGGAAGCGCTCGGCGTGAAGATCGAGCTCGAACCGGCCCAGGTCGGCGAGTGCATCGACGAGATCGGCTTCGGCTTCATGTTCGCGCCACGCCACCATGGCGCGATGGCGCACGTCGTACCGGTGCGAAAAGCACTCGGCGTGCGCACGATCTTCAACTTCCTCGGGCCGCTGACCAACCCCGCTGGAGCCGAGCGCCAGCTGCTCGGCGTCTCCGACCGCCACTACCAGGAGACGATCGCCGAGGCGCTGGTCGGACTGGGCAGCGTGCGGGCGCTGGTCGTATCGGCCGAGGACGGCGTCGACGAGCTTTCGCTCTCCGCCCGCACACGCGTGATCGAGGTCTCCGAGGGTCGCACCGCCGAGTGGTTCTTCGAGCCCGGCGAGCACGGGCTCGGTCGGGCCGATCTGGAGCGGGTCGCGGGCGGCAGCCCGGAGGAGAATGCGGCCGCTTCGCGCGCCGTGCTCGAGGGCGAGCCCGGGCCGCGGCGCGATCTGGTCGTGCTCAACGCCGGCGCTGCGATCTACGCCGGAGGCCTCGCCGCGGATCTCGGCGCGGGCGTGGAGAGGGCGGCCGCGGCGATCGACGAGGGCGCCGCGTCCGAGCTGCTCGAACGCCTCGTCGCAATGACGACCCGGCTTACGGGCTAGGTCGGCTCACTCCACTAGGCTTCGTCGTTCACGTGGGAATGATCGAGCAGCTGATCTCCGTGGCGCGCGAAGGGGTGGAGGATCGTCGTGCCCAGACGCCCCAGGCGGATATCGAATCCAGCCTCCACGCCCGTGGCGACGATCGCCCCTTCAACGAGGCGCTGGTCCGTCCCGGCCTCTCGGTGATCGCGGAGTTCAAGCGCCGCTCGCCGAGCGCCGGCGATATCGCGGCCACGGCCACGGTCGCCGACCAGGTCCGCGCCTACGAGCGCGGCGGCGCGGCGGCGCTCTCCGTGCTCACCGACGAGCGCCACTTCGGCGGCTCGCTCGACGACCTGAGGGCCGCGCGCGCCGCCTGCAGCCTGCCGATCCTGCGCAAGGACTTCATCGTCGAGCCCTACCAGCTCTACGAGGCGGCGCTGGGCGGCGCCGACGCGGTGCTGCTGATCGTGCGTGCGCTCGAGGACGAGGATCTGCGCGAGCTGCACGGGACGGCGCGCGGGCTCGACCTCGATTGCCTGGTCGAGGTGCACGACGGCGAGGAGCTGGAGCGGGCGCTGAAGCTCGACGCGGACGTGATCGGGATCAACAACCGCAACCTCGACGAGGGCACGGTCGACGTCGCCACCACCTACGAGCTGATGCCCGACGTGCCGGCCGGCAAGACCGTGGTTGCCGAGAGCGGCATCTCCACGCGCCAGGAGCTGGAGGAGCTGGAGCGGGTCGGTGTCGACGCGGTGCTGATCGGCTCGGCGCTGATGACTGCGGATGATCCGGAGGCCCTGACGCGAAATCTGACCGGCGTCGACGAGGGCACACGCGAGCACCACCTGCCCTGAGACGTCGAGCCAAATTTTTAGAAGAACTTTGAGGACCATCAGCATGATCGCCTCTCGATGAGGCAATTCTTCAAGTCCTCCTTCGGATCAGCTGTGCTCGGCGGCGCGGTCGTCGCTGCCTTCGGCTGGGTCGCGATCGCCGCCGGTTGGATCGTGGCGGACGAGGGCAGTTCGGCGGCGATCGTCTCCCAGCCGTTGGCCGCCCCCGTCGCCTCCGAAGAAGAGGGCGACGGCAATCTCGTCAACCAGATCTACAGGCGCGACGGGCAGGGGGTCGCCTTCATCTCGGCGAAACGGTCGGGGGCGGAAACGCCCGAACTGAGCCCCTTCGGCCAGCCCCAGCCCGAACGCGGCGGGGTCGCCACCGGCTCTGGCTTCCTGATCGACACCGAAGGCCATGTGATCACCAACAGCCACGTCGTCGATGGGGCCGACGAGGTCGAGGTCAAACTCGGCTCCTCCGAGACCACCTATGAAGCCGAAGTCGTCGGCAACGATCCGGCAACCGACGTTGCCCTGCTCGACGTCGAGGCACCGGCGGACGAGCTGCACCCGCTCTCGCTGGCCGACTCGACGAAGGTAGAAGTCGGCGACCAGGTGATCGCGATCGGAAACCCATTCGGGCTCGACCGAACCGTCACCTCCGGGATCGTCTCGGCGATTCAGCGCCAGATCCAGGCGCCCAACGGCTTCTCGATCTCGCACGTGATCCAGACCGATGCGGCGATCAACCCCGGCAACTCGGGCGGCCCGCTGATCGACTCTTCCGGCAGCGTGATCGGGATCAACTCTCAAATCCAAACCGGCGGTGGCAGCGGCGGCAACGTCGGCATCGGCTTCGCCGTGCCGATCAACACCGCGCGCGAAGTCGTCCGCCAGCTGCAGGAGAACGGCGAAGTCAAGCATGCCTATCTCGGGATCACCGGCGGCGAACTGACGCCGGACCTGGCCAAGGCGCTGAAGATCCCGGAGGAAGAAGGCGTGCTGGTCAACGAAGTCGTCAAGGGCGGCCCGGCCGACGAGGCGGGGATCAAGGGCGGCGACACCTCGGCGACGATCGAAGGCGCCAGCATCAAGCTGGGCGGCGACGTGATCACAGAGGTGGACGGCAAGAAGGTGAGCGGGATGGAAGCGGTGATCAACGCCGTCAACACTGCCTCGCCGGGGGAAAAGATGGAGCTGACCGTGGATCGGGACGGCAAGACGAAGAAGGTCTCGGTCAAGCTCGGGGTTCGGCCGGACTCGACTGACGAAGTGCCTTCGCGGTAGAGGGGAGGACCGAGCACCCCCCGCTGCAACCGGGAGGACCGGGCATCCCCCGCTGCAACCCGCCGCCGGGCACTTTTGCCAGGGCGCGACCGCTTTGCTGGCTCACAAGTTGCCGCGGGGGGATACCCGGCCCTCCAGCTGGATTGGTTCACGTACTCTGGTCTCATGCGGGTCAAGATCTGTGGGGTCACCAATCTCGATGACGCGGCTGAGGCTGTGAGGTTGGGAGCTTGGGCTATTGGGTTGATCCATTTTGATCAGAGTCCTCGGGCTGTTGAGGCGGGGGAGGCTTTGCGGATTTCGGCTGCATTTCGGCGGAAGTGCGAGGTTGTCGGGGTTTTTGTGAATCCCGAGTTGGGGGAGGTTGCGAAGGCGGTTGAGGACGCGGGGTTGACGATGGTGCAGCTGAACGGGAACGAGGGGCAGTCGTTCTGCGCCGAGGTGGCGCGGAAAACGGGGGTGAAGGTGGTCAAGGCTGTGCACGTGTCGAGCGGTGCCGACGTGCACGGGGCAGAGGCGTTTCGGACCGATTTCCATCTGTTCGACAAGGGGGCGAAAGGGCTCTGGGGCGGCAGCGGCGAGAGCTTTGACTGGGGGCTGTTGGCCGAGCGGCGTTCCAAGGTGCCGGCGATCCTCGCCGGTGGGCTGCGGCCGGAGAACGTCGCCGATGCGATCGCGGTCGCCCGGCCCTACGCGGTCGATGTCGCCAGCGGAGTCGAGGCGGAGCCGGGCCGCAAGGACCATGCCGCGATGAACGCCTTCTTCGAGGCGGCCCAGGGCGCTAGCGTTAGCTCGGGATGACGACCGTCGAAGAGCGATTCGGCCCCTACGGTGGCCGTTATGTCCCCGAGACCCTGATCCCGGCTCTCGACGAGCTGAGCGATGCCTGGGAGCGGGCGAACGGCGACGAGGATTTCCGCGTGCGGCTCGCCTCGCTGCGCCGCGACTTCATCGGCCGACCGACCCCGCTTTACCTCGCCGAGCGGCTCTCCGAGCGGGCAGGACGGCGGGTCTACCTGAAGCGTGAGGACCTCGCCCATACCGGCGCCCACAAGATCAACAACGCCGTCGGCCAGGTGCTGCTCGCCCAGCGGATGGGCAAGCCGCGGATCATCGCCGAGACCGGCGCCGGCCAGCACGGCGTCGCCACCGCGACCGCCTGCGCCCTGCTCGGGCTCGAGTGCGTCGTCTACATGGGCACCGAGGACATCCGCCGCCAGGCGCCTAACGTCGAGCGGATGAAGCTGCTCGGGGCAGAGATCGCCCCGGTCGACGCCGGCGCCCGCACGCTGAAGGAGGCCGTCAGCGCCGCGATCCGCGACTGGGTCGCCAACGTCGAGACGACCCACTACGTGATCGGCTCGGCGGTTGGCCCGGCGCCGTTCCCGGCCCTGGTCCGCGACCTGCAGCGGGTGATCGGTGAGGAGGCGCGCGAGCAGGCGCTCGCTGCCGAGGAGGGGCTGCCCGCGCGGGTAATCGCCTGCGTCGGCGGCGGCTCCAACGCGATCGGCATCTTCACGCCCTTCATCGCCGATTCAGATGTCGCGCTGATCGGCGTCGAGGCGGCCGGTGAGGGCCTCGACAGCGGTCGGCACGGAGCCTCGCTGGGGGGAGGCGGGACCGGCGTCCTGCACGGCTCACTCTCCTCGGTGCTCGCCGACGAGGAGGGCCAGATCCTCGAGGCGCACTCGGTCTCGGCGGGCCTCGACTACCCGGGCGTGGGACCCGAGCACGCGCACCTTCGCGACACCGGCCGCGCCACCTACACCGCCGTCACCGACGCCGCGGCGCTGGCCGCCTTCGCCGAGCTCTCCCGGCTGGAGGGGATCATCCCGGCGCTCGAGTCCTCGCACGCGATCGCCTGGTTATTGGAGAACGGCGACGGTGAGGGTTACGACGTCCTGTGCCTCTCCGGCCGCGGCGACAAGGACCTGGCCGAGGTCGTGGAGCTAAGCGGTGGGGGCACCGGGGGATGACCCGACGGAGCAACAGCGTGGAGGCTCCGTCGGGTCATCCCCCGGCGCCCGACGCAGAGCTGAAGGGAGAGGAACTGATCGCACAAGCCTTTCTGAAGGCCCGTGGGGAGGGTCTTGCGGCGCTGATGCCTTACATGATGGCCGGGTATCCCGACCACGACGCTTCCTTGGCGATCGCGGCCGCATATGCGGATTCGGGCGCCGATCTGATCGAGCTCGGGGTGCCGTTCTCCGATCCTCTCGCCGACGGGCCGACGATCCACGCGGCGGGGACCGCGGCGCTGGAGACGGGGGCGACGCTCGAGTCCTCGCTGGAGGTCTGCGCGTCGGTCTCGGGACGCCTGCCGGTCGTGCTGATGGCCTACTCGAACATGATCCTCGCCCACGGCGGCCCGGAGGAGTTCGGTCGGCGCGCCGCGGCCGCAGGCGCGGCCGGGGCGATCGTCCCCGACCTGCCGCTCGACGAGGCCGGTGAGATCCGCGCCGCGCTCAACGCAGCGGGTCTGGCTCTGGTGCCGCTGTTGGCGCCGACCACGACGGCGCAGCGCCGCGTGCAGATCTGCGCTGCGGCGCAGGGCTTCGTCTACGTCGTCTCGACCGTCGGCACGACCGGCGAGCGGGGCGAGCTGGCCACCGGCCTGGCGGACCTCGTCGCCGCGACCAAGGCCGAGGCCGAGGCGCCGGTGGCGGTCGGCTTCGGGATCGGCACGCCGCAGCAGGCCGGCGAAGTGGGTGCGATCGCCGACGGTGTGATCATCGGCAGTCGCCTGGTGCGCGCCGCCGGCGAGGCCGGATCGCCACAGGCCGCTGCGGCGGCGGTGGGTGAGTTCCTAGGCGAGACGCGCGTCGCCCTGGCTGGATAGGATTGCCGTCGCATGGGACTCGTGGTCACCCTCTTCGTCGCGCTCGCCGTCACCACGGTCGGCTACGCGGCCTTCGGCCAGGGCGGCGGCGTCGCCGGCCTGGTCTTCTTCGCGATCCTTCTAATCGGGGCCACCCTGCGCGTATTTCGACCGAGCTCCTGACCCCTTCCGGCCTTAGCTAGGCTGAATTTATGCGGATCGGAGTGCTTACAGGTGGCGGTGACTGTCCGGGCCTCAATGCCGTGATCCGGGCGATCGTGCGCAAAGGAGTCGAACAGCTCGACCACGAGTTCGTCGGCTACCGCGACGGCTGGCACGGTCCTCTGAACGGAGCGGGCGGCCCGCTCGGGGTGCCGGAGGTGCGCGGAATCCTGCCGCGCGGCGGCACCATCCTCGGCTCCTCGCGCACCAACCCGTTCAAGCAGGACGGCGGCGCCCAGCGGATCCTCGCCAACATGGCCGAGGAAGGGGTGGACGGCCTAATCGCGATCGGCGGCGAGGACACGCTCGGCGTCGCGGCAAAGCTGCACGCCGAGCACGGCGTGCGCGTGGTCGGCGTGCCGAAGACGATCGACAACGACCTCGGCGCCACCGATTACACCTTCGGCTTCGACACCGCCGTCAACATCGCGATGGAGGCGATTGATCGCCTGCACACGACTGCCGACAGCCACCACCGGGTGCTGATCGTCGAGGTGATGGGCCGACACGCCGGCTGGATCGCCTTCCACGCCGGCCTTGCCGGCGGCGCCAACGTGATCCTCATTCCTGAGCAGCCGTTCGACCTGGAGAAGGTCTGCGAGCTGGTCGGCCGCCGGCTCGAGGCGCGCTTCGCCCCGATTGTCGTCGTCTCCGAGGGCGCCCAGCCCGAGGGCGGCATGCCGGAAACCCGGGACAAGGGCGAGGATGCCTTCGGCCATGCCCGCCTCGGCGGCATTGCCCACTGGCTCGAGGGGCAGATCGAGGAGAAGACCGGCAAGGAGACCCGTGCCACGGTGCTCGGCCACGTCCAGCGCGGCGGCACCCCGACCGCCTTCGACCGCGTTCTCGCCACCCGCTTCGGGCTGCACGCGATCGACGCCGCCGACACGGGGGAGTGGGGCAAGATGACGGCGCTGCGCGGCACGGAGATCGAGATGGTCGAGCTCAGTGACGCGGTGGACGAGCTGAAGACTGTGCCTGCTGAGCTCTACAAAGAGGCCGAGGTTTTCTTTGGCTAGTGGTGGGGGGGAGCGACGGGTGACCCCTCCCCGAAGGGGCGGCGGGGCGAGGCAGGGACCGACCCCTCCCCGAAGGCCGTTGCGCAGCTGGGTTGCTTCAGGGGGTGCGAGGCGTGGTTCCTGCAGCCTTCGTGGAGGGGTCGCTCCCTGCCTCCGACGCCTAGCTGGCGGTCTGGCTTGCCTTCCCCTGATCGCCCTTGCCGGATGCGGGGGGGCGGGTGGTGTTGCGAGCGGGGCGACGGTGCGCGTTTATGTGGCGGCGCCGCTCTGCGGGGGGGCTGAAGCTGAGCTTGCGCGGCATGGGGCGGAAGCTGGGGATGTGCGTGTGCGTGCCGTCTGCCTTCCTAGCGCTGAAAGCGCTCAGAAGCTCGATCTTGCTCGCATCGGCGCGAACGCTCGCAGGGCTACGGAGGATTCAAGCTCCATCGCTTATATCGGCGAGTGGACTCGTGCAGCTTCTCGTTTCTCTGCGCCCATCCTGGAAGCTGCCGATATCCGCCAGTACGCCGGAACTTCGGGCGGCGGGGCGATGAAAGAGCTACTGACGGAACTGGAGGAGGGCCGGTTGTCCCCCCGCGGCAACTTGTGAGCCAGCCGCGCGTTCGCGCCTCCGCCGAGACTTCAGCGGCGGGTTGCAGCGGGGGGACAACCGGCCCTCCCACCGCTCACAGGAGGTTCCTTAGCGCTTCATCGATGTCGCTGTAGCGGAACTCGTAGCCGAGGTCGAGCGCGCGCCGGGGCATGACCCGCTGGCCCCCACGCAAAACCTTGCCGAACTCGCCGCCGAATTTGAGGTCGAGCACGAAGCCCGGCACGGGGACGGACGCAGGGCGACCTAGGGCGCGGCCGATCGCGTGGGAGAACTCGCGGTTGGTGACCGGGTTGGGCGCGGTCGAGTTGACCGTGCCGCTGACCGCCTCGTTGTCGAGCGCCCAGAGCAGGATCCCGATCTCGTCGTCGATGTGGATCCAGGAGACGTACTGGCGCCCGCCGGCGATTGGGCCGCCGACGCCGAGCTTGAACGGGGTCAGCAGCTCGCCGAGCAGGCCGCCGCTCGAGTCGAGCACGTGACCGGTGCGGACGATGACCAGGCGCAGCCCGATTCCCTCGGCCTCGTGCGCGGCGGCCTCCCACTCACGCACGACCTCGGCGTCGTAGCCTTCGCCGGGCCCGGCGGACTCGTCCACCATGGCCTCGCCGCGGTCGCCGTAGAAGCCGATCGCAGCCTGGTTGACCAGCACCTTCGGTTTCTGCTCGAGACCGGCTATCGCTGCGATCAGGTTGCGCGTGCCGGTGCGACGGCTTTCCATGATCCGCCGTTTTGCCTCGTCGGTCCAACGCTGATTGATCTTCTCGCCCTCGAGGTTGATCACGCCCTCGACGTTCTCGAAGGCTGCCGCGGGCGGGCGTTCCAGGGTCGGCTCCCAGGCGTGCCAGACGACGCTCGGGTTTGTGCTGCGGGCGCGCTGCGGGTCGCGCGAGAGCCCGACCACCGAGTCGCCTCGAGCGAGCAGCGCGTCGCACAGCGCCGAGCCGATGAAGCCGCTCGCTCCGGTAACAAGAACCCGCACCGGGTCAGCCCACCTCCACGGTGGAGAAGGTGCCGGTCTCCTCGCTGAAGCGGGCCAGTCCCTCGCGCTTGGCTTCCTCGACCACGGCCTTGGCCACCATCGGCGCGACGTCGCGGTTGAAGACGCTGGGGATGATGTAGTCCTCGGAGAGGTCGTCCTCGGTGACGACCTCGGCGATACCGCGGGCCGCCGCCAACTTCATCTCCTCGGTGATGTTGGGCGAGCCGGCGTCGAGCGCGCCGCGGAAGATCCCGGGGAAGCAGAGCACGTTGTTGATCTGGTTCGGGTAATCGGAGCGACCGGTCGCCATGATCCGCACGTAGGGTGCCGCGTCCTCGGGCATCACCTCGGGGTTGGGGTTGGCCATGGCGAAGACGATCGGGTCGTCGTTCATCCGGCCCAGTGCCTCGGCGGAAATGATCCCGGGGCCGGAGAGGCCGACGAAGAGGTCCATGCCCTCGAGCACGTCGGCGGGCGCGCCTGCGAGCTTCTCGGGGTTCGAGTTCTCCGCGTACCAACGCTTGATTCCGCTCATCTCGCCCGACTGGTAGTCCTCGCGCTCCGTCGAGAGCGCGCCCTGGCGGTCGCAGCCGACAACGTGGGTCACTCCGGAGGCGAGCATCATCTTCGTCACCGCTACCCCGGCGGCGCCGAGGCCAACCACGAGCACGCGCAGCTGCTCGATCGGCTTGCCGACGATTTTCAGCGCGTTGAACAGCGCCGCCATCGTCACCACTGCGGTGCCGTGCTGGTCGTCGTGGAAGACCGGGATGTCGAGCGCCTCCTTCAGCGTTTCCTCGATCTCGAAGCAGCGCGGGGCGGAGATGTCCTCGAGGTTGACGCCGCCGAAGGTCGGTGCGATCAGTTCGACCGCCTTGATGATCTCCCCAGCGTCCTGCGTGTCCAGGCAGATCGGGAAGGCATCGACCCCGGCGAACTCCTTGAACAGCATCGCCTTGCCCTCCATCACCGGCATCGCCGCCTCCGGGCCGATGTTGCCGAGCCCGAGCACGGCGCTGCCGTCGGAGACGATGGCGACGGTGTTCTTCTTGATCGTGTACTCGAAGGCCTTGGCGCGGTCGGCGTGGATGTCCTGACAGACGCGGGCGACGCCCGGCGTGTATGCCATCGAGAGGTCGTCGCGAGTCTTCAGCGGGTACTTGTTCTCGACCGATATCTTGCCGCCGCGGTGCATCTGCATCGTGCGGTCGACGTAGTCGAGCACACGGGCGCCGCGGGTCGACCCGATCGCCCGCAGGATCCGCTCCCAGTGCGGCCGGTCCTGGGCATCGATCGTGAATTCGCGCACCCGCTTGCCCTCGCCGCCCGCGCCCGGCACCAGGTCGACCCCCTGCAGCTGCCCGCCCGCCTCAGCGATCGAAGCGGTCAGCTTTCCCAGGGGCTCCTGCCGAGCGTCGAGCTCGACCCGGATCGTGACGCTGTATTGGGCGGAGACGGCCATGGCCGCGCATCATAAGCTTGTGCGCACGATGGCCTGCGACGAGGCTCCGGCGGCAACACGGCGTTGGGGTGATCGGCGCTGGCCTTAGAGTTGGCGCCGATGGCGACTGACTCCTCCGGCGGCGACAAGCCCGAGCTCTTCCTGATCGACGGCAACTCACTCGCCTACCGGGCCTTCTTCGCGCTGCCGGAGTCGATCGGGACCAGTGACGGGCGGCCGACCAATGCGATCTACGGGCTGGCCTCGATGCTGGTCAAAGTCATCGACGAGCACCACCCGGAGGGCGTGATTGTCGCCTGGGACGCCGGTATGTCCGGCCGCGAGGTCACCTACGACCTCTACAAGGCGCAGCGCAAACCGCGCCCCGACCTGCTGCGCGAGCAGTGGCCCCACCTGATGCCGCTGGTCGAGGCCTTTGGCTACACCAATGTCAAGGTCGAGGGCTACGAGGCCGACGATGTGATCGCCTCGCTGACCCGGCGGGCGCGTGAGCAGGGGATCGATGTGATGGTCGTCACCGGCGACCGCGACGCCTACCAGCTGGTCGCGCCGGGGGTACGGGTGATGAGCACCTCGCGCGGAATCACCGAGACCAAGGTCTACGACGAGCAGGCGGTGCAGGAGCGCTACGGCGTGCCGCCGGAGCTGATAACCGACCTGATGGGGCTGCGCGGCGACACCTCCGACAACATCCCCGGCGTCCCCGGGATCGGCGAGAAGACGGCGACCCAGCTGTTGCAGAAATTCGGCTCGCTGGAGCGGGTGCTGGCCAGCGTCGAGGAGATCTCCGGCGCAAAACGCAAGCAGAACCTGGTCGAGCACGCCGACGACGCGCGCATGTCGAAGCAGCTGGCGACCCTGCAGTACGAGATCGAGACCGGGGTCGACGTGAGCGCGGCGCTGGGCTCCGAGCCCGACCGCGGCGCGCTGCGCGAGTTCATGCGTGAGTTCGAGCTGCGCGCGGTGCTGGAGCGGCTTGAAGAGGCGCTGCCGGAGGGCGAGGCCGTGCCCGGCCGCAGCGTCGAGCAGGAGCTCGCGGTCGAGGCCGAGGAGGGGAGCCCGGCCGACCTCGGCGAGGGGGCCGCGGCGGTGGCAGTCACCGGCGAGCGCTGGGCCGCGGCGCAGGGCGAGCGTATCCTCACCGGCGCCGCGAGCCTCGACGAGCTCGCCGTCGCCCTTGCCGGCCATCCGCTGAGCGCCCACGACGCCAAGTCGCTCGGCGGCGGCCGGCACGGGCTGCTCGCGGCCGCCGCCCGCGAGGGGGTCGAGCTCGGGCTCGAGCACGACACGATGCTGGTCGCCTACCTGCTGGAGCCGCAGCGCCGTACCTACGAGCTGACCGAGCTGGCTGCGGACGCCGGTATCGGGCTCGCCGAGGGCGCCGCGGCCGGGGGCGAGGAGGACGATGCGCAGCTGGCGCTGGGCGAGGAGGTCGAGGCCGGCCTCGACCCGGCCGTGGAGGCCCGCCTGGTGGCCGCCCTGGTTGGGGCACAGCGCCCGCGGCTGGAGCAGTTCGAGCTGGAGCCGCTGCTGCAGGAGGTCGAGCTGCCTCTCGTCCACGTGCTTGCCGCGATGGAACGCGAGGGGCTGAAGCTGGACGCCGAGCGGCTGGCCGAGGTCGGCGCCGGCTTTGGCGAGCGGATCGCGACCCTCGAGAAGGAGATCTTCAAGCTCGCCGAGGAAGAATTCACGATCGGCTCGCCGCAGCAGGTCGGCCGGGTGCTCTTCGAGAAGCTCGAGCTGACGAGAAAACGGCGCGGCAAGACCGGCTTTTCGACCGACGCTCGCGTGCTCGCCCAGATCCGCGACGAGCATCCGATCGTCGAGAAGATCGAGAGCTGGCGCGAGCTGACCAAGCTGAAGAACACCTACCTCGACTCGCTGCCCGACCTGATCGACCCCGATACGGGCCGCGTCCACACCACCTTCAACCAGGCCGCGACGACGACCGGGCGTCTCTCCAGTACCAATCCGAACCTGCAGAACATCCCGATCCGCACCGAGATCGGCCGCCCCGTGCGCGCCTGTTTTGTCGCCGAGCAAGGCAATCGTCTGCTCTCGGCTGACTACAGCCAGGTCGAGCTGCGCGTGCTCGCCCACGTCGCCGACGAGGAGGTGCTGAAAGAGATCTTCCGCGCCGGAGAAGACGTTCACGCCGCCACTGCCGCCGAGGTCTTCGAGATCGAGCGCGACGACGTCGACGTCGGCCAGCGCTCGAAGGCGAAGATGGTCAACTTCGGCATCGTCTACGGGCTGACCGGATTCGGCCTTGCCGACCGGCTCAACATCCCGCGCAAAGAGGCCGAGGAATTTGTAGCCCGCTATCTCGAGCGCTTCCCGGCCGTGAGGGCATTCAGAGAGCAGGTGGTCGAGCAGGCCCAGGAGGAGGGCTTCGTGCGCACGCTGATGGGGCGCCGGCGCTCGATTCCCGAGCTGCGCTCAAGCAACCCGAACACGCGGCGGCTGGGCGAGCGGCTGGCGGTCAACACGGTGATCCAGGGCACCGCGGCCGACATCATCAAGGTGGCGATGGTGCGCTGCCAGAACGCTCTGCGGACGGCGGGCGGCGAGACCCGCCTGATCCTGCAGATCCACGACGAGCTGCTGTTCGAGGGCCCTCCGGGCGAGATGGAGGCGGCAACCGAGCTGGTGGGGCGCGAGATGTGCGCCGCCTACCAGCTCGATCCGCCGCTCGAGGTCGACATCGGCGTCGGCCAGGACTGGCTAGACGCCAAGTAGCCGCCGTGCCTATTCGGTCCCGGGCACTTCGGCTTCGCCTTCCCCTTCTTCTCCTCCGTCGTCTTCCTGCGCCGGCTTGGGCAGAACGACCGCCTTGTAGATCGCCTTGCCGTCGATCAGGACGAGCTCGGCCAGCTTCACGGTGGCGCCCTCGGTCAGACCGGCGCGGCAGCGGCGCGATCCGTGCTCCCCGACGCGGTGACCGCGATCGTCGCCGGGCTCCAGGCTGCGAGCGCCGTGGTCGTCACCGGGCTCGAGCTCGCCCGAGCGCTGATCGTCCTCGCCGGCCTCGCCGGAACCGCGACCGCTGCGGTCGCCCGACTCGCCCTCGCCGCCGCGCCGCGAGGCTGAGGCCTTGTGGCCACGCCCGCGCTTGCGATGGCGGAGGCCATGACGCCCGCGGTGGCGGCCGTCGTCGCAGCGGATGTGCGTGCGGCGGGTGACGAGGCCGCTGACGCTGCCGCCCTCGGTCAGCGCGATCGTCAAGACGTGGGTCTCGGTATCGAACGACCGGATCGTGCCCGCCGCCCCCGGGTCGTCGTGGCCGCGGTGGCCGGACGCTAGCCCGGGCAGCGCGATCAGCGCCAGCACGGCGGCAACGGCGACAAGCACCCCGCCGAGCCGCGCTCTATTGCCGTGTGGATTCATCTCTCATGCCTCCTGAGTCGGTGTAAGGAAGACGCTTCACACCCGACAACCCGCGGGCGAGGCGAAGATCACGCGGTCAGCTGCCGTCGCCGGCGCGGGAGCCGCTGCGCTCCGAGTCCGCGCCCGAGCCGTCCGACCCGTCCGATCCGGAGCCACCGTCGCCTTCCTCGGGGGGAGGCGGGGGAGGGGGGACCGAACCGCCGCCGGGCCCGGAATGCCCGCCGGGGCCACCGTCCGGGCGCGGCGCGCTGCCGCCACCGTCGTGACCCGGCCCCGATCTGGACCCCGGGCCCGCGCCGCCGTCATCGTCATCGCCACCGCCGTCGCGCCCTTCGCGCAGCGGCCCGCCGCCGCCCCCGGGTCCCGAGCGCCCGCCATGCCTGGCGCCCGGGTCGCGCGGGGCATCGCCGTGAGCTCCACGGCCAGGGCCACGGGGACCCTCACCGCGGTGCCCGCCCTCGCGTTGCGCCGGCCCGCGGCCATTTTCGCCGCGCCCGCTCAGATCCGGACCGCCACCGTGCCTGCCGTCGCCGTCCGGGCCCCGGTTCGCGTGTCCGCCGTCGCCGCTGTTGCCGCCATGGCGATCGCCGCCGCGATCGTCGCCCGGCTCCGGTCCGGAGCCGCCGCCGTCGGTCGAAGCAAGGGCCGGGGCGGGGGAGAGCAGCGGCGCAGCGGCTGCGCCGGCCCGGGGCGGCTCTACTGCGCGCGCCCGGCCGTCGCCGCGGTGGTCCTGCACGGCGACGCCGGCACCGACCGAGCCGGCGAGGACGACTGCGACTACACCGAGCTTGGCCGCTCCGCCCGCTCCGGCTCCGGCTCCCGCCGCGGCGATCGCGCCGCCGGCGCCGGCGCCGGCGGCGTCGGGCCCGTGATCGATCAGCAGGCGCAGCAAGGGCAGCGGCAGCAGCAGCCCGGCGCCGTCGCGGAGCGCCTGCCGCGCCCGGTAGATCGCCTGCCGGGCGCCGCCGTCGGTCAGGCCCAGCGCGGTCGCGATCTCGTCGTGGCCGAGGCCCTCGAGCTCGCGCATCACGATCGCGGCCCGCTGCGCTTCGGGTAGCTCGCGCAGGCGCGTCATCAGGTCGGCCAGCTGCTCGCGCTGCTCCAGCTCTTCGGCCGGGTTGCGGCCGCCGGCCAGAGCCTCGGCGAGCACCTCGGGCGAGGGTGGGTTGTCGCGCAGCTCGTTGAGCGCCGTGTTGCGGACGATGCGAAAGAGCCACGGGCGCAGGTCGATCTCGGCCTCGTCGCGGCGCAGCGCCGGCAGCGCCTTTGCGAAGGCGTCCTGGAGCACGTCCTCGGAGCGTCCGCCGACGATCGACGCCGCGTAGCGGCCCAGCGGCTTGCCGTAGCGGCGGACGATCTCTTCGAAGGCGGTCTCGTAGCCCTCGCGCACGAGCGTGACCAAGCGCCGGTCCGGCTGCGTGCGCAGGGCCGGACCTAGGAAGAGGCGGCTGGCGAGTCCCTCTGCTGGTGGAGGCATGTTCAAATGATGCAACACGGTCGGGCCCGGAAGATCACGCTGCCTGAGAGGATGCGCCGATGGACAAGGGCCTCGCGGTTCTGCTCACCGCCCTCGCCGGCGGCCTGATCGCCCTGCAGGCGCCGATCAACGCCGGCCTCGGCCGGGCGACCGGCAGCCTGCCGGCGGCGCTCGTCTCCTTCTCTGTCGGCACCCTTGCGCTGGCGGCGATCGTCGTGCTCAGCGGCAAGGCCGGGGGGCTGGGCTCGACCTTCGACGTCAGCTGGTACTACCTGCTCGGCGGCCTGCTCGGTGCGATCTACGTCACCAACGCCCTGATCGCGGTCTCGGCGATCGGGGCCGGCGGCGTCGCCGCGGCGACGATCACCGCTCAGCTCGCGACCGGCGTCGCAGTCGACCGGCTAGGCCTTTTCGGCCTCGAGCAGACCCCGCTCGGACCGGAGCGGGTCCTCGGCGTACTGCTGCTCGTCGCCGGGACGATCCTGCTCGTGCGCTGAGAGATACGTACGACGGCACCTCCTCCGCTTCGCGTCCGGGGGCGCCGCGCAACTCCTTGGGCCGTCCCGGCGAGGTCGCCCTCATCCAGCCCGCGGGAATCAGACCGTGACGTGGACTGGCTGAGGGCTCGGCGCAGTGGCAGGCGGTGGAGCTATCGCCAAGTAATGGTTGAATGACCAGTCGACGAAACGCTTGTTGCCGAGTAGGCGGATCAGCGGCCCGAGCAGCCGCGGCGGGATTCGCGGCACGAGTCGCTGTACGCGCAGCATCCAACGGAACTTCCACTCGTGCGAGTCGTTGAACTCGGCGTAGCGGGCAGCCGCCCGCTCGCGATCCTGGCCTCCCTCGTAGACGTCGCGCAGCTCGCGCCCGAGGGCGACGCCGAAGTAGAGCGCGGTCCTGATCCCCTCTGCGGTCAGCGGCAGGCAGTGCCCGGCCGAGTCGCCGGCGAAGAAGACGCCGCCCTCGGTTGCGCGGCGCAGCTTGTGGGGGATCCAGTTGCCCTGGTAGCGGACGCGCTCGCTGCCCAGGTCCTCGGCCAGAAGCTCAGTCGTATCGCGCACGTGGAAGCGGGGATCGAAGGAGCCGACGCCGATGCGCAACTCGTCGCGGGCCGGGAACGACCAGCCGTAGCCGGCCGGGACGTAGCGGCGGTCGATCCAGATCTCGAGGTCCTCGCTGCTGCCGCCGGGGTGGACCTCGAGCCCCCGCGAGAGCGGCGCGTCCGGGGGCTGGTAGCCGTCGCCTGAGGCGAGCACGCGGCGCCATCCGAGCGCGTCAACCACCAGCGGCGCGGAGAGGAGGCCGCGATCGGTCTCGACCGCGATCGCGCCGTCGCCGTTGGCGGGCGCGGCGCGCCCGTTCACCTTCGCGGTCTCGAAGCGGGCGTCGCACTGGTCCCAGAGCAACTGGCAGAGCTCGCGGTAGTCGAAGGTGGAGAAGGTCCAGGGCAGGCGGAATCGGCGCTCGCCGTGGGGCGTGTGGATCAGTAGCGAGTCGAAACGCTGGCGCTCGGCCCCGATCAACCCTGTCCGGCGCAGCCACTCGGTGGGGATGCCGCAGGCGGAGGTCTGCCGCTCGCCGATCTCGTAGCGATCGACGATCAGCACGTCGGCGCCGCTGCCGGTGAGCTCGCGAGCAACGGCGAGCCCGGCGAAGCTGGCGCCGCAGATCAGCACGTCGTAGGACCCGTCGAGGGGCGTGCGGTCGTCGCCTTGTGTGGTCGCCCTGGTCGGCACGACGCAGAGCGTATCTCCAGCCACCCCCGGACGCGGGAGCGAATGCCTGTCCATGTCTGGTTCACCAGGCCTTCGCGGAGCAGAGGAGGTGGCCCGGTTTCTGCAATCATGGCCCGCTGTGTCCGTGACCGATACGACCTTGACCCCTGACGCTCCCGCTCCGACCGGCTCCCCGGTTGAGGGTTCGGGTGGCCTGCTGCTCGAAATCGACGGCAGGGTTGTGCCGAACTATGCGGCGACGATGGTCTCCTTCGACGAGGGCGATGTCGTCAAAGGCAAGGTGGTGCGGATCGACAAGGACGAGGTCCTGGTCGACATTGGCTACAAGTCGGAGGGGGTCATCCCCTCGACCGAGCTCTCGATTCGCAAGTCGGTTGATCCGGCCGACGAGGTCGAGCAGGGCGAGGAGATCGACGCCCTCGTACTGACCAAAGAAGACTCCGAGGGCCGCCTGATCCTCTCCAAGAAGCGCGCCCGCTTCGAGAAGGCATGGCGCCGCATCGAGGCTTCCGCCGAGTCGGGCGAACCGGTCGAAGGCAGCGTCATTGAGGTCGTCAAGGGCGGTCTCATCCTCGACCTTGGGGTGCGCGGCTTCCTGCCCGCCTCGCTGGTCGACATCCGCCGCGTCCACAACCTCGACGAGTTCCTCGGCCAGACGCTCGAGTGCAAAGTGATCGAGCTCAACCGCAGCCGCAACAACGTCGTGCTCTCGCGCCGCGCCGTGCTCGAGGAAGAGCGCAAGGAGGTGCGCGAGCAGATCCTCGACCGGCTCCAGCCCGGCCAGGTGGTTGAGGGCAAAATTTCCAACATCGTCGACTTCGGCGCCTTTGTCGACCTCGATGGGATCGACGGCCTGATCCACATCTCCGAGCTGTCGTGGAGCCACGTCAACCATCCTTCGGAGGTTGTCTCGATCGGCGACACGGTGCGGATCAAAGTGCTTGACATCGACCGCGACCGGCAGCGCATCTCGCTCGGCCTCAAGCAGACGCAGGAGGATCCGTGGCAGCGGGTGATCAGCACCCACCGCTCCGGCGACGTGCTCGAGGGCACGGTGACCAAGGTTGTTGCCTTCGGCGCCTTCGTCGAGATCCTGCCCGGGGTCGAGGGTTTGGTCCACATCTCCGAGCTCGCCGACCACCACGTCGAGAGCCCCAGCGAGGTGGTCGAGCCGAACTCCACCCTGAACGTCAAGATCCTCGAGATCGACGAGGAGCGGCGGAGGCTCTCGCTCAGCATCAAGCGGGTCGAGGGGCAGAACATGCCGATGGGCGACCTCTCGGCGCAGATCGCGTCGGCCGAGGGCTCTGGCGAAGGGGCTGACGAGGCTGTATCTGAGGAGCCTCAGGTCACGGAGGTGCCTGAGGTCGACGCTGCCGAGCCCGCAGTCGAGCAGGTCGAGGAGCCTGCTGCCGAGGTAGCGCCTGAGCAGCCTGAGGTCGAGGAGCCCGCGGCCCAGGTCGAGGAGTCGGACGCTCCCGAGTCCTGAGGTTCGGCTGTGGCCCGGCCGTTGACTATCGGGCTGACCGGTGGGATTGCGGCGGGGAAGTCGGAGGCGCTGGCTGCCTTCGCCCGCCTGGGCGCGGCGACAATCTCCAGCGACGCGGTCGTGCATGAGTTGCTCGACGGTAAGCCGTTGCTATCGCGACTCACCGAGCGCTGGGGGGGCGAGGTCGCTCCCGGCGGCGAAGTCGACCGGCAGGCGATCGGCGCGATTGTCTTCGCCGACCCGGAGGAGCTGAAATGGCTCGAGGCCCAGATCCACCCGCTCGTAGGCGAGCGGATCGGCGCCTGGCTTGCCGGCTTGCCCGAGGACGGCGAAACCGTGGCCGTGGTCGAGGTGCCGCTGCTGTTCGAGTCGGAGATGGAGGCTATTTTCGACACGACTGTCGCCGTGGTCAGCTCGGACGAGGTGCGGCGTGAGCGCGCGCTGGCGCGCGGCCACGCCCTCGTCGACGAGCGCGAGGCGCGCCAGCTGGCGCAGGGCGAGAAGGCGACCCGGGCCGAGCACGTGGTCGAGAACGACGGCAGTATCGAGGATCTCGAGCGGGAGCTGTCCGGCCTCGTCGCGAAGCTGGGCGGATGAGGAAGAAGGTGCGCCGGCGCCGGCGGCTGCTGGCCGGAGGCGCTGCGGTGGTCGCCGGGCTCGCCCTGGGCCTGGCACTCGGCGTGTTCGGCAAGTTCGACGACGTGATCCAGGAGTTGACGCTGCCGTTGCGCCATGAGGACGTGATTCGCCAGCAATCTCGGGAGAAGCAGGTCGACGCGGCGCTGATCGCGGCGGTGATCTACGCCGAGTCGAAGTTCGAAGACCGTACCTCGAGCGCCGGCGCGCGCGGGCTGATGCAGATCACTCCGCAGGCGGCGGCGGACATCGAGCGCCACAGCGGCGGCACGACGTTCGAGCTCGGCGACCTCGCCGACCCCGAAATCAACATCCGCTACGGAACCTTCCTCCTGCGTGAGCTGCTTGACCGCTACGACGGCGATGTTGTCGCTGTCCTCGCCGCCTATAACGCCGGCCCGACCAACGCCGAACGCTGGGGGGGAAGCGAACTGACCATCGAGGCGATCCCCTTCCCGGAAACCCGGGCCTACGTCGAGGACGTGCTCGACAAGCAGCGCGCCTATCGCAAGAAGTACCCGAGGGAGCTGGGATATTGAGCGCCCCCGCGCCCCCGCCTCACCGCGCTCGCGGTCGCCGTCGGCATTGTCCTCGCCGACTCCTCGATTGTCGTTCTGGCGCTGCCGGAGATTTACCGCCAGCTCGACACGAGCGTCGCCGGGGTCACCTGGGTGCTGGTCTCCTTCAACCTCGTGATGGCGCTGGCTGCCGTGCCCGCCGCCCACCTGGCGCGCCGCATCGGCCCGGGGCGGGCGGCGGCGATCGGGCTCGCGATCTTCGCCGGAGCGGGGCTTGCCTGCGGCCTCTCCGCCGAGCTGAGCACGCTGATCGCGGCTCGCTGCGTGCAGGCGCTGGGCGGCGCGATCGCCGTCACCGCGGTGCTGGAGCTGCTGCCGGCCACGGTCGGCTCCGAGCGACGCGCCGTCGCCGTCTGGGCCGCCGCCGGCGCGACCGGGGCCGCGCTCGGGCCCGCAGTCGGCGGCATCCTCACCGAGCTCGTCTCCTGGCAGTCGATATTCCTGATTCAGGCCCCGATCGCGATCGCGGTGGGGGTGCCTGTGCTCGCCATCGCCCGGCACGAGGCGGCGACCGGGATCATCGCCACCGAGCTGCGCCCCACGGGCCGCCCACACGTGCTCGCCAATCTGGCCCTGGCGTTGGCCTCGGCTGCGATCGCGGCGGCGCTCTTCCTACTCGTGCTGCTGCTGATCGAGGGCTGGCGCCTGACCCCGATCGGCGCCGCGATCGTGGTCTCGGTGATGCCGCTGGCGGCGCTGCTCGGGGCACGGCTCGGCCCGGGCGTGGGCAGTGAGCGCGCTCGCGCCGCGGCGGGGGCGATCCTGGTCGCCGGCGGCCTCGGCGGGCTCGCCCTATTGCCCAAGGCCGAGGTGGCGTTGACCGTGCCGCCGCAGCTGCTGATCGGGATCGGCCTCTCGTTGGTCCTCTCGGCGCTGACCGAGACCGCGCTCGCGGGCCGGGCGCCGCAGGCGATCCACGGCGGCTGGACGATCTCTGCCCGCCACGCCGGCGTGGCAGTCGGTCTGATCCTGCTGACGCCGTTGTTCACCGCGCAGATCGCCGACCAGCGCCGCGATGCGATCGGCGCCGGCACTGCGGTGGTGCTCGACTCGCGCGTGCCGCCGCTGCTCAAGCTCGATCTGGCGCAGAAGCTCGAGGACCGGCTCGAAGGCGAGCGCGGGAAAGTGCCGACGATCGGGCCCGCCTTCGAGCCGCTGCCGGAAGACCCCGGGGACCGCGCCGACGTGCTGACGCTGCGCGACGAACTGCAGGACCAGCTCGACCGGGCCGCCACGCACGCTTTCAGCCCATCCTTCGGCTTGGGCGCGCTGCTCGGCCTGCTGGCGTTGATTCCGATCGGCCTGGCGCGGAGGATCGATCTGTGAGTCCCCCCTCGCGCGGAAATCTGCTGGTCGGCGTGGCGGTCGCCGCTTCGCTGCTCTTGGTCGGCGTCTACCTGGTCGCGGGCGGCTCCTCCTACACGCCGGCGAAGACCCAGGACCCCTGCAAGGAGCGGCAGTGGCGCGACCCCGACGGCCTGCAGGAGCTCGCCGAGCAGTTTTCGCTCTCGGCCCTCGACGGCGCCGCCTGCCAGCTCGGCGTCAGTCGCGAGCGGCTCGCCCGCGCGCTTGCCACCCAGGCCTCACGCGAGCGTTTCCTCGAGCGGCAGGGGATCGATGACGAAGAACTCGTGCGGGCCGTCCGGGCCGGTCTGCTGCGCGCCGTCGACGACGCAGAACGCGCCGGCGCGCTCAACCCGGTGCTGGCCGGGCCGCTGCGTTCTGCCCTACGTCGGATCCCCCCGGAGCAGGCGATCGAGTTGATCCAGAACGCGGAAGATCTACTCGACAGCCTGCAGAGCTTCTTCGGCCCGGCCCAGGGCCTGCTCGAACAGTTCTTCGGCTAGACGGCGCCTGGCTCTTATTTCTTGAACTGGAACTTCTGGCCTTTGACGCTCCAGGAGATGCCGGTGCAGAGTTCTTCCGGCGTCACTTTGAGCGCGCTCGCGAGCTTGACGATCGTGCCCAGGCGAGGCTCCCGTCCGCCGCGCTCCAGCAGGGAGATCTCGGTGCGGTGAAGGTCACAGCGGAAGCCGAGCTCCTCCTGGGAAATCTTGGCGTCCTGCCGCGCTTTGCGCAGGCTGACGGCGAAGCGGTCTCTTGGTTTCATGGACGAGATTCTCAGCGTTTGCGGACAGTGGCACTACAGACAGCGTACTTCAGCGAGAAACCCTTGCGTTTACCGTGCTCGAGCGTCGCGGTCGAGCTTCGAGCCGCCATCCGGTCCAAAGCTCGACCACTGCCGCCCGGTAAGGTCATCCGGTGCCCGAGTTCAAACTCAACCCGGCCTACACGCCGACCGCCGACCAGCCGAAGGCGATCGCCGGGCTGGCCGAGGGACTGGGGGCGGGGGAGCGCTTTCAGACTCTGCTCGGTGCGACCGGTACGGGCAAGACCTTCACGATGGCGGCGACGATCGCCGAGGTGCAGCGGCCCTCACTGGTGATCGCCCACAACAAGACGCTGGCGGCGCAGCTCTGCAACGAGTTCCGCGAGTTCTTCCCCGACAACGTGGTCGAGTACTTCGTCTCCTATTACGACTACTACCAGCCCGAGGCCTACGTCCCCGCTCAGGACCTCTACATCGAGAAGGACTCCTCGATCAACGACGAGATCGACCGCCTGCGCCACGCTGCGACGTCCGCGCTGTTCGCGCGGCGCGACGTGATCATCGTCGCCTCGGTCTCGTGCATCTACGGGATCGGCTCGCCGCAGGTGTACAACGAGAAAATGCAGCTGTTCAAGGTGGGCGAGACGGTCGACCGCGACGAGGTGCTGCGCAAGCTGGTCAAGATGCAGTACCAGCGCAATGACTCGGTGCTCGGCCGCGGCTCCTTCCGCGTGCGCGGCGAGGTGCTGGAGATCATGCCTTCCTACGCCGAGTCGGCCTACCGGATCGCGCTCTTCGGCGAGGAGATCGAGTCGGTCCAGCACTTCGACCCGCTGAGCGGCGAGATCTTCGACACGATCGACCACGTCTCGGTCTGGCCCGCCTCCCACTATGTGACCCGGGATGAGACCCTCGAGCGCGCGGTCGAGGAGATCCGCCACGAACTGAACTCGCGCACGGCCGAGCTCGAGGAGGAAGGCAAGCAACTCGAGGCGCATCGGCTGCGGCAGCGCACCGCGTATGACCTCGAGATGCTCAAGGAGGTCGGCTTCACCTCCGGAATCGAGAACTACTCGCGCATCCTCGATGGCCGGCCCGAGGGCAGTCCGCCGCACACCCTGATCGACTACTTCCCCGACGATTTCGTCGTCTTCGTCGACGAGTCCCACCAGACGATCCCGCAGATCGGCGGCATGTACGAGGGGGATCGCTCGCGCAAGCAGACGCTGATCGACTACGGCTTCCGCCTGCCCTCGGCGATCGACAACCGGCCACTCAAGTTCGACGAGTTCCTCGAAAGGGTCAACCAGCTGGTGATGGTTTCGGCGACGCCGGGGTCCTTCGAGCGGGCCGAGTCGGAGCGGATCGTCGAGCAGATCGTGCGCCCGACCGGGATCGTCGACCCGGCGATCGAGCTGCGCGAGACGAAGAACCAGATCGACGACCTGATGAACGAGATCAAGCTCGTCGCCGAGGGCGGCGACCGGGTGCTGGTCACGACGCTGACCAAGAAGATGGCCGAGGACCTGACCGAGTACCTGCTCGAGTACGGGATCAAGGTTCGCTACCTGCACTCCGAGATCGACACGCTGGAACGGATCCAGATCATCCGCGAGCTGCGGCTGGGGGAGTACGACGTGCTGGTCGGGGTCAACCTGCTGCGCGAGGGCCTCGACCTGCCCGAGGTCTCATTGGTCGCGATCCTTGACGCCGACAAGGAGGGCTTCCTGCGCGGCGAGACCAGCCTCGTGCAGACGATCGGCCGCGCCGCGCGCAACGTCGATGGGCGGGTGCTGATGTACGCGGACAGGGTGACCGACGCGATGCGGGCGGCGATGAGCGAGACCGAGCGCCGCCGCGCGATCCAACTCGCCTACAACGAGGAGCATGGGGTCACCCCGGAGACGGTGCGCAAGGGGATCTCCGAGATGGCCGAGTTCCTGGCGATGGAGGACCGCGCGCCCAAACGCAAACGCCGCAAGCCCAGCGGCGAGTTCGCCGACGCGGCGGAGCTGGAGCGCACGATCGTCTCCCTGGAGGAGGAGATGCTCGCCGCCGCCGACGACCTCCGTTTCGAGGAGGCCGGCCGCATCCGCGACGAGCTCAAGGAGCTGCGCCGCGACCTCGACGGGATGGCCGCGGGCGCGTAGGGCGGCGGGCTAAAATCGCTGTATGGGCAACGGAGTCCCCGGCGGCGTCGTGCACGAGCTTCCCGCCGACCTGCGCGAGACGCTCGTCGCCGACGACTCGGTCCTCGCGACCTGGAACGACATCACGCCCCTAGCCCGCAACGAGTTCATCTGCTGGGTCGAGGACGCCAAACAGGAGAAGACCCGAGAACGCCGCATCCGCCGCACTAGGGAAGAGCTGAAAGAAGGCCAGCGCCGTCCCTGCTGTTGGCCCGGCTGCAGTCACCGCGAGCGCAAGACATAGCCTTGGCGGTCGTCGAGGGGCGGGGGTTTTCAGCGCGGGCGTTGACCGCCGGAGCGCGCGTGGTGCGGACCGCCGCGGCGGAGATCGCCAGGCCACGCGCCCGCGCAGGCCGCCGCAGGGCCGCGATACCGCTTTGGTGCCCCCGGGTTGCGTCGGCTCGGCCCTGCCGGGGAGCCGTCCGGCTCACCGCCGCGCTCCGGCCACGCTCGGCCAAGCACCGACGCCGCCCACCGGCGAAGAGGAACGTCGTGCTCGCTGTCGCCCGCTACCGCCTGGCGCCTGGCAAGGCGGAGCCGGTCGAGCTGCGGCTGGGACGGCGTGCGCGCAGGCTGCTCGCCCGCTTCGGCCGACTGCGCGCGACCGCGACCCTCTTCCGCGCAGGCGCAGTGGCGATCAGCGAGCGTGTCGTCGTTCAGCGTTGAGGCGGCCCATCCGACGATAGGGAAGGCGCTTCCCCTGCGTCGGGAGTTCACGGACATAGGGACCGATCGAAGCGACCTTAAGTCCGGCGCCCCGGGCGACGTCGGAGTTGTTAGACCCGCGTCCAGCGAGCGCCCGCGCCCGAGCCCTCCGCTCTGATCTGGCCGGCGTCGCGGAGCCCGGCCAGTACCAGGCGGACCGTCGCGAGGCTGATCCCGGGCAGCGCTCGCTCGACGTCGCGCCTGCGGAAGCGGGCGGGCGCCTGGTCGAGGATGTAGGCGCGAACCTGTTCCTGCTTGTTCCCGGATCGCTTATTGGCGGCTGCGATCTCCTGCTCGAAGCCGTCGTAGGCGGAAGCCAGCACGCGGGCCAGATAGGTGACCCAGGGCCACACGTCGTGCTCCCCCTGGCGCCAGTTGCGCTGGGAGTCGTAGAGGGCCTCGTAGTAGGTGTTCTTCGACTCGAAGACTCGCTGCTCGAGGCTGATGTAGCGGGCGACGCCGTAGCCCTGGGCCAGCAACTCGTATGTGGTGATCAACCTGGCCAGGCGCCCGTTGCCGTCGGCGACCGGATGGATCGCGAGGAGGTCCAAGACCAGGGCGCCGATCAGAATCAACGGGTGGGTTCGCCCCTCCGCTTTCGCCTCGCCGTATCGGACGAGCAGCTCGCTCAGCGCGAACTCGGTTTCCTCCGGCGGAGTCGGCGTGAAGACCACTTCCTTCCGGCCGCCCTCATAGGAGACGATCAGGTTTTGGTCGCTCTTCAGGTGCCCGCCGTTGCCATCGGTGTGCTCGAACAGCAGGCGGTGCAGGTGCAGCACGAAGGGAACGCTCAGCTCCTCGTAGGCGTTCAGTCTCATCAGCATGTCGACCGCATCGCGGTAGCCGGCGAACTCGCGCTCGTTTCGGTTGCGGTAGCGATGCGATCCCTCGGCGATCCGCTCGGCTCGGTCGCCGTCGACCACAACGCCCTCGATTGCGTTGGATGCGGTGATCGAGGCAATTCGGGCGTGCTCAGCGAGCCGGCTCAAGAGCTCGGGACGCTGGTCCTCGAAAAGACGCTCCTGGCCCCTGCCGGTGTCGATCCTGGCGAGGATCGCCCCGAGCGCCCGGGGCTGCGATCGAAAGGTCTTGTCGAGGTCGACGAAGCTCTGCATGGAGCTAATCGTCTCATGATGGAGCTAATAAGGCGTGAAATTAGCGCAATTATTCGCCCGTTAGCTCGATTCAGTCATGGTCCGGGGTCTATGGGGCCGGCTGGTCCAGAAAGCGCAGCACCGCAAGCACGCGGCGGTGGTCGTCGGGCCCGGCGGTCAGGTCCAGCTTGCCGAAGATGCTGGTTACGTGCTTCTCGACGGCGCGGTCGGTGACCACGAGCTCGGCGGCGATGGCGGCGTTGGTGCGGCCCTCGGCCATCAGGGACAGGACCTCGCGCTCGCGGGGGGTGAGCTCGTCGAGGGGGTCGTCGCGGCGGCTGCGGCCGAGCAGCTGCGAGACGACCTCGGGGTCGAGGGCGGAGCCGCCGCCGCCGACGCGGCGCACGGCGTCGGCGAGGGCCTCGACGTCGGCGACGCGGTCCTTGAGCAGGTAGCCGAGGCCCTCGGCGCTCTCGGCGAGCAGCTCGCGCGCGTAGGCGACCTCGATGTACTGGGAGAGGACGAGCACGCCGATCTCGGGCAGCTCGGCGCGGATCTCGCGCGCCGCGCGCAGGCCCTCGTCGGTGTGGGTCGGCGGCATCCGCACGTCGACGACGGCGACGTCGGGCTTGTGGGCGCGGACCTTGCGCAGCAGCTCCTCGCCGTCGCCCGCCTGGCCGACGACCTCCATCCCCGACTCCTCGAGCAGCCTGACCACGCCCTCGCGCAGCAGGGTCGAATCGTCGGCGACGACAACGCGCATGGGAAGAAGCTAGCCGCTCACCCGGCCAGCGGGATGGTGGCGCGCACCGCGGTGCCGTCGCCGGCCGGGCTGCTGACCGCGAGCTCGCCCCCGAGGGCGGAGACCCGGTCGCGCAGCCCGCGCAGGCCGGTGCCTGCCTCGGGGTTGGCCCCGCCGACGCCGTCGTCGCGGATCTCGACCTCGACGACGCCGTCGCTGCGGCCGATGCTGACCGTCGCGCCGCCGGCGTGGGCGTAGCGCGCGACGTTGGTCAGCGCCTCGGCGACGACGAAGTAGGCCGCCGACTCGACCGCCGCCGGCAGCCGCTCGGCCGGCGTCCCGAGCACCTCGACTGGAATCGGCGAGCGGCCGGCGAGGCTGCCCAGCGCCGCCGCCAGGCCGCGGTCGGTGAGCACCGCAGGGTGGATGCCGCGGGCCAGCTCGCGCAGCTCGCCGGTCGCGGTCGTCAGCTCCTCGATCGCCTCGTCGAGCAGGGTCCCGCTCACGGCCGGCTCGGAGTCGAGCTTGCCGCGCGCCAGGCGCAGCGTCATCGCCAGCGCCAGTAGGCGCTGCTGCGCCCCGTCGTGGAGGTCGCGCTCGACCCTCCGGCGCTCCTCGTAGCCGGCCTCGACGATCCGCGCCCGCGAGGCGCGCAGCTCCTCGACCTTGGCCCGCAGCTCATCGTTGAGCTGCTCGTTCTCGGCGCTCAGCGCGTTGCGGATTTCCTCGTCGCGGCCGATTCGCGAGCGCAGCAGCCCGACGAGGAAGGCGAAGGGGAGGCAGGCGAAGACGAAGATCGCGGCGATGAAGGCGACCTGTTCGACCCGTTCTGAGGCCTGCGCGCCGCTGACGGCCAGCTGCACGAAGAGCAGGGCGAAGGCGAGCGAGCCGGTGAAGACGACGGGGGAGAGGGCCCGCCGCTGGTCGGAGGAGGCGCGGCGCCAGTGGCCGGCCACGATCACGACGGCGGCTGCGATCAGGCCGGTTGCCGTCAGCACCTCGGCCGTGTTGATCGCGGTGCCGACGCTCTCGGGGCCGATCCGGATCGGGTTGGCGGGGCAGTTGTCGCAGCCTTCCGACAGGGGCTCGGCGAAGAGGAACCAGGCGAGCTGCGCGACGGTGACGAGCAGGTAGGTGGAGAAGACGACGAAGCGCTCGGCGCGGCCCTTCAGCCTGCCCGAGGGGAACCCGACCAGGAGGTGAATCAGGATCGCGAAGGGCAGCGCCGAGGCGAGCGCGCCGAGCGTGAAGACGTAGGCGTTGTCGGATGAGCTCAGCGCGAAGACGAACCAGCTGAAGCCGGCCGCGGTCATCAACATCCCGGTGCGGTTGCCCGGGCGCCGGTACCAGGCGTAGAGGCCGGTGCCGACGAAGCCCCAGGAGGCCGTGAGGACGAGTGCGGCAACCAGGCCGCGCGTGTCCTGGTGCTCGCTGCCGAGGATCAGCGGCAGGGCGCCGATGCCGCAGGCCAAGGCGAGCACGGCGAGCGCTACGAGAGCACGGCGCAGGGCGATCATCGCTCGATTGTCCTCCACCGGGGCCCGCCCGGGGGTGCGGCTAACCCCCCTTTCGGGACGGGGAGACCGCACCTTGGAACGCCTGTCAGCCCCATTGGAGAGCGGTTTGCGCGTTGGGAGGCTGGATTCGTCTCATCCAACCTCCCCGAAAGGAACCCCATGCACGCCAACTCGAAGGCCAACATCGCAGCAAGGGCAGCCCGCTGGAGCACCGCGCACCGCAAGGTCGCGATCTTCGGCTGGCTCGCCTTCGTCGTCATCGCAGTCGTCGCCGGCGGCTCCGTCGGCATGAAGGAACTGAGCAACTCCAAGGCGGTGCCCGGCGAGGCCGGCCGCGCCGAAGTCGCGCTGGAAGAGTCACGCCTGACCCCGAACAGCGAGCTGGTCCTGGTCCAGAGCAGGGACGCAGTCGCCGGCGACCCGGCCTTCGACGCGGCGGTCGCCGACACGGCCAGGCGCCAGCGGGCAGTCCCCTCGGTCACCGCGGTCAGCTCGCCCGCGAGCGGCGGCGGCCAGGTTTCGGCCGACGGCCACTCGGCGCTGGTCGAGTTCGAGATCCGCGGCGACTCCGAAAAGGCGGAAGAGCGGGTCGACGCCAGCCTCGCTGCGACCGCGGCGGCGCAGCGCGCCCACCCCGGCGTGCGGATCGAGCAGTTCGGCGACACCAGCGCCAACAAGGCCCTGGAAGCGGTCTTCGCGGAGGACCTGAGCAAGGCCGAGACGACCTCATTGCCGATCACCCTGATCGTGCTCGTGCTCGCTTTCGGCGCCCTGGTCGCCGCCCTGGTGCCGCTGCTGATCGCCTTCTCGGCGGTCCTGGCGACGCTGGGCCTGCTGGCCCTGCCGAGCCAGCTGGTGCCGATGGACCCGAACGTGTCCGCGGTCGTCGTCCTCGTCGGCCTCGCAGTCGGCGTCGACTACTCGCTGTTCTACCTGCGCCGCGAGCGCGAGGAGCGGCGGGCCGGGCGCACGGCGGGTGCGGCACTGGCCGCCGCGGCGGCGACCTCGGGCCGGGCGGTGCTGGTCTCCGGCGCGACCGTGATCGCCTCGATGGCCGGGATGCTGCTCAGCGGCGACCCGACCTTCACCTCGTTCGCGGTCGGCACGATGACCGTCGTCGCGGTGGCGATGTTCGCCTCGCTGACCGTCCTGCCCGCGGTGCTCTCGAAGCTCGGCGACCGGGTCGAGAAGGGGCGCATCCCGTTCCTCGGCCGCCTGCGTAGGCGGCGCGGCGGCAGGTCGGTCTGGGGCGCGATCGTCGAGCGCACGATGCGCAGGCCGGTCGTCGCCCTGGTCGCCTCGGCCGGTCTGCTGATCGCGCTCGCGATCCCGGCGCTGGGCATGAACATGGTCGTCAGCGGCGCCGACGACCTGCCCCGGGACGTGCCCGTCGTCCAGACCTATGACCGCATCGCGGCGGCCTTCCCCGGCGAAGCCGCGGGCTCGCAAGTCGTCGTCGAGGCAAGCGACACCCGTTCCGGCCCGGTGGCCGGTGCGATCGCCGAGCTGCGCCGGCAAGCCGAGTCGAGCCCGGTCGTCAACGGGCCGGTGGTCGTGACGAGGAGCGCCGACGCGACGGTCGCTTCGGTCGACGCCCCGACCGTCGGCCGCGGCAGCGACGCCGAGGCGACCGCCGCCCTGGCGCAGATCCGCGAGCAGTTCGTGCCGGCCGCCTTCTCAGGGGTCGACGCGGACGTGAACGTGACCGGGATGGCCGCCCAGTCGAAGGACTTCGGCGATCTGCTCGCGCAGAGGCTGCCGCTGATCTTCGCCTTCGTGCTCGGGCTGGCGTTCCTGCTGCTGTTGGTCACCTTTCGCTCGATCGTCGTCCCGATCAAGGCGATCGTGCTCAACCTGCTCTCGGTGGGCGCCGCCTACGGGGTGCTGGTGCTGGTGTTCCAGAACGGGCTGGGCGAGTCGCTGCTCGGCTTCCACTCAAACGGCGGGGTCAGCTCCTGGCTGCCGCTCTTCCTGTTCGTGATCCTCTTCGGGCTCTCGATGGACTACCACGTGCTGATCCTCAGCCGGGTCCGCGAGGGCGTGGACCGGGGCCTCGGCAGCGACGAGGCGGTCCGCGAGGGGATCCTGGCGACGGCGGGGACGGTGACGAGCGCGGCGGTGGTGATGGTCGCGGTCTTCTCGATCTTCGCCACGCTCAGCGTCATCGACATGAAGGAGATGGGCATCGGTCTCGCCGTCGCGATCCTGATCGACGCGACGATCGTGCGGGCGGTGCTGTTGCCGGCGGCGATGAAGCTGCTCGGTGACCGCAACTGGTACCTGCCCGATTTCCTCAGCTGGCTCCCACTCGTGAACCACGCCGACCCGGAGGTGAAGCCGGCCACCGTTTGACGATGAGTTCCCGGTAGGGGTGGGTGCCCCTACCGGGACTTTCTCAGGCCAGCAGCTTCACCGCCTTGGCGCTGTCGGCGTGGAACTCGCCACGCACCAGCTTGCCGTCGCCGTCGTACTTCATCACGTGCACGAAGGGCGACTCGAAGCTGCCCTTGTCGTTGCCGGCGCGCTGGGTGCCGAGCACGACCACCGTGTCGCCGCCGTCGATGAACTCACTTGGCTCGACGCTGAACGAGGACCAGTAGTTGGGGATCTGGGCGAAGTTGGCCATGATCGCGTCGCGGCCCTTGGTCTCGCCGCCGAGCGGCAACTCCTCGGACGTGTACCAGACCGCGTCGTCGGCGAAGTCGCTGCTCAGTGCTTCGAGGTCGCCGCTTCCGAACGCCTTGTAGGCGCTGCGGGCGGTGTCGACGTTTGACATCTCTCCTCCTTGGTGGAAGTCACCCCGCCCAAGGAGACCGTACGCCCGGTTGTCCGCCGACGCATCGGGGGTTCGCCGCAAACTAATCTCCCCGGCATGTCGATCGACGTGACCGAGGCGACCTTCGCGGCGGAAGTGATCGAGCGCTCGAAGCAGGTCCCGGTCGTCGTCGACTTCTGGGCCGAGTGGTGCGGGCCGTGTCGCACGCTTTCGCCGGCCCTGGAGGCGGCCGAGGCGGCGCGGGCGGGCGAGGTCGTGCTGGCCAAGGTCGACGTCGACTCGAACCAGGGGCTGGCCGCGCGCTACGGCGTGCAGGGAATCCCGGCGGTCAAGGCCTTCCGCGACGGCGAGGTCGCGGGCGAGTTCGTCGGCGCTGTGCCGAAGGCCAAGGTCGAAGAGTTGTTCGACTCGCTGCTCCCCTCGCGGGCCGACGAGCTGCTGGCAAAGGGCGACGAGCTCTCGCTGCGCGAGGCGGCCGAGCTCGAGCCGCGGCGGGCCGACATCGCCGTCGCCCTTGCCAAGGCGCGGCTGGAGCGCGGAGCCGAAGACGGAGGCGTTGGAGGCGGTCGAGGGCTTCGAGGGCGACTTCGCCGCGGAAGGGATCGCCGCCCGGGTCCGGCTGGCCGAGCAGGGCGTCGGCGGCGAGGCCTTCGCCAAGCTCGATGATGGCGAGCGCGAGGCGGCGCTCGACGGCCTGCTGGAGGCGATCGCAGACGCCGACCAGGGCGCCCGCGAGGACCTGCGCCGCACGATCGTCGGCATCCTCAGCGAATTCGACCCCGCCGACCCGGTCGCCCGCAAGTACCGCAAGCGCCTCGCAACGGCGCTGTATTGACAGGAGGCCGCCGCGGCGGGGGCGAATATGGCGGGATGAGCGCACCGCCGCCGCGCAAGCCGCGCCCGCCGCTTCCCGAGGGGCCGTTCCTGGTCGTCGGCCTGGCGCGGTCCGGACAGTCTGTCGCGGACATGCTGGCCGAACGCGGTGAGACCGTGCGTGGCGTCGATTCCGGCCATCCCGACGGAGCGGCAGGGCTGGCGGGGGAGGGCGTCGAAGTTGTCCTGGATACGGATGGACTTGCTCAGCTCGATGCCACGCGGACCGTCGTCAAGAGCCCGGGCGTGCCGCGGGAGGCGCCGGTGATCGCGGCGGCTCTGGAGCGCGGCCTCGATGTCGTCGGCGAGCTCGAGTTGGCCTGGAGGGCGATTCCCAACCGCACCCTCGCGGTGACCGGTACCAACGGCAAGACGACTACGATCGAGCTGCTGGGGCACCTCTACCGCACCGCCGGCGAGCCGGTCGCTGTGGCGGGCAACGTCGGCACGCCGCTCTCCTCGCTGGCGGCGACGGTCGATCCCGGCGCCACCATCGTCTGCGAGGCATCGAGCTTCCAGCTCGAGGACACGACCGCATTCGCCCCCGAGTGCGCCGTCTTCCTCAACCTCGCTCCCGACCACCTCGATCGCCACGTCGACCTCGACGCCTACCTCGAGGCGAAGCTGCGCATCTTCGCCAACCAGGGCAACGACGACGTCGCCGTCTACAACGCCGACGAGCCCGCCCTGGCCGGTGTCGACCTCGGCGGCTGCGCCCGTCGCGTCGCCTTCTGCCACGGCGCTGCTCCCGACTGCGAAGTGGCGCTGGCCGAGGGCGCGATCTTCGCCGGCGGGGAGCCTCTGCTCGCGACCGCCGAGCTCGGCCTCTTCGGCGAGCACAACGTCGCCAACGCGATGGCCGCGGCGAGCGCGGCGCTGGCGATGGGCCTCGACCGCGACGCCGTGCGCGAGGGGCTGCGCAGTTTCGCCGGCGTCCCACACCGGCTCGAGCAGGTCGCCGAGATCGACGGCGTGCGCTACGTGAATGACTCGAAGGCGACCAACGTCGCCTCGGCGGTCGTCGGCATCGACGCCTTCGGGGGTGGCGTCCACGCGATCTTCGGTGGCAGCGAGAAGGGCGAGCCGTTCGGGCCGCTGGCGGAGCCGGTGGGCGAGCGCTGTGCCGCCTGCTACCTGATCGGCGCCACCGCCGGCCGGCTCGCCGCCGAGCTCGCACCGGCCTTCGCCGACGGCGTCGCAGTGCACCGCTGCGACGATCTCGCCGACGCCGTGCGGCGCGCGCACGCCGCCGCTTCGCCGGGCGACGTCGTGCTGCTCTCGCCCGCCTGCGCCAGCTTCGACTCCTTTGAGAACTTCGAACGGCGCGGCGACCGCTTCCGCGAGATCGTCGCTGGGCTGCGATGAGCGCGATCGCCCTGCCCTGGCGCCGCAAGAAAGCGAAGAAGCGCGCCGCGAACCTTCCTGCCGAGTACAACCTGCTGCTGACCGCGACGCTCTGCCTTCTCGCCTTCGGGGCGGTGATGGTCTTCTCCGCCAGCTCGACCACGCGGGTGCTGAGCGACGGCGGGCTCTCCGACAGTGCTTTCTACCTGAAGCGGACGCTGCTCTTCGGCGCGGTCGGCCTGCTGATCCTGCACGTGGCGGCGCGCAGCGGCCTGCAGCTCGTGCGCCGCCTCACCCCGGCGTTCCTCGGCCTCTCGCTCTTCCTGCTGCTCGTCGTCCTCGTCGCCGGCACCACGGTCAACGGCTCCAGCCGCTGGATCGGCTCGGGCTTCCTGCAGATCCAGCCCTCCGAGCTGGCCAAGGTGGCGCTGATCCTCTATGCCGCCGACCTGCTCGCACGCAAGCCGAAGCGGGCGCGCTCGCTGGAGGGCCTGGCGCCGTTCCTGCTCGTCGTCGGCGCGGCGACGCTGCTGATCGTCGCCGAGCCCGATCTGGGCACCGCGATGGTCGTCTGCTTCGCCGTCGCCGCGACCCTGCTCGCCGCCGGAGCGCGCGTGCGCGACCTCGCCCTGCTCGCCCTCGGCCTCGCCTTCTTTGGCCTCTTGATGACGGTGATCGAGCCCTACCGGATGGCGCGCCTGACCGGCTTCCTCAACCCGGGCGCCGACGCCGGCGGGGCGGGCTTCCAGGCGGCGCAGGCGAAGATCGCGCTCGGGTCGGGCGGGCTCTTCGGGGTCGGGATCGGCAACGGCGTGCAGAAGGCCTTCTACCTGCCCGAGGCGCACACCGACATGATCTCGGCGGTGATCGGCGAGGAGCTAGGTCTGGTCGGCGTCCTCGGCGTCGTCGGGCTCTTCTCGCTCTTCGGCTACGCCGGCCTGCAGATCGCGAAGAAAGCGAAGGACAACTATGGCAAGCTGCTCGTCGCCGGGCTGACCTCGCTGGTCCTCGTGCAGGCGACGATCAACCTGTTTGCGGTTATGGGGCTGGCGCCGCTCACGGGCGTGCCGCTGCCCTTCGTCTCCTACGGCAACAGCAGCCTGATGGCGACGCTGTTCGCGGCCGGCCTGATCCTCAACGTCGCCCGCGGGGGGACCGCCCGCGCTGGCAAACTGCGCGTCGTCGAGGGTGGGCGCAGGCCCGCAAAGAAAAGGAGCCGAGCTAGCAGTGCACGGACCAGGAGCCGTAAGAGCGGTGGTGGCGGCCGGGGGAACGGCCGGCCACGTCGTGCCGGCCATGGCGGTCGCCGACGAGCTTCGGGCTAGCGGAGCCGAGGTCTCCTTCATCGGAACCCGTGAGCGGATCGAGGCCGAGATCGTGCCCGCCGCCGGCTATGAGATCGACTTCCTCAAGGTGCGCGGGATCGACCGCGGAAGCCGTCTGCGCGCCGGGATTGCCGCCGCCGAGGCGGTGGCTGCAGCCGGCACCGCGCTGCGCGTGCTCTGGCGCCGCCGGCCGGATGTCGTCGTCGGCGGCGGCGGTTTCGTCGCCGGGCCGGCCGGGCTGGCCGCGGTGCTCGGCCGCATCCCGCTCGTCCTCACCGAGGCCGACAGCCACCTCGGCCTCGCCAATCGCCTGCTGGCCGGCAGGGCGCGGCGCGTCTGCCTCGCCTTCCCGATCGTCGGGCGCGAGGGGGAGCGCTACCCGGTGACCGGACGCCCGGTTCCGGCCGCGGTTCTCGGCGCCGACCGCGCCGCCGCCCGCGAGCGCTTCGGCATCGCCCCGGAGGCGCGCTGCCTGCTGGTTATGGGCGGCAGTCAGGGCGCGCGCTCGATCAACGAGTGCGCAGTCGCCGGTTTGGCGGAGCGCCCTGGACGCGAGTTCGACGTCGTCCACGTCGCCGGGCAGCGCGACTTCGACGGGCTGCGGGAGCGCCTCGCCGCCTCCCCTCACAGCGAGCGCTACACGCTGCTCGACTACGAGCCCGACCTCGGCGACTGCCTGGCCGCCTGCGACCTCGTGCTTGGCCGCTCGGGCGGGTCGATCTTCGAGCTGACCGCGACCGGACGACCGGCGGTCCTCGTGCCCTTCCCGCATGCGGCCGCCGGCCACCAGGAGAGCAACGCCGCCTGGATGGCGGAGGCGGGCGGCGCGACCGTGATTCGCGACGAGGAGCTCGAGCCGGGAGCCCTCGCCGCAGCTGTTTCCGAGCTGCTCGGCGACGAACGGCGTTTGGCGGGGATGGCGGCTGCCTCGGCGGCGCTGGCGATGCCCGACGCGGCTCGGCGGATCGCCGATCAGGTGCTCTCCGTCACCCGCCCCGGGGACGAGGGGCCGTGACGACGTTCAACAAGAGCGAAGGTAGTTGGGTGCGCCGAAGCCTGCACTTCATCGGCATCGGCGGCGCCGGGATGAGCGGCCTGGCGCTGGTCTGCAAGGGCCTCGGCGCCTCGGTGACCGGCAGCGATCGCAGCGAGTCCTCCTATGTGGAGCGCCTGCGCTCGGTCGGGGTCGAGCCCTACATCGGCCACGACGCCGCCAACCTGCCGGCCGAGTGCGAAGTGGTCGTTTCCACGGCGATCGACGAGGAGAACCCCGAGCTGGCCCTGGCGCGCGAGCGGGGGGTGCCGATCCGCCACCGCGGTGAGATCCTCGCCGAGCTCTGCTCCGAGAAGCGGCTGATCGCGGTCGCCGGTACGCACGGCAAGACGACGACTGCGGCGATGCTCGTCTGGGCGCTGCGCCGGCTCGGCGCCGATCCCGCCTTCTTTGTCGGCGGCGAGGTACCGGGCGTCGGCTACGGCGGCGCCGTGACCAATGCCCACTGGGGCATGGGGGAGTGGGTGGTCGCCGAGGCCGACGAGAGCGACGCCAGCTTCCTCGAGCTGAAGCCGGAGATCGCGGTCGTGGTCAACATCGAGATGGACCACCACTCGCGCTGGGGCTCCGAGGCGGAGCTGCGCCAGGCTTTCGCCAGCTTCGCGGGACAGGCGACAGGCGTTGTCCGCTCAGCGGACGAGAGCTACATCGACCCCCCCGCAGGGGGCAGATGCAGCGTCCGTGCATTCGACGCGGGCGCTCCGGGGCCCGCCGAGATGGATCTCGCCGTGCCGGGGCGGCACAACGTGCTCAACGCGCGGGCCGCGATCGCGGCGGGCGAGCTGGCCGGGTTCGAGGCAGGTGAGGTCGCGCAGGCGCTGTCGGGCTTTCCCGGCGTGCGCCGCCGGCTCGAGTTCAAGGGCGCGCACAATGGCGCCCAGGTCTACGACGACTACGCCCACCACCCGACCGAGGTGCGGGCGGCGCTGGAGGCCCTGCGGGGGCTTGGGCCGGGGCGCCTCATCGCCGTCTTCCAGCCGCATCTGTACTCGCGCACCAAGGCGTTCGCCGAGCAGTTCGGGGCGGCGCTGGCGCTGGCCGACGAAGCACTCGTGCTCGACGTCTACCCGGCCCGTGAGGAGCCGGTCGGCGAGCTCGCCGGGGTCAGCGGCCTCGACGTCGCCCGCGCTGCAGCCGACAGCATGGGGGAAGAGGGTGCTCTGGACGCCCACCCTCGAAGGGGCGGCAGCGGCGCTTGCGCCACGTCTTGAACCCGGCGCGGTTGCGGTCACGATCGGCGCCGGCGACGTGGTTGCGGTCGGCGAGTCGCTGCTCGGCGACGGGGCGTGGGCGTGAGCGGCCCGCCCGCAGGCGTGGAGCGCGACTTCCCGCTCGCCCGCCTGACCACCGTGCGCACCGGCGGCGCCGCCGAGTGGTTCGCCCGACCCCGCGACGGCGAGAAGCTCGGCGTGCTGCTCGCCTGGGCGGCGAGGGAGAGCCTGCCGATCGGCGTGATCGGCTCCGGGTCGAATCTGCTTGTTGCCGACGACGGTTTCCATGGTCTGGCGCTGAAGCTGGACGGCGAGCTTGCCACCGTCTCCCATGAAGGGGAGACACTGCTCTGTGGCGGCGGCGCACGGCTTCCCTCGGCGGCGGCGAAGGCTGCCGGCTGGGGCCTCTCCGGCCTCGAGTTCGGGGTCAATATCCCGGGCACCGTCGGTGGCGCGGTGAAGATGAACGCCAACGCGTACGGCGGTCAGCTGGCAACGGTGTTGGAGTGGGTCGACATCTGCGCTCCCGGCGGCCGCACCCGGCGCCGGCCCGAGCAGCTCGGCTTCGCCTACCGTAACTCCAACCTGCGCCCGGACGAGGTCGTCGCCCTGGCTTCGTTCCGCCTCGACCCCGGTGAGGCAACGGAGATCAAGGCAACGATGGCGGCGATGCGCGAGCGCCGCCACGAGGCGCAGCCCTCCGGGATCAAGACCTTCGGCTCGACCTTCAAGAACCCCGCGGACGAACGCGCCGAAGGACGTACCGCCGGCCAACTGCTCGAGGCGGCCGGTTGCCGCGGGCGCGAGATCGGCGGCGCTCGCTTCTCGCTCAAGCACGCCAACTTCGTCGAGAACACGGGCGAGGCGACGACCGCCGACGTGCTGGAGCTGATCGCGGCCGGCCGCCGCCGTGTCCACGAGCGCTTCGGCGTCGTGCTGGAGCCGGAGGTGCAGACGCTCGGTGCCGTGAGCTGGCCGGAGAGCTGGCGGCTGTGAGGCGATGGTTGGCGCTCGCGGCGCTGACCGCTATCGCGGCCGGCGCCGCCTACTGGTTTCTGATCCGCGACACGACGGTCGAGGCGCGGGTGCTCGTGCCGCGGGCGACCGCCACCATTGGCAGCGGCACCGATGCGATCGCGGTCGGCTCGAACGGTCGCGTCCTCGCCTGGCTGCCGCTGCCCGAGGGGCTGCAATTGCCGGCGCTGCCGCTCTCGGCCCCACCCGAGGACGGCCGGCTGGCGGGCCCGGTATTGCGGCAGGCGGAGGTGCTCGGTGCCGCCCCGGCGACCCTGCGCCCGTATATAGAGGGCAGCTACTACGGCGAAAGCGGAATCGACGTCGAACTGCGTTCGGGGATCGAACTGCGCTTTGGCGACGTTTCGCAGGTGGCGGCGAAGTGGAGGGCGGCGGCGGCGGTGCTTGCGGACCCCACGATCACGTCGCTCGATTATGTAAATCTCCACGACCCGCGCCGTCCCGCCGCGGGCGGCTCTGGACATACGCTTCCGCCCCTTGAATGAACCCTCGACCATAGGGTGAGACTGGCCAAACCCTCGAGTAGAACTCAAGACTTACGCTTGCAGGATGTCTCCCGGGGGTTTGACATGACCCCGAGGATGCCCTACGTTGAGCGCAATTTCCGTGGTTTGGCGATAGGCTTCAACCCTTAAGCCTTGCTGAAGCGTCGGACAGAACAAAGGCTCAACTCAAACGCCAGTCCCCTCGTGGGCGGCGAGCTGGAGAAATCGGGAGATGGAATCCACTTACCTGGCCGTAATTAAGGTTGTCGGAGCAGGCGGCGGTGGCACCAATGCCGTCAGCCGGATGGTCGACGCGGGGATTCGCGGCGTCGAGTTCGTCGCGGTCAACACCGATGCGCAGGCCCTGCAGGCGTGCGACGCCGACATCAAGCTCTCGATCGGTCAGGAGCTCACCCGAGGCCTGGGCGCAGGTGGCAATCCCGATGTCGGCGCCGGCGCTGCGGCAGAGAGTCGCGACGAGATCAAGGAGGCGTTGAAGGGCGCCGACATGGTCTTCGTCACCGCAGGCGAGGGCGGCGGCACGGGGACCGGCTCGGCGCCGGTAATCGCCGAGATCGCCAAGGAAGAGATCGGCGCGCTGACGGTCGGCGCGGTGACCAAGCCGTTCGAGTTCGAGGGCAAACGACGGATGCAGCAGGCGCTCGAGGGGATCGAGAAGCTGCGCAACAACGTAGACACCCTGATCATCGTTCCCAACGAGAAGCTGCTGCAGGCGGTCGAGCGCCGCACCTCGGTGCTCGAGGCCTTCCGCCAGGCCGACGACATCCTGCGCCAGGGGGTGCAGGGAATCACCGACCTGATCACGATCCCCGGCCTGATCAATCTCGACTTCGCCGACGTGCGCACGATCATGCGGGACGCCGGCTCGGCGCTGATGGGCGTCGGCTCCGCCTCCGGTGAGTCGCGCGCCGTCGACGCCGCCAAGGCCGCCGTCACCTCGCCCCTGATCGAGGAGTCGATCAAGGGTGCGACCGGAATGCTGCTCAACATCACCGGACCCGAGGACCTCGGCCTGTTCGAGGTCAACGAGGCCGCGCAGCTGGTCCAGGCCGAAGCCGACGACAACGCCAACATCATCTTCGGCTCTGTCGTCGACCAATCGATGCGCGATGAGGTTCGCGTCACCGTGATCGCGACCGGCTTCGAGGGCTTCGAGCTGCTGGCGCGTTCGCCGCAGAGGGTGCGGCGTCGCTACGAGAGCCGGCCGCGGATCTCGGCCGAGGACACGGATATCCGCAAACTGCGCGTGTCCGACGACGACATCGACGTGCCGGGGTTCTTGAAGGAATAGCGATGGGGGAGGGCCGTGTGCCCCTCCCATGGAGGCCGTCGCGCAGCTGAGTCGCTTGCAGGCTGCGGAGCGTGGTTCCGTGAGCCTCCCTGGGAGGGGCACACGGCCCTCCTTCCAATAGCCTGCCGCGGGTGAAGACTGCTCTCTATGACCAGCACTTGGCGGCCGGCGCGAAGCTTGTGGACTTCGCAGGCTGGGAGATGCCTGTTGTCTATGAGGGGGTGCGGGAGGAGCATCTGGCGGTGCGGACGCATGCGGGGGTGTTTGACGTCTCGCATATGGGCGAGGTCGAAGTGGAAGGGCCCGGGGCGCTCGCGTTTCTGCAGCGGGTGCTCTCCAACGACGTCGCCACGATCGCGCTCGGCGGCGCTCAGTACTCGTGTCTGTGCAACGAGGACGGCGGCGTGCTCGACGACCTCTTCACCTACCGGCTCGGCGGCGACCGCTATCTGATCGTCACCAACTGCTCCAACCACGAGTCGGACCTGGCCTGGCTCGGGCGCTGGAGCCGCGGCTTCGATGTCAGCGTCCGCGACGTCGCCGACCGCTACGCGATGCTCGCCGTGCAGGGACCGCACGCGCGCACGATCGTGGGCAGCGCACTCGCGATCGACTTGCCGCCGCGGATGCGCGTCACGACGACGCGGATCGGCGCCCGGCCGGCGCTCGCCTGCGGCACCGGCTACACCGGCGAGGACGGGGTCGAGCTGCTGATCGACCCCGAGGTCGCGCCGGCGATCTGGGCCGAGTTGCTCGACGCCGGGGTCGTCCCCTGCGGGCTCGGCGCGCGCGACACGCTGCGGCTCGAGGCCTGCTTCCACCTGCATGGCAACGACCTCAGCCCGGAGCGCAACCCGATCGAGGCCGGCCTCGGCTGGTGCTGCAAGGAGGAGACCGGGTTCGTCGGCGCCGACGCCGTCGGGCGGGCGCGGGCCGAGGGCACGGCGGAGCGGCTGGCCCCGTTCAAGATCGAGGGCGCCGGGATCCCGCGCCAGGGCAACCCGGTGCTCGCCGGCGGCGAGCCGGCCGGCGTCGTCACCAGCGGCAGCTTCTCGCCCTCGCTCGAGCTCGGCATCGGCATGGCCTACGTGCGCAGCGACCTCGCCGAGCCCGGCAGTGAGGTCGAGATCGACGTGCGCGGCAAGCATCGCGCTGCCCGTATAGCGTCCAAGCCCCTCTACGAGAGTCCCGCGTCCCGGAAGGAGAAGTGAAGCTTTGCCCGAGGCCAGCTACCCAGACGACCTGCTCTACCACGACCAGCATGACTGGGCGCGGCTCGAGGGCGACGAGCACGCGGTGTTCGGAATCACCTGGTACGCGCAGGACAGCCTCGGCGAGGTTGTCTTCTACGACCCGCCCGAGCCCGGCGCGGCGATCGACAAGGACGCCTCCTACGCCGAGGTCGAGTCGGTCAAGGCCGTCTCCGACGTGATCGCGCCGCTCTCCGGTGAGATCGTCGAGGTCAACGAGGCGCTCGCCGACGCGCCGGAGAAGATCAACGAGGACCCCTATGGCGAGGGCTGGCTGGTCAAGGTCAAGCTGAGCGCGCCGGGCGAGACGGACGCGCTGCTCGGCGCCGAGGAATACCGCAAGCTGCTCGATGCCTGACCGGGTAGCCGGGAACGCTTCCGTAGCCTTGACCCTGTGAGCCGCTACACCTCCGCAACCGTCGCCGACCGCGAGCAGATGCTCGCCGCGATCGGGGTCGACTCGGTCGAGGACCTTTTCGAGCAGATCCCTGAGCCGCTGCGCCTCGGCCGGCCGCTGGCGTTGCCCGACGGGATGAGCGAGGCCGAGGTCTACGAGCGCCTCGCCGAGCTCGCCGGCCGCAACGCCGATGCCGAGGAGCAGGTCTGTTTCCTCGGAGCGGGGATGTATGACCACTACGTGCCGGCGATCGTCGACGCGATAACCCAGCGCAGCGAGTTCCTCACCCCCTACACGCCCTATCAGCCGGAGATCTCGCAGGGCGGGCTACAGGCGATGTTCGAGTTCCAGACCGCGATGTCGGAGCTGACCGCGCTGCCGGTCTCCAACGCCGGCCTCTACGAGGGCCCCTCGTCGGTCGCCTCGGCCGCCTACCTGGCGATTGCCGCGAGCAAGGGCCGGCGCCGCTTCGTCGTCTCGCGCGGCGTCCACCCGCACAGCCGCGAGACGCTCGCCACCTACTCGGTCGGGTACGGCGCCGAGGTCGAGGAGGTCGGGCTCGAGGACGGGCTCACCGATGCCGCCGCGCTGGCCGCGGCGGTCGACGGCGAGACCGCCGCCGTCTTCCTGCAGAGCCCCAATTTCCTCGGCGCGGTCGAGGACGTCGAGGCACTCGGCGCGGCGGCGAAGGAGCACGGGGCGCTGCTCGTGGTCGCGGTCGACCCGATGACGCTCGGTGTGCTCAAGCCGCCCGGCGAGCAGAACGCCGACATCGCCCTCGGCGAGGGCCAGCCACTCGGCAACCGGCTCGACTTCGGCGGCCCCTCGTTCGGCTTCTTCTGCGGGACCGAGGAGCTGATGCGCAAGATGCCGGGGCGGATCGCCGGCGAGACCGACGACGCCGACGGTCGCCGCGGCTTCGTCCTCGCCCTGCAGACCCGTGAGCAGCACATCCGCCGCGAGAAGGCGACGCACAACATCTGCACCGCGCAGGCGCTGAACGCGCTGGCGGCGACGATCCACCTCGCCTGGCTCGGTCGCGAGGGCTTCCGCGAGTTGGGCGAGCTGCTGCTGCGCCGCGCCGCCTATGCGCGCGAGCGGCTGGCCGCGACGCCGGGGGTCGAGCTGCTGCACGAGGCGCCGGTCGCGCGCGAGATCGCGCTGAGCCTCGACGCCCCGGTCGGGCCGGTGCTCGAGCGCTGCGCCGACCGCGGCATCGCCGCCGGCTACCCGCTCGGTCGCGAGTACCCCGAGTACGAGGACGGGCTGCTGGTGGCGATCACCGAGCGCCGCACACGCTCCCAGATCGACGACTTCGCCGAGGCTCTCGGGGCCGCCGTGGCGGCCGAGCGGCAGGGGGTTGCGGCCTGATGGCGCTGACCGAGACACCGATGCAGCGCGAACGCGCGACGACGATCTACGAGCGTTCGAAGCCCGGCCGCCGCGCCGCCGTGCTGCCCCCGGCCGAAGTGCCCGAGCCGCCGCTGGAGGAGCTGATCCCGGCGAAGCTGCTGCGCTCCGAGCCGCCGGCGCTGCCCGAGGTCGCCGAGCCGGAGATCGTCCGCCACTACAACCGCCTCTCGCGCCGCAACTTCGACCTCGACAGCGGCTTCTACCCGCTCGGCTCATGCACGATGAAGCACAACCCGCGGCTCAACGAGCGCGTCGCGGCGCTTCCGGGCCACGCCCGCCTGCACCCTGCGCAGGACCCCGGGCGGGCGCAGGGGGCGCTGGAGCTGATGTGGCTGCTGCAGGAGTCGCTGGCGGAGATCTGCGGCCTGCCGCACGTCAGCCTGCAGCCCTCGGCCGGCTCGCATGGCGAGCTCGCCGGGCTGCTGCTCACCCGTGCCTTCCACGCCGACCGCGGCGAAACGCGGACCAAGGTGCTGGCGCCGGATACCTCGCACGGGACCAACCCGGCCTCGGTGACGATGGCCGGCTACGAGATCGTCAAGGTCGCAACCGACGAGCGCGGGGGGGTCGAGATGGACGACCTGCGGGCCAAGGTCGACGACGAGGTCGCCTGCCTGATGCTGACCAACCCCAACACGCTCGGCCTCTTCGACGAAAACATCGCTGAGATCGCGGCGCTGATCCACGAGGCGGGGGGGACGCTGTACTACGACGGTGCCAACCTCAACGCCGTGATGGGCAAATCGCGGCCGGGCGACATGGGCTTCGACATCGTCCACGTCAACCTGCACAAGTCGTTCAGCCAACCGCACGGGGGCGGCGGCCCCGGCGCCGGCCCGATCGCGGTCTCCGAGCGGATCGAGCCCTTCCTGCCGCGGCCCCAGGTCGTGCGGCGCGAGAGCGGCAACGGCAGCGGGCCTAGCTTCGACCTGGACCTCGACCGGCCCAAGTCGATCGGCCGCCTGCGCGGCTTCCAGGGCAACTTCGGCGTCTTCGTGCGCTCATACGCGTACATCCTCAGCCTCGGCGCCGATGGCCTTGCCGAGGCCTCGGAGACCGCCGTGCTGAATGCCAACTACCTCAAGGCGCGCCTCGCCGAGGGCCGGGCCGGCGAGCGCGTCCCGGTCGCCTTCGACCGCCACTGCATGCACGAGTTCGTCCTCTCCGGCAAGCCGATGAAGAAGCAGCTCGGCGTCGCCACGCTTGATCTAGCCAAGCGCCTGCTCGACTTCGGCTTCCACCCGCCGACCGTCTACTTCCCCCTCCTGGTCGACGAGGCTCTGATGGTCGAGCCGACCGAGACCGAGACAAAGGAGTCCCTGGACGCCTTCGCCGATGCGGTCGAGCAGATCCTGGCCGAGGCCGAGTCCGACCCCGAGAAGGCCAAGCAGGCCCCCTACACAACCCCCGTCCGCCGCCTCGACGAGGTCAAAGCGACCCGCAAGCCCGTGGTCCGCCAGCCGCTGGGCTAGAGCTCCGGCAGGTCCTGCTCCAGCTCCAGCACCGGGGCGAAGAGGTCGCCTTTGTCTTCCAGGCGCTCGATGACCTGGCCGGCTTCGAAGACGAGTGAGTCGGCGTCATCCTGCTCAGCGGCGTGCTCCACCTCGTTCCAGGTCACCGGGGTGGAGGCGGTGGGGCGTTCGCGGGCGCGCAGGGAGTAGACGGCGATCGTCGTCTTGCGCTGGTGGTTCTGCGACCAATCGACGAAGACCTTGCCCTCGCGTTCGGCCTTCTTCATCTTCGAGACGACCCGGTCGGGGGTCTGCTTCTCGAGCAACTGGGCGATCGCTTTGGCGAACGGTTTGGTCTGCTCGTATGGGGCTTTCCTGTTCAGCGGCACGTAGACCTGCAGGCCCTTGGAGCCCGAGGTCTTGGGGAAGCACTCGACGTCGAAGTGGCCGAACAGATCGCGCAGGCGCAGAGCTACCTGGCAGCACTCGACGATGTCGGCCGGCGGGCCGGGGTCGAGGTCGAAGGCGAGCACAGTCGGCCGTTTCGGTGCCCGCGAGAGCGAGAGCGAGGGGTGCAGCTCGATCGCTGCCAGCTGCGCCATCCAGACCAGTGTCGGCAGGCTGTCGCAGACACAGAAGTCGATCTTGCCCGCGCGCGGCCCGGCCTCGACCCGCGCCGTCTTCACCCAATTCGGCCGGTGCTTCGGGCAGCGCTTCTCAAAGAAGGCGGCATCGAGGTCATCGACCCCTTCGGGGAAGCGTCGCAGGGTGACGGCGCGGCCGCTGAGGTGCGGGACGATTGCCTCGGCGACCTTGGCGTAGTAGTCGACCACCTCGCCCTTGGTGAAGCCGGCCTCCGGGTAGAGGACCTTGCCGAGGTTGGTGAGCCTCAGCTCACGGCCGCCGACCTCGACCTGACGGCTTTCGGCCACCGGCTACTTCGAGGCTTTGTCTTTTTTGCCGGAGGAGCGTTTCTTCGGCACGGCCTTGGCCTTCGTGGCCCGTGCCTTCTTGGCGCCGCCCGTCGCCTCGCCCTTGCCTCTGCCGCGATCCTTGACCGCGGCGATGCTCTGCTCGAGTGCGCTCATCAGGTCGGGGGCGGCGGTCGGCTTCGGTTCCTCGGTCGCCGGCGCCGTGACGACCTCCTTGCCCTCCGCCTTGCGTTCGATCAGCGCCAGTAGCTGCTCGCGGTACTCGTCGCGGTAAGCGCCGGGGTCGAAGTCCGTGGTCAGCGACTCGATCAGCTGCTCGGCCATCGCGACCTCCTTCTTCGCCACCTTCTGCTCGTCCTGCGGCAGCACGTCCTCGAGCTCGGCGGGGGCGACGACCTCGTCGGCGAAGCGCATCGTGGTCAGCGTCAGCACGCCGTCGCCGGGGCGCAGCGCCGCCAGGTGCTCCTTGTTGCGGAAGACGAAGCGGGCAATCGCCACCTTGCCCGACTTCTGCATCGCCCTGGCCAGCAGCGAGTAGGCCTTCTCGGCGCCCTCGGACGGGCCCAGGTAGTAGGGGCTGTCGAAGTAGATCGGGTCGATCTGGTCGAGGTCGACGAAGTCCTGCACCTCGATCGCCCGCGTCTTCTCTGGCGCCAGCGTCGCGATCTCGTCCTTGCCGATCGGCACGTAGCGGTCGGGCGTGATCTCGAAGGCCTTGACGATCTCCCCGTAGGGGACCTCCTCGTCGGTGCCCTCGGCGACGCGCCGGTGTTTGATCCGGGCACCGTCGGACTCGCGGATCTCCCGCAGCGAGATGCCGCGGCGGGCGACCGCGCTGTAGAGCTTGACGGGCACGCTGAGCAGCCCGAAGCTGATCGTTCCGCTCCAAATCGCTCTCGCCATCAGCGCATCACCTTCCTTGATTCTGCCACCAGCGCGGTGCTCCGCCAACGCCGGGCGCCGCGGCGGGAGGGTTCTTGCGAGCGGTGCGGGATCATGGCCCGGTGCTTTTCGAGCTTCGCGATGTCAGCCTCGTCCGCGGCGGCCGCACCGTCCTCGACTCGCTCAGCGCCGAGATCGAGCTCGGCGCGACCGCGATCGTCGGGCCTTCCGGCGCCGGCAAGTCAACCCTGCTGCGGCTGCTCAACCGGCTCGCCGACCCGGATGCAGGCTCGATCGCCTACCGCGGCCGGCCGTTGGAGCGCTACGACCCGCTCGCCCTGCGGCGCGAGGTCTCGCTGGTGCCGCAGCTGCCGGCGCTGCTGCCGGGCAGCGTCGAGTCGAACCTGCGCTACGCCGCCGGCCTGGCCGGCAGGGGGCTCGACCCGGGGCGCTGCCTCGGCCTCGCCGGCCTCGATCCCGGTTTCGCGGCGCGTGACGTGGGCGAGCTCTCGGTCGGCGAGGGGCAGCGGGCGATGCTTGCGCGGGCCCTCGCCCAGCAACCGGCCGTGCTCCTGCTCGACGAGCCGACTGCGGCGCTCGACCACGGCGCGCGTGACGCGATCGAGGCGACGCTCGGCCAGCTGCGCAGCGAGCTCGAGATCGCGCTGATCATCGTCAGCCACGACCCCGAGCAGGCGCGGCGGCTCGCCACGCGGGCGCTGCGGCTGGAGGCGGGCCGGGTCGCCGCCTGCGGCCCGCTCGAGCAGGCGTTGGCATGAACGGCTCGATCGACGTCTCGCTCGGCCAGGTCGCCGCGGCGCTCGCCCTCGTCGCCCTCGCTGTCGCGATCTCGCGCTGGCGCCGCGCCGAACTAGAGCGCGACATCGTCGTCGCCACGGTCCGCTCCTTCGTCCAGCTGACCGCGATCGGCTATGCGATCAAGCTGATCTTCGACGCCGACACGATCTGGCTGGTGTTGGCGCTGCTCTCGGTGATGATCCTCTTCGGAGCGATCACCGCCCGCAGCCGCGCGAAGAAGGTCCCCAACGCGTTCTGGCCGTTGCTGATCGGGCTCGCGGCGGCCGCGGCGACGACGCTCGGCCTGGTTGTCGCGCTGGGAATCTTCGAGCCGACCCCGCGCTACCTGGTCCCGGTCGGTGGCATGGTGATCGGCAACGCGATGACCGCCTCGGCGGTGGCCCTGAACCGGCTCGGTGACGAGGTCGGCGAGTCGCGCGCCGGGATCGAGGCGACCCTGGCGCTGGGGGCGACGGCGCGCGAGGCGGCGGCGCCGTTCGTGCGTCGCGCCCTGCGCTCGGGCACGATCACCCTGGTCGACTCGACCAAGACCACCGGGCTGATCTTCTTCCCCGGCACGATGGTCGGGATGCTGCTCGCCGGCGCCGAACCAGCCGATGCCGTGCGCCTGCAGCTGATCCTGCTCTACGCCCTGCTCGGCAGCGTCGCCATCTCGGCCCTCGTCGCCACCGGTCTCGCCTACCGTAACTTCTTCACCCCGGCCCAGCAGCTGCGCGAGCTCGGCACGTGAGGGCCCCCTGCCTACACTGAGCCGGTGTCTCGCCAACAGCGGCTGACGCTGATCGCGACGATCCTCGGCTCGACGATCGTCTTCCTCGACTCGACGGTGGTCAACGTGGCGCTGCCGGCGATTGCCGACGGGCTCGACGCCGGCCTCGCGGGCCAGCAGTGGGTGGTCGAGTCCTACATGCTCACCCTGGTCGCTCTGCTGCTCGTCGGTGGCGGGCTCGGTGACCAGTTCGGGCGGCGGCGCGTTTTCGTCATCGGCCTGATCGCCTTCGGCGTCACCTCGGTTCTCTGCGCGCTCGCGCCCTCGGTCGAGTTTCTCGTCGGTGCCCGCGCGCTGCAGGGTGTGGCCGGGGCGCTGCTCGTGCCGGGCTCTCTGGCGCTCGTCGCTGCCGCCTTCGAAGGCGCAGCGCGCGGCAGGGCCGTCGGCACCTGGACTGCCTGGACCGGAATCGCCACCGTGCTCGGCCCGGCCGGCGGCGGCGTTCTGATCGAGGCGCTCTCCTGGCGGGCGATCTTCTGGGTCAACATCCCGTTGATCGCCTTGACGGTGGCGCTGAGTATGCGCGCGATCAAGGAGACGCGCGACATGGAAGCCTTCCGCGGGATCGACTGGCCCGGTATCGGGCTCTCCGCGATCGGCCTGGGTGGCCCCGTCTTCGCCCTGATCGAGCAGCCGGCCTACGGCTGGGGTAGTCCGGTGGTCTGGATCCCGATGCTCGCCGGAATCGGCGGCTTCGCCCTCTTCATCCTCCACGAGGCACGCGCCCGCCACCCGATGCTCGAACTGTCGCTGTTTCGGATCCGCAACTTCCGCGTCGCCAACCTGACCACGCTGGCCGCCTACGCGGGGCTGATCGGCGGCCTCTTCTTCGTCGGCCTCTTCCTCCAGCAGGTGGCCGGCTACTCGCCGATCGAGGCCGGCCTGGCGACGACGCCGGTCTCGCTGATCCTCTTCTTCCTCTCGCCGCGCTGGGGCAAACTTGCCTCGGGCACGGGGCCGCGGCTGCCGATGTGCGCCGGCCCGATCGTCGGTGGGATCGGGCTGATCCTGCTGCTGCGGGTCGGCTCCGACCCGAATTACGCCGTCGACGTGCTGCCGGGCATCCTCGTCTTCGGCCTCGGCCTCTCGGCGACGGTCGCGCCCTTGACTGCGACCGTGCTCGACTCGGTCGAGGAACGCCACGTCGGCATCGCCTCCGGGGTCAGCAACGGCATCTCCCGCGTCGCCGGCCTCTTCGCGATCGCCGTGCTCGGCGCGGTGATCTCCGCCAGCTTCGGCTCGAGTATCGACTCCGACCTCGGCGACGCCCCGCTGAGCCCGCGCGCTGCGACCGCTGTCGCCGAAGCGAAGGATCAGCCGCTCGCCGTGCCGGCGGCCAAACGCCTGAGCTCGCCCGAAGCGGCTCGTGTACGCGCGGCCGCCGCCGACGCTTCGACCTCGGCCTTCCACCTCGGGATTGCGATTGCCGGCCTACTGATGATCGCCGGCGGCATCTTCGCCGGCTTCGGGATCGAGAACCCGAAACGGCGGGTGGAAGCCGTGCCGGCGGGCGGCGCCGTCGCGGCGGGCGAGTGCGGCCACGGCGCCGACGCGGCGGTCTAATAAGACCGCCGATTGTCGGAGCGAGGGGCACCCCGTCCATCTGCCCCTAATAGGCTCACGACTCGTGAGCGCCCCAGTCATCTTCAGCGGCATCCAGCCGACCGGCCGCAAGCACCTCGGCAACTACATCGGTGCGATCCGCCAGTACGTCGAGGGGCAGGAGCGGGGCGAGCCGGCGATCTTCTGCATCGTCGACCTGCACGCGCTCTCGGTTGCCTTCGACCCGGCCGAGTTGCGCGAGCGGCTCTACGACACGACCGCGATCCTGCTCGCCGCCGGCCTCGACCCCGGGCGCTGCATCCTCTTCCGCCAATCCGACGTGCGCGAGCACACCGAGCTGACCTGGCTGCTCTCGGCGGTCACCGCGCACGGCGACCTCAACCGCATGCACCAGTTCAAGGAGAAGTCCGCGAAGCAGCGCGAGCTGGTTTCGGCGGCGCTCTTCACCTACCCCGTGTTGATGGCGGCCGACGTGCTCGCCTACAAGGCCACCGAGGTCCCGGTCGGCCACGATCAGCTCCAACACGTCGAGTTGATGCGGGAGATCGCCCGCCGCTTCAACGAGCGCTTCGGCGAGACCCTGGTCGTCCCCGAGCACCGCATCCCCGCGGTCGGCGCCCGGATCATGGACCTGCAGGAGCCGGAGACGAAGATGTCGACGACCAGTGGGTCCGAGGCGGGCACGATCTACGTGCTCGACCGGCCCGACGTGATCCGCAAGAAGCTCGGCAGTGCCGTCACCGACTCGGGCCGGGAGGTTGTCCGCGACCCCGACAAGCCCGGCGTGACCAACCTGATCGACGTGCTCGCGGTCGCCCGCGGCGCCGCACCCGAGGAGATCGAGCGCGAGTTTGCCGAGGCCGGATACGGCGATTTCAAGGGGGCCGTCGCCGAGGGTGTCGTCGAGTTGCTGGCGCCCGTGCAGGAGCGCTACGCCGAGCTGCGCCCGGACCAGGCTGCGCTGGAGGCGGCGCTTGCGGCCGGCGCGGAGAAGGCGCGCGCGATCGCGGCGCCGACGCTGGCCGAGGTGCGCGAGCGGATGGGCATCGGCGCTCCGGCTTACCCTTAGGCGATGCCGGTCGCTGACCTCGATCTCGAGCTCGACGTTTTCGCCGGGCCGTTCGATCTGCTGATCGCGGTCCTGCTGCGCGAGGAGGTCGACCTGCTTGAGGTCGAGCTGGGCGAGGTCGTCGTCGCCTATGTCGAGCATCTCGAGCGCGAAGGCGAGCTCGAGCTTGAGGTGGCGACCGAGTTCCTCGTCCTGATCGCCTCGCTGTTGGAGCTGAAGTCTCGCCTGCTGCTGCCGGGGGCGGATCCCGAGATGGAGGAGATGGGCCCCGAGGAGGCGATCGAGGAGCTGCTCGCGCGTTTGCTCGAGTACCGCCGTTACAGCGCCGCCGCGACACGGCTCGGCGAGCGCTTCGAGGCAGCCCGCGGCTACCTCTACCGCTCGGCGCCGCTGCCGCCCGGCCTGCGTCGGGTCGCGGTCGAGGCGGCGGTTGCGGTCTACGATCCCGAGCGGCTCGGCGCCGCGCTCGGCGACCTGCTCGTCGTGCCGCCGCCGGTCGACGTCAGCCACATCCGCCCTACCGTCTCGCTGGAGCGACGCCTGCGCGCCCTCCGCGACGCCCTCTCCGGCCGCAACAGCATCGACTTCGACGAGCAGTTCGGCGGCGAGGACCGGCTGACCCAGGCGGTGACACTGTTCGCCCTGCTTGAGCTGTACCGCAAAGGCGAGGTGACATGGAGGCAGAGCGAGCCGCTTGGCCCGATCGAGATCCACAGACAGGAGGCGGGCGCCGGGTGAGTGACCTCAGCCGAATGATCGAGGCGCTGCTCTTCCTCTCGCCGCAGCCGGTCGCCGTCGCCGACCTGGTCGAGGCGACCGAGGCGACCGAGGGCCAGGTGACCGAGGCGGTCGAGCTGCTGCGCGAGGACCTGGCAGAGGGTAGGCGCGGCGTGGTCCTGCGCGAGGTCTCGGGTGGCCTCGCTCTGGCCAGCGACCCCTCCAGCGAGGACGCGGCCCGGCGCTTGCTGGCCAAGCCGCGCACGCCGTCGCTGACCCAGGCGCAGGCCGAGACGCTGGCGATCGTCGCCTACCTGCAGCCGGTCTCACGTCCGGAGGTGGCACGGATCCGCGGCGTCTCCTCGGAGTCTGCGGTGCAGACGCTGGCCGAGCGCGGGCTGATCGAGGAGTCCGGCCGCTCGCAGTTCGGCGCCGCGCTGTTCAAGACGACCGAGCTGTTCGAGCGCCTCTTCGGCCTTTCTGGGCTGGATGCGCTGCCCGATCCGGCGCAGTTCGACCCGACGCCGGAGGATGAGCGGGAGTTGCGCGAGCGGCTGCTCAGGGCGGGGGAACAGCGGGCAGAGCCGTGAGGCCGGGAAGGGTGGGGGTCGACCCCGGCTACGCCTAAGCCCCGCCTGCGGCGGGGCTAATGATGAGCGGCCTTCGGCCGCGGGAGGCACTCCGCGGTGCCGTAGGGAGGCTAGGCCGGGGTCGACCCCCACCCTTCCGTCTCGTGAGGCTGGCGAAGTTCCTCGCGCACGGTGGCGTCGCCTCTCGGCGGAGGGCGGAGGAGATTGTGGGGCGTGGGCGCGTGACCGTTGGTGGCCAGGTTGTGCGAGATCCGGCGCGGGATGTCGGGGAGCGCGATGACGTACGGGTCGATGGGAGCCCGGTTGTCGCAGAGGTGCGGGAGGTTTGGGCGGTGAACAAGCCGGTGGGAGTCGTCTCGACGGCGCGGGAGCCCGGCGGAGCGGACGGGCGGTGGTGGAGTTGGTCGAGTCGGGAGCGCGGCTGTATCCGGTGGGGCGGTTGGATGCGGACTCGTCCGGATTGCTGCTGCTGACCAATGACGGGGAGCTGGCCAACCAGTTGACGCACCCGCGCTACGAAGTGGCGAAGGCCTATGAGGTCACGTTGAAGCGGCCACCATCGGATCGCGACGTGGGGCGGTTGGCGGGTGGGGTCGAGCTGGAGGACGGGCCGACGGCGCCGGCCGAGGTGCGCCGGTTGGGCAAGCGTGAGATCGAGATCGTCCTGCGCGAGGGCCGCAACCGACAGGTCCGTCGTATGGCGGAAACCGTCGACAATGAGGTGGTGGCGCTGCGGCGCGTGCGCTTCGGGCCGATCGAGCTGGGCGGGTTGCCTGAGGGCCAAGCCCGCCGCCTCGCTGACGCCGAGGTCGCCCGCCTTTGGGAAGATGGGAAATCGTGAGCGTGAACGGGGATCAAAGGCTCTTCGCGGTGCGCGGGGCCGTGCAGGCTGAGGCGAACGAGGCGGAGGCGATCGTTGCTGCGACCACTGACCTGGTGCGGGCGCTGCTCGAGCGCAACGAGCTGGCGCCGGAGGCGATCGTCAGCTGCATCTTCACCACCACCGACGACCTCGACGCCGAGTTCCCGGCGGTGGCGGCGCGTGAGCTTGGGCTCGAGGCCGTGCCGCTGCTCTGCAGCCGCGAGATCCCGGTGCCGGGATCGATGCCGCGCGTGATTAGGGCGATGCTGCACTACTACGCCCCCGCCGGCCACACGACGGCGCATGCCTACCTCGGGGCGACGCAGGGGTTGCGCTCCGACCTGCATGCTGCGCAGTAATCGCCGCGCTGCAGCTCGGTCGGCCACAATGAGCGCATGACCGTGACCTTCGCTGAGAAGCTGGCCCGCATCCCGGGTTACCAGGCGGGCGTGCCGACCGGGCAGGCGCCGGAGGCGATCGCCTCCGGCGGAATCGCGCAGCTTGCCTCGAACGAGTCTCCCTACTCGCCGCACGAGAAGGTGGTCGAGGCGATCCGTGGGGCCGCCACGGCGATGAACCGCTATCCCGACCCCGACGCGACTCTGCTGCGGCGTCGCATCGCCGATCGCTACGAGGTCGAGCCCGGCCGGGTCGCCGTCGGCAACGGCTCCTGCGAGATATTGCTCGCCGCCGCCACCGCGCTCTGCGAGCCGGGCTCGGAGATCGTCTATGCCTGGCCCTCGTTCTCGATGTACCCGTATCTCTCGGCGCTGAGCGGCGCTCGCGAGATCCGCGTGCCGCTCGACGCGGGCGAGGTTCACGACCTCGATGCGATGGCAACGGAGGTGACCGCGGCGACGCAGCTGGTCATCGTCTGCAACCCGAACAACCCGACCGGCACCCTCGTGCCGGCCGCGCGGGTCGCGGAGTTCTGCGCGCGCATTCCCGGCCACGTGACGATCGCTCTCGACGAGGCCTACGTCGAGTTCCAGACCGAGGACGATCCCGACTCCACCGTCGACCTGCTAGCCGAGTTTCCCAACCTGGTTGTGCTGCGCACCTTCAGCAAGGTCTACGGCCTCGCCGGCCTGCGGGTCGGCTTCGCGCTCGGCTCTGCCAAGTTCCGCGCCGCCGTCGACGCGGTGCGCCAGCCGTTCGACGTCAACGCGATCGCCCAGGCCGCCGCCGCCGAGGCCGTCCTGCACCAGGACGACGTCGCGCTGCGGGTGGAGCGCACCGTGATCGAGCGCGTTCGCGTCGAGGAGGGACTGCGCGGGCTCGGCCTCGCGACGGCGGAGACCGAAGCCAACTTCTCCTGGATCGACCTCGGCGATGCCGACGAGACGGCGGTCGTCGCCGCCCTTGCCGAGCAGAAGATCGCGGTCCGGCCCGGCACCCCGCTCGGCAGCCCCGGCCACATCCGGGTCAGCTACGGCACTGCGGCCGAGAACGACCGCTTTCTCGCGTCCCTCGGCGAGATCCTCGCTTGAACGCTTTGACCGTCCAGGTCGGTCCAGGTGGAAAGTAAAGTCTTGATTGTGGAGAAAGGTGGCGGCAAGATGATCATCGGAATGGGGGAGGACACCCGCGATGGAGTTCGCGATCGGCGCATCGAGCGCGTCGTCGAGCTGGTCGCGCCGGAAGCGCTGATCGGCGACCTGCCGCTCGGTTCCGAGCGCGAGCGCGCCGTGGTGCGCGAACGCGAGGCGGTCGGCAACGTGCTCGAACGCGTTGACGACCGGCTACTGGTTGTCGTCGGCCCCTGCAGCGTGCACGACGCCGAGGCGGCGCTCGAGTACGGCGGCCGGCTGGCGGCGCTGGCGGGGGAGCTGCAGGACGACCTGCTCGTCGCGATGCGCGTCTACTTCGAGAAGCCGCGGACGACGACCGGCTGGAAGGGGCTGATCAACGATCCCTACCTGGACGGCTCCTGCGACGTCAATGCCGGCCTGCGCATCGCCCGTGACCTGCTGCTGCAGGTGCTCGACCTCGAGCTCGCGATCGGATGTGAGTTCCTCGACCCGATCACACCCCAGTACATCTCCGACACGGTCGCCTGGGGGGCAATCGGGGCGCGCACTACCGAGAGCCAGATCCACCGCCAGCTCGGCTCCGGCCTCTCGATGCCGATCGGCTTCAAGAATCGCACCGACGGCGACGTCCAGGTCGCGGTCGACGCGGTGCGCGCCGCCGCCGCCTCGCACGCCTTTGCCGGAATCGACGACGCCGGCCGGCCGGCGATCCTGCACACCGTCGGCAACCCCGATGGCCACGTGATCCTGCGCGGCGGCCGCGGCGCCCCGAACTGCGACCCCGAGGGCGTCGCGGGAGCGCTGAAGATGCTCGCCGGCGCCGGCCTTGCCGAGCGCGTCGTGATCGACGCCTCACACGACAACAGCGCCAAGGACCCGGCCAAGCAGATGCAGGCCGCGGCGGCGATCGGCGATCAGGTGGCAGCTGGCAACCGGGCGATCGTCGGGCTGATGCTCGAGTCGTTCCTGGTTGAGGGCCGCCAGGAGCTTGGCGACGCCGAGTCGCTCACCTACGGCCAGTCGATCACCGACCCCTGCATTGACTGGGAGCACACCGTGACGGCGCTGGAGGGACTGGCGGCGGCGGTGAGGACACGGCGCGAGGGATGAGGATCGCCGTTCTCGGGGTGGGCCTGATCGGAGGCTCGATCGGGCTCGCCGCGAGGGAGCGGCTGCGCAGCGAGGTCGTCGGTTGGGGTCACAATCGCGAGACGGTCGAGCGCGCCGCCCGGCTCGGCGCCGTCGACCGTGCGGCCGACAGCGTCGCCGACGCCTGCGCGGGGGCGGAAATCGTCTTCTGCGCCGCGCCGGTGGCGGCGCTGCCCGAGCTCGCCCGCGAGGCGCTTGCGGCGAGTGGGCCGGAGGCCGTAGTCACCGACGCGGGCTCGACCAAGCGCTCGATCGTCACCGCGCTCGGCGAGGACGAGCGCTTCATCGGCGGCCATCCGCTCGCCGGCGCCGAGACCGCCGGGGTCGAGAACGCCCGCGCCGACCTCTTCGAGGGCGCGCGCTGGTTTCTGACCCCGAGCGAGCGCACTGGCGCCGCCCTCTACGACCGCCTGCAGCGGACGATCGCCGGCCTCGGCGCGCGGCCGCAGGCGATCGACGCGGCCGCGCACGACCGCCTTATGGCGACCGTCAGCCACCTGCCTCACGTGCTCGCCAACGTCCTCTCCGGCCAGGCGGCCGGTGAGCTGACACGCGACTCCAAGCGGATGCCCGAGGTCGGGCCGAGCTTCCGCGACGCGACCCGTGTCGCCGGCTCCAACCCGTCGATCTGGGCCGACATCTACAGCGCCAACTCCGACGCCGTGCTCGCGGCGATCGACGACGTGATCGTCCGCCTGGGCGAGGCGCGCGAGCTGATCGTGGGCGGCGACCGCGAGGCGATCGCCGCCTGGCACGAGCGTGCCGGTCGGCTGCGGGACGAGCTCGTCGGTGACGACGAGACGCGGGAGTAGCCGGCCATGGCAACCCGCTTCGAGCCCTCGGGACCGCTGCGCGGCAGCCTGCGGCCGCCCGCCGACAAGTCGGTCTCCCACCGGGCGGCGCTGATTGCCGCGATGGCCGAGGGCGAGACGACGATCGAGGGCTATCTGGATGCCGCCGATACCCGCTCGACCCTGGCGGCGATCGAGACGCTCGGCGCCGAGGTGGAGGGAGCGGGTGGCGGCACGTTGGCGCCGCTGCTGCGGGTGCGCGGCGCGGGCCTGCGCGGCGCCGCCCCGGCGGCGATCGATGTCGGCAACGCCGGCACCCTGCTGCGCCTGCTACCGGGTTGGCTCGCCGGTCAGGAGACGGGCGAGTGGACGCTCGACGGCGACGACTCGATCCGCCGCCGCCCGGTCGACCGCGTCGTCGAGCCGCTGCGCTCGATGGGGGCCAGGCTGGAGTGCCGCGAGGAGCGCCTGCCGCCACTGCGGATCGAGGCGGCGCCGTTGCGAGGGATCGCCTACGAGCTGCCGGTGGCGAGCGCCCAGGTCAAGTCCTGCGTCCTCTTCGCCGGCCTGCTCGCCGAGGGCGAGACGATGGTGGTGGAGCCGCTGCCGAGCCGCGACCACAGCGAGCGCATGCTGGCGGCGGCCGGGGCCGAGGTCGAGCGCGGTGAGGGCACGGTCTCGATCCGGCCCGCCGCCCGGCTCGAGCCGGGCGAGATCGCCGTCCCCGCCGACTTTTCCTCGGCCGCCTTCTTCCTCGTCGCAGCGCTGCTCGTCCCGGGCAGCGAGGTCGTGCTCAGCGGTGTCGGGCTCAACCCGACCCGCACCGGCCTGCTGACGATCCTCGAGCGAATGGGGGCCGAGGTCGAGGTCGAGCCCGAGGGCGAGCGCGGCGGCGAGCCGAGCGGGCGTCTGCGTTTGCGGCCGGCGCAGCTGCGCGGGGTCGAGGTCGGCGGAGCCGATATCCCGCTGGCGATCGACGAGCTGCCGCTGGTCGCGCTCGCGGCCTGTTTCGCCGAGGGTGCGACGACGATCCGCGACGCGGCCGAGCTGCGGCGCAAGGAGAGCGACCGGATCGCCAGCGTCGCCGGGGCGCTGACGGCGCTCGGCGCGACGGTCGAGACGAGCGAGGACGGAATGCGGATCGAGGGCGCAGGCGGCCTGCGCGGCGGCGCGATCGACTCGCACGGCGACCATCGGGTCGCGATGCTCGGTGCGGTTGCCGGCCTCGCCTCGCGCGAAGGGGTCGCGGTCGCCGGGATGGACGCCGCCGCCGTCAGCTACCCCGGCTTCGAGGCCGATCTCGCCTCGCTTTCGCGCTGAGCCGTACGCTGCCCCGCAGCGCGGAGCGACAAGCGCGCACCTCTGACTCTTCGCGCCGTGAGCGAAGCGCGAAACTATGTGTCTATGGTCATCGCGATCGACGGCCCTGCCGGGGCCGGCAAGTCCTCAGTAGCCCGTGCCGTCGCCGCGGCGCTTGGCTTCACCTACCTCGACTCCGGGGCGATGTACCGGTGCGTGGCGCTTGCCGCACTCGAGCGCGGCGCCCCGCTCGGCGACGCCGCGGTGCTGGGCGAGCTGGCGCGCTCGCTGGAGATCGCGCTCGAGGGCGATCGCGTTGTTCTCGACGGCGACGACGTAAGTGAGGCGATCCGCACGCCGCAGGCGACCGAGGCTGCCTCGCGCGTCTCCGTTCACGCGCCAGTACGCGAGGCGATGGTCGCAAGCCAGCGAAGGCTGATCGCCGCTGGTCGCTACGTTGCCGAGGGTCGCGACATCGGCACCGTGGTCAGCCCGGACTCGCCGCTCAAGGCCTTCCTCACCGCCAGCGATGAGGAGCGGGCGCGGCGCCGGGCGGCGCAGACCGGCGCAGACGAGGCCGCCGTGCTCGCCGCCCAACGCGAGCGCGACCGCCGCGACGAGACCCGCGAGCACAGCGCCCTGCGTGCCGCGCCCGACGCGGTCGAGATCGACACCACGGGGCTCGGCCTCGACGAGGTTGTGCGGCGGGTCGTCGCGCTGGCCGAGCAGCGAGGCCTGGCGTGAGCCGGCCGATCGTCGCCGTCGTCGGCTTCCCCAACGTCGGCAAGAGCACCCTGGTCAACCGCCTGGCCGGGGGGCGCGAGGCCGTCACCCACGCCGAGCCCGGCGCCACCCGCGACCGCAAGCGCGTGCCCTGTGAGTGGAACGGGGTCGGCTTCGAGCTGCTCGACACCGGTGGGATCGACCTCGGCGACGAGAGCGAGCTGGCCACCGAGGTGCAGAGCCAGGCACGGATCGGGATCGCTGAGGCGGACGCGATCGTGCTCGTAGTCGATGGCCGCGCCGGCGTGCGGGCCGGCGACGCCGAGCTGGCCAAGACCCTGCGCAACAGCGACGTTCCGGTCCTCGTCGCAGTCAACAAAGTCGACCGCCCGGGCGACGAGCATCTCGGCGCCGAGTTCCACAAGCTCGGCCTGGGCGAGCCGCTCGTCGTGTCTGCCACGCACGGGCTCGGCAGCGGCGACCTGCTTGACCGCGTCGTCGAGCTGCTCGGCGAGCGCCCGGCGCCGGCCGCCCCCAACGACGCCGTCCGCATTGCCGTCGTCGGCCGCCCCAACGCCGGCAAGTCCTCTCTGGTCAACGCCTTCCTCGGCAGCGAGCGGGTGATCGTTTCCGCCATGGCGGGCACGACTCGCGACGCGATCGACACCGAGCTCGAGGTCGAGGGCCGATCGGTGCTGCTCGTCGACACCGCCGGGCTGCGGCGGCGCTCCAAGGTCGCCGGCACGGTCGACTACTACGCCCAGCTCCGCTCCGAGCTCGCGGTCGAGCGGGCCGACGTGGCGATCGTGGTCTGCGACGCCGTCGACGGCGTCACCGCCGAGGACCTGCGGATCGCAGAGCTGGCGATGAAAGCCGGCTGCGCGACCCTGCTCGTGCTCAACAAGTGGGACGTCGGCGCCACCGACGTCGACGACGCCCGTGCCCGTGTCGCGCAGAAGTTGCGCCTACGGCCCGAGGTCGTTACCTGCTCGGCGCTACAGGGCCGCAACGTTGCCAAGCTGCTGCCGAGGGCACTGGAGCTCGCCGACCGGGCCGGGGAGCGGGTCCCGACCCCGGAGCTGAACCGCTTCGTCGCCGACGTCGTCGCCACGACCCCGCCGCCCTCGCGCCGCGGCCGCCGCCTGCGGCTCTACTACGCGGCGCAGGTCGGGGAGCGGCCCTGGCGGATCGCGATCCAGGTCAACGACCGGCGCCTGATCGTGCGCGACTGGGCCTACCACCTCGAGAATCGCATGCGCGAGGCCTACGGGCTGGAGGGGATCCCCCTGGTGATCGACTTCGTCCCGCACACCGGTCGTCGGCGCTGAGAGCCGTTTTACTAGTCTTGCCGCATGTCAGATATCGAGCCGCTCGCCGCGGGCGAGTACCTATTCACGTCAGAGTCGGTAACCGAGGGTCACCCAGACAAGGTCTGCGACCAGATTTCCGACGCCATCCTCGACGCGGTCATGGCCGGCGATCCGGAGGGTCGTGTCGCCTGCGAGACCATGGTCAACACCGGGATGGCCGTTGTCTCCGGCGAGATCTCGACCGATGTCCACCTTGACGTTCCCGAGCTGGTTCGCGAGACGATCCGTGGGATCGGCTACGACCACGGCGACTACGGGTACAACTGCGACCACATCTCGGTCCTCGTCTCGCTCGACAAGCAGTCGCCCGACATCGCCCAGGGCGTCGACGAGTCGCATGAGACCCGCACCGGCCCCGGCGCCGACGATGAGCTGTTGCTCGCCGGCGCCGGCGACCAGGGGATGATGTTCGGCTACGCCACCGACGAGACCGAGGCGCTGATGCCGATGCCCGCGCACCTCGCCCACCGGCTCGCCGAGCGACTCGCCGCGGTGCGCAAGGACGGCACACTCTCCTACCTCGGCCCCGATGGCAAGACCCAGGTCACCGTGCGCTACGCCGACGGCCGCCCGACCCGGGTTGAGAAGATTTTGATGTCCACCCAGCACGCCGACGGCGTCACCCAGGACACGATCAAGGCCGACCTCTGGAAGCACGTCGTGCTGCCCGTGCTCGAGGGCGAGGCCGAGGGCCTCTACGACGAGGACCACCTGCGCGAGGGCCTGCTCGTAAACCCGACCGGCAAGTTCGTGATCGGCGGCCCGGTCGGCGATGCCGGCCTCACCGGCCGCAAGATCATCGTCGACACCTATGGCGGCATGGCCCGCCACGGCGGCGGCGCCTTCTCCGGCAAGGACCCGTCCAAGGTCGACCGCTCGGCCGCCTACGCCGCCCGCTACGTCGCCAAAAACGTGGTCGCCGCCGGCCTCGCGCAGCGCTGCGAGGTCCAGGTTGCCTACGCGATCGGCGTCGCCCGCCCGGTATCGCTGATGGTCGAGACCTTCGGCACCGGCACGCTCCCCGACGAGGAGATTTCGCGCCTGGTCGAGGCCGAGTTCGATCTGCGCCCCGGCGCCTTCCGCCGCTATCTAGACCTGCACCGGCCGATCTTCCAGAAGACCGCCGCCTACGGCCACTTCGGGAGAGAGGACGCGGACTTCACGTGGGAGAAGACCGACCGCGCCGAGGCCCTCAAAGAGGCCGCCGCCTCGGCGACGGCCGGGGCCGTCTGACCAAGCAGATCAAGGACGCAGGGAGGTCGGCAAGTGGAGCGCACGCTCGTGCGTGACCCGCAGCCGACCGACCGAGGACGCCGAGCTGCGCAGTGTCAGACGGTTCCGGTCGCCTGGTCGACCCTGTGGACGACATCCTCCGGATTGGCCACGCCGGCGAAAACGAAGTCGTTGGTGTCCTCCGCTGCGGCGGTGTCGAAGTCGACATCGCCGATTTGCATGACCCGCTGGTAGACCGACTGGCGGTAGTTGACGTTCTGCACACGCTCTAGGCGGGTCTCCTGGATCTCGCGGGAGACGATCCCCCGCTTGATGTTGAGGCGCCGGTTGGTGATCGTGTAGGTGGTCGCGACGCGCTTGACAAAGCCGGCGAGGACGGTGATCCCGATCACGACGAGGACGACGATGAAGACGGTCGCGCCGCTGTCGCTGGCCAGCCGCGTGATTAGGCCGGCGAGGGCGGCGACCACGATCCCTTTCAGGTAGAAGCCGAGGATCGCCCGCCACGAGGGGTGCCCTTGGAAGATCACCTGCTCGCCGGAACTTAGGTTGAGGCCCATCGCAGGGCAGGATATCCCGGCCGTCCGCTGGTCTCCATACCTTCGTCCCCGTGAGCGCGGAACGAGCAAACGTCCATATCTGAATCTTCGTGCCGCGAGAGAAGCGCGAACAATTGTGGAAATGATCGCCAAGGTCGAGCCATTGACCAGCGCTCGCGCTCTGCGCGGGCCCTTTGACTACCGCCTGCCGGCGGCGATGGCCGAGTTGGAGGTGGGCAGCGTGGTTCGGGTGCCCTTCGGCCGGCAGCGGCGCACGTTGGGCGTCGTCGTCGGTCTCGCCGAGAGCTCGGAGCTGCCTCCCGAGCGTCTCGCCGAGCCGCTGGAAGCACTAGAGGCGGGCGTCCCGGCGGAGCTGGTCAGGCTCGGCCTCTGGGTCGCCGACGAGTATTGCTCGACCCCTTCGCGCGGCCTGCAGCTGGTGCTGCCGCCGGGCACCGGCGCCGGCGGGCAGCGGGTGCGCGCACGGACCGAGCTGCGCGCCGAGATCGCCGTCGCCGGCGAGGAGGCGTTGGCCGGGGAAGCCCGGCTGGGTGCCAAGCAGAGGGCGGTGCTGGAGGCGTTGCGCGGCGGCGAGATGTCGGCCCGCGAGCTGGCGGCGGCGGTCGGCTCCGACCGCGGCGTGCTGCGCCGGCTTGAGCAGCGCGGCCTGATCGCCACCCGCAGCTCGCGCCTGCGGCGCATCCCCGGGGGAACCGAGCTGGCCGCCGCCATCGAGCGTCCGCAGCTGCTCGCCGAGCAGGAGCATGCCGTCGCCGAGATCGTCACCGCACTGGAAGGCGAGGCGAGGGCCCCGCGCAAGCTGCTCCTGCACGGGGTCACCGGCTCGGGCAAGACCGAGGTCTACCTCGCCGCTGTCGAGGCCGCTCTCGCTCGCGGCCGGGGCGCGATCGTGCTGGTCCCCGAGATCGGTCTCGCGCCGCAGGCGGTGGCGCGCTTCCGGGCGCGGCTCGGCGACCGCTTCGCCGTCCTGCACTCGGCGCTCACGCCCGGCGAGCGCTACGACGAGTGGCAGCGGCTACGCAGCGGTGAGGCGAGCGTCTGCGTCGGGCCACGTTCGGCCGTGTTCGCGCCGGTCCGCGACCTGGGGCTGATCGTGATCGACGAGGAGCACGACCCTTCCTACAAGCAGGAGGGGGACCCCTGCTACGACGCCCGCGCCGTCGCCCGCCGCCGGGCTGAGGAATGCGGCGCGGCACTTGTTGCCGGCACGGCGACGCCGCGGCCGGAGTCGTGGCTGGAGCTGCCCCGGGTGGAGCTGGCGCGGCGGGTCGACGGGCGCCGCATGCCGCCGGTCGAGGTGCTCGACATGCGCGAGAGAAATGGGGGGTCGGGCGTCCTGCACCCGGCGACCTGGGAGGCGCTCGAGAGCGTACGCGCGGCCGGCGAGAAGGGGATCGTGATGGTCAACCGACGAGGCTTCTCGCCCTGGCTGATCTGCCGCTCCTGTGGTCGCCATTGGGGCTGTCCGAACTGCGACGTCTCGCTGATCGTCCACCGCGACGCCGGCCGTGTCGTCTGCCACCACTGCGCCCACTCAGAGCCGCTGCCGCGCGCCTGCCCGGACTGCGGCTCGACCACGCTCTCGCGAGCCGGCGCCGGCACGGAGCAGGTCGAGGCACTCTTGCGCGAGCAGCTCGGGTCGACACCCGTCTTCCGGCTCGACTCCGACACCGTCGCCGGGCGCGGCGCCCATGCCCGCATCCTCGCCGGCTTCGGCGAGGCGGAGAGCGCGGTCCTCGTCGGCACGCAGATGGTCGCCAAGGGCCACGACTTCCCCGAGGTGACGCTGAGCGCGATTCTCGATGCCGACGCGAGCCTGCGCTTCCCCGACTTCCGCGCCGGTGAGCGCACCTTTGCGATGGTCACCCAGCTCGCCGGGCGCAGCGGCCGCGGCGCGGCCGGGGGCAAGACGATCGTGCAGACGCTGGCACCGGAAGCACCCAGCATCGCCCACGCCGCGGGTCACGACTCGGCCGGCTTTCTCGCTGAAGAGCTGGAGCGCCGCCGGGCACTGCGCTACCCGCCGTATTCTCACCTGGTCCGAGTCGTGCTCAGGGCTGAGGACGAGCCACGTCTCGAAGCGGCGGCGATGAAGCTGGCCGCGGGGCTGGCCGAATCGCTGCCCAAGGACACCGAACTGCTCGGCCCGGCGCCGATGTTCCGCGTCCGCAACCGCTATCGCCGCCGTCTGCTCACCAAGGCCCGCGACCGCGAGGCCACCGTCGCCGCGATCGGCGCCGCGGTCGAGCGCCTCGCCGCCGCGCGCGCCTTCAAGCACGTCGCGATCGGCGTCGACGTCGATCCCCAGTAACGGGAACCCGATCCATACAATCGCTTTTGTGAGCGACGACGGAGCCGTCAGGGACGAGACCGAGCGTGAGCAGCTCGAAGCCGAGCTGATCGAGCGCCGCGAAGCGGCGCTGGCCAGGGTGGTCAAGTTCGGCGATCCGGTCCTGAAGAGCCGGGCCTCGCCTGTGGTCGATTTCGGGCCGGAGCTGCGCGAGGAGGCCGACCGGATGATCGCGATCATGCGCGACGCGTTGGGCGTCGGTCTGGCCGCGACGCAGCTCGGTGTGCTGCGCCGGCTGCTCGTCTTCCAGGCGGGCTCCGACAGCGCTCCGACCGGCCTCGTCAATCCGACGATCGAGTGGCTCTCCGAGGAGGCTGTGGTCGCCGAAGAGGGCTGCCTCAGCCTGCCGCGGGTGGCAACGGACGTCGAGCGGCCGCTGCATGCGCGCGTCGGCGGCTTCGACGTCGACGGCCAGCCGCTGCGGATCGAGGCGTCCGGCCTTGAGGCCCGCGTCCTCCAGCACGAGATCGACCACCTCGACGGCGTGCTTATCCTCGACCGGGCGCCCCGCGACCAGCGCAGGGCAGCGCTGCGGGCGCTGCGCGAAGGCGGCAGCTACGCACCCGCCACCGAGGAGAGCGAGGCCGCTGCCGCCGAAGAGCACCGCGGGCCTCGCTCCGACCCGTGAAGACCGTCTATCTCGGCACCTCGGAGTTCGCCGCCACAGTGCTGGGCCGGCTCGCCGACTCCTCCCACCGACCGTCACTCGTCGTCACGCCGCCGGATCGCCCGCGCGGCCGTGGCCGCCATAGCGGCTCGCCCCCGGCCGCCGAGTTGGCCGCCGAGCTCGGGCTCGAGCTGCTGCAGGCAGGGAACGTCAATGAGGAAGTGGCGCAGGCGCGGATCCGGGCCGCCGAGCCCGAAGCCGTCGCCGTTTGCGCTTTTGGCCAGTTGATCCGCGAGCCGTTGCTCTCCGAGTGGCCGCTGCTCAACGTCCATCCCTCGCTGCTGCCGCGGTGGCGCGGTGCGGCGCCGATCGAGCGGGCGATGATGGCCGGCGACGCGACCACCGGGGTCAGTGTCATGCGCGTGACCGAGGGCCTCGACAGCGGCCCGGTCGCGCTGCGCGAGGAGATCGCGATCGATCCCGAGGACGACTTCGCCGCACTCTCGGAGCGGCTCGCGGTGCTGGGTGGAGAGTTGCTGGTGCGCGCTCTTGACCTGCTGGCGGCGGACGAGTTGAGCTTCGCAGAGCAGGCCGAGGAGGGGGCAACCTACGCCGAGAAGATCGAGGCCCCCGAACGCCGCCTCGACCCCACCCGGCCCGCTGAGCAGCTGGCGCGAACGGTGCGCGCCCTGACCCCGCACATCGGCTCCTACATCGAGCTCGGCGAGGACCGGCTCGGGGTGCGCAAGGCGCGCGCGGTCGACGTCGGCGTCAAGCAGGGAGAGATGAAGGCCGAGTGGGGGGCGCTGCTGCTCGGCTGCTGCCGCGGCGCGCTCCGACTCGAGGTCGTGCAGCCCCCGGGGGGCAAGCCGATGCCTGCCGACGCCTACCTGCGCGGCCACCCGGTGCCCAGTCTGTGATTTCACCGGCGCGGGCGCTCTCCTTTGAGACGCTGCGCGCGACCTTCGAGCGCGACGCCCACACCGAGCGCTTCTTCCGCGCGGCGGCCGACGACGGCGACGTCTCCGGGCGCGATCGCGCTCAGGCGCAGCGCCTTGCCTACGGCGCCGTGCAGCGGCGCGGCACCGCCGACGCGGCGATCGAGCGGCTGGCGGAACGCTCCCCCCGCCTGCTTGACCCACCGGTGATCGCCGCTCTGCGCCTCGGCCTCTACGAGCTGCTCTTCGCCGACGCCACCCCCGACCACGCCGCGGTCGACCAGGCGGTCGAGCTGGTCAAGGGCGCCGGCGCAGCCCACGCTTCGGGCCTGGTCAACGCGGTTCTGCGCCGCGCAAGCCGTGAACGCGCCGAGCTTGCCGCTGCGCTGCTGGGCGACGACTCGACCCCCGAGCTGGCCGCGGTCGCCCACTCGGCGCCGCTCTGGCTGGCGCAGATGTGGTGGCGGGAGCTGGGGCCGGGGGAGGCGCGCTCGCTGCTCGCCGCCTGCAACGAGCCGGCCGAGGCGGCGCTGCGGGTCGACCCGCGCGGCGGCGGGCGCGAGGCGATGCTGGCGAAGCTGGCCGAGGGCGGGGTGGAGGCGCGCCCGGCCGAAGGCCCCTGGCCCCTGGCCGCGCCGGAGTCGATCGTCGCCGCGGGACGCCTCGGCCGGCCCGTCCCCGAGCTCGTCGGCGCCGGCGAGCTGACCCCGCAGAGCCGCGGTTCCGCCGCCGTGGTCGAGCTGCTCGACCCCCGTCCGGGCGAGCACGTGCTCGACCTCTGCGCCGGGCCGGGGATCAAGAGCGGCCAGATCGCCGCGCGGATGGACGACCGCGGCGAGCTGATCGCGGTCGAGCAGGACGCCGCACGGGCGGCCGAAGTGGCCGCACAGGCACAGCGGCTCGGCTTGCGCAGTGTCACCGTGCTCGAGGCCGACGCGACGGCGCCCGAGCTGCCCTCGGGCTTCGACCGGGTGCTACTCGACCCGCCCTGCTCCGACCTCGGCGCCCTCGCCTCGCGCCCGGATGCCCGTTGGCGCAAGTCGCCGCGTGCGATCGAGCGGCTCGCGGAGCTGCAGGCCAGGCTCCTGGCCAGGGCGCTGGAGGCGCTTCGGCCCGGGGGCACGCTCGTCTACTCGACCTGCACGATCTCGCGCCGCGAGGGCGAGGAGCGGATCGCGGCGCTGACCGAGCGGGCGGCCGCCGGCGAGGCGCCATCGCACTCGGTTGAGGATCTCGGCGCGCTCGCGCCGGCGCTCGCCTCGCCGCACGATTCGCGCTGCCTGCAGCTCCGCTCCGACCGTGATCGGACCACTGGATTTTTTGTCAGCCGCTTGAGAAGAGATGATTGACTCGGATGGCTCGAGAAAAGCGGGAAGAGGCGGTGCTGAAGCGGCCGAAATGCCCGAGCTGCAGCGAGCCCTGGCTGCGGCCGACGCAGCTGCCGGGCCGCTTCCGCTGCGTGTACTGTCTGAGCCGCTTCGAGTTGGTCTCCCAGTGCCCCAACTGCGGTGAGCACCAGACGATCGCCCGGATGAGCACGACCGAGGACATGACCTGCCAAACCTGTGGTGATTCGATGCTGAACCCGATATGAGCCCAGGACGCCGGGAAAGGCCTGTCTGTGTCTGAGCGAATGGCGGAGTTACTGAATGAGCGGCGGGTGGCGCCGTCGATTCTCTCGGCCGACTTCTCACGGCTGGGGGCGCAGGTCGAGGAGGTGATGGACGCCGGGGCGCGGGTGATCCACTTCGACGTGATGGACGGGCACTTCGTGCCGCCGATCACGATCGGGCCCCTGGTCGCCGCTTCGATCGCCGACCGGGTGCACGCTGCCGGTGGCGCGATCGACGTACACCTGATGATCGAGGCCCCGGAGCGCCATATCGAGGCCTTTGCCGCGGCCGGCGCCGACTCGATCACCTTCCACGAGGAGGCGACAGCGCACGCGAACCGCACGCTGGCGGCGATTCGCGAGCTCGGCTGCCTGGCCGGGATCGCGATCAACCCCGGCACCCCGGTCGAGGCGCTATCGGAGCTGCGCGGCGAGGTGGACATCGCACTCTGCATGACGGTCAACCCCGGCTGGGGGGGCCAGAGCTTCATCGAGGGGTCGGTCGACAAGGTCGCCCGCCTGGCCGACGTCGTCGGCGGCGCGACGATCGAGGTCGACGGCGGCATCGACGTCTCCACGATCGCGTCAGCGGCCGAGGCCGGCGCCTCCCTCTACGTAGCGGGCTCCGCAATCTTCAGCGACAAGAACCCAGGAGACGCGTACGCCCAGCTGGCAGCCACCGCCGACGCCGCCTGAGGCATCCCGGTAGGGGCGGAACGTCTTGTACTTTTTGCGCGGAAGCGCGTGCGGACAGCCGATAACTGTCGTCGCAAAAAGTTAAGTGGAGCCCCTACCGGGATGCCTCAGGCCCAGCAACGGGAACGACAAGCGTGCCCGCCGCCTCCTGCCACCAGGAGCGCTCGGCCTCCCCGATGCCCGGCCGCAGCGCGCGCCGCCCGCACCAATCGGCCAGCGCCCGGCGGCTGCCGAGCGCCAGCGCCGCCTCGGTGGTCACGGCGAAGCGGCCGTCGGCCAGGGCGACCAGCGCGCCCGGCTCGTCGCGACGGGTGCGCAGTCGCGCCCGCACCTCGATCCCGTCGATCTGCTCCGGTAGCGCCGGGTCGCCTTCCAGCGTGTGGCCTGGCCGCACGGAGAAGATCTGCGGCGAGCCGCGCGGCGGCAGCAGCAGCGGCGCCGGCTCGCCCAGCGGCCCTTCGCGCCAGCGCTGCGTGAGCTGCTCGACCTCTTCGCGCTGCGCCTCCTGGACCAGCAGGTGTAGCTCGTCACCGGGCTCGATCCGGGTCGAGCCGCGTGGCGCGACCGCGCGGCCGTTGCGGACGATCAGGTGGACCAGTGCCTCGCGCGGCATCCCCAGCTCGCGGATCAGCAGGCCAGCCGCGGCATCGCCCTCGCGCACGCGCCAGGAGATCAGCTCGGCGCCGAGCTCGCGCACCATGCCGACGTCGGCGACCGGCACCGGCAGCGCCCGCTCGGTGCTGGTCAGGCCGAGCAGCTTCGCCAGCGGCTCGATCGTCACCCCCTGGATCAGGGTCGAGCTGACGACGACGAAGAAGACGACGTTGAAGATCAGGTTCGCCTCGGCGACGCCGGCGACGACGGGGAAGGTCGCCAGCCAGATCGGGATCGCGCCGCGCAGGCCGGCCCAGCCGAGCATCGTGCGCTCGCGGATGTTGAGGCCGCCGAACTGGGTGACCAGCAGCGTCGCCAGCGGCCTGGCGACGAAGATCAGCACGACCGAGAGCAGCAGCCCCTGGCCCGCGACCCCCCAGAGCTGGCTGGGGAAGACGAGCAGGCCGAGCAGGAAGAAGAGGCCGATCTGGACCAGCCAGCTGAGCCCCTGGTGGAAGGAGACGACGGTGCTGCGCGCCGGCAGCGAGCCGGTCCCGAGCACCAGCGCCGCGATGTAGACGGCGAGGAAGCCGGAGCCGCCGGCGACCTCGGCGACGCCGTAGGAGAGCGCTGCGGTGGCGAGGGTCGCGACCGGGTAGAGGCCCTGGGTCGGCAGGTCGACCCAGGCGATCGCGCGCTTTGCCACCCAGCCGGCGCCGAGGCCGAGCGCGGCGCCGAGGCTGAGCTTGACGACGAAGGCAAGCGCCATGTCGGCGGCTCCGTAGGAGGGGTCGGCGATCCATTCGCCGAAGCCGATCACGAGCAGCAGCGCGACCGGGTCGTTCATCCCCGACTCGCCCTCGAGCGTGCGCGCGAGGCGGCGCTCGAGGCGCGAGCCGCGCAGCACGGCGAAGATCGCCGCCGAGTCGGTGGCGGCGATTGCGGCGCCGAGGATGAGGCCCTGCAGGGTGCTCAGGTCGAAGATCCACACAGCCGCCAGCCCCGCCACCAGGGCGGTCAGGAAGGTGCCGCCGGTGGCGAGGCTGACCGCCGTGCGCAGCACCGGGCGGATCTCGTGCCAACCGGCGGTCAGGCCGCCCTCGAAGAGGATCAGGACAAGGCCGATCGTGCCCGCGGTCTGCGCGGCCCGCGCGTCGTTGAACTCGATCCCGCCGATCCCTTCCGAGCCGAGCAGCATCCCGAGGCCGAGGAAGAGCAGCAGGCCCGGCACGCGCACCCGGTCGGCCGCGAGGGCGGCCACGATCCCGGCGGCCAGCAGGGCGCCGACGATCAGGATCAGCTGGGCGTCGTGTCCCTCCATCGGCGGACCCTAGTCGACCGTCAGACGGACTCGTCGATCGCCGCCAGCCGCGCCTCGAGCTCCTCGGGCGAGCCGGCCTCGGGGACGTCCTCGGCGCGTTCGTGCGGGCGGCGGTAGATCAGGTAGAGCAGGGCGAAGAGGACGCCGGCGGCGAGCGTGAAGCCGATCTCGACGCGGCGGAACTCGTCGCCGACCAGCGGCACGAAGTTCCAGGCGATGAACAGCGCCGCGCAGCCGAGCCAGCGCGCGGCGGCGCGGCGCACCTGGCCCTGCGCCAGGCAGGCCTGGTTGACCGTCACCGAGGAGAGGTAGAGGCCCATGCCCGCGGTTACCAGCAACAGCCCCTCACGGTCGTAGGCGTACTTGTCGCTGAAGGCGATCTGCATCAGCTGCGGACCCGCGATCAGGACGACGAGCGCGGTAAGCGCGGTGAAGGCGGCGATGCCGAGCAGGACCATCCGCACCGAGCCGTGGAACTCGCGCTCGCTGTCGGGCTCCTTGCTGGCGTGGAGGCTGGTCAGGTGGGGGAGGATGCTGGTCGAGACCGCCTGGAAGAGCTGCAGCGGCGCCCGCGCGATCATCAGCACGTTGAAGATGAAGCCGGCCGCGGCGGCATCCTGCAGCGCGCGGACGATCAACGGCCCGGCGTTGAGGAAGGCCTGTTCGCTGAACATGATCACCAGCACGGCCGCGGCGAAGCCGGTGCCCGACTTAAGGGAGAAATCCTCATCCGACTCCGAAGGAGTCAGATGGCGATCGGCGCCGGATGAGGATTTCTCCTCCGGCATGTCCTCCGCTTCGCGTCGGGGCATGCCGGGCGACTGACGCTGAATCCTTTGAGCCCGGCGGAGAAATGCGAACGGCACGACCAGCAGGCTCAGCGACGGGGCGGCGACGATGCCGATCGCGACCGCCGACTGGCCGCTGAGCAGGCTGACCGCGACCAGCACGGCGAAGGAGGTGCGGAAGACCGACTCGGAGAGGATCAGCGCCGTGAACAGGCCGAAGCTGCGCTGGCCGGCGAGGAAGCCGCGGGCGAAGTAGCTGGCAGCGTAGAAGAGGACGGCACCGAAGAAGACCCAGTAGAGCGTTTCGTTGCCTTCCAGCAGGTCGTTCTGGATCGGCCCGCGCAGGGCCAGCGCGACAACGGCGAAGAAGAGCGCCAGGCCGAGCTGGATCGTCGCCGCGACGCGCATCGTCCGGCCGATCGATTCGCGCTTGACCAGCTGTTCGGAGACGTGGCGGGAGAGCAGCTGTTCGACCGGCCTGTAGAGGGTCGAGATCGTGATGAAGACCGCTGACCAGAGCACCGTGATCTGGCCGTAGTCGGGCTTGGAGAGCACGTGCGAGGCGATCAGGAAGTAGGCGTAGGTGATCAGCCCGGTGAGACCGACGCCGATCGCGAGGAAGCTGGCGAGGCGCCCGTACTCGGCCGTCGAAGAGCTGCCCGCGGCGGGCCCCGCAGCGGAGCCCGCGCGTTTACGCAACGGACCCATCAGCGCGGCGGCGCGCCGCGCTCGTAGTGGGACGGCTCGACCCCGAGCGAAAGCTCGACCCGGCGCACCCGCTCGAAGACCCGCTGCGTCATCACCCGCTGGCCCGCGAGGAGGTCGCCGATCACGCCGAGGGCGAGCAGCTGCAGGGAGGCGATGAAGAGGACGGCGCCGAGGATCAGCGACTGGATGTGGCCGCTCGAGTCGCCGTTGAAGATCCAGTCGATGAGGAAGGGCAGCCAGGCGGCGAGGGCGAGTAGGGCGACGGCCAGGCTGGCCCCGGCGAAGACGCGCAGGGGCTCGTAGCGGGTGTAGATGCGCAGGATCGAGAGCGCGTTGCGGCGCACGTAGGCGCCGGTCGAGTCGAAGAGGCGCGACTCGCGCGTCTGCGCGTTGGTCCCGACCGCAACCTGGTCGACCGCGACCAGCATCTTGCCGGCCTGGATCAGGCTCTCCAGCGTGTAGGTGAAGTTGTCGGTGACCACCAGGCTGAGGGCAGCCTCGCGGTTGTAGGCGCGGAAGCCTGAGGTGGAGTCGGCGATCGCGGTGCCGGAGACCTTGCGCACGACGGCGCTGCCGATCCGCTGCAGGCGCTTCTTGGCGCCGGAGAAGTGCTCGATCGTCTCGACGCGGCGGTCGCCGACGACCATGTCGGCCTCGCCGGCGAGGATCGGCCCGACCAGCTTCGGCACGTCGGCGCCGTCGTACTGGTTGTCGGCGTCGGTGTTGACGACGAGGTCGGCGCCGAGCTTGAGGCAGGCGTCGAGGCCCGCCTGGAAGGCGGCGGCGAGGCCCCGGTTGTTGGTCAGTCGGACGATGTGCTCGACTCCGCACTCGCGTGCGACCTCGACCGTGCGATCGGTCGAGCCGTCGTCGATCACCAGCAGCTCGACCTCGTCGATGCCGTCGATCTGGCGCGGCAGCGCGGCGATCGTCTCCGGCAGCGTCGCTTCCTCGTTCAGGCAGGGGATCTGGATGATCAGCTTCATTGGGCGAGCAGGGTATCCGTGTGGGCGGCGTGGGGAGGATGGGTGTTCTTCCGTGAATGGCTTTGCGGGGAGGATGGGGTGTCCCTCCGTTTGCTGGGTTTTTCGCCTGTCGCGTCGGTGGCCGTCCGAGATCGCCGATGGGGCGAAAAACGGACGCCGCGCACTGCGGGACACCCCATCCTCCCTTCGTGGCGTGTCTACGGAGTACCATTGACTGACTCGTCAATCAATGACCGAGGCGACGCTGACAGCCAAGGATCGTGAGCACCTCCGGCGGGCGCTTGAGCTTGCGGAGTTCGGGCGTGGGCGGGTTAGTCCGAATCCGCTGGTCGGGGCGGTTTTGGTTCGCGATGGCAAAACGATCGGCGAGGGGTGGCACGCGGAGTTGGGGAATCTGCATGCCGAGCGGGCGGCGTTGGCCGATTGCGAGCGGCGCGGTGAGGATCCAGCGGGGGCGACTATGTACGCGACGCTGGAGCCCTGTGCGCACGAGGGGCGGCAGCCACCCTGTGTGGACGCGATCCTGGAGGCGGGGGTGTCGCGGGTTGTGATCGGATCCGACGATCCGAGCGGGAAGGCATCGGGGCGCGGGCCGGGAATGCTTCGCGACGGCGAAGTGGACGTCGATTTCGTCGCCGGTGAGGAGGCGACCGCGGCGCGGCTGCTCAACCAGCCCTTCCGCAAGCACGCCCGCACCGGGCTGCCGCTGGTGACGCTGAAGCTTGCGATGTCCCTCGATGGCCGAATCGAGACCCCGCCGGGCGCTTCGCCGTGGATCTCCGGCCCCGAGAGCCTGGCCCTCGTGCACCGCTGGAGGGCCGAATCCGACGCGATCGCGGTAGGCATCGGAACCGTCATCGCCGACGACCCTCTGCTCACCGCCCGCTCGGACCCCTCCGGCGTTCCTGGTGTGTCCGTGGGACACGAAACGCACACCGGAACGGAGGTGCGCCAGCCGTTGCGGGTGGTCTTCGACCGCTGGGCGCGGCTGCCGCTCGACTCGCAGCTGCTGCGCACGCTCGATACTTCACCCGTGCTCGTCGCTGCCTCACCGGGTGCCGACGCGTCGCGGCTCGCGGCGCTTCGAGATAGCGGCGCGGAGACGCTCCTCGCCGACGGAATCGACGCTGTGCTCGCCGAGCTTGGCCGGCGAGGTATCACCAGCCTCTTCCTCGAGGGCGGTCGCACGCTGGCCACCGCTTTCGTCGATGCCGAGCAGATCGACGCGGTCCGGGCCTTCGTCGCCCCGATCCTGCTCGGTTCGGGTACGCGCCTTGAGTCCGTCGATCCGGGTGCGGGCGACACGTTGATCGAGACCCGGTTCAAGGAGTGGTGATGTTCACCGGGTTGATCCAGGACGTGGGGACGGTCGAGGCGGTTGAGGCTGGCGACGAGGGTGCGCGGCTGCGGATCGTCACGCGGCTCGCCGCTGAGATCGAGCCGGGCGACTCGGTCGCGGTCAACGGCGTCTGCCTCACCGCCACCGTCATCGATGGTGGGGGTTTCGCGACCGAGGCGATGAACCAGACCTTGGCAGTGACCGCGCTCGGCGCTGTCGGAACGGGGGACCGCGTCAACCTTGAGCCGGCGATGAAAGCTTCGGATCGCTTCGGCGGCCACATCGTGCAGGGTCATGTCGACGGCGTCGGGGAGGTGGCGGCGGTCGCTGAGGATGGTTTCGCCAGGCGGCTGCGTCTCGGGCTCGACCGGGAGCTGATGCGCTACGCGATCGACAAGGGCTCGATCGCGCTCGACGGGGTCAGTCTGACCGTCGCCGCGCTGGGCGAGGACTGGATTGAGGTATCGCTGATCCCCGAGTCCCTGGAGCGGACCAACCTGGGCGAAGCCGGGCCCGGGCGCAAGATCAACGTCGAGTGTGACGTGATCGCCAAGCATGTGGAGCGGTTGGTGGCACCATTCGCTGAAAGGAGCGAGCGTGAGCCAAATGACTGAAGCGCAGAGACACGAGTCGGACCAGGCGGCGGGCGAGAGCCCGTTCGCGACGATTGAGGAGGCGATCGAGGAGATCCGCCGCGGTCGCATGGTCGTCGTCGTCGACGGCGAGGACCGCGAGAACGAGGGCGACCTGGTGATGGCGGCGCAGTTCGCCACGCCCGAGGCGGTCAATTTCATGGCCAAGGAGGCGCGCGGCCTGATCTGCCTGGCGCTGACCGCGGAGCGCTGCGAGCGGCTCGGCCTAAACCTGATGGCGGCGAAGAACGAGGCGCCGCTGCAGACCGCCTTCACGGTCACGATCGAGGCCGCCGGGGGGGTCAGCACGGGGATCTCCGCACACGACCGGGCGCACACGATCCAGGTCGCGATCGACCCCGGTTCGGGTCCGCGCGACATCGTCGTCCCCGGCCACATGTTCCCGCTGCGCGCCAAAGACGGCGGTGTGCTGGAGCGCACCGGTCACACCGAGGCGAGCGTCGACCTGGCCCGGCTCGCCGGCCTGATCCCGGCCGGCGCTATCTGCGAGGTGATGAACGACGACGGCACGATGGCGCGCGTCCCCGACCTGATCCCATACTGCGGAAAGCACGACCTCAAGATGATCACCGTTGCCGACCTGGTCGCCTACCGGCGGCGCACCGAGAAGCTGGTCGAACGCGTCGTCGACACCGGCCTGCCGACCGCCTTCGGTGAGTTCACCGCAGTCGGCTATCGCTCGCTGGTCGACGACAAACACCACGTGGCGATGGTCAAGGGCGAGGTCGACGGGGCCGAGGACGTGCTCGTCCGCGTACACAGCGAGTGCCTCACCGGCGACGTCTTCCACAGCATGCGCTGCGACTGCGGTGAGCAGCTCACCTCGGCGCTGGCGATGATCGAGCAGGAGGGGCAGGGGGTCCTGCTCTACCTCTCCCAGGAGGGCCGCGGGATCGGCCTGCTCAACAAGCTGCGCGCCTACAAGCTGCAGGAGGAGGGAGCGGACACGGTCGAGGCCAACCTCAAGCTCGGCCTGCCCGCTGACCTGCGCGACTACGGGATCGGCGCCCAGATCCTCGGCGATCTCGGCCTGACCAGCATCCGCATCCTCACCAACAATCCGAAAAAGATCGTCGGCCTCGAGGGCTACGGGCTCTCCGTGAGCGAGCAGGTGCCGATCGAATCCTCGCCCAACGCCCACAACGAGGCGTACCTGCGGGCCAAGCGCGACAAGATGGGCCACTCGCTGCACCACCAGGGGCTCGCGTTCGACGAGGAGATGATCCACGACGAGGAGGAGCGCGACGCCGCCGGCGGGAACGGGTCGGCGGATGGCTGAGCCCGGGGCCTTCCTCGAGAGCTTCGATGACGCCGAGCGCTCGATCCTCTCCACCCTCGGCTTCGCGGTCTGCGTCGGTCGCTTCTACGAGGACCTCGCGCAGCGCCTGCTGCGCGGCGCCAACGAGGGCTTCGAGCTGGCGGGAGTCCCGGCGACCTCGGTTCGCCACGCCTCGGTCCCCGGCGCCTACGAGCTGCCCTACGCCGCCAAGCTGCACGCCGAGAGCGGCGACTTCGCCGGTGTCGCCTGTCTCGGCGTCGTGATCCGCGGCGAGACCGACCACTACGACTTCGTCTGCGCTGAGGCTGCCCGCGGCATCCAGGACGTCCAGCTCGCCACCGGCGTCCCCTGCGCCTTCGGCGTGATCACCTGTGACACGATGGAGCAAGCGCTCGAGCGGGCCGGCGGAGGCAAGCGCGACCAGGGCCGCAACGCCGCTCTGACCGTCGCCCGGATGGCGCTGCTGCAGCGCCAGCTCGCCTGAAGGCCGCCGCGAACGGCTACTATCCACGACCCGATGGCCAAGGTATGCCACAGCTGCGGCAAGGGACCGGCGTTCGGCCAGTCCCGCAGCCACTCGATGGTCGCGACCAAGCGGCGCTTTGACCCGAACCTGCAGAAGGTGCGGATCGAAGAGCAGGGCCGCAAGCTGCGCACCTACGTCTGTACGCGCTGCCTCAAGGCCAACAAGGTCACCAAGGCCGCCTGAGGTCGTAGGACGCGTCGCGAGGGCGCGCCGTCGGCTCCGCGCCGTGCGGAGCACTGTCGCACCGCCGCCACCACACCCTCGCTTGGTCCTACGACCTCAGGAACCTGATTCAGCTGGACTTCGCGACAACCACCGGGTGCTCCCCGGTCGGGGCGGGGTCGCCCTCGTCGGGCTCGACGTGGATGCGGGGGAGGATGCGGTCGAGCCAGCTCGGCAGCCACCAGGCGCGCTCGCCGAAGAGCTGCATCAGGGCGGGGACGAGGACTGTGCGGATGACCACCGCGTCGATCAGGATCGCGGCGGCGAGGCCGAGGCCGAAGAGTTTGATGATCCGGTCTTCGCCGATCATGAAGGAGGCGAAGACGGTGCACATGATCGCCGCCGCCGCGGTGATCACGCGGCCGGTCAGGGCGAGGCCGCGGGTGACGGCGAGCATCGCGTCGTGCTTGCGCTCCCACTCCTCGTGGATCCGCGACATCAGGAAGACCTCGTAGTCCATTGAGAGGCCGAAGATGATCGCGAAGAGGAAGATCGGGAAAAAGGAGATGATCGGGCCGGTGCTGTCGACGCCGATAAGGCTCGCGCCCCAGCCCCACTGGAAGACGGCGACGATCAGCCCGAAGGCGGCGCCGATGCTGAGCAGGTTCATGCAGATCGCCTTCAGCGGCACCAGCACGGAGCGGAAGACGGTCATCAGCAGGAGCGCGGACAGCAGCACAACCACGCCGATGAAGAGCGGCAGCTTCTCGGCGATCGCCGTGCCGAAGTCCTCGAAGATCGCGGTGATGCCACCGACGTGGACCTGGGCGCCGGTGCGCTGCTCGAGCGGCGGGATCACCTCATCGCGGATGTGGTCGAGCAGCTCGGTCGTCGCCTCGCTCTGCGGCGAGGTCGTGGGGTAGAGCTGGAAGACGCCGGTGTTCCCGGCCGGGTTGAGCGCGACCGGGGTCGTCGCGGCAACCCCTTCTTCGCCCTCCAACTCCCGGCGCAGCCCGGTCAGCGCGGCGTCCTTGCCGGTGGCCGGCAGCGCTGCCACGATCTGAAATGGGCCGTTGAAGCCGGGCCCGAATCCATCGGCGAGCAGGTCGTAGGCTTCGCGCGTCGTCGTCCCCGCCGGATCGGTGCCGGCGTCGTTGGAGCCGAGTCGCAGCGAGAGCGTCGGCACGCAGAGCAGCAACAGCAGGCCGCCGGAGAGCGCTGCCGAGAGCACCGGCCGGCGCTGGATCTCACGGCTCCAGCGGAACCAGCGCGTGTCTTCGGCGGTCGAGGCCCGCCGTTCGCCGAGAAAGGGGATGCGAAGCCGGTCGACACGGCGGCCGGCGATCGTCAGCAGCGCCGGCAGCAGCGTCAGCGCCGCGATCATCGTCATCAGCACGGCAAAGGCAGCCGCCATCGCCACGCCGTAGAGGAAGCTGAGCCCGAGCAGCAGCATCCCCATCAGGGCGATAATCACGGTCAGCCCGGCAAAGAGCACGGCGCGCCCGGCGGTGTCGATCCCGGCGATCGCCGCGTCGCGTGGCTCCAGGCCCTCGTCGAGGCCGTTGCGGAAGCGGGTGAGGATGAACAGGGCGTAATCGATACCGACGCCGAGGCCGATCATCGCCGCGAGCTGCGGGGCGAAGTTCGCGGTGGGGAATACGTGGGTGCCGAGCGTGACCAGGCCGAGGCCGACGCCGAGCGCGAACAGGGCGCTGATGATCGGCAGCCCCATCGCGACCAGCGAGCCGAAGGTGAGCAGCAGCACGACGACCGCCGCCATCAGCCCGATCGCGAACGAGACGTCGCCGCCTTCGTCTTCGGCCCGCACTTCCTCGATCGGCTGGCCGCCGACCTCGACCTGCAGCCCGTCAACGGAGGCACCGAGGGCGATGTCCATCACCCGTTCGACGTTCTTGAGGTCGAGGTCTTCGAGCGCCTGGTCGAACTGCACGGTGGCGTAGGCGATTCTGCCGTCTTCGCTGATCTCGGCGGCGCCCTCGGGCCCATACGGGCTGACCACTTCACCTACATGCGGGACCGCTTCGACGTGGGTGAAGATGCCCTCCATCGTGCCCCGCACGGTGGCGCCCTCGACTCCGTCCGAGGCTCTGTAGACGACAGTCGCGGTTTCGCCCGACTGCGCCGGGAACTTCTCTTCGAGCAGGTCGAACGCCTGCTGGGAGTCCGAGGCGGGCAGCTTGAAGTCTTCGGAGAAGTCGGCGCCGACCGAGCTGGAGATCATCCCGACCCCGATCAGGGCGGCGATCCAGGCGAGGATCACGGTCTTACGGTGGCCTGTACACCAGATGGCGAAGCGTCGCATCGGCGCCGCACGGTAGCGAACGTAGGTTCCCTTCGCCTCACGTCCGCTGATGGCGGCTAGATTTCGTCCGATGTCCGACCCCTCGATCGCGCGCTTCAAGCGCGTAATCACCTCTGCCTACGCCCACCTGGACGAGCGTCGCCAGGAGGTCAACGACCTCAATGTCTTCCCGGTCGCCGACGGCGACACCGGCGACAACATGGCGATGACGATGCGCGCGGTGATGGAGGAGCTCGACCGGCTCGACGGGCAGGACGTCGATGAGGTCGGCCGCACCGAGCTGGTTCAGGCCCTCGCCCGGGCGGCGTTGATGGGCGCGCGCGGCAACTCCGGCGTGATCCTCAGTCAGATCGTCCGCGGCGCCGCCGAGGAGCTCGCCAGCCGACCCGGCGAGCTGGTCGACCCGGTGCTCGTCGCCTCCGCCTTCGCCAGCGCCGCCGATGCGGCCTACGCCTCTGTCCGCGACCCGGCCGAGGGGACGATGCTGACCGTCTTTCGCGAGATGGCGCACTCGATCGCCCGCCAACTCGCCCACCTCGAGGCGGGGAAGCAGCGGCTCGACAAAGGAGTCAGCAAGGAGCAGCAGGACACGGTCCTCGCGGAGGTGCTCGAGCAGGCGATCGCCGATGGGCAGAGCGCGGTCGAGCGCACCCCCGAGCAGCTCGACGTGCTGCGCCAGTCCGGCGTCGTCGACGCCGGCGGCTACGGGCTGGTGCTGATCCTCGCCGGCGTCGTCGCCGGGCTGCGTGGTGACGACGCGGCGGTGCCGGAGATCTCCCACCACGACGCGCCGCCGCCGCTCAGCCGGCCGCACCACGAGGACAGCCGCTACCGCTACTGCACCAACTTCATAGTCTCCGGCTCGGGACTCGACTCGCGCGACTTCCTGCCCCGGCTTGAGGGCCTTGGCGACTCGGTGCTCGTTGTCGGCGACGAGGCGACGCTCAAGGTCCACGTCCACACCGACGAGCCGGAAAGCGCGGTGGCGCTGTTCGAGGGCGCCGGTGAGGTCACCAACCTCGACGTTGCCGACATGCGCGAGCAGATCGCGGAGCGACAGGCGCGGCTGCAGGGCGGGCGCACGGGGGTGCTGGCGGTTGCCGCCGGCGAGGGCCTGGAGCAGCTCTTCGCCGAGCTCGGCGCACACGTCGTGCCCGGCGGCGAGACGCTCAACCCATCGACCTACGAGCTGTTGGCCGGGATCCACGAGGTGCCGGCTGAGGAAGTCCTCGTCCTACCCAGCTCCTCGAACGTGATCATGGCCGCCGAGCGTGCCTGTGAGCTGTCGGAGAAGCCGGCCAGGGTGATCGCGGCGACCTCGCAGCAGGCCGGCCTGCTGGCACTGGTCGAGCTCGACAAAGGGGGCGCGGCGCACGAGAACGCCGAACGGCTCAGCGCGGCTCTCGAGGGGATCGTCTCCGGCGGCGTCGCCCCCGCTGCCCGTGACGACGCCCAGGGCCGCTTCCGCAAGGGCGACGCGGTCGGCTTCGCCGGCGAGGAGATCGTTGCCTGGGGGGGCGCCGGCTCGACCCTGGCGACGACCCTGGAACGGCTTGCCGCCGAGGCCGAGATCGTCACCGTGCTGGCCGGCAAGGATGCTCCGATCCCGCTTGCGGAGATCGACACCCACGTTCCCGACGGAGTCGAGATCGAGACCCACGAGGGGGGTCAGCCAAGCTGGTGGTGGCTGCTGGCGGCCCAGTAGCGCGTGCCTTCGGCGGTGGCGCCGGGTTGAGCCGGGCGCAGCTGCTCGACGCGCCGGTACATTGGCCGCGCCCGAGCGTGCTCGACGCTTCGCTGCAGGCGATCGACGGGGTCGGGCCGATGCTGAGTGAAGCTGCCGCCGAGGCCGGGATCGCCACCGTCGGCGACCTGCTGCTGCGCTTCCCTCATGGCCACCGCGATCGCACCGTCGTCCAGGTCGCAGCGCTCGAGCCAGGAACCCAGGCAACTATCCGGGTCGAAGTGCTGGCCGATGCAGGCCGGCCTTTTCGCAAACGCGGGCTCAGCATCCTTACGGTGAAAGTGGGCGACGATTCGGGGACCTTGCGAGCTACGTGGTTCAACCAGCCATGGCTGGCCCGGAAGCTCAAGGCTGGCACCCGACTGCTGCTGACGGGCTCGCGGGACAAGCGCGGCTTCACGGTCTCCGAGTACGAGGCGGTTGGGGAGGGTCAGGGACACCCTGACTCTCCTTCGCGGCGGTTGGTGGCGGTTCATCCGGCGACCGAGCAGTTGAAAGCGCAGAGGATTCGGCAGTGGGTGGAGCAGGCGATGCCGCTCGTCGGGAACCTGCTGGAGCCCTTGCCGGCGGAGCTGCGGGTGCGTAGGGGGCTTGCGGGCGCTGCCGATGCGACCAAGGGCGTGCATTTCCCCGGCGTGCCCGAGGATGTCGAGGAGGCGCGGAAGCGACTGGCGTTCGAGGAGCTGTTCCTCTATCAGGCGTTGCTGGCGACCCGCAAGCGCTCGCACCGCACCGCGCGACCGGCGCCACGACTCGGCAAGCCGGGTGAGGCCGTTGGGCGCTGGATTGACTCGTTGCCGTTCGAGCCGACGCGGGACCAGCTGGCGGCGTTCGATGAGATCGATGCGGACCTGGACGCCGGTGAGCCGATGCAGCGGCTCCTGATGGGCGAGGTCGGTTCCGGCAAGACGGTGGTTGCTCTGTACGGGATGCTGCGGGCGCTCGAAGCCGGGTTCCAGGCGGTGCTGATGGCGCCGACCGAGACGCTGGCCGAGCAACATGCGCTGACCCTTGGCAGGTTGCTGGCCGAGGAGGCGACGCCGTTTGCGTTGCTGACCGGGGCGACGAAAGCGGCGCGGCGCAAGGAAGCGCTCGATCGGCTGGCGAGCGGGGAGCTCGGATTGGTCGTGGGCACCCACGCGTTGCTCGAGCCGGATGTCGAGTTCGCCCGGCTCGGGGCCTGCGTTGTCGACGAGCAGCACCGCTTCGGGGTCGAGCAGCGGCGGGCCCTCGACTCGAAGGGAGTCGAGGGGATGGCGCCGCACGTTCTGCACATGACCGCGACGCCGATTCCGCGGACGCTCTCGCTGACCGCCTACGGCGATCTCGACACGACCGCGCTGCAGGAGCTGCCCGCCGGCCGCCAACCGGTCGAGACCCGCCTTGTCGGCGAAGACGATCGGCCCGCCGCCTACGAGTTCATCCGCGCCGAGCTGCGCGCCGGGCGGCAGGCGTTCGTCGTCTGTCCGCTGGTCTCGGAGTCCGAGAAGATCCAGGGCAGGGCAGCCGAGGTCGAGGCCGAGCGCCTGCGCCGCGAGGAGCTCGACGGCTTTGCGGTCGGCACGATCCACGGCCAGATGCGCTCGGCCGAGAAGGCGAGGGCGATGGAGGACTTTGCTTCCGGCGCTACCGACGTGCTCGTCGCGACGACCGTGATCGAGGTCGGCATCGACGTCGCCAACGCGACCGTGATCGCGATCGAGGGCGCGGAGCGATACGGGGTCTCGCAGCTGCACCAGCTGCGCGGCCGCGTCGGCCGCGGCGAGCACCACTCGCACTGCCTGCTCTTCCCCGAAGAGGGGGGCGAGATGGCGCGGCGCCGGCTGCAGGCGGTCGAGCGCGAGCGCGACGGCTTCAAGCTCGCCGAGGTCGACCTCGCCTTGCGCGGCGAGGGCGAGGTGCTGGGTACCCGGCAGAGTGGCCTGCCGCGCTTCGCTGTCGCCGAGCTTCCCGAGGACACGCCTCTGTTGGTCGAGGCCCGCGAGGAGGTGCTGGCGCTGCTGCGCCTCCACGACTCGCTGGCCGACCCGGCGCTCGGCCCACTGCTCGACGCCGCCCACCGCCGCTTCGGCGCCGGCGCCACCGATCCGATCGCGCTCTAGCTTCCGCGTTCGCCCCTTGTCGGACCAATTCGGACAAAGTGCGAACGCGAATAGGTTTTCCGCATGCGTGTGATCGCCGGAGAGCTGAAGGGGCAGCGGCTCGTCGCGCCGCGCGGCTGGAAGGTGCGGCCGACGTCGGACCGGGTGCGCGAGGCGGTCTTCTCGGCGCTCGGCGAGATCGGCGGCGCTCGCGTCCTCGACCTCTACTGCGGCACCGGGGCGCTTGCGATCGAGGCGCTCTCGCGCGGCGCCGCCGGCGCTGTCCTAGTCGATCGCGACACCCGTCCGGCGCTCGGCAACGTCGAGCGGCTCGGCCTCGACGGGCGCGCCGAGCTGGTCCGCGCCCCCGTCGATCGCTGGCTCGCGGCTCGCGCCGGCGAGGCTGCGGAGGACCGATTCGACCTCGTCTTCGTCGACGCCCCGTATAGACTCGCCGACCGCGTGGCGCAGGAACTGAACGTACATCTGCCCAGTCTTCTCGCCGCCGGCGGAAGGGCGGTCGTCGAGAGCGGCGCCCGGCGGCCGCTGCGAATCGAGTCGCTCGAGCCGCTGCGCCGGCGCCGCTACGGCGCCGCCGACGTCGCCTTCTATGGGCGGAAAGGGGTCTGATGGCCAGCCAGGAGGGCACCGTGATCTGCCCGGGCAGTTACGACCCGGTCACCAACGGCCACATCGACATCGTTACCCGCAGCTCCGCGATCTTCGAGCGTGTCGTCGTCGCCGTCGTCAACAACCCGGTGCGCAAGGACAAGACCCTGTTCACGGCCGAGGAGCGCAGGGAGTTCATCGAGGGGGCGACCGCCGGCCTCGACAACGTCGAGGTACGGACCTTCTCCAACCTGCTGGTCCAGTTTGCCCGCGAAATCGACGCGAAGGCGATCGTCAAGGGCCTGCGGGCGATCTCCGACTTCGAGTACGAGTTCGAGATGGCGCAGCTCAACCGCAAGCTCGACCCAGGGATCGAGAGCATCTACATGATCGCCTCGCCCCAGTACAGCTTTCTCTCGTCGACCGGGGTGAAGGAAATGGCGACCTTCGGCGGCGACGTCTCCGACCTCGTTCCCGGTCCGGTGGCCGCCGCGATGGCGGGCCGCCTGGGCGCGAGGTAGGCTCTTGCCGGTCGCTGCCCACGTGGGCGAGAGTTTGCAAAAAGTCGAGGAAATCGCCCCTTCTTCACTGAAAGCGGCTCTGACACGTAGGCTTACGCCCTGCTGATGGACGTTCTGGTTCTCATAGACAAGCTGGACGATGTCGTCCACAACGCGCGACCCGTGCCCCTCACGGATCAGGTCCGCGTGGACCGCGAGGAGATCTACGACCTCCTCGACCAGATGCGTGCGACGATTCCCGAGGAGATCAAGCAGGCGCGCTGGATCGTCAAGGAGCGCCAGGAGATGCTCGCCGAGGCCAAACGCGAGGCCGAGCGGATCGTGCGCGAGGCGCGTGAGCAGCAGGCCCGTCTGATCTCCGACGAGGAGGTCACCAAGCAGGCCGAGCGGGCCGCCGACGAGATCGTCGAGGACGCCCGCACGCGTGAGCGTGAGATCCGGCTCGGCGCCGAGGACTACGCCGACGAGATCCTCAACACGCTCGAGGTCAACCTGCAGAAGTTCCTCGCGGCCGTACAGCGCGGCCGCGACCGGCTCGCCGGCCGCGACGACGAGGAGCAGCAGCCGGTCGCCGAGCTGGACGAGCAGCAGTAGGCAGCTCTGGCTCAGTAGGTCGCGCGTACTACGGCTAGGTCGTCGGCCTGCCAGGTGACCTCGCCATCGCACCAGCTGACGAGGTCGTTGAGCTGGTCATCCTCGAACACGTCGCCGATCACGATTGAGCGCGAGTGGTCCTTTACCCGGCGGAACAGGGCTTGCTTTTGCTCGTCGCTGAGGTCGTTGACCGAGAGCACCGAGATGACGAGGTCCCAGGGGCCGTCGGGGAGCGGATCCTCCATGCGGGCGAGCTGGACGTCGTCGTAGGTCTGACGGGCGCGGAAGACCATGTCGGGGCTCGCGTCGAGGCCGATCACCCAGGCCTCGGGGAAGGCCTCGATCAGGCGCCGCGTCGTCTCGCCGGTCCCCATCCCCAGCTCCAGGACGCGCTCGGGCGCGAACGGGATCGCGGCGACGGCCTGCTCCTGCAGCTCGTCGTAGCGCGGGATGCGCGCGCGGATGCGATCCAGATACTCGTCGGGTGTCCAGTCGAATTGACCCATTTCGTAACCTCGTCGGAAGGGACCATCGTAAGCGGCAGGGCGGAGGAGCTCGCAATGGCCAAGACGCGAACCACCAGCATCGATCTCGCACGGCTCTCGCTGTCGCACGGGGAGGGCGCCCGACTCGACGTGCCGGTCGAGCTCGATCCGCTGGAGCTCGGCGGCCAGACCTATGTGCTCCGGGGGGACGCACTGGAGACGCGAGTCGACGCATCCCGCCCCAGCAACGGCTACGCCTTTCGCCTGCGCTTCCCGTTTCGGCTCGAGGGCCCGTGCATGCGCTGCCTGGAGCCCGCGATCGTCGAGACCGAGGTCGACGCGCGCGAGGTCGACCAGGCCGACACCGAGGACGAGGAGCTGCGCAGCCCCTACGTGGTCGAGGACCGCGTCGACCTCAGCCGCTGGGCCCACGACGCCGTCGTCCTCGCGACCCCGTCCCGCATCCTCTGCCGCCCCGACTGCGCCGGCCTCTGCCCCGTCTGCGGCGAGTCCCTGAACGACGCCGACCCCGAGCACCACAAGCACATGAGCGACGGGGACCCCCGTTGGGCCAAGCTCGACGAGCTGAAGTACGAGTAGCCCTTGAGAGAAGGGACAGGGGGTGCCCCGCAGTGCGCGGCGTCCGTTTTTCGCCCCTACTGCCGTCTCGGACGGCAACCCGCGGCACGGGCGAAAAACCCAGCAAGCGGAGGGGCACCCCCTGCTCCTTCCAACCGAGTGCCCCGTCTACCGCTACCATGCCCTGCCCAATGGCCGTCCCGAAGCGAAGAACTTCCAGCGCGCGCCGCGACAAGCGGCGGGCGACGCACAAGGCCGAGAAGGCCCGGCTGAACAACTGCCCGCGCTGTCACAGCCCGCGACTGCCGCACCGGGTCTGCCCGACCTGCGGCACCTACGCGGGCCGCGAGGTCGTCAAACACACGATGACCGACCCCACCGCCGGCGCCCCCGACGACGAGTAATCGGTTGGCCGGCGGCACGACCGTCGCACTGGACGGCTTCGGCGCCGAGCAGGGCTTCGACGTTCTCGCCGAGGGCGCGCGGATGGCCGCGGCGGACGGAATCGGGCTGCGGGTCTTCGGCCCCCCGGAGGAGCTCGGCCTTGACGACGTCGACGGGATCGAGGTCGTAGCGACGGCGGAGGCGATCGGCAACGACGAGGACGCCGTCCCCGCGGTGCGGGCGAAGAAGAGCGCCTCGGTCGTGCGCGCCGCCGGCGACGTCGCCGCGGGCGAGTCGCAGGCGCTGGTCAGCCACGGCTCGACCGGGGCGACCATGGCTGCGGCAACGTTCGGCCTGCGCCGCCTGCGCGGCGTGCAGCGGCCCGCCCTCGCGGTGCGGCTGCCGGTGCCCGGCAAACCGGTGCTCTTCCTCGATGTTGGCGCCAACATCGAGGTCCGCGCCCAGCACCTGTTCCAGTTCGCCTTCCTCGGCGCCGCCTTCAGCGCCGCTGTGCTCGGCGTCGAGCGGCCGCGGGTCGGGCTGCTCTCGGTCGGCGAGGAGGCGGGCAAGGGCAGGGGGGAGGTCGCCGCCGCCCACACCCTGCTGGCGGAGGCGGCGGGGATCGAGTTCGCCGGCAACGTCGAGGGGCGCGACCTGCCCGCCGGCGAGGCCGACGTCGTCGTCACCGACGGCTTCACCGGCAACGTCGCGCTGAAGCTGATGGAGGGGACGGCGCGGACGGTGACCGGCGCGATCCGCGATGCCGCCCGCTCCAACCCGCTCGCCGCCCTCGGTGGGCTGCTGATGCGCCCGGCATTGGGCGGGCTGCGCCGCGAGCTGCAACCCGACACGACCGGCGGCGCGATCCTGCTCGGCCTGCGCGGAATCGCCGTCGTCGGGCACGGAAGCGCCGGCGCCGAGGGGATCGCCAACGCGGTGCGGCTGGCTGCACGCTGCGTCGAGGTCGACGCGATCGGCAGGACCGCGGCGCTGCTCGTCGAGGGCGGCGCCACGCGGGGTGCGCTCGCAGACGGCACGGGCGCGTGATAGGAAATCGGTATGAAAAGGGATGAGGTCTTGGATCTGGTTCGCGGTCACCTCGCCGAGGAGCTCGAGGTCGACGCCGCCGGGATCGCCGAGGGGACGCGCTTCAAGCAGGATCTCGACGCCGACTCGCTCGACCTCTACGAGCTGGTGATGGAGCTCGAGGATCGCTACGGGATCAGCGTCTCCGAGCAGCAGGCGGCGCGGATCGAGACCGTCGGCGACGCCGTCGACTTCGTCGTGGAGCACGCTCCGTGAGCGCGGAGCGAGCAAGCGTCCATCTCTGTCTCTTCGTGCAGAGAGCGAAGCGCGAACACGATCAATGAGCGTTGAGACGCTCGCGGAGCTGGTCGGGGAGCTGCCCGACGGTCTGCGGCGCCGGGCTCTCACACACTCCTCCTGGACCGCGGAGGAGTCGCAGTCCTACGAGCGGCTCGCCTACCTCGGCGACAGCGTTCTGGCGCTCGCCGTCGCCGCCGGAATCTACGAGCGCTTTCCCTCGGAAGGGGCGGGTGGCCTGACCAAGATCCACAACCACGCCGTCAGCGGCGTCTCCTGCGCCGAGGTGGGCCGTGCGCTGGGCGTTCCGGAGATGCTCGAAGCGGCCCAGCCCGACGCCGAGGAATCGATCCCGGCGAAGACCCTGCTCGCGGGCTCGCGGCCGCTGCCGGAGGTGACCGAGGCGCTGATCGGCGCCTGCTTCGTCGCCTTCGGCTTCGAGCGCGTCGCCACTGCAGTCGCCGCCGCCTTCGCGCTGCAGATCGAAAACGCGGTTGAAGCTCCGGTAGATGCGAAGTCGGCGCTGCAGGAGCTGCTTGCCCGGCGGCGGGCGCGCGTAACCTACGACGTGATCGGCGAATCGGGCCCCGCCCACCGGCGCACCTTCGAAGTCGAGGCGAAGGTCGGCGAGAAAAGCGTGGGAACCGGCGCCGGAAGGAGCAAGAAGGCAGCCGAGCAGATGGCGGCCGAGGAGGCGCTGAGGCGCCTCGGGGACTGACCTCAGGGGTCGCGTCCGACTCACCCGCCAGCCTTGCGGACCGAGGACGAGGGATGTATCTGAAATCGATCGAGATGAAGGGGTTCAAGTCGTTCCCCGGGCGCACCAAGCTGGAGTTCTCTCCGGGCGTCAGCGTGATCGTCGGCCCCAACGGCTCGGGCAAGTCGAACATCACCGACGCCGTGCTCTGGGCGCTCGGCGAGCAGAGCCCCGGCAGCATCCGCGGCGCCTCGATGCAGGACGTGATCTCGGCCGGCGGCAAGGGCGTCGGGCAGCGCCGCGCCGCCGAGGTCGAGGTCGTGATCGACAACTCCGAGGGCCGCGCCGCGACCGAGCTCTCGGAGATCGCCGTCCAGCGCAGCCTCGACCGCTCCGGCGACGGCGTCTACCGGCTCAACGGCGCCCGCTGCCGCCTCGTCGACGTCGTCGAGGTGCTCTCCGACACGAACCTCGGCCGCGAGATGCACTCGGTGATCAGCCAGGGACGGGTCGAGTCGATCGTCCACTCCAAGCCGCGCGAGCGCCGCCTGCTGGTCGAGGAGGCCGCGGGGCTGGGCAAGCACCGCAAACGCCGCCGCCGCGCCGAGCTGAAGCTGCGCGCCGCGCGCGACAACCTCGATCGCGCGCTGGACCTCGAGCGCGAGGCGCGGGCGCGGCTGCGGCCGCTCAAGCGGCAGGCGCAGGCGGCCGAGCTCGGCGCCCGGATCGAGCGCGAGGAGCTAGAGCTGCGCGGCCGGCTCGTCGCCGAGGAATTGCGCTTCGGCAAGGATCGCGCCCTGGCCGCCGAGAAGGCGGCCGAACAGGCGCGCGCCCGGCGGGGCGAGGTCGAGCGGCGGCTGACCGCGGTGAGTGAGCGCCGCCGCGCCGCCGAGGAGCGCTTCGCTGAGCGCGACCGCGAGCGCACCCAGGCCTGGGGCCTGCTGACCAAGCTGCGCGGCGAGCAGCAGCGGATCGCTGTGCGCGCCGCGGCGCTGCCCGAGCGCGAGGCCGAGCTGGCGAGCGCGTTGGAGGGTCTGCGGGCCGAATTCGGGCCGCTGACGCTCGACCTCGGCACCTCCGAGGGGGCGCCGGCCGAGCGCGCGCGCAAGCTGGAGGAGGAGCTGGGTGAGATCGACGCCGGCCTCGCCGGAGCGGGCGAGGGTCTGGCGCGGGCGCGCTCCGACGAGCTGGCGGAGCCCGAGCGCGAGGCCGCCTTGGGCGATGTCCAGGCGGGGGCCGAGCGCGCCGCGCGCCACGCCCGCCGCGCCGAGGGCCTGCTCGGCGAGCGCCATCGTGAGGCGCTGCGCCGCCGCGTTGCGGCCGGCGAGGAGCTGCTCGACGACGTACGCGCCGCTGCGGCGGCAGCGGTTGCCGCCGAGGCGGCGATTCGCGTCCGGGTCGAGCGGATCGAAGCGAAGGTCGTCGGCGAGCAGGGCGGCGGCGACGAGATCGCCGAGGAGATGCGCGAGTGCTCGCGGCAGGAGTCGGAGCTGCAGGTCGAGATGAAGGCCGCCTCCGACACGCTGACCGAGGCTCAGGTCGAGGCGGCCCACCTCGGCGACCGTCGCGCCGAGGCGGCAAAGGAGCTGGCCTCGATCGCCGAGCGCCTCGGCGAGGGAGTAGCTCCGGCCGAGCAGGCGCTGAGCGACGCGGAACGCGAGGAGATCGACCGCCGCCTGCAGCGGCTGGAGCGCCGCCGCACCCAGATCGGCCCGGTCAACCCGCTCGCTGAGCAGGAGTACGAGGAGGCGCGCGAGCACGTCGAGGCGGTGCAGACCCAGCGCGAGGACACCGAGCGCGGCATGCACGAGCTGGAGGCGCTGATCGGCGACATCGACCGTGAGATCGAGCGCGCCTTCGAGCAGACTTTCGAGGCGACCGCGAAGAACTTCGAGGAGATGGTCGAGCACCTCTTCCCAGGTGGCCGCGGCCGCCTGCGCCGCGTCAGCCTGCGTTCCGTGCGCGACCCCGACGAGGAGCCGGCGGCGGAAGCCGAAGCGGAGGATGACGAAGAGGACGGCGAGGAGGAAGAGGAGCGCGAGGTGCTCGGGGTCGAGATCGAGGTCACCCCTGCAGGCAAGTCGACGCGCAAGCTCTCGCTGCTCTCCGGCGGCGAGAAGTCGCTGGTCGCGCTGGCCTTCGTCTTCGCCGTCTTCCTCGCCCGCCCCTGTCCCTTCTACATCCTCGACGAGGTCGAGGCGGCGCTCGATGACGCCAACATCGACCGCTTCCTACAGCTGATCCAGCGCTTCTCAGACCGCGCCCAGTTCGTCATCGTCACCCACCAGAAACGCACGATGGACGCCGCCGACGTGCTCTACGGGGTGACGATGGGCGGCGACGGCGTGACCAAGGTCGTCTCCCGCCGGTTGCCGCGCGAACTAGCGCAAGACGCCGGCGACGACGCACCCGGGCAGCCGCCCGCGCTCGAAGCGGCTTAGATACCGCTCATGGCGACCTCCTGGCAGGAGATCTTCGATCTCGGCGCGCGCGAGACCGGCCCCGCGCCGGAGCTGGAGAGCGAGGAACGGCGCCGCGGGGTTTTCCGCCGCCTGCGCGAGAGCCTCTCGAAGAGCCGCCAGGCGCTGTCCGAGGAGATCTCCGCCAGCCTCTTCGACCGCATCGACGACGAGACCTGGGAAGCACTCGAGGAGGCGCTGATCATGGCCGACGCCGGCGCTCCGACGACCGCTGAGGTCGTCGAGCGGCTCGAGCGCGAGGTCGAGAGCGGCGCCGTCTCCGCCGACGGCGAGGCGGTGCGCGAGCGCCTGATCGAGATCCTCGCCGAGGTTGCCGCGGGCGGCCGCGCCCCCGTCGATCTCAGCGGCGAGCCCGCGGTGCTGCTGATGGTCGGCGTCAACGGAACCGGCAAGACGACGACGATCGGCAAGATCGCGTGGCACCTCTCGAAGGAATTCGGGCTCTCGGTCGTGCTCGCCGCCGCCGACACCTACCGCGCCGCCGCTGCCGAGCAGCTCGCAGAGTGGGCGGCGCGGTCCGGCGCCGAGCTGATCCGCTCGGCGCCCGGCGGCGACCCCGGAGCGGTCGCCTACGACGCGATTTCCGCCGCCCGCGCTCGCGGCGCCGACGTCGTCATCGTCGACACCGCCGGCCGCCTGCACACGCAGGGCAACCTGATGGACGAGCTGGCCAAGGTGCGCCGGGTGATCGGCAAGCAGATGCCGGAGGCGCCGCACGAGACGCTGATCACGATCGACGCCACCACCGGCCAGAACGGCCTGCGCCAGGCGCAGCTCTTCTCCGAGGCGGTTGCCGTCGACGGCGTCGTCCTGACCAAGCTCGACGGCACCGCCAAGGGCGGCATCGTGCTGGCGATCGCCAACGAGCTCGAGATCCCGGTGAAGCTGATCGGCACCGGCGAGGCGCTTGAGGACCTGCGACCGTTCGATCCCGAGGAATTCGCCCGCGCCCTGCTTGCCGAGTAGCCTGAAGCCGTGTTCGATCAGCTCTCAGACCGCCTCCAGGCGACGCTCTCCGATGTGCGCTCACGCGGCAAGCTGAGCGAGGGCGACGTCGACGCGGCCATGCGCGAGATCCGCCTCGCCCTGCTCGAGGCCGATGTCAACTTCAAAGTCGTCAAAGGCTTCACCAAGACGTTGAAAGAGCGCTGCCTCGGCGCCGAGGTGTTGGAGAGCCTCGATCCCGGCCAGCAGGTGGTCAAGATCGTCAACGAGGAGTTGACCGGGCTGATGGGGGGCGCCGGCCGAGACCTCGCCTTCGCTTCCAACGGGCCGACGGTGATCCTGATGGCCGGGCTGCAGGGCTCGGGCAAGACGACCGCCTGCGCGAAGCTCGCCCGCCACCTCGGCGAGCAGGGCAAGAGCGTCGGGCTCGCCGCCTGCGACGTCTACCGCCCGGCGGCGGTCGACCAGTTGGTCACCGTGGGCGAGCGCGCCGGTGCCCACGTCTACGAGCAGGGCACCGACGCCGACCCGGTCGAGATCGCCGCCTGGGCGCTCGACCGCTCCCGCGAGGAGCAGCGCGACGTGCTGATCGTCGATACCGCCGGGCGCCTGCACATCGATCAGGACCTGATGGACGAGCTGGCGAAGATCCGCAAGCGGACGAAGCCGCACGACGTGCTGCTCGTCGTCGACGCGATGACCGGTCAGGACGCCGTCGGCGTCGCCGAATCGTTCGCCGAGTCGGCCCAGTTCGACGGCGTGGTGATGACCAAGCTCGACGGCGATGCCCGCGGTGGCGCCGCGCTCTCGGTCAAGGCGGTGACCGGCAAGCCGATCCTCTTCGCCTCGACCGGGGAGAAACTCGACGCATTCGAGCGTTTCCACCCGGACCGGATGGCCTCACGCATCCTCGGCATGGGCGACATGCTGAGCCTGATCGAGAAAGCCGAGCAGCAGGTCGACGAGCAGCAGGCCGAGGACCTGCAGAAGAAGATCGAAGGCGACCGCTTCACGCTCGAGGACTTCCTGCAGCAGATGAAGCAGGTGCGCAAGATGGGCCCGCTCAGCGGGCTGGTCGGGATGCTGCCCGGGATGGGAGCGATGAAACAGATGAAGAACGCCGAGGTCGACGAGGGAGAGCTCGACCGGGTCGAGGCGATCATCCTCTCGATGACGCCGCTGGAGCGCGCCAACCCGGCGATCATCAAGGGCTCGCGGCGAAAACGGATCGCGGCCGGCTCCGGCGTGCGGATCCAGCAGGTCAACCAGCTGGTCAAGCAGTTCGACCAGATGCGAAAGATGATGCGCCAGATGATGTCCGGCGAGCAGCCGAGCCCGCAGCAGCTGGCCCAGATGGCCGGTGGCTCTCCGCGCCCCAAGTACCGCAGGCGCTAACCTGCCGCAGTCCAATGGCTGTGCGAATCAGACTGAGAAGGGTGGGTTCGAAGAAGAACCCGATCTGGCGAATCGTCGTCGCCGACAAACGCTCGCCGCGCGACGGGCGCACGATCGAGACGATCGGCCGCTACAACCCGCAGAACGAGCCCTCGACGATCGACCTCGACGAGGAGCGCGCGCGCCACTGGCTCGAGCACGGGGCACAGCCCTCGGAGACCGTGGCGACCCTGCTGCGCACCAAGGGCATCGCCGCCTCCGGTACCTAGATGACCGAACTGTTGGAGTTCCTCGTCAGGGCCCTGGTCGAGGACCCCGAGGCGGTCGAGGTCGAGGAGCTGGAAGAGGACGGGGACCTGATCTACGAGATCAGCGTCGCCGAGGACGACCTCGGGCGGGTGATCGGCAAAGGAGGGCGGGTCGCCAACGCGATCCGCACCGTGGCCAAGGCGGCCGCCGTGCGCCTCGACCGCCGCGTCGTCGTCGACATCTTGGATTGACGCGATGGGGGAGGGGTCGGGGGTGTCCCTCCGCTTGCTGGGTTTTTCGCCTCGAGGTTTGCGCCCGTCCGAGGATGTCGGTGGGGCGAAAAACAGGACGCCGCGCGCTCCGGGACACCCCCGACCCCTCTTTGGTCGCGCGTGGACATCAGACTGTCGAGCGAGAATGGCCCGATGAGACTTGACATTTTCTCCTTGTTTCCTGAGGCATTCGACTGGTTCCAGAGCCAGAGATCCGTGCAGAACGCACTGGCTCAGGGGAATGAGCTGGGGTTGTTCAACTACCGCGATACGACGCCGCTCGGCGCGGGGCAGGTCGATGACGCGCCCTATGGGGGTGGGGCGGGGATGGTCTTGCGGGTCGATGTGGTCGACGCCGCCCTGCAGTCCGCCTACGCCAACGGCGAGGCCCCGCGGGTCGTACTGCTCTCACCGACCGGACGGCTGCTCGACGACGAGTTCGCCGACGAGCTGACCCAGGAGCGGCACCTGGCGCTGCTCTGTGGGCGCTACGAGGGCTTCGACGAGCGCGTGCATGAGCACCTCGCCGACGACGAGGTCTCGATCGGCCGCTACGTCCTCGCCGGCGGTGAGCTGCCGGCGATGGTCGTCGCCGACGTGCTGATGCGCAAGCTTCCGGGTGCGCTGGGCCACGAGCAGAGCGCTGTCGAGGAGTCCTTCAGCCGCCTGCTCGAGGGCATGCCCGAGTACCCGCACTACACGCGGCCTGCGTCGTATCGGGGCTGGGGAATTCCGGAGGTGCTGACCTCCGGCGATCACGAGCGGGTGCGCGAGTGGCGGGCGGCGCAGAGCAGGGCCCGGGCCGAGCAGTTCGAAAAAAATCCCGAGTAGGTACGATTCCGCAACCGCGCGGCGCCGGTCCACGGCTCCGGCGGTTTTTTCTCGCCAATGAGCACCGTCATCGACAGCATCGAGCGCCGCCAGCAGCGGCAGGGGCTTCCGTCCTTCGCGGCGGGCGATCGCGTGCGGGTCCACTTCAAGGTGCGCGAGGGCCAGCGCGAGCGGACCCAGGTCTTCGAGGGGATCGTGCTCAAGCGCCAGGGCTCCGGCGCGCGCGAGACCTTCACGGTACGCAAGCAGTCGTTCGGGGTCGGCGTCGAGCGAACCTTCCCGCTGCACTCACCGAAGATCGAGAAGCTCGAGATCGCCGCGCGCGGCGCCGTTCGACGGGCCAAGCTCTATTACCTGCGTGGCCGCATCGGCAAGGCAGCCCGCGTCGCCGAGCGGCGCTGGGGGATCGACGAGGAGCTGATCTCGACTCCCGCACCGGCTCTCGACGCCGAGGGTGTTGCTCAGGCTGAGGACGAGGCCACCGAGACCGAGGGCCAGGATCAGCCCGAGGCGGCGGCCGAGGAGCCAAAAGCTGAGGAGGAAACCGAGGTGGGGGAGACCGAGGAGACCGAGGTGGGAGGTTCCGAGGAGACGGAGGCCGGAGAGACCGAGGACGCGGCGCCTGAGGCGGAAGCAGAGCCAGACGACGCCGAGGGCTCAGACTGAACCCGCGCATTCCCAAGCCGCAGGGCCGCGCCGGCGGCCTGGTCGAGCTCGTCATCATCGTCGCCCTGGCGCTTGGCTTGGCGTTGGCGATCCAAGCCTGGCTGGTCAAGCCGTACCAGATCCCCTCGCAGTCGATGGAGCCGACGCTCGATGTCGGCCAAAGAGTGCTCGTCAACCGCTTCGGCTACCACCTTGGGGACCCCAGCATCGGCGACGTCGTCGTCTTCCACCCGCCGACCGGGGCCGACAGCGGGACCGAGTGCGGCATCCCACACGGACCGCGGCAGGCCTGCCCGCGCCCGACCCCCTCCCAGTCGAGTCAGAATTTCATCAAGCGGATCGTCGCCGGCCCCGGCGACACACTCAGCGTCCGCAACGGCCATCCCGTCGTCAACGGCGTGGAGAAGACCGATGAGCCCTACACGCTGCCCTGCGGCAGCAGCGGAGCCTGCAATCTGCCCAGGCCGATCACGATTCCACCCGACTATTACTTCATGATGGGCGACAACCGTGGGGCAAGCGACGACAGCCGGTTCTGGGGACCCGTCCCGCGCGAATGGATCATTGGCAAGGCCTTCGCCACCTACTGGCCGCCGGACCGGGTCGGCCTCCTCTAAAGCGCACAAACGGCGCCTGGCGCGGACGCGCCGCCTCTTCGCCTTCGACCGCGGGCTCGGCACCGGTCAGGTCGTCGGCGCCGACGAGGCCGGCAGGGGCTGCTTGGCCGGGCCGCTGGTCGCCGCCGCGGTGCTGCTCGACTACGAGACACTCCCGCACGGAGACCGCTGCGCCCTCGCCGGGCTGCACGACTCCAAGCAGATGAAGCCGGAGCAGCGCGAGCAACTCTTCCCGGCGGTGCTGCAGGCGGCGAGCCGGGTCAGCGTCGTCGTGCGCTGCGCGCGCGGGATCGACGACCGCGGCCTGCACGTGACCAACATCGAAGCGCTGGCCAGCGCGCTGGAGCGGCTGGCGCCCGGTGAGGAGGCGACCTGCCTGGTCGACGGCTTCTCGCTGCGTGGGTGCACGGTGCCGCACCGGGCGGTGGTCGAAGGCGACGGCACCAGCGCCGCGATCGCCGCCGCCTCGGTGATCGCAAAGGTCACCCGCGACCGCTATATGCACGACGCCGCCGGCGAGCACCCCGGCTGGGGCTTCGAGGAACACGTCGGCTACTCGACCCCCGAGCACCGCGCCGCGATCGAACGCTTTGGCATCTCACCGCTGCACAGGCGGTCCTTTGCCTCGGTTGCCTATGCGCAGCTGGAGATGTGACGCGCGTGGCGCTGTGCATATCTGCGGCCTCGGTCGGTCGGCTGCGGGTCACGCACAAGAGTGCGCTCCCCTTACCGACCTCCCTGCGACCTTGATCTGCTTGGCCGCGCGCGCCACAGCTTGGGATGGCTAGAACGCCGCTTCGAGGTGCTCATAGTCCGTCACTCTGCCCCCGTGGTCGTAGGTGACGCCGACGGCATCGAAGCGGACCTGGTCGTAGCGCGGTAACTCGCGGCGCGCGCTCATCCAGGCGGTTGCGAGGCGGCGGATGCGGCGCTGCTTGGGCAGGCCGACCCCGAGCACGGGTCGCTCCGGGCCGTAGCGCGAGCCCGCACGCCCCGCCTTGACCTCGACGAAGACGAGAGTGCGGCCATCGAGCGCGACGAGATCGAGCTCGCCGTGGCGGGTGCGGGCGTTGCGCTCGACGATCTCCCATGCGGCTGCGGTCAGCCGCTCTGCGACCAGGTCCTCGGCTGCCCTGCCGAGCCGTTGGCGGATCACGGTCACGAGCCGACCGTATGCAGACCGGCGCATGCATGCCTTTTTCCACAGAGGTGGTCCAGAAGATTTGGATCCTGCGCGCCACGCGCGCGTCTCGACCCGCCAGCGTGGCCCCAATGCTCGCCACGGCGCGGACATTCACCCTCGACGGCATCGCCGCCCGCCCGGTGCGGGTCGAGGTCGATGTGCACCGAGGCCTGCCCGCCTTCAACGTCGTCGGTCTCCCCGACGCGGCTGTGCGGGAGGCGCGTGAGCGGGTGCGCGCCGCGCTCTCCAACTGCGGCTTCGACTTCCCCCTCAGCCGGATCGTCGCCAACCTCGCCCCAGCCAGTCTGCGCAAGGCTGGCCCGGGGCTGGACCTGCCGATCGCCGTGGCCCTGCTGGTCGCCTCGGGGCAGTTGGATTGGGAACGGATGCCGCGACTTGCGATGGCGGGCGAGCTGGCGCTCGACGGCTCGGTCCGCCCGATCCCCGGCGTGCTGGCGATCGCCGAGGCGGCGCGGGAGGGAGGCGCCGAGGCGGTGATCGTGCCGGCCGAGAACGGCGCCGAGGCGGCGCTGGTCGCCGGCCTCGACGTGATCCCTCTCGAGAGCCTTGGCCAGGTGCCGGGATTGGTCCAGGGCGATTGGGCGCCGCCGCGGCCCGAGCCGCTGCCGCTGCCGCTGACTCCGCGCCCGGGCGCGCCCGACCTCGCCGACTTGCGCGGCCAGCCGCATCTGCGCTACGCGCTCGAGGTCGCCGCGGCGGGCGGCCACAGCCTGCTGATGATCGGCCCGCCCGGCGCCGGCAAGTCGCTCGCGGCGAGCCGGCTGCCCTCGGTGCTGCCGCCGCTCAGCTCCGAGGAGGCGCTCGAGGTGGCGCGAATAGCGAGCGCCTGCGGACGCCTCGGCGGACGTACGGGCGGCAGGCCGTTCCGCGCGCCCCACCACACCGTGACCGCGGCCGGGCTGGTCGGCGGAGGCAATCCACCGGGGCCGGGGGAGGCGACGCTCGCCCACCGCGGCGTGCTCTTCCTCGACGAGCTCTGCGAGTTCCCGCGCGAGGCGCTGGAGGCGCTGCGGGCGCCACTGGAGGGCGGCTCGGTCTCGATTTCGCGGGCGGGAAGCAACCGCAGCCTGCCCTGCCGCTTCATGCTCGTTGCCGCTTCCAACCCGTGTCCCTGCGGCCGCGGCGAGGCCGACCCGGAGTGCACCTGCCCGCCGCTCGCGGTGCGCCGCTACCAGGGTCGGCTGAGCGGCGCCCTCGCCGATCGGCTCGACATCCTCGCGGCGATCCGGCAACCGAGCGCGGATGAGATCGGCGGCCCACCGGGGGAGCCGTCCGCAGCGGTCCGGGAGCGGGTGGGCGAGGCGCGCGAGCGCCAGGAAGCGCGGCTAGGCGCCGGTCGCTGCAACGCCGAGATGAGCCCGAGCGAGGCGCGCCAGTGCGCGCTGCGCGACGAGGCCGCCTCATTGCTCGCCGACGCCTACGCGCGCCGCCGGCTCAGCGGCCGCTCGCACGACCGTGTCCTGCGTCTCGGCCGCACGATCGCCGATCTCGGGGGCGCGGACCGGGTCGAGTGCGACCACATCGCCCAAGCACTGCAACTGAGGAGGAGGGACCGTGATTAGCCAGGTCAACCCAGAATCCTGCGCCGAGTGCCTGCGCCGCGCGCAGTTGCTGGCGCACCTTGCCCCCTATATCGAGAAGCTCGCCACTGGAGCGCCGGGCAGGCGCTCGCCAGAGCTGCTGCGGCTCGGCAACGAGGACCTGGCAGCCGCGGTCGCCCCCAAGGTGGCCGCCCAGATCCTGGTGCAGCTCAGCGCGGCGCCGGAGCAACGCCTGCGGGCCGAGCTGGCCGAGGCGGAGTGCTGGGCCTGCTGCCGCCACGACCCACTCTTCCCTGCCGGCCTGCGCGACGCCGCCGACGCGCCCTGGTCGCTATTCGGTAGGGGCGATCCGGCGCTGCTCCCACGGCTGGTACCGGACGGGGCGGTGACGGTCGTGGGGGCCCGGCGGGCCAGCACCTACGGTCGCGAGGTCGCCCGTGAACTCGGTCGCGAGCTCGCCGCGGCAGGGCTGGTCGTGGTCAGCGGCCTCGCCTTCGGCATCGACGCTTGCGTGCACCGCGGCGCGATCGAAGCGGGCCTGACGGTCGCCGTTCTCGGCTGTGGAGCCGATGTCGCCTACCCGGCGGCGCACCGCTCGCTCTGGCGCCGGATCGGCGAGAGCGGTCTCGTGCTCTCCGAGCTGCCGCCCGGCAGCGGCGCCTGGCGCTGGACCTTCCCGGCCCGCAACCGGATCATGGCGGCGCTCGCGGGGATGACCGTCGTTGTCGAGGCGGCGGAGCGCTCGGGCTCGCTGATCACCGCCGACCTGGCGACCGACCTCGGCCGCGACCTCGGCGCCGTGCCGGGGCCGGTCGGCTCGCGCCTCTCGGTCGCGCCCAATTCCTTGCTTGCAGGCGGCGCCTGCCTGGTCCGCGACGCGCAGGACGTGCTCGACGCGATGCTCGGTCCCGGGGTGCGGCGGATCGAGCGCGCCGGGCCGGGGCTGGACGCCGCGCAGGAGGCGGTTCTGGAGGCGCTTGAGCTGGGCGCCGAGACCTGCGACGCAATCGCCGCCGCCCGCGGCCTCTCCGGCGCTGAGGCCGCCGCGGCGCTGGCTTCCCTCGAGTCGCTCGGCTACGTCAACTGCTCCCTGGTCGGGGTGTATACGCGAACAACGTTGCAGCCACCGTCCGACAATAAGCTGGAGAGTCCATGAGCCAGGACCGCATTCCCACCGTGCTCTCGATCGCCGGGTCGGATTCCGGCGGTGGCGCCGGCATCCAGGCTGACCTGAAGGCGTTCGCGGCCTGCGGGGTGCACGGGACGACGGCAATTACGTCGATCACGGCGCAGAACACGCGCGCGGTCGAGTGGGTCGAAGTGCTTTCGCCGAATGCAGTCTCCAACCAGATCCTCGCGGTTGCCGAGGATATGGGAGCCGATGCCGTGAAGATTGGCATGCTCGGCTCGGCGGCGACGATCGATGCGGTTGTCGTCGGGCTGACCTACGTCGGGGTGTCGCTCGCGCCCGTCGTGATCGACCCCGTGATGGTCGCCGAGAGCGGAGCGCTGTTGATAGACGACGAGACCAGGGCGGCGCTTGTCGACTTCCTGCTGCCACGCTGCGCGATCCTCACCCCCAACATCCTCGAGGCTCGTGAGCTGACCGGTATGGGGGAGGGAGCCACGCAGGAGGACCTGGCACGCGGGATTCTGGAGTTGGGGCCGGAGGCGGTGGTCGTCACCGGCGGCCACAGCAAGGAACTGATCGACGTCTTCTTTGACGGTGAGCGCCTTGTCGAGATCCCCGGCGATAGCCATCCCGACGGTGCCGCTCACGGCTCCGGTTGCACCCATTCCTCATCTCTGGCCGCCTTCGTGGCCCGTGGCGCCGAGCCGCTGGAGGCAGCCCGCTGTGCGCGACGGGTCGCATCGGAGGCGGTGGGGCGGGGACTGCGAGACGTCGGGGTCGGACCGGGGCCTGTCGACGTTCTCGGCCTTTCCGATCGACGCTCCGAGACGCCTGTGCGCTCTGACGGCTAGATTCCATTCCATGAGCTCCAACGGCGCCACCACGACCAACCTGCCGCGTCCCCGCTCGAGCGTCGTCTTCGACGGCCCCGAGCGCGCCCACGCGCGCGCCTACATGAAGGGGATCGGGTTCGACGATGACGCGCTCAGCCGGCCGACGATCGGGATCGCCAACACCTGGACCGAGGCGATGCCCTGCAACTTCCACCTGCGCGGTCTCGCCGAGCACGTCAAGCAGGGAGTGCGCGCCGCGGGCGGCACGCCGATGGAGTTCAACACCGTCGCCGTCTCCGACGGAATCACGATGGGCACGCAGGGGATGAAGGCCTCGCTGGTCAGCCGCGAGGTGATCGCCGACTCGATCGAGTTGATGGCGCGCGGCTACCAGTTCGACGCGATCGTCGCTCTCTCTGCCTGCGACAAGACGATCCCCGGCTGCGCGATGGCGCTGGCCCGACTCGACGTGCCCTCGGTGCTGCTCTACGGGGGCTCGATCGCGCCCGGCCGCTGGCATGGTCGCGATGTCACCATCCTCGACGTCTTCGAGGGGGTCGGCGCGCACGCCGCCGGCGACATGAGCGACGAGGAACTGAACGAGCTCGAGGGTGTCGCCAGCCCAGGCGCCGGGGCCTGCGGCGGCCAGTTCACCGCCAACACGATGGCCTGCGCGTTCGAGGCGCTGGGGATCAGCCCCGGCGGCTCGGCGATGGTTCCGGCCGAAGACGACGAGAAGGGCAGCGTCGCCGAGAAGATCGGTGAGTTGGTGATGCGCGTCCTCGCCGAGGATCTGCGGCCAAGCCGGGTGATCACCCGCGACTCGTTGGAGAATGCGGTCGCCTGCGCCTGTGCCTCGGGCGGCTCTACCAATGTCGTCCTGCACCTGATCGCACTGGCCCGAGAGGCCGGGATCGACCTGGAGATGGACGACTTCGAGCGGATCTCGCGCGAGACGCCGCTCCTCGCCGACCTCAAGCCTGGCGGCCGTTTTGTCGCCACCGACCTCTATGCGGCGGGCGGAGTGCCGCTGATCCTCAAGCGCCTCGCCGAAGCCGGCAGGTTGCACGGCGACGCGATCACGGTCAGCGGCCGCACGATCGGCGAAGAGGCCGAGGCGGCGAGCGAGGCAGAGGGCCAGGAGGTTGTGCGGCCCCTCGCCGATCCGCTCAAGCCTGAAGGCGGTCTCGCGATTCTGCATGGCAACCTCGCCCCCGAAGGGGCCGTGGTCAAGCTGGCCGGCACCGAGCGCAAGAAGCAGGTCGGCCCGGCGCGTGTCTTCGAGTCCGAGGAGGAATGCTTCCGCGCGGTCAAGCAGCAGGGGGTCCACGCCGGCGACATCGTCGTGATTCGCAACGAGGGCCCGGCCGGCGGTCCCGGAATGCGCGAGATGCTGCAGGTGACGGCGGCGATCGTCGGCGAGGGCCTCGGCGAGGAGGTGGCGCTGCTGACCGACGGGCGCTTCTCGGGCGCGACCCGCGGCCTGATGGCCGGCCACGTCGCGCCCGAGGCGGCCAAGGGCGGCCCGATCGCGGCGATCCGCGAGGGCGACGAGATCAGCCTCGACCTCGAGGCGCGGCGGATCGACGTCGCGCTCTCTGACGAGGAGATCGCCAAGCGCGTCGCCGAGTATGAGTCGCCGCCGTCTCCCTTCGGGCGCGGTGTGATGGCCAAGTACGCGGCGGGCGTGTCCTCAGCCGCCGAAGGCGCCGTTACCTGAGCTACGCGGTCAGGAAGTTGTCCACGGCGCGGTTGAAGCGCCCGGGGCGCTCCATCTGCGGGACGTGGCCAGTGCGCTCGAAGAGCTCGAGGCGTGATTCCGGGATCAGCCGGTTGTAGCCAATCGCCGCCTCGAGTGGGACGACGTGGTCGTTGAGGCCCCAGACGATCAGGGTCGGGGTCTCGATCTCGGGCAGTCGGTGGCGGGTGTCGTAGCCGCCGATCGCGCGGATCGCGTCGCCGAAGCCTGGGCTCTGCAGCCCGGGCGAGATCTGCTCGCACAACAGCTCCGTCCGCACTTTGTTCGGGTAGCGGAAGACCCGCCCGAATGCGAACTGCCGGCCGCGCGGGCGGCGCAGCCAGGCGCGCCGTGGCCCGGCCATGAACGGAAAGCTGGCTTCGAAGAGCTGAACGCCGGCTTCGATCCGCCTTCCCTCGGTCCGCGCGAAGCTGATTCCGGCGGCGGATACGAGGACCAGCTTCTCGACCCGCAATGGCCGTTCGATCACGGCCTCGGTGGAGACGAAGCCGCCCATCGAGTTGCCGACCAGGGCGGCGACCCGGTCGATGCCGAGCTTCTCGCAAAAGTCGTGGATCAGGCGCCCGTAGGCGGGCATGTCGATCGGCCAGGAGGGCATCGGGCTCTCGCCGAAGCCGGGCAGGTCCAGTGCGATCGCCCGGTGGGTGCGGCCGAAGTGGGGCAGATTCTCGAGCCAGTTTTGCCAGCAGCCGGCGAGGCCGTGGACGAAGATGATCGGCTCACCGTCGCCGATCTCGGCGTAGTTGACTTCGGCGCCCGGCAGCTGCACGCGGTGCAGGTGCTCGCGCCAGTCGATCTTCAGCCACTCGGGATCCCGCTCGCCGTAGTCGGCTGCCGGGAAGTCGACGGACCCCTTGGTCAGCCCCCGCTGGTCGGTCTCAGGCATAGCCCATCCTTTCCAGAATCGGGATCTCGCGGATCTGCGGCGGCTGCAGGTGGTCCCAGAGGATGCCGCGCGGGCGCTCGTGCTGGCGCTCGACCTCGATCACCGCGCGCGGCGTCGCGATCAGGTCGATCGGCAGATCGTGCGAGATCACGGGCAGGTGGCGGCGCAGGATCTGGATCGGATGCACGGTGGTCGCGATCGTCGTGTGGTCGTCGATCTTGCCGGCATCGATCAGGATTCCGTACTCAAGGTCGTTGTAGCCGCCGCCCTTGCCGATCCGGGCACCGCTGAGGTTGACCGCGACCGAGCCGGTGAGGACGAAGTCGATCTCGGGCAGATCGTCGAGGGCGACGACCCGGCCGTGCTTGAGCGCGCCCTTTATCGTCGCCGCCTCCTTGATTGCCGCTTTCGAGAGCCGCTTCGGCTCGAGCACGCGAAAGGGGTGCGGGTCGCGCAGGCGCGGCACCGCCATGATCACCGTCTTGCCTTCCTCCAGGGCCATGCGGCGGGCGTGGGTCTGCGGCGAGTCAGGGTTGGCCTTGATCGAGCGCGCTCGCTTCCAGAGCCGGTTGGCGGCGAGCTTCTCTGCCGCCAGCCGGGCGCCGGCGAAGTTGGGGATGCGGCCCTCGGCGCCGGGGAAGCGCGAGACCCCCTCCCGGTCCATCGCCGTCCAGACCTCCTTGCGGACTTCGTCCTTGGAGCGCACGGGCGCAACGATATCCGGCGCGGGCGGCATTCTCCCTCGCAACGCATGTGGAATTGCAGGTGAGGCGCCCGTCCAGCCGAATGATCCGTATGCCTAAACTTTTCGCAGAGCGCTTCAAGGCATGCCCCAAGGGAAGCCCACGAGAGAGTTGATGGGTCGCAAGACAAAAATCGCGGTCGTCACCAGCGCGGTCGTGCTCCTCCTGGGAGCGGCCGCTGCCTACGCCTACGACAGCTCCCAAGAGGACAAGATCGCCGAGGGCGTGACGATTGCCGGCGTCGACGTCGGCGGGATGAGCGCAGCCGAAGCGAAGCGGGCCGTGCGGCGGCAGCTGATCGCGCCGCTGCGGCACTCGCTCAGGGTCGGCTACGACGGCGAGGGCTGGGTGCTGCCTGGCAAGCGGCTGAAGCTGCGCGCCGACCTTGACCAGGCGGTCGAAGACGCGCTCGAGGCAAGTCGCGACGGCGGCCTGCCGACGCGGCTCATACGCTACGTCACCGGCGAAGAGCTCGACAGGAGCGTCTCCGCCGACGTGAACTACTCGCGACCCGCGGTCAATCAGTTCGTGCGCGAGATCGCCGAGGAAGTGAACCGCGAACCGCAGAATGCCTCGGTAGAGGCGAACGGCGCCGAACTGACCGTCGTGCCCGCCGAGCACGGACGCAAGCTGCGCGACAACCTGCTCACCGAACAGCTCAACGCCGCTGTCCTCAACGCCAACGCCGACCACAATATTGCCGCCCGCACTCACTCGGTCGCGCCGGAGGTGACCGGCGAAGAAGTCGCCTCTGAGTACCCGAGCTACCTCACCCTCGACCGCGGCGCCTACACGCTGCGCCTCTGGAAGGACCTGAAGCTGGCCAAGACCTACACCGTCGCGGTCGGTCAGGTCGGGCTCGAAACGCCCGAAGGGCTCTACCACATACAGAGCAAGCAGGTTGACCCCACCTGGAACGTGCCCGACTCCGACTGGGCCGGCTCGCTCGCCGGGCAGTCGATCCCGCCCGGCCCCTCGAACCCGCTGAAGGCGCGCTGGATGGGGATCTTCGAAGGTGCCGGCATCCACGGCACCGATGACACCGGCTCGCTCGGCAGCGCCGCCTCGCACGGCTGTGTGCGGATGGCCGTTTCCGACGTTGAAGAGCTATACGACCAGGTTGAAGTCGGCACCCCCATCTACATCGGCTGAGCGGGGCGATAACCGGCGCATATCGGCGTCCTCGGTCGCTCGCGTGCTGGTCGCACGCCACGCTCCCTGCGTCCACCGATCTGCTTGGTTCTCGCCCCGCTCAGAGGACGAGTTTGAAAAACCGCGAACTACATTCCGTGACGTGGACTGAGGCGCTCGCGCTGTTCGATCGTGATTTGGCAACCCGGAATTTGGCCGAGCGCACTCGCCATGCCTACGGTGTCGACCTCGGGCAATTTGTCGCTTGGGCCGAAGCGGGGAGTCTGGGCGTAGGTGACGTCCGCCACCGCGACGTGCGGCGCTACGGTGCCGGGCTTTCCTCCGGGGGCGCTGCGGCCGCGACGGTGGCGCGCAAGCTGGCCGCGGTGCGCGGCCTCTTCGACTTCCTCGTGCGCACCGAGCGGGTCGGGCAGAACCCGGCCGATCTCGTCTCCAGCCCGAAACGCGAGCAGAATCTGCCGCGGGTGCTGAGCGGCGAGCAGGTGCGCTCGCTGCTGGAGCGAATCCCGGCGCGAACGCCGCTCGAGCTGCGCGACCGGGCGATGCTGGAGCTTGCCTACTCCTGCGGGTTGCGCTGCGAGGAGATCGTCAACCTTGACGGCGATTCCTACGACTTCGAGAGCGAGCAGCTGCGGGTGCTCGGCAAGGGCTCCAAGGAGCGGCTGCTGCCGGTCGGAGAGCCCGCCCAGCGTGCCCTGCGCAGCTACCTGGAGCGCGGCCGCCACGCGCTGGCGGGCGATCCGCGCGAGCGGGCGCTCTTCCTCTCCAAGAGCGGCCGCCGCCTCTCCAACTCCGACATCACCCGCCGACTCGGCCTCTGGGTGCGCGAGGCGGCGCTCGCGGCGGGCGTCTCGCCGCATGCCCTGCGCCACAGCTTCGCCACCCACCTGCTCGAAGGCGGCGCCGATCTGCGCACGATCCAGGAGTTGCTCGGCCACGCATCGATCTCGACGACTCAGGTCTACACTCGTGTCGACGCGGCCCGCCTGCGAGAGGCCTACGCCGCCACCCATCCCCGCGCCTGATGCCCAACGGATGCCCTCGCGGCCATAGAATCGAGCGAATTCCATGGAAACCGGCGTAAAAGAGGTGGAGCTCCGCGACCTGTGGCGCCGTTACAAGGGCGACGGCGACAAAGGCGCGCGCGAGCGGCTCGTGGTCGCCTACTCGCCGCTGGTCAAGTTCGTCGCCGGCCGGCTCGGCGCCGGATTGCCCTCGCACGTCGAGGACGCCGACCTGATCTCCTACGGGCTGATGGGCCTGATCGGCTCGATCGAGCGCTTCGAGCCTGAGCGCGGGATCAAGTTCGAGACCTTTGCAATGACCCGGATCCGCGGCGCGATCATCGACGAGCTGCGCTCGCTTGACTGGGTGCCGCGCTCGGTCCGCTCGCGCGCCCGCGAAATCGAGGCTGCGCAGTCAAAGCTCGAGCACCAACTGCAGCGAGCGCCGACCGAGGCGGAGCTTGCCGCCAAGGTGGGGGTGAGCGAAGAGGAGCTGCAGAACTCACTGCTGGAGATCGCCAACTCCTCGGTCTACGCGCTCGACGAGCTGTGGAGCATCTCCGACTCCTCCGGCGACTCCGTCTCGCTGCTCGACACGATCTCCGACCCGCGCGCCGAAGATCCGCAGGAATCGCTCGCCAGCAGTGAGGTCAAGGACCGGCTGACCGAGTCGATCGGCGGCCTGCCAGAGCGCGAGCAGCTGGTCGTCGCGCTCTACTACTACGAGAACCTCACCCTGCGCGAGATCGGCGAGGTGCTCGGCGTCACCGAGTCGCGTGTCTCGCAACTGCACACGAAGGCCGTCATGCGGTTGAAGTCCTCCCTGCAAGAGGCCTAGACCGCGCTGCTAGCTTTGCGGGGTGAGCCCCGACGAGACCTGCGCGGTGTGTGGCCGCACGATTCTGGCCGGAGAGCGCACCCGCCTGTACATGACCCCGAAGGACGGCGCACGGCGGGTCTGCGACCTCTGCCGGGCACAGGCCGAGCGGCTCGGCTGGGTCGACCCGGCTGCGGCCGGCGCGAACGTCGGCCGGCGGCCGACGCCGGAGGTGGTGGAGAGCCCGCGCGGCCGGCTGGAGCGGGCCGCGACGCGCTTCAACGCCAGCGACGCGACGCGCACCGTCGCCGGCCTGATGCGGACCCTGGGCGCGCCCCGGGTCTCGATCGGCTCCGCCGCCGGCGCGGCGGGCACGGTGCGGATCACGGTCGCCTGGGAGCTGGGCTGGTATCAGTGGGGCGTTGACCTCAGCGACGAGGCACGAGCGATCTTCCAGCTCGGCAAGGGCGAGGAGGTCCGGCAGCTCGACGGCTCGGCGCGGGAATGGAACGCGAGGGCGGAGGAAGGTGGCCGGATCGCACTGGGCGTCGCGCTCGCCGGTCGCAGTCGCGACGGCGAGCGGGTCGGATAGGGACACCGTTGAAGCTCGTGGTGAACGTCGACGGCGGCGCGCGGGGAAACCCGGGCCCGGCCGCGATCGGCGCTGTCGTCCAGGACGGCGACGGTAACGTCTTGGAGGAGCACGGTGAGCGGATCGGCACGGCCACCAACAACGTCGCCGAGTACCGGGCGCTGCTGCTCGGCATCGAGCGCGCCGCGGAGCTGGGGGCGAGCGAGCTGGAGCTGGTCGGCGACTCGGAGCTGATCGTGCGCCAGGTCAAGGGCGAATACAAGGTCAAGGACGCGACGATGCGCGAGTTGCACCGCAGGGCGAAGGAGGCGCTGCGCCTCTTCCCGAGCTGGTCGATCCGGCACGTGCGCCGCGAGCAGAACGCCGAGGCCGATCGCCTCGTCAACGTCGTGCTGGACGGCGAATAGCACGACGCCGATTGGACTCAGCTGTTTGACCGGGTGGGCGTCTGGGTAGCCGTTGGGCATGTCCCCAGACGAAGCATCCCAACGTGTCCGCGGGCGGCTGGGCCTTTTCGCCGCCCTCACCCTCGCCGCGCTTCTCGCCTTCACCGGGTTGGCGCTCGCGATCCACGACGGCGGGAGCAAGAAGCGGATTCAGCGGGTGAGTAGATCCGACGCCGGTGCGACTCACCTTGCGCGGGCGATCTTCGAGGGCAACGGTCGCCGCTTCGTGCGCGCCAAGTTCGTCACCACGCCGCCGGGCAACGGCCCGGTCGGGATTTCCAACAAGCCGACCAGCGGCTTTCCCCGTCGTGGCGGCGTCTTCGCGATCTTGACGACCGGTTGTGTCGGCTACGCCGATAAGCCCAACCGGGGCGGCGCGACCGGCTGCGCCGACGGCGGCCCGAAAGTGCGGGGAGCTCGCGACGCGACCATCTGGCGGATCCGCGTCAAGGTGCCGCGCGGGGCCAATTGCCTCTCCTTCCGCTTCAAGTTCCTCTCCGAGGAGTTTCCCGAGTTCGTCGGCAGCGAATACAACGACGCCTTCATCGCCGAACTCGACAACTCGCCGAACTGGACCACGAACGGCAAACGCAACCCGGTGATCGAAGCGCCGCGCAACTTCGCGACGACGCGCGACGGCAACCTGATCAGCGTCAACGCGACCCGCAACGCCCGCGTCACCCGCAGGCGCCGCCAAGGGCACGACCTACGACGCGGCGACCGGCAAGCTGCGCGCGTCGATCCCGGTGCGCCCCGGCTCGCACCTGCTCTACCTCTCGATCTTCGACCAGGGGGACAGGCAGTGGGACTCCGCGGTCTTCGTCGACCGCCTGCTGGTCCGCAAGGCAAAGCGCTGCCGCTCGGGCGTCGTACGCAGCAAGTAGCCCCACCGGCCGGGCGCCGCCGACCAGGCGCCCGGCCTTCACGCCGGAACGGATAGAATCCCCCCGGTGCGGCTGTAGCTCAGCTGGCTAGAGCGTCTGCTTGCCATGCAGAAGGTCGTCGGTTCGAATCCGATCAGCCGCTTCGCTTCAAATCCCCTGCACACGGCCACTTCGCCATTCGCCGGGGGAACTGGAACCGCCCCCGCATCTCCCCTCCATTCGAGGCACTAGTGCCTCGAAGTGCGGCGATGCGCAGGGATTAGCAGCGATTTCGGCCGATTCCCCCTTGCTTTCGCGCGGCGGCCGAGCTAGCTTCGCGGTCGCCAAGACATAAGTGCCCCGGCAGCGCTGGAACGCCCCGGGGCCGGCACCGAAGTCGGAACTCCGATGCAATCGAAACGCTACTCGCCGAAGTCGTTTGACGGCGGGATCGCGGCGGCCTTCGGTGCCCGACCGAGAGGAGGGGCGCCGTGCCCGAGACCACGATCACCATCAACCGCGAGCAGCGCGACGGGCTCTACGAACTGGTTCGCAACCACCTCGGCTCCGTCGGCGACCTATGGCACGCCCTGGAGCAAGAGAGGGACTTCGCCAGGCCGCACGGCTCGGCCTCGAGTTCAGCGAAGACTTCGAACTGCTGGAGGACATCGGCTGGGGCGAGGACGAAAGCCGCGAGAGCTTTGAGCTGACCATGCCGCCACACGACCTGATGGAAGTGCTACGGCGCCTTCACGCCGAAGCCGTGACGGGTGAGGAAGAGCCAAGTCACGGCCAAGACGTTGGCGGCGATCACTACGAGCGTCAGGACTTTGGCGATCAGGGGCATCGGTCGACGACTCTAGGCGAGGTCGCGGCGGTAGTGTTGGACAAAAAGGTGCAAAATAACCCTTTCTCTCCTAGGGGTGCTAAATTCGTGTGTGGACAAGAAGGGGCAAAATGCACCTTTTCCAACCACCCATGCCTGGAGCCACTTACAACCGCCTCGCCGAGATCGCTGCCGACCGATACGGCTACGTGACCACGGCCGACGCCGAGGCGCTGGGGCTCGATCCCCATCGTCTCTCCGAGATGGCACGCCGAGGGCAGTTGGAGCACCCGACGACTGCCGTCTACCGGGTGCCGCTGATACCCGTGACCCCGCTGGACCCCTACATGCTGGCGACCTTGTGGCCCAGAAATGCGGACGGGGTCATCTCTCACGCGTCGGCTCTGGGCCTCTACGAGCTGGGCGACATCAACCCGGCGAAGATCCACATCACGGTTCCGCGAGCGCACCGCCCGCGGCGAAAGGTCCCGGCCATCTACGTCCTTCACCGCGAAGACCTGAGGCCTCACGACCTCACCACCTATGAGGGCATACCGATCGTCACCGCGGCCAAGGCAATCCGCCAGGCGCACGAGGCGCACCTTGGCCCGGCCTTGATCCGGGCGGCGATCGAGGATGGGCGCCGACGCGGCTCGTTGAAGCGTGCCGAGGCGATCGGGCTCCATGAAGAGCTAATCGAGAGTGGTTCGGCCGTGGCCCGATGAGTGCACCGATCCTCCCCGAGCGGGGTCCCAATCGCCGCCCCGACGGCCCGCCCGCCGCAAGGCGTCACCTCGAGCGACTGATCGGGCACTACGCCGAGTTGACTGGCGTTGCCCCCGACCGGGTCAGGCGATGGATCTCGGTAATGGTCTTGCTCGGAGCCCTGGACCGGGTGGGGGAGGAGGAGATGCCCAGGTTTCTGCTCAAGGGTGGAATTGCGATCGAGCTTCGCTTCGGAACCGACGCCAGAGCTACGAAAGACGTCGACTTGGTCTTCTTCGGCGATCCCCGGGTACTTGAGGACGATCTCGATGCAGCTTTCGACCGCGACTACTCGCAGTTCGCGTTTCAGCGACAGGGGATCGAACAGATGCCGGGTGCCCCGTTTCACCGGCTGAACGTCAAGCTGCTGTATCGGGGACGGTCTTGGGCGACGCTGAAGTTGGAGGTCGCGCCCCCGGACGCTCGTGACGTCGATCGCGAGCTGGTGCCGGCGATCGACATCGCCGAGTTCGGGCTCGACGGGCCGAAGGTCGTGCAGTGTCTGTCGACTCGGTTTCAGGTCGCACAGAAGCTCCATGCTGTTACCGAGCGCTTTGAGGATCGCGAGAATGACCGCTTCCGCGACTTGATCGATCTACTGCTCCTGCGCGAGATCGTCGAGGACCTCTCGAGCCTGCGCGACGCCTGCATCGTGACCTTTAAGACTCGCGGGAAACACAGCTGGCCGCCGCAGCTGAACGTGCCGGATGCCTGGGTTGAGCCTTACCGAACGCTGGCCGGGGAGATGCAGTTTCCGGTTGCCGATGTCGACGACGCGGCAGATCGCGTCCGAGCCTTTATCGTCGCCATCGACGCCGAGGCGTAGAGGGGCGTGCATTGCCAGCGCCTGCCCACGCATGCGCCGACTGGAACCGGCCCAGCCGATTTCGGGAACTTCTGGCGAGAAGTTCCCGAAACGCCGCATATCGGCGCACATCCAAGTGCATCGAGGCGGCGAGCCCGATTTGCGCCTTTCGAAGATCCCCTGCAAATTGGCAGGTTTCCACTCGGAAGTCGCCCGAAGCGGGCGTAGTTGCCATGCAGAAGGTCGTCGGTTCGAATCCGATCAGCCGCATTTTCGCGCTCCCCGGTGAGGTAGCCGGACGCCGAGCGGGTGAGGGCGGTTCTCACCGTCCCAGCTCGCGGCGTAGCTTTGCATTGCCGCGTTCGAGCTGCTCGATCGTGGCGCTGGCGACCGAGCGCACGCGGGTGTCGCGGTTGATGCGCGCCTGGACCTCCCGGTGCGATTTCCCCGTGCGACGGGCGATATCGGCGACCAGGCGCCTGCGCTCGCCGCGCAGGCGCTCTCGGGCCGCGTAGGCCGACTCCCGCTGGGGTTCAGCGTCCTCCGGCGCGGCTTCGGGCTCGGCCCGGACACCCGCCTTCTTCGCCCTGCGGCTCGGGGTCGTCGGTCGGGAAGAGCTGAAGCGTGGTCTCGCTCATGATCGCCTCGTCCAGCTCGGCGTCGCCCGAGCTCAGGGCGGCAAAGCGGTCGCCCGGGCCGCCCCGCTCCGGTCCGGCATCGTCCATCTCCTCGCCCTCGCCCTCCGGCGCGAGCTCGAGCGCGTGACGGCGCTCCAGCTCGATCTCGTGGGCGAGCGCCTTCAGCCGCGGGTCGGCCGGCATCAGGAGGTAGCTCATCTGGCGGCGCGGCCTCGGGGTGGTGCGGATGAAGCGACCGACCACCTGGCGGAAGAAGAGCTCGGTCCGGGCCGCCGTCGCATAGACGCCGACGCGCAGGCGGGGGATGTCGACGCCCTCTGAGACCATCAGGACCGAGACCAGCCAGCGCCGATCGGAGGAGGCGAAATCGGCGATGCGCCGGCTGGCATCGGGCTCGTCGCTCATCACCAGCTCGGGTTCCTCCCCGGAGACCGACCCGAGCCGCGCGGCAATCGCCCGCGCGTGATCCTGGTCGGAGGCGATGACCAGGCCACCCGCGTCAGGGTGCCCGTCGGCGCGCACCTCGGTCAGCCTGGCATCGCCGTCGCGCAGCACCTCGCCCATCCACTCGCCGTCCGGGTTGAGAGCCGTCCGCAGCCGCCGGGCCCCCTCCGCCGCCGGCAAGGCAAGGTCGAAGTCGGCGCTGCGCAGCCGACCGTCCGAGAGCCACTCCATCTCGCCGTCATACGGCAGGAAGGTGATCGGGCGGCATACCCGGTCGACCAACGCCTGCGGATAGCCGTAGACGTAGTCGGCCTGGCTGAGGCCGTCCTCGTCGTAGGTGACCCAGGGAATGGCCGAGTTGTCGGAGCGGAAGGGCGTGCCCGAGAGAAGCAGCCGGAAACGGGCGCCGTCGAAGGCCCTGCGGGTCTGCAGGCCCCAGGCGGCCTGGTCGCCCATGTGGTGCGGCTCGTCGGCGATCAGCAGGGTCGGCCGGCGGGTGGCGGCCAGCCGGTGTGTATCCGGCGCCGCAGCGATCGTCTGGTAGGTGACGGCGACGCCCTGGAAGTCGGCCGACTCCGGCCCGTCCGAGTTCGGCCTGTTCGGCTCGACGTCTATGCCGTAGCGGGCCGCGTCGGCGGCCCACTGGCGGCAGATGTGGGTGGTCGGGCCGGCCACGACAACCCGCGAGACGAACTTGGCGCTCAGCATCCGGTGGGCGATGTGCAGGCCGAAGGTGGTCTTGCCGGCCGCCGGCGTGGCCGAGGCCAAGAAGCAGGTGTCCGAGTGTGCCCGCACGGCCTCGGTCGCCTCCTCCTGCCAGGAGCGGAGGGGTCGGGCATCGGGCCAATCCGGGAGCGATCGGGCAGGCGCCCCGCCGCCGGTCAGATGCTGAGAAACGTCGTACAAAGGGCGGGCAACAATAGGGTCGCCCGCGGTCAGAGGACAGCCGACCCCGTGCCGACTGCATACAGAAGGTGGAGGGTGCGAGTTCCTTCAGTCGCTTCACTCGCATCTCCCCGACGGTTGTCGCCCAGCGCTCCGTCGCGCTCAGAACGCGGCGTTCGGTGTCGCGTCGCCGAGCATGGCGTCCTCGGCTTCGGCGGCGAAGATGTGCAGGCCGAGGTTCTCCGACATTTCGCGGCAGACCTTGATCCCGCGGGCGCTGTTGCCGTGCGAGTCGAGGCCGGGCGAGTAGACGCCGATCCCACCCTTGCCGGGGACGACGGCGAGGATCCCGCCGCTGACCCCGCTCTTCGCCGGCACGCCGACGTCGTAGGCCCACTGTCCGGCGGCGTCGTACATCCCGCAGGTGTGCAGCACGCTGAGCACGTCGCGGACGCGGGGGAGGGGCAGGACGCGCTCGCCGGTGACGGGGTTGACGCAGCCGTTGGCGAGGGTCGCGGCCATCGTCGCGAGGTCGCGGCAGGTGACGTGGACCGAGCACTGCTGCAGGTAGAGGCCGAGGATCCCCTCGACATCGCCCTCGATCATCCCGCGGTCGCGCATCAGGTAGGCGACGGCGCGATTGCGGTCGGCGTCGCGCATCTCGTCGCGGAAGGTGTCGCGGTCGACGCCGAGCTCGTCGTTGCCGGCGAAGAGGCGCAGGCAGGTAAGGATGCGTTCGAGCTTCTCCTCGGGCGAGCTGCCCCTGACCAGGTCGCTGGTGACCAGGGCGCCGGCGTTGACCATCGGGTTGAAGGGCCGGTTGTGGGCCTCGTCGAAGACGATCGAGTGGAAGGAGTCGCCGCTGGGCTCGACCCCGACCCGCGTGAGCACGTGGTCGCGACCCCAGTCGGCGAGGGCGAGGGCGTAGGAGAAGACCTTGGATAGCGACTGCAGCGGGAAGGCGACCTCGTCGTCGCCGATCCCGAATAGCTCGCCGTTGCGGCTACCAAGGCAGATCCCGAAACGCCCGGTCTCCTCGCCCGCCTCCTGCGGCGGGTAGTAGCCCCGGCCCGAGCGGTAGTAGCTGGCGACGGCGTCGCGCTCCTCGACCTCGCAGCGGCTATAGAGCGCCCGCAGGCGCTCCTCGATCTGCTCGCCGGGAACAGGCGTGGCCATGTGGGCATCCTGCCACTCCGCATCGCCGCGTGGGCGAGCGAGCTCTGGCCGCCGCAGCTGTCTTGTAGGTTCTCGCCTGTCAGAGAGGTGTTGGGATGAGCGACGAGACCGAGCAAAAGACGCGGCGCGTGCCGATTCTCGAGCGGATCGAGCTCTGGTCGGCCGTGCTGCTCGCGGCGGCAACCGTGGCAACCGCCTTCAGCGCCTACGAGGCGACGCGGTGGGGGGGAGTGCAGGCGACCAGCTTCACCGAAGCGGGCACCGCACGGACGGAGTCGGCGAAGGCGGAGTCGGACGGCTTCACGCTGGTCGCGATCGACGCCAACATCTTCACCGAGTACGCCGTCGCCTTCTCGCAGGACAACGAGCGGCTTATGGAGATCCTGCGCAAGCGCTTCTTCCGCAGTGAGTTCAAGCCCGCCTTCCGCGCCTGGCTGAAGGACCACCCGCTGACCAACCCCGATGCGGCCAAGCTCCCCTTCCAGCTGCGCGAGTACAAGGTCGCCAAGCTGGAAGAAGCCGACCATCTCTCCGACAAGGCCGGGGGCCTCTTCGAAGAAGGCCGCGAAGCGAACCAGACCTCCGACGAATACGTGCTCGGCACGATCTTCTTCGCCGCCGTCCTCTTCTTCGCCGGCCTGGCGACCAAGTTCAGCAGCCAGCGCATCGCGATCGCGGCACTCAGCTTCGGCACCCTGATGTTCATCGGCGGCCTGATCCGCCTCGCCACGCTGCCCTTTCACTGAGCACCACGGCTAGCGGCTGAGACCGCCGAGCCCCCGCTAGGCTCTGTCCCTTCCGGCGCCTTGGCGGAGTGGCTACGCAGCGGCCTGCAAAGCCGTTTACACCGGTTCGATTCCGGTAGGCGCCTCTGGAAAGACCCCGCAAAAGCGGGGTTTTCGGTCTCTTGTCGAGGAAACCGTGTCCCGAACGTGTCCCGAAACCTTGACTGCATGGGACACGGAGCGCTGCTCTAGAATCTCGGCATGGCCACGCACGACCGTGTAATCCACGTCACGCCCGACGCCTATGACCGCTTGGAGAGGGAGGCGGGTCGCCGCGGCGTGAAGCCGGATGATCTGGCCGACGAGTTGCTTGCGGCGGAGCTTGCGCCGGCAAGCTCCGACCTGGAGAGCATCCTGGCCGACTTGGCCGAGATCCGCAGCCGGGTTCGTGGACCCGTCGATGCCGTCGCTGTGGTCCGCGAAGGCCGCGAAGAACTTGAGCAGCGCGGCCTTTGACGGTAGTTCTCGACTCAAACGTCGCCGTGGTGCTGACGCTCGACGCTGAGCGTTCGCCGGCGATTGAAGAGCGGCTTCGCGCTTGGAGGGAATCGGACGAGACCCTCCACGCGCCCTCGCTCTTTCGCTTCGAGGTTGCCAACGCCCTGACGCGCAACATCGCGGCCGGCAAGATCGACTCCGCTGACGCGAAAGCTGCTTGGCAGCGGATCGTTGCGATGGAGATCAACCTGCACGGTTTGACTGATGGCCCGTCCGTGATCGCCGTCGCGCAAGCTAAAGCGGGAGAGCGCCTACGACGCTTCCTACATCGCCTTGGCCCAAGACTTAAACGCGGAGCTGTGGACACTCGACGGCCCCCTCTTCCGCAACGCGGCCGAGTCCGATCTGCCGGTCCGACTCATCGAGACGAAGTAGCTCCGGGCTACAGACAAACCCCCAGACAGGGGCCCAGATCCGCCGTCCGCCGCCACTTCGCATGAGGAGCGGGGTAGAGCCCTTTGGACGCAGCCGACCACACACACCCACCATGTGAGTGCGCGTGGTCGGCTGCGTCGTCGGGCAAGGACGGGGGAGAGGCGAAGTGGCGGCGGACGGCCGGGGGTACCGGTTCTTGGTCTGTGGCGTCTAAAGAGCAGAGATGCCAGGAGGAAGAAGGACAGATCGGATCAGCCAGCGGGACCTGGAGGTCTTGGGGTTCATGGCGCGCTTTGGGGGAGGCGGTGGCGATTTGGGCGGGAACGGCAAGGGCGGTGACGGCGGCCAGGGAGCGGAGGCTGCGGGAGGCAGGGCTGATCGAGGTAGCGAAGGCGAGAAACTACATCGAGGCCTTCTATGACCGCTGACAACCGGAGCGCGGCTACTACCCGGTAAATGTTGAAGGTTTCCAGTGCCGCGCTGGCTCCGCCGGAACCGATGTTGGGTGCCAGAGTGGCGATAGGTGGATCTTTGCCACGGCGCGGTCCTACGCGGATATCACGGACTTCCGTCCTCCCCGGAAGGCCATCTATCGGCGGTGCGGCCGGTCCCAGGGGAGGTTCAAGATCTTTGGTGCTCCAGATTTGCGGGCAGAAGTCCTTGATATCCGAACCCGGAACGTCATCTGCTCGCGAGCGAAGCGATTCGCCCATCGCCTGTTCTTCCGGCAGGAATGCATTTACTGTGACGCCGAGGACTCCTACGACTACGGCCGCATCCGCTTCCGAGGTTTCCAGTGCTATGTCGGTCGGGGAGAACCCCAAACCTTTCACTGCCGACGCGGAGATATGCGGATCAACTTCCGGACCGCGACGCTTTGGCGTTGACCGGTAGGTCCTTAGGACGACGAGCAGCCGTAACCAGGCGGCCGACAGCTTGCGGGGATCGCAGGCGTCCACCCAGCCCCCAGGGCCGGTGGTGGCCAATCGCATGCCGCCGCGCGAGCCGACGGATTGAGTACGTGGGTCGTCGCTACGCGAAGGGCCGAGAAAGTCTCCGCATGCGAGCGGTTGCTCGCATCCAGGCGCGAGATCATCGGGGTCTACGACGACGACGAGCGATGCGGCGCCTCCAGGGCGAACGCCCCCAGGGGGCGGGCGCGCGTGTCTTCACCTTGGTCAGGCCGCTCGTCCCCGGCCGGCGCCTGCGCGCCTATCTGGCGACCGGCCAGTATCGCCACGAGCTGGCCAACGCCCGCTGGATTCCGTAACGCCTGGCGGCTTGTAATGTCCGTACAAAGGTCGTACAGTCGTGTCATGGAGCCCGCGACGAGCGCCAAGACCCGCCGGATCGAGGTCCGGATGACCGACGAGGAGCGGGAGCTGGAGCAGGCCGCCGCGGCGGCTCGCGGTCAGACCCTGAGCGAGTTTGTTCGCCAGGCGGCGCGGCGCGAGGCCGAGGAGGTGCTGGCCGAGCAGACCAGCATCGTCCTCGACTCCGAGGAGGCCGCTCGCTTTCTGGCGGCGCTCGACGATCCCGGCTCCTTCGAGTCGGGCCTCAGCGCCCTCACCGAGCACCCGAGCGTCATCGGCGATTGAGTTCTCGCTTCGGGGCGGTCGAGCCGCTCGAACCAACCCACCGGGTCGACCGCTTCGACTGCGGTCGCGAACAACTCGACCGCTGGCTGCGTGCCTACGCTGGACAAGGACAGCGTCGCGACACCGCCCGCACGTTTGTCGTCTGCCGACCGAATGAAGACGAGGTGGTCGGCTACTACACCCTGGTCGCCTCGGAGGTCGAGCACAGCATGGCCACGGATGCCGTACGACGCGGCGCCTCCAAGCGCTTTCCGATCCCGGTGTGCCTGATCGCCCGCCTGGCGGTCGATCGCTCCGCGCAGGGTGTGGGCCTCGGACGAAGCCTCCTGCTCGATGCCCTCCGGCGCACCGACCGCGCTTCACAGTCGGTCGCCATGCGCGCCGTCCTCGTCCACGCGCTCGACGAGAAAGCCGCCGCGTTCTACGCACGCTTCGGCTTCAAGCCGGCGACCAGGGCGCCGCTGACGCTGATGGTCCCCCTGGAGGCTGTGCGCCGCACGCTCGGATAGCTCCCGTTGCCGGTCAAGGTCGTCGTCGAGTAGTCTTTACCTATGGCTGAAAAGGTAAAGAACCAGACGAGGGTGTCCAGCAAGCACCAGGTGACGATACCCGCGGCCCCGTTCCGCAAGGCGGGTTTCGAGCCCGGAGACACCCTGCGCGTCGAAGCCGAGGGAGCCGGTCGCGTCGTCCTGACACGAGTCGGGGAGCTGATCGACCGCTACTCCGGCTGCCTTGACACCGGCGGCGATCTTCGCGAGCGCGTAGACGGACTGCGCGACGAGTGGCGGTAGTCCTCGATTCCGACGCGGTCCTCGCCTTTCTCGACCGCGTCGACGCTCTCCACGACGCCGCCGACGAGGCCATCCGCGATCTCCTCGGCAAGGATCGGCTGCTCGCATCGGCCGTGACCTACGCCGAGGTGCTGACCGGCGCACGACTCGGCCGCCATGACGACAAGCGCGTTCGAGGCTTCTTCGCCGACCTCATCTCCGAGATTCTGCCCGTCGATGCCAAGGTGGCCGACAAGGCCGCCGATCTCCGCGCCCGGCGCAAATCTCTACGGATGCCGGACGCCCTGATCCTGGCGACAGCCGACCTTCACCCCGAAGTCGATCTCGTCGTGACTGGCGATCAACGGGCAGCCAAGATCACCGGATCGAGCTTCAAGGTCAAGCTCCTCCAACCGTGACCCTCGAACCGCGGTGAGAATCCACGTTGGTCTTCGCGGCCGTGATGGCGAGATCCTCGACGCCGATCTCAGCCAGGCGTTCCCATACGGATCCCAGTAGGGCGGTACCGACGTTACGGCAAGCGCACCGCGCCAGGGGCGCGGAACTGAGCCTGTCCTCGCCGGTGGCCAGAGAGTCCCGACAGGGCCATTATCTCCTTCGGGTGGCGCAGCGGAGGCCGGCAGTAGTTTCGCCCGCACCGCGATCGACGAGGTTGCCGAGGAGGCCGGGGTCCGAGTCACGGAACCCGACCTCGTGACCCACTGCTTCGCGCTTTGTTTCCTTGAGATCGGCGAGCAGGTGGCGCGCGAAGCCGACACTGCCTCGATCTAACGGCCTCAGGCCGCCGTGAGCTTCGGCACCGGCGCCACCTCGCGCTCAGGTTCCTCGTCGGGCACCTGGCGCTCGATGCCGATCAACAGATCCTCATCCAGCACGGCGAGGATGCGCTTCAGCACCGGGATCGTCGGGATGTGGGCGCCACCCTCCACTTTCGAGATGAAGGAGTGGGAGGTTTCCGCTCGTTCGGCGACCTCGCGTTGGGAGAGGTCCATCTCGTAGCGGCGCTCGCGGATGTGGGCGGCGATCCAGTTCTCCTCGCGCAGCGCGCGAATCGCGGCGCGCTCGTCGCGCGCTTCGCGGTACTGATCACTGCGCTGCGCGCGTTCTCTTGCCGCGTCGGTTGCCCGCTTTCCCTTCGGATCGATCAGGTTGTTGGTCTTGGCGTTCACGTCACAAGTTTATCGAAAGAGATAAATGAGTCAACCTCGTTTTCGGCGCCCGGGCCCTCCTTGCTGAGATACGAGGTCGCGAACGCGCTGACGCGGAAGGTAGTTGCCGGCGAGTTTGAGTCCGCTGACGCTCACCGATGTTCTGCCCGTCGATGCGAAGGTGGCCGACAAAGCCGCCGATCTCCGCCTGTCCGGGCGCCGGTAGGATGGGCGCCAGCAGCGGACGGATGGAGGGAATCGGATGGACGACTTCGTCGCCAGACACGCAGCGGAGGCGCCGCAGCGCGCGCCCGGCTCACTCGCGCCAGCGGCACCGGTCGTCGCCGCCATGAGGACGCTGGCTGTAGCCCTTCTCGTGCTCGCGGTCATCACCAGCGTGGCGCAGGCCGAACCGGTCAAAATGCGTGATTCCTCGCGCGCGGCAGAGGCCTCCGGGCGCCCCGGGCTCGCCTACGTGACCGCGGGGAGACGGGGTCGGCCCACCTACGTCTGGCTGGCGCGTGCCGACGGCTCCGGCGCCCGGCGGATGGCAGCCGGCGAGGCGCCCCTTCTTTCCCCCGACGGACAGAAGCTCGCTCTCGCCCGTGTCGGCTCCCGCCGCAGCGCCCTGCTGATTCTCTCGCCGCGCCGCAGGGCGGTGGGGGAGTACTTCGGCTTCAGGCAGGGCGTCGAGCCTCTGGCCTGGTCGCCCGACTCGCGCTACCTCGCCGTGTGGGCGCTCGGCCCCTCAGCCAAGCAGCCGCGCCTGGTGATAGTCGACACCGTGGCGAAGCGGGCCCGCACCGTAGCCCGCGGCGAGATCGAAGGCGCCAGCTTCGCGCCCGAGGGACCGGATCGCCTGGCGTTCGGGCACGGCCGGCGCGAGCTGTTCTCGACCCCGCGCGATCTCTACGTGGTCCGCGCAAGGGGCGGTCGCGCGAGACGGCTCACCGACGACGGAAGCAGCCTCAACCCCGTGTGGAGCCGGCGCGGGATCCTCTACGATCGGCGCCGCCTGCGCGAGCCGGAACCGTCGCATGCGCCTCCCCCTCCCGCCTACGAGATCTTCCTCTACAGGAAGAGCGGGTCGGTCCAGATCACCCACCTCGACCCCCAGCCGCTTGTCGTCGGGCTTGTCCCGGTGGCAGTCTCGGCGGACGGCGCCCATCTGCTCGCCAACTACTACGAAGAAAGGTTCGGCTCCCTCAGGTCCTTCCCTTGGGCGGTCGACGTCCCCGGGCGCACGGCGCAGCCGCTGTACCCGCTCGAATCGGGGTGGGTAGCCGAGGGACGGGGCATCTCCCGCACCGGCTCGCGGGTGCTGGTCGAGAACGAGCCGGCCGGCCTGCATCGGCGCCTCTCCTTCAGCAGTGTGGGCTCGATCCCGTTCTCGGGCGGCGCGGGGCAGGAGCTCGTCCATGCGGCCGGCGACCCCAGCTGGAGCGTCGCCGGCAACAGCGGATCGCCCACCGGAGGCTGGTGACAGCAGTCGCACGGCACCGGGGTCCCTGGGCCACCGCCGACGTGACGCTCAGGGTTGGATCAGGTGGACCGGTGAACGGGGTCCGTTCACCTCGCCTAGACTGGCCGAAGATCGGCGACGAGAAAGGACCGAAACGTGAGCGACGAGAGCATCGAGTTGGGCCCGGTCGACTACATCGTGATCGAGTGGCCTGGGCGCCAGCCGAACGGTGAGGCGCTCCCCCATCTGGTCGACCTCGTCGACCGCGGCCTGATCCGCGTGCTTGACCTCGCCTTCGTCCACAAGGACGAGGGCGGCTCGGTAGCCGGCCTCGAGATCGCTGAGCTCGGCGCGCAGGTCGAGGAGATCGCGATCTTCTCGGAGGCATCTTCGGGACTGCTCTCCGACGAGGATCTCGACGAGGCGGCGAATGCACTTGAGCCGGGCACTTCGGCCGCGGTGCTCGTTTACGAGAACAGCTGGGCGGCGCCGTTTGCCGCTGCCGTGCGCAGCTCGGGCGGCCAGTTGGTGGCAAGCGGGAAAATTTCGGTCCAGGACATCGAGGCTGCGCTCGACGCGGCCGAGGCGAGCTAGCAAGGGAGGAACGGACTATGCCGGGACTACTCCGAGGGGTGGCGCGGACGGCGGTAATCGCCGGAACCGCGACCACTGTCAGCAATCGCGTCTCGCGTCGCCAGGGAGAACGCTGGCAGGCGCAGGAAATGCAGCAGGCTCAGCAGCAGCAGGCCGCGGCGCCTCCCCCGCCCGCACCGGCCCCGGCGGCGAACGGCGAGCAGTCGACGATCGACCAGCTCAAGGAACTTGCGGCGCTGAAAGAGCAGGGCATTCTCACCGACGAGGAGTTCGCCGCCCAGAAGACGAAGATCCTCGGCTAGCGCAGGTCCGGTCCAGCTGGATTGGCAAGATTCCGATGGGTGTATTCGTGCCGTCCGAGCAAGCGCCTAGGGTCGTTCTTGCATGGAGCGAGGGCCTTACGATCGACCGCCTCCGGGTGGGCAGCCGCCGCCGGGAACAGCCCGGACAGCCTGGGTCTCCCCAGGGCGATCCTGGCTATGTGCCGCCACCTGGGTATGAGCCCGTGCCGGATCGACGGATCGGGGTAGCGGAGGTTGCGGCCATTCTGGCGCTGGTCGCGGCGATCGTCGCGATTTTTCTGGCGATCGATGCCCGTGATCAGGGAAGTAGCGACGAACAGGTCTCCAAGCAGGTGCGCCAGGAGACGCAGAGGCAGATCAATCAGATCCGCTCCTCGGTCGATCAGCAGGCCGGCTCCGCCGGCCAACGCGCCAAGGAAGCCGAAAACGAGGCGGCCCGGACGCAGGAATCGACCTCCGAACTCAGCTCGCAGGTCTCGAAGCTGCAGGGCGAAGTCAACAGCCTGCACAGCCAGCAGAACCAGATGCGCGACACCCTGCAGAGTCAGAGCGAAGCGATCGCCGACATCCGCCGCACTCTGCGCGAACAGGGCTGAGCCGAGCCTGGTTCTGCGGGACTGCCGTGGCTAACCAAAAGGGCCCCGCGAACGGGGCCCCTTGGTTCCGAAGGACGTACCACCAGAAAGCTCTGCGCCGCTGGCTCGTCGGTCCTAAAGTCTTGGCACTGCCGCTTGGCGAGTGCTACATCAGAAACACCGCGTAGCCTCGAAAGTTGCACTTGGTGCATCGGCAGCTCCGGGCTCGGGCTCAAGCTGCCTTCCGCTGCTAGATTCATGATCCCGCTGGGGCGCATAGCTCAGTTGGGAGAGCGCCAGCTCGACAAGCTGGAGGTCACAGGTTCGAGCCCTGTTGCGCCCATCCCGTCATCTCCTGAAGGAGCGAAGATGGCCTATCGCTTGTTGCGTGCCGGCGACGCCTTTTGGCGCGAGTCGAACCAGATGCGGGTCCTGAATACCGACCTGGCGAAACAGCTCGGGGCCGGCTCGCTGGGAGCGCGGCTGTGGCGCCTGCGACCCGGGCAGGCCTCGACCTGGCACCGGCATCCGCACCAGGAGGAGCTCTTCGTGTTGCTGGAGGGGTGTGGGCGGATCCGGGTGGGGGAGGAATCGCTCGAGCTGGCGCCGCTCGACACGCTGCTGGTCGAGCACGATGTTCTCCGCCAGGTCTTCAACGACACTGACGAGGAGGCACTCTGGCTCGTTGTCGGCGCGCCGCCGGAGTCGGCGAATACGCTCGAGATGAGCGACGAGCAGCTGCGCGCGATGTACCCGGACGGACCGCGGGCGCTGCCGCCCGAGCTCGGCGGCGGCGAGTTCACTGCGCACGACTGACCCCGCTGCGAGCTAGGCTCGCCGCCTCGTGATCGCGACCTATGCAGCGGTACTGGCGGTCTGCGGCGCCTCGCTGGCGATCGGTCAGGCGGCGCTCGCGCTGTCCGGGGTCCGGCGCTGGTCGTGGCTGTCGGCCGCGGTCGGCTTCGCCCTCGTCTGTGCGGTCTGCTGGGCGACCGTCCGCGTGCCCGGGCATGGGGTGGTCTCGGCGCTCGCCGTGCTCGCGCTGGCCGGGGCAGCGGTGCTCTACCTGCGCGGTCGGGTCGAAGGCGGGGGGGAGGCGTTGCGAATCGGCGCTCCGGTTGCCCTCGGCGCCCTGCTTGTCGCGTCGCTCCCCTTTGCGGTTGAAGGCCATTTCGGCATCCTCGGCACCGGTTTCAACCCCGACATGTCTCAGCACCTCTTGGCGACCGACCGGCTAGCTGAAGGCCACGGCTCCCAACTCCTGCGCCAGGGCTACCCGCTCGGCCCCCACGCGGTCGTCGTCGCCCTGAACAGAGGCCTGGGCATCGGCCTCGTCCAGGGGTTCAGCGGCCTCACGATCGCGGTGGCGATCCTCGCCCCGCTGACCGCGCTCGCCGCTTTCACCGAACGCCCCCCGTGGCAACGGATCGCAGCCGCCCTTGTAGTCGGCCTCCCGTATCTGGTCGCCTCCTACTTCGCCCAGGGCGCCTTCAAGGAGACGATCCAAGCCCTATTCGTCCTCGCCTTCGTCCTCGCCCTCCGCGAGAGCGGGCGCAGCTGGCGCGACCTCCCGCTGCGTTTCGTCCCTGCCGCCCTCATCGCAGCCGGCTCCATCTACACCTACAGCTTCCCGAGCCTGATCTGGCTGGTGCCGATCGCGTTGATCTGGCTGGCCCTACGGCGGTCGCTTCAGCTGCGCCCGCTGCTGCTCGCGCTCGCGGTGTTCGCAATCGGCGCCCTGCCCGAGCTGGGCCGGATGATCGATTTCCAAAGCTTCGAGACCTTCGATCCCAGTGGGCCGGGCCTAGGCAACCTCTTCGGCCAGGTCTCCCCACTCACCGCGCTGGGTATCTGGCCCTCCGGCGATTTCCGCGTTGCACCGGGCGATGGAGCGGTGCCGGCCGCGCTCTTCTACCTCGGCGCGGCCTTCGCAGCCGCGCTGCTCGCGCTCGGCATTCGACGCGCCTGGCGCTCCCGCGAGTCAGCCATCCTCGCCGGCCTTGCGACCGTAGCCGCCACCTACGCCGCGGCCCGCTTCGGCGGCACCCCATACACCTCCGCCAAGGCCCTGGAGATAGCCGCCCCCCTCCTGACCCTGACGATCTTGCTGCAAGGACGCGCTCCTGCCGCGGGTGGCACGGACGGGGTGTCCGAATCCGCGCGGCGTCCCCTTTTCCGCCCCACCGGCTCAGCGAGCAACGCAGCCTCCTCAGGCGGAAGACCCAGCGGGGATTCGGACACCCCGTCCGTGACAGGACCCGTGGCCAGGGCGCTCATCTACCTGCTCGCCGCCGGCGCCTGCACTCTGCTGGCCCTCGCCAACGCCCCGGTCGGCCCGACGACCTACTCGCCGGCGCTCACCGGCCTGCGCCCCCTGCTGGCCGCCGACCCGACCCTCGTGCTCGCGCCGCACAAGCTGCTCGCCGAGGAACAGGGACGCGCCTACATCGCCTGGGAGCTGCGCGGCGGCCGGGTCTGCATCGCGCCCGAGGGCGCCGCGGACGGCGCCCTGCCCGCCGGCATCCGCTACGTCCTCACCACCGGCCCGCCGGCAAACCCGCCGTTCGCCCGGCTGGCCTTTCGCAGGCAGGCGGGCCCCTACGTCGTCTGGGAGCGGCGCGAGGTCCGCGGCGGCCCCAGCCCTTGCCCGCTGATCGCGGTGCGCCAGGCTCGTGCCGGCGCCAGATGAGGCATTTTCCCCACCCCGCTGTGGACAATCCAGCAATATCCGCGAGTAGCGGTGTCCACGTAGCATGGGGACGATGGAGGCCGCGACCAAGATCACCGTAAGGCTGCCCGACGGCACTCCCCTGGAGCTTCCCGACGGGGCGAGCGGCGGCGACGCGGCGGCGGCGATCGGGCCCGGGCTGGCCAAGGCGGCGCTGGCGATCCGCGTCGGCGGCGAGTTGCGCGACCTCGGCGCGCCGCTGCCCGACGGGGTCGAGATTGCGATCCTCACCGACCGCGACCCCGAGGCGCTGGAGCTGATCCGCCACGACGCCGCCCACGTGATGGCTGAGGCGGTGATGGAGCTCTACCCGGGGACCAAGGTGACGATCGGCCCGCCGATCGAGCAGGGCTTCTACTACGACTTCGAGTTCCCGCCCGACGTCAAGGTCAACGAGGATGACCTCGGGCGGATCGAGGCGGCGATGCAGGAGCACATCGACGCCGGCGAGCGCTTCGAGCGCCGCGACGTCCCGCCCGCCGAGGCGATCGAGATCTTCCGTGCCCAGGGTCAGGACTACAAGGTCGAGCTGATCGAGGACCTCGTCCGCGACGAAGGGGTGGAGACGGTCTCGCTCTACCGCAACGGCCCCTTCGAGGACCTCTGCCGCGGGCCGCACGGCCCCGGCACCGACCGGATCAAGGCGATCAAGCTGAGCTCGCTTGCCGGGGCCTACTGGCGCGGCGACGAGAGCCGCGCGATGCTGACCCGGATCTACGGCACCGCCTTCTTCTCGAAGAAGGACCTCGCCGCCCACCTGGAGCTGATCGAGCAGGCCAAGGAACGCGACCACCGCCGCCTCGGCCCCGAGCTCGGCCTCTTCATGCTGCGCAGGGAGGCGCCGGGGATGCCCTTCTGGCTCGCCCACGGCACGACCCTGCTGCGCCTGATCGAGGCCGAGGTGCAGGAGCAGTTGCGCAGGCGCGATTACGTCGAGATCAAGACGCCGCACCTGATGGACGTCGAGCTCTGGCACCGCTCCGGCCACTGGGACAACTACCACGAGAACATGTACTTCACCGAGTCGAAGGAGCGCCAGTACGCGATCCGGCCGATGAACTGCCCGGGCGCCTGCCTCGTCTTCGCCGCCGACCGCCACTCCTACCGCGAGCTTCCGCTGCGAGTCGCCGAGTTCGGCGAAGTCTCGCGGGCCGAGCGGGAGGGCGTCCTCCATGGCCTGCTGCGGGTGCGCGCCTTCACCCAGGACGACGCCCACATCTACTGCACGCCGGAGCAGATCGTCGGCGAGGTGACCGACATCTGCGAGGCGATCGACGAGCTCTACGCGCGCTTCGGCTTCGAGGACGTGCAGATCGAGCTCTCGACCCGGCCGGAGAAGTCGATCGGCACTGCCGAGCAGTGGGAGCAGGCGGAGGCGGCGCTGCGCGGCGCGCTCGAGGCGCAGGGGCGCGAGTACGCGCTCAACCCCGGCGACGGCGCCTTCTACGGCCCCAAGATCGATTTCCACATCACCGACGCGCTCGGCCGCTCCTGGCAGTGCGGCACCTGCCAGGTCGACTTCTTCATGCCAGAACGCTTCGACCTCACCTACACCGACCAGAACGACGCGCCGCAGCGCCCGGTGATGATCCACCGCGCCCTGCTCGGCTCGATGGAGCGCTTCGCCGGCATCCTGATCGAGCATTACGGGGGGCGCTTCCCGGTCTGGCTGGCGCCGGTGCAGGCGACGGTGCTGCCGATCTCCGACCGGCACGTCGAGTTCAGCGACGAAGTCGCCTCAGAACTGCGCGAGCTCGGCGTCCGGGTCGAGGTTGACCGTCGCTCGGAGTCGATCGGCAAGAAGATTCGCGATGCCGAACTGGCCCGCAATCCCTACATGCTGGTCGTCGGCGATCGTGAGCAGGAAAGCGGTGAGGTCGCGGTGCGCTCGCACGCCGAGGGCGAGCTCGGCGCGATGGCGCTCGCCGCCTTCACCGATCTCGTCCACCGCGCCGAGCGCGCCTGATCCCTATACTGGCCGCACTTGTTCGCAGGCATTTCAAACCGTTGAAGCGCCACCGGGCCTCTCACTAGTGCCTGTCCCGCGTAGGTTCGATCGCCGCCCGCCGGAGCGCGACACGACGCGCATCAACGAGCGCATCCGCGTTCCGAAAGTGCGCCTGATCGGCGCCGAGGGCGAGCAGCTCGGCATCGTCGAGATCGCCGAGGCGATGCAGCGCGCCCAGGAGGCCGACCTCGACCTGGTCGAGGTGGCGCCCGGCTCGAAGCCGCCGGTCACCCGCCTGCTCGACTACTCGAAGTACAAGTACGAGCAGGAGCAGAAGCAGAAGCAGGCCCGCAAGCACCAGACCCAGGTCAACGTGCGCGAGATCAAGCTGCGGCCGAAGATCGCCGACCACGACTACGAAACCAAGAAGGGCCACGTCGAGCGCTTCCTGCGCCAGCGCAACAAAGTCAAGATCACGATCATGTTCCGTGGCCGAGAGCAGGCCCACCCGGAGCGTGGCCGCGACCTCCTGCAGCGGCTCTTCGAGGACCTCGACGGGCTCGCTGTGATCGAGTCGGCACCGCTTCAGGAAGGGCGAAATATGAGCATGATGCTGGCGCCCGGCAAAGAGGCCGGCCCCGACGACAAGGACTAGGCCGGAGCGATTGCCGCGGCGATTCGCTCTGCCGCGTGGCCGTCCCAGAGCGGTGGAGGTTCGGTTCTTGCCGGGCGCGGCGCGGATAGAGCTTGGGGGATCGTGGCGATCGCCGCCGGGTCGAGGCCGAGGAGGGTGTTGGTGCCGGCGCGGATCGTCACCGGCCGCTCGGTGTTGTCGCGCAGGGTGAAGCACGGGACCCCGAGGTAGGTCGTCTCCTCCTGTATCCCGCCCGAGTCGGTCAGCACCGCGCCCGCGTCGGCCAGTAGCGAGAGGAACTCGACGTAGCCGAGCGGCTCACTCAGCAACAGACCCGAATGCTCGGCAGAAAGCTCCTCCATCTTCTTGCGGGTGCGCGGATGGACCGGGAAGACGACCGGCATCTCGGCGGCGAGCGCGGTCAGCTGCCGCACCGTTTCAGGCAGCAGCTCGCCGTCGACGAGGGCGGGGCGGTGCAGGGTGACGAGTGCGAACCCGCCCGGCTCGAGCCCGAGCTTCGCCGCGGCGCAGGCGGCACGGAAGCGGCCTTCGAGCGCGACCAGCGTGTCGATCATCGTGTTGCCGACGAAGTGCATGCGCTCATCGGCGATGCCCTCGGCGCGCAGGTTCTCGATCGCCTCGTCGCTGTGCAGGAAGAGGTACTCGGAGAACTCGTCGGCGACGATGCGGTTGATCTCCTCCGGCATCGTGCGATCGAAGCTGCGCAGCCCCGACTCGACGTGGGCGACCGGGATCTGGAGCTTGGCCGCGGTCAGCACCGCCGCCAGGGTCGAGTTGACGTCGCCCGGGACGATCACCAGGTCGGCGCACTCGGCTTCCAATACCGGCTCCAGCCGCTCCATCGTGCGCGCCGTCTGCACCGCGTGGGTCCCGGAGCCGACTTCGAGCATGTGGTCGGGAGCCGGCACGCCGAGCTCCTCGAAGAAGACCTCCGACATCGCCCGGTCGTAGTGCTGGCCGGTGTGGACGATCGTGTGGCGGGAGTCCGGCAGGCGCGCCCGCAGGGCCGCGATCACGGGCGCCATCTTGACGAAGTTGGGCCGCGTTCCGATCACGTAGACGATCCGCACCGGGCGGCACCCTACCGGCGACGGCAGCCGTCTCCCGCGTTGCTCCCCGTCGGTCTGCTTCAATACCGAGCCCGATGCCGAAGATGAAAACCCACTCGGGCGCAAAGAAGCGCTTCCGCAAGACCGCCAAGGGCAAGCTGCGTGGGCGGCGTGCCTACTCGAGCCATATCCTCGAGAAAAAGTCGCCGAAGCGCAAGCGCCAGATGGCACGCCCGGTCGAGATCGCCAAGCCCGACGAAAAACGGGTCCGGACCCTGCTCGGAGGCGGCAAGTGAGTCGGGTCAAGCGCTCAGTCCATGCCCGCAAGAAGCGGCGCAAGGTGCTGAAGGAAGCGAAGGGCTACTTCGGCCGCAAGCACTCCTCCTACCGCTTCGCCAAAGAGCAGGTGCAGCGCTCGGGGGCCTACGCCTACCGCGACCGGCGTAACCGCAAGCGCGAGTTCCGCAAACTGTGGATCACACGGATCAACGCAGCCGCGCGGCTCGAGGGGATGAGCTACTCGCAGCTCATCCACGGCCTCGACAAGGCCGGGGTCGAGGTCAACCGCAAGATGCTTGCCGAGATCGCGGTCTCCGACCGCGACGCCTTCCGCCGATTTGTCGAGCTTGCCCGGGAGGGTGCGGCCGCCTAGTCGCAACCCACACTTCCACTTCCCGGGCGGGCCGTCTTACGGCCCGCCCTTTTTATTTGGCGCGGGGTTCCCGTTCCAGGAGAAGATCCAACCGACAAGAAACTGAGCCAGATGATCTCCAGCCCCAACAACGAGAAGCTTAAGCTGGTGCGCAAGCTGCGCGAGCGCCGGCAGCGCGAGCGTGAGGAGTTGTTTGCGACCGAGGGTGAGGACCTGGTCGATGCCGGCCTCGCCACGGGCGCCGAGCCGCGCTTCCTGCTTAGTGCGGCGGGCAGCGGGCTCGGGGGCGAGGAGGTCGAGCCGGAGCTGCTGGCCGAAGTCTCTGCGCTCGGCTCGGGCACGCGGGCGATCGCTGTCTGGCCGCGGGCCTGGGCGAGCGAGATGGGATCTGTGTGCGTCTATCTGCACCGGGTCGCCGATCCCGGCAACGTCGGCGCGATCGTGCGCAGTGTCCACGCGCTGCGCGGCGGCACCGTCGTGATCGGCCCCGAGTGCGCTGACCCGTTCGGGCCGAAGGCGGTGCGGGCGAGCATGGGCTCGATCTTCGCCCAGCCGCTGGTGCGGGCGGGCGTCGAGGCGACGCCGCGGCCGCGCGCGGCGCTGGTCGCCCATGGCGGCCAGGAGCTCGACGCGATCGGCGATGTCGCCACGCTCTGTCTCGGCGCCGAGCGCGAGGGGCTGCCACCCGAGCTGCTGGAGCAGTGCGATATCGAGCTGACGATCACGCTCCGCCCGGCGGCAGCCGAGTCACTCAACGTCGCCGCTGCGGCTGCGATTGCCTGCGAGCGGCTATCGTCGCCCGCCATGCTGGAGGTGGCCGACGATGCTTGAGCGGATTGAGAAAATCGAGGCGGAGGCGAGCGCCGCGATCGAGGCTGCGGTCGACACCACTGAGCTGGAGGAGCTGCGGGTTCGCCATCTCGGCCGCAAGGCCGAGCTGACCGGCATCCTGCGCGGCATCGCCGAGCTTCCGGCGGAGGAACGGGGCAGGGTCGGGGGCGGCGCAAACCGTGCCCGCAAGGCGCTGGAGGAGATGCTCGAGCGCCGCGCGGGCGAGCTCGACGCAACCGAGCTGGAGCAGCGCCTGGCCGCCGACACGGTCGACGTCAGCCTGCCGGGGGCACCGGCACTGCCGGCCGGCCATCTGCACCTGATCACCCGCACGACGCGGCAGATCGAGGACGTGATGATCGGGCTCGGCTACCACGTGGTCGAGGGACCCGAGGTCGAGCACGACTACTACAACTTCACCGCGCTCAACCACCCGCCGGGGCACCCGGCGCGGATGCTGCAGGACACCTTCTACATCCAGTCCCATCCCGAGGTGCTGCTGCGCACCCACACCTCGCCGGTGCAGATCCGCGCGATGGAGACGCAGGGGCCGCCGATCTTCGTGATCGTCCCCGGCAAGGTCTACCGGCGCGACTCCGATGCTACGCACAGCCCGATGTTCCACCAGGTCGAGGGCCTGGCGATCGGCGAGGGGATCACCCTCGCCGACCTGCAGGGCACGCTGGAGGAGGTGCTGCGGGCGATCTTCGGCGCCGGTCGGGAGGCGCGTATGCGGCCACACTTCTTCCCCTTCACAGAGCCCAGCGTCGAGTTCGATGTCTCCTGCTTCCAGTGCGAGGGCAGCGGCGAGCTGGCCGGTGGGGAGCGCTGCAACCTCTGCAAGGGCCAGGGCTGGATCGAGGTCGGCGGCGCCGGCATGGTCGACCCGAACGTGCTCGGCTTTGTCGCCGCGAACGGCTACGACCCCGAGCGGGTGCAGGGCTTTGCCTTCGGCATGGGCGTCGAGCGGATCGCGATGCTGCGCCACGCGGTGCCGGACCTACGCCGCTTCTTCGACAACGACGTTCGCATGCTGGAGCAATTCTCATGAGGGTGCCCTACTCATGGCTGCGGGCCTACTGCGACCCCGGCGTCGAGCCGCGGGCGCTGGCCGAGCGGCTGGCGATGACCGGGACCGAGGTCGAGCGAGTCGTCGTCGCCGGCCCGCCCAAGCCCGACGGCTTCGTCGTCGGCAAGGTGCTCGCGCGCGAGAAGCATCCCGACGCGGACCGGCTCAGCGTCTGCACGGTCGACGCCGGCGAGGACGAGCCGAGCACGATCGTCTGCGGGGCGCCCAACGTCGACGCCGGTCAGACAGTAGCCGTGGCGCAGCCGGGAGCGACGATGCCCGACGGGACGCAGCTGCGCAGGGCGAAGCTGCGTGGGGTGGAGTCGCACGGGATGATTCTCTCCGCCGCTGAGCTCGAGGTCGCCGCGGAGGCCGACGGGATCCTCGTGCTCGACGACGGGCCGGCGCCGGGCACGCCGCTGGCCGAGCTGCTGCCGATCGCCGAGCCGGTGCTGGAGTTGGAGGTGACGCCGAACCGGCCCGACTGCCTCGGCGTCTACGGCGTCGCCCGCGAGGTGCACGCGATCAGCGCCGCGCCGCTTGCCGAGGAGCCCTGGACGGAGGACGCGCCCGTCGAGGGCGACGGCGACGTGACCGACCATGCCTCCGTCGAGGTAGAGGTGCCAGAGCTCTGCCCGCGCTTCACCGCACGCGTCTTCACCGACGTGACGATCGGGCCCTCGCCGGCCTGGCTGCAGGCGCGACTGAGCGCCGCCGGCCAGCGGCCGATCAACAACGTCGTCGACATCACCAACTACGTGATGCTGCTGACCGCCCAGCCGCTGCACGCCTTCGACCTCGACAAGGTGCCGGACGGGGCGCTGACGGTGCGCGCCGCGAGCGAGGGCGAGAAGATGACGACGCTCGACGAGGTCGAGCGCAGCTTCGACGCCGAGACCGTGCTGGTCTGCGATCGCAACGGTCCCTCGGGGATCGCCGGGATCATGGGCGGCCGGAGCTCCGAGGTCTCCGAATCGACGACCCGCGTGTTGCTCGAGGTTGCCAACTGGAGCGGGACCAACATCCTGCGCACCTCGCGCCTGCTCGGTCTGCGCTCCGAGGCCTCCTCACGCTTCGAGAAAGGGCTGCACCCGGCGCTTTGCATGCGGGCGCAGCGGATTGCCTCGTGCCTCATGGTCGACCTCTGCGGGGCGAAGCTGGTTCCGGGGACGATCGACGTCGCCGCCGAGCCGCCGGCGCCGAGGCAGCTCACGCTGCGCGGCGAGCGGGTCGAGGGCCTTCTGGGGATGCCGATCGAACCGGCCGACCAGAGCGCCTACCTGGAGCGGCTCGGGTTCGTCGTCGAGGCCGATGGCGACGACCTGGCCGTCGCCGTGCCGCCCGACCGTCACCACGATGTCACCCGCGAGGTCGACCTGATCGAGGAGGTCGCCCGTGTGCACGGGCTCGACGAGCACCTGCCCTCGACCCTGCCCGGCTCCGCCGGCCAGGCCGGCGGCCTGCGCCGCGACCAGCGCCTGCGCCGCCGCGCCGAGGACGCTCTGCGCGACCTCGGCCTCGATGAGATCGTCGGCTTGAGCTTCACCGACCCCGGTGAGGCCGGGCGGCTGCGCATCCCCGCGGACGACTCGCGCGCTGCCCCGGTCGCGATCTCAAATCCCCTCTCCGAGGACCAGTCGGTGATGCGCACGACCCTGCTCGGCTCGTTGTTGGGCGCCGCCCGGAGCAATCTCGCCCGCGACGCCGAGCGCGTCGCCCTTTTCGAGTCCGGCCGCGTCTACCTCGGCGGCGACGGCGCGTTCCCCGGCGAGCAGGCGGCGCCGTTCGCGGAGCCGCAGCGACTCGGAGCGCTTGCCGCCGGGCCGCTTGCGCCGAAGACGTGGCGGGGCGGCGGGGAGCCGGTGGACTTCTTTGCCCTCAAGGGCCTGCTCGAAGGCCTCGCGGTGCGGCTCGACGCGCCGGTCTCCTTCGAGCCCGCGAGCGAGCCGTTCCTGCACCCAGGGCGTGCTGCGCGGGTGTCGGCCGGCGGGGCTGAGGCCGGCTGGATCGGCGAGGTCCATCCACTGGTCTGTCGCGAGTGGGACATCGAGGCGGCGGTCGGCTTCGAGCTCAGCCTGGCGCCGCTGTTCGCGGCGGCGAAGGCCGGCGGGGAGACTTTTGAGGACGTGACGACCTTCCCCTCGGTGCGCCAGGACCTTGCCGTGGTGGTGCCACGCGACGTCTCGGCCGCACGGGTTAGCGAGGCGGTGCTTTCCGGCGGCGGCGAGCTGCTGCGCGAGGCCGAGGTCTTCGACCTCTACGAGGGCGAGCAGGTGGGGGAGGGGCGCAAGAGCCTCGCCCTGCGGCTCGAGTTCCGCGCCGTCGACCGCACCCTCACCGACGAGGAGGTCGCCGCACAGCGCGATTCGATCGTCGCCGCGCTCGAGCAGATAGGAGGATCCCCGCGTGAGTGAGAAAGCGAGAGTCTTCGTCGCCGGCGCTTCCGGCTTCACCGGTGCGCTGGCCGCCCAGATCGTCTGGCGCCACCCGCGCATGGAGCTGGTCGGGGTCAGCTCGCGCAGCGACGCCGGCACCCGGCTCGACCGCCTCCATCCCCGCTACCGGGTGCCGCTCGAGCTGACCGAGCTCGACCTCGACGCGCTCGACGGAATCGACGCGGCGATCGTCGCCTACCCGCACGGGGCGGCGGCGCCGACCGTCGCGGCACTGCGCGAGCGCGGCATCGTCGTCGCCGACCTCTCCGCCGACTTCCGCCTGCGCGACATGCCGACCTACGAGCGCTGGTACGGCGAGCACGGCGCGTCCGAGCTGTTCGGCGGCGCCGTCTACGGCCTCACCGAGCTCTACCGCGAGCAGCTGCGCGGCGCGAAGCTGGTCGCCGTCCCCGGCTGCTACCCGACGGCGAGCGTGCTCGCCCTCGCGCCGCTGGCCGAACGCGGCCTGCTCAGCGACGTCGTGATCGACGCCAAGCAGGGCGTCTCGGGCGCCGGGCGGGGTGGCGGCGACGCGATGCACTACGTCTCGATGGACGAGAACGCCTTCGCCTACAAGACCGAGGGCCATCGCCACCGGCCCGAGATCGAACAGGAGCTGGCGGCGCTCGGCGCCGCGGCGCCGGTCACCTTCGTGCCGCACCTGCTGCCGCTCGACCAGGGCGAGCTGACCAGCTGTTACGCGCAGCTCTCGGAGCCGATCGCCAAGGAGGAGCTACAGGCGCTCTACGCCGAGCGCTACGCCGACGAGCCCTTCGTCCACGCGGTCGAGCGCCCGCCGGGCCTACGTGATGTGCGCGATACGAACGAGTGCCACGTATACGTCACCGTCGAGGAGCGTGGCCGCGTGCTCGCCTTTTCCGCAATCGACAATCTCTGGAAGGGAGCCTCGGGACAGGCGGTGCAGTGCCTCAACCTGATGCTCGGCTTCGAGGAGATGGAGGGCTTGGCATGAGCGACTTCTTCAGGTCGCGCTGGGTGCAGCCGCCCGCGGGGGTCGATCAGCTCGACCCGGCCCGGCTCGCGCCCGGCTTCCGCGCCGGGGCGGCACACTGTGGGCTCAAGGGCGGCGGCAAGACCGACGTCGGCCTGCTCGTCTGCGACGCCCCGCAGGTGATGTCCTCGCTGCTGCTCACCCGCAACGCCTCCGCCGCGGCCCCGGTCAGGGTCTGCCGCAAGCGGGTTGACGGCGCCGCCGTGCGCGCCGCCGTGGTCAACGCCGGCAACGCCAATGCCGAGACCGGCGAGCAGGGGATGGCCGACGCCTGGGCGATGTGCGAGCGGGCCGGCGCCGAGCTGGAGCTCGAGCCGTCGTCGATCGCCGTCGCCGAGACCGGCGTGATCGGCGTGCCGCTGCCGATCGAGGCGGTGTTGGGCGGAATCGGCGCGGCCGCGCGGGCGCTTTCGGAGGCCGGCGGCATGTCCTTCTCCGAGGCGATCCTCACCACCGACCGCTGGCCGAAGAGCTGCACGCTGCGGGCCGGCGGGGTCACGATCTCTGCCCAGGCCAAGGGCGCCGGAATGATGCAGCCTGACTTCGCGACGATGCTCTGCTTCGTTCAGACCGATGCCGTCGTCGAGGATCCCGAGGCGGCGCTGCGCGACGCCGTCGCCGGCTCCTTCGAGCGGGTCACCGTCGACGGCCAGATGAGCACCAACGACACCGTTCTGCTGCAGGCGACCGGCGCGGCCGGCGCGCCGCTGCCGCACGGGCTGCTCGACGCCGTGCTGCTGCAACTGGCGCTGGAGATCGTCGCCGACGGCGAGGGCGCCGTACGGGTCGGCCGCGTCCAGGTCGACGGCGCCGCGTCGGCCGGGGAGGCCGAGCGGGTGGCGCGGGCGATCGCCAACTCGCCGCTGGTCAAAACCGCGCTCTTCGGCCGCGATCCCAACTGGGGGCGGATCGCCCAGGCCGCCGGGATGGCACTGGCCGGTGAGGACCTGGAAGAGATCGGCGCCGAGACGATCGACGCGGCCGAGCTGGGCGAGGACGTCGCCGAGGCCGAGATCGGGCTACGGCTCGATCGCGGCACGCACGGCGCCCACGTCTACTTCTCCGACCTGGGCTACGAGTACATCCGGATCAACGCCGACTACACCACCTGAGAGGAAAGCGATGAGCACCAACGTCGACACCCTGCTGGAGGCGCTTCCCTACATCAGGGAATTTCACGGCCGCACCGTGGTGATCAAGTACGGCGGCGCCGCGATGCGCGACGAGGCGCTGCGCGAGGGCTTCGCGACCGACGTGGTGCTGCTCAAGTATGTCGGCCTCAACCCGGTCATCGTCCATGGCGGCGGGCCGGAGATCACCCGCTACATGGAGCGGCTCGGGCTCGAGGTGCGCTTCCACGAGGGTCTGCGCGTCTCCGACGAGGAGACGGTCGAGGTCGCCCGCATGGTCCTCGTCGGCAAGGTCAACTCCGACATCGTGCAGCGGCTCAACCGACACGGGCAGCCTGCGGTCGGCCTCTCCGGCCAGGACGGGACGCTGTTCGAGGTGGCGCCCGCACCCAACGCCGAGCAGGTCGGCTTCGTCGGCTCGATCGAGCGGGTCGACGTCGACGTGCTCAACCACATCGCCGAGGACTACATCCCGGTCGTCGCCTCCTCGGCCTCCGACCGCGAGGGCCACGCCTACAACGTCAACGCCGACGAGGCAGCGGGCAAGGTCGCCGCGGCGCTCGGCGCCTACAAGGCAGTCTTCCTCACCGACGTCGAGGGCTGGCTCGCCGACCCCGGCGATGAGGGCTCGCTGATCTCGCGGGCCACGGTCGGCGATGTCGAGGCGCAGCTCGGCGGGCTCGAGGGCGGCATGCGGCCGAAGCTCGCCGCCTGCGTCGAGGCGATCCGCGGCGGCGCCCAGTCGGCCCACATCATCGACGGGCGCAAGCCGCACAGCCTGCTGCTCGAGCTCTTCACCGACGCCGGCATCGGCACGATGGTGACGTCATGAAGCTGGGCGAGCTGCAGGCGCTCGAGCAGCGCTACCTGATGCAGACCTATCGCCGCGCGCCGGTCGAGTTCGTGCGCGGCGAGGGCGCGCTGCTCTGGGACTCCGAGGGCAGGGAGTACCTCGACTTCCTCGCCGGGATCTCGGTCTGCTCGGTCGGCCACTGCCACCCGGCGGTGGTCGCCGCGGTGCGCGAGCAGGCTGGGAAGCTGATGCACGTCTCCAATCTCTTCTACACCGAGCCGATGGTGCGGCTGGCAGAGCGACTCTCGGGGTCGAGCCTGGGGGGGCGGGTCTTCCTTACCAACTCGGGCACCGAGGCGAACGAGTGCGCGATCAAGATCGCCCGCAAGAAGGCCCACCTCCGCGGCGTCGAGAGCCCCGAGATCGTCAGCTTCGAGCGCGACTTCCATGGCCGCACCTACGGCGCCCTCGCGGCGACGCCGAAATTGGCCGAGAACGCGGCGCTGGGCCCGATGCTCGCCGGCTTCCGCGCCGTTCCCTTCGACAACCCCGGGGCGCTGCGCGACGCCGTTTACGAGGAGACCGCGGCTGTTTTGATCGAGCCGATCCAGGGCGAGTCGGGCGTCTACCCGCTGAGTGACGAAACCCTGCTCGCGGCACGCCAGGCCTGCGATGAAACCGGGGCGCTGCTGATCTTCGACGAGATCCAGACCGGCATCGGCCGCACCGGCTCGCTCTGGGCCTACGAGCAGACGCCGGTCCGGCCCGACCTGCTGACCAGCGCCAAGGCGCTCGGCGGGGGCCTGCCGATCGGCGCCTGCGTCGCCACCGAGAACCTGAACGAGGTGCTCGAGGCCGGCGACCACGGCTCGACCTTCGCCGGCGGCGCGGTCGCCTCGGCGGCGGCGCTGGCGGTGCTCGAGATCGTCGACGATCCGTCGCTGCTGCGCCAGGTGCGCGAGCGCGGAGCGGCGATGCGCGAGAGCCTGCTCGAGCTCGACGGCGTCGTCGAGCTGCGCGGTCGCGGCCTGATGCTGGGGGTTGGCCTCGCCGAGGGGCTCGACGCCGCCGCGATCGGCGCCGACCTGCTCGACCGCGGCCTGATCGTCAACGCCCCCGAGCCGGGAACGCTGCGCCTGCTGCCGCCGCTGACGGTCGATTCGGCCCAGGCCGAGCGGGCCGTTGCGCTGATCGGCAACTCACTTCTAAGCTACGCGACGGCATGAGCGCGGAGAAGCTACCTCCGGATCGGCACCCACCGGCCTCGGCGGCGGATGCGGCCGCGCGCCTCGCGACGATCGTCGACGCAGCCGAGCGCGCCGCGGCGAGCGTGATCGACGATGCCGAGAAACAAGCCCAGCTGCACATCGAGCAGGCCAGGGAGCGCGCTGACCGGATCGTCGCCGAGCGGCTGCGCGAGCTCGCCGACGAGCTCGATTCCGGCCGGGAGCGCGAGCGCCGCGTCGCCCATCTGAAGCCGGTCGAGCCGGTCGAACTTGCGACGGATACCGCGCGCCACGACGTCGAGCCGGAGGGCGGCGAGGCGGCGCCCCGGGAGGCCCGCCGCTCGGGCTCCGCCGGGGCACGGTTGCTGGCGACCCAGATGGCCGTATCCGGCGCCGAGCGCAGGGAGATCGAAGCCCGCCTGCGCGACGGCTTCGAGATCGAGGACACGAGCGAGATCCTCGACGCGATTCTCGGTCCGGAAGGGGATGAAGGCTGATGCACGACGACCCGACCCGCGTGATGGGGCAGCCCGGGGAGCCCGGCCAGCCTGGTGGCGGCCGGCCGCACGGCAATATGCGCCTGCTGGTCGCCGGCCTGATCGCGGTGATCGTCGGCCTCGCGATCGCGATCGTCGTGATCGCCTCCGGCGGCGACGGCGAAACCTCCACCGTCACCACCACCCCGCCGGCCGCCGAGACGACCGCCGAAACCACACAGGAAGCCGAACCGGGCGAATCCACCTCCGGCCAGCCCTCGGGTGGCGCGGAAGCGCCCGAAGAAGAACCCTCGACGCTGCCTGCCGAACCGGAAGTCGAAGAACCGGAAGCGGCGCCGGAAACGGGAGAAGACAGCAGCGGCGGGATCCCCGCCGAATGAGCGAGCCCGCTCCCGAGCAGGTCCGCACCGCGGGCCACGAGGCCGACCCCGCCGAGGTGCAGCGGGTGCTGCTGCTCTACTCGGGCGGCCTCGACACCAGCGTGATGCTGAAGTGGATCCAGGATCGCTACGACGCCGAGGTCGTCTGCCTCACGGTCAACCTCGGCCAGCCGGGCGAGGACTACGCCGTGATCGAGGACAAGGCGAAGCGGCTGGGCGCGCTCGAGTGCCACGTCGTCGACGCCCGCGAGCGCTTTGCCGCCGACTTCGTCGCCCCCGCGATCAAGGCCAACGCCCTCTACGGCGGCGGCTATCCGCTCTTCACAGCGCTCGGCCGGCCGCTGATTGCCGAGCTCGCGGTCGAGTACGCGCGCAGCAGCGGCTGCGACACGATCGCCCACGGCTGCACCGGCAAGGGCAACGATCAGGTGCGGATCGAGGCCACGGTGGCGACGCTGGCGCCGGAGCTGAAGACGATCGCACCGGTGCGCTCCTGGCAGATGGGCCGCGAGGAGGAGATCGCCTACGCCCGCGAGCACGGCATCCCGGTCAAGGGCGGCGCCGAGGCGACGCCGTACTCGATCGACGACAACCTCTGGGGGCGCTCCTCGGAGGGAAACTGGATCGAGGACCTGGGTCACGCGCCCGAGGACGACGTCTTCCAGCTGGTCACCAGGCCCGAGCTCGCTCCCGACGAGGCGGAGACGGTCGAGGTCGAGTTCGAGCACGGTGTCCCGGTCGGGCTGAACGGCGAGCGCCTCGGCCTGGTCGAGCTGCTCGAAGCGACGGCGGAGATCGGCTGCCGCCACGGGGCCGGCATCGTCGACCACATCGAGGACCGCATCGTCGGGCTCAAGGTGCGCGACATCTACGAGGCGCCGGCCGCGGCGATCCTGCTGCCCGCGCACCAGGAGCTGGAGAAGCTGGTCGGTACGATCCACCAGAACCAGTTCAAGCCGGGCCTTGACCAGAAGTGGGCCTATCTGGTCTACGCCGGGCTCTGGTGGGAGCCGCTGCGTTCCGACCTAGATGCATACATGGATGCAGTCAACGCCCAGGTGACCGGCACGATCGGGTTGCGCCTGTACAAAGGGAGCGTGCGAGTCGTGACCCGCTCATCCCCCAACGCCGTCTACGACGCCGACCTGGCCTCATTCGCCGAGTCCGGCGGCCTCTTCTCGCAGTCCGCCTCGCCTGGCTTCATCGAGCTCTGGTCGCTGCAGTCGCGGATGGCGCATAGGATCCGGCGCCGCGGGGAGGAGGAGTAGCGATGATCCATCGCGCGATCGGCAAGTCGGTCGTCAAGTATGGGTTCCAGTACGCGCGCCGCCGCTATGGACGCCGGCTCGGCATCGGCGCCGGCCTCGCCGCGGTGGCGATCGGGATCGCCGTCTACTGGGCGAGCCGCGACGTGCCCGAGGGCTGAGGTGCTTCTCGTATGCGCTGGAAGCCTGCAGTCGCGCTCCTTGCCCTAGCTCTGCTTGCGGTCGGCTCGGCCAACGCCGCCGAGCTCGACGAACTGCGCGGCAAGGTCGCCGGGGCGCGCGACGAAGCCGCGGCGCTTGGCGCCGAGATCCGCAGCCTGCAGGAAGAGGTCTCCACGGCCGAATCCGAAGCGGCCGATGCCGCCGCGCGCGAGCGCCGGCTCAGCGATCTGCTTGCCCACGGGCGCGAACGGGCGGCACGCTTGCAGGCCCAGGTCGAGCGGACCGAAGCGCAGCTCGCCGCCGAGCGCCGCCGCCTGCGCCGCGCCCGTCGGGCGCTCGCACGACGCCTCGTCGCGATCTACGAAAGCGGCTCGCCGAGCACCGCCAGCGTCATCCTCGGCTCCGGGGACTTCGCCGAGCTGGCGACGCGGACCGAATACCTGCAGCGGATCGAGGACTCCGACAGCGAGCTCGCCGCCAGGGTCGAGCAGGTTCGCGACCAGGTGCGCGACGAGCTGAAGCTGGTCGCCGGGTTGAAAGCCCGCGTCGACGTCTACAACGAGCGCCTCGCCGCCGCCCGCGATGAAATCGTGGCGGTCCGCGCCCGCGCACAGCAGGCGGCGGCACGACTCGACTCGCTCGCCGCGGCCCGCTCGGCCGCGCTGGCGAAGCTGAAAACCCGGATCGAGCAGTGGGTGGGTGAGATCGAAACGAAGGAAGCGGCAAGCCGCGCGTCCGCGGAGGAAACCGTCGGGCGCTGGCTCGGCGGGCCCTACTCGATCCCGACCTACATCGTGATCTGCGAGTCGGGCGGCAACTACAGCGCGCTCAACCCGAGCAGCGGCGCCGGCGGCGCCTACCAGATCCTGCCCTCGACCTGGGAGCTCTACGGCGGACAGGGCGCCCCGCAGGAGGCCCCGAAGGCCGAACAGGACCGCATCGCCGCCGAAATCTGGGCCGACTCGGGCGGCAGCGCCTGGGTCTGCGCCGGTTGATTCGCACTTCGCCGTCTGGGCAGGGGAGAGGCTCAGGGTGTCGAAGCGGGTCCCCATGTTCGTGCGCAAGAAGCGAGGCTCGGCCGCGCGCCGCAAGCCCAAAGGCAAGGCGAAAGCAAAAGGCAGGTCGCGGTTGCCGCGACCCCACCTGCCGGAGGGACTGCAGCAGCGCCACCTCGACCTGATCGGACTGGCGCTGATCGCCGCCGGGGTCTACCTCTGCTTCGTGCTCTTCTTCGGCTGGGAGGGGGGCAAGGTCGGCTATGGCCTCGAAACCGGGCTGGAGTACCTCTTCGGCGCCGTCGGGGCGCGGATCGCGACCGTTTTGATGCTTGCCGTCGGCACGATGCTCCTCACCGGCACATCGATCTCGACCGTCTTCCGCGGCATCGGCCGCGGCGTCGGCCACACCTTCGCCGGCGGCCGCGACGCCGCCCAGACGGCGATCCGCCACCGCGACGAGCGGCGCAGCGAAAGGGCCGCCGCCTTCGAGACCCAGGCCGGCCCGACCGACGTGATGAGCGACTACCCCGAGAACGACGAGTTCGAGCCGACCGTCGCGATCGCCACCGACCATTTCGACGATGATGACTCCGACGGTGAGCAGGCCGCCGACCACCCCGACATGCCCGGACGCGAAGCGGAGGACAGGTCGGGCGTTGATTCTGCCCCGCCCTCATCTGACTCCGATCACGATCTGATTCCCTCGGAGGCGGATGAAGGCCCAACCGCAGAGGTCGAGATCCGGAGTGAGGAGGGTCTCGGGGTCGGCACCGATTCGGAGTCCAAGCACGCCGCGCTGACGCCGATGGGCAGCAAGCGCGGCGTGACCGAATCGGAGCAGATCTCCTACCGGCCGCCCCCGGCCAAGTCGCTGGAAAAGGGCAAGGGCGACAAGGGCCCCGATCCGCGCGACCACGAAGCGATCGGCCGCAAGCTGGTCGAAACGCTCGGTCACTTCGGCGTCGAGGCGAAGATCGTCGGCATCGTCAGCGGCCCGCACGTCTCGCGCTTCGAGCTGCGCCTCGCGCCCGGCACCAAGGTGAAGAAAGTCACCGAGCTCTCCAACGACCTCGCCTACGCGCTCGCCTCGACCGACATTCGCATCCTCGCGCCGATCCCCGGCAAGCAGGCCGTCGGGGTGGAGGTGCCCAACACCCGCCGCCGCCTGGTCAGGCTCGGCGACATTTACGCCGGCCGCCCGGAGAAGGCCTCGCCGTTGGTCGCCTGGCTCGGCAAAGGGATCGACGGCAAACCGGTCTGGACCGACCTGGCGAAGATGCCGCACGTGCTCGTCGCCGGCACGACCGGCTCGGGCAAGTCGGGTTGTGTGAACGCAATCCTCTCCTCGATCCTGATGCATTCCTCGCCCAACGACGTGCGCCTGGTCCTGGTCGATCCCAAGCAGGTCGAGCTCAACCACTACGAGCACGTCCCGCACCTTCTGACCCCGGTCGTAACTTCGCCGCGGCTCGCCGCCAACGTGCTGGCGAACCTGATCGGCGAGATGGAGAGCCGATACGGGATCATGGGCGAGGCCCGCTGCCGCAACCTCGACGAGCTGAACAGGGCCCGGGCCAAGGCCGGCGAGGCGCCGCTTCCGCACATCCTCTGCGTCATCGACGAGCTCGCGGACCTGATGATGGTCTCCCCGGCCGAGGTCGAGGACTCGATCATCCGCCTGGCGCAGAAGTCGCGCGCCACCGGCATCCACCTGGTCCTCGCCACGCAGCGCCCGTCGACCGACATCATCACCGGCACGATCAAGGTCAACATCCCGGCCCGGATCGCCTTCGCCGTCTCCTCGCAGACCGATTCGCGCGTGATCCTCGACCAAGGCGGCGCCGAGGCGCTGCTCGGCCAGGGCGACATGCTCTTCCGCGGTGCCGGCACCTCGAAGATGGCGCGCGTCCAGGGCGCCTTCGTCACCGAGGAGGAGATCGCCCGCATCACAAAGCACTGGGCCAAGCAGGGTGAGCCCGAATTCGAGCAGGAGCTGCTCGAGTCCCACGAGGGGGGCGAGGGCCACGGCGGCGATGACGACTTCGACCCTGACGCCGACGATCTGCTGGACGAGGCGATCCGCACCGTCGTGCAGACCGAAACCGCTTCCGTCTCGATGATCCAGCGCCGCCTGCGGGTCGGCTACACCCGCGCCGGGCGGCTGATCGACATGCTCGAGCGCCGCGGCGTGATCTCTGGCTACGAGGGCTCGAAGCCGCGCCAGGTGTTGATCACCGAGGCCGATCTATCGCGCGTGCTCAGCGGCGGCGGCGACGCCGCGCCGGTCGGCGTCGAGTCCGACGATCCCGGTTAGAAAGGTCTGATGCGCGCCGGGCGGGCGCAATAGACACAATGTCCCGGTGGACAACGGCATCGGACCCACCCTGCGTGAGGCGCGAAATCGTCGCAAAGTCGAGCTTTCCGAGGTCGAAGCGGCGACCAAGATCCGCGTTCGTTACCTACAGGCAATCGAGAACGAGGAGTGGGACGCGCTGCCCGGCGGCGCCTACACGCGCGGCTTCATCCGCACCTATGCCTCCTACCTCGGCCTCGACGGAGACCGCCTTGCCGAGGACTACCGCCGCGCTACCCAGCCGAGCGGAGGGGAGCGCGTCCCCAAACGGGTCGAGCCGGTTCCGACCGGTGCCCGCAGACCACGCTCGCGACTCAAGGGCCGGCCGGCGATCGTCGCCGTTTTCGCCCTGCTGGTAGCGGTGCTGATCGGCATCGGCCTCGCCGGCGGCGACGGTGGCAACGAGGGCTCGACCGGCCAGGCACCAGCGAGCCAGAGCGAAGGCGGGGAGGCGCGCAAGCAGACGCCGGCGGAGCCCTCACCGGCCACGGCCAAGACCGTTGACCTGCAGTTGACCGCGACGGCGGAAGTTTGGGTGTGCCTGATCGACGCGGCCGAAGAGCCTCTGGTCGAGGGCCAGATCCTCGGGGAAGGCGAAAGCGCGGGACCGTTCGAAGCGAAGGGCTACGAACTGGCCCTGGGCAACGGCTCGGTGGAGATGACGATCGACGGCGAGCCGGCCCGGATCGAAGCAAGCTCCGGCCCGGTCGGATACGAGGTCGGCCCCGGCGGCGACCTGACGGCGCTCGAAGAAGGCGAAAGGCCGAGCTGCGAATGACATGCACCGCTGCCTCCTCTGCTCCCGCGAATGCCTGAAGATTCAGATATCGACACGCAGTCGCTCCCGCGTCCGGGGGCGGCGGGCATTGTTCGTGCAGGAATCGTGGTCACAGGCACCGAGGTGATCACCGGTCGGATCGCCGACCGCAACGGGCCGTGGATCTCCGAGCAACTCGCCGAGCTGGGGGTCGAGGTCGCCCACATCGCTGTCGTCGCAGACCGCCCTGGGGACCTCGAGGCTTCGCTGCGCTTCATGGTCGCCGAGGAGATGGACCTGATCGTCACCTCTGGCGGCCTCGGCCCGACCGCCGACGACCTGACGGCCGAGATCGTCGGCAGCGTCGCCGGCTGCGAGCTGGTCCTCGACAAGGACATGGAGGAGAAGATCGCCGCGATCCTGCGCGGCTTCGCGCGCCGCTTCAAATTCGACCAGGAGGCGGTGATGGCGGCCAACCGCAAGCAGGCGATGGTGCCCGAGGGCTCGCTGCCGCTTGACCCGGTAGGCACCGCGCCGGGACTGGTCGTGCCGCTGGAGAAGCTCGCCGTGATCGTCCTGCCGGGGCCGCCGCGCGAGTTGCAGCCGATGTGGCCGCGGGCGGTCGAATCGCAGCCGGTGCAGGCGATCCTCGCCCGCGCCACACCGCTGCACGCCTACACGCTACGGATGTTCGGCATCCCGGAGTCGGAGATCGCCAAGAGCCTGCGCGAGATCGAGGCCGATGGGGCCGAGCTGGAAACCGTGGAGATCACCACCTGCCTGCGCCGCGGCGAGATCGAGATCGACGTGCGCTACCGGGCCGAGGCGGCGCCGGTTGCCGAGGCGGTGCGGGCGGGCCTGGCCGACCGCCACGGCCGTCACCTCTTCAGCCTCGACGGCGAGACGATCGACTCGCAGCTGGCGCGCCGTCTGCAGGGCCGCAGGCTCGCCCTTGCCGAGTCCTGCTCGGCCGGCATGCTTGCAACGCGGATCACCAACCTGCCCGGCGCCTCGGCCTACTTTGCCGGCGGCGTCGTCGCCTACTCAAACGAAGCCAAGGTGGAGCTGCTAGGTGTCGACCCGGCGCTGATCGAGGCCCACGGCGCGGTCTCGCCAGAGGTCGCCGAGGCGATGTCGCGGGGCGCCCTCGAGCGCTTCGGTGCCGACGTCGCCGTCTCGATTACCGGCATCGCCGGGCCGGGCGGGGGCACCGAGGAGAAGCCGGTCGGCTACGTCTGCTTCGACGCCCGTCTCGCCGACGGCAGCGCGATCGCCCGCGATCCGGTCATCCCCGGCGGCCGCGACGACATCCGCGAACGTTCGGCTCTGGTCGCGATGCACCTGTTGCGCGCGCTGCTCGACGGCGACGACACGCCTTTGTAGGGAAGTCGCCACAGACTTTTTGCGACATGCGCGTAACGCGCGCGTCGTCGCCCCGTAGCGTCCGCGGCCGTGACTACGGTTCCCTCTCCATATGCAGGAAGGCGGATGAGATGGCAGATAAGAAAGCGGCTCTGAAGGACGCCTCGGCCAAGGAGGCCAAGGCCAAGGACGCGGCGCTGGAAAACGCGGTCCAGCACATCAAAAAAGACTTCGGCGAGGGCGCTCTGATGCGCCTCGGCGCCGACACCAGGGTGCAGGTGCCGGCGATCCCGACCGGGGCGCTGGCGCTCGACTTGGCGCTCGGCGTCGGCGGGGTGCCGCGTGGCCGCATCGTCGAGATCTTCGGCCCGGAGTCCTCGGGCAAGACGACGCTGATCTACCACATCATCGCCGAAGCCCAGGCCCGTGGCGGGGTCTGCGTATTCATCGACACCGAGCACGCGATGGACCCGATCTACGCCAAGGCGATCGGGGTCGACACCGACGAGCTGCTCGTCTCCCAGCCCGACTACGGCGAGCAGGCGCTGCAGATCGCCGACCGACTGATCGCCTCCGCCGCGGTCGACGTCGTCGCGATCGACTCGGTCGCCGCGCTGACCCCGAAAGTCGAGCTCGAAGGCCAGATCGGCGACACGACCGTCGGCCTGCAGGCGCGGCTGATGTCGCAGGCGATGCGCAAACTGGCCGGCAACCTCAACCGGACCAACACGGTCTGCGTGTTCAGCAACCAGATCCGCGAAAAGGTCGGCGTCCAGTTCGGTTCGCCGGAGACCCAGCCGGGCGGCCGGGCGCTCAAGTTCGCCTCCTCGCAGCGACTCGACATCCGCCGCATCGAGACGCTCAAGGAAGGGACCGAGGCGGTCGGCAACAGGGTGCGGGTCAAAGTCGTCAAGAACAAAGTCGCAGCGCCGTTCCGCCAGGCCGAGTTCGACATCGAGTACGGGGTCGGCATCTCGCGCGAGGGCGGCCTGCTCGATTTCGGCATCGAGCACGACCTGGTGCAGAAATCCGGCTCCTTCTTCTCCTACGGCAAGACGCGGCTCGGTCAGGGGCGCAACAACGCCAAGCAGTTTCTGGTTGAGAACCCCGAGATTGCGAGCGAGCTGGAAGCCAAGATCCGCGCCGCGCTCGGCATCGGCGGCGAGGGCGCCGAGCAGGCCACGGAGCAGGTCCCGGAGACGAAGGCGGAGGAGCCGCCGCCCCCGGTGGCCGAGGCTCAGGCCGCATAGCCGATTAGACAAACAGGCCTCAGCTCGCGGAGCTGCGGCGTGCTGAACTGGAACGAATCTCCTCGCTGTCCGCCGCGGAGGCGAGGCGGGTGCTGCTCGAGGAGGTCGAGGCCGACGCCCGCCGCAGTTGCATCCCGTCACGCCGGTGTCGAGAAGGTCTACGCGATGCAGGCGGGCCGCGAGATCCGGGTGATCGTCGACCCCGGAGCGGTCGACGACGAGGGCGCGGCGCTGATCTCCCACGAGATCGCCGCGTCGATCGAGCGCGAGGTCACCTATCCCGGCCAGATCAAGATCACTGTGATCCGGGAGAGCCGGGCGACAAACTACGCCCGCTGAGGTCATGCGCAATGGATAGGATGCCGCGCGCATGGACTACGAACTGATCTTCTACCTCTCCGGCGGCGCCCTCGCCGTCTCCGCGGTTCTCGTCACCTTCCTTGGTCTGCGGGTTTCGAAATTCCCGGGCAAGGCCGCGCCGCTCGTCGTGATCTGGTTCGTGGCGTTGGTCGGTATGTCGACTACATTCGCCGTGCTGCACTCCAAGCACGAGGAAGAGCAGCGCGAGGCGGAGGTCGGCCTGCCGGCGGCAACCGAAGAATCGGAAGCCGAGGAGGCCGAATAGGCCTGCAGGCGCCGGCCGGCGGCGTCTGACCTAAGCTAGGGCCCATGCCCAGCTACCACGTGACCACGTTCGGCTGTCAGATGAACGTGCATGACTCCGAGCGCATGCAGGGGATGCTCGATTCGCTCGGCTACCAGCAGGCGGAGAGTCGCGCCGAGGCCGACCTGATCCTCTTCAACACCTGTTCGATCCGGGAGTCGGCCGACAACCGGTTCGTCGCCCACCTCGGCGAGGCCAAGCGGCTCAAGTCCGAAGACCCCGAACGCGTCGTCGGTGTCGGCGGCTGCTGGGCGCAGTCGGTCAAGGACGAGGTGTTCGAGCGCTTCCCGTTCGTAGACGTCGCCTTCGGCCCGGGGCAGATCCACCGCCTCGCCGAGTTCCTCAACTCGGACTCGCTCAGCGCCCAGGGCTACTTCGAGTTCGAGGACTTCTCCGGCCACCTCCCGGCGCGTCGCGAGCGCGAGTTCCAAGGCTGGCTGCAGATCTCCCAGGGCTGCAACTGCAAGTGCGCCTACTGCATCGTGCCCTCGACCAGGGGGCGCGAGCAGAGCCGCGACCCGGCCGAGCTGGTCGCCGAGGCCGAGGCGCACGCCGCCGACGGCGTGCTCGAGCTGACCCTGCTGGGCCAGAACGTCAACAGCTACGGCCGCGACCTGCCGGGTGAGGCGCGGATCGGCTTCGCTGAACTGCTCTCCCGCGTCGACGCGGTCGAGGGGATCGAGCGGATCCGCTACACCAGCCCGCACCCGAAGGACATGAGGGAGGACGTGATCCGCGCCCACGCCGAGCTTCCCGCGCTCTGTGAGCACATCCACCTGCCGCTGCAGTCGGGCTCGAGCGCGGTGCTGAAACAGATGAGGCGCACCTACGATCGGCAGCGCTACATGGACCGGGTCTCGCTGATCCGCGAGCACGTGCCGGATTGCGCGATTACGACCGACATCATCGTCGGCTTCCCCGGCGAGAGCGAGGCGGACTTCGAGCAGACGCTGGAAGTAGTCGATGAAGCCGGCTACGACAGCGCCTTCACCTTCGTCTTCTCACCGCGGCGCGAGACCGACGCGGCAACGATGGACGAGCAGGTTCCGCACCCGGTCAAGCGTGAGCGCATGGAGCGGCTGGTCGAGTTGGTCCAGCGACGGGCCAACGAGCGTTCGCAGCGCTTCGTGGGGCGTGAGCTGGAGGTACTGGTCGAGGGCCCGAGCCGGACCGATCCGACCAGGCTGCGCGGCCGCACCCGGCACAACAAGACCGTCAACTTCGACGGCGAGGCAGAGCCTGGGGATCTCGTCAACGTCGAGATAACTTCCGCGACTTCGACCACGTTGGGAGGGGTGTCGGTGAAACCCCTCACTCAGCTCTTTCGGTGAGTCGTTGGACGTAGTTGGAATATTCGGTCCGACTGGCGTGGGCAAGACCGGGGTGGCCGTCGCCTTGGCCGAAGAGTTGCGAGCGCGGGGGGAGGACCCTGTCGCGATCTCATGCGATGCGCTGCAGGTGTACGAGGGGCTGAGCGTGCTTACCGGTGTCGCCACGGTTGCTGAGCAGAAGCGGCTGGAGCATCGGCTGGTGGGGTTCGTGCCCGTTACCCGGCCATTTTCCGTCGGCGACTACATGCGGTTGGCGCACGAGGAGATCGACCGGGTGCTGGCGTCGGGAGGGCGGCCGATTGTGGTGGGCGGCACCGGGCTCTACCTGCGCGCGGCGGTTGCCGAGCTGTCGCTCGAGAAACGGCCGCCCGAAACGGAAGACTCGGAGCTCTGGTCACCGGAGACGCGGCTGCCGACGACGATCTTCGGGCTCGACATGGAACGGGGGCGCCTCTACGCGCGGATCGACGCCCGCACCGAGGCGATCGCCGCCGGCGGGGCGAAGGACGAGGTCAGGCGGGCGGAAGCGCTTGGCCCCTCGCGCACCGCGCGCAAGGCGCTCGGGTTCGAAGAGCTGCTCGGCGGCGACCTCGAGCGGATGAAAAGGCGCTCGCGCAACTACGCCCGCCGCCAGCTCACCTGGATGCGCAAGATTCCCAATCTGACCACGATCGACCGGACGGAGCTCTCCGACGTCGGGGTCGCCACCGAGATCATGGCTAGGCTGCGCGCGTGAGATTCGAGAAGTGGACCGCCCTGGGGAACGACTATGTGATCTTGGAGGCAGATTCGTTGCCCTGGGCGCTCAGCGGCGCTCGGGTGCAGAGGATCTGCGATGCGCATTTTGGGATTGGGGCCGATGGGGTGCTGCTGTTGGCGCGCAGCGAGGACTCTGAGTTCGTCGCATCGCTGCGGATCTTCAATCCCGACGGTTCGGAGGCGGAGCTTTCGGGGAATGGGGCGCGGGAGGCGATTCTTTACCTGCGGCGGCATGGGTGGACCGAGGAGGATGTCTTCTCTATCTCGACGGCTGCTGGGCCTGTCACGCCGACGATCACCTCGGAGCGCACCTGTTCGGTCGAGATGGGTCGGGCGGCGACCGCGTCGAAGGACTTCCCGGAGGGCGAGCCGGATGGCAGGGGCGCTCTAAGCGTTGGTGGTCGCGAGTGGGAGTTCCAGCACGTCTCGATCGGCAATCCCCAATGCGCGATCGAGGTCGGCGAGGAGCTGGATAGCCTCGACCTGGCGGCGATCGGACCGCAGATCGAAGGCCATGAGCTCTTCCCGAACCGCACCAACGTCTCCTTCTTCCGCGTCGAGGGTAGCCGCGTGCGCGCGCGAATCTTCGAGCGCGGCGTCGGCGAGACGCTTTCCTCGGGCACGGGTGCCAGCGGGGCAGCGGTTGCGGCCTTCCTGCGCGAAGCGCCCAGCCCACTCATAGTGGAGCTCGACGGCGGCGAGCTCGAGGTCGAGATCTCCAAGAAGCTCGACCTGCGCCTCAGTGGCTGGGCAGAGCCGATCTGCGCAGGCGAGCTCTCGCCGGAGCTCGTGCAGGCGCTGTCTGAGCTGAGCTAATAGATTTCCGCGCCCGTGGGAATCGCAGACCCCTCACAGCGCCTGGAGGCGATGCCTCCCTACATGTTCCAGGAGCTCGAGCGGCGCATCGCCGACAAGCGCGCAGCCGGCATTGACGTGATCAGCCTCGGCATCGGCGATCCCGACGAGCCGACCTACCCGCACATCGTCAGTGCGATGCAGGAGGCGGTCGCCGACCCCGGCACCCACCAGTATCCGAGCAACCGCGGCCGCGAGGACTTTCGCGAGGCGTTCGCCCGCTTCTACGACCGGCGCTTCGGGGTCGAGATCGACCCGGGCAGCGAGGTGATCCCGGCGATCGGAGCCAAGGAGTGCATCTACAACCTCTGCTTCGCCTTCCTCGATCCGGGCGGCGTCGCGCTCGCATCCGACCCGGGCTACCCCGTCTACACGGGCGGCCCGATCCTCGCCGGGGCGACGCCGGAGCTGCTGCCGCTGGTGCCCGAGCTGGGCTTCGCCCCGGATCTAACCGCGGTGCCGGCCGATGTCGCCGCCAGGGCACGGTTGATGTTCATCAACTACCCGAACAACCCGACCGGGGCCGTCGTCCCCGAGGGCTTCTTCGAGCTCGTCGTCTCCTTCGCCCGCGAGCACGAGATTCTCGTCGTCCACGACAACGCCTACTCGGAGACGACCTACGACGGCTACGTCGCGCCCAGCTTTCTCGCCACGCCGGGTGCCAAGGAGGTCGGGGTCGAGGTCTTCTCGCTCTCCAAGGGCTTCAACATGACCGGCTGGCGCTGCGCGGCGATCCTCGGCAACGCCGAGGCGATGCAGACCTATTGGCGGCTGAAGACGAACATCGACTCGGGCCTGTTCGAGGCGGTGCAGAGGGCCGGTGTCGCCGCTCTCGAGGGCCCGGCCGGGCCGCTCGAGCGGATGAACGAGACCTATGCCCGCCGTCGCGACCTAGTCGTCTCGGCGCTCGCCGAGATCGGCGTCGAGGTGACCGCCCCGAAGGGCACGATCTACGTCTGGGCGCCGGTCCCCAAGGGCCATACTTCGACCTCCTTCGCCGAGTTGGTGCTCGAAGAGGCTGCCGTCGTCGTCTCACCCGGCTCGATGTACGGGCCCAGCGGCGAGGGCTTCTTCCGCATCGCTTTGACCACCCCGGATGAGCGGATTACCGAGGCGGTCGAGCGGATGCGCGAGCATTTGGCTTGAGGTGGGACGCCTCTTGTCTCTCACTTAACTTGCTCCAGTATCGGTCCAGCCCGCGCCACTGGTACTGCGGGGGGACGGATTGGAGCATCTGGGTCGCTGCATCCTCGCTGGTGGAGCTGGCGGACACTCGGTCGCGGTGTCTGGCTTCGTAGGCTTCCTCAGGTAGGTCACGGGCAAGGTCTGCCTCTTCGCGCAGGCGATCCTTGACCAGGGCCAGGTGGGGGAGGGGGTCGTCGATTGCGCCGAAGTGGGTGAGGGCGAGGCGGGTGGGCTGCCAGGCTTGGACGGTCTCGATCGAGTCGATCCAGGTCTCGATGTCGATGTCGGGCGGCGGCGTGGGGGGGACGACGAGGTCGACTCCGGGGATGCGCACAGCGGCGACGTCGCCGACGAAGGCGGCGCCGCTCTCCTCCTGCAGGTAGCTGACGTGGTGAGAGGCGTGGCCGGGGGTGTAGGCGACGCGCATGCCGAGCACCCGCTCGCCGCCGCCCAGGGGCCTCACGTTCTGCTCCGGCACCGGCACGATCTCGCCCCAGAGCCGCTCCATCTGGTCGCCATAGAGGCGTTCGGCGCTGGCCAGCAGCCTGCTCGGGTCGATCAGATGCGGCGCGCCACGCTCATGCACGTAGACCTCGAGCTCGGGCCAGCGCCGCACCAGGGCGCCGGTCGCGGCGGCGTGGTCGAGGTGGATGTGGGTCAGCAGCAGCGCCCGCGGCTGTTCTTCTCCGAGTGCGCCCAGCAGCGTCTGCAGCGAGGACTCGGGCCCGGGGTCGATCAGCGCGTCCCCGACCTGCCAGCAGCCGATCACATGCGGACGGCCGAGGTGCTCGACGTCGATGACCCGCATCGCCGCTCGGCCCGGTCAGGCTGGTGTTGGGTCCGGGAAGCGGTCGTCGGCCGCCAGGGTCTGGCGCAGGCCCTCCTCCATGCCGCGTGGCGCGTATCCGAGCTCGCGGCTGGCCTTCTCGTGGCTTGCCCAGAAGGTGACGCCGTCGGCGGAGGAGATCAGCTCGCGCAGGTTGGGCGGTTGGCCCATCAGCTTGCCGACCAGCGCCCCTACCGGCGTCAGCGCCTTCATCACCGGCACCGGCATCGCCCGCTTCGGCGCCTTGCGCCCGGTCGCATGGGCGACGGTCTCGATCGCCTCGCGCATCGTCGTCACCGGCCCGCTTAGCACGTAGGCCTCGCCAACCTTGCCCCGATCGAGCGCGAGCAGGATGCCGGCGGCGATGTCGTCGACGTGGCTGAGGCAGATGCCCAGCTCGGGGAAGGGCATCAGGACCAATCTGCCGGCGAAGAATTCCGCCAGCAGGTCGGCCACCTGCGAGGTGTCGCCGGGCCCGTAGACGCCACCCGGCTGGACGATCGTGCCGGGTAGTCCGTCGGCGATCATCCGCCTCGCCACCCTGTGCGCCTCGAGCTTGGTCTCCTCGTAGTAGGAGGTGAACTCCTTGCCCGGGTGCTCGTAGCTCTCATCGACGACCTGGCGATGGGTGTTGCCGAAGATGCCGACGGTGGAGACGTAAACGAGCTTGTCGACGTTCGATTCGCTCGCCACCCTGAGCACGTTCTCGGTGCCGGCGACGTTCGCCTCCCACATCGCGGGATGTTGCTTGGCGGGGATCCCGACCTTGTACATCGCGGCGGCATGGACGACCGCGTCGCAGCCGTCCATTCCCCTGCGGATCGCCTCGCTGTCGCCGAGGTCGCCGCTGATGAGACTGCACCCGAACGCCGTCAGCTCGTCCGCCTTGGCCGGGTCGCGGACGAGGCAGGCGACCTCGTCGCCGCGCTCGCGCAGCTGGCGGGCGACAGCGCCGCCGATGAACCCCGTTGCCCCGGTCAGGAAGACCTTCACGACCGCGAAGCCTATCCAGGTGACGCCTCCGCCTACAATCGAGCCGAGTGGATCGATCGAGGAACGGGCGCGACAAGGAGACGCGGTACGCCGCCAACGGCGCCGGCGTGACCAATCCGCGCGCCCGCCAGCGGGCGCTGGCGTTAGGAATCGTCACCGACGGGGGCGATGGCGATCCGCTCGCCGAGCTGAAGGAGCTGCTGAGGACCGCGGGTGTCGCGACGGCGGGGGAGGCGATTCAGCAGCGCGACACGCCGGACCCGGATCGCTACCTGGGGCGCGGCAAGCTGACCGAGGTCAAGCGTCAGATCGCTGCCTGCGATGCCAACCTGGTCGCCTGCGACGACGAGTTGGCGCCGCGGCAGGAGCGCAACCTGGAGGCGGCCCTGGGCGTCCCGGTAATCGATCGCACCGCGGTGATCCTCGACATCTTCGCCGACCACGCCCACTCTGCCGAGGGCAAGCTGCAGGTCGAGCTGGCCCAGCTCGAGTACAACATGGCGCGCATGCGGGGGCTCTGGACCCACCTCGAGCGCCTCGGTGCTGGCCGCATGGATGGCGGCATCGGCACCAGGGGCCCGGGCGAGAGCCAGATCGAGACCGACCGGCGCCTCGCCCGCGACCGGATCGCGGCGCTGCGCCGCCGTCTCGGCCGGCTCGAGCGCAACCGCGGCGTGATGCGGGCGCGGCGCGAGAGCTCCTCGCTGCCCCGGGTGGCGTTGGCCGGCTACACGAACGCGGGTAAGTCGACCCTGCTCAACGCGTTGACCGGGACCGAGGAGGTCGGCGTGGGCGATCGCCTCTTCCACACGCTCGATCCGACCACCCGCAGCGTTGCGCTCTCGGGCCGCGACTTCCTCTTCACCGACACGGTCGGCTTCATCGAAAAGCTGCCTCACCAGCTGGTCGAGGCGTTCAAGGCGACCCTGGAGGAGACCGTACTGGCCGATCTGGTCCTGCAGGTGGTCGACGCCGCCGCGCCGGAGGAGCGGCGAGTGGTTGACCTCGCCGCCGTCGATTCAGTGCTGGGGGAGATCGGCGCCGGCGAGAAGCCGCGCCTGCTGGTGCTCAACAAGGCCGATCTGCTTGACGAGGACGCGCGCCGCGAGGCGATGCTTCGCCATCCCGCTGCCGTCCTGGTCTCGGCGCTCAGCGGCGAGGGGATCGAGACCCTGCGCGAGCGGGTCGAGCGCGCCTTCGAGGACACCCTGGCCGAGGTCGAGTTGCTCGTGCCCTACAGCGAGGGGGCGCGGCTGCACGAGCTGCACGAGGTGGCCGGGGATCTGGAGCGGACCGAGCGGGCGGACGGGGTGCTGGTGCATGCCAAGGTGCCGGTGGCGGAGCTGCACCGGTTCAAGGACCTCAGCACCGCGGCGTAGGGAGCGCGGGGGTGTCCCCCTGCTTGCTGGGTTTTTCGCCAGTGTCGCGGGCGGCCGTCCGAGGTTGCCGCTGGGGCGAAAAACGGACGCCGCTGCGCTGGGGGACACCCCCGCACTCCCTCGTGGGCGTTGTAGGGTGCTCGCCGGTGGAGCTCCGTGTCGCAAAGCTGAATGAGGACGCCACGGTGCCTAAGCGGGCGCATGCGGGGGATGCTGGATTGGATCTTTATTCGTGCGAGGCGGCGCATCTGGGGCCGGGAGAGAGGTGGAGTGTCGGTACCGGGGTTGCGGTGGAGATCCCCGAGGGGTATGCGGGGCTGATTTTGCCGCGCTCGGGGCTGGCGCGGGATCATGGGATCGCGCTGGTCAACAGCCCGGGGCTGATCGACGCCGGCTATCGCGGCGAAGTGCGGGTGCTGCTGCTCAACACTGACCCGGCGGAGACCTTCCGAATCGAGCCTGGCGAGCGGATCTCGCAGCTGGTTGTGGCGCCGGTCGGACTGCCCGAGCCGGTCGAGGTGGAATCGCTCAGCGAGTCTGCCCGCGGGGGCGGCGGCTTCGGCTCCAGCGGCCGCTGACTCAGCCGAGCGCGATATCCCGGGCGCAGGCCTGCGCAGCGAGCTCGAGCCGGTCGTCGAGCGGCTCCAAAGCGGGTGCAGCGCCGTAGCGGCGCTTCAGCGCGAGCCCGATCAGACTGTCGGCAAGCCAGGCGTTCTTGGGCAGCAGCGGGCCGTGCAGGTAGGTGCCGAAGAGGTTGTCACGGCGGACCCCCTCGAAGCCATCCCTGCCGTTGTTGCCGAATCCCTTGAGCACGCGGCCGAGCGGGGTGGCACCCTCGCCGAGGTAGGTGCGCCCGCCGTGGTTCTCGAAGCCGGCGATCGTCCGCGGCCCATCGCCGAGGTCGGCCTCGATCGCGACGTTGCCGATCAGCCGCTCGCCCGGCTCACGTACCGTCTCCAGCTCGACCAGGCCAAGACCGGGTAGGCGCTCCTCGTCGAGCTGGTAGCTGTGGCCGAGTAGCTGGTAGCCGCCGCAGACGGCGAGCATGACGGCGCCGTCGCCGACCGCAGCGGCCAGTGCCCTGCGCTTGCCGGCGACCATGTCGGCGGCGACGGCGCGTTGGTCGCGGTCCTGGCCGCCGCCGAGGTAGAGCAGATCGTGGGCGCCCGGGTCGATTTCCTCGCCGGGGCCGGCGGCCGCGTAGGAGAATTCGATCCCGCGCCATTCGCAGCGCCGCTGCAGGAAGACGATGTTGCCCCGGTCGGCGTAGATGTTCATCTGCTCCGGGTAGAGGGCGAGAACGCGCAACTCCATCAGGCAGGCCTTTCGAGCACGACGACGGTCGAGCCGACATGGTCGGCGGTGGGCGGGACGGCGCGCCGTCCCGCCGGCCTCAGTCCGGCCTCTTCGGCCTCACGCTCGACGGCGGATGCGTCGAGCATCGCCAGCAGGATCTCGTCGAGCTCCTCGCCGAGCTCGCCCGCCGGAGAGACCGTCTGGCGCAACCGCCGTGCCCGGAGCCCATCGGCCCCGACGGCAGCCTCGATCGGCAGGCTCGAGAAGACCCAACCGTCGACCTCGCGCGTATCGGGGAGGGGAGGAGGGCCCTCGACGGGCTCCGGTACCCCCTCGACGATCGCGAACGCTGCGAGCCCGCCAGGCCTCAGGTGTGCCGCCACGCAGCGCAGACACGCCTGGCGCTCTGTCACATCGGCAAGTAACTGGATCAACTGCATCGGCGCCAGCACGGCATCGAAGACCGAATCCAGCTGAAAGCTCTTTGCATCGCCGATGAGCGCGATCGCGGGAAGCTGTGCGGCACGTTCGTTGAAAGCGTTCACGAACGCAGACTGGCCGTCCACGCCTATCACCGCGTGTCCCCGACGAGCCAGATGGATCGCCACGCGCCCCGTCCCACAACCGAGGTCAAGTGTGGATCTTCCCGCCAGCTCCTCCCAAAGCGCCAGGTCGGCGTCGTAGCTCCCACACTCCACGTCGTGCCAAATCACCGATGCGTCTCGGGCGGGTGGCGTGCGGATGTGGGTTCCCGCCGGGTGAGGCGGGGACCCACTCCCCGCGAGAGGACCCGCCCGCCACTGGCCATTCATCGCCAGAACTCCTGCGTAAGGCCTCGACCTGACAGCAACCGGTGCAGCTCGAGTAGCGCTGTATAGGTCGGCAGCGCGAACAGTCGCCCGGGCGCCCCCGCAACGGCTCGGTCCAGCGAGTCCTCGATATCGGCCTCCACGGCGATTGCGCTCTCGGGCCAGCCGGCGTACTTGAGTCGCAGCGCCATCTCCGGCGCGCGGGTGCCGGCGCAGGTGACCCGCCGCACGGCGCCCGCCAGCAGCTCGAAGTCGGCGTCCCAGATCCAGGAGACGTCGCGGCCGTCGGCGACGCCGTCGTTGAGCGCGATCCAGAGGTCGATCTCATTCGCCCCGGCCTCAAGTCGCAGCGTGCGCAGGACCTCGTTGGCCCCGGCCGGATTCTTGATCAGCAGGATCGAGACCGGCGTCTCGCCGACCGCGACCGTCTCGACCCGGCCGAAGGCGCCGCGCAGCTCGCCGAGCGCGGAGGCGATCAGCCCCGGCTCGATCGCCAGCTCCAATGCCGCGGCGATCGCCGCGAGCGCGTTGTAGACGTTGTAGAGGCCCGGCACCGGCAGCTCGATCTCGAGCTCGCCGGCGGGGGTGCGGACCGTGAGCGAGGAGCCGCGCATGCCATGCAGTTCGATCCGCGTCGCGGCCACGTCCGGCGCCGGCCGGTCGGCGCCACACTCGGGGCAGCTGTAGTGGCCGAGGTGGCCGACGAAGGCGCGTTCGTAGGCGTACGGATGGCCGCAACGGCGGCAGTGCTTGGCGTCGAAGGCGTGCTGCAGCTCAGGCAGCGCCTGGCTCGCGTCCTCGATGCCGAAGTAGACGACGCCCTTACGGCGCCCGCCGTCCCCGACCCGGCCGAGGTCGGCGATCAGCGGGTCGTCGGCGTTGAGCGCGAAGCGCGTGCGGCCGGTTCGCGCAGCGACGGTCTTCGCCCACTCGTCGGCGAGGAGCTCGGTCTCGCCATAGCGGTCGAGCTGGTCGCGGAAGAGGTTGCCGAGCACGACCAGCGAGGGGTTGAGCTCGGTCGCGACGCGCGGCAGCCAGGCCTCGTCGACCTCAAACAGGCCCTCGCTGCCTTCCTGGTCGAGCAGTGCCGTGGCGATCCCCCAGGTCATGTTTGAGCCCGCCCGGTTGTGCACCGGCTCGCGCCCGGCGGCGCCGAGCAGCGCCGCGACCATTCCGGCTGTCGTCGTCTTGCCGTTGGTGGCGCTGATCAGGGTGACGCCACGGTCGAGGCCCGCGCCGAGTCGTTCGATCGCAAGCGGGTCGAGCCGCAGCAGCAGACGCCCGGGCAGGGTCGTGCCGCCGCCGCGGCCGCTGGCCCGGCTGGCGGCGCCGACCCCGCGGGCGGCGAGGCGCTTGGCGCCGAAGAGCGCGCCGCGGCGGCGCGTGCTCACTCCCCGGCCCGCGGCGGAACGATCACGCTCAGCGCCCGTGGCAGCACCCGCAGCGAGGCGGGCGCGTCGGTCAGGTGCTCGCCGTCGGCGTAGACCGGGAAGGGTCGGCTGGCGCTCAGCTCAAGCCGCGGGGCGCGGAACACGCGCACCTCGTCCTTGTTGACGTGGGTGCCCCTGAACACCCTGGGCAGGTTACTCAGGAAGCGCAGCTTGCCGACCTCGGAGATGGTCACCACGTCGAACTTACCGTCGCTCAGATCGGCGTCGGGGGCGATGAACATGCCGCCGCCGAAGGCGCTGCTGTTGGCGACCGACACCGAGTAGCCGCTGAAACGCTCGCTCTCCTCGCCGACGCGGATCGTGAACCGGGCGGGCTTCCAGCCGAGCAGCGTGCGCACTCCGGCGTAGGCGTAGACGAGATTGCCGCGCAGCCACCTCGTCTGGTTGGCGCGCTCGTTGGCGACTGAGTCGAAGCCGACGCTGACGATGCCGAGGAAGCGCTTGCCGTTGACCTCTCCCACGTCGATCCGCCTGGTTTGCGCGGACGCGAGCATCGCCACAATCTCCTCCGGCTTCCTCGGGATGCCGAGCACGCGCGCCAGGTCGTTGCCGCGGCCACCTGGGACGATGCCCAGTGGGGTCTCGGAGCCAGCGAGCGCGCCCCCGATCGCGCCGATCAGGCCGTCGCCGCTGATCACGACGGGGGTCTCGCCCGTCTCAGCGGCGCGCAGCGCCCGTTCGACCCCGTCCCCGAGCCCCCGCGTGCGCTCGACCCGAAACGAGATCCGCCGCTCGTCGAGCGCCTGCTCGAGCCGCGGCAGCAGCTTCAGGGCGCCCCCGTGGGCCGAGGCCGGATTGACCAGCAGCGCCAGCGGCATCGCATCGGCTCCCATCGCGAGCGGCAGCCTATTCCGCGCCGCCGTCGACGGCTTCGAGGCGGTAGATGTGGAAAGTCTCGCCCGCGGCCTCGCCGTGTCGGCCGGCGACGAAGCCGCGCTTGCCGAGCCGCCAGTCGAGCCGGCGCCACTCGCCGACCAGGACCAGGTGGCCCTCGGGCCTCGTCACCCGCGCCAGCTCGGCCGGGCGCAGCCGGCCTCCCACCTGCGCGACGAGGTCGAAGAAGCCGCCTGGGTAGGGGAGAAGGCGGCCGCCGCCCCGCTTGAACGCGACCCTGCCCTCGGGGTCGAGCCCGACCCGCTTGACCGCGGCGGCGATCGCCGGCTCGGAGGGATCGACGCCGCGGATGCGGGCGGCGGGGTACTCGCGGGCGAGGAAGAGCACGCCGTCGCCGTCGCCGCATCCGACCTCGAGCGCTCGCTCGGGGGGTTTCGGCACGTGCAGCACAGCGGCGGCGAGCGCGGTGAGCGAAGGCGAGGGCATCCTCCGATCATCTAGGATTCCGCGCCTGTGGAGGGCACCCAGGATCGAACCAAGTGGATCGCGCTCGCCGTCTTCGCACTGATCGCGGCAGGCGTCGTCGCCGCGATCCTGATTTCGCGCGGCGGTGGGGATGACGACTCGACCACGGCTGCGAGCGCCGCCGGCTGCGAGCGGGTCGCGGCGCCGAAGCCGAAGCAGGTCAGCTACGGCAAGCCGAAGCAGACGCTGAAGAAGGGTGAGGAAGTGACCGCTGTGGTCGAAACGAGCTGTGGCAGCTTTGAGATCGCCCTCGATGCGCAGCGGGCGCCGAAGACGGTTAATTCCTTCGTCTTCCTCGCCGAAGAAGGCTTCTACGATGGCCTCGGCTTTCACCGCGTCGCACCCGGCTTCGTGATCCAGGGCGGCGACCCGCTCGGAACCGGCACCGGCGGACCCGGCTACAGCGTCGACGAGAAGCCACCCGCCAACCTCGCCTACACCAAGGGCGTGGTCGCGATGGCGAAGAGCCCGGCCGAGCCACCTGGGCGCTCCGGCAGCCAGTTCTTCGTCGTGCTCAGCGCCGACGCCGGCCTGCCGCCCGAATACGCCCTCGTCGGCAGAGTAGACCAGGGTTTCGACGTGGTCGAACGGATCGGCAGCCTCGGCACGCCGGCGCAAAAACCGAAACAGACCGTGCTGATCGAAAAGCTTTCGATCGAACGCGGCTAGGGGCCCGCAGCGAAGAACTCGCGGGCGCGCTCGGCGACCAGCTCCGGCATCTCGTCGGCGATGAAGTGTCCGCAGTCCTCGACCAGCTCGACCTCCATCGTGTCGGCGTGGCGCTCGTAGCCCTCGAGCAGCTCGGGGCGCAGAGCCGGGTCGTCGACGCCGAAGACCACCTTGGTGGGCACCGTGAGCCGCGATCCGGCGTAGCGGCCGCGCACGATCGGCCAGAGCTCCTTGAGCTGGAAGGTGCGGTACATCTGCACCGCGGCGCGGGCGCGATCGGGCTCGGTCAGTTTCGCGGTGAAGGTGCGCAGCGTCTCCTCGTCCCAGACGTCACGCTGGGTCGCTGCGGAGAAGAAGGCCTTGGGGACGACCGCCCCGCGGCGGTGCAGCTGGTAGCCGAGCAGCGGCGTCGCGATGACCACCTGGTAGCCGAAGCGCCAGGCGTATGGCAGTACGTCCAACATCGTTCCGGGCGGCCACGGGTGGAGGATGTTGAGCGCCAGGTAGCGCTCGAAGCGCTGTGGCGCCTTGAGCGCGAGAAGGAAGCCGATCCAGCCGCCCCAGTCGTGGCCGACGAGCTTCACCCGCTCCAGCCCGAGCGCGTCGAGCACGGCGAGCACGTCGTCGGCGAGGTTCTCCTTCTCGTAGCCACGGCGGGGCGCATCCGACCAGCCGAAGCCGCGCAGGTCGAGGGCGAGCACGCGGTGGCGATCCGCGAGCGCCGGCATCAGGTGTCGCCACTCGTACCAGTGCTGCGGCCAGCCGTGCAGGCAGAGGACGACGTCGTCTCCCGCCCCCGCTTCGGCGACGTGGAACTCGAGCCCACGCGCCCGAACCCAGCGGTGTGTGACCCCGTCGAGGTGAGGCAGGTCGTCGCCCATCGGCCACAACCTACCGGCGTCGCTGCACTAATCTCTTGGCCATGGCAAAGGCTGACGTGGGCGACGCGGCGCCGGACTTCGAGTTGCCGGGCACCGGCGACAGGACCTACAAGCTCTCCGACTACCGGGGCCGCAAGCTCGTCCTCGCCTTCTACCCGGGCGACTTCACCGCCGTCTGCACCAAGCAGTTCTGCTCCTACCGCGACGAAGGCGAGCGGCTCGACGCGATCGACGCCAACGTGCTCGGGATCTCGCCGCAGTCGGTCGACTCGCACGAGCGCTTCACCCAGGAGAAGAGCCTCAACGTGCCGCTGCTGGCCGACGAGGACAAGGCCGTCGCCAAGGCCTACGGCGTCGCCGCCGGGCCGATGGTGCGGCGGGCGGTGATCATCGTCGACGAGGAGGGCGTGATCCGCCACCGCAAGGTGACCCTCGCCGGGCTCAGCTACGAGTCGGTCGGCGACATCGAAGAGGCCGTCGCGGCGATCGCTTGACCCCGCCGGAGCCGCGGCAGTTCAACACCGGCGGGCGGCCGGCGATCGGTGGCGAGGTGGCGGGGGAGGGCCCGCCGATCGTCCTCTGCCACGGGCTGACGGCGACCCGCAGCTCGGTCGTTCACGGCTCGCGGGCGCTGGAGCGGGCCGGCCACGCCGTCGTCACCTACGACGCGCGCGGGCACGGCGAGTCCGAGCCGGCCCCTGACGGGGTGGGTTATGGATACCCGGAGCTGACCGACGACCTCGAGGGCGTCGTCGCCGAGGCGGTCGGGGAGGGGCGGTTCCTGCTCGGCGGGCACTCGATGGGCGCCCACACCGCGGTTGCCTACGCGCTGCGGCGACCCGAGCGCCTGCACGGCCTCGTCGTCATCGGCCCGACCTACAGCGGCGAGCTGACGCCCGAGCAGCGCGCCTACTGGGAGGGCCTGGCGGATGCGCTCGAGGCCGGCGGGATCGACGCCTTCGTCAAGTACATCGACCGCGAGGGGGATGCCGGTCCGGCCTGGCGCGACTCGGTGCTGCGCTTCACCCGCGAGCGGATGCTGCGCCATCGCCGCCTCGACGCGATCGTCGCGGCGCTGCGCGAGATTCCGGCCTCGCGCCCCTTCGGGACGCTGCCGGAGCTGCAGGGCCTGGAGCTGCCGGCGTTGGTCGTCGCCAGCAACGACGCGGCCGACCCCGGCCATCCGCGCGAGGTCGCCGAGGCCTACGCCGAGCGCCTGCCGCTGGCGCGTCTGATCGGCGAGGGCGAGGGCGAGTCGCCCCTGGCCTGGCAGGGCGGCAGGCTCTCGCGCGAGATCGCCGCCTTTCGCGCCGAGATCGCTTAAGCCTGCGTAAAGGCCGAGCGCGTAGTCTCCGCCGCATGCGCGCGCCGGCGGAGGGGAATTTACGGAAAGCCGCGACCTTTGCCGCGACTTTCGGCATCGGTGTCGCCACCTACATCGCGATAGTCGAGGCGGGCGGCGGCTCGCCCGTATGTGTCGCCGGTGGCAGCGGCTGTCATACCGTCGCCGAAAGCTCCTATTCGCACCTGCTCGGCGTCAACATCGCCGTCTTCGGCATCGCCGGCTACGTGCTGCTGCTGGCGGCGGCGCTGCTGCGTGGCGACGCCGCGCGGATGGCCGGCTTCGTCGTCGCCCTCGGCGGTTTCGGCTACAGCCTCTTCCTCACCTATCTGGAGATCTTCAAGATCGAAGCGATCTGCCAGTGGTGCGTGGCCAGCGCGGTGCTGATGACCCTGCTCTTCGGCTTGAATGCAGTCCGAATGGTTGGCTACGTTGGGAGACCGGCATGAGCGGCAAGAGTTCCAGAGAGGCACGGCGCGAAGAGCGACTGCGGGCGGAAAGCGAAGGCGATCGCGACGAGCGGCGCAGGCGCCTGCTGCAGATCGGCAGCGCCGCCGCCTTCCTCGTCATCGTCGCGGTGGCGGTGGCGGTTGTCATAACCCAGAGCAGCTCGGACGGAGGGGACACCAACCTGGAGGATGTGGCCCTGGTCAACGGGGAATTCCAGGGGATCCCGCAGAGCGGGCTGACGCTCGGCGAGAAGAGCGCCAAGGTGACCCTGCTTGAGTTCGGCGACCTGCAGTGCCCGGTCTGCAAGAGCTACGCGGAAGGGATCGTGCCGGAATTGATCGACTCCAAGGTGCGCAGCGGCGAAGCCAAGATCGAGTTCCGCAACTTCACGATCATCAGCCAGGAATCGGTCACCGCGGGCGCCGCCGCGCTCGCAGCCGGGCAGCAGGGCCGCGGCTGGAACTTCATCGAGCTCTTCTACCGCAACCAGGGCATCGAGGCGAGCGGCTACGTCACCGACGAGTTCCTGACCGAAATTGCCAAGGGCGCCGGCGTGCCCGACATCGCCAAGTGGAACCAGAACCGCAAGGATCAGGCGGGCGCGCTGCGAGAGGTCCAGCGCAGCACCGAAGAAGCCCAGAAGCTCAACCTCACCGGCACGCCCTCATTCGCCGTAATCGGCCCCAACAGCGACGGGGTCGAAGTCCTCGGCACGCCCGGCGACGCCGGCACGATCGAACGGGCGATCGAAGAAGCCTCTTAGGGCTTTCGCGCCCGAGTTCACATAACCACCATTATCGTGCGTTGAGGATCGCGGCGGCGATCCGCTCTGGCGATGGCGGGCAGCCGGGGATGCGGATGTCGACCGGCAGCAGCTGCTCGAGCGGCGCGCGCCAGCTCGGCGGCGTCGGCGAGGACGCCGCAGCCCAGCGCGCAGTCGCCGAGCGCGGCGACGAGGCGCGGCTCGGGCATCGCCTCGTAGGCGGCGCGCAGCGCGGCCTCCATCCGCGTCGTCACGGCGCCGGTGACGAGCAGCACGTCGGCGTGCCGCGGCGAGGCGACGATGTCGAGGCCGAAGCGCTGCAGGTCGTAGTGCGGCGCCGGCGGTCGCCGTCAGCTCGTGCTCGCAGGCGTTGCAGGAGCCGGCGTCGACGTGGCGGATCGCGAGCGAGCGCGCGCCGGCCTGCGCCGCGGCAGGCCGGCTTCGCGGCGGACGCGCTGGAGGTGGCGCAGCAGGACGAACACGTCAGCGGTCCGCGCAGGCGTAGCAGAGCTCGAAGCTCTTGTTGATCAGCGGGAAGTCGGGCAGCAGGTTGCCCGCGGTCGCCTGGGCCAGCGCCGGCCAGTTGGCGTAGGAGCCGGTGCGCAGGTGCAGGCGCGCGACCCGCTGCGCGTCGCAGCTCGACCACGCAGACCGTCTCCCCGCGCGGGCTCTCGACCCGCGCCACGCCGACCGGCGCCGCCGGCGCCGGCGGCGTCGGCCGCCGTCGGGCGCGAGCGGCTCGCAGAGCAGCTCGTCGAGCAGCTCGAAGGTCGCCTCCAGCTCGACGCCCGCAGCCCCAGCCGGGCGGCGACGTCGCCGCTCGGCGCCGGCCGGCGCGGCGGGCGCGAAGGCCGAGCCGTACCAGAGCCCGGGGCTCGCGCAGCGCGGTGTCGATCCCGACCCCGGCCGCGCGCGCCGCCGGCCCGACCGCGCCGAGCCGGCGGCGTCGTCGCGCGCTCGAGCACGCCGACGCCGCCGAGCCGGGCCTGGACCGAGGCGGCGAAGCGCGAGCTCGCGCCAGGCCCGGCGCCGCGTCGTCCGCAGCTCGCGCAGCTGCCGCGTGCGCGGTCAGCGGCGCGGCGCCGGCAGGTCGAGCCGGCTGGCGCCGACCGCGACCGTGCCGAACAGGAAGCGGTGGCCGGCGAGCGCGGCGTTGAGCCGCTGCGCCCGCTCCTTCAGCGCCGCGAAGGCCATGTTCCCGGGCGCGAAGCCGACCCCGGCGCAGATCGCGGCGATGTCGTTGAGGTGGTTGTAGAGCCGCTCCAGCTCGAGCAGCAGCGTGCGGGCGCGGCGCAGCTCGCGCGGCGGCGAGCAGCCCGAGGCCGCCTCGCAGGCCTGCGCGAAGGCGACCGAGTTGGCGACGGCGCAGGCGCCGCAGGCGCGCTGGGCGAAGGCCAGGCCCGGCCGCCGGCCCGCTCCCCTCGGCCGCCCGCTCGAGCCCGCGGTGCTTGTGGAAGAGGCGCAGGTCGAGGAGCAGGATGCGCTCGCCGACGACGTGGAAGCGGAAGTGGCCGGACTCGATCACGCCGGCGTGGATCGGGCCCGACGGCGACCTGGTGGACGCCCCTCCCCCTGCACCGGGACGGTCCAGCTCGCGTCTCGCCGGGTGGGCGACCAGCGGCCGCAGCGGCTCGTGCCCGTCGAAGTCGGAGGCCGTAGAGGTCGTGCGCCTCGCGCTCGTCCCAGTCCGCGGCCGGGAGCGAGGTCGACGATCGTCGTCGAGCCGTCCGTCCGTCGCGGCTCGGTGCTGAGGACCGGGTGCCGGCGCCGCGCGGCGAACAGCGCGTTCCAGCGCCGCCTCGGCCGGTCGGGCCGGCGGCGTGGGCGCCGCAGAAGCGCCCGCCCTCCTCGAGCGCCGCCGGCAGGCGTCGCGCCAGCCCGCGGGCTCGACCGCGACCGGTCGACCTCCTGGCGCGCGGCGCGCCGGCGCGCTCGCGGCGCGCGGCTCACGCCGCCGCCTCCGCATCAGCGCCTCGACGATGGCCGAGCCCGGCAGCGCGTAGGCGACCGCGGTGAGCGCCAGCAGCGCCGCCGCCGCGACGCCCGGCGAGCAGGCGCCACCGCGCGCGCCGAGCGCGAGCGCGGGCGGCCGCCCTCGCCGCGCTCGCCCAGCAGGCCCTCGATCAGGGCGTGGGCGAGGCCGAGGAAGCCGAGCGCCAGCAGCACCGCCGCGACCGCGGAGACCGCGAGCAGGCCGGCGTCCATCCCGCCGAGCAGGATCATCAGCTCGGAGACGAACAGCGGCGACGGCGGCAGCCCGGCGAGCGAGAGCGAGGCTCACGGCCATCGCGCGGCCGTCGGCGCGCTCGTCCGGCCGACGCCCCGCGGCGGCGCGCTCGGCGCTGGCCGGGTCCTGGCGCAGCAGCGGGATCGCCGTGTAGAAGCCGAGCGCCTTGGCGATCCCGTGGCCGGCGACGTGGACGACGACGCCGGCGATCGCCAGCGGCGTGCCGAAGCCGATCCCGAGCGCGAGGATCCCCATGTGCTCGAGGCTCGAGTAGGCGAGCAGCCGCTTCCACGGCAGCGGCCGCCAGAGGAAGGGCACCGCGACGCCAGCGAGGCAGGCCGAAGCCGACGAAGAGCTCCTGAACGGCGCCGGCGCCGAGCGCCGGCGCGAGCGCCAGCTCGGTGCGCCAGGCGACCAGCAGCACGGTCGGCAGCAGCGCCGCCGAGAGCATCGCGCTGACCGGCGGCGGCGCCTCGCTGTGGGCGTCCGGCAGCCAGTTGTGGACCGGCGCCCAGCCGATCTTGCTCGGCCAGCCCGACGATGATCAGGACGAAGGCGACCAGCGTCGCCTCCCGGCGGCAGCCCGGCGGCGCGCCCGGCGAGCGCGCGCCAGTCGAGGCGTGTCGACGCCCGGCTCGCCGCCGCCGGCGGCGAAGAGGACGACGATCCCGAGCAGGGCGATCGCCAGCCCGAGCGTGGTCAGCACGACGTACTTCCAGCCCGCCTCGAGCGCGCTGCGCTTGCCGCTGAAGGCGACCAGCAGCGCCGAGGCGGCGGTCGTCGCCTCGACCAGCAGCCAGGCGACGGCGAGGTTGTCGGCCAGCGGCAGCGCCAGCAGCGCCGCCCAGAAGAGGTTGAAGGCGGCGTAGTACCAGACGTGGGAGCGGCGGGCGCCGAACCAGCTGCGGCCGGCGTGGCGCAGGTAGGCCGGCGAGACGGCGGCGCTGGCGAGGCCGACGACGGCGACCAGGGCGAGGAAGACGCCGCGCGGCCGAGTCGAGCACGAACCAGCTCCCCCGCCGCGGCGTCGCCCGGCGCCGCGGCGAGCGCGAGCGCCGCCAGCGCCAGCGCCAGCGCCGCGGTCAGCGTCGCGCTGGCGAGGTTGAGCCGGTCGGCGGCGCGCGGCGATCGGCATCAGGAGCACCAGCGCCGGCGGCGCCAAGCGGCACCGCGAGCAGCGGCGATCGCGAGAGCGCCGTCAGTCACGCAGGCCCCGCAGCAGGTCGGTGTCGCCGCTGCCGACCTCGCCGTGGATCTTCTGGCTGAAGGCGACGGCGACGGCGACGATCAGGACGAGGTCGAACAGCACGCCGAGCTCGATCACGGCCGGCAGCCCGCCGGGCGACCGCGATCGCCAGCAGGTAGACGCCGTTCTCGGCGACCAGCATGCCGAGCACCTGCAGCAGGGCGGGCCGGCGCATGACGACGATCGCGATCCCGAGCGCGAGCAGCGCGACCGCGCCGTGCTCGGCGGCGGCGTCGCCGAGCCCCAGCGGCGGGGTCACCGCCACGGCGGCGAGGACGAGCGCCGTCGCGAGCGAGCAGCCGGACCGACCGCCGGTCGTCGTCGGCACGACCAGCGGCGGCTCCGGCGTGCGGCGGCGGGTCAGCCGATCAGCAGCGCGGGAAGGGCGACGCGCGCGGACGAGCAGGATCAGCGCCGGCGACGCGACCAGGTCGCCGCGGCCCTCGCCCGCGAGGCGAGCGCGACCGACGCCCGAGCAGCAGCGCCTGGGCGGCGACCAGCAGGATCGCGAGGCTGCGGCGGCGGACCAGCATCACGCCGAAGCCGAGGGCGACGAGCGCCGACGATCGCCGCGGCTCACGCCAGCGCCCCCGACCAGCCAGCTCGCCAGCCCGACCAGGGCCAGCAGGCAGCCGCCGGCGAGCAGCGCCGGCGCCCGCAGGATCCGCATCTTCGCCTGCGCGGTCTCGGTCAGCGCCAGCGCCGCGCAGAGCAGCGCGAGGGCGACCGCGAGGCAGCCGAGCTGCGCGCCGAACCCGCCCCAGTGGGGCAGGAACAGCTCGGCGGCGAGGACGAGGAAGATCCAGTGCCGGGCGGCGGCGCTCCACTCCAGCAGCGCCAGGTCGCGGCCGGCGTACTCGAGCAGCGGGCCCTCGTGGATCATCGTCAGCTCGAGGTGGGTGTCGGGGTTGTCGATCGGCTGGCGCCCGGTCTCGACCAGGACGACGAGCGCGAAGGCGGCCGCCGCGCACCAGTGGGCGGGCTCGCTCCAGACGGAGCCGCCGCCGGCGGCGGCGCTCGATCGCGACCAGGTCGGTGCTGCCGGCCGGCAGCGCGGCGAGCACGATCGCCAGCAGCAGCAGCGCCTCGGCGAAGACCGAGAGCGTCAGGTCGCGGCTCGACCCCATCAGGGCGAAGCCCGAGCCGGTGTCCCAGCTCGCGGCGGCGAGGGCGAAGCGCGCCAGGGCCAGCAGGCCGACCAGGACGAGCGCGTCGTTGCCCAGCGGCCAGTCGGGGGAGAGCCCGGCGATCGGCACCAGGAAGCAGGGCGAGCGCCGATCGCCGCGGCGACCACGCAGGGGGCCAGGCGGTAGACGATCGTGGTCGGCTGCGGGTCGGCGAGGCTCTTGCCCCAGAGCCGGCGCAGCTCGCGGTAGGGCTGCAGCGGCGAGGGGCCGCGCCGGCCCTGGAGGCGCGCCTTGATCGCCTGGATCGTGCCGGCAGCAGCGGCGCCAGGGCGAGGCCGCCGAGCGACCTGGATCGCGCCGGCGAGCGCGGTCATCCGATCGCCCCGTGCGGACCAGGGCGAGCAGGCGCAGCAGCAGGGCCGAGCAGGTAGGCGGCGTAGGCGCGCACGCTCCCCGACTGGATGCGGCGGGCGAACCGCGCGCCGGCCAGCGCGCCGCGCTGTGCCGGCCCGTAGAGCGCGGTGTCGAACAGGTGCGGGACCTCGCCGCGGTAGCGGACCGACTGCACCAGGCCGCGCTCGCGCAGACCGTCGATCTCCCGCCGGGGGCGCAGGACGCCCTCGAGCACGAGGCGCAGCGGCTTGGTGAAGCCGGCCGAGCTCCAGCTCCAGCGCCGGCTCGACCCGCTGGCCGCAGGCCCAGGCGGGGACCGGCGGCGCTGCGCCGGATGCCGCGCAGGCGCCAGAGCAGGGCGCTCAGCGCGAGCGAGGCCGAGCAGCAGCCAGGGCGAGGGCAGCGAGCCGGTCCCGGGGACGGTCAGGCCCGGCTCGGCGGCGAGCTCGCTCCCGGGTGCGGCGCCAGCCCCATCAGCGACGGCAGCAGCAGGCCCGGCGCGGCGCCGAGGGCGACGCAGCAGGCGGCGAGGAAGACCGGTGCGAACGCATCGTCGGCCGGCGCCTCGACCGCCGCCGCGGCCGCGGAGCGTGCGCGGCGCGCCGAGCAGCACCAGGCCGACGACCTTGACGAAGCAGAAGAGCGGCGAGCGCCGCCGTCGCGGCGAGCCCGGCGGCCGCCAGCGCGCCGGCGAGCCCGACGCCGAGGGTCGAGTCGATCGCGACGTGGATCAGCGCCTGCAGGGTCAGCCACTCCGAGGCGAAGCCGTTCAGCGGCGGCACGCCCGGCGATCGCCATCGAGCCGACCAGGAAGGCGCCGCCGGTCCAGGGCATGCGCCGCAGCAGGCCGCCGATGCGGTCGAGGTCGAGCGAGCCGACGGCGCGCTCGAAGGCGCCGGCGGCGAGGAACAGCAGCGCCTTGAAGACCGCGTGGTTGAGGACGTGCAGCAGCGCCGCGGCGAAGGCGATCGCCGCCCAGGTCCGATCGCCCTGCGAGGCGAAGAGGATCGAGGCGCCGAGCCCGAGCGCGACGATGCCGACGTTCTCGATCGAGTGGAAGGCGAGCAGGCGCTTGAGATCGTGCTGGACGAGCGCGTAGAGGACGCCGCCCAGGGCCGAGAGCAGGCCGAGGCCGAGCACCACCAGGCCGGCCCACAGCGGCGCCGGCGCCGCCCACTCGAACAGCACGCGGATCAGGCCGTAGAGCGCCACCTTGATCATCACCCCCGACATCAGCGCCGAGACGTGGCTCGGCGCGACCGGGTGGGCCCGCGGGCAGCCAGGAGTGCATCGGCATCAGCCCGGCCTTGGTGCCGAAGCCGACGATCGCCGCGACGATCACCAGTGCCTGCGCCGCGGCGCCCTGCGCGGCGAGCGACGCCGGATCGGCGAGCGCGCCGTAGTGGGCGAGTGCCAGCACGCAGATCCAGACGCCGGCGCCGCCGAGGTGGGTGACCGCCAGGTAGACGAAGACCGCGTGGCGGACCGCGCATCGCTGCCGCGGACCAGGATCGCCGCCGCCGGAACCAGCGTCATCAGCTCCCAGCAGGCGAGGAAGGTGGACGGGTCGCGCGCGGCGACGAACCCCGACAGGGCGAGCAGGAACAGCCCGGACAGGGCGAGCAGGGCGCGCCAGCGCGGTCGGCGCCGGCCAGGTAGTCGCGCGCGTAGATCAGCGACGGCACCGCGACCAGAGCGCAGCGTCGCGAGGAAGAATCCGCTCAGCCCGTCGATCCCGAGCGCCGGCCTGAGGTCGTCGTGGAAGCCGGCGCCGATCGGCGCCGGCGCCGAAGAGGACGAGGCCTCCGCCGAGGCCCAGCAGTCCGATCCCGAGCGCCTGCAAGCCGAGCGCGCGCGGCGCTCGAGAAGCCGAGCAGGGGCGCCGCCGTCCCGAACGCCAGCAGCACGATGCCAGGCCCGAAGAGCCAGTCCAGTGGGCTCAACCCGGGGGACCTATCGCGACCGGGTCTTCGCGGCCGCCCTGGCGGTCTCGGGAACCGGACCCCCGAGCTCCCCGAGCAGGGCGTTTGCTTCCTGCAGGTGCGAGCCGATCACCTGGCGGGCGGCTCTCCAGCAGTCTGGAAGATGCGCGGGTCGCGGACCCGGTAATAGACGTTGGTTCCCTCGCGGCGCGCCTCCAGCATGCCCTGCCTGCGCATCGCACCCAGGTGCTGGGAGGTGCCGCTCGAGTCGATCCCGAGCTACGCCTGCAGGTCCCCCACCGTCATCTCGCCGTCCCTGAGCAGCTCGAGCACGCGGACCCGGGCCGGATGCCCGAGGGTGCGGAAGAAAGCCGCCTTGAGCTGGGAAAGTTGTTCCATACCTTAATAACTTATAAGATTTCCACCTTCAACGTCATTGCAGGCTAGCCCGGCCCCAGGCCAGGGGCTTGGTGATCGGCGGGGATTTGGGCATCTCGCCGCGCTGCACCTGCTCCAGGGTCAGCGGCGAGGCTTCGATGTTGGCGACGGTGTCGCGGTTGCAGCGGCAGCCGTCGGCGAATAGCTTCCAGGGCGTCTCGAGGCGATCCTGCCAGCGCGCGGTTCCGGGCTGCTGGGCGCGTACGTGCTCGACGAACAGCAGCCGGCCGCCCGGCTTGAGCACGCGTGCAGCCTCGGTAAGCGCCGCGCGCGGGTCGGGAACCGTGCAGAGCACGAGCGTGAAGACGGCGGTGTCGAAGCTGTCGTCCTCGAACGGAAGGCTTTCGGCGCCCGCTTCGACCAGCTCGACGCCCGAGCCCTGCTCGGCGAGCTTCTGGCGCAGGCGCTTGGTCATGTGCGGGTCGGGCTCGGCCATGACCACCTCCGTCCCTTCCGGGAAGAGGCCGAGGTTGGCACCGGTGCCGGCACCGATGTCGATTGTGCGCCCCTTCGCCGCCGCGAGCACCGCGCGCCGCCGCTCGCGCAGCCCGGCGTCCTCGGTCCCTCTCAGCAGCGTGTCGTAGAAGGCCGAGAAGACGCGGCCCCAGGTGGCGTCGTAGACCTTGCCCATCGGTCCTATTGAAGCATTTTGGCCCTGATACAGCCAGATTCTGCGACGAGCTACGCGGCCCGCTGCTGCTCCGGCTCCGCCTCGGGCTCCGCGCCCTCGGCGTTGTGGGAGATCCGCTCCTCGTAGGAGCGCCGTGCGACCGGGTCGACCTCGGTCATCACCGTCTCGACCCCCATGAAGCGTGCGACCGCCTCGCGGGCCCGGCGCGGCAGCAGGGCGCCGAGCGCGACCGTGACTCGCAGCTCGCGCGGCACGTAGATGTCGACCTTGCCCAGCTCGAGGCCGTCGACGATCTCCTTGGCGACGTCCTCTGGCTCTACCCGCTTGACGCCGCGCTGGTCGGCGAGGCCTTCGATCAGCTGCGTGTTGACGGTGATCGGCATCACGTAGGAGAGCTCGACGCCGCTGCCGCGGCACTCCGCCCGCACCGCCTCGGTCAGGCCGACGACGGCGTGCTTGGTCGCCGCATAGGTGGCGATCCCGGGCACGCCCGCTTTGCCGGCCGAGGAGGCGATGTTGACGATGTGCCCCTGCCCCCTCGCTTTCATCTTGCGCACCGCCAGCTGGGTGCCGAGCATGACGCCGTAGACGTTGATGTCGAGCTGGCGCCGGATCGAGTCGTCGCTCTCGTCCTCGAACGGCGTCACCGGCATGATCCCGGCGTTGTTGACCAGCACGTCGACCGGCCCGAGCTGGCGTTCGGCCTCGTCGAGGAAGGCGGAGAACGAGTCGCGGTCGGTGACGTTGAGCTGGATCGCGACCGTGCCGCCGCCCAGCTCCGCCGCCGTCTGTTCGGCCGGCTCGAGGTCGAGGTCGCCGAGCGCGACCCGGCAGCCCTTGCGGACCAGTGCCTGCGCGGTCGTCTTGCCGATCCCGCGCGCGCCGCCGGTGATCGCCACGACCTTGCCGCTGAGTGAGCGTCGCTGCTTCGCCATGCCGGCTCCTCTTCCCCGGCGACCCTCTAGGCCGCCGGCTTGTAGACGGTGACCACGGCGGCGCCGCCGAGGCCGATGTTGTGCTGCAGGGCGGTCTTGGCGCCGTCGACCTGTCGCTTGTCGGCCTTGCCGCGCAGCTGCCAGGTCAGCTCAGAGCACTGCGCCAGCCCGGTCGCCCCGAGTGGGTGGCCCTTGGAGATCAGCCCGCCGGAGGGGTTGACGACGACCTTGCCGCCGTAGGTGGTCGCCTCTTCCTCGACCAGCTTGTGCCCCTCCCCCTCCGCTGCGAATCCGAGCGCTTCGTAGGTGATCAGCTCGTTGGCGCTGAAGCAGTCGTGCAGCTCGCAGACGTCTACCGCGCCGGCCTCGACGCCGGCCTCGGCGTAGGCCTCGTCGGCGGCCTGCTTCGACATGTCCGAGCCGACGATCTTCATGCAGTCGGTCTGCTCGGCGAAGGTCGAGCTGAGGTCGGTGACCATCGACTGGCCGGCGATCTCGATCGCCTGGTCGCCGAGGCCGTGCTCTTCGACGTAGCGCTCGGAGGCGACGATCGCGCAGGCCGAGCCGTCGGAGGTCGGCGAACACTGCAGCTTGGTCAGCGGGTCGTGGATCATCTTCGCTGCCTTGATGTCCTCGAGGCTGTACTCGTCCTGGAACTGGGCGTAGGGGTTGTTGACCGAGTGCTTGTGGTTCTTCCAGCCGATCCAGGCGTAGTGATCGGGATTGGAGCCGTACTTGTCCATGTGGTCGCGGCCCGCGTTGCCGAACATCTGCGGCGCCGGCGGCGACTGCTCGGGGTCGCGGATCTCGAACATCCGCATCGCGTGCTTGTCCAGCGCGTTGGTGCGGTCGGTGTACTTGACGCCCAGTGAGCCCGGCTCCATCTTCTCGAAGCCGATCGCCATCGCGCACTCGACCAGGCCGCCCTTGACCGCCTGGCGGGCGAGGAACAGCGCCGAGGAGCCGGTCGAGCAGTTGTTGTTGACGTTGACCACCGGGATCCCGGTCAGGCCGAGCTGGTAGAGCGCCCGCTGGCCGTAGGTCGAGTCGCCGTAGCAGTAGCCGGCGAAGGCCTGCTCGACGTCCTCGTAGGGGATGCCGGCGTCGGTGAGCGCCCTCTCCCCCGCTTCCTTGGCCCAGTCGGGGTAGTCACCCTCCTTGGTTCCCGGCTTCTCGAACTTGGTCATCCCGACCCCGATCACGTACGTGCGGTTGCTCAAAGTCTCTCCCGTGTCTGCGCCGCGGGCGCGCGGCAGTTGGCTGGCTGGCCAAAATCTACCGGGCTGTGGCCACTCGCGCGAGCGAAACCCCCGCTTCCCGGATCCGGGGTCGCGGCCGAAGTACCCTTAGGGGTCGTGATCGTCGCCGAGTTGAGCACCGATCCGACCGCGGGGGTCGGCATCTTCGCCGCGCTCGCGGCGGGGATCGTCTCCTTCCTCTCTCCCTGTGTGCTGCCGCTCGTCCCCGGCTACCTCTCTGCGGTCAGCGGCGTCTCCGCGGCCGAGCTCGACAACGCCGGCTGGCGGCGGGTGCTCGGGCCGAGCCTGCTCTTTGTCGCCAGCTTCTCGGCGATCTTCATCGCCCTCGGGCTGACCGCAACCGCCCTCGGCGCCACCCTGCAGGACCACAAGCAGCTGCTGACCAAGATCTCGGCCGGGTTGATCGTGGCGATGGGCGTCCTTTTCGTCGCCCAGCTCTTCGTCACCCGGCTCAACCGCGAGTGGCACGTCGACGCCCTGCTAGAGCGGGCCGGCAAGGGCGGCCCGATCGTCGCCGGCGCCGCCTTCGCGATCGCCTGGACGCCCTGCATCGGCCCCACCCTCGGCGCGATCCTCGGCGCCGCCTCGCTCTCCGGCTCGGCCGCCCGCGGCGCCTTCCTGCTTGCCGTCTACTCGGCCGGCCTCGCGATCCCCTTCCTGCTCACTGCCATCGCCTTCTCCCGCATGACCACCGCCTTCGCCGTCGTCAAGCGCCATTACCAGGCAATTGTCGCCACCGGCGGCGCGATCCTGATCGTGATGGGCGTCCTGATCTGGACCGGTGAACTGACCCAGCTCAACATCGAGGCCGAACGCCTTGTCAATGAACTAGGCCTCGACTTCCTGAACGGAATCTGAGGACCTCAGGGCGTTAATTGCTGCTCGGGGCGATGGTCTCGACCAGTTCGCGGCCGACCGCCTCGGTCTCTTCGAGGCCGGTGTCGTCGAGCTCCTGGGAGCAGACGATGCGGAAGCGGCCGGTTCCGATCGAAGAGTCGGGCACAACCGGCAGGCCGCGGATCTCCTCCCAGCCCAGCCGTTCGACCTCAAACGGGTTCATCCGCACTTCGGCCGCCGGGAACGGGCAGTTGCGGTTGTGCTGGTCGATCGCCTTGGAGATCGCCTCCAGGTTCTTCGCCTCGGGAGAAGCCACGGCCCCGATGCTACCCACAAGCGGCTCCCCGGGACCGCCGTGAGAGCCCAGTCTGTCCCACTCTGCTCCTACCATCGGACTGTGGCGGAGCGGCGGACGATCGCGCACCTGGATATGGACGCGTTCTACGCGTCGGTCGAGTTGCGGCGGCGGCCGGAATTGCGGGGGAAGCCGGTGGTGGTCTGCGGGTCGGGGCCGCGGGCCGTCGTGACCACGGCGAGCTATGAGGCGCGCAGGCTGGCCGGGATCCACTCGGCGATGCCGGCGGCGGTCGCGCGGCGGCGGTTGCCGGACGCGGTCTATCTGAAGCCGGACTTTCCCGCCTACCGCGAGGCCTCGGCGCGGGTGATGGAGATCCTGCGGGCGAACGTCGAGACGGTCGAGGTGGTCGGGCTCGACGAGGCCTATCTCGACCTCAGCGACCTCTTCTCGCCGAAGGCTTCGATGCGGCGGATCGCGACCGAGATCCGCGAGGACCTCGGATTGACCTGCTCGGTCGGGATCTCGGAGAACCGGCTACTGGCCAAGATCGTTAGTGAGCTCGGAAAGCCGGCGGGCTTGGTGGTGCTCTCACGGGACGACGCCCTGGAGCGTTTCGCCGCCGAGCCGCCGGGCCTCGTCCCCGGGATCGGCCCCAAGACCGTTTTCAAGCTGGAGCAGATGGGCATCGGCACGTTGGCCGACCTGCGCACCCACGACTCGGACGCGCTGGAGCGGGCATTCGGTCCCCGCATGGGCCGCTGGCTGCCGGCCAGGGCGCGCTTCGAGGACCCGACCCCGATTGCGGTCGAACGCGAGACCAAGTCGCAGTCGGCGGAGACGACCTTCGACGCCGATGTCGCCGACCGAGTCCAGATGGCCGACCACATGGCCTTGCTCGCCAAGGAGCTCTGCCGCCGCCTGCGCTCTCGTGACCTCTCCGGGCGCACGATAGGGATCAAGGTCCGTCTCGACGACTGGACCAACATAACCCGCTCCCAGACCCTCGACGAACCGACCAACGACCCCGAGATCGTCGCCCCGATAGCCCTCGACCTGCTCCGCGCTTACGCCCCCCCACGCCCGGTCCGCCTGCTCGGCGTGCGCGTCGCAAGCTTCGCTGAGGACGCCCCGGTCGAAGCGCCGGCCCAGATGCAACTCGGCCTCACAGCCTGAGGCCTATCCCGTAGGGCCGGAACGTCTTGTACTTTTTGCGCGGCGACGCCCACGGACGACCGCCGACTGTCTTCGCAAAAAGTTAAGTGGAGGCCCTACGGGATAGGCCTCCATGCGAGAATCGGGTCATGAACGGCGATCGACTGACCGGACTCGACACCTCGTTCCTGCACCTGGAACGCGCCGGCGCTCACATGCACGTCGCCTCGGCGATCATCTTCGAGGGCACGCCGCCCTCGCATGAAGAGTTCCGCGACCAGATCGAGTCGCGCCTGCACCTGGTCCCCCGCTTCCGCCAGAAGCTCCGCTTCGTCCCCTTCGACCAGGGTCGCCCGGTCTGGGTCGACGACCCGTTCCTCAACCTCGACTACCACGTGCGCCGCACGGCGCTGCCCGCGCCCGGCTCCGAGGAGCAGCTGCGCAACCTCGCCGCACGGATTTTCTCGCAGCAGCTCGACCGCACCAAGCCGCTCTGGGAGCTGTGGCTGGTCGAGGGCCTTGACGAAGACCGCTTCGCCGTCGTCGGCAAGAGCCACCATGCCCTCGTCGACGGTGTCTCCGGCGTCGACATCACGACCGTCCTCTTCGACCTCGAGCAGGAGCCCGACCACCCGCCCGTGCGGCCGCCGAAGTGGGCGCCCCGCCCGGAGCCGACCGACCTCGGCCTGCTCAGGGACGCGCTGCATGAGCGCGCGACCAGCCCGCGCGAGTTCGTCCGCGGTGTGCGCGCCGCCCTGCGTGGCCCGCGCCAGGTTCTGCGCGAGCTCGTCGACGTGGGCAAGTTCCTCGAGGGCGCCGCTGCTGCCCCGCACACGCCGTTCAACGTCGAGATCGGCTCGCACCGCCGCATCGCCTTCGTCCGGGCCGACCTGGGAGACCTGAAGCGGGTCAAGAACGCCCACGGGGGAACGGTCAACGACGTCGTCCTCTCGGTCGTCGCCGGCGCCCTCGGCAACTACCTGCGCGCCCGCGGCCACGAGACCGACGAGCTGGAGATGCGGGCGATGGTGCCGGTCAGCGTCCGCGCCGACGAAGAGCACGGGGCGCTCGGCAACCGCATCTCGGCGATGATGGCGCCGCTGCCGGTCTCATCGCGGGACCCGGTCGAGCGCCTGCGCCTGGTCAGCGAGACGATGGGCGACCTGAAGGGCTCCGGCCAGGCGGTCGGCGCCGAGCTGCTGACCAAGCTGACCGACTTCGCCCCCCCGACGATCGCCTCGCAGGCGGCGCGGCTGCAGCCGGCCCAGCGCTTTTTCAACCTCGTCGTCACCAACGTTCCTGGACCCCAGTTCCCGCTGTACCTGATGGGCCGCCGCATGGACTCGATCTTCCCCCTGGTCCCGCTCGCCCGCCGCCAGGCGCTCTGCGTCGGGATCATGTCCTACGACGGCAAGATCGACTTCGGCCTGGTCGGCGACTACGACGCGATGGCCGACCTCGACAGCTTCGGCCTCGACCTCGAAGCGGCCTGCGCCGAAGCGATCGCGACGGCGCCCCCGGCCGAGGAGCCTCAGCGCAGCGCGCGGGCGCGCACCCGGAACGGCGCGGTGTCGGTCAGGTAGTTCCAATCGAGGCGCCGGGCGCTGAAGCCCTCGGCGCGACTGTCGGCGTTGACGAGAACCGCGGTGACCCGCTGGAACCGTCCGGGGCGGGGCAGGCGGACCACGATCGCGCCGCCACGTCGCTTGAAGCTCAGCTCGGAGACGACGCGCCCCCCGCGCTCGCTGCCGATGCGGCCGACCAGCGCCAGGCCGGCGGCCACACCCCGGGGCGCGACCGCCCGCGCCACGACCGCCCGCCCGCCGCCGGCGGGCACACGCAGCAACTGGAAGGTGGCGTGGTTAAGCGAACGCTGCAGGGGCCGCCCGCTGGGCGGCAGCGTGCCCTGGCGCGGCACGTCGGGGTAGCGGCGACCCTCGCGGAAGCGTACGCCGGTTCGCCACTCAGCGAGGTCGCGGGCGAAGCGGGCGAAGTCACGGTTGAAGTCCGAGCCGCCAGTGGCTCGGATCGCCGAGTCGTAGCTGGCGACCGAGAAGCCTCCCGGCCGGGTGTGCAGCGCCCGCGACCAGGCGTCGCGCACGATGTTGCGGCCGTACTGGCGAACCAGCCACTCGTTCCAGACCACGGCTCCGTACTCGCGGATCGAGTTGGCGGTCAGCGGCGTGCGGTAGAGCCGCACCCACCGGCGCACGTAGCGCAGGTAGTCGTCGATTCCGTTGTAGACCTGGTCCTCCATCCAGACCGCCGTCGACTCGGCCATCCAGGCGTCCTGGTAGGCGTCGTAGCCCATCTGCAGGATGTGGCAGTACTCGTGCGCGAAGGTGACCTCGAGCACCGCCCGGTGCCGGGTGCCGGGATATTGCTTGGGGTCGTAGTCGTTGTCGAGCACCAGGTAGCCATGCAGGCGCCGCGGCAGGCGGTTGCCGCGCGGGGTCTGGCCGCGATCGGGCGCGGCGTAGCCGAACAGCAGTCGGCCCAGCTCCTTCAGGTAGACGTCGGTCTTGCCGCGTCGGCCGCCGCGGCTCCCGTCCGAGCGTGGCTCCCGCCAGCCGAGCCTGCCGTTCTCGGTCGCGTGCACGTACGCCGCCACCCGCAGCACCCGCTCGACGTAGTCGGGGACGCCGTCGCCGTCGCCGCTTCCGTTGGCGTCGGCCAGACCGGGGGCGTCTATTCCCTCCGCCACCCAGTGCACACAGAACTGCCCCGCGCAGGCGGGGGAACCGGGTGCTTCCGGAACCGAGTAGGAATGGCGAGCGGGATCGGGCCGGTCGGTAGGGCGCGCGAGCGGCTGACGGAAGGTCCACTGGTCGCCCGCAAGCGCCCCGGCGGGCAGCGCCCAGAGCGAGACCAGCGCAGCGAGCGCGAACCCGATCACCCCCACTCTCGCCCGCATACACGCAAATCTACATGCCCGCGGAGCGCGGCCCGGCCGCTCCGATGGCGATACTTCAGGCGTGCTCCCGCCGAGAAACCCGTGCGCATAGCCCTCGCCCAGATCAACCCCACTGTCGGCGACGTCGACGGCAACGCCGCCAAGGTGGCCGAGTGGATCGAGCGTGCTGCCGCCGCGGGGGCCGAGCTGGTCGTTTTTCCCGAGCTCTGCATTCCCGGATATCCGGCCGAGGACCTCTATCTGAAGCGCCACTTTGTCGCCGCCAATCTCGCTGCCGTCGAGGGGCTGGCCGCAAGCGTCGGCGAGGTCGTCGCCCTGGTCGGCTTCGCCGAGCCCGTGGCCGGGGGCGGCGACCATCGTCACGCCCACAACTCCGTCGCCGTGCTCGCCGCCGGCGAGGTGCGCGCGGTGTATCGCAAGAACCGGCTGCCCAACTACGCGGTCTTCGACGAGCAGCGCTACTTCGTCCCCGGAGTCCAGCCGGCGACGGTCGAGCTCGCCGGCGCCAGGGTCGGGCTGACGATCTGCGAGGACCTCTGGGACTCCGGCCCGCCGGCCTCGACCGAGGCAGAGGAAGGAGCGCAGCTGATCGCCAACCCGTCCGGCTCGCCCTACCATCGCGGCAAGGGCCGCGAGCGAGAAGAGATGTTCGCGGCCCGGGCGCGTGAGTACGGCACCCACCTCGCCTTCTGCAACCTGGTCGGCGGTCAGGACGAGCTCGTCTTCGACGGCCACAGCTTCGTCGTCGATCCGAGTGGCAAGGTGATCGCCCGAGCGGCCCAGTTCGAGGAGGAGTTGCTCATCGCCGAGATCCCGGCCGCCGCTCCGGCGTCCCTCGTCGAGCCGCTGCCGGACCTCGACGAGGTCTATGCAGCGCTGGTCCTCGGCCTGCGGGACTACGTCGGCAAGAACGGCTTCCGCCACGTCGGCCTCGCGCTCTCCGGCGGAATCGACTCCGCCCTGGTTGCGATGCTTGCCGCCGATGCGGTCGGCCCGGAGTGCGTCACCTGTGTGGTCATGCCCTCGCCCCATTCAAGCGATGAAACCCAGGCCGACGCGCGGAATATCGCTGCAAACCTCGGCGCCGAGGCGATCGAGATCCCGATCGAGGCGACGATGGCAGCCTACGAGGAAGGGCTTGGCGAGTCGCTGGCCGGACTCGCCGCCGAGAACATCCAGGCGCGGATCCGCGGCAACCTGGTGATGGCGCTCTCCAACCAGCACGGCTGGCTGGTCCTGGCGACGGGCAACAAGAGCGAGATGTCGGTCGGCTACGCGACCCTGTACGGCGACATGGCGGGCGGCTTCGCCGCGATCAAGGACGTGCCAAAGGCACTCGTCTACGAATTGGTGAGGCGCCGCAATGAGCGCGCCGGGCGCGACCTGGTGCCGGCCTCGGTTCTCGAGCGGGCGCCCTCGGCAGAGCTGCGACCCGACCAGCTCGATAGCGACTCGCTCCCGCCCTACGAGCTGCTCGACCGCGTGCTCGAGGCCTACGTCGAGCGCGACCAGGGGCGCGAGGAGATGATCGCCGCGGGAATGCCCGCCGAGGTGGTCGACGAGGTGACGCGAATGGTCGACCGGGCCGAGTACAAGCGCCGCCAGGCGGCGCCGGGGCTGCGGATTACCCCCAAGGCCTTCGGCCGCGACCGGCGCTTGCCGATTACGAATCGCTTTTCGGGATAGGCCGCACGGCGATCGTCATCTGGGCCAGCGCACAGAGCCTGTCCTCGGCGTCGAGGACCTCGGCCTCCCAGACCCAGGTGGTGCGGCCGCGATGGCGTGCCTGCGCCCTGACCTCGGCATGGCCGGCGGTGATCGGGCGGATGAAGTTGACGGCGATCGACTGGCCCATCGCCGCCATGCCGTCGCCAAAGACGGCCAGCGCGGTCGCGCGCGAGCAGACGCTCTCGACCAGGCTCGACATCACGCCGCCGTGCATCAGGCCGAACGGCTGGCGCAGGTCGTCGCGGATAGGGATCCGCGCCCTTGCGTCGGACGGGTCGTCGTCGAGCCACTCGGTGCCGAGCAGGTCGGCGTAGTCGGAGGGGGTGGGGAATCCGTCCTCGGCCATCGGCGCGGACCCTACCTCGTCTACATGTGCGCTTAAACCGAGTCGCATAGTGTTCGCGGCCGGGATGGATTTGAGCGACGACCAGAAGGCGCTGCTGCGCCTGCTCGCCCAGCGCGAGCAGGGCTACGACGACATCGCCGCGCTCAAGGGCCTCAGTGTCGATCAGGTGCGCGAGGAAGTGCGCGCCGCGCTGGCGGCGCTGGACGCGCCGCCGCCCGACCCGCCGCCACCGCCTCAAGCATCGCCGCCGCCCTCCGCCTCCGAGCCGCACGCGGAGCACAAGCCCGAAACTGCGCCGCCTGCCGCGCCCGCGTCGCCGTCGTCGGCCCCAGGGATGTCCAAGCCCCGCCCCGGAGTGCCGGTCGAGCGCCGCCGCCTGCTGCTGTTCGCCGGCGGCGCGCTGGCGATCGTCGCAATCGTGCTCGGCGCGATTGCGCTTTTCGGTGGGGATTCGGGCTCCGACGCCGGCGCGGCCACCAATACCGACGGGACCGAAATCGTGGCCGGTGAAGAAGACAAAGTCACGCAGGCGGTGTTGACGCCGCCGTCCGGCGGCGACGCCGCCGGACGGGCCGTCTTCGGCCGCCTGAGCCAGGAAGAAATCGTCCTCCAGGTAACCGCCGAAAATCTCGAGCCGAGCGAGAAAGGCACCCCGTACACCGTCTGGCTCTACCGGAACCCGAAACTCTCGCTGCGCATCGGCACCGTGCAGGTCGGCGAGTCGGGTGAGCTCGGCGCCCGCTTTCCGATCCCGACCGAACTGCTCGCCTACGTGGCCGGCGGCGCCTTCAACCAGGTCTACGTCTCGCGCACCTCCAGCGCCGCCTACCAGCGTGAAGTCGCGCGGGCGAAGAAGGACAACGCGATCCCCCGCTACGTGGGCGAAACGGTGCTGACGGGCAAAATCACCGGCCCGATCGCCAAAGAAGCCGGCAACAAGGGCAACTGATCAGCCCGGGGTCAGCTTCCCTGGGTTCATGATTCCCGCGGGGTCGAGCCGATCCTTCACGGCCCGTAAGACGTCCAGGCCAACCTCGCCTATCTCGGCCTGCATGTAGGGAGCGTGGTCGCGGCCGACGGCGTGATGGTGGGTGATCGTGGCGCCGCTTGCGACGATCGCATCCGAGGCGGCGCGCTTGACCTCCTGCCACTGCTCAACCTCGGCGCCACGCCGGGCGCGCGAAATGAAGGTGAAATAGAGCGAAGCGCCGTCGGCGTAGGCATGCGAGAGGTGGCAGAAGACGAGGCCTGGCGTCCCGCCGCCCTCGAGCGTCTCACGGATCGCGCCGCCGACAGCTCCGTGCAGGTCGCGCAGCCGCGTCCATGTGTGCGAGGTCTCCAGCGTCTCGACCATCGCCCCCATGCCCATCAGCGTGTCACGCAGATAGGGCCCCTGGTAGCGGCCGTGCTCCCAGGAGCGGCCGGCGGCCTGGCCGAGATAGGCGGCACCGCCGCGACGCAGCGCCCTCACCGTCAGGGCGCGGCGCCGAGCGAGCGACTCCTCCTCGCCCTCGATGCCGACGACGATCAGGCAGCCGCCACGCCTGCGGCGCAGGTCGAGGTAGCCGCCGAAGAGCGATCCGGCGACCCCGCGTGGGCCCGAGAGCGCCAGCGAAACCTCGGTCTCCTCCTCGTCGGAGACGCGGATCACGTCGGGCAGGCCGGGGCCCTGAGCAAGCGCACGCACGATCTCGGCGCCGGCCTCGAAGCTCTCCGCAATCCAGGCCTCGTAGCGGCGTTGCTGTGGCGCCGGGCGGACCCTGACCGTGACCTCGGGTATCACCCCGAGAACGCCCTCCGAGCCGATCACGAGCTCGCGCAGCGCCGGTCCGGCGGCGCTGTGCGGCGTCTCCAGCGTGCGCAGGTCGCCAGCTGGGGCGAGCAGCCGCACGGCACTTACGAGGGAGTCGAAGCGGCCGTAGCCACTGGAGGCCTGCCCTGCCGAGCGGGTCGCGGCGAAGCCGCCGATCGTGGCGTACTCGAACGACTGCGGGTAGTGGCCGAGCACGACGCCCTCGGCGCCGAGCGCCGCTTCCGCCTCCGGTCCGCGCAGGCCGGCGCCGAGCCGCGCCGTCAGCGAGCGCCCGTCCACCTCCACGTCACGAAACCGCGCCAGGTCAAGGCTCACCACCCGCGAATGCTCGCCGCCCAGCGGGGCCACCCCGCCAACCACGCTGGTCCCCCCGCCGAACGGCACCACGGCAATGCGCTCCGCGGTGCAAACCTCCAGCACCCGCCGCAGGGCGTCCGCGTCGGCGGGTAGCAGCACCGCGTCGGGCGCGGCATCGAGCCGGCCGCCACGCAGCTGAGCCAGATCTGCGTAACCACACCCCGTCGCATGTCGAACCCGATCCTCGCTCCCGCGAAACACATTGGACTCGCCAACGGCCTCGAACAAAGCCCGGGGTAGCGACTCGGCCGGGGGCATCTCAATCCGATCCAGCTCGGCAGCAAGCGGCCAAGGCTCCAACTCCCCCACCCGCTCCTGTAGCGTCGCCAGAGCCTCATTGTCCAGTGCTGGTTCGACCGCCGGGTCGCCCCAGCCCCACCACTTCGCGTCTCGACGCGGCTGCATCAGGTCAGCGCCCGTTCGATCCCGTCCAGCGCCTCGTCGAGGATCTTGCCCTGGCCGCCGCGCATCATCGGCGAGCCCAGCCGCGACATCCCGCGCAGCTTCTGCTCGGCGGTGAGGCTGACCGCGGTCGCGCCGTCCTCCCCGCGCAGGCCGATCTCGACCCTCGAGCGGCGTAGGTGGCGTTCGAAAGGCGTACCGGCAAGTTGCTGCTCCCAGACGTAGCGCTCGCCCTCGGCCGAGCTGAGGCAGCGGAAGTCGGCCCGCACGCCGCGGCCCTCAGTGGTCTCCAGCACCTTGGTCCACTGGCTGCGCTTGCCCTCCGGCTTGCGGTCGACACTCTCAACCCGGCTCGTCCGCGGCCACCAGCGCGGCAGGCTGTAGGGGTCGGAGATCAAGTCCCAAACCTCGCTTGCGGGCGCCGCGATATTCCGGCGGCGGGTCACCTTGGCCATGCCCGGAGCGCCTAATCGCCGGCCAGGCGCCGCAGATCGCGCACCAAAAGCAGGTGCTTGAGGTGGCTGACGGTCGCCGCCAAATTCTCGAGGCTCTCCAGCGCCTCCTTGCGGCGCTCCGGGTTGCGCGAGCGCAGCGAGGGACCGAGCAGCGCTTCCAGCAGGTTGGCCTCGCGATCGGCGGACGAGCGGAAGACGCGCAGGTTGCGGGCGCCGACGCCGACCCGGGAGAGCTCGTTGGCGGCGCGGACGATCTCGCGGTCGGTCTCGTCGTAGACGGTCTTGCCGTCGCGCTGGGTCGGCTGCACGATGCCGAAGTTCTCCAGCTCGGCGACCAGCTCGGTGCGGGCGCCGGTCTCCTCGACGATCTCGTCAAGGTTGAGGTAGGCGCTGGAGGTGTTGACCAGAATCGCCCGGCGCACCGCTCCGGTCGCCGGGTAGCGCTCACCGCTGCCGCCCAACTCGACGTCGCCGCCGGCGGCGAGCTCCTGGCGGATCACCCGCAGCGGCAGGAACTCGTCCCGCTGCAGGCGCAGGATCGTGCGCAGCCGCTCGACGTCGGACTGGCTGTAGAGGCGGTAGCCGCCTGACGTGCGCCGCGGCGTCAACAGCTTCTGGTCCTCGAGGTAGCGGATCTTCGAGATCGAGATGTCGGCGAACTCGTTCTCGAGGATCTTGCAAACGGCGCCGATCGTCAGCGCCTTGCGCGGCCGCGAGTCGCGCCGGCTCGACTGCTGTTGTTGCTCGGAGACCGCCACCGCCCCTCCTACTTCTCCAGGTAGCTCAGCTTGTACTTGCCGACCTGGATCTCATCGCCGTCGGCGAGCCGGTGCGACTCGATTCTGCGCCGGTTGACATAGGTGCCGTTGAGCGAGCCGAGGTCGTCGATGTAGAAGCCGTCGCGGCGGCGGACCAGGAGAGCGTGGTTGCGGGAGACGGTGACGTCGTCGAGGAAGACGCCGGCGTCGGGGCTGCGGCCGATGCTGATCCGGTCCTCGGTGACGGTGAAGCTCTCCCCCGCGCGGCCGCCGCCGGCCCGGATCACCAGCGCCGCCCCGCTGGTCTCGAGCACCTCGTCGATGTCGATCGGCTGCATCTCGCCCGTGTCGTCGACCTTGTAGGTCATCGTCGTCGGCTCGTCGTCGCCGTCTTTCGGGCCGCCGAGGTAGGCGCCGCACTTCTGGCAGTAGTTCGCCCCCTCGGGGTTCACGAAGCCGCACTCTGGGCAGTGGACAGCCATCGATCGTCTCCGGCCTCAGGCGGCCGCGTCGCCCTCCGGCGAGGATTGCGCCTTGCCGGCGAGGATGTCGGTCAGCTGCGCGACGTCGTCGCCGGAGATCAGCGAGTTGCCGCTTTCGCGCTTCTGGCGCAGCCTGTTGACCAGCTCGGCCCGCAGGATGTCGATCTTGCCGTGCAGGACCCGGCGTTTATAGGAGATCTCGTTCTCCTCGGTCGTCAGCTTGTCGATCAGTTCCTTCAGCTCTTCGTCGCTGAGCGAACCGAGATCAGGAAAGGTGTCCTCCATCGCGCTCCTTGGTCGGGAGGGCTATGCCTCCGTTGGCCGCAGTCGCTCGATTATAGGTCGCCGGGACAAAGGTTCAACTGCAGGTTGAAGGTTATGGAGCCTGGGAGCCGGCTTGCGCCTCTTGCTCCCGTACCGTCCGCACCCCGACCTGGGCGTAAAGCACAGTCGCCAGGATCGCCAGGGCGACGCCGCCGATCAGCAGCGCGGCAGGCACCCAGCCGGCCCAGATGAGCGCCGCGAAGATGCCCCCCATGATCGGGAATACCGAGATCCGGCCGGGCCAGTTGACCGCGATCTGGACGCCGTGGCGGAGGCCGTACCAGGCGAGTCCGAGCATTGCCAGCTCGCGCGCGACAAGTAGTGCCAGCGCCCAGCGCGGCAGCAGCTCGAAGTGCCAGCAGACCGCGGCGCCGGAGAGGATCGTCAGCCGGTCGACCAGCGGGTCGAGCATCGTGCCGAGACGGCTGTACTGGCCGGTGACGCGAGCGAGGAGGCCGTCGAGGTAGTCGCCGGCCGCGATCGCGAAGAAGAGCGCAGTCGAGGCGACGCTGCGGCCATCGCCGCATTCGAAGGCCAGGTAGAGGAAGACGGGCAGCGCCGCCAATCGCAGGTAGCCGACCAGGTTGGGCAGCGTCCACGGGTTGAGCGGTTCGCCCGCCTGCGTCGCAGGCGGCGGCGGGTAGCTGCGGTCGAGCCCGAAGAGGCGGCGAACGCGGCCGCGTCCGAAGGGGGACTTACCGGCCATCCTCGCTGTGCAGCAGTCTCAGCGCCCGCTCGGCGGCCTCCTCGACAGGCAGCTCGTGCTCGGCGCCGGTGGCGCGCTCGCTCGCCTCGACCACGCCCTTGGCGAGGCCGCGGCGGCCGACGACCACGCGCAGGGGGCAGCCGAGCAGCTCGGCGTCGGTCAGCTTCTCGCCCGGGCCGGCGTCGCGATCGTCGTAGAGCACGTCAGCGCCCGCTCCGCGCAGCTCCGCGTAGAGCTCGTCGGCGGTCGCACGCTCCTCCTCCCCGGCCTTGGCGAGCGAGACGAGCTCGATGTCCCAAGGGGCAAGGGCGCGGGGCCAGACGATGCCGTGCTCGTCCGCCCCCTGCTCAATCGCGGCAGCGACGATCCGCGCCGGGCCGATCCCGTAGCAGCCCATCACGATCGGCCGTTCGGCCCCGTGCTCATCGAGGTAGGTCGCGCCGAGCGGCTCCGAGTATCGCGTGCCGAGCTTGAAGATGTTGCCGACCTCGATCGCCGGCTGGACCTCGATCGTGCCGCCCTCGGGGCCCGGGTCGCCGTCGCGCAGCTCGGTCGCCTCGACGTTGGCGGCGAAGCCGGGAGCCAGCGCGACTGCGTCCTCTCCCGCGGCGCAGGGCGCCATGTACTCGTGGGCTGCTGAGCCACCCATCATCCCGACGTCGGACTCGACCCGGTACCAGCGCAGTTCGCACCGATCGAGGATCCGCGCGTAGGCTCCGCTCTGGCGCTCGTAGGCCTTCGCCAGACCCTCCTCGTCGCGATCGAACGAGTAGGCGTCCTTCATTGCGAACTCGCGGGTACGCAGGACCCCGGCCCGCGGGCGCGGCTCGTCGCGCTCCTTGGTTTGGATGTGGAACAGCATCAGCGGCAGGTCGCGGTAGGAGCGCACGTCCTGTGCGATGTGGTGAGTGATGCTCTCCTCGTGGGTCATCGCCAGGACCAGCCGCGCCCCTCTGCGGTCCTCGAGCTTGAACATCTCCTCGATCCCATAGCGGCCCGTCTTCTCCCACGGCTCGGCAGGCTGCAGGACCGGCATCAGCATCTCCTGACAGCCGATCGCCTCCATCTCCTCGCGGATGATTGCCTCGACCTTGCGCAGTACCCGCCAGCCTGCGGGCAGCCAGGTCCAGAGCCCGGTGCCGAGCTGGCGGATCAGCCCAGCGCGCACCATCAGCTTGTGGGATACCGCCTCCGCGTCGGCGGGCGGGTCCTTCAGCGTCGGCAGGAAGGTCTCAGACAGTCGCACACGCGAAACCTATCCACTGGTAAGGCGGTTGGCTGGCGGCAGTAGATGTCAAGCGCGACGCTCAGGCCCGGGTGAAGCGGCGGCTCGCGGTCGGCGAGGCGTCCTCGTCGAGCAGCACCTTGTCCGCCTCCCCCTTCTCGACCGCTTCCTTCTCCATCTGCGCGATCTTCTCGGGCGTCAGCTCGCCCGCGTTTTCCTCCTCGATCTTTGCCAGCCACTCGGCGCCCTCGCGAGCCTCGGCCTCGTCGAACTCGACCTTGCCGCGATCGAGCGACTTGTCGATCTCCTCGAACAGGGTATCGACGAGCTTGGCCTGTGGGACCTTGCGCAGCGGCTTGCCGTGGGCGTAGATCAGGCCCTCGTTCTTGGCTCCGGCAATGCCGAAGTCGGCATGGCTGGCCTCACCGATTCCGTTCACCGCGCAGCCCAGCACCGCGACCTCGACCGGCTCGACGTAGCCCTCCAACCTCTGCTCGATTTCGGCAACGACCGAGTCCATGTCGAACTGCAGACGGCCACAGGTCGGGCAGGCGATCAGCACCGGGCCGCGCTCGCGCAGCTGCAGCGCCTTGAGGATCTCCCAGGCGACCTTGACCTCCTCCTCGGCATGGAAGGTCGAGAGGCTGATCCGGATCGTGTCGCCGATCCCGTCGGCGAGCAGCGTGCCGAGCCCGACCGAGGACTTGAGCGAGCCCGACCATTTCGTCCCCGCCTCGGTGATCCCGAGGTGCAGCGGGTAGGGGATCTTCTCTGAGAGCAGGCGGTTGGCGGCGATTGTGTTGGGCACGTTGGTCGACTTGATCGAGACCTTGAAGTCCTCGAATTCGAGGCCCTCCATCAGCTCGACGAACTCACCCGCGGCGGCGACCAGCGCCTCGACCGGCGATTCGCGCTCGAGCGCGTGCAGGTGCCTGGGCAGCGAGCCGGAGTTGACCCCGATACGCATCGGGACTCCGGCGGCGGTCGCCTTCTCGGCGACCTCGGCGACCTTGTCGCGGCCTCCGATATTGCCCGGGTTGAGTCGGATGCAGTGGGCGCCGGCGTCGATCGCCTTCAGCGCCAGAGTGTGGTTGAAGTGGATATCGGCGATCACCGGGATCGGCGACTCGGTGACGATCGTCTTCAGCGCCTCGACGTCCTTGTCGCGCGGCACCGCGACGCGGACGATGTCGGCCCCGGCGTCGGCCACGGTGCGGATCTGCTCCATCGTCGCCGTTAGGTTGGCGGTCTCGGTCTTGGTCATCGTCTGCACCGCCACCGGCGCGCCACCGCCGACGGGCACCTTGCCGACAAATATCTGCCGCTTCGAAGCCATGCCTACAGGCTATCTGGGCTGAGCTGTGTCCCCGTCTATCGGACGCCGAAGCCTTCGCCGGTGAGGCGGCCGATGTCGTTGCTGAGGCCGAGGAAGAAGAGCATGATCACGAGCACGAAGCCGACCGCGCTGGCGCGCTCGAGGATCGAGAACGGGATCGGCCTGCCGCGCACCTTCTCGGCCAGGCTCCAGAAGATGTGGCCGCCGTCGAGCGGCAGGAACGGGAAGAGGTTGATCAGGCCGAGCGAGAGGCTGACCAGGGCGAGCAGTAGCAGCGAGCGCTCGGTGCTGAAGTCGATCGTTTCGTTGGCCACGGCGCTGACGCCGACCACACCCGAGACTTCCTCCCGCTTCTCCCTTTCGAACAGCTTGGCGAAGACGGTCGCCGTGCGGCTGGCGACCAGCCACATCGTGTCGCCGGCCCAGCTAGCGGCCCCCGCGGCGCCGAGTTCGGCCGGCTCGGTGCCATAGCCGAAGCCGACCAGGGCGCGCTTCGCTTCGCCGTTGTATTCGGGCCGCACGGCGACCGTCTTCAGCAGGCCGTCGCGGGCGACGGTCAGCTCGACCGGCGTGAGCGCCCGGCAGCCGTCCACCTGCTTGCCGGCGCAGCGATGGGCGGCAACCTCGTCGCGGAAGCGTTCGAGCCGCCTCTCGAGATCGAGGTTGAGGTAGCGGTTGCCGTCGACGGCGAGGATCTCGTCGCCGGCCTTCAGTTTCGCCGCCGCCGGCGTGTCCGGGAAGACTTCGCCGACCGTCTGGTTCGGCTCGTTGACGCCGAACGCGAGCACGAAGAGGATCGCGAAGGCGAGCACGATGTTGACGGCGGGCCCGGCGCCGATCACGACGATCCGCTTCCAGACCGGCTGGTCGTAGTAGCCGCGCCCCTCGGCCTCGGGCGGCAGCTCCTCGTCGGGGTTCATGCCGCTGATCTTCACGAAGCCCCCCGCCGGGATCGCGCCGATCCCGTACTCGGTCTCGCCGCGCTTGATCGAGACCAGCTTCGGGGGAAAGAAGAGGAAGAAGCGCTCGACCCGCATCCCCGTCGCCTTGGCGGCGAAGAAGTGGCCGGCCTCGTGCAGGATGATCAGCAGCGAGAAGCCGAGGAAGATCAGCAGCCAGTTCATACCTTTGCCAACCCCCCGACCCGCTCTTCGGTGCGGCGCCGCGCCTCGGCGTCGACGGCGAAGAGGTCATCGAAATGGGTCACCGGCAGCGCCGGCATGTCCGCCAGCACCGCCTCGATCGCGGTGGCGATCGCTGTGAACTCGATCCGGCCGTCGAGGAAGGCGGCGACGGCGACCTCGTCGGCGGCATTGAGCACGCAGGGCGCGGTCCCACCCACTCGTCCGGCGTCCAGCGCCAGGCGCAGGCAGGCAAAGGTCTCCGGGTCTGGCTGCTCGAAGCTGAGCTCGCCGACCTCGGCAAGGTCGAGGCGCGGCACTGCCACGTCGGCCCGCTCCGGGTAGTGCAGGGCGTAGGAGATCGGCACCCGCATGTCGGGATAGCCGAGGTGGGCCAGGGTCGCGCCGTCATTGAGGTCAATCAGCGAGTGGACGATCGACTGGGGGTGGACGACGACCTCGATCCGCTCGTAGGGGACGGCGAACAGGTGGTGCGCCTCGATCGCCTCGAAGCCCTTGTTCATCAGCGTCGCCGAGTCGATCGTGATCCGCCCTCCCATCTTCCAGGTCGGGTGCGCGAGGGCGTCCTCGACCCCCACCCCGGAAAGGTCCTTGCGGCCGCGGAAGGGACCGCCGGAGGCAGTAAGAATCAGGCGCTCCACCGTGCCCGGCTGCTCGGCGCCGATCAGCTGGAACAGCGCCGAGTGCTCAGAGTCGACCGGCAACAGCCGCGCCCCTGTCGCCTCGGCCAAGGCAGTGGTCAGCTCGCCGCCGATCACCAGGCTCTCCTTGTTGGCCAGAGCGACATCGATGCCCTCAGTGAGGGCGGCGATGGTGGGCGCAAGTCCGGCCGCTCCGACCATTCCGTTGAGAACAAGATCGGGCTCCGTCACCGCAATCAATTCACGAATCCCGGCCTCCCCACCAAGAACCCTGCCATTCCAGGATTTCTGGACCTGGCGCGCGGCGTCGGCATCCGCCAGGGCAGCTACGGGCACACCGTGCTGTCGAGCTTGCTCCAGCAGCTTTTCCCAACTTGTTCCGGCGGCCAGCCCTGTCACCTGCAGCTCTCCCGAGGTGGCAGCGATCTCCAGTGCCTGGACGCCAATCGACCCCGTCGAGCCCAGAATCACGATCTTCTTCATGACGAGAGCATAGGGGTGGGCCGATCCCGGTAGGGGTGGAACGTCTTGTACTTTTTCCGCGGCGAGGCCGGCGGACAGCAGACAGCGGTCTTCGGAAAAAGTTAAGTGGAACCCCTACCGGGATCGGCTCAGTACACGAGTTGGACGGAGAGGTAGTAGCCGACGACGATCGTGAAGAAAACTGCATCGAGGCGGTCGAGCAGGCCGCCATGCGGACCGAACAGCTTGCCGGTGTCCTTGACGCCGAGGTCACGCTTGACCATCGAGGCGAAGAGGTCGCCGACCGGGCCGACCGCCGCGACAGCGGCGCCGATGGTCAGCGCGTCGACCCCGGTCAGCCAGTCCTGGTAGAGCCCGGCGAACCAGAAGGCCATCGTGCCGATCAGGAAGCCACCGACGAGCCCCTCGATCGTCTTGTTGGGCGATAGGTCGGGGGCGATCCGGTGTGAGCCGAACATTCGCCCTGTGGCGTAGGCGCCGGTGTCGGCGGCGAAGGTGCCGACGAGGACGTCGATCAGCAGCGCCGCGCCGTGGTCGGGCAGGTCGCGCAGCAGCACCGCGTGGACCAGCGGCAGGCCGACCCAGATCGTGCCGAGCAGCGTCACGGCCATCGCCACGACGACGCCTTCGCGCGGTTGCAGCCGGGCGCCGAAGAAGAACAACAGCAAGAAGGAAGCAGTGGCGATCAGCAACACGTTGAACGCCGTGCCGAAGTGGGCTGCCGCGATCAAGGCCGGCACCGTGAGGTAGGCGGCGAGGTGCAGCGGTCGCAACTCGGCCGTCATCAGGAAGTACTCACGCAGGCAGAGCAGGCCGATCGCGACCATCGCACCGGCAAAGATGAGGTCACCGGCGACGACAATCGCGATCGCAAAGGCGATCCACGGGATCGCGACCAGGATCCGCCGGGCGGTCTCGCCGCCGAGCGCCGCGCCGCGCTGTCGCCGCGGCGGCTTGCGCGGCGTCCGCTTGCGCGGGGGCGGCGCCCCTTCGGAGAACATCTCCTCGTCGAAGAGGTCCCGAGCCACCTATTCCCTCGTCCCGAAGCGCCGCCGGCGCAAATCGAACTCGCGCAAAGATTCCTCGAAGGCCTCGCGGCCGAAGTCGGGCCAGAACTCGTCGCGGAAGACCAGCTCCGAGTAGGCGCACTGCCAGAGCAGGTAGTTGGAGATCCGCTGCTCGCCGCTGGTTCGGATCAGGAGGTCTGGATCGTGCATCTCGGGTGCGTAGAGCCCACGGCGGAACTCCTCCTCGGAATCTCCCTGGAAGCTTCGCGCCGCGTCGACGATCTCCGCCCTACCGCCGTAGTTGAAGGCGACGTAGAGAACAATGCGGTCGTTTGCCGCGGTCGTCTCCTCGGCCCATTCCATGCGCTCGACGAGCTCCGCCGCTACGCCCTCGCGACGGCCGGTGAAGCGCATCCGAACGCCTTCGTCGTTCAGCTCCGGGGTCTCGCTGTCGATCCGCTCGGCGAACATCCGCATCAGGCCCTCGACCTCCTCGCTTGGCCGCGCCCAGTTCTCGGTCGAGAAGGAGAAGACCGTCAGCTCCTCTACTCCGAGCTCGACTGCGTCACGCAGGCGCGCCTTGACCGTGTCGGCGCCCGCCCGGTGGCCCTCCACGGTCGGTAGGCCGCGTTGCTGCGCCCAGCGCCCGTTGCCGTCGGTGATGATCGCGACGTACCGCGCGGAGGCGCTCACACCTCGAGGATCTCCTCTTCCTTCCCTTTCAAGAGCTCGTCGATCACCGAGATCGCCTCGTCGGTCTGCTTCTGCAGGGTGCTCTCGGCGCGACGCTCGTCGTCCTCGCCCGCTTCGCCCTCCTTCTTCAGGTCGCGCAGGTCGCTCATCGTGTCGCGGCGGACGTTGCGGATCGCGATCCGCCCCTCCTCGGCGACCCCGTGGACGACCTTGACCATCTCGCGGCGGCGCTCCTCGGTCAGTTCTGGGATCTGCAGCCGGATCACGCTGCCGTCGTTGCTCGGGGTGAGGCCGACGTCGGACTCCTGGATCGCTTTCTCGATTTCGCCGATCGAGCCCTTGTCGAAGGGCGTCACCGTGAGCAGGCGGGCGTCCGAGGCGGCGACGTTGGCAAGCTGCTTGAGCGACGTCTGCGAGCCGTAGTAGTCGACCATGATTCGGTCGAGCAGGTGCGGTGAGGCACGCCCGGTGCGCACCGTCGCCAACTCGCCACGACTCGACTCGACCGACTTCTGCATGCGGTCTTCGGCGTCCTTGAGCAGCTCGTCGATCAGCTCCACTGGTTCCTCTCCTGTCTCAGGTGGGGACGCTGGCGACCAGCGTGCCCACCCTCTCGCCGCTGACGATCCTATCTATGTTGGTCTCGTCGCCCATGTTGAAGACGTAGATCGGCAGGTCGTTGTCCATGCAGAGCGAGAGCGCGGTCGAGTCCATCACCTTGAGTCCGCGCTCGATCGCTTCGCGGTGGCCGATCTCGGGGATGAATTCGGCCGCCGGATTGGTAGCCGGGTCGGAGTCGTAGACCCCCTCCACCCCGTTCTTGGCCATCAGGATCGTCTCCGCGTGGATCTCCAGCGCCCGCAGCGCCGCCGCGGTGTCGGTGGTGAAGAACGGGTTACCGGTGCCGGCGGCGAAGATCACCACGCGGCCCTTCTCCAGGTGGCGCATCGCGCGGCGGCGGATGTAGGGCTCGGCGACCTCCTTGACGTCGATCGCCGACATCACCCGGGTGTGCTCGCCGTGCTTCTCAAGCGCGTCCTGCAGGGTGAGCGCGTTGAGCACCGTCGCCAGCATCCCCATGTAGTCGCCGGTGGCACGGTCCATCCCCGCCGCGGCGCCGGCCAGGCCGCGGTAGATGTTGCCGGCGCCTACGACGATCGCCACCTCCACCCCGCGCGCCCGAACCGCCGCCACCTGGCGGGCGATCCGTTCGACCTCCTCGGCGTCGGTGCCGTGCTCGCGCTCTCCCATCAGCGCCTCCCCCGAGAGCTTCAGGAGGATGCGACCGAATTTCGGCTCGGGCCCGGTCAAGCCCCGACGCGGAAGTAGGCGAAGCGGGCAACGCGAATGTTCTCGCCGGTCTTTGCGGCGAGCTCCTGGCGCAGCTCCTCGATCGATTTCGAGTCGTGTTTGTCGGCGTTGACGTGGGCCTGGTCGAGCAGCGCTACTTCCTTCGCCCACTTGGCGAGCTGGCCCTCGACGATCTTCTCGACCACGTTGTCGGGTTTGCCGTCCTCGCGCGCCTTCTCCGCGAAGACCTTCTTCTCGGCCTCGCGCTCGGCCTCGGGGATCTCCTCGATCGTGACGTACTGCGGCGCGGTCGCGGCGACGTGCAGGGCGACCTCGTAGGCGAAGGCCTTGAAGTCCTCGTTGCGGGCGACGAAATCGGTCTCGCACTGCACTTCGACCATCGCCCCGACCTTGTCGTTGGCGTGGATGTAGGAGGCGACGACGCCCTCGCCGGTGCCGCGGCCTTCGCGCTTTGCGGCCGAGGCCTGGCCCTTGACGCGTAGGATCTCAACCGCGCGGTCGACGTCGCCCTCGGCCTCCGAGAGCGCCGCTTTGCAGTCCATCATCGCCGCTCCGGTCTGCTCCCTGAGCGCCTTCACGTCGGCTGCGGTAACGCTCATCTGCCCTCCTCCTCCCCGGCGGGGGCCTTCTCCTCTTTCGCGGCCGCGGGCTCAGCCGGTTTCTGGGGCGCCCCTGCCGCGGGTGGCGGTGGCGGCGCTTCGGCGGCCTTTTTGGCCGCAGCCTCTTCCGCGGCCTTCTTCTCCGCTTCCTCTTTTTCGACCCGCTCTTTCTCTTCGTCCTCGCGCTTCTTGCGCTCTTCTTCCTCCTTTTTGCGCCGCTCCATCTCCTCGGCGATGCGGCGTTCCTCCTGTACTCGCCAGGCCCCAGCGCCCTCCTCGACCGCGCCGCCGATCGTGCCGATCACGAGCTTGCAGGAGCGGATCGCGTCGTCGTTGCCGGGGATGACGTAGTCGATTTGGGTCGGGTCGCAGTTGGTGTCGACCAGGCCGATGATCGGGATACGCAGACGGACCGCCTCGCGCACCGCGATCTCCTCGGTTTTGAGGTCGGTGACGAAGACCGCATCCGGGAGCCGGTCCATGTCGCGAACGCCCCCGAGGTTGAACTCGAGCTTGGCGAGCTCGGCCAGCAGGCCCATCCGCTCCTTGGTCGGAAGCAACTCGAGCTTGCCCTCCTCGCGCCACTCGGTGAGCTCGTGCAGGCGGCCGATCCGCTGCGAGATCGTGTTGAAGTTGGTCAGCAGGCCGCCGAGCCAGCGCTGGCTGACGTAGGGCATCTTGCAGCGTTCGGCCCATTCCTGGACCGGGCCGCGGGCCTGCTTCTTGGTGCCGACGAAGAGCACCGTGCCGCCGCCGCTGGCAAGCTCGCCGGCGAAGCGTCGCGCGTTCTCCAGCAGCGCCTCGGTCTGGAGCAGGTCGATGATGTGGATCCCGTCCAGCTCGGTGAATATGTAGCGGCGCATATTCGGGTTCCAGCGCCGCGTCTGGTGGCCGAAGTGGACTCCGGCCTCCAGCAGCTCTTTCAGGCCTGCCTCTGGCATCGTCGGTGAATCTCCTTGGATTTTGGGTGAAGCCTCGGCGGCCTTGGGCCGGGGACACAGCCTTACGGGGCGGGTCAGGATCCGGGTGGCACGACGAGGGTTGGGTTTCGAACGAAGGGATTGTAGAGCGGTATCCCGGGTCAGGCTGCGCGGGCGGCGGCGAGAGCCGTGGCTAGATCGGCGGGAAGCCGCGAGCTGAAGCTCATCGCCTCGCCGCTGCGCGGGTGGGCGAAGGCGAGCCGGTGGGCGTGGAGGAACTGGCGGGCGAGGCCATACCTCTCCTCACCACCGTAGGTCGCGTCGCCGACGAGCGGGTGGCCGATCGCCCCGAAGTGGGCGCGGATCTGGTGCGTGCGGCCGGTCTCCAGCTTCGCCTCCAGGTAGCTCTCGGCGGTAAGCAGCTCAAGCACCTCGAAGTGGGTGCGGGCCTGCCGCGAGGCGGCGCCGGAGACGGCCATGCGGGTGCGCTGCCGCGAGGCGCGCCCGATCGGCGCGTCGATCGTGCCGGTGCGCGAGGCGAGCCGGCCGCCGGCGAGGGCGAGGTAGGCGCGCTCCACGTCGCGCTTGCGCACCGCCTCCTGTAGGGCCGCGTGGGTCTCGTCGTCACGGGCGACGACGAGCAGGCCGCTGGTCTCCTTGTCGAGCCGGTGGACGATCCCGGGCCGCTCGGGATCCTCGCCCCCACCGAGGAGCTCGCCCAGCTCGTCGACCAGGGTCGGCCCACGGTGCGAAGGCGCCGGGTGGACGACCAGGCCGGCGGGCTTGTCGACGACGGCGAGGGCGTCATCGAGGTGGACGATGCGCAGCTCGGCGCTCACCTGCGCTCTTCCTCGGCGAAGTAGCTGAGCGCGAGCACGATGACACCGAGCGTGATTGCGACGTCGGCCAGGTTGAACGGCGGCCAGGAGAGCAGGTCGACGTAGTCGGTGACCGCACCGGTCCGCACGCGGTCGATCAGGTTGCCGAGTGCGCCACCGGCGAGTAGCCCGACCGCGACCCAGATACCCGGTCGGGTCGGATGGCGGGCAAAGAGCGCGGCGACGAAGCCGAGAGCGATCAGCGTCAGTGCGATCAGCGCCGTGCCGCCGCCGCTGGCGAGGCCGAAGGCGACGCCGTCGTTGTGGGCCAGGGTGAGGCTGAGTGGCCCGAGCACGCTGATTTGCTCGCCCGGCACGAGGTTGGACTCGATCAGCGCCTTGGCGCCCTGGTCGAGCGCCACGACCAGGAGGCCGAGCGCCCCCGCGAGGCGCCAGGAGCGTGCGGCCCCGGGAGGGCTCACCCTGCGATCAGGCTGACGATCAACGCCCGCAGGACGTAGAGCACGACGATCCCGATCATCGGGCTTAGGTCGAGCCCGAAACCACCGCCCCCGATCGGCGGGATGATGCGACGGAAGAGGTTGAGGTAGGGGTCGGTGGTCTCGACGACGAAGTCGAGCACCGTGCGCAGCGCCGGGTTGTAGGGCATACGTGGGATCCACGACATCAGGACCCGGATCAGGATCAGGATGATGTAGACGAGGAAGAGAGCGCCGACGTAGTCGGCGACGTCGTCACGCGTGATTGCCGCGATCAAAGTCACCCCCGCATCCTCTCCAGCGAGGCGCGTACCGCGGCTCCGAAGGCCTCCCGCGCCCCTTCGCGCTCGAGCGCGTCCAGCCCGGCTTCGGTGCTGCCCCCCGGCGAGGTGACCGAGACCCGAAGCTCGGCCGGGCGGCGAACCTGCATCAACGCCCCGGTGCCCGCGGCTGCCCCGACGACCAGCTTCTCGACCAGTTCCTCGCCCAGCCCGGCCTCGACCCCGGCCTCGACCAGCGCCTCGGCCACAAGCGCGAAATACGCCGGTGAGCAGCCCATCAACGCGGTGGCGAGATCGAACTGCGAGTCGGGCAGCTCGACGACAGATCCGAGGGTGTCGAGCCTCTCTCGTACCTCGGCGCTGAAACTCCCGGCAATGCAAAGAACGCCCGCACCCACCTCGACGGCGAGGTTCGGCATGATCCGCCCGACTTCGGCTTCGCGAAATGAAGCTTCGACCATTTCCAGCGAGGTCGCCCCCAGGATCGAGATTACCGCCCTCGCTCCGGCCAGTTCACCGGCCGCTTCCTCGAGAGCACCCGGCTTCACCGCAAGCACGACGACATCGGCCCGCTCGGCAAGCTCGGCATTGGAGTCGGCAGCTTCTCCCCCCAGCTCCCCGGCCAGCTTCTGCGCCTTGTCGGTGTTGGCGTCGAAGAAAAGCAGCCGATCCCGATCGCCGGCCCAGCCCCTGGCAATAGCCGCAGCCATGTTTCCCGACCCACAAAAGCCAATAATCACAGTGAGCGGACCCTAGCTGTCGTAGGTGCGGGGGTCGGGTGTCCCTTCCCCGGAGGCTCCTGGACAGGCAAATGAGCCCTTGCCCGGGATCAGCTGCGCGACGGCCTCAGGGGGAGGGACACCCGACCCCCGCCGACCGCTAAGACTGGTTAAAGAAGCCTTTGTCGAGCAACCGAGCCTTCTCCTCAGCCGAAACCTCAACGTTCCGAGGCGTCAGCAAGAAAATCTTCTCGGCGATCCGCTGCATACCGCCGTCCAACGAGTAGGTCAGTCCCGAGCAGAAGTCGATCATCCGCTTGGAGAGCTCGTGGTCCGTCGTCTGCAGGTTGAGAATGACCGGCACCGAGCGCTTGAACTGGTCAGCGACCTGCTGGGCGTCGTTGAAGTTGCGCGGGATCACGAGGTGCACTTTGACGTCGCCGTCGTCGCCGACAGGGCGCAGCGTGCGCGTGCGCGAAGCCGAGATCGGCTCGTCGTCGGCGAAGATGTCGTCGATCTCGTCGCGGCGCGAGCGGCGCGAGGTCGGAAGTCGCCTCACCTGCGCCGACTCGCGGCGCGCCTCGATTTCCTCTTCCGAGGTATCGGGGAAGTCCTCCTCGTACTCGGGCCCGTAGTCGTGGTCTTCGGCAAGGCCGAAGTAGACCAGCGCTTTATGCCAAGTGTCTCTTAAAGCCATATTTCGGCTGATTCGGGTCTAACCGAGCAATTCCTTTACTGATTATGGCCTCTCCGACGGTCGAAAGCTCAGACATAGAGGGCGGTCCCCAGCCTGAGGATCGTCGCGCCCTCCTCGACGGCAACCGGCCAATCTTGTGAGGTGCCCATCGAGAGCCGCTCGAGGCCGTGGTCGGCTGCGAGCTCGGCGAGCCGGGCGAAGTGCGGGCGCGAGTCCTCGGGGTCGGTGCTGAACGGGGGCATCGTCATCAGGCCCACGACGGGCACCGGACTGCGGGCAATGAAGTCGCCCAGCTCGGCCGGGGCGATTCCGGCCTTGCCCTCCTCGCCGGCGACGTTGACCTCAACCAGGATCTCGGTCGTCTCCATTGCATGGCGCTCGAGTTGTGCGAGGGCGGACTCGGTCGCGACCGAGTGGATCAGCCGGCAGAGCGGCACGATCCGCCTCACCTTGCGGCTCTGCAGGTTGCCGATGAAGTCCCATTCGAACCTTTCCCCCCATTGCGCGTGCTTGGCCTCGAGCTCCTGCAGGCGGTTCTCGCCAACCAGCTCGATGCCGGCCTCGGCCAGGGCGCCCATCTCCTCGGTTGGGACGTACTTCGTCGCGGCGAGGATCTCGACCTCCTTTCCGGCCCGCTCGCGCGCCTGGGCCAGATTGGCGGCGATCTTGGCCGGGTCGAGACCGTGGATCAGGCCGGGCATCGCTCAGCCATCCGCCTTGATCCAGGCGATCCCGCCCTGGCGCCCGGGGCCGGCGTCGCGCCGGTGCGAGAAGAAGCGCTCCGGGTTGCAGCAGGTGCAGAGGCGCGCCGAGTCGACCTCGACCACCCCGGCGTCAAGCAGCAGACGCCGTGCGACCTCGGCCAGGTCGAGCATCCTTCCGACCGCGATTCCGTCGCCGAGGGGCGCGAAGGCCGCGAGCACCTCGCCGCCGACCTCGTAGCAGCAGGGCCCGATCCCCGGGCCGATCGCGGCGTGGCTCGCATTGACCGCTTCGGCGCCGCGGGCCACGATCCCGGCGTCGAGCCCGCGCCAGCCACAGTGCAGCAGCGCCAGCCCGTCCGGTCCGGCGAGGGCGACCGGGAGGCAGTCGGCGGCGAAGACGAGCGCCGCCGATCCCCGCACATTCAGGACGTGACCGTCGGCCTCACCCGGATCGCCCGGCGCCTCGCTGTGGAAGACGAGCCGGTCGCCGTGAACCTGGCGGTTGATAGCGACGCGGCTCGGGTCGATCCCGAGCGCGCCGGCAATAGCCGCGTGACCCTCCTTCAGCGAACCGGCGGAGCGGGTCGGGAAGGCAACTCCACCGCCGGGCAGCTCGCTCTGCAGCCACTCGATCCCATCAGCGCTGCGCCACTCCATCACTCGCCGCCGTCCCACCGTGCTGCCGCCAGCGCCGTCTCGAGCTCCTGATCGCGCCCGGAGATCTCGCCGTCGAGCTTGCGGACGAGGGCCTCCTTGAGGCCACGGCCGATCGCCTGTCCCTGCGGCACGCCGGCAGCGAGCAAGTCGTCGCCGGCGATCTCCAATTTCACGTAAGCCCAGTCCCGCGCGTACTCGTCCAGCCAGCTCGCGCCTCGCACGCGAGCGCTGACCAGCTCCGAGGGATGAAATCGCTGTGCGAGCTCGACAGCGTCTGAGGGGCTCGCGGGTCTCGCCTTTACGAGCGCCGCCTCGCGACCGACGGGTCGAACTGCCGCTGCCAGGACTATCCTGTTGCGCTCTTCCACGTCATGCCAGGGTGGATGCGAGATCAACTCAGCGGTTTTGGCGGCGAGCTCGAGGCCATTGGGCGCCAACTCGATCAGGCCCCACTCTGCCAACATTCCAAGTCCCGCAACCCCCTCCGGTTCCGCCGCGAGGCGCAATAGGCCTGCCTCCCGTCGATCGACAGAGACGGTGGCAAGGCTGGTTTGGCGTACCAGTGCCTCAGTTTCCTCCTCCAGTTCAAACCCAAAGCGAGAGGCGTAACGGGCTGCGCGCAGTGCCCTGGTCGGGTCGTCGACGAATGAAGCCGGGTGCAGGACGCGCAGTAGCCCTGCCGCAAGGTCGGTCTGGCCGCCGTATGGATCAATCAGCGCTGACTCGCCTCTCAGCGGCACCGCCATCGCGTTGATGGTGAAGTCGCGGCGGCCGAGGTCGTCCTTGATCGAACCAGCGGGCTCTACCTTGGGGAGAGCACCCGGATACGAGTAGGTCTCCACGCGCGCCGTGGCGATGTCCACCTCGTGCCCGTCGAGCTCCACCTTCGCCGTGGCGAACCGTTCGTGCTCAACCGACTTGGCACCGAGGGTCGCTGCCAGCTCAGCCGCATCGCCGACGACTACCAGGTCGATATCCGCCCGCTCGCGGCCGAGCAACAGATCGCGCACCGCGCCGCCTACCAGGTAGACCGTGGCCTCGCCGGCCGCGGCGCGCACGGCGTCGAGCTCGGGATGTGCGGCCTCGAGTGCGGCCGCGAGGCTCTCGTGCAACTCCATGTCGAGAGTCTCCCCCAATCACCCGATGTCGTACAGCCACCAACTGTCTTTGAAAAAAGGCTAAGTGGAACCCCTGCCGGGAGAGCCCCTACGCGCGGACGGGGACGCCGGCCTCCGCCAGGTGCTGCTTTGCGTCGCGAACCCGAAAGGTGCCGTAGTGGAAGATCGAAGCGCAGAGGACGGCGTCGGCGCCGCCGTCCGCGATCGCTTCGCTGAGGTGCTCGAGCGTGCCGGCGCCGCCAGAGGCGATCACCGGCACCGGAACCGCATCGGCGACTGCGCGCGTGAGCTCGATCTCGTATCCATCGTTGGTGCCGTCGCGGTCCATGCTGGTCAGCAGCACCTCCCCCGCCCCGCGCTCGACCGCCTCAACGGCCCACGACACCGCATCGCGCCCCCCAGCACGCTTGCGGCCACCGTTCACGTAGACGCCCCAGCCATCGTCCTCAAGCTTGGCATCGATCGCGACTACGACGCACTGGGCGCCGAAGTGGTCACCGAGCTCGGTCAGCAACTCGGGCCGGGCCAGCGCCGAGGAGTTGACCGCAACCTTGTCGGCGCCCGCGTCAAGCACCGCCTGCGCATCCTCGACCGAGCGGATGCCGCCGCCGATCGTGAAGGGGATGAAGACGTTGTCGGCGGTCCTGCGGGCCAGCTCGACGATCGTCTCGCGCTTTTCGTGCGAGGCGGTGATATCCAGAAAGACGAGCTCGTCGGCGCCCTCGGCGTCGTAGCGCTCGGCCAGCTCTACCGGGTCGCCGGCGTCGCGGAGGCCTATGAAGTTGGTGCCCTTGACTACTCGGCCGGCGTCTACGTCCAGGCAGGGGATTACGCGTTTGAGAACCATCGGGACTAAGCCTAGAGGGGTAGGTGGAGGGGGACCCTCCCCCGGAGGAGAGGGACCGGGGTGCCCTCCCATGGAGGTGAGGGGTCAGGGTGCCCTCCCCCAGAGGCCGTCGCGCAGCTGGGTCGCGGGTTTGGGTGCGGAGCGCTTGTCCAGGAGCCTCTGTGGGAGGGCACCCTGACCCCTACGCGCGCAGGGCCTCGATCGCCTCGGAGACCGTGAACTTCTGCTCGTACAGGGCTCGGCCGACGATGGCGCCCTCGACGTTGGCGGGGCAGGAGCTGGCAAGGGTTCGGAGGTGGTCGAGGGTTCCTACGCCGCCGGAGGCGATGATTTTTGAGCTGGTGGCGGATGCGATCTGGGTTAGTTGCTCGATCGCTGGGCCCACCATGGTGCCGTCTACCTCTATTGCGGTGCAGAGGAAGCGGGCTACGCCCCTTTTTCCTAGAGCTGCGACTGCCTCTACTACTTCCTCCTCCCCCGCCTCGGTCCATCCCTCGAGAGCCACCATTCCTTCGCGGGCGTCTACTGAGACGACCACCTGGTCGCCGTGGGCTTCCAGGGCGGCTTGTAGGAAGTCGGGGTCTCGTAGGGCGGCGGTGCCGATTACTACTCGGGCTGCGCCGGCGTCTAGAACTTCCCCCACGGCCTTCGAGTTGCGCAGGCCCCCGCCTACCTGGATCGGGCAACTCACGCTGGCGGCTATGCGCTCGATTGCGTTGAGGTTCTGCGGTAGCCCGGCTTTGGCGCCGTCGAGGTCGACTACGTGGAGGAACTCGGCGCCTTCGCTCGCCCAGCGTTTGGCGGCGTCGGCGGGGTCGGCGTCGTAGGTGGTCTCCTGGGCGTAGTCGCCCTGCAGGAGGCGTACGGCGTGGCCGCCGCGGATGTCGATTGCCGGGTAGAGGATCACGCCGCGACGGGCGCCTTGGCGCAGATCCCGGCGAAGTTGGAGAGCAGGCGTAGGCCGGCGGCACTCGACTTCTCGGGGTGGAACTGGACGCCGAAGACGTTTTCGCGCTCGGCGGCGCATGCGAAGCGGGCGCCGTAGGCGGCGCTGCCGAGCAGGTCAGTGCCCTCGGGGTGTGGCGCGAAGCTATGGACGAAGTAAAACGGGGTCTCGCTCGGTATCCCCTCAGCCAGGCGGGAATCCTTCTCCCAGCGCACGGGCGACCAGCCGATGTGGGGGACCTTGAGCCCGTCGGCTTCGAGCTCGGCAACGCCACCCGGGAGCAGGCCGACGCCCGCGGCGCCTCCCAGCTCCGTGGTCGCCTCGAAGAGCAGCTGTAGGCCGAGGCAGATTCCCAGCACGGGCACGCCGGCGTCGCGGCGCTCGCCGATCAGCTCGTCGAGGCCGAGCTCGCGCACCCGCGTCATCGCCTTCGGAAAGGCGCCGACCCCGGGCAGGATCAGGCCATCGGCGGCGCGGATCGCCTCCGCGTCATTCGCGATCGTCGCGGTCGCGCCAACGTGCTCAAGCGCCTTCTCGACGGAGCGCAGATTGCCCATGCCGTAGTCGAGAATGCAGATGCGCGCGGTCATTCCGAGAGGGTGCCCTTGGTCGATGGCACGCCGGTCTCGTCGGGGTCGATCGAGACGGCGACCCGCAGCGCTCGCGCGAACGCCTTGAAGCAGGCCTCGATCATGTGGTGGACGTTGGTGCCGGAGCGGACCGAGACGTGCAGGGTCATCTTCGAGGCATTGGCGACGGCGCGGAAGAACTCCTCGGCGAGCTCGCTGTCGAAGCCGGCGATCGAGGTCGCCGGCAGCTCAGCGTCGAAGACGCACAGCGGCCTGCCGGAGATGTCGATCGCGCAGTCGGCAAGGGACTCGTCCATCGGCACCAGCGCCGAGCCGTAGCGGCGGATCCCGGCGCGATCGCCGAGCGCCTCGTCGAGCGCCTGGCCGAGCACGATGCCCACGTCCTCGACCGTGTGGTGCGCGCCGGTCTCGAGGTCGCCGCTCGCCTTGACAACGAGGCCGAGCCTGCCGTGACGGGCGAGCAGGTCGAGCATGTGGTCGAGGAAGCCGACGCCGGTCTGGGCGCTCGCCTCCCCCCCGTCGAGGTCGAGCGAGAGCTTGATCTGCGTCTCCGCGGTGCTGCGCTCTTTGCTTGCGGCTCTGGTCATTTCGAATCCCTCGCCCTAATCATCGCCGACTCGCCGTGAACGGGAAAGCCCTCGGCGCGGGCGATCGTGTCCACGTGTGGCGCAAGCTTCGCCGCCGCCTCGGGCGGGACCTCCACAGTCGCGATCTTGCGGCGGAAGACATCAGGCCCGAGCGGGCCGGAGAAGCGACCGGCGCCGCCGGTCGGCAGCACATGGTTGGAGCCGGCGACGTAGTCGCCGAAGGCGGTTGCGCTGTGCCGTCCGGCGAAAACGCAGCCGGCGGTGGTGACCCTGTCGGCGAGCAGTGTCGCATCCTCATCGAGCAGCTCGAGGTGCTCCGGGGCGAAGGTGTTTGCCAAATCGACCGCGTCGCTCAGTTCGGGCACCTGGATCAGCGCAAGCGGCGCATCGCCAACCCCAGGTCGCGCAGCCGCTGTCCTTCTGGTCGCCTTCTCAATCGAGTCCAGCACCGCGTCCTCGACTGCGGCGAGGAGAAGCGGGCCCTCCTCGCCGTGCTCGGCCTGGGCACAGAGATCGAGAGCCGCCCACTCCGGGTCGGAGTTGTGGCCGGCGATGATCATCAGCTCAGAGGGGCCGGCGAGCGAGTCGATACCGACAACGCCGCAGACTGCACGCTTGGCTTCGCGAACCCAGATATTGCCGGGCCCCGCGACGACATCGACAGCATCGATCGACTCGGTGCCATAGGCGAGGGCGAAGATCGCCTGAGCGCCGCCGACGGCGTAGACCTCGTCGACCTCGCAGAGTGCCGCGGTCGCCAGCACGAGCGGCGGGACCGAGCCGTCGGGTCCGGGCGGCGTCGCGAGGACCACGCGCTCGACGCCGGCGGCCCGAGCCGGGAGGGCGCTCATCAGCACGCTCGACGGGTAGGACGCACGGCCCCCGGGCGCGTAGATCCCCGCGGCGCCGACGGGAACCTCCCGCAGTGTCACCGATTGGCCCTGCGGAAGCTTCACTGCGCGCAGATCGTCGGCGACCTGCGCGGCCGCGACCGTGCGGACGTTGGCAATCGCGAGCTCGATCGATGTGCGCAAGTTCGCGTCTAGAGAAGCGACCGCCGCAGCCGTGGCCGCGGGATCGACGCGGAGAGAAAGCGAGTCCGGGGCGCACTCGGTTGCGTCAAAGCGCGCCGTCAGCGCCAGGAGCGCTGCGTCACCATTGGCGTCGACATCACCAGCAATTGAGGCGACGTCGACTGGTGGCGTGTCGAATGCGGCCCAGGTGCGAATCTGGCTGACGGTCTCAAGGGGGCCCTCCCATGTGAACCGTTGGATTTTCACCCCCCCGTCGCCTCCCTCAGCTTCGTCGTCAGCCCGTCGATCTCCGCCGCGCGCAGCTTGTGGGCGACGCGGTTGGCGACGAAGCGGGCGGTGCACTCGACGATCTCCTCGCGCACCTCGAGGTCGTTCTCCTTCAGCGTGCGGCCGGTCGCGACCAGGTCGACGATGCCGTCGGCAAGGCCGATAAGCGGCGCCAGCTCGATCGAGCCCTTGACCTCGATCGTCTCGACCTGGCGGCCGGTCGACTCGAAGTGGCGTTCGGCGATACGTGGATACTTGGTCGCGATCCGCATCATCCCCAGACGACGCTGCGATTCGCCGAGGCTCTCGTCGCCCACCCGCCCGGCGAGCACCATGCGGCAGCGCCCGTAGCCGAGGTCGAGCAGCTCGTAGACCATGCGGTCGGACTGCTCGAGCAGCACGTCCTTGCCGGTGATGCCGACATCGGCGGCGCCCGCCTCGACGTAGGTCGGCACATCGGAGGGCCGCATCGTCACCAGGGTGATCTGCTCGCCGGGGAAGATCAGCGCCCGCGACTCGCTGCGCGCGGCGGCCGTGTCGACCCCGACCGCGTCGAGCACATCGAGGGTGCCGTCGAGCAGGGAGCCGCGCGGCACCGCCAGCTTCAGCGGCCCGTCCGGCTTCGCTCCGGCCGTACCGGCGACCTCGACGCTCACGATCCGCCTCCGCGGCGCGACTCCTCCATCTGAGCCACGTGCACGCGCTCCAGGTAGAGCGCGAAGCCAGCCGCCGGCAGGTCGAGGCCGAAGCGCCTCAAGAGCTCGTCGTAGCGCCCGCCGCCGCCGAGCACGTGCCCGATCGCCGGGTCGTAGACCTCGAGGATGGCGCCGCTGTAGTAGCCGAGGTCGCGCAGCAGGCCGAGGTCGACCTGGACCCGCCCGGCGACGCCGCGCTGCTCCAGCGCGGCGACGGTCTCGCCGATCCGGGCGGTGGCGCGCTCCACCGCCGCGCCGCCGATCGCCCGAGCCTGGTCGAGGACCTCGCGCCCACCGCGCAGCTGTGAGAGCGCGACGCAGGTGTCAACCTGCTCGGCTGCGATCCCGGCGCGCGAGAGCTCGACCTCAAGGCCGACCAGGTCGTGCATCGCAAGGCGGCCGAGGATCGCGTTGCGACTCTCCCCCTCGACCCCGAGCTCGGTGAGCAGCTGACGGAAGAGGTCGGCGTCGCCCAGTCCGATCACGGCCCGATCGAGCCCGGCCGCGTCGAGCGTCGCCTCCAGCACCTCGACCACCTCGACCGTGCCCGCCGGCGCCGGCGCGCCGATCAGCTCGACCCCGGCTTGGGTGAACTCGCGCATCTGGCCGCGCTGCGGGCGCACCGCGCGGAAGGCGTTGGCCAGGTAGCTGAAGCGCAGCGGCGGCTCGGCGCCGCCGAAGCGGCTGGCAACCAGCCGCGCGATCGGCACGGTCATGTCCGAGCGCAGCGCGAGCAGGTCGCCGCGCTCGTCGAAGAAGCGGTAGGCCGAGTTGGCCGTGCGGCCATCGCCCCGCGCCAGCACCTCGTCGTACTCGATCGCCGGGGTCGCGACCTCGCCGTAGCCGCGGCCCTCGAAGACCTCGATCAGGGCGCGATGCAGCCTGCGCAACTCGCCCATCTCCTCGGGCAGGATGTCGCGCGTTCCTGGGGGGATCGGGTGAATCACGCGCTTGACCTTACGAGAGTGGGAGCGGAATGCCTGCTCGCCTTACGCCGGGATCTCTGCAGATACGCGGTCGATTCGGGCGCCGAGCCCGCGCAGGCGCTCGTCGATCGACTCGTAGCCCCGATCGATCTGGCGGATGTTGCCGATCTCGGAGCCGCCCTCGGCCGCCAGGGCGGCGATGAGCATCGCCATCCCGGCCCGGATGTCGGGGCTCTCGACCCGGGCGCCGTGAAGGCGGCTCGGACCGCTGACGATCGCCCGATGGGGATCGCAGAGCGTGATCCGAGCGCCCATCGCGACCAGCTTGTCGACGAAGAAGAGGCGGTTCTCGAACATCTTCTCGAAGATCAGGATCTCGCCATCGGCCTGGGTGGCAAGCGCCAGGGCGATCGAGGTCAGGTCGGCGGGGAACGCCGGCCAGGGCCCGTCCTCGATCTTGGGGATCGCGTCGCCGAGATCGGCCTTGACCTGCAGTCGCTGTCCGGGCGGCACGATCACGTCGTCGCCCTCGATCGCCGACTCGAGCCCGAGGCGGCGGAACTGACGCCGAACCATCAGCAGGTCGGCTGGCGCGGCGTCGCGGATGCGCAGCTCGCCCCCGGTCGCGGCCGCTAGCGCCATGAAACTCGCGACCTCGATGTGGTCGGGCGAGATCGTGTGCTCGGCGCCGCCGAGGCGGTCGCGACCGTGAACCGTCATCACGTTGGAGCCGATCCCGGTCACCTCCGCCCCCATCACGGTCAGCAGCCGGGCGAGATCCTGGACGTGCGGCTCGCAGGCGGCGTTGGAGATCGTCGTCGGGCCCGGCGTCAGCGCCGCCGCCATCAGCGCGTTCTCGGTGCCCATCACCGAGGGCTCGTCCATGAAGATCGCGCACGGGCGCAGACCGCCGCCCGGGGCCTTCAACTCGATCCAGCGGTCGCCGTCGACGGAAGCGCCGAGGTCGGCGAAGGCGTCGAGATGCGCATCGAGCCGGCGGCGGCCGATGAAATCGCCCCCCGGTGGCGGCATCCGAGCCTCGCCGAAGCGCGCAAGCAAGGGCCCCGCGAGCAGGAAGGAGGCGCGGATCTTGTTCGAGAGGTCCTCGTCGACGGCGACGTCTGAGACCCCGGCGGCGCAGAGACGGAGGCTGTTGTCGGCAACCCACTCCAGCTCGACCCCCAGTCGCTCGAGCAGCGCGATCTGCGCCTCGGTGTCACGGATTCGCGGCACCCGGTGCAACAGCAGCTCCTCCTCGGTCAGCAGGCAGGCGGCGAGGATCGGCAGCGCCGCGTTCTTGTTGCCGGCGGCGGTCACCTCTCCCGACAGCGGCGCGCCTCCTTCAATGACGAACTTCTCCATGATCCGGCTAGGGTACCTGCGTAATGGGACGGGGCTGGAAGATCGCGATCGGGATCGTGGCGGCGGTCGTCGTGCTGATCGGCATCAACGCGCTGGTCACCGGGGCCGAAACCAAGCCGGCCGAAGTGACCGAACCGGGCGGGCGCATCGTCAAGCTGCCCGGTGGCGAAGTCGAGGCGATCGAAGCGGGCCCACGCAACGGCAGCCCGATCGTGCTCGTCCACTGCTTCACGTGCGCGATCAACTACTGGGAGCGGATGATTCCGCGCCTCGCCCGCGAGCACAGGGTGATCGCCGTTGACCTGCTCGGCCACGGTGGATCGGAGAAGCCGAGCTCCGGCTACACGATTGAGAACCAGGCCGACCTCGTCGCCGGTGTCATGGGCCGGCTCGGAGCCCGGGACGCCGAGGTCGTCGGCCACTCGCTCGGCGGCGCGGTGGTCACGGCCCTGGCCGAACGCTCGCCGCGGCTGGTCGACCGCGTGGTCATCGTCGACACCCCGGCTACGCTGGAAAAAGGCGATCTCGGCCTGCTCGCCAAGCTCGTATTCGTGCCGGTGATTGGCGACGCACTCTGGCGGATCAAGACCGACGCGGTAACCAGGAAGGGACTCGAGGTCGCCTTCGCCCCCGGCTTCGACGTGCCGGACGCCTTCGTTGACGACGTCAACGCGATGACCTACACGGCCTACAACAGCTCGGCCCGCAACTCCGAGGACTACAGCGACGAGGAAGGGCTCGGCGACCGGATGAGAAAGAGCGGCAAGCCGCTGCTGGTGATCATGGGCGCCGAGGAGCAGATCATCGACGACCCGCCGGCGCGACTGGCCGAATACCGCAGCATCTATCCCGGCACGCGGACCGAGCTGATCGAGGGCGCCGGCCACTCCCCCAACTTTGAGGCCCCGGGCCGGACTGCGGCCCTCGTTCTGGCCTTCGCCAGGCACGAAATGCAAAAACGCCTGCAGAAAAGCGATGCCGTCCGGAAGCGTCCGTAGAGTCGAACCTATGTTCGCTACGAAAAAGACCATCAGCAGCAAGGCAGCCGACGCAACGGACCTGATTATCGACTTCGCGACCCTCGGCGAGTACGGCTTGGAGCCGGTCGGTGCCGATCCCCGCCCCTGCGAGGCGCGGCACCGAGTTCCCAGACGAAGCACGGGTGCCTGGCACGCTGCGATCAATCGCTTCGCCACCCAGGCCTAACGACAAAGGGCCGCCCATCGGGCGGCCCTGGTCGAAGAAGAACCGGCGGCGACCTACTCTCCCAGGGGGTTGCCCCCCAAGTACCATCGGCGCTGAAAGGCTTAACTGCTCTGTTCGGAATGGGAAGAGGTGTTTCCCTTTCGCTATGCGCCACCGGAAATTTTGCGAAACCGCGCCCCGGTGGAGCTTGAAAACTGCACAAGACCAAGAGGGTAAGAAATAGACATCCGTCAAGCCCTCGACCCATTAGTACCGGTCGGCTGAGCACATCGCTGCGCTTGCACCGCCGGCCTATCAACCTGGTGGTCTACCAGGGGTCTTACTCCCTCGAAGGGATGGGAGAGCTCATCTTGAGGACGGCTTCCCGCTTAGATGCCTTCAGCGGTTATCCGTTCCGTGCGTAGCTAACCTGCGATGCCCTTGGCAGGACAACAGATACACCAGCGGCACGTTCATCCCGGTCCTCTCGTACTAGGGATGACTCCTCTCAACTCTCCAACGCCCACAGCAGATAGGGACCGAACTGTCTCACGACGTTCTGAACCCAGCTCGCGTACCGCTTTAATGGGCGAACAGCCCAACCCTTGGGACCTACTCCAGCCCCAGGATGCGACGAGCCGACATCGAGGTGCCAAACCGGTTCGTCGATGTGGACTCTTGGAACCGATAAGCCTGTTATCCCCGGAGTACCTTTTATCCGTTGAGCGACGGCGCTTCCACTTGCTACCGCCGGATCACTAAGCCCAACTTTCGTTCCTGCTCGACCCGTCGGTCTCGCAGTCAAGCTCCCTTGTTGCCTTTACACTCTGCGCACGATTTCCAACCGTGCTGAGGGAACCTTTGGGCGCCTCCGTTACTCTTTAGGAGGCGACCGCCCCAGTCAAACTGCCCACCTGACACTGTTCACCACCCGGGTTACGGCATGGTGTTAGAAGCCCAAAACATCAAGGGTGGTATCTCAAGGACGACTCCCCGGCAGCCAAAGCCGCCGGTTCACAGTCTCCCACCTATCCTGAGCGAGATACATCGAACTCCAATATCAAGTTGCAGTAAAGGTTCACGGGGTCTTTCCGTCTAGCTGCGGGTACTCGGCATCTTCACCGAGACTTTAATTTCACCGAGCCTCTCGTTGAGACAGCGTCCAACTCGTTGCGCCATTCGTGCAGGTCGGAACTTACCCGACAAGGAATTTCGCTACCTTAGGACCGTTATAGTTACGGCCGCCGTTTACCGGGGCTTAGCTTCACTGCTTCGCGCCGAAGCGCTAACAAGTCCGCGTAACCTTCCGGCACCGGGCAGGCGTCAGCCCCTATACGTCGTCTTGCGACTTAGCAGAGGCCTGTGTTTTTGGTAAACAGTCGGTTGGACCAATTCACTGCGGCCCCCTCGGGCTCCCTCCGTATGGAGATCACCTTAACGGGGCGTCCCTTCTCCCGAAGTTACGGGACGATTTTGCCGAGTTCCTTAACGAGAGTTAGCTCGCTCACCTCAGTATGTTCTACTTGTCCACCTGTGTCGGTTATCGGTACGGGCACGCGAATCCTGCCTAGAGGATTTTCTCGGAGGCATGGGATCGGGGACTGGCCGGCGGTCAAGCCAGCTGGCATCGCACCTCGCGTCAAAGCGCCCCTGCGGATTTCCCTACAGAGACTGGCTACGTGCTTGCCCCAGGACGACCATCGCCTGGGTTCCCTTACCCTTCCCCGTCCCCCCATCGGTCATAACGGAAGCGACGTGGTACAGGAATATCAACCTGTTGGCCATCGGCTACGCCTTTCGGCCTCGCCTTAGGTCCCGACTAACCCTGAGCAGACGAACTTTACTCAGGAAACCTTGGACAATCGGTGGAGGGGAGTCTCACCCCTCTATCGTTACTCATGCCGGCATTCTCACTTCCAGCCACTCCACGGAGGCTTACGCATCCGCTTCACGCAACTGGAACGCTCTCCTACCGCGTGCAGAGCCCGCAGGCCTGCACACCCATAGCTTCGGAGACTAGCTTGAGCCCCGTTGAATTCTCCGCGCCCGAACACTTGACCAGTGAGCTGTTACGCACTCTTTTAAGGGTGGCTGCTTCTAAGCCAACCTCTTGGTTGTCTATGCACTCGGACATCGTTCACCACTTAGCTAGTACTTAGGGTCCTTAGCTGATGGTCTGGGTTGTTCCCCTTTTGCGTACGAAGTTTATCCCCCGCACACTGACTCCCACGCTAACCGTGACGGTCTTCGGAGTTTGCCTGAAGTCGGTAACCTGGTAGGGCCCCTAGTCCAAACAGTGCTCTACGGCCGCCACGCAAATACGCGAGGCTATACCTAAATATATTTCGGAGAGAACCAGATATCTCTGGGCTTGATTAGCCTTTCACTCCAATCCACAGGTCATCCGCCCAGTTTTCAACCTAGGTCGGTTCGGCCCTCCACGAGGTCTTACCCCCGCTTCAGCCTGCCCATGGATAGCTCGCCCAGTTTCGGGTCTACCGCCAATGACTATGTCGCCCTGTTCAGACTCGCTTTCGCTACGGCTCCGCTCATCGCTTAACCTTGCCACTGACGAGTAACTCGCCGGCTCGTGATGCAAAAAGCACGCCGTCACACCCGAAGGTGCTCCGACCACTTGTAGGCTTGCGGTTTCAGGTACTATTTCACTCCCCTTCAGGGGTGCTTTTCACCTTTCCCTCACGGTACTAGTTCACTATCGGTCACCAGGTAGTACTTAGCCTTGGAGGGTGGTCCCCCCAGGTTCAGACCGCGTTTCACGGGTGCGGTCCTACTCAGGAACATCAGTCGGCAGATCAGTGCGTTTTCACCTACGGGACGATTGCCCTCTGTGGTGCGAGGTTCCACTCGCTTCGGTTAACACCTGATTTGGTAACTGCCGCCGAGCCAGGCACGGCTCGGACATGACGTCCTACAACCCCCGATAGACAACGCGTGCCCGCTTGCATCTATCGGGTTTGGGCTGATCCCCTTTCGCTCGCCACTACTAAGGGAGTCTCGGTTGATTTCTACTCCTCGGGATACTTAGATGTTTCAGTTCTCCCGGTTTCCCTCCGGTGACTATGAATTCACCACCGGATGACGCCGCATTACCGGCGCCGGGTTTCCCCATTCGGAAATCCGCGGGTCAATGGCTGTTCAGCGCCTAACCGCGGCTTATCGCAGCCGTCCACGTCCTTCATCGACTCCTGGTGCCAAGGCATCCACCGTAAGCCCTTACTATCTTGACGGTGAGCGACCAACACACATTGTGTACTGGTCGTAATTAAATTACCCTAGAGCCCATCTTGCGACGGGCTCCAATCTTGGCATTGTGCAGTTTTCAAGGTCCACCGAGGCACACGCGGCGGAGTTCTTCCACCGGCGGTCTCTCAAAACTGAGCAGCGTTCCCAGCGGCTTGATGCCACTGGGGAGCCCGGTCGACGTTCTAGAGAAATCTCCCTAGAAAGGAGGTGATCCAGCCGCAGCTTCCGCTACGGCTACCTTGTTACGACTTCACCCCAATCACAGGCCCCACCTTCGACGGCTCCCTCCAAAAGGTTAGGCCACCGGCTTCGGGTGTTGCTTGCTTTCGTGGTGTGACGGGCGGTGTGTACAAGGCCCGGGAACGTATTCACCGCAGCATTGCTGATCTGCGATTACTAGCAACTCCAGCTTCATGGAGGCGAGTTTCAGCCTCCAATCCGAACCGAGACGCACTTTCTGGGATTCGCTCCACCTCACGGTATTGCTGCCCTTTGTATGCGCCAATGTAGCACGTGTGTAGCCCTGGACATAAGGGGCATGATGACTTGACGTCATCCCCACCTTCCTCCGGTTTGTCACCGGCAGTCTCCTATGAGTCCCCAACTGAATGCTGGCAACATAGGACGGGGGTTGCGCTCGTTGCGGGACTTAACCCAACATCTCACGACACGAGCTGACGACAGCCATGCACCACCTGTGATGGTGTCCCGAAGGAAAACCGTGTTTCCACGGCGGTCACCAACATGTCAAGCCCAGGTAAGGTTCTTCGCGTTGCGTCGAATTAAACCACATGCTCCGCTGCTTGTGCGGGCCCCCGTCAATTCCTTTGAGTTTTAGCCTTGCGGCCGTACTCCCCAGGCGGGGCACTTAGTGCGTTAGCGACGGCACGGGAGGAGTCGACACCTCCCACACCTAGTGCCCATCGTTTACGGCGTGGACTACCAGGGTATCTAATCCTGTTCGCTCCCCACGCTTTCGCGCCTTAGCGTCAGTACCGTCCCAGCGAGCTGCCTTCGCTATTGGTGTTCCTCCTGATATCTGCGCATTCCACCGCTACACCAGGAATTCCACTCGCCTCTTCCGGACTCTAGCCCTGCAGTATCCATCGGCTTTCAAAGGTTGAGCCTTTGACTTTCACAACGGACTTACAGAGCCGCCTACGCGCGCTTTACGCCCAATGATTCCGGACAACGCTCGCCCCCTACGTATTACCGCGGCTGCTGGCACGTAGTTAGCCGGAGCTTCTTCTGAAGGTACCGTCAGTCCGGACGGCTATTCACCGCCGAACCTTCGTCCCCCCTGAAAGGGGTTTACAACCCGAAGGCCGTCTTCCCCCACGCGGCGTTGCTGCGTCACGCTTTCGCGCATTGCGCAAGATTCCCCACTGCTGCCTCCCGTAGGAGTCTGGGCCGTGTCTCAGTCCCAGTGTGGCTGATCGTCCTCTCAGACCAGCTACCCATCGTCGCCTTGGTAGGCCTTGACCCCACCAACAAGCTAATGGGCCGCGAGCCCCTCCCAATGCGGAGGCCGAAGCTTCCTTTAGCGAACAGGCTTACGCCTGTGCGCCACATCCGGTATTAGCCCGAGTTTCCTCGGGTTGTCCCGGTCATCGGGGCAGGTTACTCACGTGTTACTCACCCGTTCGCGGCTTTGCCCCAGGGCAAGCCCTGGTTCGTCGCACCACTTGCATGTGTTAAGCACGCCGCCAGCGTTCGTCCTGAGCCAGGATCAAACTCTCCGTGAAAGTACTTCTTACAGAGAGTGGTCATGCCTGGCTGGCCGCCGGGTACACATACATGGCGGCCGGCATGACGGGTAAATCAGACCACTCGACACGCTGACGAGTCGAGTGGATCGGGCTCAAACATCCCACGGACACGAATGCCCGCGGGTGCACGCTGCTCAGTTTTCAAAGACCGCTGCGCCTCTGACTTCGGCGGGTTTCGCCGTCGTTCGCGCATGGGACGCCACAGGGACGATCCCAGAGGGACGAGGAGTATAGCGCTGCCGCCGCGCTTTGCAAGTGCCGCTCAGGCGCGGGCGCTCAGGCGCCGGAATCGGCGCTTGCCGAGCTGCAGAATGCGCCCGTCGAGGGTCCCCGAATCCACGTCGAGCGCCTCTCCCCCGAGTGGCTTCCCGTCGAGCTTGACGCCGCCCTGCTTGAGCAGGCGCCGCGCCTCGCTGGAGCTGACCCCGAAGACACCCGCCATCAACAGCGGCAGATGCACGGAGGATCCGTCCTCGCCGACGTAGGCGCCGAGGTCGACCTCCTCGATCTCCTCCGGCACCTCGTGGCGGACAAAGAGTCGTTCGAAGTGCTCCTCAGCCGCCTGGGCCGCTTCCTCGCCATGGAAACGGACGACGATCCGCCGCCCCAGCTCGCGCTTGGCCTGATTGGGGGGTCCGCCGGGTAACTCGGATCCGAGCAGCAGGCGGAAGTATTCGGGCATCGCCTCGTCGGGGATCCTCATCAGCTTGCCGAACATCTCCTCCGGCGCCTCGGTGACGCCGACATAGTTGCCCAGCGACTTGCTCATCTTCTGCACGCCGTCGGTGCCGACCAGGATCGGCAGAGTCATGATCGATTGCGGCCTCTGGCCGTAGGCGGCCTGGATGTCGCGACCGAAGAGCAGGTTGAATCTCTGGTCGGTCCCCCCCAGCTCGACATCAGCCTCCACGGCGACCGAGTCGTAGCCCTGCAGCAGTGGGTAGAGCAGCTCGAGCGCGGCGACCGGCTGCTCTGCCGCCATCCGCTTCTTAAAGTCGTCGCGCTCCAGCAGCCGCGCCACGGTCGTCCGCGCGAGCAGGCCGAGCAGGTCCTCGGGCGCCATCCGCAGCCACTCGCTGTTGTAGCGGACCTCGGTGCGCTCGCGATCGAGCAGCTTGAAGGCCTGCTCCTGGTACGTGGCGGCGTTGGCCTCGATCTCCTCGGCGCCGGGCACGGGTCGCTGGGTCGAGCGGCCGCTCGGATCGCCGATCCTCGCGGTGAAGTCGCCGATGATCAGGACCACGGTGTGCCCGGCCCGCTGGAACTCGCGCAGCTTCTCGAGCACGACCGTATGGCCGAGGTGGATGTCGGCGGTGGTGGGGTCGATGCCGAGCTTGACCCGCAGCGGACGGCCCCCGCCGAGTTGCTCGGCGAGCTTTCCCTCTGGCAGCACGTCAACCGCGTTGAGCGTCAGATCCGACACCGGCGCAATGCTAGACTGCCCGCTTCCGTTCGGCTGGCAAGCCACGCCGGACCACCACCTTCGATGGCGGCAATAGGACTAAAGCCCCGCCGGCCGGGCGGCGCGACTCCGCCGCCCCCGCCGCAAGCACCCCCGAGCAAGCCTGCGCGCCCGCGGATGAAGAAGCTGCGCGTGCTCTTCGTCCTGCTCGGGCTCGCCATCCTCGGCGTCGTCTCGCTGGTCTTCGGGATGATCGTCGCTGTCTCCAAAGACCTACCGGCGATCTACGACTTCGCCCAGTACAAGGCGGCGCAGAACAGCCAGGTATTCGATGCCGCGGGTGAGCCGATCGGCACCCTGACCAGCAACCAGAACAAGATCCTGCTCGACTCCGAGCAGATCTCGCCGAACGTGAAGAACGCCGTGGTCTCGATCGAGGATGCGCGCTACTACGACCACGACGGTGTCGATTTCCAAGGCATCGGCCGCGCCCTGGTCAAAGACATCCTCGCGCGCAGCGCCGCCCAGGGCGCCTCGACGATCACCGAGCAGTTCGTCAAGGAAGCGGTCGAGGCGCAGGGCGAACGAACCGTCTTCCAGAAGTTCCGCGAGGCGGCACTCGCCTACCGCCTCGAGCACCATTGGAGCAAGGACAAGATTCTCACCGAGTACCTCAACACGATTTACTTCGGCGAGGGCGCCTACGGCATCGAGGCCGCCGCGCGGACGTTCTTCGGCTCTGCCCATCCCGGCTGCGGCAACGAGGCCGACCCCTGCGCGGCGGTGCTCGAGCCCTGGGAGGCGGCGATGCTCGCCGGGATCATCTCCTCGCCATCGCTGTACGACCCGAAGATCTTTCCCGAGAACGCGCTGGCCCGGCGCAACCTGGTGCTGGAGCGCATGTACGAACAGGGCTACATCACCGCTGAGCAGCGGCTAGACGGCAGCCGGCAGGCGCTGCCGGCGCCGAGTGAGATAGAGCCGCCGACGCTCGATTCCGAAGCGCCCTACTTCACCTCCTGGCTGCGCCAGCAACTGGTTGATCGCTTCGGCGCGGCGAAGACCTTCTTCGGCGGGCTCGACGTCAAGACGACGCTCGACCTGCGTCTGCAGGACGCCGCCGAAGAAGTCGTCGGCTCCTACCTCGGCGGGCTGCCGCCGACCGCGGCCGTCGTCGTGATCGACAACCGCAACGCCGGAATCAAGGCGATGGTCGCCGGCCCCGACTTCAAGGAACAGCCGTTCAACCTGGCCACCCTCGGCCATCGCCAGCCGGGCTCCTCGATTAAGCCGTTCATCCTCGCCACCGCGCTCGAACAGGGGATATCGCCCGACACAGTCTACGAATCGAGTAAGCAGATCTTCACCTTTGGCAAGAAGGACAAGGAAGTCTTCGAGGTCAACAACTATGAGGACAGCTACCTCGGCTCGGCCTCGCTGGCGACCGCGACGACCTACTCCGACAACGCTGTCTACGCCCAGGTCGGGCTGGAGAGCATCGAAGGCGGCACGAAGGCGATCGCCCGCACGATCCACAAGCTTGGCGTCCAGAGCCGCCTTTCGACCAACCCGGCGATGGTGCTCGGCGGCCTCCAGGAAGGCGTCACGCCGCTGGAATGGACCTACGCGTTCTCGACCCTTGCCAACGACGGTGACCGCGTCAGCGGGACGCTCGCCCCCCAGCCCGGGGACAGTCCCGTGGCCTACACCAAGGTCAGCGGCCAGAAGGGCGACGTGATCAGGGGCGGCGACAACGACTCGATCCACACTCAGGTGATCCCCGAGGAGGTAGCCGGGCAGGCCAAGGAAATTCTCCACACCGTCGTCAGCAGCGGCACCGGTGTGCAGGCCGACATCGGTGACGACAGCCAATGGGGCAAGACGGGCACGACCGAGAACAACGGCGATGCGTGGTTCTGCGGCGCGATCGAAGCGGTCACGGCCTGCGTCTGGGTCGGCTACGCCGACACGACGACGCCGATGCTGACCGAGTACTCCGGCGGCCCGGTCGACGGCGGCACCTTCCCGGCGCTGATCTGGGCCGGCGTGATCAACGCCTGGAATGAAATTACTGCCGATCGCGCCGCGGGCCGCAAGGCCGAGAAGGAAGCCAAGGAATTGAATGAAGGGAGCGAGTCCGGCCCCACCTCGACCACGGAAGACTCCTACACGCCCCCCACCACGGAATCCGAACCAGCACCCGCCCCCGAACCGGAGGCCCCCGAACCCAGCGCTCCTGCGCCGGAAGGGCCTGAAGCTGCTCCCTCCCCCACCCCGGAATCGGGTGGCGGCGGCGGCATCACCGCGGGCTGAGCCCGTCGCGACCTGGAGACACAGGGCCAAAGCAGGTCAAAGTGGTTCCTCGTCGACCCGCTCGGCGACCGAGGCGAGCGTCTCGCGGGCGAGCTCGATCTGACGCGCGAGCGCCGGTGAGGAGGTGCCGCCCTCGATCAGCTTCGACTCGAGCCAGTTCTCGCGCCGCAGAACCTCATAGAAGGAGCGGTCGAGGTGCTCGCTGCGCCGGCGCAGGTCGTCCTCGCTCAGCTCCGAGAGTGCGACCCCGCGCTCAACCGCGTCGCGGACCAGCCCACCGACGATCCCGTGTGCCTCGCGGAAGGGCACTCCCTTGCGCACAAGCAGGTCGGCGACCTCGGTCGCGGCCAGCATCTCATCGCCTGAGGCCTCGGCGAGCCGCTCGCGGTCGAAGCAGATCCCGGCGAGCATCCCCTCAAGCGCGTCAAGGCAGGACTCGACCGTCTCGATCGCGTCGAAGAGCGGCTCCTTGTCCTCCTGCATGTCCTTGCCGTAGGTCAACGGCAGGGCATGCATCGTCCCCAGTAGCGAGAGGTAGTCGGCGGCAACGCGCGGGCTCTTCGCCCGCAACAGCTCGGCCGAGTCGGGGTTGACCTTCTGCGGCATGATCGAGGAGCCCGAGGAGAACGACTCGTCGAGCTCGCAAAAACCGAACTCCGTCGAGCTCCAGATGACGATCTCCGAGCCGAGCCGCGAGAGATGCATTGCGCAGGTTGCGGCGGCGCTCATGTAGTCGAGCACGAAGTCGCGGTTGGAGGCCCCGTCGATCGAGTTCCGGCTGACATAGGCAAAGCCGAGGTCATCGGCGACATCGCCACGGTCGATCTCCCAGTTGACCCCAGCAAGCGCGCCGGAGCCGAGCGGCATCACGCTGGCGCTCTCGAGCGCGAAGTTGAAGCGCAGCACGTCGCGGGCAAGCATCCAGAAGTAGGCGAGCAGATGGTGACCGAGGTAGACCGGCTGGGCGCGCTGTAGGTGCGTGTAGCCGGGCATCGGCCACTCGCGGTGGCGCTCGGCGAGCTCGAGCAGCCGTTCCATCGCCGCCCGCGCCAGCTCCATCGCCCGCAGCGAGTGAGCCTGGACGAGCATCGCCACGTCGGTCGCCACCTGGTCGTTGCGCGAGCGGCCGGTGTGCAGCTTGCCGGCCAGCGGGCCGATCTCCTCGCCGAGCAGGCGCTCGACGGCCATGTGGATGTCCTCGTCGGAGGCCCCGAAGGAGAAGCCCGCCCGGCCGATCCGCTCGCGTACCGCATCGAGGCCAGCTTCGATCTTCTCCAGCTCAGCCCGGTCGAGGACGCCGATCCGCTGCAGGCCGCGCGCGTGCGCCTGCGACTGGTCGATGTCGTAGGGCGCCAGCCGCGCGTCGAACTCGATCGAGCGGTTGAGGCGCCAGAAGCGCGGGTCGGGCTCTTTGCGGAAGCGTGACATCAGCGGATCGAACCGGCCAGAGCCTCGCACACCCGGCTCACCTGCGACTCCGTCATCGCCGGGAAGAACGGCAGCGCCAGCGAGTGCGCTGCAGCGGCTTCGGCGACCGGGAACTGGCCCTCGCTGTAGCCGAGCTCACGCAGGTGCGGGAAGAGGTGGATGCAGGGCAGATAGGCCTTGGAGGCGATCCCCTGCCGGGCAAGCGAGGCGATCGTCGCGTCGCGGTCAATCTCCTCGGCGAGGCGGACGACGTAGACGAACCAGCTGCGCCGCTCGGCGCCACGGGAGACGGGCAGGGTCGTGACGCTTTCGACCCCCGCCAGCCCGGCCTCGTACCGGGCTGCGACCGCATCACGCGCCGCGAGCATCTCATCCAGCTTCTCGATCTGGGCGACGCCGAGCGCCGCGGCGAGGTCAGAGAGGCGGTAGTTGAAGCCGAGGCCGCCGTGGTCGAGCCAGCCCATGTCCGCGGCGCGGCCCTGGTTGCGCTCCGAGCGCAGCTGCGCGGCGACGGCGGAGTCCGGCGGCACGATCATGCCCCCCTCGCCGGTGGTCAGCTGCTTATTGGCGTAGAAGGCGAAGGTGGCGAAGTTGCCGTGTGTGCCGACCCTCCGCCCCTCCGCGTCGACCGCTCCCAGCGCCTCGCAGGCATCCTCGAGGATGCCGAGCCCGCGCTGGGCGGCGATTGCCTCCAGCTCCGCCATCGCCGCCGGGAAGCCGAAGATGTGGACCGGCAGGATGCCGGCGCTACGCTCGCCGGCCGCGGCCTCGACCGCGGCCGGGTCGAGGTTGAGCGTGACCGGGTCGATGTCGCAGAAGACCGGGCGGACGCCCTCGTAGAGCAGGCAGTTGGCCGAGGCGACGAAGCTGAACGGGCTGGTCAAAACCTCGTCGCCGCAGCCCCAACCAAGCGCGCGGACGCCGAGGTGCAGCGCGGCGGTGCCGCTGGAGACCGCGACCGCATCCTCGACTCCGAGCCATGCTGCGAAATCGCGCTCGAACCGCTCGCCCACCGGGCCCAGCGAAAGCCGCCCCGAGCGCAGCACCTCCAGCGCCAGCTCCTCCTCGCGGGCGCCGATCTCGGGCTTCGCCAGTGGGATCTCCTCGGTCATTGCTGGAAGGCGTACTCGAGCGAGTCGACCAGAGCCTCCCAGGAGGCCTCGATGATGTTCTCCGAGACGCCGATCGTCCCCCACTCGCGCTCGCCGTCGGCGGAGTCGAGCAGGACCCGGGTGACCGCGCCGGTGCCGTGACTCTCGTCGAGGATCCGCACCTTGTAGTTGGTCAGCTCGATCTCGGCCAGGTGCGGGTATCGATCGGCGATCGCGCCGCGCAGGGCGCTGTCGAGCGCGTTGACCGGGCCGTTGCCCTCGGCGACGCGGACGTAGCGCTTGCCGTCGACCTTGACCTTGATCGTCGCCTCGGTCTCGACCGCGCCGTCGGCGCGTTTCTCGACCAGCACCTTGAAGCTCTCCAGCTCGAACAGCGGCTGGTAGCTGCCCGCCTCACGGCGCAGCAGCAGCTCGAAGGAGGCCGGTGCCGCCTCGTAGTGGTAGCCCTCGTGCTCGCGCTGCTTGAGTTGCTCGACCGCCTGCGTGGCGGCGGCCTCGTCGAGCTCGAGCCCGGCCCCCTCGGCCTGACTGCGGATCGTCGCCTTGCCGGAGAGCTCGGAGGCGAGGATCTGGCGCTGGTTGCCGACCTCGGCCGGATCAAGGTGCTCGAAGGTGCTGGCATCGGCCTCGACCCCGGCGGCGTGCATGCCCGCCTTGTGGGCGAAGGCATTGCGGCCGACATAGGGCTGGTCGGGGTCCGGGGTCATGTTGCAGAGCTCGTCGAGGTAGAGGCTGGTCGAGGTCAGCTTCTCCAGTCGCTCCGGCGCAACCACGTCGAAGCCCAGCTTCAGCTGCAGCGCCGGCAGGATCGTCGCCAGGTTGGCGTTGCCGCAGCGCTCGCCGTAGCCATTGACGGTGCCCTGCACGAGCCGCGCCCCGGCTTCGACCGCCGCGAGCGAGTTGGCGACCGCGCAACCGGCGTCGTCATGGGTGTGGATGCCGACCTCGGTCCCCCCGCCGAGCGCCTCGACCACGGCCGCGGTCGCCTCGGCGACGAATCCCGGCAGGCTGCCGCCGTTGGTGTCGCAGAGGGTGACGTTCTCGGCGCCTGCGTCGGCGGCGGCGCGCACGCATGCGAGGGCGTAGGCGGCATCGTCGCGGTATCCGTCGAAGAAGTGCTCGGCGTCGAAGACGGCCCGCTTGCCGCGCTCCCGGCAGAAGCCGATCGAATCGGCGATCATCGCCAGGTTCTCCTCCGCCGAGACCTTGATCACCTTCTCCAGGTGCAGGCCCCAGCTCTTGCCGACAAGGCAGACGACCGGGGCAAAGCTGCCGACCAGGACCGCCAGCGCTTCGTCGTCCGCGGCGCTGCGGTCGCGGCGGCGGGTCATGCCGAAGGCGGCGATCGTCGCCTGCTCGAGCTCGAGGCCGGCGAGCTGCTCGAACAGCTCCATCTCCTTCGGGTTGGAGCTGGGAAAGCCGGCCTCGATCGTCTGCACGCCGAGTCCGTCGAGCGCGCGCACGACTTTCAGCTTCTCGCCGACGGAGAGCGACATTCCGCGGCCGCCCATGCCGTCGCGGAGGGTGGTGTCGTAGAGCTTCACCTGTTCCATCTTTTTGCTGCCTTTCAAGTACGAGAACGATCCGGGAGGGCCGTGCGGGCCCGTCTTGCGCGCAGGCAGACGCTAGCCGGCCGGCGTAATTCGCCCGGCGGGCGCTTCGACGAAGTCGAGCCACTCGAGGTACTCCTCGGCGCGCCCGTGTAGGGCGTCCTGGAACTTGGCCTGGATCACCCGGGTGATCTCGCCGGGCTCGCCGAGTGGGTGGTCGTCGACCTCGCGCACCGGGACCAGCTCCGCCGCGGTGCCGGTGAGGAAGACCTCGTCGGCGAGGTAGAGCTCGGCGCGGGCGATGTCGCGCTCCTCGACCGCGTAGCCGAGGTCGCGGGCGATCTGCACGACCGAGTTGCGGGTTATGCCGTCGAGGATCGCCGCGGTGTGCGGCGGCGTGCAGATCGTTCCGTCGCGGACGATGAAGACGTTCTCGCCGGAGCCCTCGGAGACGACGCCGTACTGGTCGAGCAGGATCGCCTCGTCATAGCCGGCTTTGGTCGCCTCGGTCTTGGCCAGGACCGAGTTGAGGTACTGGCCCGCGGCCTTGGCGTGCGGGATCAGGCTGTCGCCGGAGATCGTCCGCCAGGAAGAGACCTTGGTGCGGATGCCGTGCCGCGAGCCCTCCTCGCCGAGGTAGACACCCCAGGGAAAGGCGGCGACGATCACGTCGATCGGCGCGTCGGTCGCGTAGAGGCCGAGGTTGCCGTAGCCGCGGTAGGCGAGCGGCCGGATGTAGCAGGAGCCGAGCCCGTTGCGACGGATCAGCTCGTTGGTCGCCTCGCGGATCTGCTCGGCGCCGTAGGGCAACTCGAAGTAGTAGAGCTCGGCCGACTTCTCCAGTCGGGCGAGGTGCTCGCCGTGGCGGAAGACCGCCGGGCCACGCTCGGTCTCATAGCAGCGGATCCCCTCGAAGACGCCGGTGCCGTAGTGCAGGCCGTGGCTGAGCACGTGCGTCTTGGCGTCCTCCCAAGGCACGAACTCGCCGTTCTGCCAGATCAGCTCAGCGGTCTCCATCGTCGGAGAAGTATGCCAGCACCGCAGCGGTCATTTCCTCCGTGCCGACGGTTGCATCGCCTGCTGCCGCGAGGTCGGGAGTGCGCAGGCCGTTTTCCAGCACGGCGTCGACCGCGGCCTCGACCCGCTCCGCCTCGCCCGGGCGGTCAAAGCCGTGGCGCAGCATCAGCGCCGCGCTGAGAAAGGTGGCGAGCGGGTTGGCGACGCCCTCGCCGGCGATGTCGGGGGCCGAGCCGTGGACAGGCTCGAAGAGGCCGGGCGAGCCGGGCTCGCCGAGGCTGGCCGAGGGCAGCATCCCGAGCGAGCCCGTGAGCATCGCCGACTCGTCGCTGAGGATGTCGCCGAAGAGGTTCTCGGTGACGATCACATCGAACTCGGCGGGGCGCGAGACAAGCTGCATAGCGGCGTTGTCGACGAGCAGGTGCTCGAGCTCGACGTCGGCGTACTCGCTGGCGACGCGGCCGACAACCTCTCGCCACAATCGCGAGGTCTCGAGCACGTTCGCCTTGTCGACCGAGGTGACGCGCGCCGGTTGCCCGCTGCCCTCGGCGCGGCGGCGCGCCGACTCGAAGCCGGTGCGGGCGATGCGCTCGATCTCGGCGACCGAGTACTCGCAGGTGTCGTGGGCGGAGTCGCCGTCGCGGCCGCTCTCACCGAAATAGATGCCGCCGGTCAGCTCCCGCACCACCAGCAGGTCGGTGCCGGCGATTCGCTCCTCGCGCAACGGGCTGGCGCCGACCAGAGCGGGGCTGGGCCGCACCGGCCGCAGGTTGGCGTAGAGGCCCATCCCCTTGCGCAGACCCAGCAGCCCCTGCTCGGGACGGGGCGCGTCGGGGTCGGTGGTGTCCCACTTCGGCCCGCCGACGGCGCCGAGCAGGACGGCGTCGGCGCTCTTGCAGGCAGCCAGCACCTCGTCGGTGAGGGCGACGCCGTGGGCGTCGATCGAGCAGCCGCCCATCAGCCGCTCTTCGAACTCGAACTCGCCCAGCGTATCGAGCAGCCGGCGGGCCGCGGCGACGATCTCGGGGCCGATCCCGTCGCCGGGCAGCAGCACTATGCGGGGCGTCTCGCTCACGGGGACGGCACTCTAGCCTCGATGTTGAGGCGCACGTAGTCGAGCCGCAGCGGCTCGCCGGCCTCGGCGAGGACCGCCTCGACGAAGGGGCGTTCGAGCTCGGCCGGAAGGCGGGCAAGGTGCGGCCCGAGGGTGACGGTGGCGGCGAACTCGAAGGGTTGGGCCGGCTCGACTGGCTTTGGCTGCAACCAGCAACGCACCTGCTCGAAGCCGGCTGCGCGCAGCTTCTCCCCGGTCGCGTTCGGAGAGGCGAAGTTCCACATCCCCTCGATCGACCCGACGTGCGGCGCGAACTCGGGTCGGCCCGCCGCCCTCGCGATCGCGTCCGCGTAGGCCGCGACATTGCCCTCGCCGCCGCACTGGGCGACCAGCCGGCCACCGGGCCGCAGCGCCGCCCGCAGGCACTGGAAGAGCCGCTCGTGGTCGGCGATCCAGTGGAAGGTCGCGGTCGAGAAGACCAGGTCGACCGGTTCGTCGACCTCTAGCTCGGCGAGGTCGGCGACCAGGTATCCGGCCTGGTCCCCCAGCCGCTCGCGTGCCTTCGCGATCATCGCCTCCGAGCCGTCGACCGCAAGCAGGCGCCCGCGCGGCAGGCGCCCCAACAGCTCGGCCGTGACTCGGCCCGAGCCGCAACCGGCATCGAGCACCGACTCCTCGCCACTGAGCTCGAGCCGCTCCAGCACCTCCGTCCCCCACTCGAACTGCGGGTCGGAGACGGCGTCGTAGGTGTCGGCGTCCCACTCGCGGGGGCCGGTGTTGATCGCGCGGGCCGGCTGCGAGTCGCTCACAACGCAGTCGTCGCGGGGACGGCTTCGCTCGGGCGCGCGGCCTCGAACGTGTCGATCGCAGCGGCGTTCTCGAGCGTGATGCCGATGTCGTCGAGGCCGTTGAGCAGGCGATGCTGGATGTCGGGCTCGATCTGGAACTCGAAGACGCCGGCGGCGCAGGTCACGGTCTGATCGTCGACGTCGATCCGGGCCTCCCCCGCCTCGGCCACCGTGCGGCAGTGTTGCTCGTCCAGCTCGATCGGCAGCAGGCCAATCTTGGTGCAGTTGGCGTAGAAGATGTCGGCGAAGGACGGGGCGATGATGGCCTCGAAGCCGAAGTCCTCCAGCGCCCAGGGAGCGTGCTCGCGCGAGGAGCCGCAGCCGAAGTTGCGGCCGGCGACGAGGATCGGGTTCGGCTCGAGCTCGATCTCGCCGTCGCGCAACCAGTCGTAGAAGAGGAACTCGCCGAAGCCGGTCCGCTCGACCCGCTTGAGGAACTGCTTGGGGATGATCTGGTCGGTGTCGACATCCGCGCGGTCAAGCACGGACACGCCACCCTCAATCACATCGATGGGTCGCAAGGTGTACCTCCGATTCCATATCTGGCCCGCCGGCAGCGGACGCGGAAACGAGACCGAATGCATTTCTGATTCCTCTTCGGTCTCGTGAGAGCAGAGCAGCCGGCGGTTTGATCTTTAGCTCCAATCCCTGATGTCGACGAAATGGCCCTCGATCGCCGCTGCGGCGGCCATCCGCGGGCTGACCAGATGGGTCCGGCCGCCCTTGCCCTGGCGGCCCTCGAAGTTGCGGTTCGAGGTCGAGGCGCAACGCTCGCCCTCGATCAGCGTGTCCGGGTTCATCCCCAGGCACATCGAGCAGCCGGCCTCGCGCCACTCGAAACCCGCCGAGCGGAAGACGTCGTGCAGGCCCTCGGCCTCGGCGTCCGCCTTGACCTGCTGGGAGCCCGGCACGACCATCGCCCTCACCGTGCCGGCGACCTTGCGGCCGTCGACCATCGCGGCGGCCTCGCGCAGGTCCTCGATCCGAGAGTTGGTGCAGGAGCCGATGAAGACGCGTTCGGGCTGCAGCTCGGTCATCGGCGTGCCGGCCTCGAGACCCATGTAGCCGAGCGCGCGCTCGGCCGATTCGCGCTCGGCGGGAGAGTCCATCGCGGCGGGATCGGGCACCGCGTCGGTGACCTCGACGACCATTCCGGGGTTGGTCCCCCAGGTGACCATCGGCGAAATCGCCGCGGCATCGACCTCGACCTCGGTGTCGAAGCTCGCCCCTTGGTCGGTCGGCAGCCTCCGCCAGCGCTCGGTCGCGGCGGCGAAGTCGTGCGGCGCGCCGTCGCGGCCGCGCACCCACTCGAAGGTGGTTTCGTCAGGGGCGATCATCCCGGCGCGGCCGCCACCCTCGATCGTCATGTTGCAGATCGTCATCCGGCCGGGCATCGAGAGCGCCTCGATCACCGGGCCGGCGTACTCGACCGCGTGGCCGACCATGCCGCCGGTGCCGAGGCGGCCGATTGTCGCCAGAATCAGGTCCTTGGGGGTTACGCCCGGGCCGAGCTCGCCCGAGTAGAAGATGCGCATCGTCTTCGGCCGCTTCTGCACCAAACACTGGGTCGCCAGCACGTGCTCGACCTCGGAGGTGCCGATGCCGAAGGCAAGCGCGCCGAAGGCGCCGTGGGTCGACGTATGGCTGTCGCCGCAGACGATCGTCATCCCGGGCTGGGTTACGCCGAGCTCGGGGCCGATCACGTGGACGATGCCCTGGCGCTCGGAGCCGAGAGAGTAGATCGGGATACCGAACTCCTCGCAGTTGCGCTCCAAGGTCTCGACCTGGATGCGGGAGAGCTGGTCGGCGATCAGCTTCGCCGCCATCGTGCCGTCAGTCGGCACGTTGTGGTCGGCGGTGGCGAGGGTCCGGTCGGGCCGGCGGACCCCGCGCCCGGCCAGCCGCAGCCCGTCGAAGGCCTGCGGCGAGGTCACCTCGTGGACCAGGTGCAGGTCGATGTAGAGCAGTCCGTCGGAGACCTCGTGCTCGCTCCAGATCTTGTCGAACATCGTCTGTGGCATGGCTCAGCTCCTCCTCAGTCCGGCGGCGATCACGGCGAGGAAACGGGCCTGCTCCTCGCCGTCGTTCTCAAAGTGGTGCGGCAGGTCGGCGTCGAAGGTGACGCTATCGCCCGCGTGCAGCTCGTGGCGGGCGCCGTCGACGGTCAGCGCCAGTACGCCGGTCAGCACGACCGCGGTCTCGCGGCTGCCCGGCTCGTGGATCGGCGGGTCGTCGGGTCCGCCGGTGCTGGCTCCCGCGCGCAGCGTGTGCAGGGAGACATCGGCGCGCTGCCCTGGCAGCGGCGGGGTCAGCTCCTCGAAGCGGTGGCCGCCGCGCTCGAAACGGCGCCTCTCTCCGGCCCGGCTGACGGCGACGTGCTCGCCCTCGTCCAGCCGCAGCAACTGCGAGAGCGTCAACTCGAGCCCGGAAGCGATCTTCTCAGCGACCGCAAGGGTCGGGCTGGTCTCCCCTCGCTCCACCTGCGAGAGCATCGGGGCGCTCACCCCGCTGCGCTCGGCGAGGTCCCGCAAAGAGAACCCCATCGCCTCGCGCAACGCCCGCACCCGCAGGCCCAGGGTCGCCTCCGCAGCACCCTCAGCCCTGGAATCACTCGTAGCAATGCTCATTACGTCCGTACGTTATCACGTACAGCCAAATCCCCGTGAGTCGGCGAAAAGACCTCCATACCAACCCTTTATGCAGATTCAGCGCGTCGCAGAGCCAGTATCGAACGGGTGTCGGCGGCGACTTCATCGCCTTCGTCCAACTGGCGATCGGTCGCGTGGACCACGGTCCACCCCGCGGCCACCAGTCGGCGGTCGCGTTGTCGGTCAGCCGGCCGGACGAATGCGTCGATCTGGGGACCGTAACCTCGATCTCGTCTGGATCGACACGGCGCAAACCCCAGAGCGCCGCAGCGGACCGATGACTCAGCACCGCGTCATCTCCGGCCGCCAGACCGCCGCCATCCACCTGCCCTCTCGCGGCAGGATCCGGTGCCCCGCTGCATACACCCCGGCGTGGAGGCGGTGCAGGCGGGCGGTCTGCAGTCGGCGCCGAATCATCTCGCGGCCGAGCCCGACGCGGGGGTGGCGCGCTGAATGGGTCGATTTGGCGGCGGGATTCTGGCGCCGGTGTGGTTTTTTTGTGCCTACAGGTCCTCGACGACCTCGCGCTCGACCTGGGCCACCTCGTGCTCGAGGTCTTCGAAAACCTGCTCCTCGAAGAAGGTGATCTGGGCAGCGACGAAGGTGAGGTAGATCGCGGTCGCGGTGAAGCCTGCAAACGGCCAGGCGGCGCTGCCCTGGACGAAGTGCGCGACCAGAGATGCAGCGCCGATCGAGGCAGCCACGGGCACGAAGTGAAAGCTGCCCCAGAGCACGGGGTGGCTGACGGCTATGGCGCGTACCGGCGGGTTGTGCCGGAAGGCCAGCGCGCCAACCGCCGAGAACGCGATCACGGCACCGAACATGAAGAGCATCGCATCGAGCGTCGTCGGTATCCCGCGGGCGTGGATCAGCACCGCGCCGGTGGTCCAGACCGTCAGCGTGTAGCCGTAGGGACCGGCGCTGGTACCGACCGCTTTGCGTAGCCCATGCCGGTAGCGATGGCCTAGCGGCGGCGGCGCGGATGCCATCGGCTCAGGGGCCCGGCGTGCGCTCGGTTGCGGCATCGGCCGTGGCCGCCTCGGCCTCGCGAATCGCGGCGCCCTCGAGCGCGTTGGACAGGGCCCGAACGTAGGCGCGTGCGGAGGCCTCGAGGATGTCGGTGGCAACCCCCTGGCCGGTCGCCAGGCGTGCGGCGGCACGCAGCATCACGGTCACCTGGCCAAGCGCGTCCTCCCCCTCGGTCACGGCCTCAACCGTAAACTGGCGCAGGTCGCACTCAGTGTCGGTCGCCTTTTGGATCGCACGGAAGATCGCATCGACCGGGCCGTCGCCGCCGGATTCACCGATGACCTCCTCACCGGAGGGCAGGCTCACCGCCACGCGCGCCAGCGGCTCGCGCCGTGAGCCCGCCTCGACCTCAAACCAGGAGAGCTCGTGCGCGTCCTCCTTCTCTCGCATCTCGTCGGAGACGATTGCCTCCAGGTCGAGCGCGGTGACCTGCTTCTTGCGGTCGGCGACCTCCTTGAAGCGCTTGAAGGCGGCGTTCAGCGCGTTGCCCTCGATCTTGAAGCCGAGCTGCTCCAGCGCATCGCGCAGCGCGTGGCGGCCGGAGTGCTTGCCGAGCACGATCGAGTTCGACTCCAGACCGACTTCGGTCGCGTCCATGATCTCGTAGGTCGAGCGCTCCTTCAGCACGCCGTCCTGGTGGATGCCGGACTCGTGGGCGAAGGCGTTGCGCCCGACGATCGCCTTGTTGGGCTGGATCGCATAGCCGGTCAGGCGCGAAACCATGCGGCTGGTCCGCGCCAGCTCACGCGTCTCCAGGCCAATCGTCAACCCGTGCACGTCTTCCCGGGTCCGGATCAGCATCGCGATCTCCTCGAGCGAGCAGTTGCCCGCGCGCTCACCGATTCCGTTGACCGCACACTCGACCTGGCGGGCGCCGGCCAGCACGCCGGCGTAGGAGTTGGCAACGGCCATGCCCAGGTCGTCGTGGCAGTGGACCGAGGCCTCGACCTCGCGCAGCCCCGGGACCAGCTCGTAGAGGCGGCGGAAGTAGTCCGCGTACTCCTCGGGGGTCGTGTAGCCGACCGTGTCGGGGACGTTGACCACGGTCGCACCCTCCTCGACCGCGATCGCGCAGACCTCGGCTGTGAACTCGACGTCGGCGCGGGTGGCGTCCATCGGCGAGAACTCGACGTCATCGCAGTAGGAACGGGCGAGGGCAACCGCGGCGCGGGCCTGGCCCTTGACGTCCTCGCGGTCGGTCTGCAGCTGATGCTCGATGTGGATGTCGGAGGTCGAGATGAAGGTGTGGATGCGCGGCCGGCCGGCGTCGCGTATCGCCCCCCAGGCGGCATCGATGTCGGCCTTGTGGGTGCGGGCCAGGCCGCACACGGTCGGGCCCTCGACCTGGCGCGAAATCGCCTCGACGGCTTCGAAATCACCGGGCGAGGTGATCGGGAAGCCGGCCTCGATCACGTCGACGCCGAGACGCGCCAGCTGCTGGGCGATCTCCACCTTCTCGGCGGTGTTGAGCGAGATCCCGGGCGACTGCTCGCCATCGCGCAGCGTCGTGTCGAAGATGTGGACGCGGTTTGCGTCGGGCTGGGTGCTCATCGAACTACCTCCTTCTCCAGTGCTTTCGAATGACCTCTGTCTCTCGCGGCTCTCGCGCCGCCCAGCGCTATTCCCCCCGGAGGGGGAGGAGAAGGAGTAGCGACAGGCTGTCGAGGCGGTGGGTCATTCGCCGTCCCAGCTTAGCGTAGGCTGCCCGGATCGCAAGGCTAGACCGCACCACGATTCTAGCCCTGCTGGCAATGGGCATGAGCGTGCTCGTGATCGCCAACGACTTCTCCGCCGTAAACGTCGCGATCCCGACGATGGAGAAGGACTTCGACACCAACGTCAACACGATCCAGTGGGTGGTCAACGCCTACGCGCTGACCTTCGGGGTGATGATCGTCACCGGCGGCCGTCTCGCCGACATGTTCGGGCGCCGCCGCGCCTTCTTCCTCGGCAGCGCGATCTTCGCCTCGATGTCGGTACTGGGCGGGGTCGCGCAGACGGAGAGCTGGCTGATCGCCAGCCGCGTCGTGATGGGCCTCGGCGGGGCGTTGATGTGGCCGGCGATCCTCGGAATGACCTTCGAGCTGCTGCCGGCCGAGAAGGCCGGCCTTGCCGGCGGGATCATCCTCGGCGCCGCGGGGCTGGGCAATGCGATCGGGCCGCTGATCGGCGGCGTGCTCACCGAGGCGTTGAGCTGGCGCTTCATCTTCTTCCTCAACGTGCCGGTTGCCGCCTTCGCGGTTTTCGTCACCTATTTTCTGGTCAAGGTCAAGGAGCCCGAGGAAGGCGCACACCGAATCGACTACCCGGGAATCGCGGCGCTCTCGGTTGGGCTCGTCTCACTGCTGGTCGCGCTCGACCAGGTCGACGACTGGGGCTGGGGAGACCCGCGCGTGCTCGGCATGTTCGCCCTGGCGGCGGTGTTGGTCGCCGCCTTCGTGCCGATCGAGCGCCGCGCCGGGCTGAGCGCGCTGGTCCCCAGGGCGGTGATGAAGAATGAGAGCTTTCGCGCCTCCTGCATCGCGATCACGCTGATGTCGGCGACCTTCTTCGCGGCGCTGCTCTACCTGCCCGAGTTCATGCAGAAGCACCTCGGCTACTCGCCACTGGAAGCCGGCGTCGGCGTGCTCCCGTTCCTGGCGACCTTTGCGCTCGTCTCCTTCGTCGCCGGGCCGCTCTACAACCGCGTCGGGGCGAAGCCGCTGGCCGTGCTCGGCGCGGCCTGTATAACGATCGCCCCCTTTCTCTTCTCGCAGGTGACTGAGAGCTCCGCCTACACCGCGCTCGTCCCGGGCATGTTCGTGCTCGGGATCGGGATCGGCAGCTTCTACCCGACCGCGACGACCGCCGGGGTCACATCGGTCGGCGAATCGCAGAGCAGCCTCGCCGGCGGCATTCTCTACATGTGCCAGATCGCCGGTGGCGCGATAGGGCTCGGCCTGACGACGACGGTCTTCTCCACGCAGGGCACGTTCATCGACGGCATCGAGGCCGGCTTCCGGCTCGACGCTGCTCTTTCCCTGGCGGGATTCCTCGTCGCTCTGCTCTTCGTTGGCGGGCGACTGCTCCCGCGTCGCGCCTCCGCTTAGAGCTGGCGCACGCGGTTGCGGCCGCGGCCCGGCAGCAGCCGGTCCCTACCGGGTCCGCCGCGCAGGAGGTCGCCGCCCGGTCCGCCGATCAGGATGTCGTTGCCGGGGCCACCGTAGAGCAGGTCGTTGCCGCGCCAGCCAACCAGGCGGTCGTTGCCGACGCCGCCGATCATCTTGTCGGCCGCCAGCCCGCCGATCAGGAAGTCGTCACCGGCACCGCCACGCATCGTTACCGGCACAGTGACGCTCCGGGCGACGCTGACCCGGTCGTCGCCGGCGCCCGCGTTGACTTCGAAGCCGGCGATCGAAGGGGCTTGGCAGACCAACTCGTAGGGGTTTTCCCCCGGGTGAACGCAGATGTTGCCGCCCACTTCGAGCTGCACGACCGAATCGATCACGTAGTGGCGGCCATCGGGGCTGAGCCAGACCCTGATCGCGTTCGTTTCGGCACCACCGGCGAGCAGCACGGTGTAGGACCTGGGGGTTGTCTTCGGAATCGCGTGGGCGAAGGCCGGCGCCAGCAGGGCCACCAAGGCGAACGAGATGAGCAGCAGCTTCTTCATCGGTAAGTCGTCCCCGCCACCGATCGGGTCGGAGCGTCTAGTTAGACAACAGCGCCGATCCCCCTTCGTTGCGGCCCGTTGCGGGCTTTTTCAGAGATCGACGGAGCGACCGACGGAGAAGCCGTCGAGCTCGAGGATCTTGGCGACCGTCTCCGCACGCACCGGCGCGTCGGTCGTCAGTGCCATCACCGCGCGCTCGCCTCCCGGCGAGGCCCCGACGGCGGCCGAGATGATGTTGACCCCCTGCTCGCCGAACATCGTCCCGACCTTGCCAATCATCCCCGGCCGGTCGGCGTAGGCGAAGACCGCGATGTGGTCGGCGAAGGGCAGATAGAAGCTCTCTCCCAGCACGGAGACAAGGTAGGGCTCGTTGCGCGGTCCGACGCCGGTGCCGGCGACCTCGATCGCCTCCTCGCCGGTGCCAAGCCGCACAGTGATCAACTCGGAGAAGTCCTCGGCGCCGCCGTCCTTGGTTTCGACCAGCTCGATCCCCCGCTCTTCGGCCATCTGTGGGGCGTTGACGAGGTTGACCGGCTCCTCGGTGTGACCGGAGAGGATGCCGACGAGGACGGCGATGCCGAGCAGGCGCGTGTCGTTGGAGGCGATGCGGCCGCGGAACTCGACCGCGACTCCGTCGAGCGCGCCCTCGCCGAGGCCCTGGGCGAGCCGCCCGAGCTTTTCGCAGAGCGGCACGAACGGCGCCAGCGCCTCCATCTCCTCGGGGCGGACGGCGGCGATGTTGACCGCGTTGGTGACGACGCCGCCGCTGAGCGCGGCGATCACCTGTTCGGCGGTGACGACGCCGGCGCGGTCCTGGGCCTCCGCCGTCGAGGCTCCGAGGTGCGGGGTGACGACGACATCGTCGCGGCCGAAGAGCGGGTGCTCGGTGAACGGCTCGGAGGGGAAGACGTCGAGCGCGGCGCCGCCGAGCTTGCCCGACTCGAGCCCCTCGAGCACGGCGTCGACGTCGACCAGCTCGCCGCGGGCGCAGTTGACGACGCGAGCGCCCTCCTTCATCTTTGCGATCGAGTCGGCGTCGATCAGGTCGATCGTGTCCGGAGTCTTTGGCACGTGCAGGGTGACGATGTCGGCGCGGCCGAGCAGGTCGTCGAGCTCTTCGACGCCCTGTACGCCGAGCTCCCGGAAGCGCTCCGCCGAGACGAACTTGTCGAAGGCGAGGACCTCCATCTCGAAGCCTTGCGCGCGCTTGGCGACGAGCTGGCCGATGCGGCCAAAGCCGATCACGCCGAGAGTCTTGCCGTAGAGCTCGGTGCCCTTGAACTTAGGCCTCTCCCAGGCGCCGTCGGCCAGCGAGGCGTTGGCGCGCGGCACGTTGCGGCAGAGCGCCAGCATCAGCGCCAGGGTGTGCTCGGCAGCGGCCACCGAGTTCGATTCGGGCGCGTTGGCGACGACGATGCCGCGACGCGTCGCGGCGGGGATGTCGACGTTGTCGACGCCGGTGCCGGCGCGGCCGATCACCTTGAGGCGCTCGGCGCGCTCGATCAGCTCCGGCGTCACCTGGGTTGCCGAGCGGACGAGGATCGCGTCGTATGCGTCGATCGCCTCGCGCAGCTCCTCGTCGGACATCTCGAGCCCGAGGTCGACCTCGAAGTTCTCGCGCAGCAGCTCGACACCGGAGTCGGCGATCTTCTCCTTGACCAGGACCTTCACGGGGTCACCTCGGGCGCGTTCTCGAGCGCCCAGTCGATGCAGGCCGTCAGCGCTTCGACGTCGGCGGGAGCGACCGCCGGGAACATGCCGATGCGCAGCTGGTTGCGGCCGAGCTTGCGGTAGGGCTCCACGTCGACGATGCCGTTGGCGCGCAGGGTCGCCGCCAGCGCAGCCGCGTCGACCTCCTCGCTGAAGTCGATCGTGCCGACGACAAGCGAGCGCTTCGCCGGGTCGGTGACGAACGGCGTCGCGATCTCCGCCGTCTCGGCCCAGCCGTAGAGGTGACCGGACGAGGCGCCGGTCCGTTGCACGCACCAATCGAGCCCGCCCTCGGCGAGCATCCAATCAACCTGGTCGGCGAGCAGCAGCAGGGTCGCCAGCGCCGGCGTGTTGTAAGTCTGGTTCTTGCGCGAGTTCTCAAGCGCAGTCTGCAGCGAGAGAAAGGCTGGCTGCCAGCGATCGGCGGCACCGTCGAGCTGCTCGATCCGCTCGATCGCAGCCGGGCTGAGGAGCGCCAGCCAGAGGCCGCCGTCGGCGCCGAGCGCCTTCTGCGGAGCGAAGTAGTACGCGTCGGCCTGCGCGGCATCGAGCGGCAGCCCGCCGGCGCCAGAGGTGCCGTCGACCAGCACGAGTGCGTCGCCAGTGTCCTCGGGCCCACGCACCTCGACCATCACCCCGGTCGAAGTCTCGTTGTGTGCCCAGGCGATCGCGTCAACGTTGGGGTCGGCAACCGGGGCAGGCGCGTCACCGGGCTCGGCCTCGACCATGATCGGGTCGGCGAGGAACGGCGCCCCGGCGGTCACCTTGGCGAACTTCGAGGAGAACTCGCCGTAGCTGAGGTGCAGCGCGCGCTCGCGCACCAGCCAGGCCGCGGCGGCGTCCCAGAAGGCTGTCGTGCCGCCGTTGCCGAGCGCAATCTCATAGCCGTCGGGCAGCGAGAACAGCTCCCCGAGCCCGTCGCGCACCCGACCAACGAGGTCGCGCACCGGAGCCTGCCGGTGCGAGGTCCCCATCAGGTCGGAGCGCTCGGCAATCCGCGCCAGCGCCTCGGGGCGGACCCGCGAGGGCCCGCAGCCGAAACGCCCGTCGTCGGGCTTCAACTCGGCCGGAATCTGTACTGACGTGGTGGCTGGCATCCGGTCGGCCAAGGTATAGGATCGGGCCGATGGCCGAGGAGAGCGCAGGGGGAGTCAAAAAGGGCGACGGCTATGCGGTCGCCAACCTCGACGACCTAGGCGAGGGCCCCGGCTTCCGCAAGGTCCGCACCCCACTGGGCGTCACCGCCTTCGGTGTCAACGCGATCGTCCTCCCTCCCTCGTACGCCACCGGCAGGCACCTGCACGAGGAACAGGAGGAGCTCTACTTCCTGCACAGCGGCCGCATTGCGATCGAGTTCGGCGACGGCAGCAGCCACGAGCTAGGTCCCGGCGGCCTCGCCTGGGTAGACGCCCCCACCGTCCGAAAAGTCCGCAACCTCAGCGACTCCGACGAGGCCGTCTACGTAGTCGTCGGTGGCAAGGACGGCTACGTGGGCCGCGACGGCAAACTGCCCCCCGGCGAGGAAACCCAGCTCGGCTCCTGAGCCGCAGGCAGGAAGCCCGGTTGTCCTCCGGGCAAACCGACGGGCCTAGAACTCCGTCTCTATCCAGGGCATCATCTTGCGCAGGTCGCCGCCGACCTCCTCGACTTCGTGGGCGGCGCCCTCCTCGCGCATGCGCGAGAGGTTCTCGCCGCCGGCACGGTTCTCGCCGATCCACTCCTTGGCAAACTCGCCGGACTGAATCTCGCCGAGGATCTGCTTCATCGCCGCGCGCGAGTCGTCGCCGATCACGCGCTTGCCGCGGGTCATGTCGCCGTACTCGGCGGTGTTGGAGATCGAATAGCGCATCCCCTGAATACCCTTCTCGTACATCAGGTCGGCGATCAACTTGAGCTCGTGTAGGCACTCGAAGTAGGCCAAGCGCGGGTCGTAGCCGGCCTCGACCAGGGTCTCGAAACCGGCACGGACCAGCTCGGACGCGCCACCGCACAGCACGGCCTGCTCGCCGAAGAGGTCAGTCTCGCACTCGTCTTTGAAGGTCGTCTCGATGATTGCGGCGCGACCGCCGCCGATGCCCGAGGCGTAGGCGAGGACGAGGTCGTGGGCGTTGCCGGTCGCGTCCTGGTGGACGGCCATCAGGCAGGGCACACCGGTGCCTTCCTCGTACTGGCGGCGGACCAGGTGGCCGGGGCCCTTGGGCGCGACCATGCCGATGTCGACGCCGGGCGGCGGCACGATCTGCTCGAAGTGGATCGCGAATCCGTGCGCGAAGAGCAGCAGGTTGCCGGGGGCGATTCCGTCGGATATCTCGGCCTCCCAGACCTCAGCCTGTTTCTCATCAGGCAGCAGGATCATGACCGCGTCGCCGCGGCTTGCCGCTTCGGCGATGTCGAGTACCTCGAGCCCGGCCGTTTCGGCCTTGGCGCGGCTGGAGGAGTCGGGGCGCAGGCCGACGACGACATCGACGCCTGAGTCCTGCAGATTCAACGCGTGGGCGTGGCCCTGGGAGCCGTAGCCGAGGATTGCGACGGTCTTGCCCTCGAGCTTCGAGAGGTCGGCGTCCTTGTCGTAGAAGATGTCGTCGGTTTTCATGAGCGGTGAGGCTACCTGAGCGCCCTGCGCAGAAGCTTGCCCGACGGGGTGCGCGGCAGGGCCGAGGCCAGCTCCACCCGCTTCGGCACCTTGAACCCAGCCAACGCCTCGGCGCAGTGGTGGCGCAGCTCGTCCGGCGTCACCTCGGAGCCGTCGCGGAGGACGACGACCGCGGTCACCGCCTGCTGCCACTCGGGATCCTCACGACCGACGACCGCGGCGTCCGCGACCTCTGGGTGGCGCAGCAGCACCTGCTCGACTTCAGCCGGCACGATGTTCTCTCCGCCGCTGACGATCATGTCGTCGATCCGGTCCTCGACGTAGAGGAAGCCGTCCTCGTCGATGCGGCCGAGGTCGCCGGTGTGCAGCCATCCGTCGCCGTCAACACGACTGGGGGCGACGGTCGGGCCCTGGACGAGGATCTCGCCATCGCGGATGCGCAGGTGGGTGGTCAGCAGCGGCCGTCCCGCAGAGCCGAGCTTGCGCTGTGCCTCGGCCGGGGACAGCGTCGTCACCTGCGAGCAGGCCTCGGTCAGGCCGTAGGTCTGCACGACCGTGGCGCCGCGGCCGGTCGCCTCTTCCAGCGGCGCCTCGGGTACCGGCCCGCCGCCGATCAGGATCGCGCGTGGCCCGGAGAGGTCGGCGCCCGCTTCGAGCAGACGGGTCAGCTGCGTGGTGACCAGCGAGACCAGGGTGATCTCATCCTCGGCCAGCGCCGCCGCCACGCGGTCGACGTCGAAGCCGTCGTGCAGGACAGCGGTGGTACCGTAGATCACCGAGCGCATCGCGATGCTGAGGCCGGAGATGTGGCTCAGCGGCAGGCAACAGAGCCACCGGTCGCCGGGCTGGACGCCGATGTTGAAGGCCGAGCCGACCGCGCTCCAGAGGAAGTTCCCGTAGGTCAGCTCGATCGCCTCGGGCGCACCGCTGCTGCCGCTGGTCAGCACCCGACAGCAGGGGGCGTCCATGTCATGCTCGCCGAGCAGCGGCAGGTCGGCCTCGGTCTGGGTCAGCTCGCCCGGGTCGCTGAGGTCGACCGTCGGCTCCTCGGCGGCGATCACGGCGGCGCGCTCGGCCCCGCTCAGCCGCGGGCTGAGCGGCAGCAGCACGCCGCCGACCTTCATCAGCGCGTGGACGAGCACTACCTGCTCGCGGCGCGGCTCCATCGTCAGCGCCGCGATCGAGCCGCGACGCACGCCGTGCGCCTCGAGCCTCCGTGCGACCCAAGTCGCCTCGGCCTCAAGCTCGGCGTAAGTGACCGCAGCGCCGTCGGCGACAAGCGCCGTGCGGTCGGGGCAACTCTGGGATCTCTGGGCGAGCCAGTCGTCGAGCTTCATCGGCCGGATATCGTGCCCATCATGCCCCAACGCCACAAGGAAGCCCCGCCCGAGGACGAGCTGTTCGCGCCGATCGAGTGGGAGGCAGCCGGCGAGTACGAGGACATCTCCTACGAGAAGGCCGAGGGAATCGCCAAGATCGCGATCGACCGGCCCGAGGTTCTCAACGCCTTCCGGCCGCAGACCCTGGTTGAGGTCTCGGCCGCGATGGAGCTGGCGCGCGAGGACACCGGGGTCGGCGCGATCGTGCTCACGGGCGCGGGCGAGCGGGCCTTCTGCGCCGGCGGCGACCAGACCGTGCGCGGCGACAGCGGCTACGTCGCCGAGGGTGCCTCGATCGGTCGTTTCCACGTCACCGACCTACAGGTGCAGATGCGGCGGCTGCCGAAGCCGATCGTGGCGATGGTCGCGGGCTACGCGATCGGCGGCGGCCACATCCTGCACATCTGCTGCGACCTGACGATCGCCGCCGACAACGCCGTCTTCGGTCAGACCGGCCCCCGGGTCGGCTCCTGGGACGGCGGTTTCGGCGCCTCGCTGCTGCGCGACCTGGTCGGCACGAAGAAGGCTAAGGAGCTGTGGATGCTCTGCCGCCAGTACGACGCCGAGGAGGCGCTGCAGATGGGCCTGGTCAACGCGGTGGTGCCGCTCGACCGGCTCGAGGCGGAGACGGTCGCCTGCTGTCGCGAGATGCTCGCCCTCTCCCCGTTCGCTCTGCGCCTGGTCAAGGCCAGCTTCAACGCGCACGAGGACGGCTACGCCGGGATCCAGCAGCTAGCCCATGACGCCAACCTGCTCTTCTACGGCAGCGACGAGGCGGCCGAGGGCCGCGAGGCGTTCAAGCAGAAGCGCCGTCCCGATTTCTCCCAGTTCCCGCGCCGGGCATGAGGATCTGGCTGATGGCGGCACGGCCGCGAACCCTGCCGGCGGCGATAGCGCCGGTTCTCGTCGGCACGGCGGCGGCGGTCGAGCGGGCTGGCGAGCTACCGCGCGTCGGCGCTTTCATCGCCGCCCTGGTCGGCTCGATCTTCATCCAGATCGGCACCAACCTGGCGAACGACTACTCCGACGCCAAGCGCGGCGCCGACACGGTCGACCGGCTCGGACCGGTGCGGGTAACCTCGGCCGGCCTGGTTACGCCCCAGCGCGTGCTGACCGCAACCTGGGTCGCCTTCGCAGTCGCCGTCGCCTGCGGTATCTACCTGACCGCCGTGGCGGGGATCGTGATCCTGCTGATCGGCGCCGTCTCGATCGCTGCCGGTGTCCTCTACACCGGCGGGCCGCGCCCATACGGCTACGCGGGCCTCGGCGAGGTCTTCGTCTTCCTCTTCTTCGGCCTGGTCGCCGTCAACGGCTCCTACTACGTCCAGGTCGAGCAGCTTGACGCGCTGCCGCTGGGCCTCTCGATCGCCGTCGGCTTCCTCGCTACGGCGATCCTCGTCGTCAACAACGTCCGCGACCTCGAGACCGACCGCCGCGCGGGCAAGATGACCCTCGCCGTGCGGATGGGGCGGCAGAACGCTGTGGTCCTCTACAGGCTGCTGGTGCTCGGCGCCTTCGTCGTCCTGCCGGTCTCGCTGTTCGCCGGCGAAGCCGGCGCTCTGCCCTTGATCGGCCTGCTGGCACTGCCGCTGGCGGTCAAACCGCTGCGGACGATGAGCAATCGCACCGACGGGCCGTCGCTCAACGGTGCCCTGGCCGGCACCGGGGCCCTGCTCGGCGCCTTCAGCCTCTTGGTCTCGCTCGGCCTGCTGCTCGCCGCCTGAGTCCGCAAAAAGGGTTGTCAGGGAACACTAATCGCAGTTTCGAGGATGATTGCCGGGTGCGCATTGCGTCCCTTGAGGCGATCCCCTACGCGTTGCCGTTTCGCGAGCCATACGTGACTGCTGCCGGGGTGCTGGCGCAGCGCGAGATGGTACTGCTGCGGCTGCGCACGCCCGACGGACACGAGGGGCTCGGCGAAGCAGTGCCGCTCTCACTGCGCGGCGGGACGACCCTGAAGCAGGTCGTGGCGGAGCTGGAGGGACTCGCCGGGCGCGAGACGCTCGACGAGACGATGCTGCGTGACCGCGTGACGGGGCTGTGCGCCCCGGCGCGCTGCGCCGCACTGACCGCGCTGCTAGATCTGCGCGGCCGGCGCGCGGCGGCAGAGCGTTCGTCATTTGTCGACCCCGGCCCGACAAACAGCGAGCGCCTTGAGCCGATCCAGTGCAACGCGACGCTCGTTGCCGGCGAGCCGGGTGCGGTGGTGTCCGACGCCGAACGCTGGGCCGCCGAGGGATTCTCGACCTTCAAGCTGAAGCTCGGGGCCGGTGACGACGCAGCTCAGGTGCGCGCCGTGCGGGAAGCGCTCGGCCCACGGGCGAAGATCCGGGGCGACGCCAACGGCAGCTGGGACCTGGAGACCGCGAAGCGGACGCTGGCGGAACTGGAGCCGTATGAGGTCGAGCTGGCCGAGCAGCCCGTGGCGAGCGTCGAGGAAGCGACCGAGCTGGCCGGCTCGACCTCGATCCCGCTCGCCGCCGACGAGAGCGTCGAGAGCCGCGCGGACGCCGAGGCTGTTGCGTCGGTGGGCGCCTTTGCGATGACCGGGATCAAGCTCTCCAAGGTCGGCGGGCCCGAGGAGGCGATGGAGATCGCCGAGGTGCTGCCGGCCTACGTCACCAGCGCCCTCGACGGGCCGGTCGGGATCGCCGCCGCTGCACAGGTGGCGCAGTCGCTCGGCGATCTGGGCCGTGGCGCCGGGGAGAGCCTCGCCCACGGCCTCGCCACCCAGCGCCTCTTCGCCTCGACGATCGCCGCGAAGGCGTGCGAGCTGCGCGGCGACATGCTCCACCTGCCGGAGGGTCCCGGCCTCGGCGTCGAGATTGACGAGGAGGCGCTGCAAGCGCACCGCCTTTAGGTTCTGACCGTGGATCCGACCAACGCCAACACCGCGCTCGCCTCGGCCTTCGCCGAGGAGCTGGCGCGCTGCGGACTGCGCCAGGCGGTCCTCTCCCCCGGCTCGCGCTCGACGCCGCTGGCGCTGGCGTTGTGGCGCGAGGAGTCGATCGAGACGACGGTGATCGTCGACGAGCGCTCCGCCGCATTCTTTGCCCTCGGCGCCGCGCAGGCGAGCGGGACGCCGGTGGCGATCCTCTGCACCTCGGGTACCGCAGCGGCCAACTACCACCCGGCGGTCTGCGAGGCGGACCGCTCTGCGGTGCCCCTACTAGTCCTCACGGCTGACCGCCCGCCCGAGCTGCGCGGCGTCGGCGCCGGCCAGACGATCGACCAGCTGAAGCTCTACGGGGAATCGGTGCGCTGGTTCTGCGAGGTCGGGACCCACGACGCCGACGACGACGGGCTGCTGCATTTGCGCGCGACCGCCTGCCGCGCTTTCGCCGCTGCGCGGGGCGAGCAGCGCCCGGGGCCCGTCCATCTCAACTTCCCCCTGCGTGAGCCGCTGGCGCCGCTGGCGGTCGAGGGCGCCGTCACGGCGACCGACCCGCTCGCGCTCGGGGGACGAGGCGAGCGTCCATTGACCGCGGTGACGCCGATCGACATGGAGCCGACCGAGTTCCTGCTCGATGAGGTCGCCGGCCACATCGCCGAGGCTCCAGTGGGCGTGATCGTTGCCGGGCGTCAGCTCGATCCCGATCTGCGCGAGCCGCTCGCCCACCTCGCCGCAGCGGCCGGCTACCCGATCCTCGCCGAGCCGACCTCGCAGTTGCGTTGCGGCCCGCACGACCGCTCGCACGTGATCGCCGCCTACGACCTGCTGCTGCGCGACGAGCGGTACCGCGGAACCGCCTCGCCGGAACTGGTCCTCCGCTTCGGCGAGATGCCGACCAGCAAGCCGCTGCGCTCCTGGCTGGCCGAATCCGGGGCCGACCAGATCGTCGTCGACCCGCTTGGCGACTGGAACGAGCCGAGCCGCCGCGCCACGGCGCTGCTGCGCGCCGATCCGACCGAGCTGGCCGCCGGCTGGGCGGCGCGGCTGGGCGAGGACCGCCCGCCGCCGGCGCTCTGGATCGAGGCCGATCGAGCGACGCGCGAGGCGATCGGGGCCGAACTCGACGGCGCCGGACTCAGCGAGCCGGGCCTACAGCTTGCCCTAGGCGACGCCTACGGCGACGGCGAGCTCATCTACACCGCCTCGAGCATGCCGATCCGCGATCAGGAGACCTTCCTGCCCTCAACCGGAGCCGACGCGACCTTCCTCTGCAACCGCGGCACCAACGGCATCGACGGCCTGATCTCCTCGGGAATCGGCGCTGCGCAGGCGACCGGCAGGCCGACCACGATCGTCACCGGCGACCTCGGCCTCCTCCACGACCACGGCGGCCTCGCGGCGCTGCGCGACGTCTCCACCCCGGTACGCATCGTCGTGATCGATAACGACGGCGGCGGCATCTTCCACTTCCTCCCCCAGGAGCAGGCGCTCGACGGTGAGGAGTTCGAGTCGCTCCTCGGCACTCCGCGCGGCATCGACGTCGCCAAGGCCGCCGCCCTCTTCGACCTCCCCCACCGGCGCCTCGACTCGCTCGACGATCTCCCCGCGGCGCTCGCGGCAGGCACCGGGCTGATCGAGGTCAAGACCGACCGCGAGACGAACCTTGCCCTGCACCGCCGCATCGCCGAACGTGTCGCCTCACTCGGCGACCAACGGCAGTAGCGCCTGGAGCTTGACCTCGGTCTCCTCCAGCTCGGCTGCCGGGTCGGAGCCTGCTACTACGCCGACGCCGGCGAAGAGGTGGGCTTCGCGGTCGCGGAGCAGGGCGCTGCGCAGAGCTACGCAGAACTCGCCGTCCTCGGTGGCGTCCATCCAGCCGACCGGGCCGGCGTACCAGCCGCGGTCCATCCGCTCGAGCTCGGCAATCGTCGTGGCGGTGCCCGGCCAGGGCTCGCCGCCGACGGCCGGGGTCGGGTGCAGCATCCCGGCCAGCTCGACCGCTGAGCGGGGTTCGGCCAGCTGGGCGATCACCGGGGTCGCCAGGTGCTGGATGTTGGCCACCTTGACCAGCTCGGGCTCGGAGGCCGTCTGCACCCAGACCGAGTGGGGGCGCAGCTTGCGCACGATTCGCTCGCTGACGATCCGCTGCTCGCGGCGGTTCTTGTCGCTGCGCAGCAGCTGCTCCCCGAGGTGATCGTCAACGGCCGGATCGGAGCTGCGCCTGGTCGAGCCGGCGAGGGCGACGGTCGAGGCGCCGGCGCCGGAGCGGCGGATCAGCAGCTCGGGGCTGGCGCCGAGAAATGCCGCTTCGGGGGTTCCGGCACAGAAGCAGAAGCAGGACGGGAACTGCTCGCGCAGGCCGCCGAAGACCGCGCCGGAATCGTGAGCCGATGGCGCCTCGACGGTGACCTCGCGGGCGAGCACGACCTTGCTCATCTCCCCCTCGCCGATCCGCCCTGTCGCTGCATCGACCGCCGCTTCGAACTCGCCGGGTGGCAGCACGCTGCGGATCTCCGTCTGACCGGTCGGGTGTGGATCGAGCAGCGGCAGCGGATCGGCGCGCAGGCCGTTCAGGCGCTTCGCCATCCGCCCGACGATGGAATCGGCATCGTCACCCGGCGAGACGACGACGTTGACCGTGAGAAACGAATCGTCGCCCTGGCGGCAGATCGAGACTTCCGGCAGCACCATGGATGCAGGGCTGAACGAGGACCACGATGCCGTTGACGCGCCCTCGGGATCGAACGCAAACCCCCCGGTCCACATCGGACCGGCCCCCGCGGGCAACCCCGACGGCTCGTCCAAGATCGCGCCCTTGTTGAAAGCCAGACAGTCCTGCGCCACGTCCTTGAAGCGATTTGAACCTCGCGAACTCACCTCCTGTGCAACGCCCAACGCAGCGAGGGAGAACCCACGGTCGGGCTGCTCCCAACAGAACCAGCGGTCCGACGCCAAGCGCGACGAAAAAACAACCGCGCACGGATCCAAAAATTTAGCCGGGGCAGTAGCGCTGACGAGTCTTTTCTTTCCACCGGAGAGCGCGCGCTCGATCGCGGATCTCAGGCTAGAAAATGACGGGTTCCAGAGGTCGGCTGGCAAGGACGCAGGGAGCCCGAATAGCGGCGCTATTCGGGCGACTGAGGACGCCGCAAGGCGACATCCAGGGCCGTCATTTTCAGTCTCCGCCCCGGGCGATCGCGATCTCGCCCGTCCGAACCATCTCGATCAACCCGTGCGGACGGATCATCCGCTCGAAGGCCTCGATCTTGTCGGCCGAACCGGTCACCTCGATTGTCATCGCGCGGCGCGAGACGTCGACGATCTTGGCGCGGAAAATCTCGGCGAACTGGATGATCTCGGCACGGCTCTCGACCGCGGCGGAGACCTTGAACATCGCCATCTCGCGGGCGACGGTCTCATCCGGCTCCATGTCACGGATTTTCAGCACGTTGACGAGCTTGTGCAGCTGCTTGGTCACCTGGTCGATCGGGTGGATGGCGCCGTCGAGGGTGAGGGTGACGCGGGAGACGCTGGGGTCGTCGGTCGGGCCGACCGCGAGCGTGTCGATGTTGAAGCCGCGGCGCGAGAACAGGCCCGCGATCCGCGCCAGCACGCCCGGTTTGTTCTCCACCAGGATCGAGAGGATGTGCTTGCGCCCGCTCAGCTGCCCGGGCACGTGCAGGTCCTCGAGTCGCACCGCCTGTGGGGTCCCGGCCTCCATCAGCTCACCTTCTGTGGCGCCTCGACCATGTCGCGCGCCGCCTGGCCCGGCGGGATCATCGGGTAGCAATTCTCCTCCTGGGCGACGCGCACGTCGAGCAACACCGGGCCGTCGGCCTCCAACGCCTGCGCCATCGTCCCCTCGAGCTCGTCGGCGCTCTCGCAGCGCAGCCCGGTCGCTCCGAAGGCCTCGGCCAGCTTCACCCAGTCGGGGCTGGCGCCCATCTCGACCGAGCTGTAGCGGCGATCCCAGAAGAGCTCCTGCCACTGGCGGACCATGCCCATGTAGCCGTTGTTCATCAGGAAGACCTTGACCGGGATCTCTTCGGTCACGCAGGTCGCCAGCTCCTGGCAGTTCATGATCAGGCTGCCGTCGCCGGCGAGGCAGACGACGTCGTCGTCGGGGCGGGCGACCTTGGCGCCGACCGCTGCCGGCAGGCCGAAGCCCATCGTGCCGAGGCCGCCGGAGTTGATCCAGTTGCGCGGCTGCTCGAAGCCGTAGTACTGCGCCGCCCACATCTGGTGCTGGCCGACGTCCGAGGTGACGACGGCGTTGCCGCCGGTCGCGCGGTGCATCGCCTCGACCATGAACTGCGGCTTGATCTCCTTGCCGTCGCCCGGGTCGTAGCGCAGCGGGTGCTTCTCCTGCCACTCGCGCAGCTGCTTCCACCAGGGATCGAGGCGCGCGGTGTCGGTCTGCAGCGCGCGGTACTCGCGGGTCAGCTCCGGCAGGACCAGCTTCACGTCGCCCACGATCGGGATATGGGCGCCGACATTCTTGGAGATCTCCGCCGGGTCGATGTCGATGTGGATCACTTTCGCCTGCGGCGCGAACTCGGCCAGTTTGCCGGTGATGCGGTCGTCGAAGCGGGCGCCGATCGCGACGATCAGGTCGGCGTTGTCCATCGCCCAGTTGGCGGTGACGGTGCCGTGCATACCGAGCATTCCGAGCCACTGCTCGCCCGAGGCCGGGTAGGCGCCGAGGCCCATCAGGGTCGAGGTGACCGGGAAGCGGTCGACCGCGGCCAGCTCACGCAGCTCCTCGGAGGCGTTGCCGTTGACCACGCCGCCCCCCGTGTAGAGAATCGGGCGCTTCGCGTTGGCCATCGCCTTGGCGGCGATCCGCACCTGTTTGATGTTGCCCTTGCTCATCGGCTTGTAGCCGGGCAGCTCAACCGGCTCGGTGCGTGTCGCGTACTCGATCTCGGCCCGCGAGAGGTCCTGCGGGATGTCGAGCAGCACAGGCCCCGGCCGCCCGGTCGAGGCGACGTGGAAGGCCTCGTGAACGTACTCGGGGATCTGGCGCGGGTCGGTGACCTGGAAGGAGTGCTTGACGAAGGGCAGCGTCGCGCCGAGGATGTCGGCCTCCTGGAAGCCGTCGGTGCCGATCAGCTCGGTGCGCACCTGGCCGGTGACGAACACCGTGGGCACCGAGTCCATCATCGCGTCGGCGATCGCCGTGACCAGGTTGGTCGCGCCCGGGCCGGAGGTGGCGAAGGCGACGCCGACGTCGCCCGAGGCCTTGGCGTAGCCCTCCGCCGCGTGGCCGCCGCCCTGCTCGTGGCGCACCTGGATGTGGCGGAAGCCGGCGTCGACGAGCGCGTCATAGGTCGGCAGGTTCGCCCCGCCGGGGATGCCGAAGATGTTCTCCACGCCCTCGGCCTTGAGGCTTTCCATCAATGCGTCCGCGGCTCTCATGACAAATTCTCGCGCTTCGCTCCCGGCGCGAAGAGCCAGATATGCACGCTTGGTCGCTCCGCGCTCATCGGACTGGCGATGGTACCAGCGGGCCTATGCCTGGCCAGCAGGGGATTTGGCGGGGTTCCAGCGCGTCCGCGGGTCGATCGAGCCCTCGATCGCGTTGCCCTTGTAGCGCTCGATCGAGTGGATCATCGACTCGACCAGCTCCTCGCCCAGCAGGGTCGGCTGCAGGCCGAGGTCGAGCAGCTTGGTGTGGATCGCGTTGTAGTAGTGCTCTTCCTTCTCCACGCGGGGGTTGTCGACGTGGTCGATCTGGACCTCGTAGCCGAGGTGCTCGCCCGCTTGTTTGACCAGCTCGGCGAGCTCGAGCACCGAGAACTGCTCGGTGAACTGGTTGAAGACGCGGAACTCGCCCGCATCGGCGGGAGTGGCGGCGGCGAGCTCAACGCAGGCGAGGGTGTCGCGGATGTTGAGGAAGCCGCGGGTCTGCCCGCCCGAGCCGTAGACGGTCAGCGGGTGGCCGATCACGGCCTGCAGGCAGAAGCGGTTGAGCACCGTGCCGAACAGCTCGTCGTAGTCGAAGCGGGTGATCAGGCGCTCGTCGCGGGCGGTCTCGGCGGTCTCGATGCCGTAGACGACGCCCTGGTTCAAATCGGTGGCGCGCAGACCCCAGGTGCGGCAGGCGAAGTGGATGTTGGTCGAGTCGTGGACCTTGGAGCAGTGGTAGAGCGAGCCGGGCAGCTTCGGGAAGGGCAGGGTGTCCTTGCGGCCCTTGTGCTCGATCTCGATGTAGCCCTCCTCGATATCGATGTTGGGCTGGCCGTACTCGCCCATCGTGCCGAGCTTGATCAGGTGGCAATCGGGGACGTGGTCGCGGATCGAGAAGAGCAGGTTGAGGTTGCCGATCACGTTGGTGTGCTGGGTCTCGACGGCACGCTCGCGCGAGAGCATCGAGTAGGGCGCCGAGGGCTGCTCGCCGTAGTGGATGACCGCCTCGGGGCGGGTCTCGGCGACGACCTCGTCGAGGAACTCGCCGTCCTCGACCGCGCCGACGTAGCTGCGGATCGTCTCGCCGGAGAGCTCGCGCCAGGCAGCGATCCGCTGCTCGAGCTCGGCGATCGGCGTCAGCGAGCCGCTGCCGTGTTCTGTGTGCCAGCGGCGGCGGGAGAAGTTGTCGACGACGGATACCTCGTGGCCCTGGGCCGAGAACTTGAGCGCGGTCGGCCAGCCGAGGTAACCGTCGCCTCCGAGGATCAGAAGGCGCATAGGTCGCGGCAGGGTATCCGACGGAGGCGACATAGCATCCCCCGGATGAGCGGCCTTGCAGCGCGAAACGGCGGTCGGGCGGGGCTGGCCCTGCTGGTCGCGATCCTGCTGCTGGCCACGGGCCTGCGCCTCGGCGAGGCCTGGGAGGGCCGCGCCCCCGTCTACGACGCCCAGGGCTACGCGGCGATCGCCGCCAACCTTGAGCGCGGTGAGGGGTTTACGCTCGGCTCGTCGGCGACGCAGCCGGCGAGCAACTACTCCCCCGGCCTGCCCTTGCTGGCAGCCGGCCTCTACAAGTTCAGCGGCGGCGTGCACGAACGCTTCGCCCGGGTCGTGCTGGCGCTCATCGGCAGCCTCGCGATCCTGCTCGCCTACCTGATTGGGCGGCGGCTATCGGGGCCATTGGCTGGACTGGTCGGCGCCGGAGTCGTCGCCCTGTACCCGGCGTTGTTGGAGTACCAGGGGATGTTGATGGGCGAGCCACTGGCGGCGACGCTGCTCTCGGGGGCCGTGTTGGCGGTGCTCTGGGCTGCGGGACGGAACGCTTCTGGCGCGCGAGGATGGCTGGTTCCAGGGCTTCTGTTCGGAGCGCTGGCTCTAGTCCGACCCGAGTTTCTGGCGGTCGCCTTGTTGGTAGCTGGTGTGGTGCTCATGCGCCGTGGGCGGGATGGGTGGCGGGCGTGTCTGCGTCAGGCGCTGGTCTTGCTCGTGGGGGTTGTGGTGGTCGTTGCGCCCTGGACTGTGCGCAATGCGGTGGCGTTGGATCGGTTTGTGCCCGTTTCGACGGGGGGCGGTCAGGTTCTGTTCGCGGGGTCGTATTTGCCGTCCGGGGGCAATCCGGAACGGGTTGGCGAGGAGGTGCTGGAGCGGCATCCAGGCCTCGCGCGGCGGCTTCCGGCCGATGCGCGGCTCGAGCAGATCCTTGCGGCGCTGGCGGCCCAGCGGTACCCAAGACTCAAATCGGACGCGGCACTGGCCCGCATGGGGCGCGAACGAATTTGGGACGACGTGAGCGGGCAGCCGATCGACTACGCCGGGTTCGTCGCGGCGAAGCTATGGCGCATCTGGGCCTTCGGCCCGCGCGATGTGATGCGTGAGCCGGCCTGGAAAGCGCTTCACTGGCTCCTGGTCGCCTTCGGACTGGTCGGGCTTGGGGTGCTCGCCTCGCAGCGTCGCTGGGAGGCACTGCTGCTGGGCACGATCCTGCTTGCTGTGACGGCCAGCGGGGCGCTGCTGGTCGCCTCGCCGCGCCGCGTCCTGGTCACCATCCCCTTGGTCGCGGCGCTGGCCGGGGTTGGCGCAACCAGCTCATACGCAGGGCTGCGCTTGATCGCCGACCGCGCCAGATAGCCTGGCGCGACGATGGAACCGCTGAAGCGCTGGGCGCGCTCCCTGCCTGCGCGCCACGGGCGCAAGACGCTGATCCTGCTCGTGCTGATCCTCGCCCTGGGCTTCGGCCTGCGCGCCTATCGCGTAGTCGAGCCGCTGGCGACCCCGGGCGACGACGCCCGCGCCTACTACGCGCTTTCCAAGGCGCTCTACGAGGAACAGACCTACGGCGGCCCCGATTTCGAAGACGCCAGCGACTGGTCCCCCGGCGCCCCGCTCCTCTACGCCGCCTCCTTCTACGCCACCGGCGGCCCGCGCGAAGGCACCGCGCGCATCGTGGAGCTCCTCTTCGGCCTCGCCGCAATGGTCATCTGCTACCTGCTCGGCCGCAGGCTCAACTGCCGTGCCGCAGGCCTGATCGCCGCACTGGGCGTGGCGATCTATCCCCCCTTCATCCACTCAACGGGCGCCCTCTTCTCCGAGCCCCCCGCCCTCTTCACCCTCCCCGCTGCGGCGCTCGCCTTCATGTGGGCGGCAGAGCTTGGCGCTCCTCGCGACAGGACCCGCACGCTGAAATGGCTTGTCCCTGGCTTCTTGTTCGGCCTAACCGCGTTGATCCGACCCGACTACCTGCCAGTGGGAATCGCGTTTGTCGTCTTGGCGGGAATTCGGGCAGGGCAAGGGCGGGGCTGGAATCCAGGCATCGGCGCGGCGGCCGTACTGGCGATAGGACTGCTGCTGCCAATAATCCCCTGGACGATCCACAACCAGGTGGCCCTCGACCGCACGGTGCCGATCTCGACCGGCGGCGGCAAGGCGCTCTACGTGGGCACCCTGCTGCCCGCTGACGGCGAGTACCAGCGGGTCAAGGCGCTGCTCGTACGGCGCCAGCTCGGCCGCGACCTCGAGCCCGGATCCGAGGCTCTCGACCGCGTCGACCCCACCCCCCTCTTCGACCGAGTCGCCGAACGCAACCCAGACCTGCCGCGCGACGAGTCGCTGGGCAAAATCGGCAAGGAGAACTTCTCCAAGTACGCCGGCGAAGACCCGCTCGGCTACGCGGCGATGACGGTGCGCAAGGTCTGGCGGATGTGGAGCGCCGGGATCGGCGAAGCTATGGAATCGAGCGCCGGCCGGGTCGTGCAATTGCTGCTGGTGCTGCTCGGACTTGCCGGCCTCGGGGTGCTCGCGCTGCGCGATCGCTGGTGGCAGTTGGTGGCGATGGCGACCCCGATCATGCTGGTCACCGCGGTCGGTGCCGCCTCGTTGGCGGCACCACGGCGCAACGAGATCCTGATGACGCTCATCTTTCCTCTCGTCGGCGTCGCATTGGCTCGACTGGGCGCGGCCATATCCTCAAGGCGCATGAGCGCGGAGCGACCAAGCGTGCATATCTGATTCTTTGCGCCGGGAGCGAAGCGCGAAACATCGACCATGGACCTCTACGCAGGCATCTTCCCCTCAGAGCTGACCGCACTGCGCAGTGCGGGCCTGCTCGCCGCGATCGCGATCGTCGCCTTCGCCGTGCTGCGCCGCCGCACGCTGCGCAACGTCGATGTGCTGATCCTGCTCGCCGCCGGGCTCGGCTTGGCGATCGTCTCCGGCACCGAACTCACCGACGCGCTGCTCTCCGCGTTCTCCTTTGAGCAGGGCAACGGCGGGCGCATCCTCGGGCTCGCCGTCTTCTCGATCTTCGTCCTCTTCCTGCTCGTCCTGCGGGCGCTCTCGCAGAGCGCCCGTAACACGGCCCAGCTCTCCGCCGTGCTCGAGGGGATCGCCTGGGAGGAGTTTCGCCAGGCGCAGCTTCCACAGCGCTTTCGCGGCAAGATCGCGATCCTCGTCCCCGCCTACAACGAGGCCGAGAACGTCGGCCAGGTGCTCGACCTGATGCCGGCCCAGGTCTGCGGGGTCCAGGCCGCGGTGCTCGTCGTCGACGACGGCTCGCGCGACGGCACCGGCGACGTCGCCGCCGAGCACGGCGCAGTCGTAGCCCGTCACGTGATCAATCGGGGCGGCGGTGCCGCGCTGCGCACCGGCTATCGGCTGATGGTCGAATCAGGCGCCCAGGTGGTCGTCACGCTCGACGCCGACGGTCAGCACCTGCCCTCGGAGATGGAGCGCCTGGTCAAGCCGGTGCTCGACGGCGAGGTCGACGTCGCCCATGGCTCGCGTGTGCTCGGCGAGGCCGACGACAACCATTTCGCCCGCGAGCTCGGCATCGTCTTCTTCAACCGCCTCGTCTCGTTCATCACCCGGACCAAGGTCAGCGACTGCTCCAACGGCTACCGGGCGGTGCGCACGACGGTCCTGCCGCAGCTGGTCCTGCGCCAAGAGCAGTTCCACACCTCCGAGTTCATGATCGAGGCGATCAAGCGCGGCGTCCCCGCCAGGGAGATCCCGGTGACCGTCGCCAAGCGCCTGCACGGGCACTCGAAGAAGCCGGCGGTTGTCCGCTACGGGATTGGCTTCGCCAACGCAATCGTGCGGACCTGGTTGAGGTAGGCGGAGGGGAACCCTCCGCCTACGCGCCAGGGTGGCGGACGGCCGCGGGATCGGGCAGGAAGAGGTCCGTGCCGCAGCGGGGGCAGACCTGGACGTAGAGCTTTAGTGGTTTGTGGCAATTGGGGCACTGGCGTTCGGGTTCGTCCTTCTCCGAGCGGTAGAGGACTACGGCGATCAGGCCTAGTGGGGGGAGCAGGGTGCCGATTAAGCCCCAGAGCCAGAACGAACTGCCCTTGGCACGGCCGATGATCGCGGTCGCGAGGCCAAAGAAGAAGGCTATGAAGAGGTACTCGAATCCCACGGCTCCATTGTCGCGTCTGCGCCGAGCCGCTGCGGGTGGCCGATCGTGCCGACCTCGGCGAGGTCGCGACGGAAGGGCAGGCTGGCCGTCCAGTCGATCACCGCGCGCGCCTTGCGAGCAAGGCCCGGGATCTGGCTCATGTGGTAGGTCCGGGCCATCCACCAGGCCGGAAAGCCGCGGAATTTACGCCCGCCGACACGGCCGACCGCCTTGTAGCGGCCGAGGTTGACGAAGGAGGCGTTGCTGCGGTAGTCGAAGCGCTGTGGCGCGCCGACGCCGAGCTCGGCGGCGATGTTGCGGGCTGCCACAGGCCCCTGCCGGACGGCGTGCTGGGCGGTCGGCGGGCAGAGTCCACCGTCGGGGTCGGGCGCCGCCGCGCAGTCGCCGATCGCCCAGACGGCATCAGACCCCCGCACGCGCAGGTGCTCGTCGACCGGCACGCGACCGCGTCCGTCGAGCGGCAGCGAGAGCCGGCGCAGGCTCGGGTGCGGCGCGACGCCAGCGGTCCAGACGACTGTGCGCGAGGGCAGCGTCTCGCCGCCCGAGAGGCGGGCGCTGCTCGCGGTCACCTCCTCGAGCGTCGTTCCGAGGCGGATGTCGATGCCGCGCCCCCGCAGCTCACGCAGGGCGTAGTCGGCGAGCCCGGCGTCGATCTCCGGCAGCACCCTGTCCATCGCCTCGACCAGGACCCAGCGCATCCCGTGCAGGCGGGCGCGCGGGTAGCTCTCCATCGCATCGGCGGCGAAGTCCTGCAGCTCGGCCAGCGCCTCTAGCCCGGCGTAGCCGCCGCCGACGAAGACGTAGGTGAGCAATTCGTCGCGGCGGGCCGGGTCCTCGCTGGCGTTGGCCGCCTCGAGCGTCTCAACCACGTGGTTGCGCAGCCAGATCGCGTCGGCGAGGGTCTTGAAACCGACCGCATGCTCAGCCAGCCCCGGCACTGGCAGCACACGCGAGACCGAGCCGAGGGAGAGCAGCAGCTGGTCGTAGGGCAGTTGCTCCGTTTCGCCGTCGCGGGTACGCAGCTCGACCGTGCGCGCCTCCGGGTCGTGGCCGCTGACCGTGCCCAGACGCAGATAGGTGCGATCGAGGATCTCGCGCAACGGCGTGACCACGTGCCGAGGCTCCAGCGTCCCCGCCGCCGCCTCGGGCAGAAACGGCGTGTAGAGCATGAAGTTGACGTCGTTGACGAGCACCAGCCGCGCCGACTGCTTGGGCAGGACCCGCTCCAACTCGCGAGCCGCCATCGCCCCACCGAATCCACCCCCGGCGATAACGACATTCCAGGCCATCAGACGCCGAGCTGCTCCTTGATCAGGCGGTTTACCTCGCCGCCGTCGGCGCGGCCCCTGGTCTGCTTCATCACGGCGCCGACGATCGCGCCGATCGCCTTCTGGTTGCCTGAGCGGATCTGCTCGGCTGCCTCGGCGTTGGCCTCGACCGCCGCGGCGACGATCGACTCGAGCTCGCCGCTGTCCGATATCTGGGCCAGGCCCTCGCGCTCGACGATCGCCTCCGGATCGCCGCCCTCGTCGATCAGGATCGCCAGCAACGCCTTGCCGCTGCCGTGGGAGATCTTCCTTTCGCCGACCAGCCCGACCAGCGTGGCGAGCGACGCCGGATCGACCTTGTCCCGGTCGCCGTCCGCGTCCGCCTTGCGCAGCGCCGCGGCCAGCTCACCGGTCACCCAGTTGGCGACGGCCTGCGCCTCGCTGCCGGAAGCCCGCTCGCAGACCGCTTCGAAGTAGGCGGCCTCCTCGGGGTCCGCGGCGAGCTGCGCGGCATGTTCAGCGGAGAGCCCGAGTTCGCCTTCGTAGCGCCTCATCCGCGCCTCTGGAAGCTCGGGAAGCGATTCGCGCGCTTCGCGCAGCATCGCCTCGGTCGGCGCCAGCGGCACCAGGTCGGGCTCCGGAAGGTAGCGGTAGTCGTGTGCCTCCTCCTTCGAGCGCAGCGGGTGCAGGCTGCCGTCCTCGGGGTGGAAGTGGAGTGTCTCCTGCTCGACCCTGCCGCCCTCTTCCACCAGCTCGCGCTGCCGCGCCAGCTCGGCTTCGACCCCGCGTTCGAGGAAGCGGAAGCTGTTCATGTTCTTCAGCTCGGTCTTCGTGCCCAGCACCTCGCTGCCGGCCGGGCGCACGGAGACGTTCGCGTCAACCCGCAGGCTGCCCTCCTCCATGTTGACGTCGGAGACACCCAGCTGACGCACCGTCGTCCGCAGCAGCCGCGCCCAGGCGCCGGCCTCTTCGGCGCTGCGCAGGTCGGGCTCGGTGACGATCTCGACCAGCGGTGTGCCGCCGCGGTTGAAGTCGACCAGCGAGGCGCCGGACCCGTGGATGCGCCCGGAATCACCGAGGTGGATCGTCTTCGCCGCGTCCTCCTCGAGGTGGGCACGGTGGATGCGAATCTCGCCCAGCCTGCCGTTGACGGCGAGCGGTTCGTCGTACTGGCTGATCTGGTAGGCCTTCGGATTGTCCGGATAGAAGTAGTTCTTGCGGTGGAAGGTCGAGCGGGCGGCGACCTCGCACTCCAGCGCCGCGGCGATTTTCAGCGCGTAGCGGATCGCCTCCTCATTGGGCACCGGCAGCACACCCGGGTGGGCCAGGCAGACCGGGCAGGTGTGGACGTTGGGCTCCTCGCCGAAGGAGAGCTCGCAGCCGCAGAACATCTTCGTCGCGGTCGAGAGCTGGACGTGGATCTCCAGCCCGATCACTGCCTCCAGCGCGGGGCTTTCAGCCATGGATCGCCTGCTCCAGCGCGTAGGCGGCCTCGAGCAGCCGCTGCTCGGCGAAGGCCGGGGCAGCGATCTGGAAACCGACCGGCAGCCGCGGCCCGCCGCCTTCGGGCTCGGCCTTGCCGACGGGGATCGAGATCGCCGGGATTCCGGCGAGGCTCATCGGCACGGTGAAGAAGTCGTTCATGTACATCGCCAGCGGGTCGTCGGTCTTCTCGCCGAGGCCGAAGGCGACCGAGGGCGAGGTCGGGGTAACGACGAAGTCGAACTGGTCGAAGGCGACGGCGAAGTCCTCGGCGATCTTCGTCCGCACCCGCTGCGCGCGCCCGTAGTAGGCGTCGTAGTAGCCGGAGGAGAGCGCGTAGGTGCCGAGCATGACTCGCCGCTTGACCTCGTCGCCGAAACCGGCGGCACGGGTCGTTTCGTACATCTCAACCACGTCGCCATCGCCCTCGGCTCGCATCCCATAGCGGACGCCGTCGTAGCGGGCGAGGTTCGAGGAGGCCTCGGCTGGAGCGAGCACGTAATAGGCGGAGATCCCGTGCTCGGCGTGCGGCAACGGCACCTCGGCGATCTCGCCGCCGAGCTCCTCGATCCGCGCCAGAGTCTGCTCGAAGACAGCGCGCACCCCCGGCTCGATCGCGTCGTTGGCAAGCTCAACCGGGACCGCGAAGCGCAGCCCCTTCAGATCCGACTGCGAGGGTGCGCCCACTCCGCCTTCGAGCCCGACCGAGGTCGCGTCGCAGGGGTCGTTGCCCTGCATCGCATCCAGCAGCAGCGCGGCGTCGGTGACGTCGCGGGTCAGCGGCCCGCACTGGTCCAGCGAGGAGGCGAACGCGATCATCCCGTAGCGCGAGATCGTGCCGTAGGTGGGCTTGAGGCCGACGATTCCGCAGAGCGAGGCGGGCTGACGGATCGAGCCACCGGTGTCGGTGCCGATCGCGCAGGGTGCGAGCCCGCCGGCGACGACCGCGGCCGAGCCCCCGGAGGACCCACCTGGCACCCGCTCATGGTCGTGCGGGTTGCGGACCGCGCCGTATGCCGAGTTCTCGTTCGAGGAGCCCATTGCGAACTCGTCCATGTTGGTCTTGCCGAGGACGCCGGCACCGGCCTCGCGCAGCTTGCGCACAGCGGTCGCCGTGTAGAGCGGCCTGTGGCCCTCGAGGATTCGCGACCCGGCAGTGGTCTGCACGCCCTCCGTGCAGAAGAGGTCCTTGACGGCGACCGGGATGCCGCCGAGCGGCCCATCACCCTCGGCCGTGCCGTCCTCGGCTCGCCAGAGGTAGGCGTTGAGCTTGTCGCCCTCGGCAGCGCCCCGCCAGGCCTCGAAGTACTCGGACCGCGAGAGCTCGCCGGCCGCGATCCTCCGCGCCGCCTCGGCGACGCTCAGCTCGAGCAGCTCGACCATCAGTCCTCGTCCCGCGGCGCGGGAACCCGGAAGGCGCCGTCGGCCGAGTCGGGCGCCTGCGTGAGGACGTCCTCGCGCGGCCAGCTCGGCCGTGGCTCGTCGGGCCGCAACACGTTCTCGAGATCGACCACATGCGACGTAGGCGGCACGTTGTCCAAATCCAGCTCCCCGATTCGGTCGACGTGCTCCAGGATGCCGGACAGCTCACCGGCCATCCGCTCCACCTCCGCATCGGAAAGGCGCAGGCGAGCCAGCTTGGCGACGTGCAACACCTGTTCCCGCTCGATCACGGCGGGGATTCTAGGCGCGATGCTTACTGGCCAGGCAGCCAGTTATCCTCCCGCCCGCATGCGGGGAGCGAAAGCCGAGCGATTCGTTGTCCTCAACCTGCGCCTGATGGCGCTCGGCTTCGGCGTCGTCGGCATCCTCTTCATCGCCGTGCCCAGCGGCGTGCTCGATGTGATCTCCGACCTCGGCGACGCGATCGGCAGCTTCCCGCGCGCGCCCCACACCGAGGAGAAGCTCTGGCTGGCGCTGGCCTTCGCCTACATGGTCGTGATCACCGGCATCTGCCTGGTCGTCCAGGCCGACGTCGTCCGCTACCGGCCACTGTTGCTGGTGCTCGCGGCCGGCAAGGCGGCCTCCTCACTCGGCTCGCTCGGCTTCTTCGTCTTCGACCAGGACGTCTTCATCTACCTGCTCAACTTCTTGGTCGACGGCTTCCTCGCCCTCGCCGCGCTCTGGCTCTGGTCGCTCGCCGGCCGCGTCGACCGCCGTGCCGCCCCCGGCTGACAGCGCGCGCCGGGGTTGTCGGCCGCCGAGCAGCGCACCCTGAGCGCGATCTGCGAAGCGATGGCGCCCGCCCTCGACGGGCTGCCCGGGGCGGAGCAAGAGGTCGACGTCTCCGGCCCGGTCAGCGATTTCGTCGCATCCTTCTCACCGCGAGTGCGCAAGCGCGTCCAACTCGGCCTGCGCGCCTTCGAGTGGCTGCCCTTCCCTTGGCGCTTCAGCCGCCTCGACCTCGCCGCGCGGGAGGACTTCCTGCGCCGCATGGAGGGCTCGCGCTTCGGGCTCTACCACGAGTTGCTGTTGATGGCGAAGACCTTCACCACGCTCGGCTACGCGGTCGACCCGCGGGTTGAACGGCGCCTCGGCCTTGAGACCAGCTGCCGGACCAGCGAGGGACCGCCGCCGGGGCCGGCCGGACCGCTGGGAGGCACCGAGCCCACCGGCGAGGTCGAGGAATGCGACGTCGTCATCGTCGGCTCGGGTGCCGGCGGGGCCGTCGCGGCGACGACCCTGGCCGAGGCCGGGCTCGATGTGATCGTGCTCGAGGCCGGCGAGAGCTACAACCGCGACAACTACCCCGAGAACCAGCTCGAGGCGATCTCCCAGCTCTACCGCGACGCCGGCCTGACAATCGCCGAGGGCCGCCCCCCGATCCCGGTGCCCGTTGCGAAGGCGGTCGGCGGCACCACCGTGATCAACTCGGGGACCTGCTTCCGCGCTCCGGCTGAGACCCTCGGCCACTGGCGCGACCGCTACGGGGTCGAGTGGGCGGACCGGCTCGAGCCGGATTTCGCCGAGGCCGAGGAGTTCCTGCGGGTGACCCCGCTCGACCCCGAGCGGATGGGCCGCAATGGCCAGCTGGCGATGGAGGGCGCCGCGGCGATCGGAGCGAGCGGCGGTCCGATCTCGCGCAACGCCGGCAACTGCGTCCAGTGCAGCGCCTGCCCCTATGGCTGCCGGATCGACGCCAAGCGGGGCATGCACGTCAGCTACCTACCCCGGGCCGTCGCCGCCGGCGCCCGTCTGCGCACCGGGGTCGAGGCGCGTCGGATCCTGGTCGAGGACGGCCGTGCCGTCGGCATCAAGTGCGACGGCTACACCATCCGCGCCCGCCGAGCGACGGTCGCCGCCGGCGGCGCCTTCGGAACGCCCGAGCTGCTGCTGCGCTCCGGGCTCGGCGGCAACCAGGTCGGGCGCAACCTCCACGTCCACCCAGCGGCCTGGATCGGCGCCCGATACGAGCAGGAGGTACGCGGCTGGGAAGGCGTGATGCAGAGCTACTACGTGGACGAGTGGGAGCCCCAGCGGATCCTGCTCGAGGCGACCTTCACGCCACTCCCCTTCGGTGGACCATGGCTGCCCGGGTCGGGCGCCGAGCACCAGGCGGCAATCCTCGGCTTCGACCGGATCGGCTCGATCGGCGTCCACCTCTCCGACGAGTCGGCTGGCCGCGTCAAGCTCGCCGGCGACGGCTCGCTACGTGTCTCCTACAAGCTCAGCAACGAGGACGCCGACCGCCTTGCCTTCGGCATCGCCCGCGCCGCCGAGGTCCACTTCGCCGCCGGCGCCGCCGAGGTCTACCCCAATGTCGCCGGCGTGTCGGCGCTGCGCAAGCGCGATCTGCCCGATTTCGAGGCCCGCAGGTTCAAGCCCGCCGACCTGCGGCTCGAGGCGTTTCACCCGATGGGCAGCGCCCGGATCGCGGGTTCGGGTGACGGAGTCTGCGACAGCCGCGGCGCGGTCAACGGCGTGGCCGGGCTCTACGTCGCCGACGCCTCGCTCTTCCCGACCTCGGTCGGCGTCAACCCGATGATGACGATCATCGCCTTCTCGAAGAGGGTGGCCGCGGGCCTACTCGGATAGCCGGTCGGCGGAGTCGCCGAAGCTCATCCCTTCCTCTCGCATCGCGCTGTAGCCACCGTAGGCGATGCCTGCCGCGGCGAGCAAACTGAGGAAGATGCCGAACCGCAGCGTTGCGTCGACATCGACCCCGCCGAAGGAGGCGAAGTCGGGTGGGAAGAGGATCCGGAAGAGAATCAGCAGCACGGCGAGGCCGCCGAGCCCGGCCACAACCGAGTTGAGCGAGATCGACAGCTCTAGGTCGGCCTCGGTGAGGCGGATGACGGCGACGGCGAGCGTGACGACTATCGCAAGCATAAGGAAGAGTGGAATAACGTCGAGCGCGTCCCAGGCGCTGCCGCCGCTGCCGGAGACGTTGCCGGAGAAGCCCGGAACGCCCGAGACCTTGACGCCGAACCAGTCGAAGAACATGAAGACGAAGAGAAGGACGGCGGAGGCCGCGGAGATCTTCTCTCCCGTGCTCAAATTGTCTGCTCGCATCTGCATCCTCCGAAAAGTTGGGTTCTGCGGCGACCCTACACCCCGGCGCGGGCGGCGGCGAGGGTGTTGACGAGCAGCATCGCGATCGTCATCGGCCCGACCCCGCCCGGCACCGGCGTGATCGCAGCCGCGAGCTCGAGCACGGCATCGAAATCGACGTCACCGCAGAGGCCGTCGTCGCTGCGGTTCATGCCGACGTCGATCACGGTCGCGCCCGGCTTGACCGCCTTGGCGCCGAGCAGGCGCGGCGCGCCGACCGCGGCGACGAGCACGTCGGCGCGGCGGCAGACGGCATCGAGGTCGCGGGTGCGCGAGTGGCAGACGGTGACCGTCGCGTCGGCGCCGAGGAGTAGGCGCGCGACTGGAACGCCGACGAGCTTCGAGCGCCCGACGACAACCGCCTCGGCGCCCTCCAGCTCGACCTTCTCATGGCGCAGCAGCTCGATCACGCCGGCGGGTGTGCAGGGCACGAGGCCGGGCATTCCATGGGCGAGCAGGCCGGCATTGGTCGGGGTGAGGCCGTCGACGTCCTTGGCCGGGTCGATCGCCGCGATAATCCGGTCCGGATCGATCTGCTCGGGAAGCGGCAACTGGACGAGGATGCCGTCGACCTCCTCGTCGAGCCCGAGCCCGACCACCAGGTCGAGCAGCTCATCCTCGCTCGTCTCGGCCGAGAGGCCGTGGTGCAGCGAGCGGATTCCCGCCTCCTCACAGGCCTTGTGCTTGCCGCGGATGTAGATCTGCGAGGCCGGGTCCTCGCCGACCAGCACCGTCGCCAGGGCCGGCGGCCGCGCCCCGGCCGCTACCAGCTCGGCGACCTCCTCGCGCACGCGCTCGCGCACCGCGGCGGCAACGGCCTTGCCGTCGATCGCCCGTGCCGCCATCGCTACCGCTTCCTCACCGGCGCGTAGTCGGCCATCAGCTTGCGCTCGGCGCCGTCGCCGGAGAAGCGCACGACGACCACGCCGCCCGGCTCGACCGCGGTGACGACCCCGTCGCCGAAGCTGGCGTGGACGACATCGTCGCCGATGCGCAGCTCCAGCGCCGGGCCGGGATCGACCGGCGTCGCCGCGTCGGTCGGCGAGGGGGCGCCCCAACCGCCGGCGGCGCCAACCGCGCTCGAACCGCGCTCGACCAGCTCCTCGGGCAACTCGTCGACGAAGCGCGAGGGCAGGTTGCGCTCGGCCCGGCCGAACAGCCGCCGTTCGCGCGTCCAGGTCATATAGAGGCGCTGCCGGGCGCGGGTGATCGCGACGTAGCAGAGCCTGCGCTCCTCCTCCTCGCTGCCCTCTTCGAGCGCTTTCATGTGTGGGAAGGAGCCGTCCTCGCAGCCGACAACGAAGACCGTGTCGTACTCGAGCCCCTTCGCGTTGTGCAGGGTCATCAGCGTGATCGCCGACTCGTCGCGCAGCTCGTCCTGTTGGGTGACCAGCGAGATCTGCTGCAGGAACTCCTCCAGCTCCGTCGCCTCCCCCTCACCCTCGAGCTCGTGGTTGGCGTCGAACTCGGCGGCCATCCCGACCAGCTCCTCGAGGTTCTCCGCTCGCCCCTCGGCCTCGATCGTGCGCTCGGCAGCGAGTGCCTCGAGGTAGCCCGTCTCGCGCAGCGTCGCCTCGAGCAGCTCGGCTACCGGCGCCTCCTCGGAACGAGCACGCAGACCCTCCATCGTCTCGTGGAAGCGCGAGACCGCCTTGATCGCGGCGGCGCCCAGCCCGGGAACCTGCTCGACCTGTTCGGCCACCTCCCAGATCGGCAGGCCGGTGGTATTGGCGTGGGCGGCGAGCCGGCCCTGGCTGGTGTCGCCGATCCCACGACGCGGGCTGTTGACGATCCGCGTGAAGGAGACCTGGTCGGCCGGATTGGTGAGCAGACTGAGGTAGGCGATCGCGTCCTTGATCTCGGCCCGCTCGTAGAACTTGGTGCCACCGATCACCTGGTAGGGCAGCTCGAAGCGGACGAGCGTGTCCTCCAGCACACGGCTCATCGCGTTGGTCCGGTAGAAGACCGCGACGGCCTCACGCTTGACCCCCTCCTCCTCGCCGAGGCGCTCGATCTCGCCCGCCACCCAGCGCGCCTCCTCGTGCTCATCGGAGAGCTCGCGCAGCTGCAGCGGCTCGCCGCCGGCGATCTCGGTCCAGAGCTGCTTGGGCCGCCGGTCGCGGTTGCGCTCGACCACCGCGTTGGCGGCCGAGAGGATCGTCTGGGTCGAGCGGTAGTTCTGCTCGAGCTTGACCGAGTCGGCATCGGGGAAGTCCTTCTCGAAATCCAAGATGTTGCGGATGTCTGCGTGCCTGAACCCGTAGATCGATTGATCGTCGTCTCCTACAACCATCAAATTGCCGTGGTCCGCCGCGAGCAGCTGCAGCAATCGGTACTGGGCGTGGTTCGTGTCTTGGTACTCGTCGACGAGCACGTGGCGGAAGGTGCGGCGCCAGCGTTCGCGCGCCTCCTCGGCTAGCTCGAGCACGTTGACAGTGCGCACCAGGAGGTCGTCGAAGTCCATCGCGTTGGCGGCCAGCATGCGTTTCTCGTAGAGGTGGAAGACGCCGGCCACGGTCTCCTCGAAGACGCCTCCCTGGGCCTGTGCGTACGCGTCGGCGTCGACGAGCTGGTTCTTGGCGCCGGAGATCTGCGAGCGGATCGCCCGCGGCGGATAGCGCTTGGGGTCGACGTGCAGCTCCTCCATGCAGCGTTTGACCATCCGCCGCGAGTCCGACTCGTCGTAGATCGTAAAGCTGCGCGAGTAACCGAGCCGCTCGGCGTCGGCGCGCAGCATCCGCGCGCAGGCGGAGTGGAAGGTGGTCACCCACATCGCCTTGGCCGAGCGGCCGACGAGCTGCTCGACCCGCTCGCGCATCTCGGTCGCCGCCTTGTTGGTGAAGGTGATCGCAAGGATCTCGCCGGGCCGCGCCTGGCCGGTCGCCAGTAGGTAGGCGATGCGGTGGGTGAGCACGCGGGTCTTGCCCGAGCCGGCGCCGGCGAGAACCAGCAGCGGGCCGTCGCCATGCCTAACCGCCTCCCGCTGTGGCTCGTTCAGCTCAGCGAGCAGGCGCTCGGCGCGGTCTGCGCCCGGTTCAGTCGGAGCTGCCTCGGCCTGGAGCATCTCAGCCGAGAATAGAGACGTGCGCGGAAGGCTCAGCCGCCGGCCGAGGAGCGCCCCGTGCGCGGGCGCAGCTCCTCGCCGTTGCCGGACGGGCTCTCGCCGCCGTCGAGTGTCGCCAACCGCTCCTCGAGCTTGGCGATCCGCTCGGAGAGCGTCTTGAGCGCCTCGGCGATCGGGTCGGGGAGGTGGATCCAGTCGGCGTCCGGGCCCTGGGGGCGCCGCCCGTCGACTTTGACCGGGTGACCGGGGTTGCCGACCACGGTTGAGCACGGCGGCACGTCCTCGACGACGACCGTGTTGGCGCCGATCTTGGCGCCGGCGCCGACCGCGATCGGGCCGAGCAGCTTGGCGCCGGAGCCAATCGTGACATCGTCGCCGACGGTCGGGTGGCGCTTGCCGCGCTGGAAGCCGGTCCCGCCCAGGGTCACGCCCTGGTAGAGGGTCACGCGGCGGCCGATCTCGGCGGTCTCGCCGATTACCACCCCGGAGCCGTGGTCGATGAAGAACTCGGGCCCGATCTGGGCCGCGGGGTGGATCTCGACGCCGGTCACGGCGCGGATCAGGTAGGCGATAGCCCGCGGCGCCAGCGGCACACCGGCCTCGCGCAGAGCGTGGGCGACGCGGTGGGAGAGCAGCGCCTGCACCCCCGCCCAGCCGGTGAGGATCTCGAACGAGGAGACGTTTTGGGCCGCGGGATCGCGATCCCGCGCGGCGGCGACATCCGCCTTGATCTCCTGAAGGATCTGTCGAATCACCCCGCCACCCCCGGACGCGGTAACGAATGCCCCTCCATATCCACATTTGCAGGCATTCGTGAAAGCAGAGGAGGTGGCGGAATATTTCTCACGGTGCGAAGAAGGGTAGGGACATGTAGCGCTCGCCCGAGTCGCAGACCACGGTCACAACCCGCCTGCCCTCCATCTCCGGCCGCGCCGCCACGTCGAGCGCCGCCTTGATGTTCGCCCCGGAGGAGATCCCGGCGAGGAGCCCCTCGCGTTTCGCCGACAGCCGCGCCGTCTCCAGCGCGTCCTCGTCGGAGACGGCGATCGTCTCGTCGATCACCGTGCGGTCGAGCACCGCGGGGACGAAGCCGGCGCCGATCCCCTGGATCTTGTGCGGCCCCGGGGCGCCGCCCGAGAGGACCGGCGAGGCGGCGGGCTCGACCGCGACGATGAGCGTCTCCGGGCTGCACTCGCGCAGCAGGCCGCCGACGCCGGTGATCGTGCCGCCTGTGCCGACCCCGGCGACGAAGGCGCCGATCTCGCCGTCGGTGTCGCGCCAGATCTCCTCGGCCGTCGTCTTCCTGTGGGCCGCGGGGTTGGCCGGGTTGGAGAACTGCTGCGGCATGAAGGCGCGGCGCTGCTCGCGGATCTCCTCGGCCAGCCCGACCGCCTCGCCCATGCCCCCCAGGGAGGGCGTCTCCCGCACCTCGGCGCCGTAGGCGCGCAGCAGCTTCGCCCGCTCGCGGCTCATCCCCTCGGGCAGGGTCAGGATCAGCTCGTAGCCACGCGCGGCACAGACCATCGCCAGCGCGATTCCGGTGTTGCCGCTGGTCGGCTCGACTATCACCGACTTCCCCGGCTCGATCAGACCTTCGCCCTCGGCCGCATCGATCATCGCCACCCCGATCCGGTCCTTGACCGATCCGCCGGGATTGAAGTTCTCCAGCTTCGCGCAGACCTCCCCCGGCAGCCCCTCCCCCAGCCGCCGCAATGCGACCAACGGCGTCCCGCCGACAAGAATAGATGCCTCGGTCGCGATCCTCATCAGATGAAGTACATCCCCGAGCCGGCCTCCTCCGCCTCGCGGCGGGCGACTTCGGCGATCGTGGTCTGGGCGAAGACCTTGCGCAGCGAGGCGACGCCCTCGGCCCAGATGCCGCCGGCCTCGTCGGCCTCCTGGCCGACCTTGCCGTCGAGCGCCTGGACGACCGCGAGCACGGTTATCTCATCGGCCGGTCGGGAGAGCGTGTACCCGCCGCGCATGCCTCGGTGGCTGGTCAGCAGACCAGCCCGGCGCAGGGTCGAGAAGAGCTGTTCGAGGAACTGCTCGGGTATGCCGCGACGCTCGGCCAGCTCCTTGATCGGCACCGGCCGTTCGCCCGAGCGAGCCAGCTCCGCCATCGCGACCACGGCGTAGCGCGACTTCGAAGTGATCGAGATCACAGGCCATTTCTACCGCACCGGGCGGTTTTTGCCGGGTATAGGATCGTCTCCGTTCTGAGCGAGCGCCCACAATGCCTGGTGATCGACCCCCACCCCCTGGTCCGCCTCGGGGTGCGCGAAGCGCTGGTCGACGACTTCGAGATGCACGAGAGCGCGAGCCGCGGCGAGGCTGTCGGCCTGATCCGCGACATCGGCAGCATCGATGTCGCGATTGTGGCTCTGCGTCGCGATCCGGACGGCGCCGACGAGGCGCTGCACGGCGAGGAGGCGATCCGGACACTGCGCAAAACGGCTCCGGGGATGGGGATCGTCGCCCACGGCGAGCGGCCGGAGCGACACATCGCTTCGGCCTCGCTGCAGGCCGGCGCCAGCGCCTACGTTGCCCGCACCGCCGCCGCCGAGCTGATGGCGCGGGCGGCGCGGGCGGCGCTCGAGCAGGAACGCTTCGTCGACCCAGCCGTGCCGCCGAGCGGCAGCCGCGGCAAGCTGACCCGGCGCCAACGGGAGATCCTGCAGCTGCTCGCCGACGGCGGCTCGACCGTGCTGGCGGCGCGCGAGCTCGGCCTCAGCGAGGAAACGGTCAAGACCCACACCAAGAACATCCTCGCCCGGCTCGGCGCGAAGAACCGCGCGCACGCGGTGGCGATCGCCCTGCGCGAGTGCCTGATCGACTAGCCGCCCCCGGACGCGGCAGCGAGGGCGATCCATATCTGACTCTCTCGCCTTCGCGGGAGCAGAGGAGGCGGCGCCTGCTGTCTTAGATCCAGCCGTGGTCGCGTGCGGTGAGAACCGCCTGCGCCCGGTCGACGGCGCCGATCTTGCCGTAGACGTTGTGCAGGTGGGTGCGGATTGTCGATACCGAGAGCTGCATCTCGCCCGCGATCTGCTTGTAGACCATCCCCTCGGAGAGGTGGCGCAGCACATCCACCTCGCGGCTGGAGAGCGGACAGGGCTCGCTCACCCTCGAGTCGGACTCGCGCGGGTAGGGAAGCTCGTAGAGCAGCTCGCGTAGCCCCTCGGTGCCGAGGCCGCAGCGCTTCGCCGTCTCGCGCAGGCGCTCGGCCGTGACCGCTTCGCCCTGCGAGTAGTGCGCGACCATGTCGGCGGTGGCGACGATTGCAGCCAGCCCTTCGGCGTCCTCGGCATGGTGGCGCTCGATCGCCACCGCGATCCGTTGCGGCACGTTCCAGCGCCGTGCCAGCACGCCGCCGACCAGGGCATGGTCGATGCCGAGCTGGTCACGTTCTTCGCGGATCCTCTGCTCCGGCGTGCGCGAGGTGGCGTCGAAATAGGTACGGCGACCCGGGTGCAGCTTGGAGATCACCAAGCGGCCGATGTCGTGCAGCGTGGCGGCGACGATCAGTTCGTCGCGATCCTCCCAGCCGACCTCGCGCCCGATCCGCGCTGCCGCCTGCTGAGTGGCGAGGGCGTGGACGCGGAACTGCTCGGGGCGCAGCTCCCAGCCGCCATTGGGCTCGAAGAAGTCGAAGACGGGGGCGGTGCCGGCGATCGCCAGCACGCCGGAGGGCTTGAGCACGTCGACCGCCGCCGGGACGCTGCCGATCGTTCCGGAGCTGCCGCCCGTGCGGTTGGCGAAGCGCAGCACGGCGATCGTCAGCGCGACGTCCGCCTCGACCGCTTCGACCAGCTCGCCGACGCGTGCGGTCTCCGCCGTGGCGGCCTGCATCACACGGGCGCGGGACTCGATCAGGGCGGGGAATTTCTCCACCGCCTCGAAGGCCGCCGCCAGGCGCGCGCCGGGGGCGGCCGCCGCATTGCGCGGGGCGTCGGCGTTCTGCACCTTGCCGTTGGTCTGTCTCTTGTCGGACGCCATACCGGATCTCTCCGCCCCCCTCATCGGCACCGAAGGACGCTCGGTTTAGCCCCAGCCTCCTCACTATTAGGTGTAGTTATGCGCTGAGGCGCACGAGGGCCGTGTCGATGCGCCGCAGCGATTCCTCGCGCCCGAGCGCGGCCAGCGACTCGAAGATGCCGGGCGAGACGGTGCTGCCGCTGATCGCCACCCTGATCGGCTGGTAGACCTTGCCCGGCTTCAGCCCCAGCCGCTCAGGCAGGGGCGCGAGCGCCGCCTCGACGGCCGCCGCGTCGAACTCATCGGCCCCGTCCAGCGCCTCACGGGCCGCCCTCAGGGCCACCGGCGACCGGTCCTTCATCGTCTTGCGCCAGGCCTTCTCGTCCTCTACCGGCGACTCGAAGAGGAAGCGGATCAGCGGCCAGACCTCGGCCAGCGTCTGGGCTTTCTCCTGCACGATCCCGCAGGCCGCCCGCAGCGGCTCGTCGGGCTCGCGCCCCAGGTGCCGGGCGACGACCTGCACGTACTCGTCGAGCGACAGCTCGCGCATGTAGCGGCCGTTGACCCAACGCAGCTTCTTCTCGTCGAAGATCGCCGCCGCCCTGCCGACGTCCTCGACCCGGAAGCGCTCGACCAGCTCCTCGGTCGGGATCAGCGTCGCGTCGTCGTCGGCGCCCCAGCCAAGCAGCGCCAGGTAGTTGCGCACGGCGGCGGGCAGGTAGCCGGCCTCGCGCAGCTCCTGCACCGAGGCGGCGCCGTGGCGCTTGGAGAGCTTCTTGCCGTCCGGGCCGTGCAAGAGCGGCAGGTGCGCGTAGCGCGGCGGCTCGAATCCGAGCGCCGCGAGCACCAGCAACTGCTTCGGCGTGTTCGAGAGGTGATCGTCGCCGCGGACCACCTCGGTGATCCCCATCTCGGCGTCGTCGACGGCGACGGCGAAGTTGTAGAGGACGGAGTCGTCGCCGCGGGCGATGACGAAGTCGTCGTAGCTGCGGTTCGGGAAGCTGACCGGGCCGCGGATCAGGTCCTCAACCACCGTCTCCCCCTCGTCGGGCACGCGCAGTCGCACCGCCGCGCCGGCCTCGTCGCTGTGCTCGCCCCGGTAGCCGCGGTCGGCGCCGTGCTCTGCCTTCCATGCCTCGACGTCCTTGGCGGTGGCCGCGTCGCGGTAGGCGGCGCCGCTGTCGAGCAGCCGCCCCAGGGCCTCGCCGTGCCGCTCGGCGCGCAAGGCCTGCGAGACCGGCCCCTCGTCCCAGTCCAGCTCCAGCCAGCGCAGCGCGTCGAGGATCTGCTCGACGTTCTCCTCGGTCGAGCGCTCGCGGTCGGTGTCCTCGATCCGCAGCACCAGCGCGCCGCCCCCGTGACGGGCCGCGAGCCAGTTGTAGAGTGCCGTCCTCGCGCCGCCGATGTGCAGTGCACCGGTCGGCGAGGGAGCAAACCTCAATCGGGGAGTTTCGGCATCCATGTTGATCGGCGCGCATGTTTCCACGTCTGGCGGCCTGGCGAAAGCGATCGAACGCGGCGCCGAGCGCGGCTGCGAATCGATCCAGATCTTCAACCAGAGCCCGCGCATGTGGCGGCCGACCAATTACGGCCCCGACGACTTCGCCGAGTTCAAACAGGCGATGGCCGATTCCCCGGTCGAGGCGGTCGTCATCCACGCCGTCTACCTGATCAATTGCGCGACGACCGACCGTGAGCTGCGGGTGAAGTCGCGGGCCTCGTTGACCCACGCCCTGCGCATCGGCGACGCGATCGGCGCCGCCGGCGTCGTCCTCCACCCCGGCGCGCAGAAAGGCGAGCCGCACGGCCCGTCGATGAAGCGCGCCGCCAAGGTGATCGCCGCCGCCGTCGGGGACAGCGACAGCTGCCCACTCCTGCTCGAGCAGACCGCCGGCCACAAAGGCCTGCTCGGCCGCGACTTCGATGAGACCGCCGAGCTGATCGAGCTGGCCGGGTCGGGCAAGCGGCTCGGCCTCTGCCTCGACTCCTGCCACCTCTTCGTCCAGGGCTACGACGTGACCGACTCCGACTCGCTCGCGGAGATCGTCGACGAAGCCGACGAGAAGGTCGGGCTCGACCGCTTGCGCTGCCTGCACGTCAACGACGCCGCCGCCCCACTCGGCTCCAACCGCGACCGCCACGCCAACATCGGCAAAGGCGAGATGGGCAAAGCCGGCCTCCGCGCCTTCCTCTCCGAGCCGAGGTTCGACGGTCTCCCCGCCACCCTGGAGACGCCTGGACCGGAGAAGAAGGGGCCCGACAAGAAAGAAGTCAGCGCAGCAAAGCGCCTGCGGCGCGAAGGCCTCAAACGCCGTAAGGACTGAGCGCTATTTGACGTGGACGCCGGAGATCGCGCGGCTGATCACCAAGCGCTGGATCTCGGAGGTGCCCTCGAAGATCGTGTAGATCTTCGCGTCGCGGTGCATGCGCTCGACCGGGAACTCGCGCGTGTAGCCGTTGCCGCCGAGGATCTGGATCGCCCGCTCGGTCGCCCAGACGGCGACCTCGCCGGCCTTGAGCTTCGACATCGAGCCCTCGGCGTTCTCGAACTTCTGGCCGCTGCGGCCCATCCAGGCAGCGCGCCAGACGAGCAGGCGAGCGGCGTCGATCTCCATCTTCATGTCGGCGAGGGCGAAGGCGATCGACTGGTTCTCGATGATTGCCTTGCCGAACTGGCGGCGCTCCTTGGCGTACTCGAGCGAGTACTCGTAGGCGGCCCGGGCGATGCCGAGCGCCTGCGCGCCGACCGTCGGCCGGCTCGCCTCGAAGGTCTGCATCGCCGCCTGCGACTTCGAGCGCTTGCCCTCGCGCACGCGGGCGAGACGCTCGTCGAGCTTCTCTTTGCCGCCGAGCAGGCAGGCGCCCGGCACGCGGCAGTCGTCGAGGTGGACGTCGGCGGTGTGCGAGGCGCGCAGGCCGTGCTTCTTCACCTTGGCCCCCTGCTCGCAGCCCTTCGTCCCCGGCGGGATCACGAAGGCGGCGTGGCCGCGCGACTTCAGCTCGCGGTCAACGGTGGCGATGACCACGTGGACGTCGGCGATGCCGCCGTTGGTCGCCCAGGCCTTCTGCCCGTTGAGCACCCATTCGTCATTGGCCTCGTCGTATTTGGCCGTGGTGCGGATCGCCGCCACGTCGGAGCCGGCGTCCGGCTCCGAGGAGCAGAAGGCGGCGACCTTTGGGTCCTCGGCGCTGCCGAAGCATTGCGGGATCCACTCGCCCATCTGCTCCGGGGTCCCCTGCCCGAAGATCGCGGCGACCGCGAGCGAGGTGCCCATTATTGCCATGCCGATGCCGGCGTCACCCCAGAACAGCTCCTCGTTGGCGATCGGCAAGGTCAGGCCGGTGTCGTCGGCCCAGAACTGGCCCAGCGCTTCGAAGCCGTAGAGGCCGATCTTGGCGGCCTCCTGAATCACGGGCCAGGGCGTCTCCTCGCGCTCGTCCCATTCCTCCGCGGCGGGGCGGACGACGCCCTTTGCGAAACCGTGCACCCAGTCGCGGATGTCCTGCTGGTCCTGGTTCAGCTCGAGCGTGAACTTGGGGCCCTCGGCCCCGGCGCCGTCCCCGGCCTCCTCGCCCACGATCTGCTCCGCCTCTGCCACTGCCGCATCCTTGCTCATGGCACCGAATCCTACACGGAACGATGTCGACTTACAGGCTCTTAGACCCCGGGGGACTCCTGGGCGAGGTCGCGCAGGTCGAAGGCGCGCAGGCCCTCGGGCCCGTCGTCTGTGCAGTCGAAGAAGCGGCGGTTGACGCACTCGTTCTCCTCATCAAGCCCCGCGTAGGCGCGCTCGACCGAGAACGGGCAGTGCGGCAGCGCCGTGCCGGTCATCTTGACCCCGCCGAAGCCGCCGGGCTGCAGCACCGCGTCGAGCTCGACCTTGGCGCCGAAGACCTGCTGCATGCAGCCGACGTACTGGGTCCCGCTCAGCGAGTCCACGAAGCTGTAGAGGTAGTCACAGCCGAGCTCGATACAGGCGCGCGGCTCGACCATCTTGTCGCAGAACGAACGGCACTGACGGCACTCACCGGTCATCTGGCGCGTAGCGGGCACACCCGGAAGTCTAGGCAGCCAGGGCCTCCGTGCCCAGCACCTGGTCCAGCTCGGCGCGCAAGCTGCCCGACGGGCGCACCCGGAACTCGTCGCCGAGCTTCATCTCGCGGGTGTCGCCGTTGGCATCGGAGATCGCGAGGAACACCGGTGCGTCGCCCCGATGGTGCTCCAGCACCGCCTTCAGCTCCTCGAAGAAGCCCGGCACGCCCAGCCTCACCGCGTCGGTCTGCAGCTTGAGCGGCTCGGTCGGGGCGCTTGCCGCGGCGCTGGCTTTGGCGATCTCCTCGACGTCCGGTTCGAAGCGCTCGGCCTCCTGCACGACGAGCTTGGTCTCGCCGCGCTCCTTGTGGTCGATGCGGCCGCGGACGAGGACGACGGCGTCGGTCTCGATCACCGCGGCGCTGTCCGCCTGGTCGGCCTTGAAGACCAGCATCTCGATCTGCGCCTCGACATCGTCGAGTGTCGCGAACATCATCTGGTTGCCGCTCTTGGTTCGGATCTTCTTGCTGTCGGCGACGATCCCGCCGACCGTGACCCAGGAGCCGTCGGGCCTGTTCGCCAGCTCGGCCAGGCCGCAGTCGACGCGGGCCCGTAGCGCCTCGCGCACTTCGGAGAGCGGGTGCGAAGAGAGGTAGGTGCCGAGCGTCTCCTTCTCCATCGCCAGCAGCTCGCGGCGCTCGAACTCGGCGGCGGAGATCGGCGGGCGGTGCTGCGCGCTGGAGCCGCCCTCCCCTCCCCCGCCGGTCGCGTCGTCGCCGAAGTCGAAGATCGAGCCCTGGCCGAGCTGCGCGTCTTCCTGCGCCTTCTGCCCCGCCGACTGGGCAGCGGGCAGCGCCTCGAGCATGCCCCGGCGGGTCGCCCCGGTTGAGTCGAGCGCACCGCACTTGATCAGGCACTCGATCGCCCGTTTGTTGACCGCGCGCGCATCCACCCGCTCGCAGAAGTCCCAGATCGAGGCGATCGGCGCCTCCTCGCGGGCACTGAGGATCGCCTCGACGGCGCTGTGGCCGACGTTCTTGACCGCGTCGAGGCCGAAGCGGATCGCCTTCTCGTAGACGACGAAGCTGTGGTCGGAGGAGTTGACGTCGGGCGGCAGCACATCGATACCCATCTCCGCGCAGCGGTTGACGAAGAAGGGCACCTTGTCTTTGGTGTTCATCACCGAGGAAATCACCGCAGCCATGTACTCGGCCGGGTAGTTGGCCTTGAGGTAGGCGGTGCGGTAGGAGATCAGCCCGTAGCAGGCGGCGTGGGACTTGTTGAAGGAGTAGTCGGCGGCCGCTTCGTTGAGCTTCCAGAGGTCCTTGGCGACGTTGGGCGCCGTGTTCGAGGCGGCCAGGCCCTGCATGAACTTGTCCTTCATCGTCGCCATCAAATCGCGCTTCTTCTTGCCGATCGCCTTGCGCAGGTCGTCCGCCTCGGCGCCCGAGAAGCCCGCCATCGAGCGAGCGATCTCCATCAACTGCTCCTGGTAGATGACGCAGCCGTGGGTCTCCTCGGTGATCGCGCGCAGCCGCGGGTCCGGGTAGCGCACCGTCGTCGGGTCCTTCTTGCCCTTGGCGTAGGCGGGGATGTAGGCCATCGCGCCGGGCCGGTAGAGAGCGCCGAGGGCGACGATGTCGGCGAACTCTGTCGGCCCGACCTTGCGCAACGCGTCGCGCATCCCCTCCGACTCGAACTGGAAGACACCGGTCGAGTCGCCGTCGGCGAGCATCTCGTAGGTGGCCGCGTCGTCGATCGGGATCTGCTCCATGTCGAGCCGCTCGCCGCGCGAGCGCTCGATGATGTCGATCGCGTCCTCGATCACGTCGAGATTGCGCAGGCCGAGGAAGTCCATCTTGAGCAGGCCGATCTCCTCGATCGGCCCCATCGAGTACTGGGTCACGATCTTGTACTGCTTCTCGCCTTTCTCGGCGGTGTTGCGGTCCTCGGCCAGCTGCAGCGGCACGACCTCGTGCAGCGGGCGGTCGGCGATCACCACGGCAGCGGCGTGGATTGAATTGTTCCGGATGATCCCTTCGAGCCCCTGGGCGACGTCGATGATCTTCTTCGCGTCCGGCTCGTCGTCGTAGGTCCGTTTCAGCTCCTGGCCCGGCTGCAGGCATTCCTCGAAGGACGGGCTGCGGCCCATGATCGGCTCGGGGATCTGCTTTGCGAGGCGGTCGCCGCTGCCGTAGTCGAAGCCGAGCACACGGGCCGCGTCGCGGGTCGCGGCGCGTGGCGCCATCTTGCCGAAGGTGATGATCTGAGCGACCGACTCGCGCCCGTATTTCTCGCCGACGTAGCGGATCATCCGCTCGCGGCCGCGCACCGAGAAGTCGATGTCGATGTCGGGCATCGATTTGCGCCCCGGGTTGAGGAAGCGCTCGAAGAGAAGCCCCTCGGCGAGCGGGTCGAGATCGGTGATCCTGAGCACGTAGGAGACGATCGATCCGGCCGCCGAGCCACGACCCGGACCGACGGCGACGCCGTTCTCCTTGGCGTAGCGGACGAAGTCCCAGACGATCAGGAAGTAGGAGGAGAAACCCATCTCCTCGATCACGCCGAGCTCGAACTCCATCCGCTCGGTGGCGGCGGCGGGGACGGGGTCGCCGTAGCGGGCGCGCATGCCCTCGGCGGCGAGCCGCCGCAGCATCTCCTCAGGCTCGGACCCGTCCGGGGTCGGGTAGCGCGGCAGCAACAGTTTGCCCAGCTCGATCTCGATCGAGCAGCGCTCGGCGATCTCCAGTGTGCTCGGGATCGCCTCCGGCCACTCGGCGAAGGAGGACGCCATCTCCTCGTTGCTCTTCAGGTAGAACTCGTTGGTGTCGAAGCTCATCTTCGGCGCCTCGAGCGTGGACTTGGTCTGAACACAGAGCAGCGCCGCGTGGTTGTCGAAATCCTCGCGCCGCAGGTAGTGGACATCGGCGGTGCCGACCAGCGGCCGGTTCAGCTCGCGGGCAAAGCGGGCGATCCCCTGGTTCGCCTTCTCCTGCTCCTCGATGCCGTTCTTCTGCACCTCGAAGTAGACCTGCTCGGGACCGAAGGCGTGGATCAGGTCGTCGAGATGGGCCCGAGCATCGTCGGCGCGCTCTTCGACCAGGCGCCGGCAGAAGCGAGACTGCAGGCAGCCGGTGAGCACGATCACGCCCTCGGCGTGGGCAGCCAGCATCTCCATGTCGACGTTGGCCTTGCCGCGTGAAAAGCCCTCGAGGAAACCGGCCGAGGTGAGCTGGACCAGGTTGGCGAAGCCGGCGTCGCTCTCCGCCAGCAGGGTGATGTGGTTGCGCTCGTACTTGGGCTTCTCCTTGACCGCCTTGACGTCGTCGACGAAGTAGGCCTCGAGTCCCGCGATCGGCTTGATCCCGTGCTTCTTGCAGGACTTGTAGAGCTCTACCGCGCCGTTCATCACACCGTGGTCGGTTAGGCCCAGCGCCGGCTGTCCCATCTCCGCGACCCGCGCGGCCATCGCGTCGATCTTGCAGGCACCGTCAAGCAGCGAGTACTCGCTGTGCGCGTGGAGATGGACGGCTGCAGGTGGGCTCACGGGGCTGCGATCGATCATCGCAAGCGAGGCAGATGGCAACTGCCCCGAAAGACGGTCCTTCCCCGCTATCTCCGAGCCTAAATTCGCCCTAAAGGCACACGGAAAGGCGACGGCACGCGGCTAAGATCGCTGAGCATGCTTGCGGTGGGCAACGAGACCGAGGTGGCCGAAGGGCGGGTGCTCGTCGTCGAGGACGACGAGGAGATCGCCGATGTGCTGCGGCGCTCGCTGCGCAACGAGGGCTATGAGGTGCGGACCTCCGGCGACGGCGTCGAGGCGCTCGACGTCGCTACTGGTTTCGTGCCCGATGTCGTCGTCCTCGACCTCGGGCTGCCGCGCATGGATGGGGTCGAGGTCTGCCGCCGCCTGCGTGCCGAGAGCGACGTCCCGATCCTGATCCTGACCGCGCGCACCGAGACCGAGGATCGCGTCAGCGGCCTCGACGGCGGCGCCGACGACTACCTGGTCAAGCCGTTCGAGCGCAAGGAGCTGCTCGCCCGCATCCGCGCCCTGCTGCGCCGCCGGCCGCCACGCGGCTCGGCCTCACTGCAGGTCGGCGACCTCACGCTCAATCCGGCCACCCGTGAGGTCAAGCGCGGCGAGCGCGAGATCGAGCTGACCAACCGCGAGTTCGAGCTGCTCGAATACCTGATGCACAACGAGCGCCTGGTGATCTCGCGCGAGCGCCTCTTGGACGAGGTCTGGGGATACGACCCGATGGCGGCCACGAACACGATCGATGTCTTCATCTCCAACCTGAGGCGCAAGCTCGAGGCCGGCGACGATGCGCGCCTGCTGCACACCAAGCGCGGCGCCGGCTACGTGCTCAGGGACTAGCGATGCTGCGGCCTCGAAACTGGCCGGTGACCTGGCGCCTGGCAGCGGTCTCCGCCGGCCTGACCGCGGCGATCCTGTTGCTCTTCGGCGCGATCGTCGGCAACCTCGCTGCGCAGCGCGTGCGCGACGACTTCAACCGCGAGATCAAAGGGGCGGTTTCGACGCTCGGATCGCAGGTGCGGGTCGTGGACACGATCACCAACACGCTGATCGCCGAAGAGCCCGACCTCGCCGACTTCGTCAGCCCCAACGACGCCTCGGCGCGGATCTACGACGCGCGCGGGCAGCAGCTCGATGCCAGCCCGGGCGCCGCGGAGCTGGGCCCGCCGGCACCGGGCGTCAGCGAGGTCGGCTCGATGCGCGTCGTCACGCTCGCCCTGCGCAGTCGCCAGAGCGGCCGCATCGCCGGTTACGTCCAGTACGGCCGCGACGAGCAGCACGTCGACTCGACGATCGACCGGCTCTGGCTGTTCATTTTTGCCGGCGTCCTCGGAGCCACGGTACTGGCCGGCTTCGCCGGCGTCGCGATCGCCCGCCGGGCGATGCGCCCGATCTCCTCGCTGACGGCGACGGCGCGGACAATCGCGGACACCGGCGACCCCTCCAGCCACATGCCGCGCCCGCCGGCCGACGACGAGGTCGGCGAGCTGGCGCGGACGCTGGAGCAGATGCTGCGCTCGCTCGACGCGGCCCGCGGCGAGCGCGAAGCGGCCCTGCGAAAGCAGCGCGAGTTCGTCGCCGACGCTTCGCACGAGCTGCGCACGCCGCTGACCAGCATCCTCGCCAACCTCGAGTTGCTGCAGGCCTCGCTGGAGGCACCGGCACACGAGGACGAGCGGGCAATGATCGATTCCGCCCTGCGCTCCTCGGGGCGGATGAGCCGGCTGGTCGGTGACCTGCTGCTGCTCGCCCGCGCCGACGCCGGCCGGGTCGGCGCCCGCACCCGCTGCGACCTCGCCGAGGTCGCCGGCAACGCCGCCGCCGAGGTCGCGCCGACGATTGGCGAACGGGAGCTGCGAATCGACAACGAACTGCCGCTGCCGATCGATGGCAACCCGGACGAGCTGCACCGCGCGGTGCTCAACCTGCTCGACAACGCGGTCCGCCACACGCCGCCGGGCTCGACGATCGAGCTGCGCCTGCGCCGCCGCGGCGACGAGGCGGTGGTCGAGGTCGCCGACGACGGCCCGGGCGTGCCCACGGAGCTGCGCGAGCAGATCTTCGAGCGCTTCGTGCGCGGAGAGGGACCGGCCGACACCGCGGTCGGCGGCGGCAGCGGCCTCGGCCTGGCGATCGTCAGCGCCGTCGCCGGCTCGCACGGCGGCCGTGCCGAGGTCACCGACTCGCCGCGGGGGGGCGCGCTCTTCCGCATCCGGCTGCCGCTGCGAAAGCATGAGAAAGCCATTAAGGGAGCTTTAGACCGGCTTTAGCGCCCCGGCCTATCTTCGCCGTGGACGAGACACAACAGGGCCCGCCGGTTCTCCCCAACGCGACCGGCGGGTCCTTTTTCTAGCTGCCCCCGGACGCGGGAGTGAGGGCCATCCATGTCTGATTCTCTGGCCCTCACGGGAGCAGAGGAGGCGGCGACTGGTGTTCAGACCTCGACCACGACCGGCAGGATCATCGGCCGGCTACGCAGCTTCTTGTAGATCAGCTTGGCGATCGCCTCATGGACGTCCTCCTGCAGCAGGTGCACCTCACGGGTGCCCGCCTCGGCCGCGTCTTCGAGCGAGTCCTCGACCACGTCCTTGAGCTCTTCGACCAGGTCCTCGCCATCGTCGGGCAGGGCGACGCCACGAACGATGGCCTCGGGATCGGCGACGACGCTGCCGTCCTCGGAGGAGATCGTCGCGACGACGATGAAGATGCCGTCGGCGGAGATCTCGCGCCGGTCGCGCAGCGCCACGTCGTCGGGCTCGCCGACGTTGACGCCGTCGACGTAGACGACTCCGGCGTGCTCCTCCTTGCCGAAGCGGGCACCGTCGGCGTCGACCTCCAAGGGCAGGCCGTTGCGGCCCTGGAAGACGTTCTCGGGGTCGACACCTACCGAGTGGGCGAGCTGCGCGTGCAGGCGCAGGCGCTGGTAATCGCCGTGCACCGGCATCACGTAGCGCGGCTTGGTCAGGTTGAGCATCAGCTTCAGCTCCTCCTGCCAGCCGTGCCCGGAGGCGTGGATCGGCGCGTCCTTCGCGGTCACGACAGAGGCGCCGATCTCGTAGATCCGGTCGATCGTTTCGTTCACCGCGCGCTCGTTGCCCGGTACCGGCGTGGCGGAGAAGACGACCGTGTCGCCGGAACGCAGCTCGACGTCGCGATGATCGTTGTTGGCCATGCGCCGCAGCGCCGAGAGCGGCTCTCCCTGGCTGCCGGTGGAGATCACGATCACCTTCTCGTCAGGGAAGTCCTCGATCTCGCGCGGCTGGATGAACAGCCCGGAAGGCGCTTCGGCAACACCGAGGTTGGAGGCGATGTTGTAGTTCTTGCGCATCGAGCGGCCGACCAGGGCGACGCGCCGATCAAGCTCGATCGCGGCGTCGATCACCTGCTGGACGCGATGGATGTTGGAGGCGAAGGAGGTGACGATGATCCGCCCTTTGCAGGCGTCGAAGGTCTCCAGCAGGGCTGGGCCGACGCTCGACTCCGACGGAGCGATGCCGGGCCGGTCGGCGTTGGTCGAGTCGCCGCAGAGGAGCAGCAACCCGTCGTGACCGAGCTGGGCGAGCCGCGCCATATCGGCCGGGCGGCCGTCGACCGGGGTCTGGTCGAACTTGTAGTCGCCGGTCATCAGCATCGTGCCCAGCTCGGTGCCGATGATCACGCCGCGGGCGTCGGGGATCGAGTGCGAGAGGTGGACCAGCTCGAGCTCGAACGGCCCGGCCTTGATCTTCTTGCCGGCGGGCAGCTCTTCCAGCGGCGCGTCCTTGAGCTTGTGCTCGTCGAGCTTCGAGCGGACCATCCCGATTGTGAGCTGGCCGCCGTAGATCTTCGGCGGCATGCCGAGCTCGCGCAGCACGTAGGGCAGCGCCCCGACGTGGTCCTCGTGCCCGTGGGTGAGCACAATCGCCTCGATGTCGCCGGCGCGCTGGCGCAGGTAGCCGAAGTCGGGCAGGACGAGATCTATGCCGAGCATCTCCGGGGTCGGGAACATCAAGCCGGTGTCGACGATGACGATCTTGCCGCCGTACTCGATCACGGTCATGTTCTTGCCGATCTCACCGAGCCCGCCGAGCGGCAGCACGCGTAGCTTGCCCTTCGCCATCGCCTAGCCCTCCACCGCGACGCCGACGGCTTCCAGCGCGGCGCGGACCGTGGCCCGCTGCGCGTCGTCAAGCGTGACCAGGGGCAAGCGCACCGCGTCGGTCGGGATCAACCCGGCCAGCGCCAGCGCCGCCTTGACCGGCATCGGGTTTGTGGTCACCCCGAGCGCTTGGTAGAAGCCGCGCAGTCCCGCGTCGATCTCGCGGGCGCGCTCGACCTCGCCGGCCTGGGCGGCGTCCCACATCTCCCGCATCTGTGGGCCGACCAGGTGCGAGGCGACGAGGATGCCGCCGGCCAGGCCCTGTTCGAGCGTGGCGAGGAAGATGTCGTCGTTGCCGGCTAGCACGTCGAGGCCCTCGATTGGGCCGAGCTCCCCGTTGTTTGCCTGCTTGACCCCGACCACATTGTCGATCTGGCCCAGCCGGACGAGTAGCTCTGGCGGCACGTTGACGACCACGCGGGAGGGAATGTTGTAGGCGATCAGGGGTAGGTCGGGGACCGCGCCGGCAATCGCCTCGAAGTGGGCGACGATTCCGGCCGGATTGGGCTTGTTGTAATAGGGCGTGACGATCAACGCCGCGTCGGCGCCGGCGTCGGCCGCCGCCTTGGTCAGCTCAATCGAGTGGCGGGTGTCGTTGGTGCCCGTGCCGCAGACCACAGTTGCTCCGTCGCCGATCTCATCGACGATCGCCGCCAACAGCGCGATGTGCTCCTCGTCGTCGAGCGTCGCCGCCTCGCCGGTCGAGCCGGCGACGACGACCCCGTGCGAGCCGTGCTCGATCAGGTGGGCAGCCAGGCGCCGGGCCGCGGCCCCGTCGACGGCGCCGTCCGCCTCGAAGGGCGTCGCCATCGCGGTCAGGATGCCTCGCAGGTCGCTCATCGCGAAGAGGGTATGCGGTCGGCCCACGGAACCGCCTGCTCGAGCTGAGCGGCGGTCCGCAGCAGCAGATCCTCGCGGCCGAGCGGCGCGACGAGCTGGACGCCAACCGGAAGGCCGGCCTCGGTCTGGTGCAGCGGCAGCGAGATAGCCGGCTGTCCGGTCGCGTTGAAGGCGGCGGTGAAGCAGCCCGAGATGAAGGCGCGCTCGAAGGCGGCCATCGGGTCGGGGCCGGAGTCGTCGAAGCTGCCCAGCGGCGGCGGCGGCTCGCCCATCGTCGGGGTCAGCAACAGGTCGAAGCCGGACTCGTGTACGCCGGCGAGGATGCGGCTCATGATCTGGTGCTGGCCGACCGCCTCAAGGTACTCGCCGGCGGTGTGCTTGCGGCCGATCTCGGCCAGCGCCCAGGTCAGCGGCTCGACATCCTCGCGCCCTATCGGCTGCCCGCCGACGACACCGAGCTGGTCCAGCGCCTGTGCCTGCCCGGCGGCCCAGCGGACCAGGAACGGCTCGATGATCGGGATGCTCCGCAGGACGTCCATGTCTGGCTCCTCGACCGCGTGGCCGAGGCCTTCCAGCGTTTTCGCGGCGTTGCGGGTGGCGCCGACCACCTCGGGGTCGGCGTCCTGCTCGATGATCGTCTCGGTCCAGAGGGCGATCCGCAGCTTGCCCGGATCGGCGCCGACCTCCTCGGTGTATGGCCGTAGTGGCGGCGGCGCGACGTAGGGATCGCCCGGCGCCGGGCCGTGCACGGCCTCAAGCAGCGCAGCGGTGTCGCGCACGGAGCGCGACACGCAGAGCTCGGCGGTCAGGCCCGACATGAAGTCGCCGACCAGCGGCCCCTCGCTGGTCCGCTGGCGGCTCGGCTTCAACCCGACCAGGCCGCAGTTCGATGCCGGGATGCGGATTGAGCCACCGCCGTCGTTGGCGTGGGCGATTGAGACCATGCCGGAGGCGACCGCGGCAGCCGAGCCGCCGCTGGAGCCGCCGGTCGAGCGGGTCGTGTCCCAGGGATTGCGACTCGGCCCGTAGGCACGTGGCTCGGTCGTCGGCAGAATTCCGAGCTCGGGCGCGTTGGTCTTGCCGATCGTGACCAGCCCGGCATTGCGAAAGCGCTGCGCGAGGAAGGTGTCAACCGGGGCGCGGAAGTCGCGCTGCTTGAGGTAGCTCATACCTAGGTGCAGCGGCTGGCCGGCAAAGGCGGCGCCGAGGTCCTTGAGCAGGAAGGGCACGCCCTTGAACGGCCCTTCGGGAAGCGGGCCGCGAGCCGTTTCCAAGCCCTCTTCGAAGAGCGGATGGATCACCGCGTTGATCTCCTCGTTGCTCGCCTCGATCCGTGCGATCGCGGCTTCGGCCAACTCCGCCGGGGTCGCCTCGCCCCGGCGGACCAGCTCGGCTTCGGCGGTCGCGTCGTGGGCGCTCACAGCAGCTTCTCCAGTCCGACCGTGAATCGGTCGGGTAAGCCGGCCACCTCGCGCACGGCAAGCAGCACGCCGGGCATGAAGGAGGCGCGGTCGACCGAGTCGTGGCGCAGTGAGAGCGTCTGGCCCTCTCCGCCGAAGATCGCTTCCTGGTGGGCGACCAATCCCGGCAGACGCACCGAGTGGATCGGCTCGTGCACGTTGCCCCCGGCCGCGGTGATCAGCTCGGCCGTGCGCTTGGCGGTGCCCGAGGGCGCGTCGAGCTTTCGATCGTGGTGCAGCTCGACGATCTCGCACTCGGGCATGTGGCGGGCGATCGTCTGCGCGGCCTGCATCAGCAGCACCGCGCCGATCGCGAAGTTGGGTGCGACGAAGCAGTTGGCCTCGCTCGCCTCGGCCTTGGCGCGCAGCGCCTCGAGGTCGAAGCCGGTCGTGCCGAGCACGACGTGGACGCCGGCGTCGAGACAGGCGCCGGCGTTGGCGAGCGCCGTGTCGGGGGTGCTGAAGTCGACGACGACCTCGGCCCCACCAAGCACCTCGGCGAGCTCGACGCCAAGTGCCGGATCGGCTCTGCCGGCGAGCTCCATGCCCTCGGCGCCCTCGACCGCCGCGCACACCGTCTGTCCCATCCGGCCGGCGGCCCCGGATACCGCGACCCGGATCACTGACCCGCCATCCCCGGACCCGGAAGCGAATGCCTGTCCATGTCTGATTCCTCAGGCATTCGCGAGAGCAGAGGAGATGGCAGAATTATCCAGCGCCTTGCGGAAGCAGTCCTCGTCGCGGCCGACGCAGGCGGCGGAGAGCCGTTCGGGGGCGTAGAGGTCGGCGGCGAGCTCGCTGAGTTGCCCGACCTCGACCGCGTCGACCTTGGCCAGCATCGCATCGAGGCTTTCGATCGGCATGCCGAACAGGGTCGCGCGTGAGATCCGCGACATCCGCGCCGCCGTGGACTCCGAGGAGAGCACGAGGCGGCCCTTGACGTTCTCCTTCGCCCGCGCCAGCTCCGCGCCGGAGACCGGCTCGCTGCGCAGGCGCCCGAGCTCGGAGCCAATCACCGCGCAGGCCTCCTCGACGTTGTCCTCGCGCGTGCCGACGTAGGTGGCGGCCAGGCCGGAGTCCGTGTACTGCTCGCTGTAGGAGCCGACCGCGTAGGCAAGGCCGCGCTTCTCGCGGACCTCACGGAAGAGGCGCGAGGAGGTCGAGCCGCCGAAGATCGAGTCGAGCACGGCGAGCGCATAGCGGCGCTCGTCGTCGCGCACTATCCCCGGCGCCCCGAAGCAGATGTGGTACTGCTCGGTGTCCTTGGGGTAGAAATGCAGCTTCCCCTTCGCGGCCGGCGCGCTTGCCGCAGCGGTGCCGTTGCCGCCGCTGGGCGGCGAGACGAGCCGCTCGGCGAGGGCGACGATGCGCTCGTGCTCGAGGTGCCCGGCGGCGCCGACGACGACGTGGGCGCCGGTGTAGCGGTCGCTCCGATAGGCCTCTATGTCCGGAACCGGAATCGAGGAGATCACCTCGGCCTCGCCGAGCACGCGACGACCGAGCGGGTGCTCACCGAACACCGCCTCGGCGAGCACGTCGTGGACGCGATCCTGGGGCTCGTCCTCATACATCGCGATCTCCTCGAGCACGACGTCGCGCTCGGAGTCGATTTCGGGGTAGGTCGGCGCCAGCAGCATCTCCGCCAGCAGGTCGAAGACCTCCTCGGTGTGCTCGTCGAGGAAGCGTGCGTGTAGATGCGTGGTCTCCTTGCCCGTCGCCGCGTTGACCGAGGCGCCGAGCCCGTCGAAGAGCTCGGAGATCTCAATCGCCGAGTAGCGGGCCGTGCCCTTGAACAGCAGGTGCTCGAGGAAGTGCGAGACGCCCGCCTGAGCAGGCGTCTCGTTCCTCGATCCGGTGCGGACCCAGAGCCCGAGCGCGACGGAACGGACCGAGGGGACCTCCTCGGTCACGACCCGTACGCCCGAGCCGAGCTCGCTTAGCTGCGCAGCCGGAGACATCAGGGTTCGCGCTCCGCTCCCGGCGCGGAGAACCAGATATGCACGCTTGGTCGCTCCGCGCTCAAGGCCTAGTTGCGCCGCTCGCGCTCGCGCCTGCGACCGCCGCCGCCGCCGCGACCCCGGTCGCCACCGTTGCGACGCGGGCCGCCGTCGCCGGAGCCGACCGATGCCAGTTCCTCCGCCGATTTGCCGGCCACCGATGGGTCGTCGGAGAGGCGCAGGCCGATGCGACCGCGCTCGCGGTCGACCTCGACCACGGTGACGTCGATCACGTCGCCGGAGCTGAGGACGTCGTCGACCGAGTCGACCCTCTCCCCCGGCTTGACGTTGGAGATGTGCAGCAGGCCATCGGTGCCCTTGACCAGCTCGACGAAGGCGCCGAAAGTGGTCGTCTTGACGACCTTGGCGGCGGGGTACTTGTCGCCGACTTCAGCCTCCTTGGTCATCGACTCGATCCGAGCCACACAGGCGTCGACCAGTTCCCCGGTCGGCGCGTAGATGCGGATAGTGCCATCGTCCTCGACGTCGATCTCCGCTTCGAACTCCTCGCAGAGGGCGCGGATCGTTTCGCCGCCTTTGCCGATCACGGCGCCGATCTTCTCCGGGTCGATCTTGATCGATTCGATCCGCGGCGCGTGCTGGGAGAGGATCTCCCGCGGCCCGTCGATCGCTTCGGCCATCTTGCCGAGGATGAACTGGCGTCCCTTGTTGGCCTGCTCCAGGGCATCGGTGAGGATCTCGAAGGTGACCCCCGTGATCTTGATGTCCATCTGCAGGGCGGTGATCCCGTCCGCGGTGCCGGCGACCTTGAAGTCCATGTCGCCGAGGTGATCCTCGACGCCGGCGATGTCGGTCAGCACGATGTAGTCGTCGCCCTCTTTGATCAGGCCCATCGCGACGCCCGCGACCGGCGCTGAGACCGGCACCCCGGCCGCCTGCAGCGCCATCGAGGAGGCGCAGACCGAGCCCATCGAAGAGGAACCGTTGGACTCGAGCGTCTCCGAGACCACCCGCAGCACGTAGGGAAAGCTCTCTTCGTCGGGGATCGAGGCCTCCAGCGCCCGCTCGGCGAGCGCACCGTGACCGATGTCGCGCCGCTTCGGGCCGCGCATGAAGCCCGCCTCGCCGACGGAGAAGGGCGGGAAGTTGTAGTGGTGCCAGAAGCGTTTGGTCGTCTGCAGCCCGAGCGTGTCGAGCCGCATGTCCATCCGCGTCGTGCCCAGCGCCACGTTGGAGAGAATCTGGGTCTCGCCGCGAGTGAACAGCGCCGAGCCGTGCACGCGCGGGGAGATGTCGACCTCGCACTCGATCGGCCGGATCTCGTCTTGGGCGCGGCCGTCCGGGCGCTTCTTGTCAACCGCGATCGCCTTGCGGATCGTGTCCTTCTCGACTGCCGCGAAGGCGGCCTTGACCTCGGCCTTGCGCTCGCCGTCGGCCTCCTCGTCGCCGCTCTCCGGTGCGTATTTGGCGACGACCTCGTCCTTGACCGCGTCGATCGCCTCGTAGCGCTCGAGCTTGCCCTCGGTGGCGATCGCGTCGACCAGGGCCTGGCCGTGCGACGAGCGGATCTCGTCGAGCAGCCCAGCGTCGATCCCGGGCGCCTCGACCTCGACCTTCTCCTTGCCGGCCTTCTGCTGCAGTTCGTCCATCGCCGCGACGAGCTTCTTGATCTCGCCGTGGGCGATGTCGAGCGCGTCGAGGATCTCCTGCTCGGTGACGCCGTCGGCGCCGGCCTCGACCATAAGGATCGCCTCCTCGGTCCCGGCGACGATCAGGTCGAGCTCGAGCTCCTCCATCCGCTCCTCGGGCGGATTCACGACGAAGTCGCCCTCGATTTTGCCGACCCGGACGGCGCCGACGTGGGCGGCGACGGGAATCGGCGAGATCGCCAGCGCAGCGGAGGCGCCATTCATCGCGAGGATGTCATAGGGGTGGACGTGGTCCACCGAAAGAGGGGTTGCGACCAGCTGCGTCTCGTAGTGCCAGCCCTTGGGGAAGAGCGGCCGGATCGGCCGGTCGATCATGCGCGCGGTCAGCGTCGCCTTCTCGCTCGATTTGCCCTCGCGGCGGAAGAACGAGCCGGGAATCTTGCCCGCGGCGTACATCCGCTCCTCGATGTCGACCGTGAGGGGAAGGAAATCGACGTCGCGCAGATTGCCCATCGTCGCGGTGCAGAGCACCATCGTGTCGCCGGACTGGACGACCACGGCGCCGCCTGCCTGTCTGGCCAGCTTGCCCGTCTCGAATGAGATCTGGTCCTCGCCGATCTCCGCCGAAACACGGCTTACGTCAAACATGCTCATCAGTTTTTTACCTCCAGCCGCCCGGATGGCGGCCATCTGCTTTCAGAACTCTCGTTCTCTGTCGCCGGGGAGACTACAGGGAGCCGCGGCCTAGCGGCGCAGGCCCAGTTCGGCGACCAGGGCGCGGTAGCGCTCGAGGTCGGTGCGCTCCAGATAACGGAGCATGCGGCGGCGCTTTCCGACCAGCATCAGCAGGCCGCGGCGCGAGTGGTGGTCCTTGGCGTGCGAGCGCAGGTGCTCGGTGAGCTCGTTGATGCGCTCCGTCAGCAGGGCAATCTGCACCTCGGCCGAGCCGGTGTCCTGCTCTGCGCGGCCGTACTTGCCGATCAGCTCGCTCTTCTTCTCTTTCGCAAGGCTCATGAAAAGGTAAATGTTCCCGCGTCGTTCACTTGCACAGAATCAGATATGGATGCGCGTTCACTACCGCGCTCACGGGGTGAAGCTAGCACAGACCCGCTTCGCGTCCTCGACGTCGATCCGCATCTGGGCGATCAGCTCCTCAACGCTGGCGAAACGCTTCTCGCCGCGCAGGCGCTCGACGAAGGCAACCCGCAGCGTGCGGCCGTAGAGGTCTTCGGAGCGATCGATCAGGTAGGTCTCGATCAGCACGCCGCGGCCGCTTTCGAAAGTGGGCCGCACGCCGACGTTGACCGCAGCGGGGACTCCGTCGGCGAAGGCAGCGAAAACGCCGTGGCCAGGGAAGGCGAGCCGGTCGTCGGGGACGATGTTGGCCGTCGGGAAGCCGAGCTCGCGGCCTCGCTGGTCGCCCTCGACCACCGTGCCCTCGACCATGAAGGGGGCGCCGAGGCAGTGCCGGGCGCCGACCATGTCGCCAGCCGCGATCAGGGCACGGATCCGGGTCGAGGAGACGGTCTCGCCGTCGACCTCGACCAGCGGTACGACGCGGGTCTCGAACTCCGAGTGCGAGGCAAGCATCGCCGGATCGCCTTTCGCCCGCGCCCCGAAGCGGAAATTCTCGCCGACCGAGACCTGCTCGGAACCGAGCCGATCGACCAGCACACGCTCGACGAAGTCCTCCGCCGAGCGGGTCGCGAACTCGCAGTCGAAGGGAATCACGACGAGCTCGCGGATGCCGAGGCCCTCGATCACGTCGCGCTTGACCTCGAACGGCATGATCAGTTTCGGCAGCGCCGAGGGGTGGATCACCGAGAGCGGGTGCGGGTCGAAGGTGAGCACCGTGTCGGCGCCCTCGATTACGGCCCGGTGCCCGCGATGGACGCCGTCAAAGGTGCCGATCGCGACCCTGCGCGGCCGCGGCTCCGCGTCGGGCAGGCTGGTGACCTCGATGTTCGCCATCAGCGCATCGCCTCCGCTGCGGCGGGGATCAGCTCGCCAACCCGCTCGACCGTGACCTCGTTACCGGCGTCTCCGACCCGGAACGGGCCGACGGCTGTGCGACGCAACTCGACGCAGTAGGCGTCGCCGAGGGTCTCGATCAGGCTGCGCACGTAGGTGCCGCTGGAGCACTCGATCTCATACCGGGCCGTCTCCGCATCGTGGTCGAGCAGCTCGGCACGGCGGATCTCGACGTCGCGCGGCGGCGTGACCACGGCCTCGCCGCGCCGCGCCTTGCGGTAGAGGCGCTCCCCGCCGACCCGAACCGAGGAGGTCATCGGCACCCGCTGACGCACGGTGCCGGTGGGCAGCGCGAGCGATGCGGGCACCTCGCCGGTCTCGGTCAGCTCGCCCTCGGGGTCGCCGGTGCTCGAGCGCCAGCCGAGTCGCGCGGTCGCGAGGTAGGTCTTGGGCAACTCGGTGAGGAAGCGCTGCAGGCGCGTCGCGCCATCGAGCAGGACCAGCAGCAGCCCGGTGGCAAAGGGGTCGAGCGTGCCGGCGTGGCCGGCCTTTTCGCAGCCGCGCTCGCGCCGCACCGCTTCGACCAGCGCGCGCGAGGTCGCCCCGGCCGGCTTGTCGCAGAGCAGCAGCGTCACGAAAGCTGAGCTGCGACCTCGCTGGAGAGGAACGAGACCAGCGCCTCCATCTCAAGATCGGTGGAGAAGCCTGCAGCCCGCTTGTGCCCGCCCCCGCCGCTGCTGCGGGCGATCGCAGAGACGTCAACGGCGCCGTCGCTGGAGCGCAGGCTGACCTTGCGCGCGGCGCTACCGCGGTCACCGAGGTCGCGGATCAGCGCCGCGACCCTGGCGCCGTCGACCGAGCGCAAGTGGTCGATGATTCCCTCGGTCATCTCCTCGTCGGCATCGCTGGCCTCGTAGTCGGCGTCGCTGACGTAGGCGAGCACGAGGGCGCCGTCGCAGTGGTGCTGAATCCCTTCCAGGGCGCGCGAGAGCAGGCGCAGCTTCTCGATCGGCACGCGCTCGTAGAGCCGGCGGTAGGTCTCGTCGACGTTCACCCCGGCTTCGATCAGGTCGGCGGCGATGCGGTGGGTGCGAGCGTTCGTGTTGTCGTACATGAACTTGCCGGTGTCGGTGATCAGGCCGACGTAGAGGGCGGTTGCCATCTCCGGCGTCAGCTGGGCGCCGAGCAGGATTGCCAGCTCGTAGACGATCTCGGCGGTGCAGGATGCGTCGACCTCGACCAGGTTGACGTCGCCGAACATCGTGTTGTCGTGGTGGTGGTCGATGTTGATCGTGAACAGGCCGTCCTTGGATAGGAAGTCGACCGGCATGCGATCGATGTTGCCGCAGTCGAGGAAGATCGCCGTACGATCCGCCATGTCGGCCGGCGCCTCGTGGAAGACCTCCTCCAGGGGCAGGAAGCGGTACTCGATCGGCAGCGGGAACTCCTTCGCGGCGAGGAACATCAGCGAGTCCTTGCCGAGCTGCGTGAGCAGGTGGTGCATCCCGAGCAGCGAGCCGAGCGCATCGCCATCGGGCCCCTCGTGCGCGGTCAGCAGGAAGCGGTCACGGTTGCGGAGCTCCCCCGCGACGCGCTCGATCTCGGTGGCTTCGATGTCGGTCGTCTCGCTCACTGCTCATCTTCTTCGAGCAGCTGGGAGATCCTCATTCCGCGCTCGACCGTCGGGTCGTAGTGGAAGCTCAGCGTCGGCGTGCGCTTCATCCGCGTCTCGGCGGCGATCTTCGACTGCAGGACCCCGTGCGAGGAGCGCAAACCCTCGAGCGCCACCTCGCGCGCGACCTCGTCGCCGAGCACGCTGACGTGCACCTTGGCGCTGCGGAGGTCTGGGCTGGTTTCGACCGAGGTCACGGTGACGAAGCCGATCCGAGGGTCGCTCAACTCGGCGGCGATAGCGGAGCCGACCACCTCGCGGAGCACCTCGTTGATGCGGCGCATGCGAGGAGTCGTCTTCATTCTACTCCAGCGTCTGCTCGACCTGCTTGGTCTTGTAGAACTCGAGCATGTCGCCCTCCTTGACATCGGCGTAGCCCTCGAGCACGACGCCGCACTCCTGGCCCTGCTCGACCTCCTGCACGTTGTCTTTGAAGCGGCGCAGCGAGCCGAGCACACCGTCCCAGATCACCGTGCCCTCGCGGACCAGACGCACGTTGGCGTCGCGGGCGACCTTGCCCTCATTGACGATGCAGCCGGCAATGCGGCCGACCTTCGAGGCCTTGAAGGTCTGCTTGACCTCGGCCTCGCCGAGCGTCTCCTCGACCTCGACCGCCTCAAGCATGCCCTCCATCGCGTTGCGCAGATCTTCGGTGATTTTGTAAATGACCGAGTAGGTGCGCACATCGACGCCCTCGCGCTCGGCGGCCTTACGCGCATCGGCCAGCGGCCGCACGTTGAAGCCGATCACGATCGCATCGGAGGCCGAGGCGAGCATCACGTCGGACTCGTTGATGCCGCCCGTCTGTGAGTGAATGACGTTGATCCCAACCTGTTCCTGAGGGACCTTGGCAATCTCGTCCTGCAGCGCCTCCAGTGAGCCGGCGACATCGGCCTTGAGCACGATGTCGAGCTCCTTGATGTCGCCTTCCTGGGCGCGCGAGAAGACCTCCTCGAGACTGACCTTGCGTGCCTGGCGGCGGGCCAGGGCCTCGGTCTTGAGCCGGTTGCCACGCTCCTGGGCGAGCTGGCGGGCACGACGGTCGTTCTCGACCGCATGCACGTGCTCGCCGGCCTCGCAGACGCCGTCGAAGCCCAGCACCTCGACCGGCATGCCGGGGCCGGCCTGCTCGACCCGGGCACCGGTGAAGTCGTGCATCGCCCGCACCTTGCCCCACTGTGGGCCCGCGACGAGCGAGTCGCCGACCGCAAGCGTGCCGCGCTGGACCAGGATCGTCACCACCGGGCCGCGGCCAGGATCGAGCTGGGACTCGACCACGGTGCCCGAGGCAGGGGCATCCTCGTTGGCGCCGAGCTCCTCGAGCTCGGAGACGAGCTGGATCATGTCAAGCAGGTTGTCGAGGCCGTCGTGGGTCTTGGCCGAGACGTCGCAGTAGACGGTCTCGCCGCCCCAGTCCTCGGGGGTCAGCCCGTCGGCGGCGAGCTCATTGCGCACCCGGTCGGGCTGGGCGCCCTCTTTGTCGATCTTGTTGACCGCGATCAGGATCGGCACGTCGGCGGCGCGAGCGTGGTCGATTGCCTCTTTGGTCTGCGGCATGACGCCGTCGTCGGCGGCGACGACGACGACGGCGATGTCGGTCACCTTGGCGCCGCGGGCACGCATCGCGGTGAACGCGGCGTGGCCGGGCGTGTCCAGGAAGGTGATCGTCTTCTCGGCGTGGTGAACCTGGTAGGCGCCGATGTGCTGGGTGATGCCCCCCGCCTCGCCCGCGGCGACCTCGGTCTCGCGGATCGCGTCGAGCAGCGAGGTCTTGCCGTGGTCGACGTGGCCCATGATCGTGACCACGGGCGGGCGGTCGACAAGGCTCCCGGCGGCGTCCTCGTATTCAGGCGCCTCGGGCTCCTCCTCGGCAGCGGTGACGATCTCTATCTTGCGGTCGTACTCATCGGCGATCGCCTTGATCGACTCGTCGGTGAGGGTCTGGGTCAGCGTCGCCATCTCCCCCATCGTCATCAGCTTCTTGATCACCTCGGCGCTGCCGAGGCCGAGCAGTTCGGCGACCTCACGCACGGTCGCGCCGGAGTTGACCTTGGTCGCCTCCGGCTCGGCCGGCTCCTCAGCCCTGACCGGCGGCTCCTCGAGCAGTGGCCGGCGACGTCTGCCGCCGCGCCGCCGTGGCGGGCGCTGCGGAGGCGGGCCACCCATCTGGTCGCGGCGCGAAGCCTGCGAGTCGATCACGACACGGCGTTTCTTGCTGCTACCCACGGCTTTTTTTGGCGTCGCGGCGGGCTTTGGCGAAGCTTTCTCCGCCTTCGGCTCAGCCTTCTTCTCGACGGGCTTCGACTTCGCCTCGGTCGAACCGGCGCCGTTGCCGGAGAGCGCCTTCAGGGCGTCGGCCTCCTCGACACTGGAGGCAGCTGCCGTGGCTTCGACTCCGGCCTTCTTCAGCGCGGCAAGCAGCTCTTTGCTGCTCAGGCCCTGGGCCTTGGCGATCTCGTGGACGCGTTTCTTCGCCACTAGGCCTGCTCAGCCTCCTCAGCGACCGACTCCTCGCCGTCGACCTCCTCGACCGTCTCCTCCTCGGGCTCCTCGGCGGTGGGCTCCTCGGGCTCGGGCTGTTCCTCGGCCGGCTCCTCGTACTGGTCTTCGGCCTTGGCGACGATCTCGCTCACCTGCCCTTGGTCGGCGTCGGCGTCGGCCAGGATCGCCACCTCAGCCTCCTCCAGCGGCGAGAGAATCACGATCTGGTTGGTCTCGAAGCGGGCCAGGGCCTGGTGGGTCGGCAGGCCGCAGTAGGAAGACTCGCCGATCGCCGCGTTGGGGCAGCGACGGCCGTTGGAGAGCACCGCCAGGCAGTGCCCGTCGGAGGCCTCTTCCCCCTCGTACTCCTCGACCTCGTCCTCGGAGGCGAACTCGGTCTCAGACTTGATGTCGACCCGCCAGCCGGTCAGGCGAGCGGCGAGGCGGGCGTTCTGGCCGTCGCGACCGATCGCCAGCGAGAGCTGGTCGTCGGGCACGATCACCGTCGCCTGGCGCTCCCCGTCGTCGACGATCACCTCGCGCACGCGGGCCGGGGAGAGCGCCTTGGCGACGAAGCGGGCGGGCTCGTCGTTGTGGGGGATGATGTCGATCTTCTCGCCGCGCAACTCGGAGACGACCATGCGCACGCGCGAGCCGCGCGGGCCGACACAGGCGCCGACCGGATCGACCCCGTCGGTGTGCGAGACGACAGCGATCTTCGAGCGGTAACCGGGCTCGCGGGCAACGCCGACGATCTCAACCAGCTTGTCGGCGATCTCCGGGACCTCAAGCTCGAAGAGGCTCTTGATCAGCTCGGGGCTGCGGCGGGAGACGACGATCGCCGGGCCTTTGGTCGAGTCGGAGACATCGGTGATCACGGCCTTGACACGCATCCCGTGGTCGTAGCGCTCGTTGTAGACCTGCTCGGACTTGGGCAGCAGCGCCTCGACCCGCTCGCGCAACTGGACCAGCGTGTAGCGCTTGTCGGACTGCTGGATGATCCCCGTGATCAACTCGCCGACGCGGTCCTGATACTCCTCGAACATCATCATCCGTTCGGCCTCGCGGATCCGCTGCAGGATCACCTGCTTGGCGGTCTGGGCGGCGATCCGACCGAAGTCCTCGGGGGTCACGTCGCGGGTCTCGATCTGGTCCTCGTAGGGGGCGATCATCTCGGGGTCCAGCTCCGGATCCTCGGGCTCTTTGAGCTCGCCGGTCTCGGGGTCGATCTCACGCTCCTCCTCCTCCTGGGCCTCGGCGGCCTCGGCGAGCAGCTTCTCCTCCAGCTCGGCCGGCAGGATCAGTTCGAAGACGAGGAAGTCGCCGGTCTCGTGGTCGAGGTCGACGCGGGCGTATTTGGCCGCCCCGGGGGTTTTCTTGTAGGCCGACAGCAGCGCGTCGGCGAGGGCGTCCATCAGCTTGTCGGAGGAGATGCCCTTCTCCTGCTCGAGCGCCTTGATTGCTTCGACGATCTCCTTGCTCACGGCTGCTCCTTACGGTATTTGGGTCCTGGCGAGGAAACCTCGAGCGCATATGCGGCGCGAAGCTCGTTCAGGTGCCTGGTCACCTGCTCGCAGAGCGCCAAGTCGACTCCCGCCGGATGGTCGATGAAGAGGCGCAGCGATTCGGTCGCCGGCTGCTCGAGCGCGACGAGGTCGAGCTCGGAATCGAGCTCGGTGAGCTGCTGCTGGATGCTGTCTTTGAGGTCTGCCATGCCTGGTTTGGGGCGAAAAAAAAGTGGGCCAGGCCCACTTCTCGCTACTGCATAGGGACAAAAAGCTTGGGATCAGTATAGCCCGGTCAGTGCGTCGCGCCAGGAGCGGGAGGAGGGGGACCCTCTCGCCCGGACAACCGCCGGTCCAATTGGACCGGCGATTTGAGTATCCGCCCGTTCGAGAGAGTCCCCCTCCTCCCCTACCGGGCGTTGGCGGTATTCGCCCTCGCGGTATCCACGTGGTCGAGGATCTGCTCGGCGATTACGTCCTTGCCGGCCTGAGCGAGCGTGGTCTCGGCCGTAGAGCTGATCAGGGTTGCTGCGTTTTCTAGGCTGTCGAAGCCGATGGTGGGGTCCGAGATGTCGTTTAGGACGATCAGGTCAGCGCCCTTGCGGTTGAGCTTTTCGCGGGCACGCACGACGTCGTTGCCGTGTTCGGCGGCAAAGGCGACGGTCGCCTGGCCCTCCTTGGGCTCCAGGCTGCCGAGGATGTCCTCGGTGGGCTCAAGGTGGAGATCGAGCTCGCCCTCGCGCTCCAGCTTGCCCGAGACGGCCTCGGTCGAGCGGAAGTCGGCGGGGGCGGCGGCCATCAGCAGGAGGTGGGCCTGGGCGAACTCGGTGCGGGTCGCCTCGGCCAGCTCGGCGGTGGTCTCGACGTCGATCCGGCGTACTCCGGCTGGGGCCGGCAGGGCGACGTTGGCGGCGATCAGGGTGACGTCGGCGCCGCGGCGGGCGGCGGCCGCAGCGAGGGCGATGCCCATGCGGCCGCTGGAACGGTTACCGAGAAAGCGCACGGAGTCGAGCGGCTCGCGCGTCCCGCCTGCCGTGACCAGTACCCGCTTGCCGTCCCAGGGACGCTCCCCCGCCGGCAACGCGGCTTCCACTCGGGCAAGCAGCTCGGCGGGGTCGGGCAGGCGGCCGCGACCGTGCTCTCCGCGCGAAGCGAGGCGGCCCTCCCCCGGTTCGATCACATCTACGCCGCGCTCACGCAGCGTCGCCAGGTTCGCTTGCGTCGCCGCGTCCGCGTACATGCGGTCGTTCATCGCCGGGGCGACCAGACGCGGCGCCGTGCAGGCGAGGAAGGAGGTGGTCAGCATCGAGTCGGCCATCCCCGCAGCCAGCTTGGCAAGCGTGTTGGCGGAAGTGGGTGCGACCAGGTAGGCGTCGCAGTTGGCGGCGATCTCGAGGTGGCCGATCGGGTCGTGCTCGGGGCCCGGCTCGCCGGGGAAAGCGCCGCCGAGTGGGTCGTGCTCGAACTCGGAGCCGAGCACCGGGGCGCCGACTATTCCCGCGAAGGAGGCGGCGCCGACGAAACGGGTTGCGGCCTCGGTCATTACGACGCGCACGCCGTGCCCGGCGAGCGTGGCGAGGCGGGCGAGCTCGATCGACTTGTAAGCGGCGATGCCGCCACTTACACCGAGCAGGATTCTGGCCATCGTCCCTCCTGGAAAGCGGTGCGCTAGGCGCGGTACTCGTATTTGAGCTTGCCCTCGGCAAGCTCCTCCAGCGCCATCGAGAGGTAGTTGCGATCCCCGCGGGTCTCGACCATCGGCGGCGGGTACTCGCCGAAACCACCCTCACCGAGGTTGTGGAAGTAGCTGTTGATCTGCCGTGCCCGCTTCGCCGAGACGACGACCGCGGCGTAGTCGGAATCGGCGTGCTCGAGCAACTTGTCTACGCGTGGTTTGATCATTCGACCGCGGAGTCTACCGGTAAGCCCAGCTCACCACGCACGATCCCCTCCAGATCGCCGGCCGCCCGCGCCAGCTCGGCATTCGTGACGCAGTAGGCGAACTCGCCCTGGGCCGCCAGCTCCTGCTCGGCGACTTCTAGCCTGGCGCTGATCGCCTCGGCCGTGTCGGCCCCGCGGGACTCGAGCCGCTCGCGCAGAACGTTCGGATCCGGCGGGGCGATGAAGACCTGGACCGACTCGCGCATCGCCGCGCGCACTTGGCGCGCTCCCTGCACCTCGATCTCGAGCACAACCGAGCGACCCTGCTCGAGCCGCTTGCGCACCTCGGAGCGCAGGGTGCCGTAGCGGTGGCCGCTGTAGGTGGCGAACTCGAGGAAGTCTTCGCGCTCGGTCCGGGCGTCGAATTCCTCCGGCGTGAGGAAGTGGTAGTCGCGCCCGTCGACCTCTCCCGACCGCGGCTCGCGCGTCGTCGCCGAAACCGAGAGCTCGAGGTCGGGGACACGTTCGAGCAGCTTGGCGATCAGCGTGCCCTTGCCGACCCCGCTGGGTCCGGTGATGACGAAGACCTTGGCCATTGACGGCCGGAGATACTGACCGCTGCGCCGGTCGGCTTCGCTAGCGGCGCAACTGGGAGACGAGCTCTGCGCGCTGACGCTCCGAGAGGCCGCCGATCGTCTTCGACGGCGAGATCCTGCACTGGTTGAGGATGCGGTTGGTCTTGACCCGGCCGTACTTGGGGACCGCGAGCAGCATGTCGAAGACCTTGGCGGTCTGCACGTACTCCGGTGGGTCGAGCAGCAGCGTGTGAATGCTCGCCTTGCCCGCTTTGAGGTCCTTCTTTAGCTTGGCGCGGGAGGTGCGAATGTCATTTGCCCGCTTGAGAGCGTCCATGCGCTGGTCCAGCGACCTCTCGGGGGCCGCGGCAGAGGTCTTGACTGGGGGCACCATCTGGGCGGCGAGTATAGCCGCGGCTCAGGGAGGCGCAAGGCCGGCCGGCGGGTTTTTCGCCAAATTCACCTAGACCTCGAGTGTAGGTTGAGGCTAGGGGGAACGCTCAGCAAGCTCTGCGGCAATGCGGCTGCCCGCTTTCGGGTCGCGAAAGCTCTCCGTCCCGACCGCGACGAGCGTCGCCCCGGCGGCCAGCATCTCGGCCGCATCATCGCCACAACCGATCCCGCCCATGCCGACGATCGGCAGGGAAACCGCCGCCGCAACCTCGCGAACCTGCCCGACCGCGACCGGCCTGATCGCCGGACCCGAGAGACCGCCCTGCCCCACTCCGATTCCCGGCGTTCCCGTCGCCGGATCGATCGCCGCCGCCTTCATCGTGTTGATCAGCGACACCGCATCGGCCCCACCCTCCTCCGCTGCGACGGCCACCGCCGCCGGCTCGGCGACGTTCGGCGTCAGCTTCACGATCAGCGGCTTCGACGTCAGTGGGCGCAGGTGTTCCACCAGCGCCACCGTCTCGGTCGGCTGCTCGCCGACGATCAGGCCGGAGTGCACGTTGGGGCAGGACACATTGAGCTCGAAGGCAGCCACCTCCTCGCGGGTGTCCAGTGCGCTGACCATGCGGCCGAAGTCCTCGTGTCCCGTTGCCATCACGGAGACGATCAAGGGAACCTGCAGCTCTCCCAATTCCGGCAGATCCTCGGCCATGAACCCCTCCAGCCCCTTGTTCGGCAGGCCGATCGAGTTAATCATCCCGGCCGGGGTCTCCCAGATCCTTTGGGGCTCATTTCCGACCCGCGCCTCAAGCGTGATCGTCTTGGACACGAACGCCGCAAACGGAAACTCGGCCAGCAGCTCATCCCCATAGACGCGCCGCGCGGCAATCGCATCGAACGTGCCCGACGCGTTGATGACCGGGCTCCCCAGCTCCAGACCGCAGAACTCGGTGGGCGAGGCGTCGGGGGTCCCCCTGCGGGAACCCGCGCTGGGACGTGGTTGGGGGCGCTTTTCCGCACTGCTCACAAGTTCTCTCCGGGGGACCCCCGACGCCTCGCTTCCGGGACCTACCACCGGGCCGTCGACGCACAGGCGTAAATAGGTGCCGTCCCCCTTTGGCACCGCGCAGCCGTAGCAGGCGCCGTAGCCGCAGGCCATCGGGGACTCCATGGCCAGCTGGTGGGGGACCTTCTGGGTTTCACAGAGGGCTTGCACTGCGTCGAGCATCGGTGGGGGGCCACAGGCGTAGACGGCTGCTGATTTTGCGTCGTCGCCGACGAGCATCTGCGAAAGCAGGTCGGTGACGCGGCCGTGATGGCCCACATGGCCGTCGTCACTTGCCAGCCCGACCTCGCAGCAGGAGAAGAGCTCGTCTAGGCCGCCGGAGTGGGCCTCGTCGCGGAAGCCGAGGAGGATGCGGGCGGGGATGTTCTTGGCTGCAAGCTGCTTGCGCCAGATCGCCAGCGGGGCGATGCCGATGCCGCCGCCGACGAGGATCGCGCCCGCGGCGTCGGCAGAAAGCTGTTTGGGGGTCGAGAAGCCGTTGCCGAGCGGGCCGTTGAGCCACACCCTCTCCCCCTGCTCGAGCTCGCAGAGCCGATCGGTGCCCGGGCCGACTCCCTCGATCAGGAAGTCGAGCGTGAGCCCGCTTGCTGCGGGTCCGACTTCCGCTACCGAGAAGGCGCGCGGCAGGAAGGGGCGGCCGTCGCGCTGTTGCCAGTGGGACCCGCTGGCGAGCATGTAGAACTGGCCGGGTTGGGGCTCAGGGCCTTCCTCGTCGAGGAGGGAGAAGAGCTTGTAGCCACCCGTGGCACGGTTCTGGGTCACTTCGCAAGCACGGCGCCCGAAGGGGGCGACTGCCGGCTCAGGCATCCGCGGGGGCAGACGAGGCAGTCCGGTGTATCTCCTGCAGCGAGAGGACCGCGGGGTCGCCCTGCTCCTGGGCGGCGATCGCCCGCACCGCGGCGGAGGCGCCGGTCATCGTCGTCACACAGGGGATGCCGTGGCGGACCGCGGCTGTTCGGATCGCCTGGCCGTCAGCGCGGGCGCCTGAGCCGGTCGGCGTGTTGATCACCAGATCGCAACGACGCTCGCGGATCAGGTCGACGACGTTGGGTGAGCCCTCGCCGATCTTGTTGATCCGGGTCACCGGCACCCCCATCGAGGAGATCGATTGTGCGGTGCCGCCGGTCGCGATCAGCTCGAATCCAAGGTCATGGAAGCGGGCGGCCATCTGCGTGGCAGCGGGCTTGTCGGTGTCGGTGACGGTGATGAAGACCGTGCCCTCTGTCGGCAGCACGACGCCGGCGGCGGCCTGCGCCTTGGCGAAGGCGGTCGGGAAATCAGCGGCTATGCCCATCACCTCGCCGGTGCTCTTCATCTCCGGCCCGAGCACGGAATCGACGCCGGCGAAGCGAGCGAAGGGCAGCACCGCCTCCTTGACGCTGACGTGGCCGCGCGGCGGCTCGGGCAGATCCATCTCCGCGAGCTTCTCGCCCAGCATCAGCCGCGCCGCCACTTTCGCCAGCGGCGTGCCGGTCGCCTTGGAAACGAAGGGCACGGTGCGCGAGGCGCGCGGGTTGGCCTCGATCACGTAGAGGCGCCCGCCGGCGATTCCATACTGGATGTTGATCAGGCCGATCACCCCCAACTCCAGCGCGATTCGCTCAGTGGTGTGACGGATCTCCTCGAGCATCTCCTCGCCGATGCTGATCGGCGGGGTCACGCAGGCCGAGTCGCCCGAGTGGACGCCGGCTTCCTCGACGTGCTGCATGATCCCGGCGACGTGGACGTCGCTGCCGTCGGCGAGCGCGTCGACGTCGACCTCGATCGCGTTCTCGAGGAAGCGGTCGAGCAGCAGCGGGTGCTCCTGATCGGCCTTGACGTGGGCGTCGAGGTAGGCGCTGAGGTTCTCAGTCGAGTAGCAGATCTCCATTGCCCTGCCGCCGAGCACGTATGAAGGCCGGACGAGCAACGGGAAGCCGACCTCTTCGGCGATCACGCCGGCCTCCTCGGCCGAGAGCGCCGTGCCGTAGGGCGGGTGGGCGATGCCGAGCCGGCGCAGCAGCGCGCCGAAGCGGCCACGGTCCTCGGCGAGGTCGATCGCGTCGACCGGGGTGCCGAGCAGCGGAACGCCCGCTTCCTCGAGCGCGCGGGCGAGCTTCAGCGGCGTCTGCCCGCCGAACTGGACGATCACGCCCGCCGGCCGCTCCTGCTCGCAGACCGCGAGCACGTCCTCGATCGTCAGCGGCTCGAAGTAGAGCCGATCGGAGGTGTCGTAGTCGGTCGAGACCGTCTCCGGGTTGCAGTTGACCATCACCGCGTCACGGCCGAGCTCGCGCGCAGTCATCGCCGCGTGCACGCAGCAGTAGTCGAACTCGATCCCCTGGCCGATCCGGTTGGGGCCGGCGCCGAGAATGACGACCGAGTCGTTGGCGCCCCGGCGTACCTCGGAGGCGGCGCCGGCACGCTCGTGGGCCGAGTAGTAGTAGGGCGTCGCCGCCTCGAACTCGGCGGCGCAGGTGTCGACCGCCTTGTAGGTGCGCCTGAGGCCCTCGGTCCCATCGCCGTCAACAGCCAGCGCCTGCAGCTCACGCAGGAACCAGCGGTCGACCAGGCAGCGCTCATGCACGGCCTCGATTCCGAGCCCGCGGCGGAAGGCCTCGTCGATAAGGTCGAAGCGCTCGGCGCAGGGCACGGCGATCGCCGCCAACAGCTGCTCGTCGTCCGCTGGCGGCTCCGCCGGACTGTCGAGCTCGCGCGAGCGCATTGCCTTGGCAAAGGACTCGCGGAAGGTGCGCCCGATCGACATCACCTCGCCGACGCTCTGCATGTGGGTCGACAGCCGCCCCGCGGCACCGGGGAACTTCTCGAAGGCAAAGCGCGGGATCTTCGTCACGACGTAGTCGATCGTCGGCTCAAAGGAGGCTGGCGTGGCGCGGGTGATGTCGTTGGGGATCTCCTCCAGCGCGTAGCCGACGGCGAGCTTCGCCGCCATCTTCGCGATCGGGAAGCCGGTCGCCTTCGAGGCCAGCGCGGAGGAGCGCGAGACGCGCGGGTTCATCTCAATCACGACGATCCGGCCGCTCTCGGGATCGACCGCGAACTGCACATTGGAGCCACCCGTCTCGACCCCGACCGCGCGGATCACACGGATCGCCTGGTCGCGCAGGTCCTGGTAGAGGCGGTCGGTCAGCGTCTGCGCCGGGGCGACCGTGACCGAGTCGCCGGTGTGGACCCCCATCGGGTCGACGTTCTCGATCGAGCAGATGATCACGACGTTGTCGTTGCGGTCGCGCATCACCTCGAGCTCGAACTCGCCCCAGCCGAGCACAGACTCCTCGACCAGGACCTGGTTGATGGGACTCGCGGCGAGGCCCTCGGAAACGACCTGGAGCAGCTCGGTCTCGCTCGCCCCGACGCCCCCGCCCTGACCGCCCAGCGTGAAAGCCGGGCGGACGATCGCCGGCAGGGCGATGCTGCCGTCGGCCAACCCCGCCTCGACCTCGGCGACGCTCCCCACCGTCCGCGACCAGGGGATGTCGAGCCCGGCCTCGCCCATCGTGCGGCGGAACTCCTCGCGGTCCTCTGCGCGGCGGATCGCGCCGTGGTCGGCGCCGATCAGCTCCACCCCGTAACGCTCCAGGGTGCCGTCCTCATAAAGCGACATTGCAAGGTTGAGCGCGGTCTGACCGCCCAGGGTCGGCAGCAGCGCGTCGGGGCGCTCCTTCTCGATGATCTTCGTCACCGGGCCCGGCAGCAGCGGCTCGACATAGGTGGCGCTCGCGAACTCCGGGTCGGTCATGATCGTCGCCGGGTTGGAGTTGGCGAGGACTACCTCGTAGCCCTCCTCGAGCAGCACCTTGCAGGCCTGCACGCCGGAGTAGTCGAACTCGGCGGCCTGGCCGATCACGATCGGCCCTGAGCCAACCAGGAGGATCTTCTCGATGTCTGTGCGCTTAGGCATCAGGAAATTCGCTTCGCTCCGGTCGCAGGTAACCAGATATGGATGCTCCCTCGGCTCCGCTCATAGGGCCAGCTCGAGGAAGGAGTCGAAGAGGTGGCGAGCGTCGTGCGGGCCGGGGCCGGCCTCCGGGTGGTACTGGACGGTCGCCGCGGCGACGTCCTTCAGCACCAGACCCTCGACCGTGCGGTCGTAGAGGTTGAGGTGGGAAAGTTCGGCGGCACCGAAGTCGGTCTCCCAACGGACCGGCTCGTCGGTCTCGATCCTGGGCTCGCCGCCGGGGCCCTGCACGGCGAAGCCGTGGTTTTGCGAGGTGATCTCGATCCGCCCGACCGCTAGATCCTTGACCGGGTGGTTGGCGCCGCGGTGGCCGAAGGGCAGCTTGAAGGTCTCGAGGCCGACCGCGCGGCAGAGCAGCTGGTGGCCGAGGCAGATCCCAAACATGGGCTTCTGGCCGACCAGCTCGCGCACGGTGTCAACGACGTAGCCGAGCGCGCCAGGATCGCCGGGGCCGTTGGCGAGGAAGACGACGTCGGGATCCTCGGCGAGCACCTGCTCGGCGGAGGAGGTGCAGGGCAGCAGAGTCAGGTGGCAGTCGCGGGCACGCAGCTCGCGCACGATGTTGAGCTTGATACCCGTGTCGATCCCGACCACGTGCGGGCCGCCGCCCTCGAAGCGGACCGGCTCGGGCGGGGTGACGGTGCGGGCGAGGTCCGTGCCGTCCATGCGCGGCTCGGCCGCGACCCGTTCGCGCGCCTCGTCCTCGGCGGTCGCGACGCTGAAGATGCCGCCACGCATCGCGCCACGGTCGCGAATCTGGCGGACGAGGGCACGCGTGTCGACGCCGCCGATGCCCGGCACACCGCGATCGCCGAGCCAGTCGAGCCAACCGCCCTCGGCGGTGGCGGCGTCCTCGCCGTTCTTCGGATCGCGCATGACGACCCCCCGGGCGTGGACCGTTTCGGACTCCATCGCCGCGGCGGAGACGCCGTAATTGCCGATCAGCGGGTAGGTGAAGACAATGATCTGCCCGGCGTAGGAGGGGTCGGTCACCGACTCCTGATAGCCGGTCATCGCCGTGTTGAACACCACCTCGCCGGTTATCTCGCCGTCGTGGCCGCAGGCGACCCCCTCGTAGCGGGTGCCGTCCTCGAGCAGGAGGTAGCCGGGGTTCACGCCGCCACCCCGAGGGAAAAGCTGCGCAGTCGGTAGGCGACCTGGCCGCCGGCGAGCGTCATCAGCACCCGCCCGGTCAGCTTGCGCCCGGCGCACCAGGAGTTCTCCGAACGGCTCTCGTAGCCCTCCTCGCCAACGGTCCACTCGGCGCCGAGATCGCAGAGAGCGATATTGGCCTCGCTGCCCGGCGCCAGTCTGGGGCGCTCGATTCCAAAGGGCGCGGCGCCGCCCGCCATGCGCTCGAGCAAGAGGGCGAGAGCCAGTGTTCCGGGCAGGACGAGCTCGGTGTGCAGAGTGGCGAACGCGGTCTCCAGCCCCGTCACGCCCATCGCCGCCTGCTCGAAGGGAACCTCCTTTTCCTCCGCCGCGTGTGGGGCGTGGTCGGTGGCCACGCAATCGATCGTGCCCTCGCGCAGGCCCTCGATCAGCGCCTGGCGATCGGCCTCGGAGCGCAGCGGCGGGTTCATCTTGTGTCGGCGCGGATCGAGGCTGCGCACCGCCTCGTCGCTGAGGCAGAGGTGGTGCGGGCTGGCCTCGCAGCTGATCTGCACGCCTGCGGCCTTGGCGGCGCGAACCGCCTCGACCGACTCCTCGGCAGAGAGGTGCTGGACGTGGATCCGTGCCTCCTCATAGCGGGCGAGGGCGGCGTCGCGGGCGATCATCGTCGACTCCGAAACCGAAGGGATGCCCGCGAGGCCGAGCGCAGCCGAGACCGACCCCTCGTGCATAACGCCGTCGCCGGAGAGCTCCGGGTCCTCCTCATGCAGAGCGATCGTGCCGCCGCAGAGGCGCTGGTACTGCAGGGCCCGCCGCAGCATGCGGGCGCTGCGGATCGGCAGTCCGTCGTCGCTGAAGCCGAGCGCGCCGGCCTTGCGGATCGCGACCATCTCGGTCAACTCCTCGCCCTCCATTCCGCGGGTGACGGTGGCGAGGAAGCCGGTCGGGATCGAGGCGCCCTCGCGCGCGGCCTCGCGCAGCGCCTCGACGTCGGCTGGGGTGCTGACCGGCGGCTCGGTGTTGGCCATCGCGACGATTCCGCAGTAGCCGCCGGCCGCGGCCGATCGGCTGCCGGTCTCGATGTCCTCCTTGTGCTCCTGGCCCGGCGTGCGCAGGTGCACATGCGGGTCGAAGAAGGCGGGAAAGGCATGCAGCCCCTCGGCGTCGATCTCTTCCAGCCCGTCGAGGTCGGCCCCGGGCGTCGCCAGCTCGGCAATCTCGCCGTCGCGGACGACGACGTCGTGGACGCCTTCCACGCCGGCGACCGGGTCGAGCACGGTAGCGCCGCGCAGAACCAGGTTGGCGCCCTCACCGGGGCGCATGTCGAGCGTCTCGGCCAAGCTCACGCCGGATGTCCGATCGGGGTCGGGTCCTGGGCCGGCTCGCCCTCGGTGCTGCTCGGGCGCTCGGGACCGGCGGCGAGCAGCTCGTAGAGGATCGCCATCCGCACGACCAGGCCAGAGGCAACCTGCTCGGTCATCAGCGACTGCGGCGAGTCGATCACCTCGCCGGAGAGCTCGACCCCACGGTTGACGGGGCCGGGGTGCATCAGCAGCTGCCGCGGGCCGAGCCGGCGCGAGTCGATCTGGAAGTGGGTCGCGTACTCGCGCAGCGAGGGCACGAAGCTCTCGCGCATGCGCTCCTGCTGCAGGCGCAGGGCGTAGACCACATCGGCCTCGCCGAGCCGGTCGAGCGAAAGCTCGACCGTGCAGCCAAGCTGCTCGATTCCGCGCGGAATCAGCGCCGGCGGCCCGCAGACCGTGACCTCGGCGCCCATCGCCTTGAAGGCGATCAGGTTGGAGCGGGCGACGCGGCTGTGGAGCACATCACCGACGATCCAGATCTTGGCCCCGTCGAGGCTGTCGAGGCGGCGGCGCAGAGTGAATAGGTCGAGCAGCGCCTGGCTTGGGTGCTCGTGCTTGCCGTCGCCGGCGTTGACGACGGCTGCCTCGCTCCAGCCGGCGACGAGCTGGGCGGCGCCGGCATAGGGATGGCGGATCACGATCGCCGCCGGGTCATAGGCGGAGAGGGTCGCGCATGTGTCCTTCAGCGACTCGCCCTTGTCGACCGAGGAGCCGGCCGCCTTGAGCGAGACGAGGTCGGCAGAGAGGCGCTTGGCGGCGAGCTCGAAGGAGGCGCTGGTGCGGGTGCTCGACTCGTAGAAGAGGCTGACCACGGTGCGGCCGCGCAGGGTCGGCACCTTCTTGATGTCGCGGCGGCCGACCTCGGCGAAGCTCTCGGCGCGGTCGAGGATCGCCTCGATCTCCTCGCGCCGCAGGTCGTCGATCGCCAGCAGGTGCCTCATGCAGTCACCTCCACCGGCTCGGAGATCGTCACCTGGTCGACCTCGTCGCTCTCCTCGAGCCGCACGTTGACCCGCTGGCCGCGCGCGGTCGGCAGGTTCTTGCCGACGTAGTCGGGCCGGATCGGCAGCTCGCGGTGGCCGCGGTCGCAGAGCACGGCGAGCTGGACGCGCTGCGGGCGGCCGTAGTCGAAGAGGGCGTCGACCGCGGCGCGCACGGTGCGGCCGGTGAAGAGCACGTCGTCGACGAGGACGACGGTGCGGCCGGTGAGGTCGAAGTCGATGTGGGAGGCGTGGACGACGGGCTGCGTCGCCGGCGACTGGGCGCCGACGTCGTCGCGGTAGAAGGAGATGTCGAGGTCGCCGATCGGCGTCTCGGCGGCGGTCAACTCGCCGACCAGGGCGTGCAGGCGGCGGGCGAGGAAGACGCCGCGGGTGTGGATGCCGACGATCGCGAGGCGCTCGGGCTCGGGATTGGCCTCGGCGATCTCATGGGCGATCCGCCGCAGCGTCCGCCTCAGGTCGTCGTGCTCGAGCACGACCTGCTCACTCACTCGATTTGCTCCTTCCTGGCCTCTCTGGACCGGGTTAAAGGACGGCGCTCAGAGTAGCAGCGGGTGGCGACGATTCATGCGAGGCTGTCGGCGTGAAGGCGGACGTTGCGAACGAGATCTCGCGTCACGAGGCAAAAGGACGACGCTTCGAGGCCGGTGGCGTGGAGAGCTTCGTGCTCGACCAGGGCGATGGGGATCCCGTGGTTTGCCTGCATGGGGTGCCGGTCAGCTCGTTCCTCTACCGGAAGGTGGTGCCGGAGCTGGCGGATCGGGGGCTGCGGGGGGTTGCGTTTGACTTTCCCGGGCTCGGGCTCGCCGACAGGCCCGCTGACTTCGACTACAGCTGGTCGGGGTTGGCGCAGTGGACGGGTGAGGCGATCGATGCGCTTGGGATCGAGCGCTGTCATCTGGTCGTGCACGACATCGGCGGGCCGGTCGGGTTCGAGTGGGCGATCCGCAATCCGGACCGGGTGCTCTCGCTGACCGCGCTCAACACGCTGGTCAACGCCGCCACCTTCCACCGCCCCTGGTCGATGCACCCGTTCTCGATCCGCGGCCTCGGCGAGGTCTGGCTGCGCGCCACGCCCAAGCTGCTCTTCAGCGAGCTCTTCTACCTGCAGGGGATCGCCGACCGGGCCGCGGTGCCGCGGGTCGACGTGCTGGCCCACGTCGAGCTGCTGCGCCGCGGCGACAACGGCGATGCCTTCCTCAAGATCATGCGCGGCTTCGAGTTGAGCGAGACCAAGGAGCGCTTCTTCTTCGACGGCCTCGCCGGGCGGAGCTATCCGGCCCAGGTCGTCTGGGGTGACAAGGACCCCGCTCTCGGCTCCGACCGGCGCGAAGAGGTCAAGCGGGCGCTGCGGGTCGAAAACGAGGCGCTGCTCCCCGCCAAGCACTTCCTCCAAGAGGACCAGGCCCCGGCCATCGCCCAGGCCGTCGCTTCGCTGGCCGCCGTCTGAGCTACTCGACCGGCTGGGGCTCGCCGCGCTCGCGGGTGCCGTTGGCGATCAGCTCGGGCTCGCCGCGCTCAGGGAAGGGAATCTCGATCAGGTCAAAGTCCCGCGGGGCGAGGGTGGGCTTGAAGACCTCGCGCGCCTCCTCCAGCACTTTGCCGACGTGGTAGCGCGAGGAGATGTGGACGAGGGCAAGCAGCTCGACCTCCGCCTCACGGGCGACCGCGGCGGCCTGGCCGACGGTCGAGTGGCCGGTGTCGGCCGCGCGCTGCGCCTCCTCCTCGGAGAAGCTCGCATCGTGAATCAGCAGCTCGGCGCCGCGCGCCGCCTCGACCGTCGCTGCACAGGGGGCGGTGTCGCCGGTGATCGCGACGGTGCGCCCGGCTCGCGACTCTCCCACCACCTGGCCGGGCTCGACCGGCCCGGCGGCTCCCTGCACGGCCTCGCCCCGCTGCAGGGCGGCGAAGTCCGGCCCTTCCTGCACGCCGAGTCGCTGCGCGGCCTCGAGGTCGAAGCGCCCGGGCCGGGTCTCCTCGACCAACGCGTAGCCGTTGGCGCGCACGCTGTGCTCGACCGGGAAGGCGCGCAGCTCGGCGCCGTCCAGCGGGACGCCGTCGCCGGGTTCGATCTCGACCAGATCGAGTTTGTAGCTGACGCGGCCGACCACGCGGCCGAGGCTGGCGATCAGGTCACGCAGCCCGCGCGGCCCGTAGATCGTCAGCGGCCGCTCGCGCTCGGTCAGGTCGTAGGTCTTGAGCAGCCCCGGCAGGCCGAGAAAGTGGTCGGCGTGGAAGTGGGTGAAGTAGATCGCGTCAACCTGGACCAGTCCCAGCGAGCGCTGCATCTGCCGTTGCGTCCCCTCGCCGCAGTCGAACAGCAGCCGTTCGCCGCCACGCGCGACGAGCACACCCGCCGTGTTGCGCCGCGCCGAAGGCACAGCGCCACCCGTGCCGAGAAAGGCGACCGAGAGATCCATTGCCCGCGAGGATAAGCTGGTTGCCGAGCGCCCGTAGCTCAGCTGGATAGAGCGCTTCCCTCCGGAGGAAGAGGCCGCAGGTTCGAATCCTGCCGGGCGCGTCGATGGATTCGATCACGGAAACCCGGCCACCGCGGGGCGCGGTCATCGTCGTCGTAGTCGGGCTGATTGCGACGCTTGCGGCTGCTGTGCTGGCGACGGACTCGGTCGGCGGGTCGTCGGTCGAAGTCGAATGGATCCGCTCGAAGCCGATCCCCGACTCGCCTCCTGCGGCGATCCCGGGCGGCGGCTCGATGCGGCTGGGCGAAGCCGGCCTGCGGGTGACCGAAGACAACATCAATGCCGAGCGCATCTACCGCGTTAGCGCGGAGCTGACGATCGAGGCCGGCTCGGCCGTCGGGCAGGCGCGGGTGCGCTGCCAGATGCGCGGCGGTCCGCGGGCTGAGCTCGGCCGGACCGTGAACAGCCGCGGGGCCTTCCCCCGCTCCAGCGGCGACTACAACCTGACCAAGCAGGACGTGCCGGGCAGCGTCGGCATCAGGTTCCCCTCCCGGGGCGCCGAATACGCCTCGCTGGAATTCGAGGACGCCTTTCCGACCTTCACCGATCTGAAAGGCGTCGTCGTCAGCTGGGACACCTACAACCCGCGCTCGATGCAGTGGCAGTGGGGCCTGCCGGAGGGCCGCCCGGCCGCGCCGCTGCGCCTCGGCTTCGCCAGCTTCTGGCGTACCACCGGCCCAACCGAGGCGCGGATCTCCTGCACGCTCGAGAACAGCGACGGGGCCGCCGCCGTCCGCACCGCGGGCTCCCTCTAAACACGCCCTACGGCGCGATCAGCAGCTCCGGGCCCTCGCTTCCCTTCCCCACCTTGTTCAGCTTCGGGTTGGCCGGAGCGGCCTCCATGCGCGCGGCGGGCAGCGGCCCGCACAGCGCGATCGCGTCCGCGGCGCCGAGGTTAGGGCGCAGCCAGGCGGCCTCGGCCTCCGGGCTGGGCAGGATCGCCGGCATCCGGTCGTGCACCTTGGCGACGACGTCGTTGGGCGTCGTCGTGACGATCGTGCAGCTGTAGAGCCAGCCGTCCTCGAATCCACGATCCTCCGGGTCCTCCCACTCCTTGCGGGTGCAGATCCCGGCGAAGGCAAAGGGCTCGCCGCCGTCGACGGTGAAGCGCCACGGTTGGCGCGGCTGCTTCGGATCCTCGGCCACCATCCACTCGTAGAAGCCGTCGGCGACGATCAGGCAGCGGTGGCGGAACTTGCCGACCAGTGGGGCGTAGGCGCGGCTCGAGTCGAGGTTCTCGGCTTTGGCGTTGATCATCCGGTAGCCGACCTTGAGGTCCTTGGCCCAGCGCGGCACCAGCCCCCAGCGCATCAGCCGCGCCTCGCGCTCGCCCGCGGCGGCCTCCTCAGGGTCCGGTGACGAGCGGACCGTCAGCACCTCCTGGGTCGGCGCGACGTTGAAGCGCCCAAGACCCGCCTCAGCCCTATTCGTGCGCTCCTTCGAGGGCGGCGGCGCCTCACCCGCGGAGTTGCGCTCGAGCGAGCGTTCGAGCTCGACCTGGAAGCGGTCGGCGATCGTCTTCGTGTCCTTGGCCGTAACCGTGAAGCGCCCGCACATGGCTATGCCGCCGCCTTGGCAGGCCGTGCCTCTGGGTGCTCGCGGTACCACTCGAGCGTGCGACGCAGGCCGTCCTCAAGGCTGACCGCGGGCCGCCAGCCGGTCAGCTCGCGCAGCTTGGTCGAGTCGACGAACTGGCGGTCGATCTCGCCGTCCGGGTTGCCCTCGCCCTGAAAGTCGGGCTCGATCCCCGCACCGGCGGCGACGGCGATCAGCTCGACCACCTCGCGCACCGGGTGCGGCCGCTCGCCGCCGGCATTGAAGGCCTCCCCCACCGCGGTCCCGTCGTCGAGCGCGGCGGCGATTGCCAGGTAGGCGGAAACGGCGTCGTCGACTTGGAGGAAGTCGCGCTCGGGGCTGCCGTCGGAGCGGATGATCGGAGCGCGCCCGTCGAGCAGGGCGACGACGGTCTCCGGGATCAACCGCGAGAAGTTGAGGTCGCCGCCGCCGTAGACGTTGGCAAAGCGGGTCACCGCCAGCGGCATGCCGTAGGCGTTGGCGTAGCTGCGCGCGATCGTGTCAGCGGCCGCCTTGCTGGCGTCGTAGGGGAAGGCGGCGCGCAGGGCGAAGTCCTCGCGGTAGGGCAGCTCCGGGCTCGTCCCGTAGGCCTTGTCGGAGGAGGCGAAGACGACGCGCTCGACCGAATGCTCGCGGCAGGCCTCGAACACGTTCCAGGCGCCGCGCACGTTGACCTCGAAGGTCTCCAGCGGCGATTCGCGCGCGACCCCGACGATCGTCTGTGCGGCGAGGTGGAAGACGGAGTCGACTCCGGCGACCGCGCCGGCGACGGCCTCGGCCTGGCGCAGGTCGGCCTCAACCAGCTCGACCTGGTCGCGGATGCCGAGCAGGTCGAGCCCGGAGAGCCGCTCGCCGCCGACGTCGGCCAGTCGCGGCGCCGGGCGGTCGAGCACCCGCACCTCCTCGCCGCGCTCGAGCAGCGCCCGCGCAAGGTGTGAGCCGACGAACCCGTGCGCACCGCTGACCAGGGCCTTCACCAGGGGGCCTCGCCGGCTTCCCAGAGGTCGTTGAGCACGACCGCGTCCTTGTAGGTGTCCATGCAGTCCCAGAAGCCCTCGTGCCTGTACGCGCCTAGCTGGCCCTCTGCTGCGAGCCGTGCCAGCGGCTCGCGCTCGAGCACGCTGTCGGACTCCAGATAGGCGAGCGCGCCCGGCTCGAAGCAGAAGAAGCCGCCATTGATCCAGTGCTCGCTGCGCGGCTTCTCGACAAAGCCCTCGACCCGACCGTCCTCTCCCAGCTCCGCGACCCCCCACTGAAGATGCGGCCGCACGACCGTCATCGTCGCCGCCTCGCCGTGGCCGCGGTGGAATTCGAGCAACGCGCCGAGGTCGATGTCGGCGACCCCGTCGGCGTAGGTCGCGCAGAAGGTCGAACCGTCCAGCCTCTCCCTCAGCGCCGCGATCCGCCCACCGGTCGGCGTGTCGAGGCCGGTGTCGACGCACTTGACCTCGACTCCCTCGGGCCAGCCCTCGGTGGCGATGAACTCCTCGACCGCCTCACCCAGATAACCGGTTGCGAGCAGGAACGATCGAAATCCCTGGGCGATATAGATCGAGATCACGTGCCAGAGAATCGGCCGGCCGCCGATCTCGACCAACGCCTTCGGCACGGACTCGGTCCGCTCGCGCAGACGCGTGCCCCGGCCGCCACAGAGGACGACGACGGGCGGTTTAGCCACCTGCGACAGCGGGCAAAATCGTGACCTCGTCGCTCTCGCCGACCACGGTGTCGAGGCCCTGCTGGAAGCGGATGTCCTCGCCGCTGACGTAGACGTTGACGAAGCGGCGCAGGTCGCCGTCCTGGGTGATCCGCTCGCGCAGGTCGCCGTGGGCGTCGAAAACCGCGTCGAGCACCTCGCCCACGGTCGCGCCGGAAACCTCCACCTCGGCGTCGCCGCCGGTCGCGGCGCGCAGCTGGGTCGGGATCTTCACGGTGACTGCCATCAGGCGACTACCTCCTGGTGATCGAACTCGGACTCGAAGCTGTCGAGATCGGCATCGATCTCGTGCATCTGGAAACTATCGCGGGTCGCGTCGAGCGTCTTCAAGCCCTCGCCGGTGATATAGACGACGACGCGCTCGCCGGCGCCGATGTCGCCGCGCTCGGCGAGCTTGGCCAAGACGCCGACCGTGACCCCGCCGGCGGTCTCGGTGAAGATCCCGGTCGTCTCGGCGAGCAGGCGGATGCCGGCCCGGATCTCCTCGTCGTCAACTGAGTCGATCGCGCCGCCGCTGCTCCGCGCCTGCTCGACCGCGTAGGGCCCATCGGCAGGGTCGCCGATCGCGAGGCTCTTGGCGATCGTCTCCGGCTTCTGCGGCTTGCACACGTCCCAGCCTTCGGCGAAGGCGGTCGCCACAGGGCTGCAGCCCTGTGCCTGGGCGCCGTTGAAGACCGGCTGCTCGCCCGAGACGAGGCCCAGCTCGGTCCACTCCACGAAGCCGCGCGCGACCTTGGTGAACAGCGAGCCGGAGGCGATCGGGCAGACCACCCGGTCGGGCAACTCCCAGCCGAGCTGCTCGGCTGTCTCGTAGGCGAGCGTCTTCGAGCCCTCGGCGTAGTAGGGACGCAGGTTGACGTTGACGAAGGCCCAGGGTCGCGTTTCGGCGAGCTGCGTGCAGAGCCGGTTGACGTCGTCGTAGTTGCCGCGCACGCCGACCAGGTTGGTGCCGTAGATCCCCGTGGCGAGCAGCTTCTGTTCCTCGAGGTTGGCGGGGACCAGCACGTAGGACTCCAGGCCGGCTGCCGCGGCGTGGGCGGCGACGGCGTTGGCGAGGTTGCCGGTCGAGGCGCAGGCGACGGTCTTGAAGCCGAGCTCCTGCGCCTTCGCCACGGCGACCGCGACGACGCGGTCCTTGAACGAGTGGGTCGGGTTGGCGGCGTCGTTCTTGACCCAGACCTCGGCCTCGAGGCCGAGTCGCTCGGCGAGGCGGTCGGCCTTGACCAGCGGGGTCAGGCCGGGCTCGAGCGGGTCCTGCGGGCGGCCGGTGAAGGGCAGGAAGTCGGCGTAGCGCCAGATCCCCTGCGAGCCCGCCTGGATGCGGCGCTTGACCTCGGCCGCGTCGAGGCCGGAGTGGTCGTAGCGGACTTCGAGCGGGCCGAAGCAGCGCTCGCAGGCGTAGCTCGCGCCTAGCTCATAGGCCTCCCCGCACTCCTTGCACCTCAAACTCTCGACTGACATCCGACCGTTTCCTTTCTTTGCCTAGAAAAAAACCTCCGCCTTGTGGGGCAGAGGTCCGATCGGACGTCTTCCCCACATCTTCCAGATCCCCTATCGATCTGCTGGAGTTGGCACCTCTCCCGAACCAAAAGGTCCGGGGCGGTTGCCGGGGCTTCTGCGGGCCAGTCCCTCCACCCCTCTAGATGTGGCGCTTATGTACGCAAGGAAGGGTACCATCGCCGCCATGCCGAACGAGACGACGAGCCCGAACGATGCCGAACCTTCCGAAACCGCGGTTGCGACGGTCTGGTCGGCGCGACGCGCTCGGCTCGACCTCCCCGCAGCCTGAGCCGCAGACGCCGAACGTCGAGCAGGTCGACGCGGCCGGCCTGCGCTGGGTCAACATCGAGCATCCGGGCGCCCTGGAGCGGACCTGGCTTGAGCAGAACTTCGAGTTCCACGCGCTCGACCTTGAGGACGTGCTCTCGCGCAACCAGCGGCCGAAGATCGACGTCTACGACGACTACCTCTTCATCGTCCTGCACTTTCCGATCTTCGACCCGGCCGCGGGCCGGCTGGGAACCGGTGAGCTCGACCTCTTCGTCGGCCCCGGCTACGTGGTCACGATCCCGAACCAGCCGCTGCAGCCGGTCGAGTACCTGTTCGAGCGCTGCCGGGCCAAGGAGGAGCTGCGCGAGCAGCTCTTCGCACGCGGCTCCGGCTACCTGCTCTACCGGCTCGTCGACGACAGCTTCGACTACTGCTTCCCGATGCTCCGCAAGATCGGCAACAAGCTCGACGCGCTCGAGGACGACATCTTCGAGGGCCGCTCGGAGGAGGTCGTGCGCGACATTTCCAATGTCAAGCAGGAGATCATCAACTTCCGCAAGGTGATCCGTCCGCAGCGCCCTGTCCTGCGCGACCTGGAGAAAGTCAAGCAGCGCTACCTCGCAACCGACCTCGACCTCGAGATCTACTTCGACGACATCGTCGACGCCCACGAGCGCATCTGGGACATGCTGGAAAATTACAAGGAGGTGGTCGATTCGCTGGCCGAGACCAACGAGTCGGTGATCTCCCACCGGGTCAACGACATCCTCCGCGTGCTCACCTCGATCAGCGTCATCGTCCTGCCGCTGACCCTGATCGCAAGCATCTGGGGGATGAACGTCGGCGTGCCGGGCGAGGGGGACGAGGTCGACTTCTACGTCATCGTCGGCGCGATGCTGGTCATGTTCGGAGCGATGGTCGCGTACTTCCGCAAGCGCAACTGGCTATAGCCTGCCGCCCCTGTGGCCAACTTTCGGATCTGGGCGCCCTGGCGCCTCGCCTACGTGAAGGACGCGTCCAAGGACAACGAGGACGAGTGCATCTTCTGCGCCAAGCCGGAGCAGAACGACGATGACGCGAACCTGATCGTCCACCGCGGCGAAAACTGTTTCGTGATCCTCAACCTCTTCCCCTACACCAACGGCCACCTGATGGTCGCCCCCTACGGGCACATCGGCCGCATCCAGGACCTGTCCACTGAGACCACGGCGGAGATGATGGCGTTGGCGCAGCGGGCGATGAGCCGGCTCGAAGCGGTCTACGACCCGCACGGCTACAACGTCGGCTTCAACCAGGGCCGCGTCGCCGGCGCCGGGGTCGAGCACCACATCCACCTGCACGTCGTCCCGCGCTGGGGTGGAGACACCAACTTCATGCCCGTGATCGCCGACACCAGAGTGATGCCGCAGACGCTCGAAGAAAGCCTGGCTGCCCTGAAAGGAGCATTTTGAGGACAAAGGTGAGAAGAATCACCCCCGGATGCGGGAGGACGGGCGCGTGACTTCCGGTGACCATGAGCGCGCCCGTGCGGGAGCGGAGGAGGTGAATCCGGATATCTTCAAGGCCTACGACATCCGCGGCCTCTACGGAACGGAGATGGACGAGACGACCGCGCATGCGATCGGCCGCGCCTTCGCCCGCGTGCTCGCCCGCCTGCGCGGCAAGCAGCCGAGCGAGCTGCGCATCGGCCTCGGCCGCGACATGCGGCTGACCGCGCCGGCGATGGCGGCGGAGCTGCGCGACGGCCTGATCTTCGAGGGCGCGACCGTGCTCGACGCAGGCATGGTGCCGACCGAGATGCTCTACCACCTGGTCGGCTCGCGTCGAGCTCGACGGCGGCGCGATGGTCACCGCCTCGCACAACCCCAAGGCCTACACCGGGGTCAAGCTGATCCGCGAGGGGGCGCTGGCGCTCTCCGGCGACGCCGGCATCGGCGACGTGCGGCGCGAGATCGAAGCCGGGCTCGGCTCCGCCCCGGCGGCGGCTCCTTCGAAGAGGTCGATGTCTGGGCGGAGTACCGCGAGCACGCGCTCTCCTTCATCGACCCGAGCGCGGTCGAGCCGCTCAAGGTCGTCGTCGACGGCGGCAACGGGATGGCCGGGCCGATGGTCGGGCCGATCCTCGCGCAGCTCGGGCTCGAGCTCGACCAGATGTACTTCGAACCCGACGGCGAGTTCCCCGACCACGAGCCGAACCCGCTGCTGGAGGAGAACCGCAAGCTGATCGAAGAGCGCGTGCGCGGCGCCGGCGCCGACCTCGGCATCGCCTGGGACGGCGACGCCGACCGCTGCTTCTTCATCGACGGCGAGGGCAGCTTCTGCGACGGCGACTTCGTCTGCGCCCTGCTCGCCCGCGCGGTGCTGGCCAAGACCCCCGGCGCGACGATCCTCTACGACCCGCGCTCGAGCCGCGCCGTCCCCGACCTGGTCGCCGCCGACGGCGGCCGCTCCGACGTCTCGCGCGTCGGCCACGCCTTCTTCAAGCAGCGCATGCGCGAGGAGGGCGCCGTCTTCGGCGGCGAGGTTTCCGGCCACTACTACTTCCGCGACTTCTGGTGCGCCGACTCGGGCACGATCCCGGCGCTACTGATGCTCGAGCTGCTGTCCAAGGACGGTCGCTCGCTGGCCGAGCTGATGGCCGAGTTCCGCTCGCGCTACTTCATCTCCGGCGAGATCAACTCCGAGGTCGGCGACCAAGAGGCGAAGATGGAGGAGATCGCCGCGCGCTTCTCCGACGGCGAGCTGACGACCCTCGACGGGATCTCGATCGACTACCCGGACTGGCACTTCAACGTGCGCCCCTCCAACACCGAGCCGCTGCTGCGGCTCAACCTTGAGTCGCTGGTCTCGCGCGAGGACATGGAGGAAAAGCGCGACGAGGTGCTGGGGCTGATCCGGGCGTGACGCTCACCCCCGAGGCCGCGCTGGAGCAGGCAGCGCTGGCCGGCATCCACCAGCTCCGCATCCCCACCCCTTTCGCGGTTGGGCGGGTCAACTGCTACCTGCTCGAGGACGAGCCGCTGACCCTGATCGACACCGGCCCCAACTCGGGCAAAGCGCTCGACGAGCTGCAGTGCCAGCTCGGCCGGCGCGGCCACTCGATCGACGACCTCGAGCTGGTCATCCTCACCCACCAGCACATCGACCACCTCGGCCTGGTCGAGATCGTCGTCGAGCACTCCGGCGCCGAGGTGGCGGCGCTCGACCTCGCCGCGGAGCGACTGGCGAGCTTCGGCGAGGAATCCGAGCGCGAGGACGAGTTCGCGGTCGAGCTGATGCTGCGCAACGGCATCCCCCAGGAGGTCGCCTTCGCCCTGCAGAGCGTCTCGCGCAGCTTCCGCGGCTGGGGCGCCAAGGCCGCGGTGACGAGGCCGCTGAGCGACGGCGAGGAGCTCCCCTTCCGCGACCGCTCCCTGCAGGTTCTGCACCGGCCCGGTCACAGCCCCTCCGACACGGTCTTCTGGGACGAGCAGCGGCGGATCCTGATCGCCGCCGACCACCTGATCGCCCACATCTCCTCCAACCCGCTGATCTCCCGCCCGCTCGACGGCTCCTCGCGGCGCACGCAGGCGCTCGTCACCTACATCGAGTCGATGAAGGCGACGCGCGAGATGCCGGCCGAGATCGTCCTCTCCGGCCACGGCGAGCCGATCGTCGACCACGTCGCCCTGATCGACGACCGCCTCGCCAAGCACGAGCGGCGCAAGGAGAAGATCTACGACCTGATCGCCGAGCGGCCCCGCAGCGGCTACGAGATCGCCCAGGCGATCTGGGGCAACGTCGCCGTCACCCAGGCCTTCCTCACCCTCTCGGAGGTGATCGGCCACGCCGACCTGCTGCTCAACGAGGGCCGCGTGCGCGAAGTCGAGGACGGGGAGGTGATCCGCTATGAGACGACCGGGTAGGCGCGGCGGCAAGAAGCGGATGCTGCTGATCGTCAACCCCTACGCGACGACGGTCTCCGACCGGCTGAAGAACCTGGTCGTCTACGCGCTGCAGGGGCGCTACGAGGTCGAGACCGTCGCCACGGAGGCCCAGAACCACGCCACCGAGATCGGCCGCGAGGTGCGCGACCACGGCTACGACGTGGTCGTCGCCTTCGGCGGCGACGGCACGCTCAACGAGGTCGCCAACGGCCTCGCCGGCACCGACGTGCCGGTCTCCGTCCTGCCCGGCGGCTCGACCAACGTCGTCTGCCGCACGCTCGGCATCCCCAACGACGTCGTCGACGCGACCGAGCACCTGCTCGCCCTGGTCGACGAGTGGGCACCGCGGCGGATCGACCTCGGCACGGTCGACGAGCGCCACTTCGTCTTCTCCTGCGGCGTCGGCATCGACGCGACCGTGGTCAAACGGGTCGACGCCCACCCGCGGCTGAAGTCGCGCGCCGGGCCCTACTACTACACCTGGGCCGCGGTCTCGGCCTTTTACCGCCAGTACATGGTCAAACCGGTGCGGTTGCGGGTCGCGGTGAAGGGCGAGACCGTCGAGGGCGTCACAGCGCTCGCCCAGAACTCCGACCCCTTCACCTACTTCGCCAGCCGCCCGATCCGCGTCTGCGAGGGCGTCGAGATCGACGACGGCACGCTCTCGCTTGGCGTACTCAAGCGCGCCGCCCAGCGCGACATGCCGACCCTGATTCCGCGCCTGTTCAGCGAGGCGCGACCGGCCGCACGCCACCGCCAGATCGACCACTTCGAGAGCGTGAGCGAGGCGACGATCGCCTCCCTCTCCGAGACCAGGGACGGCATTCTCCGGCCCTTCCCCGTCCAGGTCGATGGCGACTACATCGGCGAGCGCACCCGGCTCGAGCTCAGCGTCACCCCCGGCGCGCTGACCGTGATCGCCTGATCAGCTGGTCGGAGTAATCCGGTAAGCGTCGAAGACCGCCTCGACGTTGCGCAGGCGGGAGATGCACTGCTTGAGCTGCTCGGTGTCGCCGACCTCGACGACGAAGCGGTTCTTCACCATCGGGTGCTTGGTCATGCAGCTCGCCCCGAGGATGTTGATCCCGGCCTCGGAGAAAGTGCGTGAAAGGTCCTCGAGCAGGCGGGTGCGGTCGTAGGCGTCGATCTGCAGTTCGACCTTGTAGGAGGACTCGTTCTCGCCCTCCCAGGCGACCTCGACGAAGCGTTCCGGCGACTTCATCAGCGCCTTGACGTTCTTGCAATCGGCCCGGTGGATCGTGATTCCGCGCCCGAGCGAGACGTAGCCGGCGATCGTGTCGCCGGGCACCGGCCGGCAGCACTTGGCCAGCCGCACGGCGACGTTGTCGGCCCCCTTGACCCGGATCCCGTAGTTGGAGGCGTCCTTGGTGCGCCGCGCGGTGTCCTCGCGCGGGCCCTCGAGCCCGACCGGCGCCTCCTCCTCCACCGCCTCGCCCTCTTTGAGCCTCTGCATCAGCTTGTTGGCGACCGCCTTGGTGGCGATCTTGCCCTGGCCGAGGGCGATGTAGAACTCGGTCGCCTTGCGGAACCCCATCTCCTTGATCACCTGGGCGAGCAGCGGTGACATCACCAGCTTCTGCATCGGCAGGCCGCGCTTGCGCAGAGCCTCCTCAAGCGCGTCACGGCCCTTCTGCTCGGCGTCCTCACGCCTTTCCTGTTTGAAGAAGGCGCGGATCTTGTTGCGGGCGCGGCTCGTCCGCACGAGTTTCAGCCAGTCGCGCGAGGGGCCTCGGTTCTGCTTCGCCGTCAGTACCTCGACGATGTCGCCCGAGCGCAGCTGGTAGTGCAGCGGCACGATTGAGCCGTTGACCTTGGAGCCGACGCAGCGGTGGCCGACGTCGGTATGCACCGCATAGGCGAAGTCGAGTGGGGTCGAGCCCGCGGAGAGGTTCTTGACCTCGCCCTTCGGCGTGAAGACGAAGACCTCGTCCTCGAACAGGTCGACCTTGAGCGATTCGAGGAACTCGGTCGGGTCCTGCTCGCCCTCGGCCTCGACCAACTGCCGCAGCCAGGTCATCTTCTCGCGCTTGGGGTCGGCGCCGCCACCCTCTTTGTAGGCGACGTGAGCGGCGATCCCGTACTCGGCCAGGTCATGCATCTCGCGGGTCCTGATCTGGATCTCCAGCGGCTTGCCCTCGGGCCCGATCACCGTCGTGTGCAGCGCCTGGTACATGTTGGCCTTGGGCATCGCGACGAAGTCTTTGAAGCGACCGGGCAGCGGCTTCCAGAGCGAGTGGATGACGCCGATCGCGCCGTAGCAGTCCTTGACCGAGCCGACGATCACGCGCATCGCCGTGAGGTCGAAGATCTCGTTGAACTCGCGGCCCTTCTTGGTCATCTTCGTGTAGATCGAGTAGAAGTGCTTGGCGCGGCCGGAGATCTCGGCCTCGATGCCGACGGCCTGCAGCTCGTCGCCGAGGAAGGCACCGGCCTGGTTGACGTAGACCTCGCGCTCATCGCGCTGCTGTGCGACCAGCTGCTTGATCTCCTTGTACTTGCGCGGGTGCAGGGTCGCGAAGGCGAGGTCCTCGAGCTCCCATTTGATCGCGTGGATACCGAGCCGGTGGGCGAGCGGCGCGTATATCTCAAGCGTCTCGCGCGACTTCGACATCTGCTTCTGCTTGGGCAGCGCGCCGAGCGTGCGCATGTTGTGCAGGCGGTCGGCCAGCTTGATCAGGATCACCCTGACGTCGGTGGCCATCGCCACCATCATCTTGCGGTAGTTCTCCGCCTGGCGCTCGTCGCGGCTCTCGAAGGTCATCCCGGTCAGCTTGGTCACACCGTCGACCAGCTGGGCAACCTCCTCGCCGAACTCGGCCTGGATCTCCTCCAGGCTCGCGCTGGTGTCCTCGACCGTGTCGTGGAGCAGCGCCGCGCAGAGCGTCTCGGTGTCGAGCCGCATCCCGGCGCAGATCTGGGCCACGCCGACCGGGTGGGTGATGAACTCGTCGCCGGAGCGGCGCAACTGGTCGGCGTGCCGGTCGCAGGCGAAGTCGAAGGCCTGCGTCAGCGCTGAGCGATCGATCTCCGGCGTCGAGTCGAACTCCTCGACCACGGCGAAGAGGTCGGCGATCAGCTCGCGCTGCTCTACGGCTTGTTGCGTCGTTCGAGGTATCGCAGGCCCTCCTGATGGCGAGCGCCGTAGGCGCGGTAGGCGGCCGAGCGCTCCAGTTCCGTTTCCCCTGAGGATACGACGCTGAGCTCTCCGTCACCTTCAGCAGGCGCTCCCCGCACCAGTTCGAGCTCGCTCAGCACCCGCAGGCAGCGCGCTGCGGCCTCCGGCGAGCGGGGGAAGCGGCCGGCACCCCGCAGCGCGTTGAGCAGGTCCCCTCCACCCACCTCGCCGGCCTCGCGCAAATCGCGAAAGAGGGCAATCAGGGTGTCGCGGCGGGCGAGCTGCTCGTCGAGCATGGCTCGGGAGAAGCGGCCCTCGGCCTCGCCCCAGGCGAGGTGGGCGTACCCCTCCCCCGCCATCGCCGCCCGCTCGACCGCCTCGAACTGCGGCGGGTCGACGAAGACTACGTGCTCGCGGCCGGCGGCAAGCCCCGGCTCGGCCGCGAAGGCCGCTGCATCGGCCAACACGACCCCGTCGCCGCCCAGCGCCGAGCGCCGCTCGCGGCAGGCGACCACCGCGAGCACGACCCCGGCTCCGCTCGACGCCAGCTCCCCGACCACTGCCGCCGGCGAGCTCTGTGGCCGCACCTCGGCGCGTTCGCTGCTTGCCGTGGTCAGGTCGACAAAAGGCGAACTCACCGGATCGGCGGCCAGCTCGTTCTCGAAGCGGCGCCACCACTCCTCGCTCGCCGCCTCAGCCGCGGCGGCCTCGCGCGGGTAGAGCTCGCGCAGCACGACGCGGGGCTCGACCGAGCCGTTCCAGCGGTTGACCTCGAGCCGCACGGCGGCGTCGACCGGATCGTCCTCCCCTACACCCAGCCCAGACCGGCCGAAGGCCACCCCGAGCGCCCGGTGCGAGCCGCTGTGCAGGCTGAAGCGCGCGTGCTTGCCTTCGCCCATCGCTCGCACGTCGCGCACCCGCGCCGAGGGCACAAGCAGGCGTACGCCGGGGTTGCCCATCCCGAACGGCGCGAGCTGTTGCAGTTCCTCCGCCAGGTCCAGACCGAGGCCGGCGCCGCCGACGATCGCGTCGATCCGCTCGGTCCGCCGCATGTCCTCCGGCCTCAGTACCGAAGCTGCGTGGGCCGCAAAGGCGGCCCGAAACCCCTCGACGCTCTCCGCGCGCAGCTGCAGCCCGGCGGCGGCCCGATGGCCCCCGAACCCGTCGAGATGCTCGGCGCAGGCCTCTAGCCCCGCCAGCAGATCGAAACCGGAGATGCTCCGCCCCGAGCCCCTCCCCCCGCCTTCGCCGTCAAGTGAGATCACCACGACAGGCTTGCGATGCCGCTCTGCCAACCGCGAGGCGACGATCCCGATCACCCCCGGGTGCCAGCCCTCGCCCGCGAGCACCAGCCCCGGCGCCTCACGGAGCTCCTCGGGCAACTCTCGCCGCGCCGCCTCGGCTGCGGCATCCACCTCCCTCTCCGTAGCTCGCCGCTCACTGTTGGCCCGACTCAGCTCGACCGCGATCTCTTGCGCCCGCTCCCCGTCGTCGGTCAGAAACAGCTCCACCCCCGCATCGGCCCTGTACAAGCGCCCCGCAGCATTGATCCGCGGTGCCAACCGAAACGCCAGGTCCCCCTCATCCACCTCAGTCGGCTCGCACTTCGCCGCCTCCAACAGCGCCCGGATCCCCGGCCGCCGCGCCCGCCTCACCTCGGCCAGCCCTCGCCGCACCAGCGACCGGTTCTCCCCCACCAGCGGCACGACATCGGCAACGGTCGCAAGTGCCACAAGATCCAGGTCCGCGACGCAGGAATTGGGTGTCCCTCCCGGGGAGGCTCCCGGAACCGCGCCTGAACCCTTGCCCGCGACCAGCTGCGCGACGGCCTCAGCGGGAGGGACACCCGATTCCTCGCCCGACCCTGGCTGCGCGACGGTCTCCGTGGGAGGGGCACCCGGTCCCCTAAGCGCACACGCCAACTTCCAGGCAACCGCCGTCCCACAAAGCTCCTCAAACGGATACCCGTCAACCGCCGGATGCAGGATCGGGCAATCCGGCAACTCTTCCCCAGGTTGGTGATGATCGGTGACAACCACATCGACTCCGAGGGATCTGGCCAGCGCCACCTCGTCCACCGACGTGATTCCGCAATCCACCGTGATCAGCAGCTCGGTCCCGCGTTCGGCAAGCTTTTCGACGTTGCCGGCCGATAGCCCGTAGCCGTCGTCCATCCGGTCCGGGATCAACCAGTCGCATTCCGCACCCAGCTCTCGCAGGGTCGAGACGAGGATCGTGGTCGCGCAGACCCCGTCGACGTCGAAATCGCCGTGGACGGTGATGCCTGCGCCGTGGTCGATAGCCGTTGAGATCAGCTCGACGACTGAAGCCATCGAGCGGAACTCCTCCGGCGAATGCGCCTCTTCCGCGGCGAGGAACGCGCGCGCGGCCTCAGGCGTGCGGTAGCCGCGACGGACCAGCGTAACCGCGACCGGCTCGCTCAGCCCCAGCTCGTCGGCAAGCGCCCGCGCCTCGGCGTAATCGTATGGCTCGGCCGTGTATGCGTTGATGGTTCCCGCCACGGCACCAAGCTAGGAGGCGGCGCGGCGGCAAAGCAGCCGTCGTTGGCCCGCAAAGTGGCGCCTTGCGCCTACGCCGCCTGTTCCGCGCGAATGCCAATCGCCCAAACCACTGCGAGGCCGATTGCAGTGCCCGGTATGGCGATCAGGGCGGTGCCGACGTCGGTGCTGCCGAGATCCTGTCCGGCGGCGAGCGCGACGATGCCGCCGAAAACGACTGCGCCCAGCGTGGCGCCGAGGAACGCGCCGACAATGCCCTGCCAGAAGCGATCGGGCAGGAAGACGGTGAAGTGCCAGAGGGCGATTCCCATCGTGAACCAGACGAGCAGCGCCATCTACCTGTTCCTCCCGTGCTTGCGTCGTTTCTGGCGGCGTTCGCGGCGGCGCTCGTCACGCTCGCGGCGTTCCTCGACGGCCGGGTCCGGCTCCGCAGCAGGGGCATCTTCAGCGGCAGGATCGCCGCCGTTGCCGGCAGAGGGCTCGGCGGCCGCGACCGGAGTGAGCTTCTCCTCGATCTCCTCGTCGGTCTCCGTGTCGTCGCCCAGCCGCGCCAGCGCCACCTCGTCGGCGTAGGCCGGCACGGTTCCCTCGGCCTCCTGGATCCGTTCGCGTCGCCGGGCGAAGCCGGGCTCGCGTTCCTTCCACGCGGTCAGCACCGGGGAGGCGATGAAGATCGAGGAGTAGGTGCCGGAGATGATCCCGATCATCATCGCGAAGGCGAAGTCCTGCAGGGTGGCGCCGCCGAAGATCAGCAGCGAGACGACCGCGAGCAGGGTCGAGAAGGTGGTCGCCAGCGAACGGGTCAGCACCTCGCTCATCGAGCGGTTGACGATCTGCGAGAAGGCCGCACGCGGCATCCGCGGAATGTTCTCGCGGATACGGTCGAAGACGATGATCGTGTCGTAGAGCGAGTAACCGAGAATGGTGAGGAAGGCGGCGACCGTACCGCTCGTCACCTCTTTACCGGTCAAGGAGTAGACGCCACCGGTGATCAGAATGTCGTGGAAGATCGCGATCAACACCGGGACGGCGAATTTCGGGTCGAAGCGGAAGGCGACGTACGCGCAGATGATCAGCAGCGAGAAGATCAGCGCCTTCAGGGCGCTGTCGGCGACCTGCTGGCCGAAGGTCGGCCCGACGCTGGTGCTGTCGAAGCCGTTTTCGACCACGCCGTACTCCCCCGCGAGCGCGTCCTCGGCCTCCGCAACCCTGTTCGGGCGCAGCTGCCGGGTCTGGATCTGGAAGACGTTGTCGCCGAATTCGGGGTCGGTTACCTGCTGGATCTCCTCGCCGTCGATCCCGGCCGCGCCGAGCGTCTCGCGCACGCCTTCCTCGTCGGTCGGTTGCTGTAGCGCTGCGGTGATCCGCGTGCCCGACTCGAAGTCGATGCCGAAATTGAGCTGCTGGGTGGCGAGCGCCAGGGCGCCGACGACGAGGATCACTCCCGAGATGGAGAAAAACCAGCGGCTCGCCCCCATGAAGTCGAAGTGCCAGCGCACCCGCGCGTCGCCCGAGGCGCCGAGCACGCTCGGCGAGCGCAGGAGGCGCGAGCGGCTCATGCTCAGCAGCAGCGCCTGTGTGAAGACGACCGCGGTCAGCAGCGAGACGATCGTGCCGACGCCGAGCACGAAGGCGAAGCCCTTGACCCCGGCGGTAGCCAGGACGAAGAGGATGAAGGCGGTCAGCAGGGTGACGACGTTGGCGTCGATGATCGTGCCGATCCCGCGCCGGTAGCCGGCGGCGATCGCGGCGGCCATCGGCCGCCCGGCACGAACCTCCTCCTTGATCCGCTCGAAGATGACGATGTTCGAGTCAGCGGCGACACCGATCGTCAGCACCAACCCGGCGATGCCCGGCAGGGTGAGCGTGATCGGGATCAGTTTGATCAGGGCGAAGAAGATCACCCCGTAAGCGCAGAGGGCGAGCACCGCGATCAGGCCGAGGAAGCGGTAGAAGACGAGCAGGAAGAGGGCGACCAGGAGCAGGCCGATAATCCCCGCCTTGATCCCGGCGTCGAGCGCCTGGCTGCCGAGCGTCGCCGAGACCTGCGTCTGGCTGATCAGTTTGAGGTTGATCGGCAGCGAGCCGATCTGCAGGAAGGTGGCGATGTCCTGCGCTTCCCGTGGGCTGGTGAAGCCGCCGGAGATCTGCGCGCCGGTGCGGCCGTCGATCCCGTCGGGGTTCTCGGCGAAGTTGATCAGCGGCCGCGTCTTGACCTGGTTGTCGAGCACCACCGCGAAGCGGCCCGATAGCTGTTCGGCCTGTTCGCCGGAGGCCGGTCCGATCGCACGTGCTTGGCCGCGCTGGGCGATCTGGCGGGTCACCTGCTGGAAAGCCTTGCGCCCATCGTCGGTGAAGCTGAACGTGACGTTGGGTTGCTGGAATTCGTCGAATTCCTGCTTCGGATCGGTGATGTCGGTGCCCGACAGCGCCGGATTGTCCTTCAGCGCGTACCAGCCCGGCTTGGCGTCGGTGAGTGTCTTGCCGTTGGAGTCGGAGGGCTGCTCAGAGACGACCACCGTCCCCGGCGGCACCGTGAGCAGGATCTGGCAGTTGCCGACCTCACCGTCCTTGCACTCCTTCTTTTTGGGGCGCTGCTCCCCGGTGGCACTCAGGAAGAGATCTTCCTTGGAGAACTCCGGCCCGGCGAGAAGCTTGCGTTGGCGCTTGCTGCCGTCGAACAGGTAGTAGCGGGGCTTGCTGGTCGAGCATTCGTCGCAGGGGCGCACCGGCTTCTGTTTGGAGGCAAGCTGCACGGCCGCGTAGGCGGTCGGGAAGGCTCCCGAGAAGATCAGCTGCTGGTTTTTCTGTTCGGAGGTGCTGCGCCCCGCCGCTTTCCATTCTTCGTTTGCTTCTTCGATCGCCTTCGCCGGCGGTTCGCGGCCCGGGTTGCCGCCGATCGTCTTCTCGCGCCCGATCAGGTTCGGTTCCCAGTCGTAGAAGTGCAGCTGCGCCGTCGTGCCGACCTGGTCGATCGCCCGCTGGGCATTGGTGACGTCGGGCAGGCTGACCGAGATCTCGGCCGTGCCGAGACGGGAGACCTCGGGCTCGGCGACGCCCAGCTTGTCGATCCGTTCGCGGATGATCTCGATCGAGCGGTCGATGTCTTCGCCGCTGACTTCCTGCACCTGCCCGGTCGGTGTGCCCTGGTAGACGAGTTCGACGCCGCCCTTCAGGTCGAGGCCGAGTTTGGTCGGCTCTTTCGCTACAACCAGCGCCGAGAGCACGATCAGGACGAAGACAAAGAGCAGCACGAAGAGATTACGGCGCCGCTTCATCCGTCAGCTCTCCGGCGTCAGGACGATCAGCAGGCCGCCGTCGTCGTCGTAGGCTGGAAAGACGTCCGCAACCGCCTCCGCAGGCAGATCGCCCTCGGCGTTGACCGAGACCTTTTTCCCGAGCGAGCGCACGCCCCACTCCAGCGAGGTGTCGATCGGGTCGCCGTTGTCGCCTGCCTGCCGCCATTCCAGGCCCAGCACTTCTTTCACCGGGCGACCGATCACGTCCTCGTCGGTGAGCCCGGTCAGCTCGAAGCTACCGCGGCCGGCATCGATCACCCGCGCCTGCTGGTCGCAGACGAAGAAGGCCGCGTTGGGCGCCGGGTAGTAGTCGTCGAGCAGCTCGAAGACGAAGCCGAAACCGCACTTCGAGCAGCCCTTCGGCCGCGCGCTGAAACCGGCCGTCCGGTCGGCGCTCAGCTCCCTGTTCCCGCAGTTGGGGCAGATGAAGAAAGGCATCCCGCGCTCAGGTTACTGAGACTGTGTTCAGAACAGACTGTGCGCTTCTTTGGGCACGGGCAGACCGAGGTGCTCGTAGGCCCGCTCAGTCAGCACACGACCACGCGGAGTTCGCTTCAGCAAGCCCTCCTGGAGCAGATAGGGCTCGAGCACATCCTCGATCGTGTCCTGCTCCTCGCCGATCGCAACGGCCAGGGTCGAAAGCCCGACCGGGCCGCCGCCAAACTTGCCGGCGATCGTGTCGAGCAGGTTGCGGTCGCTGCGGTCGAGCCCGCCGGCGTCGACCTCGAGCATCTCCAGGCCCGCCGCGGCGACCGCGGCGTCGACCCGGCCGCTGCCCTTGACCTGGGCAAAGTCGCGCACGCGCTTGAGCAGCCGGTTGGCCACACGCGGGGTGCCGCGTGAGCGCGAGGCGATCGCATGGGCGCCCTCGGCGTCGATTTCGACCTCGAGGATGCCGGCCGAGCGCTTGACGATCTGGGCCAGGTGCTCCGGGGTGTAGTGCTCGAGCCGGTGGCTGACCCCGAAGCGGTCGCGCAGCGGCGTCGTCAGCAACCCGGCGCGGGTGGTTGCCCCGATCAGCGTGAACGGCGGCAGCGGCAAGGTGACCGTGCGGGCGCCGGCGCCCTGGCCGAGCACAACCGGCAGCTCGCCGTCCTCCATCGCCGGATAGAGCGTCTCCTCTACCGCCCGGCCGAGGCGGTGAATCTCATCGACGAAGAAGACGCTGCCCGGCTCCAGGGAGGTGAGGAAGGAGGCGACGTCGGCCTTGCGCTCCAGCGCCGGGCCGGCGGTCTGGACCAGCGGCACCTCCATCTCGGCGGCGACGATGTGGGCCAGCGAGGTCTTGCCGAGCCCGGGCGGCCCGGCGAGCAGGACGTGGTCGAGCGGCTCGCCGCGGCCTCGCGCCGCCTCGATGAAGATCGCCAGCTGATCGGTGACCTGCTCCTGGTTGACGAAGTCGCTTAATGTCAGCGGTCGAAGCGAGCGGTCGAGATCCTCGTCGGGCGGGTCGGCACCGGCGTCGTGGACGCGGGCATCGCCGCCGCTACCTCTGCTCCCGCGAGAGCCAGAAAAATCAGCCAAGGACTGGCTCTCGCTCCCGCGTCCTGGGGCGGCGGGCGCACCTTCGACGCCCGGGGTTCTTATTGGCTCAGCGGTCATGCCCTTCCTCCGGCCTTGCGCAGCGCCGTCGCCAGGAGCTCCTCGGCGTCACCGCCGTCGATCCCTTCGAGCAGCTGCTCGGCTTCCAGCGGCTGGTAGCCGAGGTTGACCAGGCCATCGCGGGCGAGTGCCCGCGGGTCGCCGTCCCCAGCGGCAAGCGCGACCTCATCCTCGAGCGCTCCGGTCACCTTCTCGCGCAGCTCGACGATGATCCGCTCGGCGGTGCGCTTGCCGATCCCCGGCGCGGCCTGGAAGCGTTTCGCGTCGCCGGCGGCGATCGCCCGCAGCAGTTCGCGCGCCGGACCACCGGAGAGCACGGCGATCGCGACTTTTGGGCCGACCCCGCCGACCGAGACGAGCTGCAGGAAGAGATCGCGCTCCTCCTCAGAGGCAAAGCCGAAGAGCGCCAGCGAGTCCTCGCGGGCGACCAGCTCGGCCTGCAGAAAGGCCTCGCGACCCGTCGCAGGGACCGCCTTCAGCGTCTCGGCCGAGACGCTCAGCTTGTAGCCGACCCCGCCGGCGTCGATCACGACGTGATCGGGCCGGCGGACCATCACCTCGCCGCGCACCGCGGCGATCATCGCGCCGCCCCCGTGGCGACCGCGGCGGCCGCCCGGTGGCCGGCCCCGCCGCCGTGGCAGATCGCGACCGCGAGCGCGTCCGCGGCGTGGTCGGGCTCGGGCGGCTCGGGCAGGCCGAGCAGCGTCCCGACGATCCGCTGCACCTGCTTCTTGTCCGCGGCACCACTGCCACAGACCGCCATCTTGATCGCCTGCGGGGTGTAGGTGAAGCACTCGACGCCGGCCTGCGCTGCGGCGAGCATCGCCACTCCGCTGGCCCGGCCGACGGTCATCGCCGTCTGCACGTTCTTGCCGAAGAAGACCTCCTCCAGCGCCAGCGCCGCCGGCTCATGCCAGGCGAGCAGCTCGCCCAGCTCACCGTGGATACGCTCGAGGCGGCGCTCCATCGGCAGCGCGGCGGTCGTTTCGACCACGCCCCCGTCGAGCGCGACCATGCGGTTGCCCTCAACCCGGACGATGCCGAATCCAAGGTTGGCGGAACCGGGGTCGATCCCCATCACGACTTGCATGGGAAGTGATTCTGGGAATCGCCTCGGATGCCTTCCGCTGCAGGTCAGGCAGCCAGTTTCTGGAGCACCTCATCGGGGATGTCAAAGTTGGCGTGGACCTCGTTGACATCGTCGTGCTCTTCGAGGTCCTCGATCAGTCCGAGCAGCGACTTGGCCTCGTTGCCGACCACCTCGACAGTGCTCTTCGGCTCCATCGCCACTTCTGAGGACCGGATCTCCACCCCGCCGGCCTCGAGCGCCTCGCGCACCGCGCTCAGGTCGGCCGGCTCGCAGAGCACGCGCAGTAGCTCTCCCTCTTCGCTGACATCCTCGGCGCCGGCGTCGATCGCGGCGATCAGGTCGTCCTCGCCGTAGCGACTGCCGTCGACGGCGATTACGCCGCGCTTCTCGAAGATCCAGGCGACCGAGCCAGGCTCGCCGAGGCTGCCGTTGTGCTTCGTGAAGGCATGGCGGATGTCAGCGCTGGCGCGGTTGCGGTTGTCGGTCAGCGCCTCGACCAGGATCGCGGCGCCGCCCGGGCCGTAGCCCTCGAAAAGGATCGTTTCGATCGCCGCCGCGTCACTACCCACACCGGAGCCCCGGTCGACGGCACGCTGGATGTTGTCCTTCGGCATCGATGCGTCTCGCGCCTTCTGGATCGCCGTCGCCAGCGCCGCATTGCCCTCGGGGTCACCGCCGCCATCGCGCGCCGCGACCGTTATCGCCCGCGCCAGCTTGGTGAAGAGCTTGCCGCGTTTGGCGTCGGCAGCGCCCTTCTTGTGTTTGATCGAAGACCACTTCGAGTGTCCGGACATCGTTTGCCATTCTATGAGCGTGCGGGGATTCGCCGCGAGCGCCATATTCGTCGTCATGCTGCTCGCCGCCCTGGCCCTGTGGACGGCAATCCCGGTCGGCTGGATCTACATCGCCTCGAAGCTCGCCGCCACACAGTTCCCCGCGACCGGGCCCTACGCCGTGGTCGCGATCGGAATCCTGGTCACGATCGTCTTCGACGCCTGGCTGATCGGCCGCCTCAACGCCCTCTACATGCGCGTCACAGGCACCGACCGGCTGGCTCCGATGCGGCCCAACTGGCTCAAAAGCATGCGCGACACCGGCAGCGGGGCGGGCTCGACCACCGTGGTCGAGGCCGTGATGATGGGCTCCGTCCTACTGGCCGGCTTCGTCTTCGTAGCCTGGTTCTTCCTGCTCGCCGGCTCGCCCTTGCCAAGCCAATAGGCGCTTACACGACGAACTTGCCGTCTTCCTGCATCGTCTCGCCGTCGACTTCCAGCTTGCCGCCGAGGCGCAGGTCGCAGACCAGGTCGGTGTGCACTGCGGACTCGTTTTCGCCGCCTGACTCGGGATAGCTTTTGCCGACCGCCATGTGGACGGTGCCGCCGAGCTTCTCGTCGAGCAGGACCTCGCGGGTGCCACGGTCGATCGCGTAGTTGGTGCCGATCCCGAGCTCACCGAGGCGGCGGGCGCCCTCGTCGGTGTCGAGCAGCCCGATCAGGAACTCCTCGCCGCGCTCGGCGCTCGCGTCGACGACCTTGCCGGCCTCGAAGCGCAGCTTCACGCCGGCAACCTCGCGGCCGCCGATCGTGGCCGGCAGGTGGAAGCTGACCTCGCCCTCGACCGAGTCCTCGACCGGGCCGGTGAAGAACTCGCCGTCAGGCATGTTGTGGCGACCGTCGCAGGGGATGAACTTGCGCCCGGCGATGCCAAGCTTGATGTCGGTGCCGGGAGCGACGACCCGCACCTCCTCGTGGCCCTCTATCCACTCGGCGAGGCGCCTGCACTCCTCCGAGGCACGCTTCCAGGCGGTCAGCGGCTCGGGGTCGTCGGCGAGGCAGGCGCCGTAGTAGAAGTCCTCGTAGTCGCTCAGGCTCATCTCCGCCTCCGACGCGTAGGCGTTGGTCGGGAAGAGCGTGTAGACCCAACGGAACTCGCCCTTGGCGCTGCGCTCCATCGCCCGACCGAGCAGCTCGCCGGTTGCTTGATGGCGCCGGGTCTGGCGCTGCGGCGGCACGCCCGACAGCTCACGCGTGTTGGTGCTGGCGCCGACCGCAATGCGCACGTCGACGTTGTCGAGCAGCCATTCGGAGGTCGGCGAAATCCAGTCGAGTTGAGCGTCGCTCGCGTGCTTGTAGTAGATCGCCCCCTGGCCGTCGAGCGAGACGTTCATGACCGGGTTGGCGCCGGCCTTCAGCACCTCCTCGTACACCGCCAGCAGCAGCGGCTCAGCAGCCGCCTCGCCGTCGATCGAGACGACCTCGCCCTCCTGGACCTCGGTCGAGTAGCCGACCAGGATCTTCGCCAGCGCTTCTGCTCTCGGGTCTCTCACGTCCCTGCCCCCTCCCACGCGCCCTCGCGCGCCTTGGTCGCTATTGCCATAAACAAAGCATGCAGCCGGGAATCTTCGGTCAGCTCTGGATGGAAGGCGCAGGCGAGGACGGCGCCCTCGCGCACCGCCACCGGGTGACCCTCGTAGCTCGCCAGCACCTCGACGCCGGCACCGGCCCGCTCGACCCAGGGGGCGCGGATGAAGACCGCGTGCAGCAGCTCGTCACCGATTCCCTCAACTGCAAGGTCGGCCTCGAAGCTCTGCAGCTGGCGGCCGAAGGCGTTGCGCCGCGCGGTCACGTCAAGCAGGCCGAGATGGGCATCGTCGCAGACGATCAGCCCGGCGCAGGTGCCCAACACGGCCCCGCCGGCCGCATGATGGGCACGAATCGGCCCCTCGAGGCCGGACGACTCGATCCCCTTGACGATCGTCGTGCTCTCCCCACCCGGGATCACGAGGCCGTCGAGATCCTCGAGCTGCGCCGGCGCGCGCACCTCGGTCGCCTCGGCACCGAGCCCGCGCAGGATCCTCAGATGCGCTTCGAAACCGCCCTGGATCGCGAGGACGCCGAGGCGGAGCTCAGGCACCGCGGCCCTGCAGCAGCGAATCGGCCGCGGCCAGCTCGGAGATCTCCAGACCCGGCATCGCCTCGCCGAGCCCGGCGGAGGCCGCGGCGACCCGCTCGGGGTCATTGAAGTGCGTGGTCGCCTCGACGATCGCCCTACCGCGGCGCTCCGGGTCGGCACTCTTGAAGATCCCCGAGCCGACGAAGTTACCCTCGGCGCCGAGCTGCATCATCAGCGCCGCGTCCGCCGGGGTCGCGATCCCGCCGGCGCAGAACAGCGGCACCGGCAGGCATCCCTGGCCGGCGACCTCGTGCACGACTTCGAGCGGCGCCCGGTGCTCTTTCGCCGCCGCCGACAACTCCTCCGGACCGAGCAGGCCGAGCTGCTTGATCCCGCCGACGATTTCGCGCATGTGGCGCACGGCCTCGACCACGTTGCCGGTGCCGGCCTCACCCTTGGAGCGGATCATCGCCGCCCCCTCGCCGATCCGCCGCAGCGCCTCACCGAGGTTGGTCGCACCGCAGACAAACGGGGCCTCGAAGGCGAGCTTGTCGATGTGGTTGCGCTCGTCGGCCGGAGTCAGCACCTCCGACTCGTCGATGTAGTCGACCTCGAGCGCCTGTAGGACCTGGGCCTCGGCGAAGTGGCCGATCCGCGCCTTCGCCATCACCGGGATCGTCACCGACTCCTGGATCCCCTTGATCATCGTCGGGTCCGACATGCGGGCGACGCCGCCATCGCGGCGGATGTCGGCAGGCACGCGCTCCAGCGCCATCACGGCGCAGGCGCCGGCGGCCTCAGCGATCCGCGCCTGCTCCGGCGTGACCACGTCCATGATCACCCCGCCCTTCAGCATCTCGGCGAGGCCGGTCTTTACGCGAAACGTAGCTCTCTCGGCCATGGGACCATTATTACCGGAGCGCCCCGCACAACCGATTAGCGAGCGTCACGATCTGATTCTTCGCGAGCGGCGCCGATGCGGCGCGCAGCCGACACCCCCGGACGAATCCGGGCTTCGCCCGGATCACCGGTCGCTTCGCTCCCTGGGAGGAGGTGGCGGTTTATGTCACTTCAGTTTGTAGGCGCGGATGCGGTCTTTGTGCGCCGCTTCGTCGCGCGCGTAGAGACCGTGCGCCAACCCCTGCACCAACGCCATCAAAGCCGTGTTGGAGCGGGCGAAGGAAGGGCTGTTGGAAGAGAAGTAGAGCGTCTGCTCGGCGTGCTCGCCGACCTCGGACATCGAGGCATCGGAGATCGCCAGTGTCTTCGCGCTGCGATGCAGAGCAAGCTTCATCGCCCGCAGCAGCAGCGGGTGGGCACGACCGCAGGACATCACGATCACCAGCGTCTCTTCGTCGATCCGCCCCAGCCGCTGCAGCGACTCGCCGCCGGTGCTGGCGACGATTTCGGCGCGGATGTCGAGCAGGCTGAGCATGTGGCGCAGGTAGCTGGCGAAGAAGGCCATCTGATCGACGCCGACGATCACCACCCGCTGGGCCTCGGCCAGCGCCGTGACGGCGCCCTCGATCTGCTCGCGGGTCAGATTGCGCGCGGTTTCCTCGAGGTTGGCATAGTCGGCGCTGAGCGAGCCCTCGAGCTCGGAGTGATCGAACGAGAACAGCGCCGCGCCGCCGGCGCTGGTGCTCTGGCCGGAGACGGTGGCCTTACGGTACTCCTCGATCGCGGCCTGCTGGAGCTCGGGGTAGCCCTCGAAGCCGAGGGCCTGGGAGAAGCGCACCACCGTCGATGAGGAGGTGCTCGCTCTCCGGGCCAGCTCCTCGGCGGTGAGGAAGGCTGCCTCGTCGAGATGGTCGACGATGTAGCGGGCGACGTCTTTCTGCGAGCGCGAAAACTCGTCGAAGCGCTCCTGGATGTACTCGGACAGGCTTTTGAGTTGAGGTGATTTCGTTGCGGTCTTGGTCACGGCGGTCCCTTTCGCCGGTGCCCATGCTTTCCCTTCCGATCTGGTTGGATGGAGGTTGAAAATGACTCCGGAGCAGGCCCTTCGCATTCTCAACCGCAACATGATCGGCTTCGATCTGCTGCTCGGCTCCGCGGCGATCGCGGCGCCGGGGGCGACGCTGCGGCTGCTCGGCCATGACGAGCCCTCGCCCGACGCGGCTCATCTCTTCCGCCGCTGCGGCCCGATCTGGCTGACATTCGCCGCGGCGCACGCGCTCGCCGCCGCCCGCGGCGAGCAACGCGACTGGTGGGCGTTGGCCTGGCTGCGCGGCACCGAGATCGCGACCGACGCGCTCTGGTCGGAGTCCCCCGCGGTCAGCCGGCCAGGCGCCAAGCTCGGCCTGCGCCTCGCCGGCGCGGCGAACCTGGCGATGGCCGCCGGCTTCGCCTGGCTCTCGAATCGATGAGCGCCGGCGCCGGCCTCCCCAGCAAACGCTGGAGCCTGCGCGGCCATGACGACGAAGGCAACGAGCTTTGGCTGATCCGCAGCTTCGGGCAGAAGCTCTACCGCTGCCCCGGCTGCCACGGCGACATCCCGATCGGCAGCGAGCACACCGTGGTCCAGTACGTGCTGCGGCTGGGCGGCACCGAACACCACCACTGGCATCGCCGCTGTGCCGAGGAACTGCTGATCCCGGAGCTGCGCGATGTAAAGAAGGTGCCGGCGTCGCAGTCCTCGCGCTCAAAGCTCGAGCAGCGCGGCAAGCGCCCCGCGGGTCGGCGGCGGCCCTAGATGGACGGCCGGCTCGACCTGCGCTCGACCTATGGGCACATCCTCCGCACCTACGGCGCCTGGGCGCGGACCCTGCTGCCGTTGGCGGTGGTCATCTTCGTTCCGCTCGGCCTGCTCGAGGCGGTCTCGGTCCACGCCGACCTCGGCTCGCGTGACTTCGGCAGCGGCCTGGTCGTCTTCGGGGCGCTGATCGCCGCCCTCGCGATCGTCGGCACCTCGCTCTTCGGCGAGATCTTCTACAGCGGCGCGATCGCGGTGCTGCTCACCGACAACTATGACGGTGAGCCGCCGGGCCTGCGCCACATCTCACGCCACCTCGCCTACGGCCGTCTGCTCGCTGTCGACGCGATCTTCGCCCTGCTCGTAATCGTCGGCCTGCTGCTCCTCGTCGCCCCGGGCGTCGTCTTCTACATCTGGTTCGGCCTAGCGGGCGCGGTGGTCGAGATCGAACGCAGTGGCGTCCGCGCCGCCTTCGCGCGCAGCCGGCAACTCGTGCGCGGCCGCTTCTGGCTGGTCTTCGCGGTGATCGCCCCGATCGAGGTCTTTAGCGAGGGGATCGGCTCGGTCGCCGAGGGCCTCGGACAGCGCCTGCTCGGCCACACGCTCTGGGCCGAGTGGCTGGCGGCCTCGCTCTCCAACATTCTGATCACCCCCCTCTTCGCCGTCGCCGTCGTCCTGCTCACCGTCGGCCTGATCCACGAGAAGGACGGCGAGGGGCCGCGACTACACTCGACCCCCGCGCGATGATCCTCGCCTCGATACTCAGCGAGTTCTGGAACGACCAGATCCTCGCCGACGAAAAACAGGGCCTCTTCCTCGTCCTCGTCGGCTTCATCCTCTCCTTCGCCTTCATCCGTATGAGCACGCGGCTGATGCGCAGCCCTAAGGTGCCCTGGTGGCCTGGCAGCGTGGTCAGCGACGGCGGCGTGCATCTGCACCACCTCGTCTTCGGGATCGTGACGATGATGATCGCCGGCACGCTCGGCATCGCGGCGCTGGGCGACAGCCCCTACACCGAGATCTGCGCCTTCTTCTTCGGCGTCGGCGCCGGGCTGACGATCGACGAGTTCGCGCTCTGGGTCTACCTCGACGACGTGTACTGGGCCGAGGAGGGGCGCAGCTCGATCGACGCCACCGTGATCGCCGCCGCCGCGATGCTGCTCGTCCTGCTCGGCTTCAGCCCGCTCAGCTTCGACACCAGCTCGGCAGCGGCAACTGCCTTCAGCATCTTCGCCGCGGCGATGGTCTTCGCCCTGGTCGCGCTCTGCTTCGCCAAGAAAAGGGTCATGCATGGCACGGTCGGCTTCTTCGTCTTCCCGTTCGCAATCTACGGGGCCGTACGGCTCGGCAAGCCCGACTCGCCCTGGGCGCGGCGCCGCTACGGCGCGCGGCGGCCGGCCAAGCAGGCCAAGGCCGAAGAGCGCTTCCCGCCGGACCGCCACACCGAGCGCTTCAAGAACGCCTTCCGCGACATCGTCGGCGGCAAGCCGAGCGAGGGGGTCACCGCCGCCACCGAAGAGGCGATCGCGACGACCCGCGAGGCGGTCGAAGAAGTCCGCCACCGGGCCGAACGGGTGGCGGGAATCGAAGACAAGGAGCGCAGGAATCGCGACGATTGACCGCAGCGGCGTCGCGGCCCGGATCGAGGCCTACGAGCACGGCGAGGAGTACCGCGCCCTCTGGATCGTCCGCCTCGCCGCCGACGGACGCTGTTGCGGTTCGAGGAGTAGCCGTTCTGGCCCGAGCGAGAGATTCCGGCCCTGGGAGGAAAGCGATGAGCTCTCTAATGGCGCTTTAGCCCGGGACGCTGCAGAGCTCGAAGCCGATCTGCTTCGCCAGCCGTTCTCGCCCGCCCTGCTCGGCGTCGCGCTGTGCGCGCGCTCGACCGTATGCGCTGGCGTCCCCGGCCTTCGCCGCTTCCAGCGCCTCGCGGTCGTATTCCTTGACCCGCCTCTGTGCCATGACGTATTCGCCGTAGGGCTTGGCGAGGCCCGGCGGCGGATCGAGCGATTCGAGCCTGCCGACGGCGCGGGTCGAGATCCCGACGAGGATCTGGGAGTAGGCGATATCGGGGTTTTCCTCACTCGTCGGGGAGAAGACGCCCTTGTAGGTTTCCTTGCTGTCGGCGCAGATCGCGTCGGCCCTGGCGATCAGTTGCGACCGGGTCAGCGTCGGCTTGAGTTCGGACCTGCCTTCTTCGCTTGCGGCCTTCGCCTGCGCGCCCGCTTCAGCGCCGGCCCCCGCTTCGCCGCCGTCGCCACCACCGCCGAAGGCGAGGACACCCGCCACGACGGCCGCCTCTGCGAGCAGCGCCGCGCCGGTGGCCAGCCACCTGCGCCGCCGCCCCCCGCCCTCGTCCTCACCCGGATCGATTCGCCGGGTCGCGGCCGTCGCCTCGGCCTGCGGCGGAATCGTCTCGGCGGTCCGCGTCGCCGCCCCGCCGGTCGCGACGGTGCGCTCCGGCAGCTCCGGGCTCGACCCGCTGAGCGCGGCGAGCGCGGCGCGGCCGAGGTCGCCGGCCGAGGGATAGCGGTCCTCGGGCTGCTTGGACTTCGCCCGGATCGCGACTCGTCGAGCGCCATCGGCACGGCGCTCGCATGCGACGACGGCGCTGGCGGGGGGTCGTTGAGGTGGGCGTAGAGCCGCGCCGCCTCGCCGTCACGCGGGTAGGGCACGTCGCCAGTCAAGAGCTTGAACAGCAGGCAGCCGAGGGCGTAGACGTCGGCGCGAGCGTCGACCGTGTCGCCTGAGATCTGCTCCGGCGCAACGTAGTCAAGCGTGCCGACGAAGCGCCCGGTCTGGGTCAGCCCGGACTCGGTGGCGACGTTGCGGGCGACGCCGAAGTCGGTGATGTAGGCGTGCTCCTCGGCGTCGCCGCCGGCAAGCAGGACGTTTGCCGGCTTGACGTCGCGATGGACGAGGCCGGCGGCATGGATCGCGTCGAGCCCGTCTCCCACCTGGGCGATCAGCGCAGCGGCCGTCGCAGGCTCAAGCCGCCCGTCCCGCGCCAGGCGCCGGCCCAGGTCCGATCCCGAGACGTATCGCATCGCGATGAACGGGACGCCACTCTCTTCGCCGGCGGCGTAGATCGGCACCACATTCGGGTGCTCGATCGAGGCGGCGATCTTCGACTCCTCGGCGAAGCGACGCGCGAAGACCTCATCAGCGGCCGCCTCCGGCGCGATCAGCTTCAGCGCGACGCGCCGCTCGAGCCCGGGCTCGAGCGCCAGGTAGAGCACACCCATGCCGCCGCGGCCGAGGCTGCGCTCGATCCGGTAGCCGGCGAACTCATCGCCCGCGGAGAGCTCGAAACGGCGCTCGTCGCCTTCCATGCGCTGACTCTAGCCCCGCGGGCGCTACCCCAACGCCTTAACCGAACCCTCCCGGGACAACCCGGGCACCCGCCTACACTTTCCGCAGGGACGGAATGAAGCGCCTCGCCTTCATAGGACTGCTGCTTGCCACGACGCTCTTCGGCGTCGCGATCGCGCGGGGAGAGATATCCGGCGACAAAAGCCTGCTGGTCCGTTTCGGCGGCGGTTTCGCCCCGCGCTCGCTGCCGCGCGACCGCGACGTGCCGGTGAAGGTCAGGCTGAACACGTCGATCAGGAGCACGGACGGCAGCCGCCCGCCGCAGCTGCGGCAGATCTCCTTCGGGGTCAACCGCTACGGCCGGATCACGACCAGGGGGCTGCCCGCCTGCCGGCCAGAGCTGCTCGAGGCGACCAACCCGCGCGTCGCCCTCGACCGCTGCGGCCCCGCCCTGGTCGGCCGCGGCAACTTCACCGCAAACGTCGAGTTCACCGAACGCGAGCCCTTCCCGGCCCACGGGCAGATGCTCGCCTTCAACGGCCGCGTCGGCGGCAAGCCGGCGATTCTGCTGCACATTCACGGTTCCGCTCCGGTCGAGATAACGGTCGTGCTCAAGTTCAAGATCCGCCATCCGGCGCGGGGCAAGTTCGGCACCGTGCTGACGACCCGGATCCCCCGGCTCGCCTCGGACCTGGGCTACGTCACCAACGTCGCGCTCGAATTCGATCGTCGCTACCGCTACCGCGGTAGGAGATACAGCTTCCTCAGTGCCCGCTGCGCCGCGCCGTCGGGCTTCCCCGGGGCGATCTTCTCCTTCACGAGAGGGACCTTCCGCTTCGCCGGCGGCAAGCGGATCGTCACCACCCTGACCCGCAACTGCACGGTTCGCTAGAGGGCGCTCAGTAGCGCAGCGAAGTCCTCGCGGGACTTCGCGGCCGCCCCCGCCTAACCCAGGCGCTCCAGAGGTATCCAGCGACCGCGAGTGAGGCAAGGAGGGCGATCGCCGAATCGAGGCGAGTCAGGTTTAGCGCCAGGACCACAGCGACCAGGACAGCGCCGGCGAGGTTGCCGGCAGCGATGGCGCGGCTGCCATCGCGGAGCGAGAGACGAGCGCAAGCGAGGGTTGCGGCGAGGAAGCTGGCAAAGACCGAGACCGCGTAGAACTGGACGAGCGCCTGCTCTCTCCCCTGCGCCGCGACGATCATCACAGCCGCCACAATGAAGACGACAATCACACCCCAGTGCGCGACGAAGAAGCGGTTCTCACGGTGCAGACGCTGTGGCAGCAGCCCCGGCTCGCCGTCTTGGCCGAGCCCCGACAGCGCCTTCAGCACACCCGAGCCCGCAAGATATGAAGACGCAGCGGCCGCAAGCAGGAGCAATGCGCTGAGACCCTGAAAAGACGCAAAAGTGAAGCCGTCGCCGACGGACTGCCGCGCCACCTCCGCGAGTAGGGTCGAGTCTCCGCCCGGCAAGCCGACGTCAAGCCGAACCGCCAGCACGGAGAAGCAGAGCGTCAGGCCGCCGACGATCGCGACCATCAACCACAACGTCGCCCGGCCGAACAACCGCCGTGCCGTAACACCAAGCTGGGATAGCTGGGCAATCGCATTGGACGGCGCCTCGATCCCGGTGGCGAGTGCCATCCCCAGCGGGAAGGCGAACAGCACCGCGACAAAGGAGACATCGGCGAGCAGAGGCACGTCGGACGTCCCACCGGGCTCGGCAGTCGTCGCTGCCGGGTGCGCGAAGGCGCCGGAGACGACTACGACAGCCGCCACGAGCAGAAAGGCCTGCGTTGCCAAGGCGAATCCAACCCTGCCCCGATGACCGACAAGCACCGCGATCGCGACGAACGCCGCAAGGGCCAGGGCAATCGGCAGGCGAGAGGCCGCGAGTGAGGGCACATAGGCGATAAGCGCCGCTGCGCCGGCGGAGCTGCTGACTGCAACCGTGAGGGTGAAGTCGACCAACAGTGCGCCGAGCGGCAAAAAGGTCCAGCCCTCGCCGAAAGCCGCCGCGACTCCCTCCGGGCCACCTCCACCCTCGGGGAAACGGCCGATCAGCTGGTGATAGGTCAGCGAGATCACGACAACGATCCCGACCACCAGGGCCATCGTCGCCACGAGGCTGGCCGGGTCGCCGTCCAGCGCCCGCAGCGCCGCCTCGATCGCGTATGCGACCGACGAGACCGGATCCGCCATCACGGTGAAGGCGAATGCGACGAAGAGGTGTATGCGCCGTAGCCGCATCGATCTCAGTTTCGATCAAACGTCCGCGAATCTTGCCCCACCACACGCCGCAGCCGATGAAAGGGACTGTGAAAGAGCTTCAATCTGTTCGGAACGCGGTGCTGGGGCCGAGCGGCTGGCGCTCACTGGCCGGGCCGATCGCGTTCGTCATCGTCGGCATCGCGCTGCTCGTCTACGACCACCTGAACCAGCGGATGCCCGCGCTCGTCTTCTGGCTGACGCTGGGGCTGATCGTCACTGTCTTCGGCCGCATGATCGAAACGAACCGACGTCAATCGCGGACGCTCACCGAACAGCGCCGCGACGCGGTCAACGACCGGGTCACGGGGCTGCGCAACCGCAGCAGCCTCGAAGCCGACGTCGGCGCCGCCGCCGCGGCGCCCGGAACGGGCTGGATTCTGGTCCTGCTCGAGCTCGGGGGGCTCGAGGCACACAACGACCGCCTCGGCTACGCCGCCGGCGAAGAGATGCTGCGCACGTCCGGCCGGCGCCTCGCCGACGCCGTCATGCCGCTCGGCGGGATCGCCTATCGGATCGCGGCAAGCAGGCTTGCCGTGCTCGTACCGGCGGGGAGCCATCAGCTCGGCGAGATCGTCCTCGCCGCGAGCGGCTCGCTGCAGGGCGATGACGCAACCGCCTCCGTCGGCTGCTCCTATGGCGAGGTCGCGATTCCCGGTGAGGCGGACGACGCCAAAGGGGCGCTGCAGCTGGCCGGACGGCGGCTGGCGACCAACCGGCAGCGCCGCCACCGTTCGGCCCGGCGCCAGGCGCACGCGGTGCTGATGGCCACGCTAGGGGTGCGCCACCCGGAGTTGCGCGAGAACCTGCGCGTCGCCGCCTACCGGGCGATCTCGCTGGCCCGCCGGCTGCAGCTCGACCGTGAGCAAATCGACGACATCGCGCTGGCCGCGGAGCTGCAGCAGATCGGCCTGCTCGCTGTCTCGGAGTCGATACTTGAGCGCGAGGCGCTCGACGAAGGCGAGCGAGCGCTGGTCCGCAGCCACACAGCGGAAGGCGAGCGAATCGTCGCCGCCGCGCCGGGTCTGGCATCGGTCGCCCGCCTGGTCCGCTCGAGCGCCGAGCACTTCGACGGCAGCGGCTACCCCGACGGCCTCGCCGGCGAGGCGATTCCGGTCGAGGCACGGGTGATCGCCGTAGCCGTCGCCTTTGCGGCTCTGACCGGCCGCCGGCCGCACCGGGAGCCGGTCGGGCCCAGCGAGGCGCTGGCCGAACTGCGTCGCGGCAGCGGCAGTCAGTTCGACCCGCGAATTGTCGAGGCTCTGGCGGCCGAGCTGGACGAAGAGGGCGCCCCGGCCGAAGAGGGCGCCCCCGCGCCCATCTAGGGCGTGTATTCGTCGGCGTAGCGTTCGCCTTCTTCGATCCCCTTCTGGGCTTCATCCTTGCCTTCTTCGATCCCCTTCTGCGCCTCTTCCTTGCCCTTTTCGATTCCCTGACCGGCTTCCTCTTCGGCCCTTTCAAGGCCCTTCTGCACTTCTTCCTTGCCGTCTTCGATGCCCTGCTTGGCTTCGTTGAGGCCCTGTTCGATCCGCTCCTGGGCTTCGTTGGAAGCGTCGCTGTTGTCGTCGCTTCCACAGCCGGACCAAGCGACCCCGATCAGCCCAACCGCCAGGACCGCCAGCAGGGTTGGCAAGCGCCGCGCCCACCTCTTCCTCAGATCTTCAACCGACACGTCGACTCCTCTCCTAGGTGAACGGACAAGCAACGGCTCAATTCTGGCGCAGAAAACGGCGGATGGCTCCTACCGCGGGTGAGCGGAACGGGTAGTAGATGCTCGAGGCGTGGCCGCGGTTGGGCACGACGTACAGGCGCGAACGCGGGAAGCGCGCCCGGACTTGGCGCGCCTCGGCGACCGAGGTGACATCGTCGAGCTGACCGGCGAGGACCAGGGTCGGGAAGCTGCGCGGCGCCCTCCAGCCCGAGGGAACCGGCGGCTCCAGCTCTCCGGGCGACGGCGCCGGCCAAGTCAGGCAGCTGGTCAGGTGTGCGGCGCGCGACAGCAGGTACTCGCGGCGGCCGAAGGGCGCGAAGTGGTCGACGGGAAGCTTCCGAGTCGCGGTGTCAAGCTGGCGGATCCGCTCGTCGATGGGCGCGCGCGGGTCCCAGAGCAGCGGGTAGTCGTTGCACTCGACCGCGATCTCGAGCCCGTAGGAGAATTCTCCGAGATCGCCGTGGCCGACGGCGCCCGCCGAGACCAGACGGTTGAGCCTTTGCGGATCACCGTGCAGAAAGCGGCGCACGCCGTCGTCGAGACTGAGGTAGGACCGCGGGGCCAGGGTGCCGGCGCCGAGCAGAAATGCGATCAGCCGGTCGGTCGGGCGGGGCCCGGCGTGGAAGCGGCGCACCACCCGACTGAAGCGACCGACCGCGTCGCCGTGACAGCCAGGCGAGCGACGGCAGGCGATCCCGAGGCTGCGGATGCCGGCGGGGAGCAGCGTGCGGTAGTAGGGGTCATCGCCCGGGTAGGCGGAGTCGAGGACCAGCCCGCGCAGCCGCGACGGATAGCGGGCGGCGTAGGCCTGGCCGAGCAGAGTGGCGTACGAGTCGCCGTAGAAGTACACCTTCCGCACCCCCAGCGCCGCGCGCACGGCATCGAGGTCGTTGGCGGTTTCGGCGGTGGTGTAGGCGATGCGGCGCGGGCCGAGGCTGTCGGAGCACTCGCCAATCGCGATGAATTCCCGGATCAGGCCGTCCTGCAGCGACGGGCAGTCGACGACCTCGGAGCGACCCGTTCCGCGCGCGTCGACGAAGACAAGCTCGCGCCGGCGCAGCAGCGGCGCGAGGACGGCGCTCAGCGAGCGCACATAGGGCGCCGCCGTGGATGCGTAACCCGGACCGCCGTCGATGGCGAGGATCGTGCCCAGCGAGGGCCGGCGCCGGTCCGAGCGCGGCCGCACGGCGAAGCCGATCCGCGTCGCGCCGAGCGAGAGGTCGGTGCGACTCAGGGGAACGGCTAGCGAGCCGCAGCGCAGGGGCCGCTTGGCGCCGAGGTCGCAACGATGCAAAGCCGGGAGGGCGTCGGCCGCCGGCGGCAGGGCGGCTGTGCTGACGGCGATCGACAGCAGTGCGATGCTGTAGCGAGCCCTCATTTCGCCAAGGTAGTCGATCCACCTAAGATCGACCGGTGCCGACCCTCCACGTGCTCCGCGTTTTCGTCAACGACGAGGGCGAATGGGGCAACCCGCTCGGCGTCTTCCTCGACGGTCGGCAGGTGCCGGAGGGGGCGCGCCAGGACGTGGCCGCAAGGCTCGGCTTCAGCGAGACCGTCTTCGTCGAGGATCGGGCCGTCGGCCGAATCCGCATCCACACCCCCACCGTCGAGCTTCCCTTCGCCGGCCACCCGACCGTCGGCACAGCCTGGCTGCTCGCGCGGGAGGGCGAACCTGTGGAGGCCCTGCGGACGCCGGCCGGGGTGGTCGGGGTCCGCTACGCGGAGAACGTGACGTATGTAGCAGCCCGGGCGGAATGGGCGCCGCCGTTCGAGTATGTGCGGTTTGATACGCCAGCGGCGGTGCGAGCGCTGGATCGTGAGGCCCGAGCGGTCAACACGTACGCCTGGTCGTGGATAGACGAGGCGGCCGGGACGATTCGTGCACGGTCCTTCGTTCCGGAAGCCGGGATCGCCGAGGACGAGGCGACCGGATCGGCCGCAATCGCGCTCTGCAAGCGGCTTGGAAGGCCGCTGACCATCCACCAGGGTCGAGGGTCCGTACTGCGATGTAGGAAACTTGCCGACAATCGGGTAGAGGTTGGCGGAATAGCAAGGCTGGTCGAATCCCGATAGGTTGACTGACGCTCGGTGGCCTTGATGAGAGTTACGTCGTCGAGCGCAGTGGCGTCCGCCCTGAAAGGGCGTGGGACGCACCGAAGGGGTCGCCACCGGCGACGTAACGACACAAGAGGAGCGCATGTCCACGCTATCTGAGCAAGATCTCCAAGTTCATCTACCGGGTGCAGGTGCATTCGGCCTCGATCAGGACCAGGAGTTTTTTGAGATCGAGGAGGACGGCGAGCGCCGTCGTATCCGCTGCCACGATTACGGGGAGATCTACTCTGTCCCTGGCCTCTACGAGCGGATCTTTTCCGATGTCCTCAGCTGCCGCTCGCCTGAAGTCGTCGTCGACCTGCTCGATGAGACGCTCGTCCGCGAGGATCAGGACTTTAAGGAGTTGCGCGTCTTCGACCTCGGCGCCGGCAACGGCATGGTCGCCGAGGAGCTCGACAACCGCGGTGCCGACTCGATCGTCGGCGTCGACCTGCTGGAGGAGGCCAAGGAGGCCGCCGAACGCGATCGCCCCGGCCTCTACGACGCCTACCACGCGCTCGACCTGACCGAGCTCGATCCCGAGATCCGCGACGAACTCGACTCACACGAGTTCAACTGCCTCGTCTGCGTCGCGGCGCTCGGCTTCGGCGACATTCCCGCCGACGCCTTCCGCGCCGCCTATGATCTCGTCAGCCCCGGTGGCTGGGTCGCCTTCAACATCCGCGACCAGTTCCTCGACAACGGCGACGCCAGCGGCTTCTCCCGCCTGCTCAACACCCTGTTCGAGACCGGTGAGCTAAAGGAGCACACCCGCCAGCGCTACCAGCACCGGGTCTCGGTCAACGGCGAACCACTGCATTACATCGCCGTGGTCGCGCAGAAGACCGCCTGAGCGCCGCGCGTTCAGGCCGGTCGCACGTCATCGAGCCATCACAGGCGAGGGGGACGGTCACGACGGACGTCGTGGCCTCATCTGACATCCGCCAATGCTTCGCGCTTGCCGGCCCGGACCTGTGATGGCCGAGGACCCTTGAGCCACCGCCTCCGTCCGGCCTGCACCAGGGAGAAGCTGCCGACCGACAGAGCCAGGGTGCCGCTCACGGTGAGCGCGTAGCGCAAAGCGATCTCCATGTGGGTCTGGGCAAGCGTGCTCTGCAGGGCGACGAGGAAGGGAATGTGGACCAGGTAGATCCAGAAGCTGGCGTCAGCCAGATAGCGCAGAACTCTCGACTCCCTGTTCATGTAGCGAGCGAGGAGCCCCCAGATCCCCAGCAGCGTGAACCAGCAGACGAGGCCGACCGCAAGCAGGCCGAGGATCCGGGGCTGGCCTTCCGCGACGAAGATCCCGGCCGTGCCGACGTTGCCGGTGAAGTCGGTGTTGTTGTAGGAGAGGAGGAAGGCGGGCACGGCCAGCGCCAACCCCGCAGAGAACCACGGCCACGCCCTGCGCTCGAGCGCTGCGGATAGGTGTTCCTGGCCACTGAGCAGCCAGCCGAAAACAAAGAAGAAGCCGAAGTAGACGAGCAGTGTCGGGACGGGGACCAGCGAGTTCGACATCGTCCCGCCCGCGGCCCAGCCGCTCTTCGTGGCCAGGATCAGGGCGCTGAGCACGGCGAGGACGAAGACGCCCCACCACGATCCGATCAGGACCCCGAAGCCGCGATTGATCGCCGGGCCGGCCGATCGGAGCCGTCGGACCGCCAGCCACACGCCGATCGCGAGCACGGAGATCAGCAGCAGGTAGCCCAGGAACCAGAGGTGCTGCGGCGTGAAGTTGAAGACGTGGCCGAAGGTCAGCTCGCGCTTGGCCGGGATCTTCTGGTCGCGTGGCCAGGCCGCTGCCGCCGAGATCACCAGGAAGTTGGCGAGCGGAACGACGGTGAGCATCCCGACGGCCAGGGGCACGCCCAGCCGCCGCAGCCGGGACCGGACCTGCCCGACAGCGTCCGACCTGCTGAGCGCGGTGGCGGCCAGGAACCCTGAGATCGCGAAGAACAGAGGCATGTGCCAGGTGTGCACGAACCAGACGGCGGCGTCGACGGCCCTGTTCCCGCCGAGCCCCTTTTGGACGTAGCGGGCCGCGTGGTACGGGATCAGCAGAAGGATCGCCGACACGCGGATGGCGTCGAGATGGTGGCGGCGCTCCCTGCCGCGCGCAGGGCGGGATGAAGCCATGAATAGATCTCCGAGATGGGCACTGGGCCTCCCAGGCGGCGCTCAGGAGGGGCACTGCGTTGCACCAAAGGCTACTCCCCCGGTTCCGCCAACCGGCAATCTGCTCAAAGCGCCAATGGGGCGGGAAGGACTCGAACCTTCGACCGACGGATTATGAGTCCGCTGCTCTAACCAACTGAGCTACCGCCCCGGAGAAGGCGAGCGTAGCGCGCTAGGCGCTGAATAGCTGGGCGAGGGAACGGCCCACGTCGGGTGGCTCTTCCTTGCCCTCGGCGGCGGCGTTGGCCCCCTCGGCGAGGGCCTTGGCGGCGTCGGCGATCTGGTGCGAGCGACCCCCGCGGAGCTCACCTGACGTCTTCGCTTCGGCGAGGTCGGATTCCATCAGCCCGGCGAGCTCGGCAAGGCGGCGCAGGCCGACGGCGCCGGCGGTGCCCTTCAGGGCGTGCGCTTCCGAGCGCAGCGTCTCGAAGTCTTCGGTCTCGGTCGCTAGGCCGGCCGCGATCACGTCGCAGCGCCGTTTTGCCTCTTCGGCAAACGACTTCAGCAGCTCTGGGTCCGGCGCGGTCTTTTCGCTCATTTCCCGGTCACCTCTTTCACGACCTGTGTCATCCGATCGACACCGAAGGCGCCCTCGACCTCGGCCCGGATGATGCCCTGGCGGTCGATCGCGAACAGCCACGGCTCACTCGGCAGGCGGAACGCCCGCACCTGGGGGCGCACGCCTTTGCTCGGGTCGTTGTCGTTGTAGATCTCCACGTGGATGAACGCGGCTTCATCGCCGTACTGGTCTTTGAGCTGCTCAGCCACGTCGACGACCGGGCCGCAGACCCGACTCTGGCAGAACTGGGGGGTCGCAAACAAGAGCAAGATCGGTTCTTTGCCCAGAGCGTCGGCGTAATCGACGCGGTTCTGGGTGTCGGGCGGCAGCCTGGTGGTGACCTTGGAGCGGTCGCCGCCGACGTCATCGACGGTCGGGGTGTGGATCTTCGGCGCCTTTTCTCCCACCTTGGGCACGCCCTTGAACTGACCGACTTCGGCGCTCGGCAGGAGTGTGGCGACGATTTCATCGTCCTTCTTCACCAGCGCCGCGATGCGCCACTCCCCCTCGCTGGGGAAATCGACCTCGGCGCTGTAGACGACCGCCGCCGCGTCCGGATCGCTGGTTGTCGTCTGGGCGCGGTAGGCGGGCTGGGTGGCAAGGCTTTCGATCGCGGCCGGGTAGGGTCCGACCGCGGTCTGTTCGAGCCCTTCGCTGCGGGCGCGGGCCACGGCGCCCTTCTTCTGTTTGCCGTTCTTGCCGGTGCCGTTGCTTCCGCCCTTGGGCGGTGGAACCTTCGCCAGATAGAGGGCCACATCGGCATCGTCGATCGGGCTCCGGTCGGGCTTGAAAACTCCGAACGGGTAGCGGCTCTCTCCCTGGTCGAACGTGAGAGCGGCAGGCGAGACGACCAGTTCGGCATGCGAGTCCTGGTCTTTGACCAGCTCCTGCAGAGTCCGGCCTTCGGTCTGCGGGAATGCGCTCTTCGGCGGCGCGGGTTTGCTGGCAACGACCGCCGCAGTCGACGTCGAGGCATCGGAGTCCCCCCCGCAGCCGGCCGCGAGGATGGCGGCCGCGAGCAGGCAGGCTGAAGCGCTTGTGGCATGGCGCCAAGACATGCGGGACCGGCCATGTTATTCAGCTGTGGGGGTCGGGTGGCGTATAGGGTGCGTGCCCGGCCAACGATGACCACGAGGAGCGAGATATGGCGGATCGAGCGGCACTGATAACCGGGGCGTCGAGCGGGATCGGGCTGGCGATCGCCCGCACACTCGGTGAAGAGGGTCACGCGCTGACGATCTCGGCACGGCGCCCGGAGAAGCTGGAGGCCGCGGCGGAGCTCCTGCGCGCCGACGGCCTCGATGTGCAGAGCGTCGCCGCCAACATGACCGACGAGGAGGACGTGGTCGGCGTCGTCGCCAAGCACCGCGAGGCCTACGGACGCCTCGACGTCCTCGTCAACAACGCCGGCGTCGGGATCGGTGCGCCGATGGAGGAGATCCAGACCAAATACCTCGACATGCAGCTCGCGGTCAACCTGCGGGCGCTGATCATCGGCACCCGCGAGGGCCTGCCGCTGCTGCGCGAGGCCGGCGCCGAGCACGGCAAGGCACTGATCGTCAACACCGCCTCGATCGCCGGCAAATCGGGTCAGGCATGGCTCTCGATCTATGCCGCGACCAAGGGCGCGGTGATCAACTTCACCCAGTCGACCCACCGTGAGGTCGGCAGCGCCGGAATCCAGTGCACGGCCCTGGCGCCGGGCTTCGTCGACACCCCGATGACCGAGTTCGCCAAGGGCCAGGTCCCCGCCGAGGAGATGATCCAGCCGCAGGACATCGGCGAGGCGGTGCGCTTCCTGCTCAGCGTCTCGCCCAACTGCCACATCCCCGAGATTGTCTTCACCCGCCCGGGCGAGGGGCTTGATACCCCCTAGGCGCTTCCTGGTCGCCGCCTTCGGCGACCCCGGGCACGTATTTCCCGCGATCGCGCTCGGCCGGGCGCTGGCTGAGCGAGGGCATGAGGTCACGATCGAGACCTGGGAGGAGCGGCGGGCCGCCGTCGAGGGAGCCGGCCTGAGCTTTGCCGCGGCCGAGGAATACCGGATGTTCCCGCCGCCCGACCCGGACTCACCCGAGGGCTCGCACGCGGCGGAGGCGGCGCGGGCGCTGCTGCCGCTGCTGGAGCAGATGCGACCACAGGTGGTCGTCAGCGACATCCTCACCCTGGCGCCGGCGCTGGCCGCCGAGGTCGCGGGGATCCCGCGGGCGACGCTGATCCCCCACATCTACCCCGTGGTCGAGCCGGGCCTGCCGTTCTTCGCCGTCGGCCTGCGCCCCCCGCGCACGCCGTTCGGGCGCGGCGTCTGGCGCGCGGGCCAGCGTGCCCTGAACGTCGGCTTGGAACAGGGACGGGACGACCTCAACAAGCAGCGGGCGCGGCTGGGCCTGGCGCCAACCGAGCGCTTTCACGGCGGGATCAGCACGGAGCTGGCCCTGGTCGGGACCTTCCCCCATCTCGAGTACCCGCGGCGCTGGCCGGCGGCGGTCGAGGTGGTCGGTCCGATGAGCTTCGAGGTTCCCCACCCGGAGATCGAGCTGCCGCCGGGCGAGGGTCCGCTCGTCCTGGTCGCGCCGAGCACCGCGCACGACTCGCGCAACCACCTGGTTCGCACCGCGCTGGCGGCGCTCGCCGAGGAGCCGGTGCGGGTGGTGGCGACGACCAACCGGGTCGTCCCACAGAGCCCGATCGATGTGCCCGCCAATGCCGTGCTCGTCGACTGGCTCAGCTACAGCCAGCTGATGCCCGCCGCTGCGCTGGTCATCTCCCACGGCGGCCACGGCACCGTCTGCCGTGCGCTTACCGCCGGCACCCCGCTGCTGATCAGCCCCTTCATCGGCGACATGAGCGAGACCGCGATGCGCGTCGGCTGGGCCGGCGCGGGGCTTTCCCTTCCCTGGCGCTTCTGCCGCCCGGCCCCGCTGCGCTGGGCGGCCCAGCGCATCCTCGGCGACGCCGCGTTTGGCGAGCGAGCCGGCCAGTTCGCCACATGGGCCGAGGAGCACGACGGCGCCGAGCGCGGCGCCGAGCTGGTCGAAAAGCTGGCCGCCAAGAGCGGCAGCGCAGACGAGAAGCTCCGGGGGTGGGACTCGAACCCACAACAACTCGGTTAACAGCCGAGTGCTCTACCGATTGAGCTACCCCGGAACGCAGGAGAGGAATTTAGCGACTACCCGCCGACGCTCTCGGTGCGGGCGATTCGTTCGACCAGGGCGGCGCGTTCGCGACTGAGGTTGGCGCGGCTCTCGTGGTCGCCGGCTTCGCCGGCGGCGGCTATCTGGGACTCGATCCGGCGCTGCTCGAGCAGCAGGTAGTTGAGTTCCATCGATTCGGCCGAAGCGGGCTCGTCGTGGGCGAGGATGACCAGCTCGGCGATCAGGCTGGCGAGCTGCTCGTCGTCGTGGGGCAGGTTCGAGGCGGGGTCCTCGGGGTGCTCGCGCAGCCAGGCAGCGGCGTGCACGCCGCTCGGCGAGAGGTGCTCCTCGCCGAGCCGGGCCAGGTAGTCGCGGCCCTCCTCGGGCAGCGCGATGCACATCGCCAGCAGCGCCCGCTCGCGCCGTTCGCGCGAGGTCAGCTCGCCGCCGCTGCGCACCGACGGGGTCGCCTGGACGCGGCCCTGCCGAGGCGACTCCGTGGAACCGCCGCTCGGCGGCCGGGCGGCGGTCACCCGTCCCATCACCAGCGCCGGCTCCAGATCGAGCCGCCCCGCCACCCGCCGCACCAGGTCGTCGCGGCTCGCCGTCTCCCCCATCCCGGCCAGGATCGGCGCAACCTCGGCCAGCGCCCGGTCGCGCTCGGCCGGAGAGGAGACGTCGGTGCGCTCGAGCACCAGCCCGACCTGGAAGGCGGGCAGGTCGACCGCCCCCTCGACCAACGCCCGGAAGCGCTCCGCTCCTCCCTCCGCCGCGGCCATCTCCGCCGGGTCCTCGCCCGCCGGCATCGCCGCCACCCGCAGCCGCATCTTGCGCCCGGCCGCGACCCGCTGTGCGCGCAGCATCGCCTCCTGGCCGGCCGAGTCTGCATCGAGGGCCAGCACGACCTCGTCGACCATCCCCGAGAGCGCCGCAACCTGCTCCTCGGTGATCGCCGTGCCCATCACCCCGACCGCCTCGGCGATCCCGGCCTGATGCAGCGCCAGCACGTCGGTGTAGCCCTCGACGACGACAGCGCGGCCGCCCTTCGCGATCGCCTCCTTGGCGAGGTCGATGCCGTAGAGCATGCGGCTCTTGTGGAAGAAGTCGGTCTCGGCCGTGTTGACGTACTTCGCTCCCTGGTCGGAGCGCATCGCCCGGCCACCGAAGCCGAGCGTACGGCCGCGCCGGTCGCGGATCGGGAACATGATCCGCTCACGGAAGCGGTCGTACTCGCCGCCGCTGCGCCCGCGCTGTGCCAGCCCGACGCCACGCAGCTCCTCGACCTTGAACCCTGCCCGCTGGCCGCGCAGCAGAACCGTGTCCCAGGTGCTGGGGGCGTAGCCGACGCCGAAGGCGCGCAGCGTCTCCTCCCCCAGCCCGCGCTCGGCCAGGTAGGAGCGCGCCTTGCCCGCCTCCTCGGAGTCCCATAGGTAGTGCGCGTAGAAGCCCGCGGTGCGGTCGAGCAGCTCACCCAGGCGGCGACGCTGCTGGCGTCGCGCCTCCGCCTGCGGGTCCTCCTTCTCGCGCTGCAGCTCGACCCCGTAGCGGTCGGCGAGCAACTCCACCGCCTCGGCGAACCCGACCCCCTCCTTTTCCTCGACGAACTTGATCGTGTCGCCGCCCACGCCGCAGCCGAAGCAGTGGTAGAGCTTCTCCCCTTGGTCAACCGAGAACGACGGCGTGCGCTCCTCGTGGAAGGGGCAGAGCCCGACCCAGCGGGCGCCCTGGCGACGTAGGTCGGTGTGGGCGGAGACAACCTCGACGATGTCCGCCGCCTGCTTGACCCGCTCGAGGCTGTCGTCGGAGATCAGCGCCATCAGAACTTGGCGGCCTCGGGGATCGTCAGCTCGGCGAAGCGGGCGATGCAGAAGCGGTCGGTCATCCCCGCCAGGTAGTCGGCGATCCGCTGGCACTCGCCGGCCCCGGCCTCTCCCTCCGGCACCTCGTCGGGATGCTCGACGTAATGGTTGAAGAGGCCCCGAATCGCCCGCTGCGCCCGCTCGTGCTCGCTGCGCGCGGCTGCGCCGAGGTAGACCCGCTCGAACATGAACTTCCGCAGGCGCAGCATCGCCCCGCCGACCTCCTCGCTCTGCGCGATGTCGCCGGCCTCGTTCGAGCGCTCGACGATGTCGCGGACCAGCGTGTCGATCCGCGCCGAGCCGGTCGGGCCGAGCAGCTCGATCTCCGCCGCGGGCAGATCCGCGGGGCGCAGGATCCCCGCCCGCAGCGCGTCATCGATGTCGTGGTTGATGTAGGCCACGCGGTCGACCAGCTTGACGACCCGCCCCTCCAGCGTCGCGGGCCGGTCCGAGCCGGTGTGGTTGAGGATGCCGTCGCGCACCTGCTCGGTCAGGTTCAGCCCGCGGCCTTCGCGCTCGAGCACGTCGACCATCCGCAGCGAGTGCACATTGTGCTTGAAGCCATGCCCGCAGCGCTCGCGCAGCGCCTCGTCCAACGCCTGCTCGCCGGTGTGCCCGAACGGCGGGTGGCCGAGGTCATGGCCAAGCCCGATCGCCTCGGTCAGATCCTCATTGAGGGCGAGCGCGCGGGCGACGGTTCGGGCGATCCCGCAGGCCTCCAGGGTGTGCGTGAGCCGGGTCCGGTAGTGGTCACCCTCGGGCGCGATGAAGACCTGCGTCTTGTGCTTGAGCCGACGAAAGGCCTTCGAGTGGACGATCCGGTCACGATCGCGCTGGAAGGGCGTGCGCAGGGGGCTGTCCGCCTCCTCGACCCGGCGCCGCGCCGGGTAGGACGGCGTCGCCAGCTCGGAGAGGAATTCATCCTCCCAGGCTCTGATTCGGTCCTCGAACGTGTTGGTGAGCTGCACCCGCCGATCCTACGCCGCAGCGCGCAGTTGGACATGGGCGTGATGCTCCAGCGTCTCGCCGATCGCCCGCTCAGCCTGGCGCAGATCCCCCTCGCCGGCCTCGGGCGCCTCTGCCAGCGGGCTGGCTATCGCCTCGACCATGAAGCGGTGCGCCGCCTCGGAGAGCGGGAAGGCGCCCGCTTCGCAGCTGGCGCAGACGACACCGCCCGCGGCGCCCGAAAAACCGGCCAGGTGCTCTGCCTCGCCGCAACGCGCGCAGGAGGCCAGCTCCGGCGAGAAGCCGGCGACGAGGGCGAGCTTGAGCCGGAAGGAGAGCGCCGCCGGAAGCGTCGCCGCCTGCGGAGCCGCGGCGGGGTCGTCGAGCAGCGCCAGGTAGCGGCAGAGCAGGTTGTAAGCAGACGGGTTGGGTTCGGCCGAGTCGAGCAGGCGCAGGACCGCGTCGCAGGCGCGCGCGCCCGCGGCCAACGTCGCGGCCGACGCACGCAGGCGCGGGTAGCCGTTGACGGTGGCAGCCTGGGTGACGGTGAGCAGCTCGCCGCGCCCTTCGTGCAGCAGCAGGTCAAGCCGGAAGAAGGGCTCGAGCCGCCCACCGAAGCGCGATTTCGGCCGCCGCGCCCCCTTCGCAATCGCCCCCACCCTGCCCCGCTGTGCGGTGTAGAGGTGGAGGATCCGGTCGGCCTCCCCATAGCGGATGCTGCGCAGGACGATCGCCTCCGTCTTCACCGTCTTGCCAGCCATAACCCACCTAAGGTGAACGACGAGCCGGACGGCGACGGCGCGGTCTGCGGCGCAGCTTCACCTGGCAGGCCGGACAGAAGTAGGTCGAGCGGCCGGAGACGACGATCCGCTCGATCGCACCGTCGCAGCGTGGGCAGGGCTCGCCCTCGCGCGTGTGGACGAGGAACTCGTCCTGCATCCTGCCCTTCTCGCCGCGCCCGTCCCGGTAGTCGTCGATCGAGGCGCCGCCGCCGTCGATCCCCGCCTCCAGCGCCGCGACGATCGCGTCACGCAGCGCCGCCAGGTGCTCCGGCTTCATCGACCTGGCCGGCGAGAGCGGGTGCAGGCGCGCCCTGAACAGCGCCTCGTCGGCGTAGATGTTGCCGATGCCGGCAACGCCCTTCTGGTCGAGCAGAAAGGACTTGAGCGGCGCGGTGCGTCCCGCCGCCATCTCCTCCAGCGCCTCCGCCGTGAACTCGTCGGAGAGCGGCTCGACGCCGAGCCGCGCGGCGAAGTGGGCCTCGATCTCCCCGTCGTCGAGCAGCAGCGCCTCGCCGAAGCGGCGCGGATCGGTGAACCAGAGCTCGCGGCCGTCGTCGAGCGCACAGCGGGCGCGCAAGTGACGCTCGGATGTCGAGCGCTCCGCCTCGTACAGCCGCATCCCCTCGGAGGGGTCGAGCTTGTCCTCGCCCTCGACCAGGACCAGGTTGCCGGTCATACGCAGATGCATGACCAGCGTCTGCCCTTCGTCGAGCCCGAGCAGCAGGTACTTGCCGCGGCGCGCGAGCCCCTCCATCGTCCTTCCCGTCACCGCCCTCTCCAGCTCCACCGCCGGGATCGGCCGGCACCAGCGCGGATCGAGCACCTCGAGCGAGTCGATCCGGCGCCCTTCCAGCTCCGGCTCAAGCTGGCGGCACACGGTCTCGACCTCAGGCAGCTCGGGCACTCCCCCTTTCTACTCGGTCGCGCGAGGGTGCGCCTCGAAGTAGACCTGCTTGAGGCGATCGCCGGAAAGGTGCGTGTACATCTGCGTCGTCGCGATGTCGGCGTGGCCGAGCATCTCCTGCACGGCACGCAAGTCGCAGCCACCGGAGAGCAGGTGGGTTGCGAAGCTGTGGCGCAGGGTGTGGGGGCTCATCTGCCCGGCCAGCCCCGCCTCGCGCGCGTGGCGCTGGACGATCTTGTAGAGGCCCTGACGGCTGAGCGGGCCGCCACGGAAGTTGACGAACAGGCGCGCCTCGTGGCGCTCGGCCGGGACCAGCTTCGGCCGTCCGCCGCGCAGGTATACGGAGAGCGCCGCGATCGCTTTGCGGCCGAGCGGAACGATCCGCTCCTTCGAGCCCTTGCCGCGCGCCCGCAGCAGGCCCTCGCGAAGGTCGATGTCGGACAGCTCCAGCCCGATCGTCTCCGAGGCGCGGAGCCCGCACGCGTACATCACCTCGAGCAGCGCCCGGTCGCGCAGGGTCGTCGGCTCGCTGCCGCGCGGCGCCGAGAGCAGCTTCTGCACCTCGGCGTAGTTGAGCACCTGCGGTAGCTTCTTGGCGCGCCGCGGGGCGCTCAGCGCCGCGGTCGGGTCGTCGCCGATCAGCTCGTCGCGGCGCAGGTGCTTGTAGAAGGAGCGCAGGCAGGCGGTCTTGCGGTGGACCGTCGAGGCGGAGCAGGCCGGACGGCCGTTTCCGGTCGCGAGGTCGGCGAGGAAGTCGCCGATGTCGGCCGGTCGCGCCTCCAACGGGTCGATCTCGTGGCGCGTCGAGGTACACCCCGTACTGGAGCAGGTCGGTGCGATATGCGCCCAGCGTGTTGCGCGAGAGGCCGCGCTCTAGCTCCAGATAGGAGAGGAAGTCGAGGACCAGGCCCTCGAAGCGCGAGCTGATCTGCGGTGGGGACTCGACGGCGGCGGCCATGGGCCACGGTTCTCGCTGACCCGGTGCAAACCTTGAACCGCAAGGGACCGTGCGCGGTGGCCCTCGGGTCCTGTCGCGCGATGAGGGGGTCTTAGCGGTCTATTCGACCGAAGACCCCCTCATCCCGCGCCACCCGCGGGAGGGGCGCTTAAGGCCTTGCCCGCGGCCAGGGCGGCGGCAAAGAAAAGCCGGTCTTGAACGATGCTCCTCCCCATGGTTCGCGTCGGAAGGCCGGAGGCGGCATAGCCGTCGAGGTCGTACTGAGCTTCGTGGAGCTTGTGGCGATCGCCCGCGACGGCGGAGAGCTGCGAGGACAGCGTCGGATTCTCACCCGGGACGACGATCTCGACGCTGCCCAGCAGCATCTCCAGCACGGTCAGAGTGTGGTGGCTGACGCCGCGGTGGCGCTCGCGGGGGTCGGATTCGGAGAGGCGGGGTGAGAGCAGCGTGGGCAAGCCGAGGGCCAGGGCCGCGTGGGCGCTGTCGAGCGCGGCCATGCCGCCATGGCCGAGGCGAGTCTCGGAGCCGATGATGCCGGGGCCCGGGCCGACGAGGGCGGCGTCCCAGCCGAGCTCACCGGCCGCCGCGTCGAGGGCGCCGGCAACGCTGAGCGCCTCGCGCTCGCCGCCGTAGGCCGGAGCCGCCGTGACGTGATCGCAGAGCAGGCCGCGCTCGCGCAGCCCGGCGACGTCGCGGCTGAGCGAGCCGGGCATGGCACCGCCGCCACTCTGGACATAGCCGAGTTTGAGGCCCGGCGCCGCCTGCGCCGCCGCCCAAGCGGCGGGTGCCAGATGCCCGTGGAGGGGCAGCACCAGAACCGGCATCGATTCCGCTGCGCCTCTTGTATCCGTATGGGGCATGACTCGCAGCGGAAGCTCGACCGGCTCAACCGGGTATTGGAGCGAGGTGTAGTTGAGCTTCATCACGTGGGCCCCGTCCCCACCGCCAGCGCCCAGGCCGCGGGTGAGGTTGACGTGGACCACGTCGAAGCCGCCCGAGCCGAGCTCGAGGTCGAGCGCCGCGGTGTTGACGACGACCTCGTCGCCCTCGCGCATCTCGCCCAACATCGCCGTGTCGACCCAGGCCCTTCGCCGCTCGCCCTCGACCTCGACCGTCAGCGGCTGCTCGGCGACGACCACGCCGCGGCGCAGCTTCAGCCGGCCGCTCACCCCGTGGCCGGCTCGATGCCCGCCGCCTCGACGATGCCCTCGCAGACCGCGAGCATCGTGTCGAGGTCGCGGGTCGGGACGCACTCGTTCGCGGTGTGGACATCCTTGGTCCCGTTGGCGAGCAGAACGCAATCGAGGCCGTCGAGGCGCAGAGCGTTCGCGTCGCTGCCACCGCCGATAGCGCTGCGCACCGGCTCCCGCCCGGCGGCCCGCAGCCCGGCCTCGGCCAGGGCCAGCGCCTGTGAGGCCGGCGGCAGCCGGTAGCCGCGGAAGAGCTCTTCCATGTGTACGTCGACGTCGCAGCCGTGCTCACTAGCCCCCCAGGCGCAGGCGTCGGCCATCGCGCCCGCGACCGCGGCCACACGGTCGGCGTCAAGGCTGCGTGCCTCAGCGTGGAGGCCGCAGTGGCCGGGGACGACATTGCCCGAGGTGCCGCCTTCGATCAGACCGACATTTGCCGTGGTTTCCTGATCGAGCCGCCCCAGCTCCATGCGGCCGATCGCAGCCGCGGCGGCGGCGATCGCGCTGTTGCCGTCGTCGGGTTCGATCCCGGCATGGGCCTCGACCCCGGCAAAGTCGGCGCGGATCTTGTGCTGGGTCGGGGTGGCGACGATCACTTCGCCGACCGGGCCCGCGTGGTCGAGGACGAAGCCCACGTCGGAGCGCAGCGCGCTCGTGTCGAAGGCTTTCGCGCCGCGCAGCCCCTGCTCCTCGGCGACGGTCAGCAGCAGCTCGATCCCGACCGGCGGCGGCTGCTGGGCATGACGGGCGACCAGCTCCATGAAGACCGCGACCGCGGCCTTGTTGTCGGCGCCGAGAATCGTCTCGCCGGCGCTGCGGAAGATGCCCTCGTCCTCGACCACCTCGATCTGGCCGGCGTGCGGGACCGTGTCGATGTGGGCGCAGAACGTCACCCAACGCTCAGAGCAGCCGGGGAGCCGGGCGAGGATGTTGCCGGCGCCCGCTTCGGCCGGCCCACCGGCGTCGTCCTCGCTCACGTCAAGCCCGAGCGCGCCCAGCTCGGCGATCAGCGAGTCGGCGACCTCGCGCTCCTCCCCGGTCGGGCTGCGTATCTCACAGAGCCGAATAAACCTCTCGTGCAACCGCTCCATGGCTTGTCGAGGCATCGCTACGCGGCGTCCTCGGTCACTTGCGCGCAGAGCACGCGGCGCTCCCTGCGTCCTTGCCTAGCGTTGCCTCGACTGCGCCATCTCTGACTCATCGGCATCGCTTGATCCTATGTCGCCGCCATCGGCCGGCTGCTCGCCGGCGTGGTGGGCGGCGGCACCGACAAACTCCCTGAATAGCGGCTCGGGCCGGTTGGGCCGAGAGTTGAACTCGGGGTGGAACTGCGAGGCGACGAAGAATGGATGGTCGGGCAGCTCGACCATCTCGACCAGACGCTCGTCGGGCGAGGTGCCGCCGCAGACCAGGCCCTCGTCTTCGAGCCGGCGGCGCAGCTGGATGTTGACCTCGTAGCGATGGCGGTGGCGCTTGTAGATGACCGCCTCGTCGAAGATCCCGCGCGCCCGCGTCCCCTCGTGCAGCTTCACCGGGTCGGCACCGAGTCGCATCGTGCCGCCCATGTCGGAGACTTCCTTCTGCTCGGGCAGTAGGTCGACCACCGGGAACGGCGTCTCGGGATCGAACTCGGCCGAGTTGGCGCCGTCCATGCCGGCGACGTTGCGGGCGAACTCGACCACAGCGATCTGCATGCCGAGGCAGATGCCCAGGTAGGGAATCGAGCGCTCTCGGGCGATTCGCGCCGCTTCGACCTTGCCCTCGATGCCGCGCTCGCCGAAGCCGCCCGGAATCAGCACACCGTCGGCGTTCTCGAGCTGCTCGGCATCGAAGTTCTCCGAGTCGACCAGCTCGACCTCGATCTCGACCCGGTGGTGGAAGCCGCCGTGCTCAAGTGCCTCGATCACCGACTTGTAGGCGTCGGCGAGCTGCACGTACTTGCCGACGAGCGCAATCTTGACCTTGCCGGTCGCCTCCTCGGCGCGGCGCACCATTGCCTCCCACTCGCTCATATCGGAGGCGGGCGCATCCATCCCGAAGTGGTCGAGGACGAGGTCGTCGACGCCTTCGGCGCGGAAGACGAGTGGCACCTTGTAGATGTTGTCGACGTCGTGGGCGGAGACCACGCCCTCGACCGGGAGGCTGGCGAAGAGGGCGATCTTGCTGCGGATCTCGCGGTCGAGCAGGCTCTCGGAGCGACAGACCAGGGCGTGTGGCTGGATGCCGATGCGGCGCAGCTCGTTGACCGAGTGCTGGGTCGGCTTGGTCTTCAGTTCGCCGGCATGGCCGACGTAGGGGACCAGCGTCAGGTGCATGAACATCGCCCGTTTCGGGCCGAGGTCGGTGTAGAGCTGGCGGATCGACTCGAGGAAGGGCAGCGACTCGATGTCGCCGACGGTGCCGCCGATCTCGGTGAGGACGAAGTCGACCGACTGCGACTCGGCGACGATCAGGATCCGGTTCTTGATCTCGTCGGTGATATGCGGGATCACCTGCACGGTGGCGCCGAGGTAGTCGCCGCGACGCTCGCGGTTGATCACCGTGTTGTAGACCGAGCCGGCGGTGACGTTGGAGGCGCGCGAGGTGTTCTCGTCGGTGAAGCGCTCGTAGTGGCCGAGGTCGAGGTCGGTCTCGGCGCCATCCTCGGTGACGAAGACCTCGCCGTGCTGGAACGGGCTCATCGTTCCCGGGTCGACGTTGATGTAGGGATCGAACTTCTGCAGCTGCACCCGGTAGCCGCGCTGGACCAGCAGGCGGCCGATCGAGGCGGCGGCGATTCCCTTGCCGAGGGCCGAGACGACGCCGCCGGTGACGAAGATGAAGCGGGTATCTCCTGGTTTGGGCCGATTCATTCTCTGCCGAGCGAGTCTAGCCAGCGCAGTGGCGGAACCGACTCGACCGCCTGTGAAATAGATCGCAACTCGCCGAAAATGGTCAGTGCGACGACCGCCGCGAGGGCGATCAGGCGCCCCGTGTCGTCCAGGGTCGTGAGCAGCCAGACGCCGCCGATCGCGCCGACCAGGTTGGAGCCGGTGTCGCCCAGCATCGCCCGCTCGCGCAGGGTGAACCAGGCGCCGACCAGCACCGGCCCGGCGAAGATCCCCAGCAGCTCCAGCGGTGCCAGGGTCCAGGCGCCGAGGCAGAGCCCGGCTCCGAGCAGCGCCAACCCCTTCTCCGCCCTGCCCGGGCCGCAGGTCGAGCAGGTTGAAGGCGTTGGTGGCGAGGATCAGCAGCGCCACGTCGCCCAGGTAGCGCCACGACTCGAGGCCGAGGCCGGAGACGACGTAGGCGGCGAGCGCCAGCGCGCCGATCGCCTTGATCGCCCCGGTCGAGAGCCGCCCGGCGCGCAGTGCCCGGGCGTGGCCGCGCCAGCCGCGCGGCGCCGCGGCCGACTCGCCGCGGCCGAGCGAGTCGTCGAGGAAGCCGAGGAAGGCGACGCCGATCACGTAGGGCAGCCAGCGGCGCAGCTCGGGATCGAGCAGGTCGAGGTCGGCGCGATCGTCGAGGAAGGCGAGCGGCGCCAGCGCGACCAGCGCCGCCGTCGCCAGCACCGCGCCGAGCGGGAAGGCGAGCCGGGCGCCGCGGTAGTTCTCGCGCACGAGGCCGGCGTCGAGCAGGCCGCGCACCCCCGCCGGCACGACCAGCAGCGCCACCGCGATCGCGACCGGGAAGCCGACCCAGGTCATCTGTGCGGCGTCAGCAGGTCGGGCAGCAGGCGGTCGGCGCTGCCCTTGACGCCGAAGCTGCCCTCGGCGCCGAGCAGGGCGAAGACCGTCGCCAGCCGGCCCGCGTCGAGGTCGACGTCGTCGACGCTGGAGAGGTTGTTGCCGATGAAGAAGGAGACCGAGGACGGTTCGGTCCCGGTCGCCTCGACCCCGACCGCGGGCGCGCGGGTGGCGACGATGCCGCTCGCGATCCCGGCCTCGATCCGGCTCGCGACTTCGCGCTGTCAGCGGCCCCATGTCCTGCGGCTGGTCGCGGACGACGATCACCGCGTCGAGCCCGCCGAAGTTGCCGCTGGCGCGGGAGAAGAGATGGCCGCGCACCGGCTCCAGCAGCGTGCCGCCGCGCACGAGCTGGCGTCCCAGGCCGACCCCGAGCGCGGTCTGGGCGTCCGGATCCCGGGCGAGCTCGGCGAAGCGGGTCTTGGTGAGGTCGTCGGCGAGGCCGCGGGTGTCGACCGGCTCGCGCACGACGCCGACCGCGACCAGCCGCCCCCCTGCCGGCTCGAGCGCCCCCTCGATCGCGCGGTAGACGCTCCCCGGCAGGTCGCCGAAGGCGATCAGGCCGATCCGCCGTCCGCGCAGCCGGTCGCGCACCAGGACCGGGAAGACGCGATTGGAGAACTCGTCGGCGCGACCGAGCTCGCCGCGCAGCTCGTCGGCCTGCTGCGCGCGCGTCCTGGAGGTTGCCGGTGAGGCTCTGCTCGAGGTCCTTGCGCGTGCTGTCGATCGCGTCGCCGCCGAGCACCGCGCCGATCACGATCCCGATCGCGAGGGCGAGGAAGATCGCGATCAGCGAAGTCGCGTGATAGCGGGCGCTGTAACCCATGACCGGGAGAGGCTAGACGCTTGCCCGGCTCGCCACTAGAGACCGAGCCAGATCTTGATCTTCAGCCAGACCAGGTCGACCAGGTCGCCAAGCGCCGGCGAGGCGATCACCAGGATCGCCAGCAGGATCATGAAGGCGGCGAGGAAGAGCGGCGCCGGGCCGAGCCCGGAGCCCGGGTTGTAGAGGCGGCTGACGCCCTTGGCGTCGACCAGCTTCTCGCCGATCCGCAGGCGGGTGAGGAAGGTCGAGGACATGCCGCCGCGGTTGCGGTCGAGGAACTCGATCAGGTTGAAGTGGGCGCCGACGCTGACGATCAGGTCCGCCCCCTTCTCGAAGGCCATCAGCATCGCCACGTCCTCGCTGGTGCCGGCGGCGGGGACGAGCGTGTGCTCGAGGCCCAACTCGAGCAGGCGCTCGCGCCCCGGCGCGCGGCCATCGGGGTAGGCGTGGACGATCAGCTCGGCGCCGCAGCGCAGCGCCGCGTCCCCGGCCGAGTCCATGTCGCCGAGGATCACGTCCGGCTTGAGGCCGGCCTCGAGGCAGCCCTCGGCGCCGCCGTCGACGGCGACGACCACCGGGCGGACGTCGCGGATGTAGGCGCGCAGCGCTTTCAGGTCGCTGCGGTGGCCCTCGCCGCGGACGACGATCAGCACCTGGCGGTCGCGGAAGACGGTGCGGGTCGGCGGGAACTCGATCGCGCCGGTCAGCAGATCGGTCTCCTGGCGGACGTGGGCGACGGTGTTCTCGGCGAACTCGGCGAGCGCCTCGTCGACCCGCTCGCGCTGCACGGCGAGCCGGCTCTCCAGCTCGGCGAGCATCGAGCACCCGGCCGCGCAGGATCTCACGGCCCGTCGCTGCCGATCACGCCGGCGGAGATCGTCGCTTCGGCGCCCTCCTCGAGCAGCTCGAAGGGATCGTCATCCTCGGCGTCGATCAGGGTCACGCCGGCGCGGACGAGCAGCAGCGGACCGGCGTTCGGGTAGCGCCCGTCGCTGGAGCGGCGCGGCGTTGACGACCGCGCACGACCCCGGTCGCGACGAGCTCCTCGGCCGCGATGCGATCGATGTTGACGTGATCGAGGACCGCGATCTCGCCCGGACGCAGGCGCTTGACCAGGTCCTTGGTGCGCCGGCCGAGCCGGACCGTGCCGACGATCGCGCCTTCGGCGCTCGTCCCGTTGCGGCGCGACAGCAGCGCGGGAAGGCGACGGCGACTGGCGGTGGCCACCCCCTGAGGTTACAGCGACGCTACGCGGCGGCGAGCAGCTCGCGGGCGTGGCGATCGGCCGCATCGTCGGGAGCCTCGCCGCCGAGCATGCGGCGGATCTCCTCGACCACGCCCTCGCCGTCGAGGCGCTCCACGGTCGCAGCGGCGCGCTCGCCGCCGATGTCCTTCTCGAGCCGGAAGTGGGTCGGCGCCAGCGAGGCGACCTGCGGCAGGTGGGTGATGCAGAGCACCTGGCGGCCCTCGCCGAGCGCGCGCAGCCGCTCGCCGACGATCCGGGCGGTCTTGCCGCCGACCCCGGCGTCGATCTCGTCGAAGACCAGCGTGCCCGCTCCGGCACCCGCGCCGAGCCCGGTCAGGGCCAGCATCACGCGCGAGAGCTCGCCGCCGGAGGCAGCGTCGCGCAGCGGCGCCGGCGCGATCCCGGGGTTCGGCGAGATCCGCAGCTCGACCTGCTCGCGGCCGCCCGGGCCGAAGCCGTCGGGGTGCGGCTCGAGCTCGACCTCGAGCTCGGCGCCCGGCATCGCCAGGCCGTCCAGCGCCGCGGCGACCTGCTCGCGCAGCGGTCCGGCGGCCTCAGCGCGGCCCCTGCTCAGCCGCTTGCCGAGCTTCTCGCGTCGCGCCTCGGCCTCGGCAAGGGCGGCCTCCGCCTCGGCGCCGCGGGTCTCGGCGCCCTCGAGGCGTTCGATCTCGGTTCGGCAGCGCTCCGCGTGCGCGAGCACCGACTCGACGCTGCCGCCGTGCTTGCGCTGCAGCCGGTCGATCGCTTCCAGCCGCTCCTCGACCGCGGCGAGGCGCTCCGGATCGGCCTCGACCCGGTCGAGGTAGCCGCGCAGCTCCCCGGCGACATCGTCGAGCTCGGCCGCGAGCGCGGCGACGCGCTCTCCCAGCGCGTCGAGCTCCTCGTCGACCCCGGCGACTCCCTGCAGCAGCGATTCGGCCACGGCGAGGGCGCTGGCCGCGCCGCCGCCGTCCTCCTCGCCCCCGGCGGCGCCGGCGAGAGCGCCGAGCGCCGCCTCGCGCAGGCCCTCGGCGTGGCGCAGGCGCTCGCGCTCGGCGCTCAGGTCCGCCTCCTCGAGGGGTCGGGCGCGACCGCCTCGATCTCGGCCAGCTCGTAGCGGAAGAGGTCGAGGTCGCGCTCGCGCGAGCCGTCGCGCTCGCGCAGCTCGGCCAGCTCGGCCTGCAGCCGCGCGCACTCGCGGTGCGCCTCCCGGTAGCGCTCGCGCAGCGCCAGGTGCTCGGCGCCGGCGAAGCCGTCGAGGATCTCCATCTGCGCCGAGGCGATCGTCAGCTTGCGGTGCTCGTGCTGCCCGTAGAAGGCGAGCAGGCGCCCGCCGAGCAGCTTCAGATCGCCGGCCGATGCGGCGCGCCCGGCGAGGAAGGCAGCGGTGCGGCCGGAGGCGGAGACGCGCCGCCCGAGGACGATCTCCTCGGCTCCGTCGGGCAGGCGGGCGGCGACCTCGGCCAGCTCGGGCTCCTCCAGCAGTCCGTCGGGCAGGTCGAAGACACCCTCGACCCAGGCCTCCTCGGCGCCGGGCCGGACGATCTGCGGCCGCGCCTTGCCGCCCATCAGCAGATCGAGCGAGTGGGCGAGCACGGTCTTGCCGGCCCCGGTCTCGCCGGTGATCGCGTTCAGGCCCTCGCCGAGGCGCAGCTCAGCCCGCTCGATCAGCAGCAGGTTCTCGATCCGCAGCTCGCGCAGCACGCCTCTTGTGTAGCAGCGGCGGCGGACCGATCGACCCGGAGATCGGCCTCAGACGGCGAGGTGGCCGAACTTCTCCCGTATCCGCTGGTAGAAGCTCGTGCCGGGCAGCTGGGCGAGGCGGCCGATGCCGTCGGCGAAGCGGACCTCGAGCGCGGCGCCCGGCTCGAGCGCGCCGACGTGCTCGCCGTCGATCGCGACGTCGACCGGCTCGCGCGCCGGCGGCGTTGCCGACGTGGAGCACGTCGCCGGGGGCGACGACGAGGGCGCGCGCGGTCAGCGAGTGCGGGGCGACGTAGGAGACGACGTAGCCCTTCACGCCCCAGGCGAGGATCGGGCCCTGGTTGGCGAGGTTGTAGCCGGTCGAGCCGACCGGGGTCGCGGCGACGAGCCCGTCGCAGCGGACGTGGCCGACCTCCTCGTCGGCGATCCTGTAGCTCAGCTCGGCGACGCGCCCGTGCGGGCGGCGGAGGAAGCTGACGTCGTTGAGGGCGACGCGGGCGACCTCGCCGACCTGACCCCCAGCCCCGGCAGGTCGACCGTCTCGGTCTCCCCGCGAAACGCCCGCCGGATCCCCTCCGCCGCCTGCTCGCGCTCGACCGCGGCGAGGAAGCCGACGGTGCCGAAGTTGACGCCGAAGACCGGCACGCCGCTGCGGGCGAAATGGCGCAGCGCGTAGAGGATCGAGCCGTCGCCGCCGAGCACGAGGCAGAGGTCCGCCTGGCGCGGCAGCGTCTCGACCACCTCGACCCCCGCCCCCGCCTCGCCGTGCTTGGCCGCCTCCTCGGCTGTCGCGACGAGCCGCCACTCGCCGCCTCGCGCGCCGCGGAGATCGCCAACTCGACCGCATCGGTCGTCGCCGGCGGGTGCGAGTGGGTGATCAGTGTGGCCAGGCGCCGGCTCATGGACCCGCCTCGGCCCGTCGCCTCGATCGCGGCCTCGAGATCCTCGACCTCACCGTCGCCGCCGCACCAGACGAAGCTCTCGCGGTTGCCCTTCGGGCCGGGCAGGCCCGACGACGCGAAGCCGCGCTGTCGCAGGCCGAGCTCGGCGCGCAGCAGCGCGGCGACACGGACCGCCTCGCGGCGGTCGTCCGCGTCGCGGACGACGCCCTTGCGCACCCGCTCCCGCCCCAGCTCGAACTGCGGCTTGACCATCGCCAGAAGCTCGCCGCCAGCCTTCAGGCAAGCGGCGACCGCGGGCAGCACCTTGCCCAGCGAGATGAACGAGACGTCGATCGTGATCAGATCCGGCTCGAAGGGCAGATCCGCCGGGGTCAGGGCGCGCGCGTTGAGGCGCTCGATCACGGTCACGCGCTCATCCTCGCGCATGCGCCGATCGATTTGGCCATAGGCGACGTCGAGGGCGACGACGTGCGCCGCGCCGCGCTGCAGCAGGCAGTCGGTGAAGCCTCCGGTCGAGGCGCCGACGTCGAGGCAGTCGCGCCCGCCGACCTCGAGGCCGAGGCGTCGAGCGCGTTGTCGAGCTTGATTCCACCACGGGAGACAAAGCGCGGGCCCTGCTCCAGGCGCAGATCGGCATCCGGGTAGACCAGCTGGCTCGGGCGCAGCGCGATGGGCCCGTCGGCGCCGAGCCGGACCTCTCCGGCTCGGACCGCGCCGGCCGCCGCGGTGCGCGACGGGAACAATCCCCGCTCGGCCAGAACGGCGTCGATCCGCGCTTTGGAGCCAACCTTTGCCACGCCAAAACGTACAGCGGCGGAATCCGGCATCCACAGGAAACCCTTGCCAGATGTTTAGCGGGTCCTTAGAATTCAGTATTAGGTTGCGGAAGATCGCTTCATCGGGTTACGGCTCGGCGGCCCTCAAGAGCCTCTGTGACTCGGCTCACACACAAATCGCACGTATGTTCGTATCTTGATTCAAGGATTCGCAAGAGAGGAACGATAAAGGGCTTACAAACACTTCCTGGTCGGGCCTGGCGCCGCTCATATGCGCAGTCGACTCCCATCGACTCCGTCCGCGGCACATAAGGGCTCACCTACCTCCCACGGATCCACATATATAGAGATACATATCTCTCCTCCCTGTAGTAACCCCAGAAACGCCTCGCCTCCCCGGCGGGGCGTTTTCTGTTGGAGAGGGCAACGACCGCTTCGCCCTCGGCGGGCTTGGCCCTGGCCAAGGGTTGTCTACGGACGGCCTACCTCGGCGGGCCGATCGCTTCAGGTGGCGATCGGGGTCGCAATCGCGAGATAGACGGCTATCGAGAGCAGGTCCTGGACGATCGTCGCCAGCGGGCCGGAGCCGAAGGCGGGGTCGCTGCCAATGCGGGACAGCAAGCGTGGCAGGATCGTCGCGACGGAGGTCGCGATCGAGCAGCTAGCGGTGAGCGCGAGGGCGACGGCCAGGGCGACGTCGAAGTCCCCCCAGCCGATCAGGGCGAAGACGAAAAACGCAGCGCCGATCAGGATTCCGATCAGGAAGCCGGTGACGAACTCGCGACGGATCACCTTGCGCATGTCGATGCTCGCGCTCATCCCGCGGATCAGCAGCGTCTCGGTCTGCGTCCCGACCGCATCGGCCATATAGACAACGGCTGGCACGAAGAAGGCGAGCAGCACCTTCTTGTCGAGCTGGGCCTCGAAGGAGCCGACCAGGACGGCCGACGCCATTGCCCCGAACAGGCCGACCAGGAGCCAGGGCAACCGGTGCAGCAGCCTGCGCCTGACCGGCTCTTCGGCGGCGAGACGAGCCCGCCCCGTACTTGCCAGATAGCCGCCGAGCCGCGCGGCGTCCTCGTCGTGTTGTGCGAGCAGCCGGCCGATCAAGGCGTGCGGCGGCACCAGCCCGGCGAACGAGCCGTCCGCGTCGAGCACCGCAAGCGCGCTCTGCCCGCTTCGCGCCATGTGCCATGCGGCGGCCTCGGCCGAATCGCCCGGCCGGATCGCGGCGGGGTCGCGCCCGACCAGCTCCCCCAGGCGCGCATCCCCGCCCGCCTCGAGCAGGCGGCCGGCCGGCACGAGGCCGACTAGCCTGCTCTGATCGAGCACCACGACGTCGACGAAATCGAACGACCGGCCCGCCATCTCGCGACGCACCGCGTCGGCGGTGTGCGATGAGGGGAAGGTCGGAACCCGGGTCGTCGACAGATCCACGACCTCCCTACTGAACGGATCGCCGGATGCCTCCATCGCGCTCATTGTCACGTCGGCGACGGTCGGCAAGCGGGAGCGGCGGGAGGCTGCGCAGGGTGGTCTCGCGGCGGATGCTCTTCTTCTTCGTTCTCGGCGACATTCTCGGCGGCGGGATCTATGCGCTGGTCGGGGTCGTCGCTGGCGAGGTCGGCGGGGCGATCTGGGTCTCGTTCCTGGTCGCGCTGCTGCTCGCCGCCCTGACCGCCGGCTCCTATGCCGAACTGGTGACGAAGTACCCGCGCGCCGGCGGCGCCGCGCTCTACTCGGCCAAGGCCTTCCGCAGCCCCTTCGTCGCCTTCCTGATCGCCTTCGCCGTGGTCGCCTCGGGGGTCACCTCGGCGAGCACGCTCGCCCGGGCCTTCGGCGGCGACTACCTGGCCGAGTTCGTGACCGTGCCCGTCGCCGTCGCCGCACTGGCTTTCATCGCCGTCGTCGCCCTCGTCAACTTCGTCGGCATCCTCGTCTCCGTCCGCCTCAACGTCGCCTTCACGCTGGTCGAGCTGGGCGGCCTTTTGCTCGTCGTCGTCATCGGGGCGGCCGCCCTCGCCGGCGGGGAGGGCGACCCCGGCCGGGCGATCGAGTTCAAGCAGGGGGTCGAGCCGCTGCTGGCGATCTTCGCCGGAGCCGCAATCGCCTTCTACGCGTTGATCGGCTTCGAGGACTCGGTCAACATCGCCGAGGAGACGACCCGGCCCGAGCGCTCCTATCCACTCGCCCTGTTCGCCGGGCTGGCGGCGGCGGGCGCGATCTATCTGGCGGTCACGATCGTCGCCTCGATGGCCGTACCGACTGCCCGCCTGGAGTCATCCAGCGGCGCCCTGCTCGAGGTGGTGCGGGTCGGCCCCCTGTCGCTCTCGAGCAAGGTCTTCTCGGCGATCGGGTTGATCGCGCTCACCAACGGCGCCCTGATCAACATGATCATGGCCTCGCGCCTGCTCTACGGCATGGCGGGCGAGGGCGTCCTCCCCGCCTCCCTCTCCCGGCTGAGCGGGCGCGGCACGCCCGTGGTGGCGATCGCCTCCACGACCCTGCTCGCGGCCGGCCTGATCCTCACCGGCGACCTCGGGGCACTCGCCGACACCACGGTGTTGCTCCTGCTCGGAGTCTTCGTCACCGTCAATGTCTCGGCTCTGGCGCTGCGGCGCGAACCGGTCGACCACCCCCACTTCACGATCCCCTATGTGCTTCCGGTCCTGGGCATCGTCGCCTGCATCGTCGTCATGACCCAGGTCGAGAGGGAGACCTGGCTGCGCGCCGGAGCGCTGCTCTGCCTCGGCCTCGTGCTGTGGGGGGCTCGACAGCTAGCCGGGCGCAGGGCTTGACGACCGGCTCCAAACACGCAGATGGGATGATCCGGCCCCTGACCGGCGGCCAGGGCCGAGGCGACGAGATTCTCGCCGAATGGGGCGATGAGGGGCAGGGTGCGGCCCGCGATCGCCTACGTACTCACCGGGCTCGGAATGCGGCTGGGCGGGCGGGGCGCGGCTACTGAGACGCCGTAGCGCCGCCGGCGCCCTCGAACAGCTTGCCGGCGCGGATCTTCTCGGCCATGTCGGCCGATTCCTCGCGGTAGATGTGGCCGTCCTCGAACTCGATCGTCGGGTACTTGCGCTGGCCGGAGAGCTGCTCCAGCTCGTCGCGCTTGCCCGGCCGCACCGGGCCGGTGACTACCTCGTACTCGATGCCCTGCTCGTCGAGCGCCTTCTGCACCCGTGCGCAGGGATGGATCCCGGCCTTGAACCAGGTGAGCGAGCAGCGATGCAGCTTGAGTGCCATGGCTCCCACCCTAGCCGGTTTGCGGGCATAGGTCCGCCTGCCCAACGGACCCTGCATATCCAGAGATACGCGCCTCCTCTCCCTGTAGTAACCCCAGAAACGTCCGCAAAGCGGGACCGAAATCCGGTGGCTCCCAAGGAGGCCGCGGGCAGGCTAACCGATAGAGCGCTTTGGTGCAAGCGCAGGTTGCGATTCAGTGAACAGCGGGTTCGCCGGATCGCAGCGCCGCCAGCACGCGCTCGGCCACCGACTCGCCGGTGAGGCCGGCCTCCTCGCGCAGCAGTGCCGGCTTTCCGTGGGTGACATAGCGGTCGGGCAGGCCGACCCGCAGGACCCGGGCGCGGTCCTCCGGGCGGTCGGCAAAGGCGTCCTCGACGTGCTCGAGAACAGCCGAGCCGAAGCCACCGGGCAGCACGTTCTCCTCGATCGTCACGAGCAGGTCGTGGCTCAGCGCCAGGCGCTCGAGCAGCTCGGTGTCGAGCGGCTTGGCGAAGCGAGCGTCGGCAACTGTCGCGGTCAGGTCGTGGCCGGCGAGGATCTCAGCCGCCCCCAGCGCGACCGAAACGCCGTAGCCGTAGCCGAGCAGCGCCACCCGCTCGCCGGTGGCCAGCAACTCGCCGCTGCCGATCGGGATCTCGGCCGGCTCGGCCGGCAGCTCGACCCCCTCCCCGACCCCGCGCGGGTAGCGCAGCGCCGTCGGGCCGTCGTGGGCGATCGCCGTGCGCAGCATGTGGACCAGCATCGCCTCGTCGCGCGGCGCCATCACGACGACGTTGGGCAGCGGGCGGAAGTAGGAGATGTCGAAAGCGCCGTGGTGGGTCGGGCCGTCGTCGCCGACCAGGCCCGCACGGTCCATCGCGAAGGTGACATCCAGCTCTTGCAGGCAGACGTCGTGGATGATCTGGTCGTAGGCGCGCTGGAGGAAGGTGGAGTAGATGCCGCAGACCGGCTTCGCCCCCTGCAGCGCCAGCCCCGAGGCGAGCAGGACGGCGTTCTGCTCGGCGATGCCGACGTCGTAGTACTGCTCGGGGACCTCGTCGGCGAGCTTCTGCAGCCCGGTCCCTCCCGCCATCGCCGCGGTGATCCCGATCACCCGCTCGTCGCGCTCGGCCTCGGCGACGATTGCCTCGGCGAAGACCTGCGTGTACTGCGGCGGCGCGCTCGGCGGCGGCGGCTTCTCCAACCGCTCCGGCGCGATCGACTCGGGCGCGTCGGACTCCTTGACCGGGACCGGCTTCGCCGTCGCCGGCTCGCCGTTGACGATCGATTTGGGCTTCGCCGCGTGCCACTTCTCCATCCCCTCGAGGCCGCCCTCCTCGGCCGGCGCGAAGCCCTTGCCCTTGACCGTGTGGACGTGGACGACGACCGGGCGTTCGGCGGCGAAGGCCTCCTTCAGCGCCTCGCGCAGGGCGTGCACGTCGTGGCCGTCGACGACGCCCATGTAGGCGAGGTCGAGCTCCTCGAAGAAGAGCCCGGGCGCCCAGTAGGCCTTGATCGCCGACTTGATCTCCGGCCCCAACCGCTCGATCCGCCTGCCCAGCCCCAGCGGCAGCCTGGTCAGCTGGTGCTCGACCCCCTCGCGAGCGTGGAAGAGGCGCGGGTTGAGGCGGACGCGATTGAAGTAGCGCGAGAGCGCGCCGACGTTGGGTGAGATCGACATGCCGTTGTCGTTGAGCACGATCACGATCGGCGTCTGCAGGCCGCCGGCCGCGTGCAGCGCCTCGTAGGCGACGCCGCCGGTCAGCGCGCCGTCGCCGATCACCGCCGCGACCTTGCCGTCCTCGCCGATCCCCTTGCGCATCGCCTCTTTCAGCCCGACCGCGTAGCCGATCGACGTCGAAGCGTGGCCGGCGCCCATGATGTCGTGCTCGGACTCGGGGATCGAGCAGAACGGCGCCAGCCCGTCGTACTGGCGAATCGTCGGCAGCGCCTCGCGGCGGCCGGTGAGGATCTTGTGCGGGTAGGCCTGGTGGCCGACGTCCCAGAGCACCTTGTCGCGCGGCGAATCGAGCAGGCTGTGCAGGGCGACGGCGATCTCGCAGGTGCCGAGGTTGGCGCCGAAGTGGCCGCCGATCTCACCGATCGTGTCGATGATGTAGGTGCGCATCTCCTGCGCGACCTGCTGCAGCTGCTCGTCGTCGAGCCCGTGCAGGTCGGCCGGGGAATCGATCCCCTCGAGCAGTCTCTGTGGCTTCTCGCTCATTCGTTGCGGGTGAAGATGTAGTCGGCGATCCCCTTCAGGTCGCTCGTCTCGCCCTCTGCCTCGGCCAGCGCCGCCGTCGCCTTGGCGTGCGACTCGGCCGCCAACTCGCGGGCCCGCTCGAGGCCGAAAAGGCTGACGTAGGTGAGTTTGCCATGTCGCTCGTCGCTTCCATGCGGCTTGCCGAGTTGCTCGTCGCTCCCCGTCACGTCGAGGATGTCGTCGACGATCTGGAAGAGCACACCGAGCTCGGCGGCGAATCTCCGATACGGAATTGTCTCAGGTTCGTCCCATCCCTCGAGCACCAGTACGACGCCGACGCCCGCCGCGATCAGCCGCCCGGTCTTGAGCCCGTGCAGGGCGCGCAGGGCCTCCGCGTCGGCCGCCTCAGCGGCGACATCGACGTACTGGCCGCCGACCATGCCGTCGACCCCGGTCGCCGCGGCCAACTCGGCGAGCGCGGTGAGCACCAACCGCGGCTCGCCGGGCTGACTGCAGAAGAGCCGGATCGCCTCGGCGAAGAGGCCGTCGCCGGAGAGAATCGCGACGTCCTCGCCGTACTTGACGTGCGCGGTCGGCTGGCCGCGCCGCAGCTCGTCGTCGTCCATCGCCGGAAGGTCGTCGTGAATCAGCGAGTAGGTATGGATCAGCTCGATCGCCGCCGCAACCCGCAGGTAGGCCTCTGGATCGGCGCCGAGGGCGCGCGCCGTCGCCAGCGCCAGCACCGGGCGCACGCGCTTGCCGCCGGCCAGCAGCGAGTAGCGCATCGCGTCCTCCAGTCCGGCAGTCGCCGGCTGCGCCGAGAAGCACAGCCGCTCCAGCTCGGCATCGACCAGGGACCGCAGATCCTCGGGGTAGCTCACTCCCGTGACTCGCGGATGCGGCGGTTCGCCTCCTCGACCGCCTCGCTGGAGAGCTCGGCGGCCTCGCGCGCGAGCTCGGCGGCCCGCTCATCGCTCGCCTCCTCGCCCTCAAGCTCGGCGGCGATCGCCTGCAGGCGGGTGGAGACCTCGCGCAGGCGGGTCGAATCGTTCACGTCACCGCGCCGTCCTGGCGCTCGCGCACGATCGCGCCGAGGATGCCGTTGACGAATCCGGGCGCGTCGGCGCCGCAGTACTCCTTGGCGATCTCGACCGCCTCGTCGATCGCGACCTCGGCGGGCACGTCCTCGCTGTGCTCGATCTCAAACAGCGCAACCCGCATCACGTTCAGCTCCAGCGGCGCAATCCGCTTCAGCTCCCAGCCGCGCGCGTGGGCGGCGATCTCAGCGTCGAGCTCGTCGCGACGCGCATCGACCGCCGCCGTCAGCTCGCGCGTGAACGGTCGCGACTCGGCGACCAACTCCTCCAGCGGGCGACCGGTTACGTCGCGCTGGTAACAGGCGAAGACGGCGTCGCGGCGCTGGTCGGATCTGCGCATCGGCCTATTCTCGCGCTTCCGGCGGCCGGGGTGGCGCTAGGCGCGCGAGACGTACTTGCCGCTGCCGGTGTCGACGCGGACCGTCTCGCCCTCCTCGATGAAGAGCGGCACCTGGACGACGACGCCCGACTCAAGAGTGGCGGGCTTGTTGCCGCCGCCAGAGGCGGTGTCCCCCTTGACGCCGGGGTCGGTCTGGGTGACCTTCATCTCGACCGCGCCCGCAACCTGCACGTCGCTGGGCCGTTCGTCGACGAAGAGCACGTCGACCTCGTCGTTGGGCAGCACCCAGCGCATCGCCTCGCCGATCGCATCGGAGGGGATCTCGATCTGCTCGTAGTCGTTGCTGTCCATGAAGACCGCGGCCTCGCCGGAGTCGTAGAGGTACTGCATCTTGCGCGACTCGGTGTGCACCGGCCTGAACTTCTCCCCCGCCCTGAACGTCTTGTCCTGGACCGAGCCGTCGTCGATCTTGCGCAGCTTCGTGCGCACGAACGCCCCGCCCTTGCCCGGCTTGACGTGCTGGAACTCGAGGATCTTGAAGATCGACCCGTCGATTTCGATGTGAGAGCCGTTCTTGAACTGGTTGGTGGAAATCAAGACGGCAAAGACTAGTTGTCCGTGGAGTCCTTGCGCGCGTCGAGATCCTTGAAGAACTCCTCGCCCTCGATGCCGATGTCGGGGACGCCGCGCTGGAGAAATCTCGGGAACCACCAGGTCGGACGGCCGATCATCAGCATCAGCGCGGGCATGATCGAGACGACGATGAGGGCGTCGATCGCGACCGCGAAGGCGAGGCCGACACCGAACTGCTTGACGGTCGGGTCGCCGTTGAGGATGAAGCTGGCGAAGACGGAGAACATGATCGTCGCCGCGGCGACGATCACCCGCGAGGCAAGGCCGAGGCCATCGACCACAGCAACCCGCGGGTCTTCGGAGCGGTCCCAGGCCTCCTTGGCGCGGCTGAGCAGGAAGACCTGGTAATCCATCGAGAGCCCGAAGAGGATCGCGAACATCAGCAGCGGGACGAAGCTGACGACCGGCAGGCTGCCGTCCAGCCCGATCAGGCTGAGGCCCCAGCCGAACTCGAAGACCGCGGTGAGGATCCCGTAGGCGGCAATCACGGCGAGCAGGTTCAACAGGGCGGCGAGCAGCGGGATGATCAGCGAGCGGAAGGCCGCCGCGATCAGCACGAAGCCGAGCAAGACGACGATCGCGATCACCAGGATCAGGGAATTGGAGATCTCGTCGCCGAGGTCGACGTAGGCCGCGGTCTGCCCGCCGACGTAGGTCGTCAGGCCCTCCTTGCGGTCCACGGGGGGGATCGTTTCGTCGCGCAGTTCGCCGACCAGTTCGCGCGTCTCTTCGTCCGCCGGGCCGCTCTCGGGGATTGCGCTGAAGACGGCCGTGCTGCCGTCCTCGCTGACCTGGGCGGCGCTGATCTGGGCCATCCCTTCGGCGGCGGCGATTTCGTTCTCCAGATCCTGCAGGCGGGGGTCGCTCGCCGGGCCGGCCGCCTGCCGGAGCTGCAACTGGGCCTGTTCTTCCAGCAGCTGCTGTTCGGCGGCGCTCGGCGGCTGCTCCTGCCCCGCGGCGATCGCTTCCTGCGTCTGCTGCTGTTCTTCCTGCTGGCGCAGCTGGACCTGCGCCTCGGCGCTCGGGTCGGGCTTCGCGGGGGCATCGGCCGGAAACGCGACGGCAACCAGCAGCGGCGCGTTGAGGCCGACCCCGAAGCCGCCGGCGAGCTGGTCGTAGGCCTTGCGCATAGTCGTGTCCTTCGGGTACTGGCCGAATTCGACCGCGCCGAGCTGCATCTGAAACATCGGGATCGCGAGGACCGCGAGGAGCGCGATCCCGGTGACGGCGAACGGGAGGGGGCGTCGCCCCACCCGACGCGCCCAGCGCGCCCAGAGGTTCTCCGTGTCGCCGGTCGGAGGCGGCCCCTTGGCGAGCGGCACCTTCAGCGACTCGATCCGATGGCCGAGCGCGCCGAGCAGGGCCGGCAGCAGGGTCACAGCGGAGACGACCGCGACCAGCACGACCAGGGCGGAGGTGTAGCCGAGCGAGCGGACCAGCTCGATCCCGCCGAAATACAGGCAAAGCAGCGCCACGATCACGGTCGTCCCGGCGAAGACCACCGCGCCGCCCGCCGTGGCGATCGCCCTCGCCACCGACTCCTCCGGCTCGATGCCTTCGCGTAGCTGGCGCTGGTGGCGGCTGATGATGAACAGCGAGTAGTCGATGCCGACGGCGAGGCCGAGCATTGTTCCCAGGGTCGGGGCGACCTGGGGAACGTCGATCAGCTCGCCCGCGAAGCCGATCAGCGCCAGCCCGACCAGCAGGGCCATCAGCGCGGTCGTGATCGGCATCGCCATCGCGGCGACGGTCCCGAACACGATCAGCAGCACGACGATCGCGACGGAGACGCCGAGCCGGTCGCTGGAGGAGGTGTCGGGGATCGAGAGCTGGCTGCCCAGGTACCCACCCGCGTTGACGTCGATGCCCGCCTTCTGCGCGGGCCGGGTCTTGGCGAAGACCTGTTCCGCCTGCTCGGTGCTGAGGTCGCCGGAGCTGAGATTGAGGAAGGCGGAGATGAACCCGAGTTGCTTGTCCGGGGTGAGCGAGCTCGCCCCCTCGGCCGAGAGCGGGCTGATCGCCTGGTTGACGTAGCGGTCGCCTTCCAGCGCATTGACCGTTTCTTCGATCGCCCTGGCGTTCGCGCCCGTGGTCAACTTGCCCTGTTTCACCTCGAGCACGATCGGAACGCTGCCGTTGGCCTGTTCCGGCAGGCCGACGGTGAGCAGGTTGGTTGCCTCGGTCGAACCCGTCCCCGGCAGGTCCAGGTTGTTGTTGGTCGGCCGGCCGCCGGCGTTGGCGCCTACCGCCATCGCGACCACAAGCACGATCCAGAGCGGGATCACGACCTTCCAGTGTCGGGCGGAGAGCCCGCCGAGGCGGTAGAGAGGGCCGGTCACGCGCGGAAGCTATCGCACGGACGCGGCGCCTTCGGGCGGCCGGTCGGGCGCGGTCTCTAACCTTGGTGACGTCAGGGAGATGAAGGGACCGCTGGGGATACTCGTCGCAATCGTCGCGCTGCTCGCGGTCGCGCCGCTCGCCCATGGCGAGGGAGAACAGACCCGCGAGAGCTACAAACAACGTGTCGAGCCGGTCTGCAAGGCGAACCGGATCGCCAACGAACGGATCATGGCCGGCGCGCGGCGGCGGATCAAGACGAAGCAGTACGTCACGGTCGGCAAGCAGTTTGTCCGCGTCTCCGGGTCCTTCGGAAAGCTGATCAAGCGACTGGGGCCGGTCCCACCCCCGACCGGATACGAGCGCACCGTCAAACGCTGGGTCAAGTTCATGCGGCTGGTCAAGCTGCGCCTGTTCAAGGTCGGCAGGCTCTACAAGGCCGGCGCCGACATCAAGGCCGCCCACATGTCGATCCTGGCCGAACGCGCGGGCATCTCGGCCAACAACATCAGCATCGCCTTCAAAGTGCGCGAGTGCCGCTTCACCCGCGTCGGCTGAGGCGGGCCGCCTCGCTCAGTCCGAGGATTCGGCGGCGGTGCTCGTCGTCAGGTTGGTCGCGGCACCGCCGGACAGCGCGCGGCGGACGAGGCGTGGAGCAAGCACACGCGAGACCGCGGCGAGCGCGTAGGGACGGGGCACGTAGCGCTCGGCCTTGCCGTGCAGGCCGCACTCGGCGATCGCCTCGGCGACCTTCTCGGGCTTGGAGACCATCCACCGCGTGAGCGGGCTCTGACGCAACTCGGTCGCCGGGAAGCCCTCAGTGGCGACGAAGCCCGGCAGGACGACGCCGACGTGGACGCCGTGCGGGCGCTCCTCGGCGTAGAGCGAGTCGCTCCAGCCGGCCAGGGCGAACTTGGATGCCGAGTAGCCGCCGGTGCGCGCCCGGGCGACGCGCGCCGCCGTGCTCGCGACGTTGACGATCGCGCTTGGCGCGCAAGCGCGCAGCATCGGCAACAGCGCCTCGGTCAGCCGCGCGACCGCATCGAAGTTGAGCTCCATGTGGCGCCGCAGATTGGCGTAGCCCTCCTCGCCGAAGCCGCCGCGCCAGGCGGCGCCTGCGTTGTTGACCAGCAGGGTGAGGCGGCCGCCGTGGCGCTCGGCGAGGTGGGCGCGGGCCCGCTCGGGCGCACCGTCCTCGGTCAGGTCGGCGGCGAGCCAGGTGGCATCGCAGGGCAACGACTCGGCCAGCACCCGCAGGCGCTCCTCGCGGCGCGCGACGAGCACCAGCTCGATGCCGGGCTCACGGGCCAGCCGCCGTGCGGTCGCCTCACCGATGCCGCTGGAGGCGCCGGTCACCAGCGCCGTCTTCGCTGCCGTGCTCATAGGCCGGAAAACTAGTCGAATCGGGCATTTGCGTACGCCTGTTCGACTCGACATACTGCCTGCTTCGCCATGGCCGAGATCCCCTCCCTGCTCGAGAAGCTGCTCAGCGTCGCCGCCCCTTCCGGCCACGAGGCCCCGGCCGCCGCAATCTGGCGCGAGGAGGCGTCCTTCGCCGAGGTCTCGGCCGACGGGCTGGGCTCCTCAATCGCGCGCGTCGGCCAGGCCTCGCCGCTGCTCGCCGTCGTCGGCCACATCGATGAGATCGGCCTCGTCATCACCCACATCGACGAGAACGGCTTTCTCTGGTTCGCACCGATCGGCGGCTGGGACCCGCAGATCCTCGTCGGCCAGCGGGTCGCGGTGCGCGGGCGCGAGGGGCTGGTGCCCGGCGTCGTCGGGCGCAAACCGATCCACCTGCTCGAGCCCGACCAGCGCAAAAAGGTGGTCGAGCTGAAGGGCCTCCACATCGACGTCGGCGCCGCCGACCGCGACGAGGCCGCGGAGTTGCTGCGCGTCGGCGACCCGGTCACGATCGCCGCCGAGCCGGTGCGCCTGGCCGGCGAGCGGCTCGCCTCACGGGCGATGGACAACCGCCTGGGCGCCTACGTCGCGCTCGAGGCGCTGCGCCGCTGCCACGAGCGCGACTCGCTGCAAGGCAGCTTTGCCGCGGTCGCCGGGGTGCAGGAGGAGATCGGCCTCTTCGGGGCGCGCACAGCCGCATTCGAGGTGCGGCCGGACCTCGCCGTCGCGGTCGACGTCACCCACGCCACCGACGCGCCGGGAGTCGACGAGAAGCAGATCGGCAGCCACCCGCTCGGCTCCGGCCCGGCGATCGGCCGTGGCTCGACCCTTTCGCCCAAGGTCTTCGAGCTCTTGGTCCAGACCGCCGAGGAGGCCGGGATCGAGCACACTGTCAGCGCCAGCGGCCGCGCCACCAGCACTGACGCCGACGCGATCCAGATCTCGCGCTCGGGGATCCCGACCGGCCTCGTCTCGATCCCGCTGCGCTACATGCACTCGCCGGTCGAGCTGGTCGACCTCGGCGACGTCGAGGCCACGGTCGAGCTGATCGCCGCCTTCGCCGCCCGCATCGACGGCGGCATCGACCTCAGTCGCTGATCAGTTGGCGCCGACGACGACCCGGTCGCGGCCGCCCGCCTTGGCCGAGTAGAGCGCCGCATCGGCAAGGCCGACGAGCTCATCGGTGTCGAGCGGGCCCGGCTGGGAGATGGCAATGCCGACGCTGATCGTCACCGGGACCCCGACCGGGCGGCACTCCGCCACCGCGTGGCGCAGGCGCTCGCCGATCGCGACCGCGTCGTCACGGGTGGCGCCGGGCAGGACAACGAGTATCTCCTCGCCTCCGACCCGGTAGATCGAATCCCCGGCCCGCAGCACCGCACGCATCGTGTAGGCGACATCCCGCAGCACCGCGTCTCCGGTCGCGTGCCCGTATCGGTCATTGACCTGCTTGAAGTTGTCGAGGTCGCAGAGCAGCAGCGCATGCGAATGCCCGTCCTCGAGCCCCGTCGGCTGCCCGTCGAGCTCGGCCAGCCGTTGATCGAGGGCGCTGCGGTTGGACAGGCCGGTGAGCGAATCGAGGGTGGAACGGCGGCGGTGGGCGCGCTCGGACTCACCCAGGGCGCCGGAAAGGATCACCGACGAGAGCACCAGGGCGAACGCGGCGGTCAGCTCCTGGCGGTGTGCGGAGGCGGTCGCCGGGTCGAGGCCGACGGTCGCGATCAGCATCAGGACAAGGATGTAGGCGGTGCCGAGCACCACGCCCCGGGGCGAGAAGCGAGCGCCGAGGGTGACCGCCGGCAGCGCGAACCACATCAGCACCGGGCTGGCCGCGCCGCCGGTGACGACCACGGCGTCGAGCAGCAACAGCGGCAGAATCCCCCAGGCGGTCGCCACCCAGAGCGCCGGGTGTTCGCTGTTGCTCATGAAGGTGTCGGCAACCGCGAAGCCGCCGACGCCGACGAGCAGCGGCACGATCCACCACCAGCCGATCTCCGATCCGACCGTGGTCAGCGCCAGGGCGAGCATCGCGAAGCAGGCGAGGCGATAGGGCCGCAGCCGCAGCTCCATGTCGAGCAGGCGCTCGCGGCGTGCCTCGTCGCGGATCGCGCGTAACGATTCGGAATCGTGCGTCGCCTCTCTGGGGGCCGATTTCAGCCTCACGGGCCACCTATCGAACCGACCGACCCCCAGACTTGAGGCTGCACCTACTCGACCAGCTGAAATTCCTTGGGCAACCCGCTGAGATTGCGGCAGCCGTCCTCGCTGACGACGACGAGGTCCTCGATCCGCACACCGAGCTCGCCGGGCAGGTAGACGCCCGGCTCGACCGTGACGACTTCACCCGCCGCCAACACGTCGTCGGAGCGCGGCGACAGCCGTGGCGCCTCGTGCACCTCGAGCCCGACGCCGTGGCCGAGGCCGTGCCCGAAGCGCTCACCGTGGCCGGCGGCCGCGATCGCCTCGCGCGCGACGGCGTCGAGCGCTTCGCCGCCGACCCCCGCCGAGATCGCACCGAGCGCGGCGGCCTGAGCCGAGCGCACCGTCTCGTAGACCTCGCGGGCGCGCTCGCCAGGCTCGCCGACGGCGTAGGTGCGGGTGCCGTCGGAGCAGTAGCCGTCGAGCTTCGCCCCCATGTCGAAGACGACCAGCTCGCCGCTGCCAATCGGACGCTCGCCGGGCTCGGCGTGGGGCAAGGCCCCGTTCGGCCCGGCGGCAACAATCGCCGGGAAGGAAGGGTCGCCGCCGAGCTCGCGGATGCGCGCTTCCGCCGCGCGGGCGACCTCACGCTCCAAGCGCCCCCCCAGCCCCTGTTCGAGGCTCCAGCGCCAGACCTCGTCCGCCAGCTCGGAGGCGGCGGCGATCGCCGCCAGCTCATCCTCGTCCTTGACCCGGCGCAGCTTCTCGACCGTGCCGCCGGCCGCAACCGGCTCGACCCCCTCAGCCAGTTTGCCGCGCAGGCGCTCGAGCAGGCGCACCGAAACCTGATCGTCCTCGAAGCCGAAGCGGCCGCTCAGGTGCGAGGCGATGCCGCCGAGCCAGTCGTCGGCGATCGTCACCGACTCCCAGCCCTCGACCTCCGCCGCCGCCCGCTCGGTGTAGCGGAAGTCGGTCAGGAAGAGGCGCGTCTCGGGGCCGCATACGCAGGCGCCGTTGGTCCCGGTGAAGCCGGTCAGATAGCGGACGTTGGTCAGCTCGGTGACCAGATGTAGATCCAACTCGCGCTCGGCCAGTCCGGCGGCGAGACGATCGCCCCGGCCTCTCATCCGTCGCTGACGCTGAGGCGTCGTGCGAGCGCGTCCAGCGCCTCGCCGTAGCCGTCGGCGCCCTTTCCGGAGATCTTCGCCAGCACCAGCCCGTCGAAGACCGAGACCCGCCGCCAGTCCTGGCGCGACTCGACGTCGGAGAGGTGGACCTCGACCGCTGGCAGGCCGGTCAACTCGAGCGCGTCGGCGATCGCCCGGCTGTAGTGGGTCCAGGCGCCGGCGTTGATCACGATCGCGTCGGCCAGCTCCGGCGCCCGGTGCAGGTACCCGGCGAACTCGCCCTCGGAGTTGGTCTGGAAGAAGATCGTCTCCAGCCCGCGCTCGCGAGCGAAGTCGGAGATCTGCCGCTCCAGCTCGCTCAGCGAGTGCCCGCCATAGAGCGCCGGGTCACGCCGCTCGAGCACGTCGAAGTTGACCCCGTGCAGGACGGCGACGCGGTTGTGGGCGCTGCTCATCCGTAGAGCTCCTTCACGGCGGCCTCGACCCTAGCCGGATCTACGAGCTGCCCGGTGCGCGGCCGGCCCGGCTCGGATAGGAGCACGAACTCAACTCCCCGGGCAGTCCGCTTCTTGTCGCGCTGGAGAGCATCGAGGACGGTGTCGATCGCGACCGCGGAGTCGAGCCGGACGGGCAGACCCGTGCCGCAGCAACGCCCGCTCGGTCTCGTTACGCAGATCGTCGGCCTCGGAGAGCCGCAGCGCTGCGAGCAGCCCGAGGCCAACCGCCTCTCCGTGGCGGTAGCGCGAGTAGCCGCTCGCCGCCTCGATCGCGTGGCCGATCGTGTGGCCGAGGTTGAGCGTGTGGCGCAGGCCGCCGTCGCGCTCGTCGGCGGCGACGACCTCGCACTTGTGGCGGGCACAGGAGAAGACGACATCGTCGAGCCCGGCCGGGTCGAGCTCCTCCACCGCGCGTACCCGCTCCCAGAGCACACCGCCGGCGAGCAGGCCGGTCTTCAGCGCCTCGACGAAGCCGGCGCCGAGCTCCGCAGCGGGCAGGCTGGCCAGGGTCTCCGTGTCGGCGATCACGGCGGAGGGCAGGTGGTAGGCGCCGGCGTAGTTCTTGCCCTCGGGCAGGTCGACACCGGTCTTGCCGCCGTAGGCGGAGTCGACCTGGGCGACGAGCGTGGTCGGCACCTGGACCACACGCACGCCTCGCTGGTAGATGTGGGCGCAGAAGCCCGCCAGGTCCCCGACCACCCCTCCGCCGAGGGCGGCGACATGGTCTTCGCGGTTCATCCCGGCGCGAGCGAGCTCGCTGAGCACGCGCTCCGCTTCGGCCATCGTCTTCGCCGTCTCTCCCGGCGGCAGCTCGACGGTCGCCTCCAGCGGCGCCAGCCGCTCCGCGTAGAGCGGGCCGACGGCGCTGTCGGTGACGGCGAAACGGCGCCCCTCGAGCGGCCACCAGTCGGCGTCCAGCAGCCCCCGGCCGACGAAGACCGGGTACTCGCCGGAGGGGCTCGCCGCCCAGAGCAGTTTCGTCGCGGCGGGCAGATCGGCCAAGGCCTGGATCGAGGGCAGGGCGCGGGAGACCTGATCGAAGGGCCCCTGCGGGACGACCGCGTCGGCGAGCTCCTCGTAGAGCGGCAGGCGCACGGCGAGCAGCTCGGCCACGTCGGCGGCGCTGCGGGCCAGCGGGCGGTCGCTGTCCTCGATCCGCCGCCAGGCCTCCGCGGCATCGATCTGCAGCCAGACGACGACGTGGCGCCCGAGCGCCGCGCGCACTCGCTCGGAGAGCACGCTGCCGCCGCCGAGCGCGATCGCGCCGCCGTCGGCGCGCTCGAGCAGCGAGCCGACAACCTCGGCCTCGCGCTTGCGGAAGGCCTCCTCGCCATGCTGCTCGAAGGCCTCGGCGATGGGCATCCCCAGCTCGGCCTCCATCAGGCCGTCGATCTCGATCGCCTCCAGGCCGGCCTCGCGCGCCGCGTCGAGCGCGGTCGACTTGCCCGCCCCCATGAAGCCGATGAAGACGATCGCCGGGCTGGGCACGGCGCTCACCCGCGGAAGTCGATGCGGCGCTTGTAGGCCTCGACCGCCGCGAGCACGTCGTCGATGTGGTCGCCGCCGAACTTCTCGCGGTAGCAGCCGGCCAGGGTGAGGCAGACCATCGCCTCGGCGACAACGGCGGCGGCGGGGACGACGGTCGAGTCGGTTCGCTCGCGCAGCGCCTGCGCCGGCTGCTTGGTCTCGGTGTCGACCGAGCGCAGCGGCTTGGTCAGGGTCGAGATCGGCTTGATCGCCGCCCGCACCGAGAGCGGCCGGCCGTTGGTCATGCCGCCCTCGAGCCCGCCGGCGTGGTTCGTTTCGCGCTGGTAGCCGTGCTCCTCGCTCCAGAAGATCTCGTCGTGGGCCTCGGAGCCGGGGCGGCCGGCGACGTCCCAGGCCTGGCCGATCGCGACCCCCTTGACCGACTGGATCGAGGCGACGGCGCCGGCCAGCCGGCCGTCGAGCCGCTCCTCCCAGGAGATGTGCGAGCCGAGCCCGGGCACGAGGCCGAAGGCGCGCACCTCGAAGCTGCCACCGAGGCTCTCGTTCTGCTTGCGCAGCCGGTTGATCTCCGCGACCATCGCCGCGCTCGCCTCCGGGTCGAGGCAGCGGACCGGGTCCTCGTCGACGCCGGCGAAATCGTCGGGGCCGAGGTCGGGCCGCTCCGGCGCGGTCGCCGAGGCGATCTGGATCACGTGGCTGTGGACGCTGACCCCGAGCGCGGAGAGAAACCCGCGGGCGAGCGAGCCCGCCGCGACCCGGGCCGCGGTCTCGCGCGCGCTGGCCCGCTCGAGCACGTTGCGGATGTCGCTGTGGCCGTACTTCTGCGCTCCGACCAGATCGGCGTGGCCGGGCCGCGGCAGGTGCACCTCGTCGGGCTCGAAGCCCTCGACCGGCCAGGGGCTCATCCGCTCCTCCCAGTTGGCGTAGTCGCGGTTGGCGACCAGGATCGCGATCGGGCTGCCGAGAGTGCGGCCGTGGCGCACGCCGGAGCGGACATCGGCCGTGTCGGTCTCGATCTTCATCCGGCCGCCGCGGCCGTGGCCGAGCTGGCGCCGAGCCATGTCGCGGTCGAGCGCCGCGCGGTCGAGCTCGAGCCCCGCCGGCATACCCTCGACGATCGCGACCAGGCCGGGGCCGTGCGACTCGCCTGCGGTGGTAAAGCGGAAGCGGGTGCTCATCGGGCGAAGGCTATAGGCGGTGGCAGTGGCACGGGCCTATCCCGGCAGGGCCTCCACTTAACTTTTTTTGAAGACAGTGGTTGGCCGTCCGAGATTGCTGCCGCAAAAAAAAGTACAAGATGTTCCGGCCCTACCGGGATAGGCCCTCGAGGGCAGCGTTTCGCATCACATGGAGAGGGGCGTCACTGCCGGTCCAGATCTTCAGCGACCGAGCACCTTGGCGCACGAGGAGCTCAATGCCACTGACGAACTGCGCTTCGATCCGGGAGGCGAGTGTGAGCAGTTCGCTGCTGCCCCCGTAGACCATGTCGACAATGGTCTGGCGAGGGCTCAGGTCAGCCGCGTTTAGGGGTAGCTCCGCAAGCTGGTTCTCGCCGCGTAAACCCACCGAGGTCGAGTTGACAATCAGATCGTAGGCAGCTGCATGCTCCGGTTGGGTGACCGGTGTTCCTCCAAGTTCAGCGCAGAGCTTCTGTGCTCGTGGGGTAGTGCGGTTCCATACCTCGACCTTGACACCGGCGTGGATCAGCGCCCAGACGACCGCGCGGGCGGCGCCGCCGGCGCCTAGGACGAGGGCGCGCTTGCCGGACGGAGGCTCTGGCAGGGCGTCGAGCAGGCCGCCGGTATCCGTGTTGTCGGCATGGATGGCTCCGTTGCGGAACGTCAGGGTGTTGGCAGCACCGATCGCCTGCGCCTCCGGCGAGGCCGAGTCAACGATCGCCAGTGCCGCCTCCTTGTGCGGGATCGTCACGTTGGCGCCGACGAACTCCCCGGCCGCCATCTCGCGGACCTGTGCCTCAAAGCGCTCAGGCGCCACGTCGATCGGCGGTTCATAAATCCACTCGTCGTCCAGGCCCAGTGCTTTCAGCGCGGCGTTGTGCATCGCCGGGGAGCGCGAGTGGGCTACCGGGTGGCCGAGGACGGCTAGGCGCTTCATTCCCCGCAGCTGTCGGGCGATTTGCCGCCCGCCGCTTCGCGCGCTTCGTTGTAGCGGGCGACATCGGCCTGGAACTCGGCATCGCTCGAGGAGAAGGCGTGCTCGCCGCAGGCCCCGGGCTTGACCACGTAGTAGAGGAAGCCGGCCTTTGCCGGTCGAGCCGCGGCTTCGAGCGAAGAGAGGCCGGGGCTGGAGATAGGGCCGGGCGGCAGGCCGGCGTTGACGCGCGTGTTGTAGGGCGAGTCGACCGCGAGCTCGGATTCGGTCAGCGGCTCGGTGTAATTGCCGGTGGCGAAGCGGATCGTCGCGTCGATCCCGAGCGGGATCCCCTCGCGCAGGCGGTTGTAGATCACCGCCGCGATCAGCGGGCGCTCTTTGTCTAGCTGAGCCTCCTCCTCGACCATCGAAGCGATCGTGACCACATCGTCCTTGGTCAGATTTTTCGAGCGGGCGTAGCTCATGTCGACGGCGCCGAAGCGGCGCTTGAAGTCCTGCAGCTGCAGGCGCACGAGGTCGGCAGCGGGCGCGCCCTTTTCGAGCTCGAAGGTGTCGGGGAAGAGATAGCCCTCATGGCCCTGGCTGGCCTTCAGGTAGTCGCCGCGCAGGCCGGCTTCGCGGGCCAGCTCCGCCGTCTGGGCGCGGCTGTAGCCCTCGGGGACGGTGAGTGTGATCGTGCGCAGCGGTTCTTCAGGCGGCGGGGACGGCGACTGGTCGCGGGAGGCGTAGACGATCGCCGCCGCCATCAGGATGATCGCGAGCGGGATCGAGGCGATCAGGGCGATTGCGCGACGGCGGCGCCTGCGCTCCTGCTCACGCTGCAGCTGTCGCCGCTCGGCGCGCGGCGCGTCCGGATCCTCAGCCATCGTCTTCGTCCCCCCGATCGCCGCCTGACCGGCGAGGTAGGCCTGCAGCAGGTGGGCAGCGGCGAGCGAGTCGGATGGCGCGCTAGCGCCTTCGCGCTTGCTCGCCTCGGCCATCCGCGTCGTCAGCCGCTCGTCGTAGGTCTCGACCGGCACCTCCAGCAGCGCCTCCAATTCGGCGCAGAAGCTGCGCGCCAGTGCGGCCTGGGAACCCTCATCGCCACTGAGGTGCAGGGGCAGGCCGACGACCACCTTCCCGACCTCATGCTTGGCGACCAGCTCGGCGACCGAACGCGCGTCGGGCGGCTCGATCGTCGGCAGCGGCGTCGCCAGGGTGCCGCTCGGGTCGGAGATCGCGCAGCCGATCCGCGCGGTGCCGTGGTCGAGCGCCAGCACCCGCATCAGCTCAGCTCGGCCTCGATCGCCCGCCGCGCCGTCGCCAGCGCCTGCTCCAGCTTCGAGGCGTCCTTCCCCCCTGCCTGTGCCATCTCGTCACGCCCTCCGCCGCCGCCGCCGACCAGCGGCGCCGCCTCGCGCACGACCGCCGCCGCAGAGATGCCGCTGCGGACCGGGCCCTTGGAGATCAAGACGACCAGCCCGACCCTCTCGCCCTCGGCGCCGCCGAGGGCGATCGCCGACTCGCCGCCGAGCTTCGACTGCACCCGATTGGCCAACTCGAGCATCTGCTTCTGGTCGGCCAGCGGCACCTCCGCCGCGACTACGCTGACGTTGTCCAGTTTCGTGGCGAGCCCGGTCAGCCGCTCGGCCTCCTCGCCGAGCAGCTCCTTCGCCGCCTGCTTGGCGCCCTCGCCGGCCTCACGCAACCGCTCGGCCGCGCGGCGAGCGCCCGCCAGCGGGTCCTGCGGCGAGCCGAGCAGCTCGCCGACCTCGCGCAGCCGCCGCTCGCCGTCGCGGAACCAGTCGATCGCCGCCGGGCCGGTCAGCGCCTCGATCCGCCGCACATTGGCGGCGCTGGAGCCCTCCGCGGTGATCTTGAAGATGCCGACCTCGGCAGTATTGGCGACGTGGGTGCCGCCGCAGAGCTCACGCGAGACGTCGTCCACCTCGACCACCCTGACCCACTCGCCGTATTTCTCGCCGAACAGCGCCATCGCGCCGAGCTGGGTCGCCTCAGCCCGCTCCATCTCCAACCAGCGCACCGGACGGCTCGCCTTGATCCACTCGTTGACCCGGTCCTCGATCGCGGCCAGGTCCTCGGTCGCGAGTGCCTGCCCGTGGGTGAAGTCGAAGCGCAGCTTGTCGGGGCGGACCGCCGAGCCGGCCTGGCGCACGTGCTCGCCGAGCCGCTCGCGCAGCGCCGCGTGCAGCAGGTGGGTTGCGGTGTGGTTGCGCATCGTCGCGTGGCGGGCGTCGTGGTCAACCCGGGCCTCGACCGCGACCCCTGCCTCGACCGCGCCGCTCGCGGTCTCGACCTCGAGCGCTTGGTCCTCGCCGACGCGGTAGACGTCGACGACGCGCGCCTCCCCCCCGTTCCAGCGCAGCAGGCCAGAGTCGGCGACCTGGCCGCCGCCCTCGGCGTAGAAGGGGCTCTGCTCGAGCTTGACCAGGGCGCGGCCGTCGTCGGCGGCGACCGCCGCAAGGCCGGTCGTCGCGCGCAGCGTCTCGTAGCCGACGAAACGGGTCGGCGGGGCCTCCGCGGCAAAGGCGATCACCTTCTCGTGGCGATCCTCGGAGCCGTGCGCGGTCGCGGCGCCGGTGCGAGCGCGCTCCCGCTGCTCATCCATCAGCTCCTCGAAGCCGCCGTCGTCAACCGAGAGGCCACGCTCGGCGAGCAGCTCCTTGGTCAGGTCATAGGGGAAGCCGTAGGTGTCGTGCAGCTTGAACGCAGCGGCCGCGTCGATCCAGGAGGTGCCGACGTCCTGCGCTTCGGCGACAAGGCGCTCGAGCAGCTCACTGCCGCGCTCCAGCGTGCGTCCGAAGCTCTCCTCCTCGTCGCCGACCCAGCGCGCGATCGTCTCACGCTCGCTCGCCAGCTCCGGGTAGGCACCGGACATGATCTCGACCGTGCGCTCGGCGAAGCGGTTCAGCCAGGGCGCCTCGAGGCCGAGCGTCCGCCCCTGCTGGATCGCGCGCCGCATGATCCGCCGCAGGATGTAGCCGCGGTCCTCGTTGGAGGGGACGACGCCGTCGGCGATCAGGAAGGCGGCGCCGCGCGAGTGGTCGGCGACGATCCGCATCGCCCGTGTCACCGCGCCCCCCTCGTCGTAGGAGTGCCCCGAAAGCTCCTCGGCAAGGTCGAGCAGAGGCCGGATCTGATCGGTCTCGAAGACCGAGGGAACGTCCTGGAGGATCGCCGCCATCCGGTCAAGCCCCATGCCGGTGTCGATGTTGCGCATCGGCAACTCGGTCAGCTCACCCTCGGGCGAGAGGTCGTAGGTCATGAAAACGTGGTTCCAGAACTCGAGGAAGCGATCGGTGTCGTCGCCGGGGCGCTCTCCGGCGGCACCGAAGCTCTCGCCGCGGTCGAGGTAGAGCTCCGAGCAGGGGCCGCAGGGCCCGCTCGGCCCGGCCTGCCAGAAGTTGTCCTCTCGGCCGAGCAGGACGATCCGCTCCTCGGGCATGCCGACGCCCTTCCAGATCTCGATCGCCTCCTCGTCGGGACCGAGCCCGAGCTCCTCGTCGCCGCCGAAGACCGTCGCCCAGATCCGATCCGGATCCATACCGAAGCCCTGCGTGGCGAGCTCCCAGCCCCACGGGATCGACTCAGCCTTGAAGTAGTCGCCGAAGCTCCAGTTGCCGAGCATCTCGAAGAAGGTGAGGTGACGGGCGGTGTTGCCTACCTCCTCGATGTCGGTGGTGCGGAAGCACTTCTGAACGTCAGCGAGTCGCGGCGCCGGTGGCCGCTCGCGTCCTAGGAAATAGGGCTTGAACGGCTGCATTCCGGCGGTCGTGAGCAGCACCGACGGGTCATGGACGGAGGGCACGAGCGAGGCCGAGGGCACAATCTCATGGCCGCGCTCGGCGAAGAAAGAGAGGTAGGTTTTGCGGATCTGCTCGGTTTTCATCGGCCACGAAGCCTAAGTGACGGGCTGACCTACTTAGGCTGCGGCCCGCCACCCGAGGCGATCGTGCCGTGACCGACTATCGCCTCACCGCAGAGCAGCACGGCCGCCTGTCCCGGCGAGGCGGCGTCGAAGGGCTCGTCGAGCTGAAGCTCAAGCGCCGGGTGACGGCCCCGCGCGGCTGAGACCGACGCGGGGATCGGGTTGGCGCGGTAGCGCAGCTTGACCGCGTCGACCCGATCGCCGTCGCGGTGCAGGACCGCGTCGCGGATGCGCACCCGACGCGTCGCCAGGTCGGTGCGGGGGCCGACGGTGACCGTGTTGGCGGTCGCGTCAGTCGCGACCACATAAAGCGGCTCGGGCGCCGAGACGCCGATCCCACGCCGCTGCCCGACGGTGTAGTTGTGGTGTCCACGGTGCCGGCCGATCGTGCGGCCGGCACGGTCGAGGACCGCGCCCTCACGCTCCTCGAGCCCGCCGTGACGGCGCAGGAATCGTCCCTTGCCCTGGCCGGCAAGGAAGCAGAGGTCCTGGCTCTCCGGCTTCTTGGCGACGCTGAGGCCGTGCCGGGCGGCGATCTCTCGCACCTCAGGCTTGCTCAGCTCGGTCAGGGGGAAGCGCAACCGGCCCAGCATCGCGGGCGGCAACGCGGCGAGCATGTAGCTCTGGTCCTTGTTGCCGTCCGCCGCGGCAGCGAGCAGGGGTCCCGCCTCGTCGCCGACGATCCGCGCGTAGTGGCCGGTGACCAGGTACTCGGCGCCAAGGCGCTCGGCGAGGTCGACCATCGCTGCAATCCGCACCTCGCCATTGCAGACGATGCAGGGGTTGGGCGTGGCCCCGGCTCCGTAGCCGTCGAGGAAGGAGCCCACGACACGACGCCGGAACTCCTGCTCGAGGTCGAGCGTCAGATGCGGGATGTCGAGTGAGTGGGTGACGGCACGGGCGCCGAGCACCGCCTCCGGCGAGCAGCAGGCCTTGGCGCCGTCGGTCTCCGGATCGGCCCAGAGCTTGAGCGTGACGGCGAGCACGTCGGCTCCGCGCTCGCGTTCGAGCAGGGCGGCGACGGCGCTGTCGACCCCGCCCGACATCGCGACCAGGACGCGCCCGGGGCGCGGGTCGGCAAGCGTCTGCGAAGACGCCGCAGCACTCGCGAGCGCCCTGTGCAGGGCATCGGCAGCGAGCTGCGCCGCGTGCCGCTTGGCCGGCGTCAGCCCGCCGATCGCCTCGTCGACCTCCTCGGTCCCGATCCGCGCCGCCTCGACGACAGGCTCCCCGTCAACCATCTCAGCGACCGCAGCCGTAGCGGCCCGCGTAGCCCCGCAGCCCTCGGCCTCTACGGCCACCGACGAAATCGAACCTTCGCCAAGAGTGATCGAGACGCGCGACAGATCGCCACACGCGGCGCCCCCGGCGGCGCCGGTGAAGGCGCGGTCGGGCGCCGGCCCGAACCGACCTTGATCCCGCAAATAGCTCTCGAATAGTTCTCGACTCATCTTCGTTACCCATTATGGGCGTGAGCCACGCCCGTAAAAAGAGGCTCCAACCCGCCGTTGCCGCCCCTGGCTTTGATCCCTTGAAGTAAAGGGTGGGCGCCTCCTCCGGATCCCACGGGATCAAGAGAGATCGGCCCCCGCGCCGTTTGTGTTGGGTCAAACGGTGGGACGGCTCTCGCACGGGCTCGAGCCTCGGCCCAACCGTACCACCGCGCGGCCTTCCTGACCACAGGGAATCGGTCCAGTCCGTCGTGGCCTCAGTCGAGGTTGGAGAGCAGGAACTCGGCCTCGCTCCAGTCCTCATCCCGGACCCGCAGGGCAATGTCGCCGCGGCCGTAGCGGTCGATCGGCCAATCGGCGGTGAGAACGGCCTCGATCCCGGCCTCGCCCAGCGCCTGGTGCCAGGCCCGGGCGGTGCGCAGCTCGCCGAAGTCGCGCACGACCTCCCAGGAGTCGAATCCGGGATCGTCGACGTGCACGGGCGTCTTGCCTGGACCGGGCTGACGCTGCCGACGGCCGAACCGAAAGCGGTCGAGGAGGCTCATCGCCTCCAATATTGCACCCTCAGTGGCCGGCGAGGCCGCGCCGGTGCAGCGCGATGCCCAGCTCCTTGAGCTGGAGCTCCCCGACGGGCGCGGGCGCCCCGGTCAGAGCGTCGCCTCCCGAGGCGGTCTTCGGGAAAGCGATCACGTCGCGAATAGAGCCGGCTCCGGCGAGACGCTGGACGATGCGGTCGAGCCCGTAGGCGATACCGCCGTGCGGCGGGGCGCCGTAGCGCAGCGCCTCGAGCAGGAAGCCGAAGCGGGCCTCGGCTTCCTCGGCGTCGATGCCGAGCGCGGCGAAGACCTTCTCCTGGACCGCGGCGCTGTGGATGCGGATCGAGCCGCCGCCCATCTCCTGGCCGTTCCAGACGAGGTCGTAGGCGAGCGCCCTGGCGCTGCCGGGGTCTGCGGGATCGAACTCGCCGGCGGGCGCGGTGAACGGATGGTGCAGCGGTTCCCAGCGATCCTCGCCGGGACTGCGCTCCAGCAGCGGCCAGTCGACGATCCAGACCAGCCGGTGCTCGTCCTCCGGAATCAGGTCGAAGCGCTCGGCGAGATCGACGCGGAGCTGACCCAGCACGGCGTTGGCGACGCGGCGCTTGTCGGCGACCAGCAGCAGCAGGTCGCCATCCTCGGCGCCGAGGCATCGGTTCAGCTCCGCCAGCTCCTCGTCGGAGAGGAACTTCGCCGTGGGAGAGCGCCAGCCGTCGCCCTCGCGGAAGGCCCAGACCAGACCCTTCGCACCCAACTCCTGCGCGCGCGAGATCAACCCGTCGAGCTCCGAGCGCGGCAACTCGCGCCTACCGGCGTTGAGCCCACGCACCGCGCCGCCTGATTCGATCGCACTGCGGAAGACCTTGAAATCAGTCTGCGCCAGGGCGTCGGAGAGGTCGACCAGCTCGAGGTCGAAGCGCATGTCTGGCCGGTCGGTGCCGAAGCGGCTCATCGACTCGTCATAGGGCAGCCGCTCAATCGGCAGCTCGAGGGCCGGGCCGCCGGCCCGCTCGAAGACGTGAACCAGCAGTCGCTCGTTGACCTCGATCACATCGTCGACGCTGACGAAGGAGAGCTCGATGTCGAGCTGGGTGAAGTCCGGCTGGCGGTCGGCGCGCAGATCCTCGTCACGGAAGCAGCGGGCGATCTGGTAGTAGCGCTCGAAGCCGGCCACCATCAGCAGCTGCTTGAACAACTGCGGCGACTGTGGCAGCGCATAGAAAGAACCCTGCTGCTGCCGGCTGGGGACGAGGAAGTCGCGCGCCCCCTCGGGCGTCGAGCGGGTCAGCACCGGCGTCTCGATGTCGAGGAAGCCCTCGCGGTCGAGGAACTCGCGCATCGCCGCGGTCACCCGGTGGCGCAGCTCCAGCGCCTCGCGCATCGACTCGCGCCGTAGGTCGAGGTAGCGGTAGCGCAGCCGGGCGTCCTCGCCGACGTCGCCGGAGAAGCCCTCGATCTGGAAGGGCGGTGTCTCCGCGTCGGCCAGCAGCTCCGCCTCGCCGGCCGCGAGCTCGACCTCGCCGGTCGGCAGATCCGGGTTGACGGTCTCCTGCGAGCGGCGGACGACGGTCCCGCTCGCGCTCAGCACGTCCTCGGCGCGCAGCTTGTGGGCCAGCTCGAAGGCCGCGCCGGAGGAGTCCGGATGGAACACGAGCTGCACGATTCCGGTGCGGTCGCGCAGGTCGATGAAGATCAGCCCGCCGTGGTCGCGGCGGCGGTGGACCCAGCCGGCAACCCGGACCGTGGAATCGACCCGGTCGCCGAGCACCTGACCGCACCAGGTGTCGCGCATCCCGTTGGCCCGCAGCGGCGGCGCCTGGCTCATCCGCGCTCGCCGCCGATCGCTTCGATCAGGCTTCCGGGCTCGACCGGACGCTGCTCACCGCTGCGCATGTCGCGCAGCTGTACCGAGCCGTCGGCTTCGATGATCAGCACGCGGGCCGCGTCGATCCGGTCGGCGTGCTTGAGCTGCCCCTTGAGGCTGCGGCCGGCCAGATCGACCTCGGCGCTGAGGCCCGCGTGGCGCAGCTCGGCGGCCACGGCAAGGGCCCTCGCCCGACCCTCCTGGCCGCTCTCGGCAACAGCGAGGAAGACGTCCCGCCCCTGCCCCTCCTCGGCCTCGCCGAGCGCCAGCATGATCCGCTCGATCCCCGCCGCCCAGCCGATCGCCGGGGTCGGCGGCCCGCCCAGCTGCTCGATCAGGCCGTCGTAGCGGCCACCACCGCCGACCTCGGACTGGGCGCCGAGCTCGGGGCAGACAAAGGAGAAGATCGTGCGCGTGTAGTAGTCGAGGCCGCGGACCAGGGTCGGGTCGATCGTGTAGGCGACGCCGGCCGCCTTGAGCAGCGCGCACACCTCGGCGAAGTGATCGGCATCCTCGCCCTCGAGCCGCTCGACGATTGTCGGCGCGCTCTCCATGACGCCGCGCGTGCCCTCGTCGTCTGCGTCGAATGCCCGCAGCGGGTTGATCTCGATCCGCTCGCGCACGTCCCTGGAGAGATCGGCCTCATGTGCCCGCAGGTGTTCCTTGAGATCCTCCAGGTAGGCGGCGCGGGCCGGCGGCGAGCCGAGGCTGCCCAGGCGCAACTCCACCCCCGGCACCCCGAGCTCCCCGAGCAGGTCGGCGAGCAGCATGATCGTCTCGGCGTCGGCAAGTGGGGAATCGGTCCCGATTGCCTCGACGCCGAGTTGGTGGAACTGGCGGAATCGCCCGGCCTGCGGGCGCTCGTGACGGAAGAACGGGCCCATGTAGAAAAGCTTCACCGGCTGCGCCAGCTTGTGCATGCCGTGCTCGAGGTAGGCCCGGCAGATCGGCGCCGTGCCCTCCGGGCGCAGGGTGACGCTGCGCCCGCCCTTGTCCTCGAAGGTGAACATCTCCTTGCGCACGATGTCGGTCGAGCGGCCGACGCCGCGTTCGAACAGGTCCGTGTCCTCGAAGGCGGGCGTCGCGATCGGCTCGTAGCCGGCGCGGGCGAAGATAGCCGTCGCCGTCGCCTCGATCCTCCGCCGCATCCGGCCATCGGCGGGCAGGATGTCGAAGGTCCCGCGCGGGGCCTGGTAGTTGCTCGCCATGGTGGCGCGACCTTACCGGCGTAGGGCGGCGCTCAGCGCGCCAACTCAGCGAGGAACGGGTTGGTGGCGCGCTCGGCGCCGAGTGTCGTGACCTCCATGTGACCCGGGTAGACATCGGTCTCCGGCGGCAGCGACTCGACCAGCTCGCGGATCGATCGCATCAGTGTCGGTCCGTCGCCGCCGGGCAGGTCGACCCGGCCGACCGAGCCCTTGAACAGGACGTCGCCGGAGAACATCGCCTCCTCGTCGCGGATCGAGTAGGTCACGTGGCCCGGGCTGTGGCCGGGGGTGAAGATGACGTCGATGCTCAGCCCTGCCAGCTCGAGGGTCTCCCCTCCGCTGAGCGTCTCATCCGCCTCGTAGTCGTCGAACGGCCCGATTCCCGGGACCGGGACGTAAGCCATGATGTCGGCGAGCAGCGGCCGCTCGATCTCCGGGCAGTAGACCGGCGCCCCGGTGCCCGTCGCAACCGGCGCGACGGCGCCGATGTGGTCGAAGTGACAGTGGGTGATCAGGATCGCCTCGATCTTCACCCCCGTGTCCTCAATCGCGGCGAGGATGCGGTCCGGCTCCTCGCCGGGATCGACGAGCAGGCCGCGCCCGGAGCCTTCGCGCCGGAGGATGAAGCAGTTCTCGGCGATCGGCCCGACGGTGAGCATCTGGACGTCGAGGCTCATTCCTGCTCCCGCTGCCTGATCCGCGCCCGCTCGCGCCGTCGCCACATCATCGTGTCGATGTAGTAGCCGGCGGGGATGTAGAAGACGAGCATGAACAGGCCGAGCCCCAGCGCCGAGCCGACCGGGCGTTTGAAGATCAGCATCAGCAGGGCGGTGAAGATGACTGCCGCGACCGCGCCGCGGGTGATCGCGCTGCGCCAGGTCGGCGGCGCGTCGGCGCGCGCCGGTCCCCCCTTGCCGCGCGAGCGGGCGCGGGCCTTCGCCTCCTCGCGACTGCGGGGACGGCCGCTGCGGCGGCTGGGATCGACCCGGCCTCCCTGGGTTCCACGGTGCTTGCGGCGGCGCTTCTTCTTCGTCTGGGCCATGCTCGCAATCTAAACGATCGGCTCAGCACCCAGACAGGGCGGCGAGCCGGCCCTCGATCGTCCGCCGCCCCGGATCGAAGTCCCTGATCGGAACGTCCTCGGGGTAGCCGGCCAGAGCCGCGGCGGGAATCAGGCCGACCAGCTCCGCCTCCAGCGGGCGGGCGCCCAACGACGCGGCAAGGGCGCGAACCCGCTCGACCACCTCGCCCAGGGTAACCGCGAGCGGATCGTGGACGTTGGTCGAGACCTGAGCGCGACCGCTCGAGAGCGGCAACCCGACCGCGCGCACGCCGGGCAGGCCGCCGCCGGACTCACGCAGGCCGGCGGCCACCGAGCGCGCCAGCTCGAGATCGCCGCTGTCGAGCTCGACGTTGAAGGCGCCGAGCGGCGGGCGAGCGGTGACCAGCGTCGCGCCGGCGCTGCGGTGTGGCAGCTCGGGCCCCCGGTCCGCTCGCAGATCGCCCCCCTCCATTCGCAGCCAGAGCTCCGCCGGCCCTCCGTTGCGGAAGTAGGCGCGCTCGACACGCTCGGGGCCGGACGCGAGATCGCCGTAGAGGAAGACCGGCACGCCGAGACGGCCGATCTCGCTTGCCGCCTCGATTGCGGTCTCCCGGGCCGGCTCGCGGCTCCCCGGCCCGGTCCAGACGAGCGGGCACACGTCGAGCGCCCCGATCGCCGGGTGAACGCCCTCGTGGGTGTCCATGTCAATCGCGCGGATCGCCTCGGCGGCGCCACGCGCAAGAGCGTCCACGAGCACCGACGGCTCGCCGGCAAGGGTGAAAACGGTGCGGTTGTGATCGGGATCGCTGTGTCGGTCCAGCAGATGGACACCCGCGCTGAAGGCGCGCTCCAGCGACTCGATCGCCGCGGCGTCGCGACCCTCGGAGACGTTGGGGACGGCGAGCAGCGGCGTGTCCACCGCTCAGACGACCAGCTCGCCGGCTTGCAAGAGGGGAGAGCCGTCTATCTCGACGGTCGGCTGCAGCACGACGCAGTCGAGGTGAACCGGCACCTGGACGGTGCCGCCGATCGCCGCCGAGGCGCCGAAGGCGACGTGAGCGCTGCCGAGGATCTTCTCGTCCTCGAGGATGTTGCCGGTGAGGATCGCGGCTTCGTTCGTCCCGATCCCCAGCTCGGCGACATTGCAGCCGTCGGGGCCGTGCTCGGTGAGCAGCTCCAGCAAGTGCGCGCCCTCGGCGCCGCTCGCCCCGGTCAGCTTCCCTTCGTGAACGGTGAGCTCGACCGGCTCGGAGAGCTTGCCGATCGCCGCGATCGAGCCGTCGACGACCAGGGTTCCCTCCCCCGTGCCCTCGACCGGTGCGATGAACGCCTCGCCGCAGGGGATGTTGCCGAAGGCGGCGCGCGTGCTGAGCGCCCCGGCGTCAACGATCGCAGTCCGATCCTCGAGGCCCAGCCGCAGGTCGGATCCGTTGGCACAGGTGATCCGCGCCTCCGCGCCGGCGCCCAGCGCTCTTCCCGCTGCGGCGCCGCGCTTACGCAGCAGCCGCAGGTCCGCGCCCATCACCCGCGCCAGCATCTCGCCGGTCACGCCCGGCATCGAGGCGACCCGAGCGCCGGCTTCGCTGGCGGCGCGGCGGGCTTCGGTATGTGAGATCGACTGGATCGTCGGCGCCACGATCGCATCGGCGGCGAGCATCGCCGCGGCAACCGCCTTCGGAGGCTCGGCCGCGTGCGAATCGCGCTCGGAGATCACCGCCAGCGTCGCTTCGGCGCCCTCGCCCTGGGCGTTGATCCGCAGCAGAGCACCGAGCTCTTCGGTGATCGGGTTGCAGATCACGAGTATCTCTTCCGAGGGGCTCAACTCGAGGCAGTCCCGGATCAACGTCATCACCGCCCTGTCCAACGCGCTGCTCACAGCGGACAGGCTAACCGCACGGCCGATGACCAGCCCGCCGGTGCCGTCCCCCTCGCTAGCATCCCCGCCCCGGCCGGAGTAGCTCAGCTGGTTAGAGCAGCGGAATCATAATCCGCGTGTCGGGGGTTCGAGTCCCTCCTCCGGCATGGCTTATTAGAGCCGTACCCGCTCCTCGTGGGCGATGCCGGTCAAGAGGTCTCGACTGGGCGGGCCTCGCCCCCTACAACTCTTCGACGAGATCGTCGCCGCGGGCGCCCGCCGGGTCGTCGTCGATCCGCTTGAGCACCGGGCCGCATCAAAAACCGAACCTCGCGATCGACACGTAGATGAGGCAACCGACCACCCTCTGGAAGGAGCTTCAAAATGAAGCGAATGCTGGCTGTCATCGCAGCGATCGCGGTACTCGCAGTCCCCACCGCCGCGAGCGCCGCGCCGAGCAAGAACATCGTCGAGACCGCCGCCGGGGCGCCGCAGTTCTCGACGCTGGTATCGCTGGTCGAAAACGCGGGGCTGGTCAACGCGCTCTCCGGCAAAAGGCAGCTGACGGTCTTCGCGCCGACCGACGCCGCCTTCGACAAGGTGCCGAAAAAAACCCTCAACGCGCTGCTCAAGAACAAGCGGCTGCTGCGCAGGGTGCTCCTCTACCACGTGGTCGCCGGCAAGGTCGCGGCCGAGCAGGTCGTGAGGCGCAAGGGAGCGAAGACGCTGACCGGGGCTCGGGTTCACTTCCGGGTCAAGGGAATGCGGGTCTACGTCAACGACGCACGGGTGATCACGCCAGACATCCGCGCCAGCAACGGGATCGTCCACGCGATCAACCGTGTCCTCATCCCACCGAGCCTGCGGTAGCAGGCAACCGCTCTCCCGGGCCCCCGAACCGGGGCTCGGGAGAGCCCGTCAGCTTCCCGCCAGCGCGCCGGCGTAGACCTGCCAGGCGAGCGCGCTCTTGGCGAGAAGGCTCAGAACGAGGTACGCCTTCTCGGCGAACAGCGGGTCCCTCCAGGGCCCGATGCGGCGGTACTGAAGCCACATGTTCACCGCGAAGCTGTTGAAGAGGATCAGCAGAGTCACGAAGATCGCGATGACAAAGCCGGGCACGTCGCTGGTCTCGGACTGGGAGACGGCAATCTGAAGGGCGATGGCCATCCACGGCACCGTGCCGACGATGCAGCCGTAGACGAACGGTCGCCACAACACCGCCTCGCGACCGAGATTGACCCGCTCCATGATCAGGCCGAAGAGGATCGTCGCCGCGTTGGCGCCGAACAGCGCCACCAGGGCGGTGCCCTCCCGCACACCGGCGAGCATCGCGATCAGCACGACCATCAACGAGGCGCTGATCGAGTACTCCCACCACCGCGCCGGGTTGATCCCGTGAGTGACCTGGCGCTCGTACCAGCGCCGCCCCCACGTTCCGACCGACAGGTGATCGACTGCGGCAAGCAGGAGGAATGCCGCTACTGCGATGTCGACGCGGAGGTCGAAGAGCAGCTTCGGGCCACCGTATTCGCCGGCTCCGGGCGGACCGGTGAGATAGCCGATCGACACTGGGAGCGAGACCGCAGCGGCGAGCAGCAGGATCGCCACCGCCTGCACCAGATGCGCCGATCCGACGCCGAGGTTCCAGCGCCGCAAAGATTCGAGTCGGCGTGGATCCTTTGGTGGGATGTGGTCGTTCAAGCCTCCGAAAAGCCTAGCCGCCCTCGCCGAGTTGATCTTGGAGGTGGCCGGCGATGCCGGGCGCGATGGTCCCGATTACGGCCGAAACGGGTGGAGACGATCAAGCAGACCCATTCGAGCTACCTCAACGGCAAGGGCAGCCCCGAGTTCAAGGAGCTACTGGCGGGCTGAGGCCCTTGCCGACGTAATTGACATCGTGCCTCGCAGGGTGATCGACTTCTTAAAGGAACACGACTTCGGCAACTCGCGGAGCGGCAACGAGACCGACCCCATTTACATCTATGTCGCCGAACGTGATGCCGTGGAGCATCAGTTCCACGACAAGGCCACTGAGGGCAGACGAGCACAGCTTTACGACGACTGCGAGGCGTTCGTCCATGCACTGACCATGGAGTCGCAACGAAACTGTCTTGTACTGCGCCTTGTGGTATTTGCCGCCGACTCCGTGACTGGTTTCGCCCTCGTGATCGTCGAGGTCGATGCCGAGCTCGTAGCCTCAGGTTCCGAACCGGATCGACAGGCAGATCGCGGTCAGCATCGCGGTCTGGGTCGTGCCCGAGGTGTTGGAGACCTCGGCTCCGACTCGGCGCCGACTCGGATACAGCGACCTCCGGAGCTGAACCGACAGGGGGTTGAGATCAGCCCCGGGGCCGTCCCACCCGTACGAGGTGGCGGTGAACCGACGCGGGCATTGAACCGCGATCTGCGTCGTCTGGTTCGGGCTCGGGTGCGGTGGGATCTCTCGGCTGCGGCGGATCTGCCTGACGATCACGCGCGCCCCCGGCAGAGCGGAGGCGAGGGCTCTTCGCTGCCGGCGTTTGGGCGCTCCCTGCTTGGTCACACGAGCCCTGAGCGACGTACAGACCGTCTGAAAGGCAAGTTCGTCGAGCGCTTCGTTCAGCGTCGGCGGCTTCATCAGCGCCCAGCGCACGATGCGCCGATGGACGATCACCGTCTGTAGAAACGAGAGCGGGTGAAATAGGGGGAGCTCGCTGAGATTGTGCCCGATGGCCTGCCGCCCCGTCCCGCAGTCGTTGCGCGTCGCAGCCGGGCCCGCAATGCCGTCCTGCTTGACGATGCCGTTGTCCTTCAGCCTGGCATCGACCGGGGCGCCGCCGACCTTCGCGCGGACCATCGTCCGCACGCATCGCCCCGATGCGAACACGCGCAGGACCTCATTGCCGGAGTTGCCGATGTCGAGGAGCATGGTGGTCAGACTGATTTGCTCCCGGTTCACCCTCAACCCGGCCGCCTTCGGATCCGGTCGCTCCGAGCCGCTCGGAGAGGTAACGGCGTGGATGTTGGTGTCGGTGAGGATGTAGCCGGGGGGACAGCTGACGACGAAGGTACTTTCCTGACCCGGCGTCAGCCGCTTTTCGGCGCTGACGACGGTCATTGCCGCCGGCGCCTTCTGAGCCGGCCGGGCGTGAACCCCACCCGCGGCGAGCAGGAAGAGCATGACACCCATCGCTATTGCCAAGGCGGCCACGTTGCGCCTGTGAATCGATCTCATTCCACGCCCTCGCCGCGATCGGCGCCGCGGGATTTGGTCGAGGATCTGGTGCGCTCCCTGTTCGCGGTCCCTCTTCGAAAGTCGGCCTGCGGATTCGGCATCGGCCGTAAGTCTATGAGGGGCATCATGAACCGCGTGCCCGGGGTTCGGGCACCCGCTCCTCACCCAATCCAGCCGCCGCCTCTGCCAGCAGGCGGCCTACATCTGCGGCAAGCGGCCCGATCTGGTCGTTGCCAAGGACCGTTTCGGCGGCGATCTCGAGATTGCGGACCAAACGGGCCACCGGAAAATCGCGGCTGTCGAGGACCTGGGCGAGCCACTGCGTCTGCTCGCTCAGCTTTAGCGTTCCGTCCCGCGCATCCTGCACCGCCCAAGCGAGGATGTATTGGTTGTCGTGCAGGCACCACTTGATTCCGGTCTCCCCGTTGCGCTCCTCTTCGTCGGGGAACTCCTGCCGATAGCGCTCGCATACCGAGCCCGCGATGGCCTCGAGATCGATCGGGGTACCGTCGCGGTGCTGGGCCCGCGTCGGCGGCGACGCCCCGCTTGGCGGATCTGGGCGGCTCATTCGGCGACGACCTCAAAGGTATGCATGTGCTCCAGCGACTCGAGCTTGATCGCCTGCTGGAGCTCGAGCGGGATGCGATCGTGAGACTCGTGATGATCCTCGCTCTTCATGTACTCCTTGAAGCACTCGCGATCGCGCCATCGACTCACCATCAAGATCTCTCCGGCGTCACGATCGGACTGCCAGACTTCGAGCCCTTGAAAGCCCTCGTGGTCCTCGACGCGGCCGAGCCGCGCCTTGAAGGCCGAGACCAAGGCCGCCGCCCTCTCGGGCGCGATTCGCAGTCGTGACATCGACACGTACATCGCTCAGGTCTCGCCCTGCGCCACCAGGTTGCGTCCACCCGTCTTGGCTTCGTAGAGGGCGCGATCGATCGTCAGACCAGTGCGACGACTGTCGTCGCTGAGAGGCCCGACACCGATGCTCACGGTCACAGGAGGGTCGCCCGAACCCATCTCGATCCTTTGCCGGATCCGCTCGGCAACCTCGGTCGCCTCGGCGATCTCCATGCCGGGTAGGAGAACAACGAACTCATCGCCGCCGAAACGGGCGCCGAAGTCCATCGGGCGAATGCTCTCGAGGATTGCCTCCCCGACCGCAACCAGCGCTCGATCGCCGGCCTCGTGGCCGTGCGAGTCGTTGATCTCCTTGAATCTGTCCAGGTCGAGCATCAGTGCCGATCCGTCGGCATCTTCGGAGAGCGCCATCAACCGGTCGTCATAGGCACGACGGTTCCAGAGTCCGGTCAGGCCATCGCGGTAGGCAAGTCGCTGCAGGCCGAAGGCGGTGCGGGCGGCGTCGCGCGCGGTCTCCGCCGCAGCCAGGGCGGTCGCTGAGAAAGAGCCGGCGACGGACCGTTCGGCCCCGGCGAACGATCCCCCATCGTCACTGCGGGGCGGCACCCGGGCAGCCAGCTCCGGCCGCACCGGCACGTCCGGAGCACTGCCTTCCAGCAGCCGGATGACCACCGGCACGACCTCCTCGCAATCTTGCACCACAGGGGCCTCGAGCCCGCTCTGGACCGCCTGGCCGACAGCGTGGCCGCCGACGAAGACGACCGGGGGATGGTCCAGCTTCGCCACTTCCTGGATGGCCAGGATCAGATGCGGCACGTTCAACCCCATATTCGCACCGAGCCCGAGGACCGCGGGGCGGTGTTCTCGGCACGCTTCGAGCAGAGCCCCCAGCGGCACATCGGGGCCGAGGTAGCGAACGTCGAACCCCGCTCCCTCGAGGGTGTCGGCAATCATTCGCAGCCCGAGGACGTGCTGCTCTCCCTGCGTCGCGGCCAGCATCACGACCTCGCGTGAGCGCGGCTCGGCGTGGAGCAGCCGCGGGAAGAGCCGGGCCATGACCCCCTGGCTGATCGCCGTGGCCAGGTGCTCTCCCGCAATCGAGGTCTCATTGTGTTGCCAAAGCTCGCCAATCCATTCCATGGCCGGGGCGATCACCCCCGAGTAGACCTGCTCGACGCTCAGGCCGTGCCCGAGCGCTTCTTCGGAAATCGCCTCCGCCCAAGCGGGATTGCCATCTCGCAGCGCCTCGCCGAAAGAGCGGCAGTACTCCGGGGTCATCTGGTCGCCGAGGCGCCTCTCGGGCTCTGCATCCCCGGATCGCGGGCTCTGCCCGGGTTCGCGGCCCTGGGGAATGATCTTCGCCTTGATGCGGAAAGGATCCCCCATGGTGCCGAAATGCACAAGTTTGCACTGAACCTCCCCGGCGTCGATGGGGACCAGATCGACCTGGGCCAATCGCCCGGACCGGCCTTCATCTTCTTTATCGCCCGGCTACTCTCCGGCCGATGCTGGCGAGATACGCGCAGCGGGGGGACGGTTGAGCGGCGAACCCCTTTCCGCGGATCTGGTCGACCTTCCCGGGGGCGTGTTCAGGATGGGAACCGATGGCAGCTACGGCTACCCCGCCGACGGCGAGGGCCCGGCACACGAGGTCGAGCTCTCGCCCTTCTCGATCGGCCGGCCGGCGGTCTCCAACCGGCAGTTCGCCGCCTTCGTCGCGGCGACCGGCCACCGGACCGAGGCGGAGAGCTTCGGGTGGTCGTTCGTCTTCGGCGGCCTGCTGCCGGCCGATTTCCCAGACACGGCCGCGGTCGCGGCGGCCCCCTGGTGGCGCCAGGTCGAGGGCGCCGACTGGGCTCACCCGGAGGGCCCCCAGAGCAGCTGGGAGGCCCGCGCCGAGCATCCCGTCACCCACGTCTCCTGGAACGACGCGCAGGCCTTCTGCACCTGGGCCGGCGCCCGCCTCCCCACCGAGGCGGAGTGGGAGTACGCGGCCCGCGGCGGGATCGAAGCCTGCCGCTTTCCCTGGGGCGAGGAGCTCGAACCCGGCGGCGAGCACCGGATGAACGTCTTCCAGGGCACCTTCCCCGGCCGCAACAGCTGCGCGGACGGCTACGCGGGGACGGCGCCGACCGGCAGCTTCCCCGCCAACGGCTTCGGGCTGCGCGAGATGACCGGCAACGTCTGGGAATGGACCGCCGACTGGTTCGACCCGGGCTACTACGCGCGCAGCCCCCGCAAGAACCCGCGCGGCCCCGAGCGCGGCACGATGCGGGTGATGCGCGGCGGCTCCTACCTCTGCCACGCCTCCTACTGCAACCGCTACCGGGTCGACTCCCGCAGCTCCAACGATCCCGATGCCTCGACCGGCAACCTTGGCTTCCGCATCGCCCGCAGCCTCGGCTGACCGCCCGGCTCAGTCGATCATGAACCAGCCGCGGACCTCGGCCTCGTGGTCGACGAAGCGCTGACCGGTGACATCGACCACCGCCTTCTCGATCGTGCCGCCGGTGAAGCGGAAGGGAGCCGTGTAGTCGGGCGTCACCGGCGAGGCGCTGTCGCGGCCGACGCAGAGCCCGTCGCCGACCAGGCAGAAGGCGCCCGGCTGGGTGACGATCTCGCCTCCGCCGACCCGGCTGCCGTCGGCGTAGAGGTCGAGCGTGCCGGCGAAGCCAGGCATCGCCGGGTCCCCGTTTTTTCCCTTCACCGTGAACTCGGCGGTGAGAATCTGGCGACCGGTTGCCAGCGGCGCTTCGGCGACGATCTCCTGCAGGTGGGTGCCGACCCAATTGAAGGTGTAGCGGAGGCGGCCGTCCTTCACGTACAGGCTGTGGCCGCCGGCGACGCCGCCGTGAGCGAACAGGACTCCCTCCGCCTCGGCTGACTCGATCTCGACGCCGACCGCGATCGTGTACGAGCGACCGTTGATCCGCACGGCGCCGGACTCGGGCACGTCGGCGGTGTCCGGGTAGTACTCGTAGCGCTCGCGCGGCTCCGCCGCGTGGGGGCGCTCGGCCAGCACCTGTTCGAGCGCGGTGCGGTCGTCGAGCGGCAGCCCGTTGTTGAGGCCGGCGTTGTAGAACCAGAGGTTCTTCAGCTCCTCCAGGCGCTGTGGCTCCTCGGCCGCCAGGTTCTTCGCCTGCGCGCGGTCCCGCTCAAGGTGGTACAGCTCCCACTCGTCCTCCTCGTACCGTCCCCAGCCGCTCAGGGGCGGATGCACCGTGCAGGCCAGCCAGCCCTGGTGGTAGATCGAGCGCTGACCCAGCATCGCGTAGAACTGCGTCTGCTTCGAGTCGGCCGCGCTGTCGGCGATCGAGGCGGCAAAGCTCTCCCCCTCGATCGGGCTCTGCGGGTAGCCGTTGATCGTCTCCGGCGGCTCGATCTCGAGCAGCTCGTAGATCGTCGGCACGATGTCGACCGCGTGTACGTACTGCCCCCGCGGATCTGACTGCGGCTCGATCTTCGCCGGCCAAGACAGCAGGCACATGTCGGCGACGCCGCCCTCATACCCTGCCCACCGCTTCCAGTACGGGAACGGCGTGTCGAAGGCCCAGGCCCAGCCGGTGTTGTAGTGGTTGTAGGAAGCCGGGCTGCCGAGCTCGTCGATGTGATCCATCGTCAGCTCGGTCGAGTCCGCGATGCCGTTGAAGAAGCGCCACTCGTTGAAGGTGCCGTTCGGCCCACCCTCGCCGCTGGCGCCGTTGTCGGAGACGACCACCACCAGGGTGTTGTCGAGCTGGCCCGAGTCCTCCAGGTAGTCGAGGACCCGGCCGAGCTGATCGTCGGTGTAGGAGATGTAGCCCGCGAAGACCTCTGCCATGCGGCAGAAGAGGCGCCGCTCGTCCTCGCTCAGCGAGTCCCAGGGCCGAACGGTGTCCAGGCCGGGCCACGGTTTTCCGTCCGGGCCGGTCCGCTCGGGCTCGCCGTGGGGGTTGATCGGCGACAACTCGGTGCCCTCGGGAAGCAGCCCCATCTCGATCTGGCGAGCAAGTATCTCCTCGCGGATCGCCTCGTAGCCATGGTCAAAGCAGCCCTTGTACTTGTCGGCCCACTCGGCGGCGACGTGGTGCGGCGCGTGGCCGGCCTGCGAGGCCAGGTACATGAAGAAGGGCTTCTCGGGGTCGACGGCCTTGGCGTCGCGGATGAACTCGATCGCCCGGTCGGAGAGATCCTTGGAGAGGTGGTAGCCCTCCTCAGGGGTGGCGGGCGGGTCGACCTGGTGGTTGTCGTGGACCAGGTCCGGGTACCAGCTGTTGGACTCGCCGCCGAGGAAGCCGTAGAAGCGCTCGAACCCCCGGCCCAGCGGCCAGCGGCCCTTGTAGGAGGCCATCGTCGTCTCCTCGCCCGGCGTCAGGTGCCACTTGCCGACGCAGTAGGTGTTGTAGCCGCGCTCGCCCAGCACCTCGGAGATAAACCCGTTCTCGAACGGGACCCGGGTCGAGATTCCCGGGAAGCCGGAGCTGAACTCGGCGATCGTCGCCATCCCGTTGGAGGTCGCATTGCGGCCGGTCAGCAGCGAGGAGCGGGTCGGCGAGCAGAGCGCGGTGGTGTGGAAGTTCGAGTAGCGAACGCCCATCTCGGCAACCCGCCGCATGTTGGGCGTCTCGACCGGGCCGCCGAAGACGTCCATCGTGCCGTAGCCGATGTCGTCCCAGCAGAGCAGCAGCACGTTCGGCGCGCCCTCGGGCGCTTTCGGAGCCAGGTACGGAGACCAGTCGGGCTCAGAGTCCCGGATGTCGACGGAGATCCGGGGGCCGTCGCTCTTCTCTGCGTTCATCGGCGCGTTCCTTTCGTTTGCACTCAACCGAGCATCGTGACCTTCTGAGCGGAGATCTCACACGAGAGTAGCTTGCCTCCATATGGGGTCAGGTTGTCGAGTGCCCGGCGGCCGACCTCCGGTGAGACGCCGCCCGGTCAAACGGCGCTTGATAGCTTGCCGGCGATGTTCTCCTTCACCTTGCCCCGGCCCACTCTTCTGCTCGGCATCGCGACCGCGGTTTGCCTTCTCCTCATGCTCGGCCTTGCCGATCGCTCCTCCGCCTACTACAAGCCTGCGGGCGGTAAGTGGAATTTCCAGAACCTCTTCGACTACACCAAGTACGGGGCGCTCTCGCTCTCCAAGGACGGCAAGAAGGTGACCAAGCTGGTGCTGGTTCCGGGCGAGGGGGCTCCAGAAGCCTGCGGCAAGGCGAAGATCCGCCTCCAGACCCGAGTCCGGGTCAGGCGCTATCGCAAGGTCAGCGGTCGCTACGCGGTCGGCAACCTCAAGAAGGGGCTCTTCGTCGGCAAGCCGATGGTCTTCGAGCAGGACAAGAAGCGATTCCGGGCCAAGCTGGAGATTCTCTGGGATGAGACCGGCCGCCTCGCCGAGACCGGGATGTATGAACGCGGCGACTGCTACATCAAGTTCTTCGCACGGAAGGGTCGGTAGCGACCAAGCGGGACGCCGCAGACGCCGGCTGCTGACGAGCTAGGCGATCGGGGAGGACTCGCCGGGAGCGAGGATGCGGACCTCGGTCCGCGGGGCGAGGTCCGCGCAGCGGCGTGCGAAGTCCCGTGGGGGATCGGTCAGCAGGTGGCCGTGGCGGCGGGCGAGGCCGATCGGGAAGTAGGTCCCCCAGTGGATCGGCACCGCGATCCGCGGCGAGAGGAGCGCCGCGGCCTGCGCCGCGCGCCCGGGGTCGAGGTGGCCCGGGCCGAGGGTCGAACCCCAGCCCCAGACCGGCAGCAGGGCGAGGTCCAGGCATCCCGCCAGCTCGCGCATGCCCTCGAAGAGATCGGTGTCGCCGGCGAAATAGACGCGCCGCGAGCCGGCCAGCTCGAAGCCGATCGCCCCTGAGGTGGCGGTCAGCGGAGATCGCCCCCGCCGGTGCTTTGCCTCCACCGCCGCGATCCGCACCCCGCCAACCGCGACCGCCCCCCCAGGCGCAAGCTCGATGACCTCGCGGAAGCCGCAGCGACGCAGGAAGGGACCCGCACCGGCGGGCGCCAGCACCGGGGTCGCCGGATCGATCCGGCGCAGCGAGCGGCGGTCGGCGTGGTCTAGGTGCAGGTGGGAGAGCAGGATCGCGTCGAGCCCCGCGGCGATGGCCGCCGGGGGCGGCGCGACCTGCCGACGCAAATGCCCGATCCGTGCCCGCAGCACCGGGTCGGTGAGGATCCGCAGACCGTCCAGCTCGAGCAGGACCGTGGCGTGCCCGACGTAGGTGACCCGGATGCCGCTCGCCTCTTCGGGCATCGTCGAGGGGCGGATCAGGCGGCGCCTTCGAGCTGCCGCCTCCAGCCGAGCAGGATCTCATGGACCGCGGCGGCGCCGACGATCGGTTGCGCGGGGGGCGCCAGGCCCTCAGGGGAGAGGATGAAGGGCCGGGTCTGCGGGCCGCCCAGCCCGCCGTGGAAGGAGATCAGCTCCTCGAAGGCGCACCCTTCGTCGAGGTCGGGGTCGTAGAAACTGCCGACCATGATGTCGGCGACGTTCGAGAAGCCGTCGGTGTGCCGCAGGTGGCCGGGCGCCGTGGAGGAGAAGGCGGCGAGCGGGTCGCGGCCGGCGATCTGGCCGTCGACGAGGTGGCGGGTCCCGTCGCGGCCCAGCGCCAGCGCGCCGTGCTCGGCCGAGCGGACCAACAACCAGCCCACATGGGGGTGGTCGCGCAGGGCCGGGATCAGGTCGGGATGGCGGCTTTCGATCTCCTCCAGGGTCATTCGGCGTGACTCCTCCATCAGGTAGATCAGCCCCAGGTTGCCGGACCCGAGCACGATCACCGACTGCTCGGCGTCGGCGTCCTCGCCCCTCTCGCGGGGGCCCCGGCCGGTCGCCTCACCGGCCGCGTTGCCGACCAGCGTCGCCTGCTCGTCGCCGCCACCGATCCCGGCCACGGCACCGCTGCGGCCCAGCGAACGCTCGACCAGCTCGTCGAGGCCGTAGCCGTTGCGCTGCTTGAAGGTCGCCCCCTGGGTCTGGCCGTGGTCGGACAGCACGACGATCTCGTAGGGACGGGCCGCGTAGCGGCGAGCGTGCTCGATCCGCCCGATCTGCTGGTCGAGCTTGCGCAGGGCCTCCATCGTGTCGGCGCGCTCGAGGCCGGAGTGGTGTGCGACCTCGTCGTAGCTCGAAAAGGTCGCGTAGACCGCGGGGCGGCCGCGCATCATGTCGGTCAGCACGCCGTAGACGATCAGGTCGCGAACGACCACGCAGATCGCCGCGCGCAGGAAGGGATAGATGCCGCCGCGACGGCCGCGAGGCCGGATGTCGCGACGCGCCGCCCGCAGCGCCGCGGTCCACTCCAAGACGACCTCCCAGCCGAACAGGACCAGCGACCGGGTCACGTTGAAGCCATTGGCGAAGAACGCCCGGTAGCCCGGGTTGGCGCGCTTCTCGGCGGCGATCCGACTGACGGTGAGGATCGCCTCGTCGGCTTCTCCGGAGAGCAGGTTGCCGCGGCTGGCGCCGCCGTCGGCGAGCAGGCCGATCCCGCTCGCGACCCGCCGCTCGATTGCCGCGCAGTCGTCGGGCGCCGAGCAGGAGACCACCGCTCCCGTCTCCTTCTCCACCCAACGGAAGGCCGGAATATCCCGGTTGGAACCGAGCAGGATCCCGGCCTGACTGGCCCCGGTCTGCGAGGAGAGGTCCGGCTCCCACTCCGTCAGCCGATAGCCGCCCTCGGCGATCCAGCGCGCCATCGTCGGAGCGCTGCCGTCACGCATCGCGTCGCGCAGCACCGGCAGGGCAAGCCCATCGATCTCGAGGAAGACGATTCCGGGGGCTTCGCCATTGGCGAGCATTCCCTGACGCCGGGCGACCCGCTGCACCACCCGCAGCCCGTAGATGTCGTCGTCGTTGACGCCGGCGAGGACCTCGAGGACGATCCTCAGGCCCGCGATCACCAGCGCGGCCAGCAGCGCGTCGCCGAAGCCGTCGACCGCAATCGTGTCCGGCGCCAGACCGGCCGCGAGCTCGAGCACCGCGGCGTCGAGGATCAGCGTCAGGACGAAACCGAGCGCCAGCGTCAGCGGCAGGCGCAGCGTCGCCAGTAGGGGCGGGAGAACCGCGTTCAGGATCGCAATCAGCGCCGCTGCCGCGAAGGCGCCGCCGGGATCGTCGAGGCGAACGCCCGGAACGAGTGCCGCCGCGAGATAGACCGAAGCCGCCCCGAGCGCCCAGGAGAGGAACAGCCGCCGGATCCGAAGCCGCGGCTTTTGCGGGCGCCATCTCATCGACTCGGACAAGCTAGCGGGGAACGGCGACGACGCAGACCGGGGCTTTCAGGAGCCGACCGCGGCGCCGGCGCCGGAGTGGCGGAATTCGGCCAGAACCCGCTCCATCGGCTCCACTTCGGGGGCGACCATCTCGGGCCAGGGCTTGTCGGGGTGCTCGTCGAGGGTCTTGTAGCCGTTGCCGCTGACGATCGAGACGACGGTGTCGTCGGGGCCGAGCTTGCCCTCGTTGGCGAGCTTGATCGTGGCCGCGATCGTGGCGCCGGCGGCGGGCTCGGCGAGGATGCCCTCGGTGGCGCCGAGCAGATCGAGCGCAGCGAAGATCTCGGAGTCGGTCGCGGTCGCCGCCGTGCCGCCGCGCGAGGTCACCGCGTCGACCACCAGCGGCCCGTCCCCGGGGGCGCCGATCGCGATCGAGTGGGCCGCGGTGTTCGGCCGCTGCTGCACGATCTCGCCGCTGCCGTCGAGCAGCGCGGTGGCGATCGGGCTGCAGCCCTCGGCCTGGGCGACGTGGATCTTGGTCGCCGCGGTCTGCGCCATGCCGACCGTCTCCATCTCCTTCAGTCCCTTGTGTACGCGCGAGGAGAGCGTGCCGCCAGCGGCCGGGATGACGAAATGGTCGGGAGACACCCAGTCGAGCTGCTCGACGACCTCGAAGGCGGCCGTCTTCGCTCCCTCGGCGTAGAACGGCCGCAGGGTGATGTTGGTGAACTGCACGCCGGTCGCCAGCGCCAGCTCGCGGCAGGCGCGGTTGGCTTCGTCGTAGTTGCCGTCGAGCTGGATCACGGCGGCGCCGAGCGCGCGGCAGGCGCGGGCCTTGCCGCGCTCCATGTTGCTCGGATAGAAGACGTAGGCGGCGACCCCCGCCTTGGCGGCCAGGGAGGAGACGGCGGTGCCGACGTTGCCGGTCGAGACGCAGCCGATCTCATCCTGGCCCAGCTCCAGCAGGCGGGCGACCGCCATCGAGACGACCCGGTCCTTGTAGGAGAGGCTGGGCCGTTGGGTGCTGTCGTCCTTGAGGTAGAGCCTGCGCAGGCCGAGCTCGGCGCCGAGCCGGTCGGCGTGGATCAGCGGCGTGCGGCCGCTGTAGCGGCCGACCCTGGCCTGCGCCTTGGCATCGACGATCGGCAGCAGCTCCTCGAAGCGCCAGATGTTGAGCTCGCGGGCGCCGATCGGCTGCTCGGCGATGCGCTGCGCGGCGAGCTCGTAGTCATAGTCGATGTCGAGGGTCTGGCCGCAACCCATGCACCTGAAAGTTGTGTCGAGAAGGGGAAGTCGAATCCCACAGTCGTGGCAGACCAGCTCCGTCGCGCAGGAGCGGGTGCGCTGGTCGGCCGAGAGGCTCATCGCCCCTCAACACCCCTTGCCACCGAGGGTAGCGCGCCCGCCTTCGCGAACCGCCTGCGACGCTTCTTGTGCCGACGCCTGATCATGAGCCGCGGTGTATAGCAGTTCCCCGTAATCGATCAACTATTCTTGGCCAATGGAGGCGGCCACAGCCTCTCCTCCGACCGGAAATCCTACAGACGGATCGCGGTCGAGCGCGACAAGCAGCTCCTCGGCGATATGCGGCGCAAACGGCGAGAGCGCACGGGCGAGCAGGGCCAGCGCCTCGAGCAGCGCCTCGTGGTCCTCGCGGCTGAGCTGCCCCCGACGCTCGATCACGCGCTTCTCGTAGTCCTTGACCCGCTCCAGCAGCCGGGTGACGTTGCGCACCGCCTTGTGCATCTGCAGCTGCTCGAGGTCAGACCCGATCCGCTCGATCCCGTTATCGCACCATTTGCCCAGCCGCTCGCGGATGAATGCGGTGTCCGCCGCCGCCTCGGCGTCCTCGACGGCATTGTCGGCGGCGGCGATGCGACTGTGGGTGTAATCCCAGAGCCCACGCAGGAAGCGCGCGGCGAAGCGCAGCGCCCCGTCGGTCCAGTTGAGCGCCTTGGCCGGGCCGGCGGCATAGAGCACGGCCAGCCGCACGGTGTCGGCACCGTGCTCGGCAACCAACTCGTCGGGGTCGACGACGTTGCCCAGGTGCTTGCTCATCTTGCGCCCGTCGGCGATCACCATCTCGTGGAAGAGGCAGCCGGCGAAGGGCTCGCCGTCGACGAGGAAGGCGAAGGGTCCGATCTCACGCAGGGCCTTGGTCACGACCCGTTGGTCGAAGACGAAGCCGCCGCTGTCGTTGCCGGCGACCAGCCGCTCGGACGGCAGCCACTGCTCGAGGTCGGGGTGGGTGAACATCTGCTCGTCGCGATCGGCGGGAGGCACGGCCGCCGGCACCCAGAGCCAGAGAGCGTCGAAGTGGCAGTCGAGCGTGTCGGTCTCGCGCCTAGCCGGCCCGTCGCAACGCGGGCAGGTGGCCTGCAGGAAGTCCGGTCGCTCGGCCAGCGGATTCCCTTCGCCGGTCGGCTCGACATCGCGTGGCAGCACCACCGGCAGGTCCTCGATCGGCACCGGCACCACGCCGCAGTCCTCGCAGTGCAGGACGGGGATCGGCGTTCCCCAGTAGCGCTGGCGCGAGATCGAGAAGTCGTAGGCGCGGTAGCGGCTCGCCTCCCGCCGCTCCAGCCCGGCGCTCGCGCCACCGCCGAAGGGCTCCACGGCGGCCCGCGGCATCCGCGCCGCAATCGCCTCGTCCGCCTCGTCCACGGAAGGTATTCCGAGCGCCGCGGTGGGGCCGTAGCGGGCGTCGACGATCGGCGAGACGAAGATCGGCAGGCTGCCGCCCCCGGCCGGCTCGATCGAGGCGCCGGTGTCGATCACCGGCACGGCCGAGGCGTCGCGGGCGCTGCGCTCCCAGCCACCCGACCGCAGCTCGTCGAGCTGCTCGGCGACCGCGGCGTCGCCGGCCCAGCGCTCGACCTCGGGATGGCGCGGCGAGAGCAGCACGAAGCGGGCCTCCCCGACCGCGTCGCCGTGCGGGGTGAAGACCTCGAGCTCCTCGCCATCGGAGCCCACGAGGTCGAGCTCCACGCCGTCGCTGCGCCCGAGGATGTAGCGCTGGGTCTTCAGCGAGAGCTCATCCCACTTACCGCTCGCCTCCAGCTCGGCCAGATTGCGGTCGTTCTCCTCCAGGTGGGGCGAGAGGCGCAGGAACCAGGTCGGGCGGCGGATCAAGCGCACCTTGTTGTGGCAGCGCCAGCAGCGCCCGTCCTCGACCTGCAGCGCCGCCAGCGTCGTCTGGCAGGTATCGCACCAGTCGACCGTGGCGTCGTCGCGGTAGACCATGCCGGCCTCGTGCAGGGTCAGGAACAGCCATTGCGACCAGCGATACTGGGCCTCGTCGGAGCTGTAGAAGGCGCGCCCGTAGTCGAAGGAGAAGCCGAGCCGTTTCATCTGCGCCAGCATCCGCTCGCCGCAGCGCTCGACCCAATCGGCCGGGCGCGTGCCGCGCTCGATCGCCGCCATCTCCGCCGGCAGGCCGAAGGCGTCGAAGCCGAAGCCGAACAGCACCGCGTCGCCGCGGGCGCGGCGGAAGCGGGCGTAGGCGTCGCCGATCGAGTAGTCCCGCACATGGCCCATGTGGAGGTTGCCCGAGGTGAACGGGCTCGACGGCTTGATGTAGGTGGCGGGTTGCCCGGAGGCCGGACCGCGGGTCGCGAACGCGCTCTGCTCAGCCCACGCGGCCTGACGGGCAGGCTCGATCCGGCCGGGATCGTAGCTCGGCTTTTCGCTGCTCATGGTCCGCGCAGTTTGCCACTTGACCTTGACCGCGGACCACCCGCACCGCATCGCTCCCTACCTGCTGCACCGGCCGGAGGGCGACCGGTAGGCCGCCCCAAGCCAAAGGAACCCGACGAGCTACGGCACGGACTCGCCGGACGCGGATCAGGCGAACGTCCAGAGCTTGTTGCCGAGAAAGTTGAAGGGCATGGCCACGCCGACGGCGATCGCCTGCGCGCCGAGATCGCCCATCGAGGTGCCGGAGACGAGTGTTTCCAGCACGACCAGATTGACCGCCAGCGCAGTCAGGCTGACCGCGAGAAAGCGTGCTGCCTGAAAGCCCGGGTGCCCGTCGCCGGACTCGAAGGTCCAGTGACGGTGCCAGAGGAAATTGTTCGCCAGCGCGACGCAGAAAGCTGCCAGTGCGGCAGCGACGTGGTGCGCGCCGACACCATCGACGAGCAGGGCGAAGACGGCCAGGTTGATCAGGTAGCCCGAGCAGCCCACCAGGCCGAACTTGAGCAGCTGCAGCCAACTCGCCGGACGACGGGCGGCAGCGGTTATCCGGTAGGTGAGTTCGTTTGCGGGGCTCATGTCCTGCTCGTGGCCCGACGCTGACTCTGCGTAGTGTTCGAGCCCGAATGCGGCGCGGAACTGCCATCTTCGCAGCCTTGGCGGCGGTCGTCCTCGTCGCGGTCTTGGCGTGGTCGGCCGCCGGGAAGGACGATGACCCCGGCCCGAAGGAGCCACCCGGAGAGCCGAGCGTGGAGATCGTCTCCCCGCGCAACGGCGCCCGCCAGACCAACCGCTCGGTCGTGGTCAAGGCCAAGATCGGCAACTTCTCATTGGCGCCGCGCCGCTTCGGCGGCGAACCGCAGCTGGCCGAGGGTCACATTCGCTTCGCGCTCAACCGCGTGCCGGACTGCGTCGACCCGGCCAAGCTCAAACGCGCCGAGGAGAGCCCGCTCGGTCGTGGCCGCCTGCTCGGCGCGTCCTTCGACTTCCCCCGCTACGCCGGGCCGAACGGCGTGCTCGCCGAGCGCATCGGGTCGAGCGGCAGCTACTCGCCGGCGACCCGGCCCGAGATCTACTACCACGAGCTTCCCGCCGGCTTCTATCGCCTTGTGGTCACCCTCGCCCGCAACAACGGCGCCACGACCCCTCACCACGCGGTGACCAACTTCGAGATCCTGCTGCCGCCCGGGCACGAGCAGAAACCCTGCCCGCCCGGCAAGGTCACCAGCGCCAGGGCCGCGGTCTTCAACTAGCCCTCGCCGGCCCTCACGGGCCCTTTACTTCACTTTGTATAGTGGCCTGATGCAGACCTATCGCCGTCTGATGGGCTTCCTGCGGCCCTATCGGCGTCAGCTCTGGGGGTCGCTCGTCTTCGCCTGGGCGGCGATGGGGATGACGGTGCTGATCCCCTGGCTGATCGGGCGCGCCGTCAACGCGATCCAGGATGGCGAGCAGCCCGATCTGCTGCCGCTGGCGATCGCGATCGTGCTCGCCGGGATCCTGCGGTTGGGGCTGACGATGGTGCGGCGCGTCGTCGCCGGAAGGGTCTCGCTCGCAGTCGAGTTCGACCTGCGCCAGCGCTTCTACGCCCACCTGCAGCGACTCGAGCTCGGCTTCTTCGACGGCCAGCAGACCGGCCAGCTGATGTCGCGGGCGACGGTCGACCTGCAGTCGATCCGCTTCTTTCTCGGCTACGGGCTGATCTTCATCACCCAGAACCTGCTGACGATCGTCCTCGCCAGCGCCGTGATGTTCGTGCTCGAGCCCTGGCTGGCGCTGCTCGCGCTGCTCCCCGCGCCGCTGCTGATCTACACCTCCTCGCGCTACAACCGCGTCTCGCGCCCGGCCGTGCAGGAGGTGCAGCAGCGGCTCGCCGAGCTGACCGCCGAGGCCGAGGAGAACGTCTCCGGGGTCCGCATCGTCAAGGCCTTCGCCCGCGAGGAACATCAACTCCACCGCTTCCGCCGCTCCGTCGCCCGCGTCTTCGATCAGAGCATCTACTCGACCCGCCTGCAGGCCTTCTTCTCCCCCCTGCTCGGCCTGCTGCCGCAGTTCGGCATCGCCCTTGTGCTGCTGGTCGGGGGACGCCAGGTGATCGCCGGCCAGCTCAGCCTCGGCGAGTTCACGGCCTTCTACGCCTACGTCGCGATGCTGGCGGCGCCGATGCGAATGCTGGGAATGGCGCTCGGGATGGCGCAGCGGGCGATCGCCTCGGGCAACCGGCTCTTCGAGATCCTCGACCGCGAGCCGCAGATCGAGAGCCCCCCGGACGCCTCGCCGCTACCTGACGGCGGCGGCAGGGTCGTGATGCACGGCGTCAGCCTGCGCTACGGCTTTGGCGCATCCGACCTTGACGACGCCAGGACGACATCGGAGTCGGAAGCGCTGCGCGGGATCGACCTCGAGGTCGAGGCGGGCCGCACGGTCGCCCTGGTCGGCCCCTCGGGCTCGGGCAAGACCAGCCTGGTGGCGCTGATCGCGCGCCTCTACGACCCCAGCGCGGGCAGCGTCTCGATCGACGGCGCCGACGTGCGCTCGGTCGACCTCGTCTCGCTGCGCTCCGAGGTCGCCTTCGTCGGCGACGACAGCTTCCTCTTCAGCGCCTCTATCGCCGAGAACATCGCCTACGCCGATCCCGCGGCGAGCCGCGCGCAGATCGAAGCCGCAGCGCAGCGCGCCCAGGCCGACGGATTCGTCGGTGAGCTGCCCGGCGGCTACGAGACCCTGGTCGGCGAGCGCGGCATGACCCTCTCCGGCGGGCAGCGACAACGTCTGGCGATCGCCCGCGCCCTGCTCGCCGACCCCCGCATCCTGATCCTCGATGACGCGACCTCCTCGGTCGACGCGACCACCGAGGCGGCAATCAAGGCCGGCCTACGCGAGGCGATGGCGGGCCGCACCACCTTCGTCATCGCCCATCGCCTCTCGACCGTCTCGCTGGCCGACGAGGTCGTGGTGATGGACGGCGGCGCGATCGTCGACCGCGGTACGCACGAGGAGCTGCTCGAGGGCTGCGGCTTCTACCGCGAGATCGCCGAGCACGGCCTCGCCGACTCGGTCTTCCTGCAGCGCGACCTCGAGCAGCGCGAGGAGATGGCACGCCTGTGAGGAGCCTGTGGCGGATTCTCCGCGGCGAGGACCAGCGTGGCCGCAAGCTGCGCTGGATGATCGCCCTCCTGCGCCCCTATCGCGGCCGGGTGGCGCTGACCTTCGTCGCGATGCTGGCCGCGACCGGGGCCGGGCTGGCCCCTCCCTACCTCGCAGGGCAGGCAATCGATGCCGGCATCGTCACCGGCGACACCGATGCGCTGACCCTGATCGTCGTCGCCTTCCTCGCCGTCGCCGTGATCTACGCTGCCGCCACCTTCTGCCAGACCTACCTGATCGGCTGGGTCGGCACGCGCGCCCTGCAGGACCTGCGTGAGCGCGTCTTCGCCCACCTCCAATCGATGTCGATCGGGTTCTTCACGCGGCGCAGCCCAGGGGTGCTGATCAGCCGCATGACCAACGACATCGAGGCGCTCAACCAGCTCGTCACCAGCGGCGTCGTCACCCTCTTCTCCAGCGGCCTGACCCTGATCGGTGTCGTCGCGATCATGCTCCTGCTCGATTTCAAGCTGGCCCTGGTCACCTTTCTCACCTTCCCGCTGGTCGCCGTCGCCAGCGTCGTCTTCCGGGTCGTCTCCCACGGCGCCTACCGGGCGACGCGCGAGCGCATCGCAGCCGTCACCGCCTACCTGCAGGAGACCCTCACCGGGGTTCGGGTCGTGCGCAGCTTCGGGCAGGAGCCGCGCCACACGGCGACGATGACCGAGCTCAACGAGGCCAACCGCGAGGCGAACATGAAAACGGTCTTCCTCAACGCCTCCTACTTCCCGGCGATCGAACTGCTCGCAGCCGCCGGCACCGCCGCGATCATCCTCTACGGCGGCAGCCAGGCGATCGACAACGCGATCCAGATCGGCACGATCGTCGCCTTCATCGGCTACCTGCAGCTCTTCTTCGACCCGATCCAGCAGCTCTCCCAGCTCTACACGACCTACCAGCAAGGGATGGCGGCGCTCGACAAGATCTTCGAGCTGCTCGACACCGAGCCCGACATGCTCGATGCCCCCGATGCGATCGACCCCGGGCCGCTGCGCGGCGAGATCGAGATGGAGGGTGTCTGGTTCGCCTACGCCGAGGAGGAGTGGGCGTTGGAGCAGATCGACCTGCACGTTCCCCCCGGGCAGACCCTCGCCCTGGTCGGCGCGACCGGCGCCGGCAAGTCCACCCTCGCCAAGCTCGTCGCGCGCTTCTACGATCCGCAGCGCGGCGCCGTCACCGTTGACGGGCACGACCTGCGCGGCGTGCGCCAGCAGGCGCTACGGCGCCAGCTCGGGATCGTCCCCCAGGAGGGCTTCCTCTTCTCCGGCAGCGTGCGCGAGAACATCGCCTTCGGACGCCCGGAGGCGAGCCTGGAGGAGATCGAAGCGGCGGGCGCCGCCGTCGGCGCGACCGCCTTCATCGCCGCCCTGCCACAGGGAATCGAGACCGAAGTCGGCGAGCGCGGCGTGCAGCTCTCAGCCGGCCAGCGCCAGCTCGTCGCCTTCGCCCGGGCGCTGCTCGCCGAGCCACGCATCCTGATCCTCGACGAGGCGACCTCGAACGTCGACGTGCGCACCGAGCGCACGATCGAGCAGGGCCTCCACCGGCTGCTCGCCGGCCGCACCGCGATCGTCATCGCCCACCGCCTCTCGACGATCCGCCGCGCCGGAAAGATCGCCGTGCTCGAGGGGGGCCGCATCGCCGAGGCCGGCACCCACGACGAGCTGATCGAAGCCGGCGGGCCCTACTCACGTTTGTACGGCGCTTGGGAGCACGGCTCCGCTGCCTGAGCGCCCCGCTCAGCCGGGGCCGATGCCGCCTGAGCCACCACCGGCGGAGCCCCCGCCTTCGGTGCCGCCGCCGACGCCGCCGCCCGTTTCCGGCGCCGGTTCGACTACTTCGGGCGCCGGTTCGACTACTTCGGGCGCGACTTCTTCGCCGCCGCCTTCGATCCCGCCGGTTTCACCGCCGGAGGATTCGCCGCCCGATTCCGAGCCACTCGGGGTCGGCGCCGCCGGTGCTTCCGCACACTCTTCAAGGCCGAATTCGCTCGCCGCCGACTGAAAGGCGCTCAACGCCGAGCTCGCCCCTTCTTCGGCTTCGGCTTCTCCTTCTTCGCGTTCCGTGGCGAGTTTGACGTTGTCCTCGGCCTGGGAGAGAGATTCCGCGGCAGCGACGAATTCGGCGTAGCCGGCGCTTTCGTCGCTCGGCGCCCCCAGCCCTTTGAGCCGTTCGGCCATGCCGCCGTAGAGGCCGGCGACCTGCTGCGCCTGGCCGGCGGCGTCAGAGCTGGTCGAGCCAACCGTGCCGACCGCAGCGTTGACCTCGGCGCAGATCGCGTCGCCCTGGGCGACGAGCTCTTCCTTGGTCAGGGCGGCGGCTTCGGTCGTTTCGACCGGTGCCGCCGCGGTCGAGCCGCCGTTGTCGCCACCGCCGCAACCGGCGATCGCCAGGGCGAAGAGCACGAACGCACCGCATGAGAACCCGAGCCTCCTCATCAAGCGGCGAAGGTAGCAGAGCTACTGGACAGGCCATGCAGGAACTTTCTACTGCGCCCCAGGGACTCGAACCCCAAATTCCAGCTCCAGAGGCTGGCGTGTTGCCAATTACACCAGGGCGCAACGAACTGCTTCTGAGGATATCCAGCCGCACGGGCCGGGCGCACGCAGAGCGTGGCTAGGAAATTTCACCCAGGTCGCTGTCGGGGTCGGCGAGTTGCGCGCGGGCGGCGGCGACGTCGACCCGGCCGGCGAGCAGGCGCCGCGCTTCGGCCAGATCTTCGGAGCGGCCGACGCTGAGCGCTCCGGCGACTCGGCCGTCCTTCAAATACCAGAGCGAGAACTCGCCGCTGTTGCGGTCGCCGCGCCAGACCTCCTCGTCCCACTCGGCCGCCGGACCGACGTACTCGAGGCTCGCCCAGTCGGCGAGGTCGCTGAAGAAGTAGGGGACGATGTCGTAGTCGCGGTCCTCGCCGAGCATGTTGCGGGCGACGTGGATGCCCTGCTGCATCGCCACGTCCCAGTGCTCGACCCTGATCCGCCGGCCATGGACGACGCTGTCATAGGAGCAACAGTCCCCCGCGGCATAGATGCCCTCCGCCGAGGTCGCCAGCTTCGAGTCGCAGACGATTCCGTCGTCGATGTCGAGCCCGGCGCGCTGGGCCAGCATCGCGTCGGGCCGCACGCCGGCCCCGACCACGACCGCGTCGCACTCGAGCGCGCGGCCGCTCTTGGTCAGCACGGCCCTGACGCGGCCGTCGCCCTCGAAGGCCTCCAGCTCCTCGCCGCCGTGGAATTTGACGCCGTGCTCTTCGAGCTCGGCCTGGAACCAGCGGCCGGCGTCCTCGCCGAAGGTCCGTGAGAGCGCAACGTCCTCCATCATCACGACCGTGCACTCGACGCCCTTGGCGGTCAGCGAGGCCGCGACCTCGCAGCCGATGTAGCTGCCGCCGATCAGGACAACGCGCTCTGCCCCCTCGGCGTCGGCGCGAATCGCCTCGGAGTTGCCAAAGGCGCGCAGGTAGTGGATTCCCTCGTTCTCGGCACCCTCGACCCGCAGGATGTTGACCATAGCCCCGGTGGCCAGCAGCGCCTTGTCGAAGCCGACCTCCTCCCCGCCCTGCAGCTTCGCCGTGCGCGCCTCCGGATCGAGCGACATCACGTTGACGCCGGTGAGCAGCTCGACTTCGTTCTCCTCGTACCAGCCGGGCGGGTTGACGTAGGCGTCCTCCCTCGAGCTTTCCCCGCGCAGGTGCTCCTTGGAGAGCGGCGGCCGCTCGTACGGCGGTTCGGGCTCCCGGCCGGCAAGCAGGATCGAGCCCTCAGCGCCGCGCCTGCGCAGCTCCGCGGCGCAGTGGGCCGCGGCCATGCCGCCGCCGATCAAGAGGTAATCGACTGCGCGGTCCGCCACGCTCAGCCGGTTCCGTTGCCGCCGATGGCGGGGCCGAAGAGCTCCTTGATGTCCTCCTCGCGGCCCGGATCGAGCACGGCCAGAACCTCGTCACCGGCCTTGAGCACGGTCTCGGGACCGGGCACGAAGCCCTTGCCTTCGCGCAGCACGGAAATCAGGAGGCTGCCTTCCGGCATCGAGAGGTCGCCGACACGCCGTCCGGTTACCCCGGAGTCCTGGCCGAGCAACATCTCGATGATCTCCAGCTGCTCCTCCTGCAGGTCGAGCAGGTGGACGAGCCCGTACTCGGGCACCTCGTGCTCGAGCAGGCGCAGGATCAGATCGGTCGCCGAGACCGACGGCTTGACGCCGAGCAGGTCGAAGTGCGGTCGGTTGCGCGGGTTGTTGACGCGGGCGATGATCCGCTCGACTTCGTACTTCTCGCGCGCGACCTGGCAGATCAGCATGTTGTCCTCGTCGTCGCCGGTCACCGCGATCACCATGTCGGCGCGCTGGATCCCAGCCCGCTCCAGCACCCAGAGCTCGGAGGCGTCGCCGTAGGTGACGTTGTGCTCGAGCTCCTGCTCGACGGTCAGGTAGCGGCGCCGGTTGCTCTCGATCACCGTCACCTCGTGGTTCTTTTCGAGCAGCTCGCGAGCGAGGTTCCAGCCGACCTTCCCCGCGCCGATGACGATGATGTACATCGCTATGCCGCCTCGCGCTGGGCGCCTTCGCGCACGGCGCTCTCGAGCATGTCAATCGCGACCCGGGTCGGGCAGATCGTGTGCAGGCCCTGCTGGCTGTACCACTCGGCACGCAGCGGGTCGAGGATGCGAGCGATCACGTTCGGCACCTCGTAGCGGCGCTGAGCGATCTGGGCGATCACGATGTTGGTGTTGTCGCCGTTGGTGGCGGCGATGAAGGCGTCGGCCTGCTCGATCCCGGCCGAGAGCAGCGCGTCGGTCTCGAGCCCGGTGCCGACGGTGAAGCGGCCGCCGAGGTCCTCCCAGCCCTTGTCGAGGCCGACCTCGAGCCGCGTGTGCGCCTCCGGGTCCTCGTCGAGGCAGGAGACCTCGTGGCCCTCGCTCAGCATGGTGCGCGCGAGCGAGGAGCCGACCCGGCCGCAACCGACGATCAGGATGAACATGGGTCGGATACTAGATGTCACGCCCGCGGTGGCGTTTCGGGCGGGGCGGTGAGGAGAACCTGGCAGGGCGCTTTCGTCAGCACGTACTCGGTCGCGGCGCCGATCTCGGCCGGCTTCGCGGCGCCGATCCCACCCATCCTCGCGCCGCCGCGGATTTTGGTCGGCGGCTCGCCGCCGATCACGATCGCCTCGACACCGCCGCGCCGCGCCGCCTCGACGATCCCGGCGCCGACCTTGCGGGCGCGGATCGTCTCCGTGGTGACGGCGACGTCGGCGTACTCCTCGGCAACGTCGCGGGCGCGCTCGAGCGCCAACCGCGCCTCCTCCGCGCGCGCCGGCGGCAGCTCGGCGTCGAGCGACTCGGTCAGCGGCACCTCGGTGACGTAGACGAGAGCGAGGCGGGTCCCGTCGCGATCGCGGTCGGTGTGCTCGGCCGCGGCGAGCCTCCCCGCGGTGGCGACGATGTCGTCGTCGAGCTCGGAGCCGAAGACCGGCACCAGCAGGCTGTGGTATTCGATCTCCGGAACCTGCTTGGTCAGCGCCCGCTCGGTGACCGATACCCGCCGGGTCAGCGACGTGCCCTCGACCCCCTTGCGGTAGATCACGTAGAAGGCGAGGCCGAAGAGCATCCAGCCACCGCCGACCCAGCGCGCCGTGTCGTGCACGAGCAGCACGCTGAGGAAGGCGAGGGCGCTGAGCCCCGCGGCGAAGATCGTCGGCACGGGCAGTTGCGCCCCGCGCCAGGCGACGTTCCAGGGCACGCGGAAGGGGCGGCCGCGGTCGGGTTCGGTGACCCGCAGGCGCAGAATCGAGAAGTGGGCGATCGTGATCGCCAGCAACGCGCCGAAGGCGTAAAGGCCGGCGAGCAGCTTGATGTCGGTCGGCACGATCAGGCCGATCACGATCAGGCCGGAGAGCACGATCGCCACGTGCGGGGTCGGGTGGCGGCCGCCGAGCTTGCCCAGCCAGCTGGGGATCTGCCGATTGATCGCCAGCGTGTAGATGTGCCGCGACACTCCCAACATTGCCGTCGACGCCGCCCAGAAGAGCACCGGCGCGGCAACCAGGGCGACGATCCAGCGCATCGCCTTGGCGACCCAGTTCGGGTCGTAGGCGGAGACCACGCCGAGCACGGGCGCCTCGACGAACTCGCCGCCGAGCGCGGTTTCGGCGCCCTCCGGTCCGATCACGACCGGCACCGCCATCAGCGCGATCGCCGCCATCCCGGCGTAGACCAGCGGCACGGCCACGGCGCCGAGCGAGACGATCCGCTTCAGGTCGCGCGGGCGGACATCGATGTCGGGGGCGAGGTCGGCGGCGGCCTCGATCCCAGCGTAGGCGAGCATCGCGATCACCGAGGCGTAGACGATGTCCCTGACGGTCGGCTCGGCGAAGAGATGGATCTGATCGGTGAGCCGGTCCGGGTGCAGGACGACGAGGACGCCGACGACGATCACAGTGACCTGCAGTGCGATGTCGGCGAGCGCCAGCACGCTCAGTGTGCGCTCGCGCCCGCGCCCGGTCACGTTGAGGATGTTCAGCGTGCAGGCGGCGACGATGACGGCGCCGGCGACGGCGACCTGCTGCCACTCCCCGGAGAGGTCCGGCGTCACCGGTTCCAGGTAGTGCGGCACCGAGAGCGAGGCCAGCGCGGCGACGATCAGGTAGTCGATCAGGATCGCCCAGCCGGCGATGAAGGCGATCAACTCGTTGAAGGCGTGGCGGGCGAAGCTCGAGGAGCCACCGCGTTCGCGGATCATCGCGCCGCCCTCGACGTAGCTGAGCGTGGTCAGGACGAACATCAGCCCGGCGGCGAGGAAGATCAGTGGCGTCAGGCCGAGACCGCGATCGGCGACGACGCCGAGCGCGAAGTAGATCGAGAAGCCAACCGAGGAGTAGACGGCGACGAAGAGGCCGGGGACGCCTACGCCGCGGCGCAGCAGCGGCTCGAGCCTGGGACGACGACCTGGCTCGTGGGGGCCTTCAGCCGTGGGTCCTGTCGCGGGGGGAGGGGGGGTTGGCGGACTCACCCGTGCGAACCCCCCCTCCCCCCGCGCCACCCGCGGAAGAAGCCGGAAAGCCAGAGACGGGCTCCTCCGACGGCCAGGAAGGCGATGCCGAGAAGCGCGCCGAGGGAGAGGGGGCCGCCGCCGTTGGCGAAGGTGCTCACGAGGACGGCCAGGCCCAGGGCGAGGAAGATGAAGGAGAGAAGCCGGATCGACCCCTGGTACACGCGGCGATTCTAGGCGAGCGAGGGGGTCGAGTCGGCGCCCCGGCGGGCGCCTTTCTCGGAGACGACGATCACCCGGCAGGGCCGCTCGCCAAGCACCGTCTGCAGAGTCTTGTCGTAGAGCGGCTTGCCGTCGCGGTAGCGCAGCCAGACGACGACCGCAGCGGCGTTGATCAGCTTCGCCTCCTCGGCGATCGAGTAGCCCGCCTGGCCCGGTCGCACGCGGTCGACGTGGCCGGTAACGCGCTGGCCGCCGATCAGCTTCGCCTGCTCGACCTTGCTCTGCGCCTCGGCCTCGGACTCGCGCATCTCCGCGTCGAGCGGCAGGTGGGTGGGTATGGTCAGCAGCGAGTGGACGTGAATCCCGCGGCGTCGTTTCGAGGCCAGCTTGACCGCGGTCGCCACCATCTCCTCGGAGAACGGCTCGCCGTCTTTGAACGCGACCATGACACTGCGGTACTCGATCTCCTCGACCCCGAGCGGCTCCGGCGTGACGACCTTGACCGTCTCGGTCAACGGCAGGCGCTGGTTGCGGCGGTAGAGCACGTAGACGAGGATCCCCAGCGCCATCCAGCCGAGCCCAACTGCCAGCGTCTGCGGATTGAGCGCCATCACCACGATCCAGGCGGCGAAGGTGCCGAGCCCGCCGAGCACCGCGGTCAGCGGTACCAGCGTGCCGAAGGCGCGGAAGTTGAGCGGCGCCTTCCACGGCCGCTCGCGCTCGGACTGCGCGCGGCGCAGCTGGACCACCGAGACGTGGGCGATGGTGAAGGAGAGCATCGCGCCGAACGAGTACATCGTCGCCAGAAACTCGGTCTTGCCCGGAATCAAGGTCACCATCGCCACGGCGGCGAAGACGAGGATCGCGATGTAGGGGGTGCGGTAGCGCGGGTGGACCTGGCGCAGGCCCTCGGGCAGCTGCCGGTACTGGCCCATCGAGTAGGTCAGCCGCGAGACGCCGATCAGCCCGGCGTTGGTCGCGATCAGCAGGATCACCGCGGCGAGGATGCCGACGTAGAAGCGCAGCGCTTCGGTCATCCCGCCGGTGAGCCCGAGGTTCTCGACGATGCCGAGAATCGGGTCGTTGGCGAACTCCTTTCCGAGTTCGGTCGTGTAGACCCCAGCCTCGTTGAGCGTGACCGGCATCGCCGAGAGCGCGACGACCGGGATCAACAGGTAGAGGCCGAGCACCGCCGCGACCGTGAAGCCGACGGCGCGCGGGATGGTCCGCGCCGCGTCCTTGGCCTCCTCGGCCATGTTGGAGATCGTCTCGATCCCGGTGTAGGCGATCATCCCGACCGCGATGCCCAGCGCGAAGTCGCTCCAGCTGGGGGCGACGCCGAGGTTGATGTTGTCGACCAGGATCTCCGGGCTGAGCACGAGGACGATGCCGATCGCGACCAGGATTACCTGGGTGGCGAGGTCGGCGATCGCCAGCACCAGGTTCAATTTCGCCGACTCCTGCGAGCCACGGATGTTGAGCAGCGCCAGCGCCGCGATCAGGATCGCGCCGAGGATGATGTCGCCGGGCCCGTGGTGCAGCGGCCGCCAGAACACGGCCAGGTAATGCGGCACGAAGTAGGCCGAGATCGCGACCGTGATCACGTAGTTCAGCATCTGCCCCCAGGCGGCGACGAAGCTGACCAGCTCGTTGAAGGCATGGCGGGCGAAGCTGGAGGAGCCGCCGGCTTCGGGGTACATAACCGTCGCCTCGGCGTAGGTGGCCGCGGTGAACATGAAGATGATCCCGGTGATCGCGAAGGCGACCGGGGTCAGGCCGAGGGCGAAGGCCGCGGTAACGCCGAGCGCGTAGTAGATCGAGGAGCCGACGTTGCCGTAGGCGGCCGAGAACAGCGCGCCGACACCGTGCACGCGGCTCAGCGATTCGTCTCTCGGGATCCGCTGGGCCATCGATCAGGTCAGGAGAACGGTCACTCAGGCCGAATATACGGGGGCCGCCGGTGCCCGCCGCAGGTGAGCGCGGTCAAGCTCGGCGGGCGAGGCGCAGCCGCAGAGCGCCAGGGTCAGCTCGAACTCCTTGCGCAGCGTCTCCAGCACCCGCCGGGCGCCGGTCTCGCCGTCGACGGCGAGACCCCAGAGCGCCGGCCTGCCGACCAGCACCGCATCGGCGCCAAGTGCCAGCGCGATCGCGATGTCGACGCCACGGCGGATGCCGCCGTCGACGAGGACCGGCGCGCGCCCTTCGACCGCATCGACGACCTCGGGTAGGGCCTCGGCGGTGGCGATGCAGCGGTCGAGCTGGCGGCCGCCGTGGTTGGAGACGACGATCCCGGCGGCACCGTGCTCGACCGCCAGCACCGCGTCCTCGGCCGTGACCACTCCCTTGACCAGGACCGGCACGCGGCACTCGGCGGCCAGTTTCCCGAGGTCGGACCACGACAGAGCCGCATCCATGAGGTCAAAGGTCTCCTCGATCGTCACCGCCCGGCCAGACCCGAGCGCGGCTTCGACGCTCGGCACGCCAACCTCCTCGGGGATTTCGAAGCCGGTGTACCGGTCGCGCTCGCGGTTGCCCCCGCGCGGCGCGTCAACCGTCACCACAATGGCCTCGTAGCCGCAGCCGACCGCCTCATCGACCAGCGCCCGGGTCACCGCCTCGTCCTCGAAGCAGTAAAGCTGGAACCAGCGCCGCCCGCCCGGTGCCGCCTCGGCGACCGGACCCGGCCGCATCGTCGCCAGGGTCGAGAGGCACATCACCGTCCCCTCTGCGGCGGCCGCCCGTGCCATCGCCGCCTCGCCCTCGGGATCGACCAGCCCCTGGTAGGCGACCGGCGCGACCAGCACCGGCATCGAGACCTCAGCTCCCAGCAGCTCCGCCTTCGTCGACCAGGCTTTCAGCCCCGCCAGGGCCCGCGGCCGCAGTCGCCATCCCTGCCACGCCGCGACGTTCTCGGCAAGCGTCAACTCATCCCCGGCCCCGCCGAAGAAGTACCCCGCGACCCCCGCCTCCAACTTCTGAGAGGCGGCCCTCTCGAAGTCGGAGACGTTGATCAGCGGGTCGGGAATCAGAAGTGGACGATGGGGATGATCAGGATCGCGACGATGTTGGCGACCTTGATCATCGGGTTGATCGCCGGGCCGGCCGTGTCCTTGTAGGGGTCGCCGACCGTGTCGCCGGTCACCGACGCTTCGTGGGCCGGTGAGCCTTTGCCGCCGTGGGCGCCGTCCTCGATCAGCTTCTTGGCGTTGTCCCAGGCGCCGCCGCCGGCAGTCATCGAGATCGCCGCGAAGAGGCCGACGACGATCACGCCGATCAGCAGGCCGCCAAGCGCATCAACGCTGAGCAGGCCGACCACGACCGGAACGAGGATCGGGATCAGGGCGGGCAGGATCATCTCTTTCTGCGCCGCCAGGGTGACGATGCTGACCGTTTTGGCGTAGTCAGGCTTTTCGGTCCCCTCCATGATCCCCGGGTGTTCGCGGAACTGCTCGCGCACCTGTTCGACCACCTGGCCGCCGGCACGGCCAACCGCCTCGATCGCCAGCGCGGAGAACAGGTAGACCATCATCCCGCCGACGATCAACCCAATCAGCACCTCGGGCGAAGAGAGGTTGAACAGGGAGTTGAGATCGAACCCGGCCGGAGCCTCGTCGCCGAGCTCGCTCTTGAAGGCGGCGAACAGCACCAGCGCGGCGAGCGCGGCGGAGCCGATCGCGTAGCCCTTGGTGACCGCCTTGGTCGTGTTGCCGACCGCGTCGAGCGGGTCGGTGACGTTGCGCACCTCCTCGGGCAGCTCCGCCATCTCGGCGATGCCGCCGGCGTTGTCGGTGATCGGCCCGAAGGCGTCGAGGGCAACGATCAGCCCGCAGAGCGAGAGCTGCGCCATCACGGCGATGCCGATGCCGTAGATCCCGGCCAGCTCGTTGGCGGCGAGGATCGCCAGCGCGATCACCAGCGCCGGGGCGGCGGTCGACTGGAAGCCCTGGGCCAGGCCCTGGATGATGTTCGTCGCGTGCCCGGTCTCCGAGGCCTGCGCGATCGTCTTCACCGGACGGAAGCGGGTCGCGGTATAGAATTCGGTGATGACAAAAAGCAGCGCCGTCACGGCGACGCCGATCACCGCGCAGAGCCAGAGGTCGGTGACGCTCACCGCATCGGCGGCGGTGCTGAGCCCGAGCCGCACCGGCTCGCTCATCATCCAGTCGGTGATCGGGTAGAAGGCCGCGATCGAGAGGATCCCGGAGATGATCACGCCGGTGTAGAGGGCGCCCTCGACCCGGTCGGTTTTTGTCCGCACGGCAAGCGCCCCGATGATCGAGGCGATGATCGCGACGCCGCCGATCACCAGCGGGTAGATCGCCACCTCACGCAGGAACTCGCCGCCGGCGCCGGTGAAGGTGAGCACGCCGAGCAGCATCACCGCGACCGAGGTGACGACATAGGTCTCGAACAGGTCGGCCGCCATGCCGGCGCAGTCGCCGACGTTGTCGCCGACGTTGTCGGCGATCACGGCCGGGTTGCGGGGATCGTCCTCGGGGATCCCCGCCTCGACCTTGCCGACCAGGTCGGCTCCGACGTCGGCGGCCTTGGTGAAGATGCCGCCGCCGAGCCGGGCAAAGACGGAGATCAGCGAGCCGCCGAAGCCGAGGCCGACGAGCGCGTCGACCGCGTGCTTGTCGGTTGAGCCGGTGGCAACGAGGATGCCGTAGTAGCCAGCGACGCCGAGCAGGGCGAGGCCGACGACGAGCATGCCGGTCACCGAGCCGCCCTTGAAGGCGACGTCGAGCGCCGGCGGCACGCCGCCACGGGCAGCCTCGGCCACGCGCGCGTTGGCGCGCACGGAGAGGTTCATGCCGATGAAGCCGGCCGCACCGGAGAAGACGCCACCGATCACGAAACCGACCGCGGTCTCCCAGTTCTGCAGCACGAGCAGCAGGATCGCGATCGGCACGGCGACCGCCGCGATGATCGTGTACTGGCGGTTGAGGTAGGCCTTGGCGCCTTCCTGCACCGCACCTGAGATTTCCTGCATGCGCTCGTTGCCCGGCGATTTCGCCAGCAGGCGCTGCGTGATGATCAATCCGTAGAGAACAGCCGCGCCGGCGCATACGAGCGCGACGACGACTCCGTAGTCGGTCAAGAAACTGGTCAAGTTGATTCCTCCGTCGTTTTAAGCGGCGCGGGAGTCTATAAGGGCATGCGGATAGGTGCGCTGCGTCTCCCGCACCGCGTCGCGGTAGATGTCCTCGATCGAGAGCCCGGCGTCGAGCGACTCGCGCGCCCGCTGGGCACCGTTGCGCTCGGGCAGGCGAGGTTCGATGCCGAGCGCCGCCCGGGCGGGAGCGGTCCATTCGAGCACTCCCTCCAGCGCCGCCCGCGCCTCGACCTCCGCTCCCTTGCGGAAGTCGATCTGCTTGCCGCTCATCCCGTGGCGGATCGCCCGCCACAGGTTCTCCTCGATCTCGCGGTCGGCCAGCGGCGCGCCGGCCCCTCCGTAGCCGCGCTCGTCGTAGTCGAGCGCGGTCTGGGCGATGCAGGCGGCGATCAGGCCGGCCAGGCCGAAGGACTCCTCGCCGCGAGTCTGCGCGTCACAGATCCGCACCTCGACCGTGCCGAATTCGTGGTGAGGGCGCACGCTCCACCACAGCTGAGTCGACTCGACCACGGTGCCGGTGCTCTGCAGCGTCGCGATGAACTCGGCGTAGCGCCGCCAGTCGACGAACGGGCTGGGCACGCCGCAGCGGGGGAAGGTGCGGGTGAAGGTCTCGGTGCGAACCGTGTGCAGGCCGCTGTCACGGCGGTCGAGGAAGGGCGAGTTGGCGGAGACCGCTAGCAGCAGCGGCAGCAACTCGCGCAGCCAGTCGCAAACGGCGATCGCGCGGTCGGCGCCGCGCACGCCCATGTGCACGTGCAGGCTCCAGGTGTTGTTGCGTTGGGCGACGTACCCGAGTTCGTTGCGCAGCCGGTTGTAGTGCGGCGTGTCGATGATCCGCTGGTCGCGGTAGTCGGCCCAGGGATGGGTGCCCATCGCCGCAAGCGCGAGGCCGGCGCGGTCAGCCAGCTCGAAAAGCCCATTGCGGTGCTCGCGCTGGGCCGCTACCGCCGCGGCGAAGCTCTCCGAGCGGCCGGAGCGGATCTCGATCTCCGAGGCGATCAGCTCGCCCGCGGCCGAGCCTGCCAGCACGTTGTCCTTCTGACATGCCGCGTAGAGCTCCTCGAAGCGGTGCTCGAGCTCGAGCGTCGCCGGGTCGAGAATCGCGAACTCCTCCTCGAGCCCGATCGTGAAATCGGTCGAGGACTCGAATCTCTCCCGAGCCAGGTCGAGGTCCAGGGACAATGGGATTGAGCTCCTTCTCAGGTCAGGTAGAAGTAGAGCGCGTAGAGCAGGTCGACCGCGGGGCTGGAGGTGTGCACGGTGACCTCCGGCGGCACCTGCAGCAACTGCTCGGAGTAGTTGAAGATGACCCTCACGCCGGCCTCGACCAGGCGGTCGGCGACGGCCTGCGCTGCGGCGGGGGGAACTGCGAGCACGCCGACGACGATCTCCTGCTCGGAGACGACCGCCTCGAGCTCGGCGAAGTCGCGCACCTGCAGGCTGCCGACCTGTGTGCCCACCACCGACGGGTCGATGTCGAACATGGCGACTACCTCGAAGCCGTGGTCGGCGAAGATGTCGGAGCTGGCAATCGCCTGGCCGAGGTTGCCGGCGCCGAAGAGGGCGATGTTGTGCTGGCCCGAGGTGCGCAGGATCTTGCGGATCTCGGCGACCAGTGAGTCGACCTTGTAGCCCACGCCGCGCTTGCCGAACTTTCCGAAGCCGGAGAGGTCGCGGCGAATCTGGGTCGGGTTGATGTGCGTGTATTCCGAGAGTTCCTGCGAGGAGATCGTCTCGCGGCCCATCTTGCGCGCCTGCGTCAACACCTGCAGGTAGCGCGAGAGGCGCGCGGCGACGCCAAGCGAGAGGCGCTCACCGTCGCCGGTCAGCCCACCGGGCACTGCGAACTCCTCCACCGCCGGATCGATCATCGGCCACCACAGTATCGAGCCGCGCACGAACGGAGGTTTGGTCCAATGCCAGCTCCGAGATCGTCTCGCCGTTCAGCTCGAGCACCGGGATGCGCTCGAGCATCGCCCGTAGCAGCCCGTCGTCGCTCTCGATGTCGACCTCGTGCAGCTCGAACTCGTAGCCCTCGCGATGGAGCTCGACCAGCTGCTCGAGCGCCTGCTCGCAGAGGTGGCAGCTCGGCCGGCCGTAGAGAACCAGCTGAATGCTCACGGGGCCGGCACCGGCGGGCGGCTGCTGGGGAAGGCGTCGTAGGTCAGGTACTCCGGGTAGGGCAGCGCCGGCGCGAAGCGCGCCGCCGAGGCGATCATCGCGGCGTTGTCGGTGCAGAGCAGCAGTGGCACCAGCTTGAGCCGCAGGCCGCGCTCCTCGCAGAGCGCCGCCACCGCCTCGCGCAGCGGTCCGTTGGCGGCAACGCCGCCGCCGAGCGCGACCGCCCCCCAATCGCCGCGCTTCAGCGCCCGCTTCAGTTTCGCGGTCAGCTGGCCGACCGCCGCCATCTGGAAGCTCGCCGCGAGGTCGGCGCGGCGCTCGCGCACGCCGTCCTCGCCGAGATCACGGCAGAGGTAGACCATTGCCGTCTTCAGGCCGCTGAAGCTGAAGTCGAGGCCCGGGTCGCGCGCCATCGCCACCGGCAGCTTGAATGCCTCCGGGTCGCCGTCCTCGGCAAGCTTCTGCAGCGCCGGTCCACCGGGGAAGCCGAGCCCGAGCAGGCGGGCGACCTTGTCGAAGGCCTCGCCGGCAGCATCGTCGAGGGTCTGGCCGAGCACTTCATGGCCGCTGTGGTCGCGGACGCCGGCCAGCAGCGTGTGGCCACCGCTGGCAAGGAGGCAGAGAAAGGGCGGCTCGAGCGGCTCGGGAGCAAGGAAGTTTGCGGCGACGTGGCCCTGCAGGTGGTCGACCGGGATCAGCGGCAGCTTGCGCGGCGCGGCGATCGCCTTCGCCGTGCTGAGGCCGACCAGCAGCGCACCGATCAGGCCTGGCCCGGCGGTGACCGCGACGGCCTCGACCTGGTCCAGCGTCACCCCTGCTTCCGCGAGGGCAGACTCGACCACGGGCGCGGTCAGCTCGAGGTGGTGGCGCGAGGCGACCTCGGGCACGATCCCGCCGAACCTGGCGTGCGCCTCGTCCTGCGAGGAGATCGTGTTGGCGAGGATCTCAGCGCCGTCGACGACCGCGGCGCAGGTGTCGTCGCAGGAGGTCTCGATCGCGAGGATCATCCTCGCGCCCTCAGTCCAGCCACATGATCAGGGCGTCCTCGCCGTTGTCCTGGTAGTAGCGCGGACGCACTCCGGCAGATCGGAAGCCCAGCTTCTCGTACATCGCGACCGCGTCGTGGTTGGAGACACGCACCTCGAGCGTGACCGGCAGGGCGCCGGCGGTCTCGGCAATCAGCTGCCCGATCAGCCTGCTGGCGATGCCGTGGCGCCGCCTGTCGGGGGCGACGGCGACGTTCATCAGGTGCCAGACGCGGTCGTAGCGCGAGCAGACCAGGTAGCCGAGCAGCTCCTCGCCCTGGATCGCGGCGAGGCAGATGCCGGAGGGCTTGGAGAGCTCGAGCACGAACATCGCGAGCGACCACGGCGACGGGAAGGAGCGCCGCTCGATCGCGACCACGGCCGGCAGATCGCTGTAGGCGAGCCGCCTCACCGGCTGCTCACCGCCTACGTCACTCGGCTGCTTTGAGAGAGTCTCGCTCACGCCACTGCTCCGCATCGGGGGGCCTCAGATAGATCGGGGCAACGGAGGCGGACTCCTCCTCGCCTGTGCCGCCAGCCGCCAGCGCGCAGATCTGGCGCGCGGCTACGCGATGCACGGGGTCGGCGTCGTCCGGGATCTCGACCGCCCGATCGGTCAGCTGCTGACGAAATCGTACCGCGCCCGATCCGCCGCACAGAGCCGTCTCCGGCAACTCCGCCAGACCTTCTGCGAGCGCCGCGGGCGTGCTCAACTCCGGGCCCCAGAGCCGCTCCCCCCCGGCGGCGTAGAGCGCCGCCGCGACCTCGCCCCGACGGGCGTCGATCACGGCCAGGCAGGGCCGACCGGCCGCGACCTCGGCAATGCCCGCCGCCAGCGCGTCGAGCGTGCCGACCCCGCTGAGCGGCAAGCCCCGGCTCAGCGCCAGCGCCCGCGCCGTGGCGATGCCGACGCGCAGGCCGGTGAAGGTGCCGGGGCCGATCCCGACCGCGATCCGCTCGACGCCCCCCCAGCCGCCGGCCGCCGCGGCGGCGCGCTCGACCTCGCCGAGCAGCGCCGTCGTGTGCTGTGGCCCCCCCTTCTCGGAGAGGCCGATCGTCGCCTCGTGCAGGACCTCCTCGCCGCGCAGCGCGGCGACAGCGGTGTCGCCGGTCGCAGTGTCGAAGCCGACGACGGTCAGCGCGGTGCTACTTCCCGCGCCGCTTCTGGTTCCGCTTGCCGTTGCGCTCTGGGACGTAGAGAACGAACAACCCGACCCGCTTGCCCCTGACGAACCAGGTGACCCGGTGGCGCCCCGGAATGTTCGAGGTGATCTTGTTGACGTAGAGCGTCCCCTTGACCGCTTCCTGCCTGGGCGCGCAGAGGTTTTTGCGAGTCGGGAATTTGACGCAGACGGTGTAGAAGACGTCGGCTCGATTGCTGCGGAAGAAGGCGCCCTTTTTGCGCGGCTTCTGGCAGAGGTGGGACGGCTTTGCCTTCTGGGACAGGCCGCAGGCGACGTAGTGGCGGAAAGCGGCGCCCTGGGCGGTCGCGGGCGCCGCGCTGACAAGCAGCGCCACCCCCAACCCGATCGCCATCAGCGTCTTCAGTCCCTTCATCGACCGCTTCCCTCCTTCGATTGCGTGCGTGGCCGCGATGCTATCGAGAGCACCTGCCTCCGAAACACGCCTACCGGGGCGCCGATGCGCTCGCGATTTCGATTCGACGCCGGTCGCCGCCCAGGTGGCTCATCCGCACCGCGATCGTGCGCTTCCCCGCGAGCTCGGCCGCGGCCACCGCCGGCCACTCGACGAAGGCGACCGAGCCCGGATCGAGATAATCGTCGAGCAGCGCCGGGTCCTCGGCGTCGATGCCGCCGAGCCGGTAGAGGTCGAGGTGGGATACCGGCAGCCGCCCGCCGTAGCGCTGGCCGATCGTGAAGGTCGGAGAGGTGACCGGCCCGGTCACGCCGAGCGCCCGGCAGGCGCCGCGGATCAGCGTCGTCTTGCCGGCGCCGATCTCGCCGCTGATCACGACCACGTCACCTGGGCCGAGCCCGGCGGCGAGCTTCGCGCCGACGGCCTCGGTCTCCGCCGCGGAGCCGCTCTCGCTCCTCTCCACGCTCAACCGAGGATGTCGAGCTGGTCGGCGGGTGGCGGCGGCTCGGGGTCGGGCGCCTCGGCCTCGTCTCCCTCGACGGGCTCTGGCGCGCCGGGGGCCGGCCCGTCGAGCAGCTGCGGCAGCAGCTCGATGTCGGCGCGCAGCGTCTCCTTCACCGCCGGCGTGCGCAGCGCCGCCGCCGGGTGGAAGAGCGGCAGCAGGAAGACCGGCCGGCCGCCGAGCTCGTGCAGCTGCGGGGTCCCCCGCACCCTGGTGATCCCGGTCGGGTTGCCGCTCAGCAGCTTGGTCGCGAAGTTGCCCAGGGTGCAGACGACCCGCGGCTCGATCAGCCGCACCTGCTCGAACAGGTAGGGACGGCAGGCCTCGATCTCGCCCGGCTGCGGGTCGCGGTTGCCCGGCGGCCTGCTCTTCAGCACGTTGGCAATGAAGACATCCTCGCGTGAGAGCCCGATCCCTTCCAGCAGCTGGTTGAGCAGCTGCCCGGCGCGGCCGACGAAAGGCAGCCCCTGGCGGTCCTCCTCGGCCCCCGGCGCCTCGCCGACGAACATCACCTCGGCGTCGGCGGCGCCCGCCCCGAACACCGCCTCGGTCCGCGTCTCGTGCAGCGGGCACCTGGTGCAGGCCTGGACCTCCCTGTATAGCTCGACCAGCTTCTCCCGGCGCTCCGCGGCGGTCACCGGGCCAATGCTAGGCGCTACGGCAGCGGCTCCCACTCCCACGCCTGCTGCGAGCCGAGGCCGTCCTTCTGCTCCATGTAGAGGCGGAACGCGGTCAGCTCTTCGGGCTCGACCGCGTAGGTGTGCTCCTCCTCGGGGAAGCGCCCGCTGCGCACGTCCTCGACGTAGCCGGCGACGCCGTCGACCATCGCCGCGTGGATCTCGGCGTAGCGCTTGACGAACTTCGGCGAGCGGCCGGTGGTGATCCCGAGCAGGTCGTGGTAGACGAGCACCTGGCCGGCGGTCCCGCCGCCGGCGCCGATGCCGATCGCCGGCACCTCGAGCCTGCCCGCGATCTCCGCGGCGATTGCGGCCGGCACCGCCTCGAATACGATCGCGAAGCAGCCGACCGACTGCAGCGCCAGCGCCTCCTCGAGCAGCTGGATCGCCCCCTGCGCGGTCTTGCCCTGCGTCTTGTAGCCGCCGAGCGCAGTCGCCGTCTGCGGGGTGAGGCCGACGTGGCCCATAACCGGGATGCCGGCGCGGACGATCGCCCGAGCGCGCTCAACCGAGGTCCCCCCCGCCTCCAGCTTGACGACCTGGCAGCCGGTCTCCTTGACCAGGCGCTGAGCGCTCTGCACGGCGAGCTCGTTGCTCGCCTCGTAGCTGCCCATCGGCATGTCGCCGACCATCAGCGGCGTCCTCACGCCGCGGCGCACGGCCTTGCCGAGCATGATCATCTCGTCCATCGAGACCGTCTCGGTGCCGGGGTAACCGAGCACAACCATCGCCGCCGTGTCGCCGACCAGGACGAGATCGACGCCGGCCTCCTCGGCGACGCGGGCCGAGGGGTAGTCGTAGGCGGTCACCATCACGATCGGCTCGCCGGCCGCCTCCATCTCGGCCAGGCGCGGCAGCGTCACCGGCCTGCGCTCGGCGGCGCTCATGACAAATCTTCCCGCGTCGTTCCCTCACGGGGAATCAGATATGGACGTTCGGTCACTACCGCGCTCATAGGACCACCTGCGGGGTGAGCAGCACCTCGGGGTGGCTGTCAACCGCGACCGAGGCGTTGTCGTCGTCGACGTGGACGACGACCGGGGAGTAGGCCTCGAGGTCGCTCTCGTCGTAGGCGCCGAATGAGGCGACGATGATCTTGTGGCCGGGCCGGGTCAGGTGGGCGGCGGCGCCATTGACCTGCATCGTGCCCGAGCCGCGCTCGCCGTCGATCACGTAGGTGACGAAGCGGGCCCCGTTGTCGATGTCCCAGACGTGGACCTGCTCGTTGGTGATCAGGTCGGCTTCCGCCATCAGCTTGGTGTCGACCGTGATGCTGCCGATGTAGTCGACGTCGCAATCGGTCACCGTCGCGCGGTGGATCTTGGACTTGAGCATCTGCCTCTGCATCACGCCTCCTCTTTTTTTGGAAGTTCCACGTTGTCGATCAGGCGCGCCGGGCCGACCTGGGCGGCGACGGCGACGAGGATCGGCCGGGGGCCGAGTTCGCTGAGCGGCTCCAGGGTCTCGGCGTCGCGGGCCTCGAGGTACTCGGGCTCGATCCCGGCCTGCTCCAGCTCGTGCCGCCCGGCCGCCAGCGCGGCGCTGAGTGAGCCCTCGCGGGCGACCCGCTCGACGGCGCCGAGCGCCCGCGAGAGCGCCGTCGACCGGGCGCGCTCGGCGTCGCTCAGGTAGGCGTTCCGCGAGCTCATCGCCAGGCCGTCGGGCTCGCGCACGATCGGCAGCGCCTCGATCCGCACCGGGATGTCGAGATCACGCACCATGCGGCGGATCACGGCGACCTGCTGCGCGTCCTTGCGGCCGAAGTAGGCGACGTCGGGCTGGACGCTGCCCAGCAGCTTGGCGACAACGGTGGCGACACCGCGGAAGTGCTCCGGGCCGCGCCGGGCCGGATCGCCGCAGAGGACCTCGGTCAGGCCCTCGACCGCGACCGTGGTCGCGAAGCCATCGGGGTAGACCTCCTCGACCGGCGGGGCGTAGATCAGGTCGACACCGGCCTCGGCGGCGAGCTCGGCGTCGCGCCGCTCGTCGCGCGGGTAGCGGTCGAGATCCTCGTCTGGGCCGAACTGGGTCGGGTTGACGAAGAGGCTCATCACGACCAGATCGCACCCCGCGCTGGCGGCGCGTAGCAGTGAGAGGTGCCCTTCGTGCAGGTAGCCCATCGTCGGCACCAGGCCGACCGAGCGGCCCTCGCGGCGCGCCACGGCCAGGGTCGCGCGCAATTCGCCCTTCGCGCGGACGAAAGTCACGCCGTCTCTTGCGTGCGATTGCTCAGTCAGTACGAGGCTCATCCTGGTCCATGCCCTTCGGGGTCACGGCCGAGAAACGAAGTATAGGCAGGCTCAGTTGCGGAACTGTATGGCCTTGATCACACGGGCCGGGGCGCCTGCGGCGATCGAGCCGGCGGGAATGTCCCGGGTGACCACCGAGTTGGCGCCGATCACGCAGCGCTCGCCGATCTCGACGCCGCTGGTGACGACGCAGTTGACCCCGAACCAGCAGTTGGCTCCGATCCTCACCGGCCCGTTGCTGCTGAAGCCCTGCCAGGTGACCGGCGTGTCAGGGTCGTCGAAGCGGTGCTCGCCGTCGCCGACGAAGCAGCCGTTGGCAAACATCGTGTGGTCGCCGATCTCGATCCGCTCGTAGGCGGCGAGCATCGTGTTGCGGTTGAGGAAGCAGCCCTCGCCGATCTCGATCCGCGCCTCGGGCGCCAGGGTCAGCCAGCAGCCGGGCTCAAGCAGGGTGCCCGGACCGATCGTCAGCCGACCCTCGTCGAGCGCCTCCAGCACCTCGCCCTCGACCGGCCTGCGGATGAAGAAATCACCGCGGGCGGCGTGCCGGGCCAGCCGCCAGCGGCGCAGCGGCCGCCGGTTGCGCTCGTACCAGCGCCGCTTCGCCCACCAGAGTCGCCAGCCTCCGCTCATCGGCTGCATAGACTGACGTGCATGAGCGATCTGCGCGGTGGCATCGACCTCGGGGGCACGAAGATCCAGACCGTGGTCGTCGACAACGACGGCGAGGTGAAGGGCCAGGCGCGCAAGCCGACCCCGACGGAGGGCGGCCCCGCCGACGTCGCCGCAGCGATGGCCGAGGCGATGCGCGAAGCCGCACAGGAAGCCGGGGTCAAGTCCGGCGACCTGGGCGGAATCGGGGTCGGCTCGCCGGGGGACGCCAACGGGAAGACCGGCGTCGTCTCCGGCGCCCGCAACCTGCCCGGCTGGGAAAACAGCTTCCCGCTGGGCGAAACCTTGACCGACGCGCTCGGCGCCGAGGTGCGGATTGGCAACGATGTCCAGGTCGCGGTCGAAGGCGAGCACAAGCTCGGCGCCGGGCACGGGCGCAACTCGCTGCTCGGCGTCTGGTGGGGCACCGGCGTCGGCGGCGGCATCATCCTCGACGGCAGGCCCTGGTTGGGACGCGGGGCCGCGGCCGAGATCGGCCACATGGTCGTCAAGCGCAACGGCGCGCGTTGCCCCTGCGGACGGCGCGGCTGCATGGAGGCATACGCCGGCCGCGCCGCGATGGAGGCAAAGGCGCGCCGCGACCTCGCCAAGGGGGTCGAGACCGACCTCTTCCATGTGATGAAAAAGCGCGGCAAAGACCGCTTGACCAGCTCGGTCTGGGAGCACGCCCTGCGCGAGGGCGACGCCCTGACCGAGAGCCTGCTGCGCCGTGCGATCCGCTACCTGGGGACCGGGATCGCCTCCGCCGTCAACCTGCTCGACGTCGAGGCGGTCGTGATCGGCGGCGGTCTCGGAGTGCGCTTCGGCGATCGCTTCATGGATGACCTCGCGGGCGAGATGCACAAGCACCTGTTTGTCGACGACAATCCGCCGAAGATGCAGGTCGCCGAGTTGGGCGACCTGGGCGGCGCGATCGGCGCCTCGCTGCTGCTTGATCCGGATGAGGCCGAGTGACGCAACGCGGAATCAAGCAGCGACAGGTTCTCGCTTCCCGCGCTTCGGCTTCGCCGGCGTGAGCAGCTCGGCGAGGAAGCTGCCGGTGTGCGAGGACTCGACCGCGGCGACCTCCTCGGGGGTGCCGGTGGCGACGATCTCGCCGCCCTCCTCGCCGCCGTCGGGGCCGAGGTCGATCAGCCGGTCGGCGGTCTTGATCACGTCGAGGTTGTGCTCGATCACGACCACGGTGTTGCCGGCGTCGACGAGGCGGCCGAGCACGTCGAGCAGGCGCTGCACGTCGGCGAAGTGCAGGCCGGTGGTCGGCTCGTCGAGGATGTAGAGGGTGTCTCCGGTGGCGACCTTGGACAGCTCGGTCGCCAGCTTGATCCGCTGCGCCTCGCCGCCGGAGAGCGTCGTCGCCGCCTGGCCGAGGCGGATGTAGTCGAGGCCGACGTCGTGCAGGGTGCGCAGCCGGCGGGCGATCTTGGGCACGTTCTCGAAGAAGCCGACCGCCTCCTCGACCGACATCTCGAGCACGTCGGCGATGCTCTTGCCCTTGAAGCGGACCTCGAGCGTCTCGCGGTTGTAGCGCTTGCCGTGGCACTGCTCGCAGGGCACGTAGACGTCGGGCAGAAAGTGCATCTCGATCTTTATCTGGCCGTCGCCGCGGCAGACCTCGCAGCGGCCGCCTTTGACGTTGAAGCTGAAGCGGCCGGGCTTGTAGCCGCGCGCCCGCGCCTCCTGGGTCTGGGTGAAGAGCTGCCGGATATGGTCGAAGACGCCTGTGTAGGTGGCCGGGTTGGAGCGCGGCGTGCGCCCGATCGGCGACTGGTCGATGTTGATGATCTTGTCGATCTGGCTGAGCCCGTCGATGCCGTCGTGGGCGCCGGGACGCAGCTTCGCCTGGTGCAGGCGGTTGGCGACGGCGTGGTGCAGGGTCTCGTTGACCAAGGTCGACTTGCCCGAGCCGGAGACCCCGGTGACGCAGCAGAAGACTCCGAGCGGGATCGCCACGTCGATGCCCTTGAGGTTGTGTTCACGGGCGTTGCGGACGGCCAGCGCCCCGCGCGGCTCGCGGCGCTCGGCGGGCACGGCGATCGCTTTCTTGCCGGAGAGGTACTGGCCGGTCAGCGAGGCAGGGTCCTTGGCCACCTTTGACGGCGTGCCGGCGGCGATCACGTGACCGCCGTGTTCGCCGGCGCCGGGGCCGAGGTCGAGGAGGTGGTCGGCGGCGCGCATCGTGCCCTCGTCGTGCTCGACCACGATCACCGTGTTGCCGAGGTCGCGCAGGCGGTCGAGCGTGCCGATCAGCTTCTCGTTGTCGCGCTGGTGCAGCCCGATCGAGGGCTCGTCGAGCACGTACATCACGCCGACCAGGCTGGAGCCGATCTGTGTCGCGAGGCGGATCCGCTGCGCCTCGCCGCCCGACAGTGAGCGCGCCGAGCGGGCCAGCGAGAGGTAGCCGATGCCGACGTTCTCGAGGAAGGCCAGCCGTTCGGAGATCTCGCGCACAATCAGGCGGGCGATCGCCCGCTCGGTCTCGGTCAGCTCCAGCGCCTGAATCCACTCGCTCGCGGCGCGGGCGGAGAGCTCGGTGTAGGCGGCGATGCTGCGGCCGCCGACGGTGACCGCGAGGCTCTCCGGGCGCAGCCTGGCGCCGTCGCAGGCCGGGCAGGGCTGCTCGGCCATGTAGCTCTCGATCCGCTCGCGGTTGGTCTCGGAGTCGGTCTCCTCATAGCGGCGCTGCAGGTTGTTGACGATGCCCTCGAAGCGGACCTTGTATGAGCGGCGGCGGCCGAAGCGGTTGGTGTAGGTGACCTGGTGGCGGTCGCCGCCGGTGCCGTAGAGGAAGATCTCCTTCTCCTTCTTACGCAGCTTCGACCAGGGCTTTTCGAGGTCGACCTCGTACTCCTCGGCGACGGCCGCGATCAGCCGCTTCCAGTAGGCGCTGATGCCGCGATTCCAGGGCTGCAACGCGCCCTCGCCGAGCGAGAGGGTCGGGTCGGGGACGACCAGCTCGGGGTCGATCACACGCTGGAAACCGAGACCGTGACAGCGCTCGCAGGCGCCGTGGGGCGAGTTGAAGGAGAAGATCCGCGGCTCCAGCTCGGGAATCGAGGTGCCACAGGTCAAGCACGCGAACTGCTCCGAGAACAATAAAACCCCGCCCGCCTCCTCTGCTTCCGCCCCCTCCGAAGAATCAGATTTCGACGTTCGGTCGCTCCCGCGTCCGGGGGCGGGCGGGCTGGATACAAACTCGACTTCGACCAGGCCGGCGGCCAGCCCGGCGGCGGCCTCGACCGACTCCGAGAGGCGGCGGCGCAGGTCGGACTTCATCACCAGCCGGTCGACGACGACGGCGATGTCGTGTTTGTACTTCTTGTCGAGCTCGATCTTCTCGTCGAGGCGGCGCAGCTCGCCGTTGACCTTGACCCGCGAGTAGCCCTCAAGCCGCATCTGCTCGAGCAACTTGCCGTACTCGCCTTTGCGCCCGCGCACGACCGGCGCCATGACCATGAATTTCGCGCCCTCCTCGAGGGTCATCAGCCGGTCGACGATCTGCTCCTGGGTCTGGCCGGCGATCTGCTCGCCGCACTCGGGGCAGTGCGGTACTCCGATCCGCGCCCAGAGCAGGCGCAGGTAGTCGTAGATCTCGGTCACCGTGCCGACGGTCGAGCGTGGGTTGCGCGAGGTCGTCTTCTGGTCGATCGAGATCGCCGGCGAGAGCCCCTCGATCGAGTCGACGTCGGGCTTCTCCATCAGCCCGAGGAACTGGCGCGCGTAGGCGGAGAGCGACTCGACGTAGCGGCGCTGCCCCTCGGCGTAGATCGTGTCGAAGGCCAGGCTCGACTTGCCCGAGCCCGAGAGCCCGGTGATCACGATCAGAGCGTCGCGGGGCAGCTCGACATCGATGTCCTTCAGGTTGTGCTCACGCGCACCAGAGATGACGATCCGCTCAGAGGCAGCCACTGCGACCGAGTCTACCCACACGAACAGATGTTCCCTTCGAACGCCGCGAGCTCAGCGGCCAATCGACTGCTGGTAGAGCGTGAAGCCGATGCCGGAGCAGACGGCGGCGATGATCCAGAAGCGCAGCATGATCTTGGTCTCCGACCAGGCCATCATCTCGAAGTGGTGGTGCAGGGGCGCCATCAGCAGGACGCGGCGGCGGAAGGTCTTGAAGGAGAAGACCTGGATCGCGACCGATAGCGCCTCGATCACGAAGATGCCGCCGATGATGATCAGCAGCACCTCGGTCTGGGTCATCACCGCAAGCGCGCCGATCGCCCCGCCGAGCCCGAGCGAGCCGGTGTCGCCCATGAAGATCGAGGCCGGGAAGGCGTTGAACCAGAGAAAGCCGACGCAAGCGCCGACCAGGCAGGCGGAGAGCAGCGCCAGGTTCTGCTGCTCGTTGGTGACGAAGGCGATCGCGGTGTAGGCGAGCAGGACGATCGCGCAGGAGCCGGCGGCGAGGCCGTCGAGGCCGTCGGTCAGGTTGACGCCGTTCGAAGTGCCGGCGATGACGAGGAAGACGAGCACGAAGTAGAGCACCGGGCCGAGGTCGAGGCTGCCGTCGCCGATGCGGAACTCGAGCACCGGCTCGAGCCCGACCTCGTGGCGGGCGACCCACCAGAGGGCGAGGCGCGAGCAGGAGCTGTACGACAAGCTTCCAGCGCGCCGAGAGGCCGAGTGAGCGGCGTTTGACGATCTTGGTGAAGTCGTCGGCGAAGCCGAGCGCGGCGCAGCCCATCGCGACGCCGAATACGGCGAGGCTCTGCGCATCGCGGTCGGAGAGGACGAGGAAGGGGACGACGATCGCGGCGAAGACGATCAGCCCGCCCATCGTCGGCGTGCCCGCCTTCGCGTGGTGCTCCTGCGGGCCCTCCTCACGGATGTGCTGCCCGAACTCCCTGACCCGCAGGTACTCGATGAACTTGGGCCCGAGGAAGATGCAGATCAGCATCGCCGCCATGCCCGCGATCAGCACCTCGCCCATTCAGGCGCCGCCTCCTCTGCTCCCGCGTCCGGGGGCCGCTCGGCTCTGGAGAAGCTCGGCGACCGCCTCGAGGCCCGCCGAGCGCGAGCCCTTGACCAGGATCGCATCGCCCGGCTCGAGCTGGGCAGCGAGCAGCTCGGCCGCCTCGGCCGGGTCGCCGACGAGCTCGTCGGGGTCGTACTCGCGAGCCGGCTCGCCGACGCCGACCAGCACGTCGACCCCCTGGGCCCGCGCGTGGGCGCCGATCTCACGGTGATAGGCGGGTGCGCCGGGGCCGAGCTCGGCCATCTCGCCGAGCACGGCGATGCGGCGCGTGCCGTCAAGCGAGGCGAGGTGGTCGAGCGCCGCGCGCATCGAGACCGGGTTGGCGTTGTAGCAGTCGTTCACAAGGACAATTCCGTCGCCGAGCTCGAGGCGCTCGCCCCGGAAGCGGGAGAAGCCTATGCTCGCAGCGCGTTCGGCCATCTCCTCGGGCACGGCGCCGAGCGCGACGCCCGCGCCGATCGCGGCGAGAGCGTTGGTCAGGTTGTGGCGCTCAGCGAAGGGGAAGTGGAAGCGCACGCGGCCCGCGGGGGTGGCGATCAGCGCTTCGGTGACGTCCTCCTCGACACGGGACTCGAGCGCCTCGATGTCGCCGCCCGGGCCGAAGCGGAGCAGGCGCGGCGCGGCGCCGAGGTGAGCCTCGAGCTCGCCCGCCTCGACCGGGACCACAGCCGTGCCGTCGCCGGGCAGCGCGGCGAGAATCTCCGCCTTTGCCGCAGCGATCGCCCCGACCGAGCCGAGCAGCTCGACGTGGACCGGGCCGACGTTGGTGATCACGGCGACCCGCGGCTCGGCGATTGCCGCCAGCTCGGCGATCTGGCCCGGCCCGCGCATCGCCATCTCCAGCACCAGTAGCTCGGTGCCGGCAGGTGCTTCGAGCACGGTCAGCGGCAGGCCGATCTCGGTATTGAGGTTCTCGCGGTTGGCATGGACCCGGCCCGGCAGCAGCGCCCGGGCGATGTCCTTGACCGAGGTCTTGCCGACCGAGCCGGTGATGCCGACCACCGGAGCGCCGAGCTCGCGGCGCCAGGCGCGAGCGAGCTCTTGCAGCGCGGCGCAGCGGATCCTCGACGGCGAAGACCCAACCCCCACCCCCCGCGCGTTCGCCTTTTGTCGGGCCTGGATCGACAAACAGCGAACGCGCCTTGGATGTCTCGACGACGGCGCCCCAGGCGCCGGCCTCAAGCGCCTCGGGGGCGTATTCGCCGCCGTCGACGCGCTCGCCGCGCAGGCCAAAAAAGAGGTCGCCCTCCCCCGCCTGGCTTGAGTCGATGACCGCGCGCTGCGGGTGACCAAGCGTGCCGCGCGAGACGACCTCGGCCCCGATCGCCGCCGCGATCTGCTCAGGGGCCAGTTTCACAGCCGCGCCGCCGGGTCCCGTTCTCCGCCGAGCAGCCGGCGCAGCTCCTCGCGCGCCACCTCGCGGTCGTCGAAGGGGATCTTGCGCCCGCGCTCGAACTCCTGGCCCTGCTCATGCCCCTTGCCGGCGATCACCACCGTGTCGCCCGCCTTGGCGCGCGAAAGCGCCAGCGCGACTGCGGCCCGGCGGTCGACCTCGGTCTCGACCCCGTTGCGGTCCTCGATCCCGGCGAGGACCTCGGCAACGATCCCCTCCGGGTCCTCGGAGCGCGGGTTGTCGGAGGTGACGATCGCGACGTCGGCCCCCTCCACCCCGGCCCGGCCCATCAGCGGCCGCTTGGCGCGATCCCGGTCGCCGCCGGCGCCGAACACGGCCAGAACCCGCCCTTCCGTCATCCCCCTCGCCGCCCGCAGCACGTTCTCCAGCGAGTCCGGCGTGTGCGCGTAGTCGACGAGGACCGAAAAGGCCTGCCCCTCATCGATCGGCTCGAAGCGCCCGGGGGGCGGCGCGGCCCGAGCCAGGCCGGTCGCCGCGGCCGTCGGCTCCACTCCCATCGAGACCGCGGCGGCGAAGGCGCCAAGCGCATTCGAGACGTTGAAATGCCCCGGCAATCCCGTCCGCACCCGCACGCCGTCAACCGTGAACTCCCCGCCGAGTGGGCCGATCGCGACATCACCCGCCACGAGATCGGCATCGCCTCCCTCTGCAGAGAAAGTCAAGCAATCGAACTCCGCCGCCAGCCGCCGCCCGTAGGGATCGTCGACGTTGACGATCGCCGTCTTCGGACCGACCTCGAACAGCAGCCGCTTCGCCGCGAAGTAGTCCTCCATGTCGGCGTGGAAGTCGAGGTGATCCTGGGTCAGGTTGGTGAACAGCGCGACATCGAACTCGATCGCGTCGGCCCGGTGCAGCGCCAGCGCATGCGAAGACACCTCCATCGCACAGGCCACATCACCCCCGTCGACCATCCGCCTGAAGGTCCGCTGAAGATCGATCGCCTCCGGCGTGGTCCGCTCGACCTCCTCCTCGACCCCGCCGACGACCTGCTTCACCGTCCCCAGCAACCCGCACCGCATCCCAGCCGACTCCAGGATCTCCCGCAGCAGAAATGCCGTGGTCGTCTTCCCATTGGTCCCGGTTATCCCGGCGACCGTCAACTCAGCGGTCGGCTCTCCGAAGAACCGCGCCGCGACCGGTGCCATCGCAGCCCGCGCATCCGGCACGACGACCTGAGTGACGTCGAGCTCCGGAAGCTCCCGCTCCACCACGAGCGCCGCAGCTCCGGCCTCAGCCGCCGCCGGACCGAACTCATGCCCATCGACCTTCTCCCCGGGCACGCAGAAGAACAGCGTCCCAGGCTTGACGCCGCGACTGTCATAAGCAAGCTCCACGACCTCGACCCCTGGGTCACCGATCAGCTCGGCGCCACCAGCTGCGCCCACAAGGTCCCTCAATCTCACGCCGGCGATTGTAAGCCGGGGGTCGGGTGTCCCCCAGCGCAGCGGCGTCCGTTTTTCGCCCCATCGGCAACCTCGGACGGCCACCGGCGACGTGGCGAAAAACCCAGCAAGCAGGGGGACACCCGACCCCCGGCCACACAGCCACCCCCCTATTCCTGCGGCACCCCGAGATAGGGCAACGCAAACTTCGCGATCTCGCCAAACGCCGGCGCCGCCACCGACCCACCGTAAATGTCCCCCTGCGGCTGGTCGACGATCACCGCGACGAGCAGACGCGGGTCGGCGGCCGGCGCGAAGCCGATGAAGGAGGCGACGTACTTGGTCTCGGAGTAGGTGCCGTTTTCGGCGACCTGCGAGGTGCCGGTCTTGCCGGCCAGGGTGTATCCGGGGACGCTGACCTCCGAGGCGGTGCCGCCCGGCGCCAGCACGCCCTCGAGCATCGAGCGCACCTGCGCGGCGACGCCGGCGCCGATCACGCGGCGACCCTTCGGCTCGGGCACCGGATCCTCGCCGATCCGCTCGACCAGCCGCGGCGGACGCAGGATGCCGCCGTTGGCGATCGCCGCGTAGCCGGCGACCATCTGCATCGGCGTCACCGCCAGCCCCTGGCCGATCGGCAGGTTGCCCATCGTCGAGCCCGAGTATTCGTCCAAGGCGGGCACGATCCCGCGCTCCTCGGCCGGGTAGGGCACGCCGGTCGGGCGGCCGAAGCCGAAGCGGTTGATCCAGCGGCTGAATTTCTCACTGCCCAGGCCGAGGCCGATCGTCACCGCGCCTACGTTCGAGGAGTGAGCGAGGATTTCGGCGACCGACATCGTCGCCGTGCCCCGCGCGTGCGACTCCTCGATCACCCGGTCGGCGACCTGGATTGTCGGCGGCAGGGTGAAGGAGGTCTCCGGCGCGACCTGGCCTTCCTCCAACGCGGCGGAGACGGTGAAGGACTTGAAGGTCGAGCCGGGCTCGTAGGTGAAGCCGGTGGCGCGGTTGATCAGGTCTTCGGGGTCGGCGCTCTCCAGGTCGCCGGGGTCGACCGGGGGCCAGTTGGCCATCGCCAGCAGCTCGGAGCTTCGCGGGTCGATGACGATCGCCGTCGCTCCTTTGGGCGAGTAGGTTTCGCCGACCGCGGCCAGCGCCTGCTCGGTCTTGCGCTCGATCGCCGGGTCGAGCGTCAGCCGCAGGTCTTCACCGTCCTCTGCCTCGCTCACCGTCTCCAGTCGGATCGGCTCGCCGAGCGCGTCGTTGACCACCCGGCGCTCCCCGTCGCTGCCACGCAGGACCGCGTTCTGGCCGATCTCGAGCCCGCTGAGGCCCTGGTTTTCCTCGCCGACGGCGCCGATCGCCTGCGCCGCCAGATCGCCCTGCGGATAGGTGCGGCGGCTGTCGGGCAGCTCGCCGATCCCGGGCAGCTCGAGGCGGGCGATCCGCGCCGCGCTGGGCACGTCGACCTTGCGCGCCACGTAGGCGAAGCCGGAGTCTTCGGTCAGGCTCTCGAGCACGTCACCTTCTTCCAGGCCGAGAACCTCGGCCAGCTTTGCCGCGGTCTGGCGCGGCTGCTCGACCTGGTAGGGCGTGGCGTAGATCGTGCGCGCGTCTTCGGAGACGGCAAGCGGGTTACCGAAGCGATCGAGCACGCTGCCGCGCAGGCCGGGAACGGTGACGACGTCGGTCTGCTGGTAGGCGGCCTCGGATGCGAGCTCGGCCCCCTGCACGCCCTGCAGCCAGAAGGCCCGGCCGGCGATGACGAGGAAGCAGAGCAGAAAGCCGGCGAAGAGGAGACCGATTCTGCGCTCGATCGTACGCATGCCCAGGCTCAGTAGGACCCGGCGGCGGCAAGCCGGCGGGCAGCGATCGCGGCGTCATCAGGGCTCGCCCGCACGACGCCGGCCTCCTCGATCGCCGCCGCGCTCAGTCCCAGCCCGGCGGCTTCGTGGCTGATCCGCCCGGCGCCGGACTTCTGCGCGTCGCGGCTGCGCAGCACCGAGTTCTCCTCGTCGAGGGCCTGGATGTTCTGCTCGATGTGGCCGGCGCTTGCGGCGAGGCTGAGCGTGATCACGTTGAGCGCGACGATGCCGGCCAGCAACGCGCCAAGCACCGCGATCCAGGCGCGGCCGCGGGTCAGCTTGACGATCAGGCCGGAGTCGGGAAGGCCACGGACGGCGGTCGCGGTGCCGACGGCGATCGGGATCAGCTGGCCGCCGGGACGGCGCGCGGGAGTCGCCCGCTTGCGCTGCGGGGTGCGGCTCGGCGCCGGGCGCTTGCGCGGCGCGCGTGCCGGTGCGGCCTGCCGGGCGGTAGCTGCGGCGGCCATCAGGCGGCACTCCCGGCGCTCTGCGCCTCGGCGATCTTCACGGCGGCACGCAGATGGGCAGATCGGGAGCGTGGGTTGGCGGCGGCTTCGGCCGCTTCCGGCGCCAGCGCGCGGCGGGTCAGCAGCTCCGCTTCCGGATCGCGCCCGCAGGCGCAGACGGGCAGCTCGGGCGGGCAGACGCAGCCGCGGGCGCGGGCGGCGAGGAACCGCTTGACGCGACGGTCCTCGAGCGAGTGGAAGGAGATCGCGGCGAGGCGCCCGCCGGGCGGCAGCATCGACCACGCGGTCGGCAGCGCATCGTCGAGCGAGTCGAGCTCGCCGTTGACGGCGATCCGCAATGCCTGGAACGTCCGCTTGGCCGGGTGGCCGCCGCCGAAGCGGGCCGAAGCGGGCATTCCCGCTTTGACCGCGTCGACCAGCTCGGCCGTCGTCCGCAGCGGCCGGCGCCGCACGATCTCACGCGCGATGCCGCCGGCGTAGCGCTCCTCACCGAAGTGGCGCAGCGCCTGCGCGATCCGCGACTCGGGCCACTCGTTGACCAGGTCGGCGGCGCTGAACTGCTGCCGGGTGTCCATCCGCATGTCGAGCGGCGCCTCATAGGAGTAGGAGAACCCCCGCTCCCTGGCGTCGACCTGCATCGAGGACATTCCGAGGTCCATGAACACCATGTCTGGGCGGATGCCTTCGCCGCGCAGGGTGCGTAGACCTGCCGAGTAGTCGCAGCCGAGTAAGCGGGTCCGGCAGTCGACCTCGGCGGCGAAGCGCTCGAATCTGTCCTCGGCGGCGGGGTCGCGGTCAATCCCGATCAGCGTCCCCCACGGCCCGAGCGCGGCGGCGATCCGGCGCGCGTGGCCGCCACCGCCGAAGGTGCAGTCGACTGCGGTCTGGCCCGGTTTTGGCGCCAGCAGTTCGGTCAGCTCGGCGGCGAGGACTGGCTCGTGCTCGGTCGGCATGTAGATCAGGGTCGCGGGGTCGAATGCAGTCTGAGGCCGGGCCCGGTCGGGAAGCGGCGCTTGCGCGGCACGGGCATGCATCTCACGCACTCGCCCCGCTCGTGGCCAGGCCCTCGGCGATCTCCGGCGCGGAGGCGTCGAGCTCCTCCTCCTGCTTGGCCCAGTCCTCGGCGTTCCAGATCTCGAGGTACTCACCGGCGCCGATCACGATGCAGGGCCCGGCGAGACCGGCGTGCTCAATCAGCGGCTTGGGCACGCGGATGCGCCCGGCCGAGTCGAGCTTCTCGTCGAAGGAGCCGCCGTGGAAGCGGCGGCGCAGGCTGCGGGCGTCCTTGCCGAAGGGGCTGTGCGGCGAGAGGAAGCGCTCGGAGAGCTGCTCGAACTCGTCGGTCGTGTGCACCCAGACGCAGGGGTCGAAGCTCTTGGAGAGAACGATCCCGTCGGAGAGGGCCGCGCGAAAGCGGGAAGGAACCGTGAGCCGATCCTTGGAATCGAGGCTGTGCTCGTAGAGGCCACGAAATGCCATCCCCGTGGGTTCCTTTCTCGGCTGGAAAAAAGAGTCAGGACCGGAGTGATGAGGTGGGAGGAGCCTCACCACCCCGGTCCTTGGGCTTCAACTCGAGCGCCACACTAGCCCACTTCCTCCCACTTTGCAACACAACCCCAAACAGACGTCCCCGACGCAACTTCGGTTGCAGCGGCAGGGCTAGAAGCCGCTGAGCAGGATGTCGGCGTTGGCGATCAGCGCGGCGGCGATCATCAGCAACACCGAGGGGACGAGGGCGAGGGCGACGACGAGCTGGATCTTGGGGGCGGCGCGGGCGGCGCGCTCCTCGACCGCGCGGCGCTGGTCGCGGCGCAGGCCGGCGGCCTGGCGGCGCAGCTGGTCGGCGAGCGGCGAGCCGAGTCGGCGGGAGCGCTCGATCGAAGCGCTGAGGTTGGCGATCTCGTTGCCGGGGACGCGCTCACGCAGGGCGGCGAGCGCTGCCGGCAGCGGTTGGCCGCACTCGAGCTCGGCGACCGCAATGCGCAGCTCCTCGGCGAGCGGGCCGCTGCCGGCGGCGATCTCGGCGAACCCTGTGGCCGGGCTGCGACCGGCGGCGGAGCCGATCGCGAGCAGGTCGAGCGCGTCGGGCAGCGCCGCGACCAGACGCCGGTGGCGCTGCCGGGCGCGATGCTCGCGCAGTGCGTCGGGGGCGACGAATCCCGCCGCGGGCATCGCAAGCGCGACCAGCCAGGTCATCCGCCCTGGTGCGGCCGGGGCGGCGAACAGGGCGACGACGGCCCCGACCGCGGCGCATGCCAGCTTTGCCCGCAGCGGCAGCGCTGCGCCGCGCCGCGCGAGCCTCACTCGACCACCCGGGCGAAACGACGGATCGCGACAAACCCGGCGGCCTGCAGCGCCGCCGCAACGGCGAGCAGCAATGCCGGGGCCGGCGCTCCGATCAGCTTGGCCAGAAATCCCGGCTGGATCAGCTCGGCGAAGAGAGCACCGCCACTCGGCATCGCCACGACCAACAGGCCGGTGAAGCGAGCCTGCGCCGTCGCCGATCTGGCGTCCTCGGCGGCGCGGTCGCGCTCGGCGGCGCCGTCGGCGAAACGGCGCAGCAGTCCAGCCAGGTCGCCGCCCGCGCGGCGCTGGCTGAGCAGCGCCGCGGCGAACGCGTCGACCCTGGGCGAGCGCATCCGCCTACGCCAGCGGTCGACCGTGTCGACCGTCGGCGAGCCCAGCTCCAGCTCAGCCCCCAGCCGCGCCAGCTCGACCGCAGCAGGGCCGTCGACGGAGGAGGCCGCCGCCGGCAGCGAGGCGCGCAGCGAGCGCCCGGCAGCAAGCGAGTCGGCAACCGCCGCCGCGACCTCGGGCAGAGCGCGCTCGACCGTACGCCGGTAGCGACGACGGCGGCTCGAGACGACCCAGCCGGCCAGCGCCGGCCCGGCAACGGCCAGCGGCACTGCGGCCGCCGCGCCGGCCAAGAACCAGCCGCCGAGCAGTGCCGCCCCCGCGCCGACGACCGCGAGCCGGCGTCGCTCCGGCCGCGACGGCGCATAGCCCTCCTCCCCAGCCCGGCGCAACGGCTCCAGCGCCAGCCGCAGCCAGCCCGCCAGGGCCGGGGTGGCCAGCAGCGCTTCGCGAACGGCGAGCGCCGCCAGGCCGCCGGCCGCGGCGCTCAGCGGCAACAGCAGCGGGGGCGAGTTCATCGCTGCGCGGCGAGATCGGCGATCTCGGTGACCCGGCGGGAGCCGTCCTCCCGGCGCTCGAGCTGGACGACGAGGTCAATGCCGCGGCGGACCTGGGCCGCGATCGTCTCGTAGGGGAGGCCGAGGCCGGCCATCGAGGCCAGCGTCTCCAGCCGGGCGAGCGCGTCGGCGGGCGAGTTCGCGTGCACGGTTGAGAGCGCGCCGCTGTGACCCGTGTTGAGCGCGGTCAGGAGATCGAGCGCCTCGGCGCCGCGCACCTCGCCGATCACGATCCGGTCGGGCCGCATGCGGAGCGCGTTGCGCAGCAGGTCGCGGATCGAGACCTCACCTCTGCCCTCGACCCCGGCCGGCCGGCTCTCGAGCCGGACGACGTGGCGGCGCTGCAGCCGCAGCTCGGCGGCGTCCTCGATCGTGACCAACCGCTCGCCCGGGCCGACGAAACCCGAGAGAGCGTTGAGCAGGGTCGTCTTGCCCGAGCCGGTGCCGCCGCTGATCAGGATGCTGTGCCGGGCGCCGACCGCGGCCTCGAGCCGCGCCAGCTGCGACTCGCTGAGTGTTCCGAGCGCAAGCAGCTCACGCGCGCCAGGGCGCTCGACCCCGAAGCGGCGGATCGAGAGCGCCGGGCCATCAACCGCCAGCGGCGGAATCACGGCGTTCACCCGCGAGCCGTCGGCGAGCCGCGCATCGACCATCGGGCTGAGCTCGTCGATGCGGCGACCGAGCGGCGCCAGAATGCGCTCGATCGCGTTGCGCAGCTCCTCCTCGTCGGCAAAGCGGGCCCCGACCTCCTCGATTTGGCCGCCACGCTCTACGTAGACCCGCTCCGGGCCGTTGACCATCACCTCCTCGACCGTCGGATCGGCGAGCAGCTCCTCCAGCGGGCCGAGCCCGATCGTGTCGCGCAGCACCCGCGCGATCAGAGCCTCACGATCGTCCGGGCCGAGCAGCGCCGCCTCGGTCTCGATCAGGTCGCGCACATGGCCCTCGAGCCCTGCGCTGGATGGCGTGCCCCTCGCCGCCGCCTCGCGGCGCTCCTCCACCAGCCGCGCTCGCAGCGAGCCGGCAAGCTCCTCCAGGTGCCTGACCCGCGCCTCCACCCTCAGGCTCCGGGCAGCAGGGTGATCTTGCGGGCGAAGCTCTCGGCGGCGATCAGGCGCAACGCCTGAGGCCGGGTCAGGCCGAGCGTCGCCGCCGCGGTGGCGCCGGGGCCGGGCCCGTCGGCGGCGGGCGTCAGAGCCAGCAGCGGCACACGCGGCGCGGCGACGTAGGTGCGGCCCGGGCCGGCGCCGCTCGGTTCGCCGGTGACGACGACGTCCACCTTGCGCCCGGCCGCCGCCCCTGCGGCCAGCAGGGCGCCGGCGCCGCTGACGGCGATCTCGACCGCTCGGCGACCGGCGCCGAGCCCGCCGCTCCGCTTCGGCCCTCGGGGGGCGATCGCCAACTGCGCGCCGAGCAGATAGGAGCCTGCCGGCAGTGCCGCCCTCGCGACAAGTCCCAGCGCTTCCTCCGGCGCCGCCAGGGCGCCCGGCGGCGCGAAGCGCTCGGGCACGCGACGGACGGAGAGCGCTGCGGAGGCCTCGCGCGGGCCGATCCGGCTGCCGGCGGCGATCCCCTTGTCGAGCACCACCACCGGTCGCAACGCGCCGTAGCCGCGCACCGCGCTCGCCCCATAGCCGTCGGCGATCGCCGCCGCCCCGGCCGCGGCGAGCAGCGCCGCCAGCAGGAACGCGAGCGCCCGCCGCCGCCGGCTCATGCCGCGGGCGGGCGCCCACCCGCCAGCGGTAGCTCCAGGAGCGCCAGCGAGCCACGTTCGGAGCGCCGCAGGGCGAATCGCCCCGCGTGGCCGGCGGCCACCTGACGCACCACCGCCAGGCCGTGGCCCCGACGGTTGGGACCGGAGAGGCGCGCCACCACCTCGGCCGGAGTCCCGCGCCGCGCCGCCGACCGCGCCGCACGGCCGGAGTCGGCGACGACGATCCGCACCCGCCCCTTGTACGGGCGGGCGTCGATCGAGATCGCCGGGCCGCCGTGCTCGATCGCGTTGACGATCAGGTTGTCGAGCGCCTGCGCCAACTCGACCCGATCACCGACCACGGTCGCCCTCCCGGCTCGCCAGCGCAGGCTCAGCGAGGCGTCGGCCTGGGCTGCCCGCCCGCGCCAGCGGCGCGTTGCCGCCTCCAGTAGCGGGCGTAGCTCGACCTCCTCGGCCGGGCGCTGCAGGCCTCCGCCGTTGACCTCGCGGTCGAGCCGATCCAGGGCCGCCGCGGCGAGCTCGACCGAGCTCTCCAGCACCGGCGGCGCGCCCGGCCCCGGTCCCGCGCCGGCCAGGGCGATAGCCTGCAACGGCCGGCGCAGCTCGTGCAGCGCCCGGTTGAGCGCGATGCGGCGACGGCCGGCACGCAGCCCCTGCACGCCCAGCGCCATCGCCATCGCCAGCGCCAGCGGCCAACCGGCGTGGATCGCGGCGAGCTCGATCATCCGTCGAGGAGGCGGTAGCCGACGCCCCAGCAGTTGATGACAAAACGTGCCTGCTCAGGATCGAGCTTACGCCGCAACCGGCTCGCGTGCGAGTCGAGCGTCCGGGTCTTCGTCGGCGTGCGGTATCCCCAGACCTCTTCGAGCAGCTCGCGCTTGGAGAAGACGCGGTGAGGGTCGGTGGCGAGGATGCGCAGCAGCGAGAACTCTTTCTTGGAGAGCTCCACCGCCCGGCCCTCGACCCAGGTCCGCCGCCGCCCGGTGTCGACGACGATCTCGCCGACCCGCAGCGGGCCGCTGCGCCGCTGCTCGACCCGACGCAGGACCGCCGACATCCGCGCCCGCAGCTCGCCGTAGTGGAACGGCTTGACGACGTAGTCGTCGGCGCCGAACTCGAGCCCCCGCACGCGGTCCTCCTCGGCGCCGCGACCGGTCAGCACGATGACCGGCAGGCGCGGGTCGAAGCGCGAGACGATCCCGTCGGCCTCGCGAATCTCCTGCAGCACGTCGAGCCCCGAGGCATCCGGCAGGGTCAGGTCGAGCAGCATCAGGTCCGGTTGCTTGAAGCGGCAGAGCCGCAACGCATCGGAGGCGCTGGGCGCCGGCAGCACCCCGTAGCGATCGGCGACGAGGTTGTCGCAGAGCAGCTCCAGCGTCGGCGTATCGTCCTCACAGACGACGACGCTGGCGGTTTCTCGGCGCTGCGGCAACATGCACCCCACTAAGGGCGCAGCGACGAGAACTCTCCCCCTGCCCACCGCCGACAACCGCAAAGCGCGGGAACTCAGGGGGCCAGCAACCGCTCCAGCAGCTCGATGTACTGCAGGGTGTGGCGGTCCTCGAGGAAGTTCCCGCGGACGTTCTCGCGGGCGGCTTCGCCGATCGCTGCGGCGCGCTCGGGGTCGGCGAGCAGCCCGGAGACGGCGGCGGAGAACTCGCTCAGGTCGAGCGGATTCTTCAGCAGCACCCCATTGACGCCGTCGGCGATCTGGTCGGCGATGCCGCCGGTGGCCGTGGCCACGACCGGCCGCCCCTTCCACATCGCCTCGGTCACGGTCAGCCCGAAGCCCTCCTTGAGGCTCTTCTGCACGACGACGGCGGCCTGCCGCTGCAGGGCGTTGACGATCGCCCCGTTCTCGTCGAGGTCCTCCATCGGCAGGCTGGCCAGCAGCACCCGCCCGCGGATCTCATCCGGCAGGCGCCGCCAGTCGGCCTCGAGTTCCGACAGCACGGCGGCGCCGTCGGGGTCGTCGGTGACCGCACCTAGGCTCGGCCCGGCGAGGATCAGCCAGGCGTCGTGGCCGTCCTCGCGCACCGCGGCGAAGCCGTGCATCACCCCGGCCGGGTCCTTGAGCCGGTCCCAGCGCGAGACCTGGACGACGAGGCGCGCATCGGCGCCCGGCAGCTCGCCCTCGCCGACCACCTCGCAGCGGCGCTCGACCCGCGCCGCGCGGCCGTCGGGGCGATGGAAGGAAGGCTGGGCCCCGTCTCCATCCCCGTCGCCTTGCGCCAGCAGCCCCGCCCGACGCAGGATCGCCCGCACTTGCCGCGGCTCCATGTCCTGGTTCTTGGGCGAGGAGATGTCGATCGACGGCGGCACGATCGCGACCGTCATCCGCTCGCACACATCGGGCACGAAGTCGCGGCGTGAGAAGACGACGGCGTCGGCGCGGGTCACATAAGGGGCGAGGAACTCCCAGCCGGCGTCGGTCAGCCGATTGCGCTCGTCAGCGCCGATGTGGCAGCGCCAGACCACCGTGCGGCCGGCCTCGACCAGCGGCGGGACGAGGCCGGCGGTCTGCGGGTCGTGCAGGAAGACGACGTCGTCGGGCCCGACCTGGTCGAGCACCGAGCCGGCGTTGTCGCGGCTGACCCGCTCGAATGCCTCGCGCTCCTCTTCGCCGAGCTCGCCGCCGTCGCCGACCTCGCCGTGGAGGAAGTTGTGGAGGCGCTTGGTCAGCGTGAAGAACTCGGGCGAGCCGGCAATCGTCAGCCAGCGCATCTCGACCCCGGCGCCGCGCGCCAGGCCGACCCAGGACCAGAGCATCTCGGCGACGCCGCCGCCGGAGGAGGTCGAGTTGACGTTCCAGACCCGCCGCCCGTCGAACATCTCCGCCCCGCGCCGCAGACCCGTCTCGAAGCGCTGCCAGGCGTCGGGCTCGATCTCGGCGCGCAGTCGCTCCAAGGACAGCGAAGGCACTTGTACCTCGCGAGCAGTCATCTTCCCCGCTGCGCACGGTAGCTCAAGCACGGCGCTCGCCCGCCGGTCCCATGCCAGCCGGCGCGGTGGCACGGCGCGCCGGAACGAACAGGGCCGGGCGTCGCGGTCGAGGAAGACGAGGTCGAGCGGGAAGCGCATGCCGAAGGTGTGGACGCTCGCGCAGCGCGGAATCAACAGCCCCTGACCGGCCGCGTCGCGGTCGAGATGGGCGAGGCCGAGTAGACGGGCGCGGCGGGCACCGGCAACGCGAACCTCACGACCGAGGACCGTGGTCGTGGGAAGGTTTCGCAGGCGGCGATGGGTCACGAGCTACCAAGGGCCCAGCCCCGCCTTCTCTCCCCCTCTAGCCTTGGGGCCATGCCCGGCAAGGTCGCGATATTCGGTCCCAACCCGATGCTCTCGATCGCGATCGAGGCGATGAGCGCCGACGGAGGGGACGACATCCACGCCCACGCCGCGGGGCAGGGCGTCTGGGTGGCGCGAATGGCGGCCGAGCTCGGCGCCGAGGCGGTGCTCTGCGGCTTGATCGGCGGCGAGACGGGCACCGTGCTGCGGCCGCTGCTCGAGCAACACCCGATCGAGCTGCGGCTGATCGAGACCGGCGTCGCCAGCGGCGCCTACATCCACGACCGGCGCAGCGGCGAGCGCGTGCCGGTTGCCCAGGCGGCGAGCATGCCGCCCTCGCGCCATGAGGTCGACGACCTCTTCTCGGTCGCCTGCGCGGCGGCGCTCGACGCCGACGCGCTCGCCGTCTGCGGGCCCTACCCGAGCGAGGCGCTGCCGCTGGAGATCTACGCCAACCTGGTCGCCGACGTGAAGGCGAACGGCACGCCGGCGCTGGTCGACCTATCGCCGCCGCAGCTGAACCACGCGCTCGAAGCCGGCCCGGACCTGGTCAAGATCAACGACTGGGAACTGGCCCGCTTCATCAACGGAGCGGTCGACGGCGAGGCGAGGATGCGAGCCGCGGCCGAGCGCCTGCTCACCGCCGGCGCCGCGGCGGCGATCGTCACCCGCGCCGAGCAACCGGCGCTGGTGCTGCGCGACGGCGATGCCTGGGAACTGGTCCCGCCGCGTTTCGACCGCGGCGCCCGCGAGGGCTGCGGCGACTCGATGATGGGCGCGCTCGCCGCCTGCATGGCCGCCGGCCGCGATTGGGAGGAGACGCTGCGGATCGGCGCCGCCGCCGGGGCCGCCAACTTCCTCCGCCACGGCCTCGGCAGCGCCGGCCGCGACGTGGTCGAAGATCTCGCCCGCCGGGTCGAGCTTCGCCGGCTCTGACGTGCCTCAAGTCATGTACCCACAGTGGCCTCTAACTCGAGGCACGTCCTTGCGGGCGGAAGGGGACGGTGACATCGCCGCCCTCGACAATTGCGCGCGGGGCCTCGTCGCGGATCCACCCGATGTGAGACCCCGCGGGCTCGATCTCGGCGAGGCGCTCGAATGCCGCGGCGAGCTTCGCCGGGCGGCCGCCGTGGGAGGAGTGGGTGTCGCTGGCGAGCACGTGGACGAGGCCGGCTTCGGCCATGGCCGTCATCGCCGCCGCGCTCTGCTCGCGCAGGAAGAAGTCGGCGGTCGCCTGGACCAGCGCGCCGGCGTCGACCAGACGCCCGATGCGCTCGTACATGTCAGCGGAGACGTGGCGCTCAGGGTGTGCGATCAGCGCCCGGTGGCCACGGGCGGCAAGCTGTGAGACTCGACGCTCGAGGCTCTCGCCCAGCGGGCCCGGGGCCGGCTCGAGCAGGATCCAGCCGCCATCGCCCAGCGCCACCCGCTCCAGCTCCTCCTCGCCGAGGTCGTCGACCGCCGTCTCCGCCACCTCTCCCCCGGTCAGCACCGAGAGCGCGATCCCCTCGCCGCGCAGGTGGCGGTTGAGCGACTCGACCCGCCCGGCGAGCTCCTCGATGCGGACGTCGTGGTCGTGGCGGATGTGCGGCGTCGCGCAGATCGCCTCGATCCCGTCCGCCTCGGCCTGCCGCGCCAGGCCGGCGCTGTCGTCGATGTCGAGCGCCCCGTCGTCGATGCCGGGGAGGATGTGGCTGTGCAGGTCGATCATCGCGAGCTGGCCCTCAGGGCGCAAAACCTCGTTCAACGGTCGCTGCGATTAGGCACGGGGCTACGATGACCGGCATGATCCACCACCTGCCGCTCGCTGGGCTTGCGACGGCGGGATTGGCTTCAACTCAATGAACAAGAAGACGACCCGCAGAGGAAATTACGAGTCGGGCTCCGACTACGTGCTCGAGTACGGCGAGCTCCGCTTCGCCTTCAACGAGGAGGACTTCGGCCAGCGCGTTGAGCAGGCCGCGGTCAAACTCGGCTTCGTGCAGCAGGGGTTGAGCCGCGAGGAGCTCGACGATCTGCTTGACCTGGCCGTCAACGGCGAGATCTCCGAGCCGGCCTCGCAGCTCGGCGAGCACATCAACGGCAACTGGGAGGACCTCGTCGGCCCCTCCAACCGCAGCCTCGTGCACTGGCTGCGCCGGCTCGTCTTTCGCGGCGCCTGGCTCGATCAGCGGGTCAAGGAGGGCGAGCTCGACATCGTCTTCGACGGCGACACCCAGACCTTCGGTTACGTCCAACCGGACCGCAGCAACGAGCCGATCGAGCTCTCCAAAGAGCCGAGCTGGCGCCGAATCGCCTACCGCCGCTAGCCGGCGGGCTGCTCGCGCTCGTAGAAGACACTCACCCGCGCGGCGAGGCCGTCGCCGTCTAGCTCGACTGTCTCGATCGCGCGGTGGCCGTCCTCACGCCGGTAGAGGATCGCGAAGCCGCCGGGGCCGACCAGCAGCGACTCCTCGGTGACGGTCAGGTTCGGGGCGAGCTCGAGGCCGTGGCGGAAATGCTCGCGCAGCTCCTCGCGGCCGCTGATCGTCCGCTCCTCGGAGTCGCCGACCAGGGCCGGCAGCACGAACTCGACCTGCTCTGAATAACAGGAGACGATCTCGTCGAGGTCACGCGCGTTCCAGGCCTCCAGCCAACGGTCGGCGTGCGCGCGATTTCCGCTCCCCTTGCGGCGGCGCCCCCAGCGGCGGCGGCGACGTTTGCGCTTCGGCTTCTCAGCGGCTTGGGGGGACGAGGTCGGCGCTGCGGCGGCCTGCTCGGCGGCAGCCTCTCGGCGCGGCTTCTCCCGCGAGGCGTCCTGCTCGGGGGGCTGGCGCTGCTCGCGCGGCTTGCGCTCGCGGGAGCCGCGGCGGCGCGAATCCCCCCCGCGCCCGCCTCCTTTCTGCTTCGACACGGCTTTGCCATTGCCTCCGGCGAGCCGCTCAATCAGCTCGGCCCGCGAGAGCATCCGGTAGCGCTCGACGCCGGCCTCGGCGGCTAGCTCGTGCAGCTCGGAAAGGTGCTTGGACTCCAGCTGGGATTTATTCACGGGCGGCAGGCTATTCAAATGCCGGCCTCGGCCGCCGCCGGCCAGGCCTCGGCCTCGCGCTTGGCCTCGCGTCGCGACCAGCCGAGCTCCTCGCCGAGCACGCGGGCGACTGCGCGCGCCGGCTCGGGCTGGCGCAGCTGCGGCGCCGCGAGCAGGCCGAGCCGGGTGCGGCGCAGGAGCACGTCGGCGACGCTGCGCGCCTGCTCCAGCCGGGCCGCGATCGCGACCTCGGCCAGCAGGTCGGGGCGGCCCGGGACGATCGGCTCAGCCAGCTTCGGATCCTCGCGGGCAAGCTCCAGGACGGCGTGGGCGGCGTGGCCATAGCGGAAGGCGAGCTGCTCGAGCGCCTCCTCGCCGACTCCCTCCGGCGCCTCCAACTCCTCCGCCCGCGCCTCCATCCCGAGTGGGATCTCGGCCGTGTGGCAGGGCGCCTCGCGGCCCTCGCGCTCGACCAGCCGGTCGACGGCCTGCTTCGCCATCCGCCGCCAGGTGGTGAGCTTGCCGCCGGTGATCGTGACCATCCCCGAGGAGGTCTCATACAGCTCGGCTTTGCGCGAGATGTCGACCGACTTCTTCGGGTCGCCGGTCGCGATCAGCGGCCGCACGCCGGCGTAGGCGCCAACCAGGTCCGATTCGCCGAAGGAGGTGCCGAAGAACTCGTTGACCGCCTCGAGCAGGTACTCGACGTCGGCCTCGCCGGGCTGGGGCCGGTCGATGTCACCGTCGTAGTCGTTGTCGGTGGTGCCGATCAGCGTGCGGCCATACCAAGGCAGGGCGAAGATGTGGCGGTCCTCACCGGCCGGCACGATGCAGGCCGCGGTGCCCGTCGAGAGGTCGTCGCGGTCGAGCAGCACATGGGTTCCGCGGCTGGGCGAGATCTTCGGCGTGTCCTCCTCCTCGCTCAGCTCCGGCCCGACCCGGTCGGCCCAGACGCCGGTCGCGTTGACGACGTTGTCGGCCTCGACCTCGAAGCGCCGGCCGGACTCGGCCTCGACCGCGGCGACGCCGACCGCGCGGCCATTGCGCGAGAGCACCTCGGTCACCTCGGCGCCGTTCAACATCACCGCGCCGAAGCGCTCGGCCTCGCCGAGGATCGTCAGCACGAGGCGAACGTCGTCGGTCTGGCAGTCGTAGAACAGGTAGGCGTCGCCGGGGTCGCGTGGGGCCAGTGAAGGGGTCAGTTCGAGCAGCTCGTCGCGGCCGATCGTGCGATGACGGTCCGGCGACCAGTAGTGGTCCTCGTCGGCCTCCTTGGAGGAGCGCATCTCACGGCGGCTGCGACCGACCCGCGTGGTCGCCATCACGTCGTACATGTTGAGACCGATGCCGAGTTTGCGGTCGCGCCGGTCCTCGCCGAAGGAGGGAACCAGGAAGGGCGTCGGGTAGACCAGGTGCGGCGCCAGCTGCACCATCAGCTGCCGCTCCAGCAGCGCCTCGCGGACCAGGCCGAGGTCGAAGTTCTGCAGGTAGCGCAGGCCGCCGTGAATCATCTTCGAGGAGCGGCTCGAGGTGCCGGCGGCGTAGTCGCCGCGCTCCAGCAGGGCGACCGAGTATCCGCGAGAGGCGGCGTCGAGGGCGACCCCTGCGCCGACGATGCCGCCGCCGATCACGACCACCTCGAAGCGCTGGCCGGCGATCTCCTCGAGGGCTGCGGCGCGGGAGAGCATCCGCTTAGTCGAGGTAGGTCGTCGTCTGCCCGACCGGGGGTCGCTCCGGCGGGTCCTTTTCCTGCCGTACCGCGCCGAGGTGGAGCAGGCCGACGAAGCGCTCGCTGTCGGGCAGGCCGACGGCGGCGCGGCCCTCGGCCGAGCGCAGCAGCCCTGGCGTGCGCCAGTAGCCGGCGAGCCCGCGGGCGTGGGCGGCGAGCAGGACGATGTAGGAGGCGACCGCGGTCGCGTGCAGGTCCTCCTCGTTTTGGACCGGGTCGGCGCCGAGCGCGCAGGAGACTACGACCAGGGTCGGCGCGCGTCCGAGCTTCGCGGCCCCTTCGGGCCCGCCAGCCTGCTTGAGCCGCTCCAATGCCCGCGGCCCGACGACGCGGAAGCGCCAGGGCGCGGTCAGGTGATGGTTGGGCGCCCAGCGGGCAAGCTCGAGCAGCTCCTCGATCTGCTCCTGCGGCAACGGCTCCGGCCCGAACGCCTTGTGTGTGCGGCGCGTGCGGATGGCGGTCTCGACGTCCATTGCGGTCGAGGGTATAGCGCCGGCTACCAGCTGAAGCGGCGGCCGAGGAGGAGAACGGCGCCGAGGGCCAGCCCGCTGCTGGCGAGGCCGATGCCGACCGGGGCCCAGGGCTTGGGCCCGGCGTTGCCGCCTGCTTCGAAGCGCGGCGCGGCCGGCTGGGACGTCTGCGATCCGGGGGTTGACCCCTCCGGGCTGCCGACGGGCGGGACCGGCAATGAACCGCCGCCGCCCGCGGGGGGCACGCTAGGGATGGAGCCGCCACCGGGCGGCGGCGCCGGAATGCTGTCGCCGCTGCCCTGGCCGAACTGTTCGAGCAGATCCTCGGCCGAGCCGGTGCTCGACGGCGGCAGAGTGGGCAGCGGCGCGGCAGAGCCCGAGTCGCCGCCGGCAGCGCCGCTCGGCGGCGAAGGCTGCGCCTGGCGCGCGACCGGCGCCACCGGGAAGGAATCGCCGGCGACGGCGGCGAGCGCCTGGCCGGTCACCCAGACCGGCGTCTGGTCGCTGGAGGGCGAGTAGCTGTAGCTGCCGTCGGCATTCTGGCGCGCGCTGAGGTAGTCGAGCGCGCTGTTGCCGCCACTGCGCAGCGAGGACGGGTCCCTCCCCATCGCGAGCATTCCCTGCACCGCCCAGGCGGTCGACTGCGAGTTGACCGAGCCGCTGCCGCCGAGCGCAAAGCCGCCGCTGGGTCGCTGCGCCTTGCGCAGGTAGGCGAACCCGTGCTTCGCCGCCTCCGTGCCGGAAATCGCCTGCACAACCGCGCCGGTGCCGTCGGCGGTGCTCGGTGAGCCGGGGATGTCGCCCCAGCCGCCGTCGCCGTTCTGGACCTTGAGCAGCCAGGAGATCGAGCTGTCGATGCCGCCGGCCCCGGCGCCGCGCAGGGCGAGGATCGCGAACGCGGTCGAGCCGGGCCAGCCTTCGAAGGAGCCGTTGCCGCGCCGCCGCTTGGCCAGGGCGGAGACGAGGTCGCGCCCGCCGAAGGAGCGCGGATTGACCCCGGCCCCCTGCAGGGCGAGGATCGTGCGGGCGAAGTCGCCGGGGCTGCTGAGCTCGCCGGCGTTGCGGCGCAGGAAGCCGACCGGGTTGCGACCGCCGCGCGAGACGTCGAGCGGGTTGCGGCCGGCCGCCTCCAAGCCCAGCATCGCCCAGGCGGTCATGTCGGGGGCGGACTCGCTGTCGGGCGACGCGCCCCAGCCACCGTCGGCGTTCTGAGCGACCACCAGCCAGGTGGCGGCACGGCTGGCCTCGGAAGCCTGAGCGCCGGCGGGAAGCACGCTGGCCAGGGCGAGGGCGAGCAGCAGCAACGAGGCGACCGCCGGGGCGCGCCACTCGAAGCGCTCGCGGAAGCGGGCAAGCATCCGCACCAGGGCCGGGCCGGCGACGAGTGCGAGGCCGGCGTTACCGATCGCGTGGGCCGCGTCGAAGGGCACGGCGCGCGACTCCAGCGCGAGGAAGCGCTGCAGCGAAAGGTCCCCTCCGTAGGTGGCCATAAGAGAGAAGTTCAGCAGAGCGCCGTAGGCGATGCCTGCAAACGCGCAGACGAAGGCCAAAGTGAAACGTCCCGCCCGCGGCCGCACGAGCGCCAGCGCCGCGCCGAGAACGCCGCACATCCCCCAGCCCGCCATCTGCCAGGGGGTCCACGGGCCCTGGCCGAGCCAGAAGTTCGAGACCAGCCCGGCGAGCGCGCCGACTGCGAATCCCGGTGCCGGGCCGAGGGCGAAGCCGCTGAAGACGACAACGTCGGTGGTGGCGACGACGTTGGGTAGCGCCGCGAAAGCGACGCGCCCGGCAACCGCGAGGGCGGCGAGCGCGGCGACGAGGGCGACGACCTGGGAGGGCGGCCGCGAGCGCTCGTACCAGGCGAAGCCGCCGATCAGCACCGCGGCGAGGATCAGAAAGCTGGCCAGCTCCCAGCTCACCGTCCACCCCCCGCCCCGAGCGCCTCCGCCCCCTGCTCGGGCGTGATCGTGCCGGGCAGGTCGAGGATGCGCGCGACCTCGGTGGCGAAGTACCAGCCGCCGGAGAGGATCTCGGTCACCGCCCCGTCGGCGATGACCACACCGTCGCCGAGCAGCACAACCCGCTGCGCAAACGCGGCGGCAAACTCGACGTCATGGGTGGCGACGACGACTCCGGCGCCGCGCGAGGCCAGGCCTTCGATCAGCTCCTGCAGCTCGTGCTTGCGCGCCCGGTCCATCCCCCGGGTCGGCTCGTCCAGAGCGACCAGCCCGGGCAGCTCGTCGCCGTCCATCCGGCCCGCCAGCGTGATCGCCAACGCCAACCGCTGCCGCTCCCCGCCGGAGAGGTCGCGCGGGTCCGATGCCGGCGCGTGCTCCATCCCGACCGTCCTCAGGGCGGCCAGCCCCGCCTCGCCCGGCAGCTCGTCGGCAACGCGCTCCCGCACGAGGTAGTCACCCGGGTTCTGGCTCAGCAGGGCCATTCCGGCGGGCGTCTCCGCCCTGCCGCGCACCGGCTCGACCAGACCGGCCAGCGTCCGCAGCAGCGTGCTCTTGCCGGCGCCGTTACGACCCATCAGGGCGACCGTCTCCCCGCTCCCGATCGCCAGATCGATTCCCTTCAGCACGTCACAGGGCCGATCGCCCTGAGCCAGCTCGACCCAGAGGTCCCGCACCGTGGCGATCATCGCTCGCTCCGATCGCGGAGGATCCGGCGAGCGTCACGGACGCCCACCGGCAACGGCTCGATCCCGGCCAGGGAGAAGAGGCGCGCCGCGGGAGTCTCCAGGGCCGCATCCGATCGCTGGGCCCAATCGAGGAAGTCGCGCGGGGGGCCGTCAAATGAGATCGCGCCACCGCCCATCGCGACCACACGGTCAGCTGCGGCAAGACAACGCTCCAGGCGATGCTCGGCAAGGAGGATCGAGACGCCCCACTCCTCGTTGAGCCTGCGCAGGAGCCAGATCAGCTCGCCGCCGGCGACGGGGTCGAGTTGCGAGGTGGGCTCGTCGAGCAGGACAAGCCTCGGGCGCGTAACCAGGGCGGCGGCCAGGGCGACGCGCTGCAGCTCGCCGCCCGAGAGCGTGTCGACGGTGCGGTCGAGGAGGTGCGGGATGGCGAGGGCGAGGGCGACCTCCTCGACCGCACGGGCGCGGGACGGCTGAGGGTCGCCGCGCATCTCCAGGGGGAGCTCGATCTCGGCGGCTACGGTCGTGGAGACGATCTGGGTCTCGGGGTCCTGGGCGACGTAGCCGACCACGGCGGCGAGCTCGCCCGGGCCACCGGCCAGGGCGTCGATGCCGGCGACCTCGATGCTGCCCTCGATCTCGCCGCCGTGGAAGTGCGGCACGAGCCCGCAGGCCGCGCGCAGCAGGGTCGTCTTGCCGCTCGCCGAGCGTCCCGCCAGCACCGCGAACTCCCCCGACGCGAGCGTCAGCGATACGTCCCGCAGGGCGAGCGCTGAATCTGCCCTGCTCTGCGTGGTCGATTCAGCATTCGTGGCCGGATAGGCGTAGGTGAGGCCCTCGATCGCGAGGGCCGGGCCGACGCGGGGCATGGTCGCCAGGTCAGGCATTGCGGTTCCTTGTCGAGCTTCGCCGCCGGGGCGCGAGGCCGGAGAGGACGAGTAGAAGCGAGAGCACGACCGTCGCGGGCTCGAGCCCCAGCGCGACCGTCGGGTAGGCGTGAAAGCCGTCGGCGCCGAGCAGCTTGCCGGCAACCGCGGCGATCGCAACGACGGCGCCCGTCGCGTAGAAGCGACGGTCATACCGCGACCGATTGAGGGTTTTCGCCCCCCAGGGTGGGGACAGGCGCGCAAGCGAGCGACGGGGGCGGGCGGTGATTGAGTAGCCACGTAGCTCCAGCGTGGCCGCCACGTCCACTGCGCGGTCGAGGGAGCCCGCCGTGAGGCGGCGGACGAGGGCGGCACGGCCCAGCGGGGCGGCAGCCGGGCCGCGCAGGCGGGACGCGTCGCGCAGGCGGGCGGCGTCGGCGGCGGCAACCGGAACGAGGCGGGAGATCAGCGCCGCGGTCAGCGCCGAGCGGCCGGCGATCGGGCGCAGAGCGCGCAGCACGCGGTCCGGGTCGACGCAGGCCGAATAGACGGCGAAGCCGACCATCGCGACGGCCGCCCGCAGGCCGATCACGGCACCCGCGGCGAGCGCCTCAGCGGTGATGTCCACCCGGCCCAGCAGCGGCAGGTCGCCGAGGCGCACCAACACGGTCTCACCCCGGTTGACGACCAATGCGTTGACGACGACGATCAGCATGGCCAGGCTCAGCCCCATGCGCAGGGCCGCCCGGACGGCGCGGCCGGCGCCGGCGGTGCGCCCCGCGAGCGCTGCCGCGACACCGGCCGCCGCCAACACCAGCGGGCTCGAGTAGAGGAAGGCGACGGCGACGAGGGCGCCGAGGTAGGCGACGGCGGCGCCGGGCGAGGCCGACTGCAGTGGCCCCGACCGGGGCACATAGGCGAACGGCGAGCTCATCGGCCGACACCTTCAGGGATCGGCAAAGGCGTCTCCTCGGCGGCCTCGATCGCCAAAGCGAAGCGGTCTCTGAGGTGTTCGGCGTCGAGCAGCCCGGCTGCGGCGCGAACGCCGGCCGTCGAAGAGCCACTGACGATCCACACCGGTGGCGCGCCGTAGCGGCGGGTTGCCGCAACCAGCCCGGCGTCGGAGCCGAACTCCCGTGCCGGCTCCCCGCCTTCGTCCAGCCCCTGCAATCTGTAGGCGCCACCGACGCGGACGAATTCGGCGTAGATGCCGCTCGCCTCCGGGCCGTCTTCGAGCGCAGCCGCGGTCGCGTCCTTGCGCAGCCGCTCCCAGGGACCGACCAGTACACGGATCGCCCCCTCTGTGCCCGGCGCGGTCAGCGTGGCACCGGCGTCGCGCAGCCGGCCCTCAACCCGGCCGCAGGCCGCGCTGTCACCGAGGCACTCGACGGCGGTCGGGTGCCGGTCGCCCTCGTAGCCGTCCGCGAACGGCTGCGGCCAGGCGCCGACCAGTGCCGAGACCCGGGTCGAGGCCGACCAGTCGCGATAGTCCCACCAGATCCGATCGCCGCCGCGCAGCGGGTAGTCGGCGGCCCCGACCGGCGACCAGAGGCCATTGACGTAGAAGAACCAGTCGTATGGGCGGCCGTCGTGGCGGTCGCCACGCAGCCCGTCGATCGATTGAACAAAGGCGCCGCCGTAGCTGCTCTCGATCGCGACATTGCGGTCGAGCACTCGCATCACGGTGTCGGACTCACTCACGGCTTCCGCCGCAGGCGCCGCGAGGTGCTCTGCGCCGAAGTCACGGGTCACGGTCAGTGAGACCTCGCCGACGCCGTCACCCGCCCCGAGGCCGCAACCGGCGGTCGCGAGCGCTGCGCAGAGCAGCGCACTCGCGACCGCCAGGCTGCGGCTGCGTCTCACCGGATCAGCCCCTCGGGCACTTCCCGCCGACGCAGACGGCCGCCCGGTTGGACGGGATGCTCTTGCCGTCGCGGGCGATCAGGCGGACCGGGCGGCGCAGCGTCACCGCGGCGTAGCCCTTGGCGTTCGTGCGGGCGGTGGCGCCGCTGACCTTGACTCCGGCGGCCGGCTTGGCCTTGCCTTTTTCGTTGTAGGCGAGGACCCGGACGCGGAAGGCCTTGCCGGCCCTGACCCGCCTCGGCGCCCTCAGCCACAGCTCTTCGGGGCCGGGGAAAGCCGCGGTCAGGTACCAGAGCGCTTCGTCGCGCGGCTTCAGCTTCACCGCATCGCCGCCGGCCGACGAGGACCTGTGGTTCACCCGCAGCTGCCAGAACCCTTCGCCCTTCGGTTCGTGGCCGCCGATCGCGCAGAGCCCGAGCCCGAAGGAGAAGGCATCGGTGAGCAGCAGCGGCCGCAGCGCCCTGGTCGAGCGCGCCGCCTGGGCGAGCAGGCCGAGCGGGGTCGCGCCGGCGACCCGCACGTTCTTGCCGCTGCCGGTGCTTTCGGCGCCGAAGCAGGCCGCCCGGGGACTGGTCGGCACACCGGTCGTGCCGGTGCGCAGCGTCTGGTCGGCGAGCACCTTCTGCCCGGCGAGGACGCGTAGATGCGCCGGCGTCCCCTTCGCGACTGCGAGCGCAGCGAAGCAGAGCACCAGGATGAGAGCCAGCGAGCACACGGCCGCCGGCCGGAACGGGATGAGTCTTGGCATTGAAGCCACCCTTTCCTCGAGGGTTGTCATGGCTGGCCGGAGGACAGGTCTCCTGGCTCCCGGGACTCGGTAGGCCGCACCTTCCCGGGGGCTCTGTGTCGCCCCCAGTGGCTGACGCGTCAGGCGCCTGCGGCTTCCTTCAACCCGGTCACAGTGGCGGGACCGCGCCGGTCTCTCACCGGCTTCCCTTGACCACCGACCGTATTTACGCGGGCGAGTCTACCCGGCGAACGTTCGTCCAGCTCGCTTGGGCGGGCAGGTGGTGGCGACGTAGGCTCGCCGCCGGATTGGGAACCGAAGGGTTTACAGAGGAGGAAGCATGAGGCAGGGGATCTGGCGGAGCGCACCGGCGCTGGTGGTCGCGGCGCTGGCGCTGTTCGTGGCGCTGGGCGGCAGCGTCTACGCGGCGAAGAAGACGAAGCGGCATCGGATCAACGGCAAGACGATCCGGGCGAAGTCGATCCCCGGCAACCGGCTGAAGCCGCGCTCGATCCCGGCCAACCGGCTGAAGCCGAACGTGCTGCGCAGGTTCGAGAGCACGAGCGCGGCGCCGCTGACCGGGGTCGACATCAACGAGCTGACCCTGAGCCAGGTGCCGAGCGCGGCGCACGCCGACGCGGCCGATACGGCGCAGAGCGCGGTCGACGCGCAGACCGCGCTCAACGCCGTCAACGCCGTCGACGCGAAGACGGTCAACGGGCACAGCGTCGGCTGCCTGCCCGGCACAGAGCGCTTCGCCGGCGCCTGCTGGGAGAACGGGCCGAGCAGCCCCGTCAACGCCCCGACCGCGGCGCGCAAATGCGCCACCCGCGGCGGCAGCCTGCCGGAGGCGCTCGAGCTCGCCGCCTTCGCCGAAGAGCCGGGCGTCACCCTCGACAGCGGGGACGAGTGGACGAGCGACGTCGCCGAACTTCTCTGGCCTGGATACGTATGGCGTCGCAACGGTGTCCGCTGGCCAGCGTCGTTGATCCCGACCTCTCCACCGAAACCAACGCGTACCGCTGCGTCATGCCGCTGGTCACCTAGCCCTATCCTTGGTCCATGCGGATCGTCGTCATCTGCTGCCTGCAGGCGGCGCTCCTGGCACTGCTCGGCGGGACCGCCGGGGCCGCCGCCTCCACCCGGGTCCACCCGGCGGGCGCCGCGGACAGGGGCGAAGCGGCGCGGGCGGCGCGCTACTGGACGCCGGCGCGGATGCGCTCGACGGCGCCGCTCGACGCCCGCCGCGGCGCCGCCGCGCTTGCCAGCTTCGGCCCGGTCGCCGAAGCGACCGCCTCCCCCCACTCCTTCAACGGCCGCCTCTTCATCCGCCAGGGGCGCCGCCAGGGCTACTGCTCGGCGACCGCGATCGACAGCCCCAGCCGCACGCTGGTGCTGACCGCCGCCCACTGCCTCAACTCGGGCCCACGCGGCCGGCGCGGCACCAGCGCCTGGTCGCACTACCTCCAGTTCGTCCCCGCCTACACCCGGGGCCTCGCGCCCTTCGGCGCCTTCGTCGCCTACCGCAAGACGGTCTTCGTGCTCGACGACTGGTCCCGCTTCGGCAATCCCAACTACGACATCGGCGCGATCGTCGTCAGGCCCAACGCCGAGGGGACGAAAGTCGCCGACGCGGTCGGCGGCGGCGCCGCGATCGCCATGGACGCCGGCCGCCACCAGGAGTTCGAGACCTTCGGCTACCCGGGCGAATCGAAGGTGCTGCAGGGCTGCGACTCCCCCTACGTCGGCGACGACAGCCGCACCTACCGGATCCCCGGCCCGCCGACGATCGCGATCCGTTGCCACTGGGCGCCGGGCGCCAGCGGCGGCGGCTGGCTGATCGAGGACGGCACGACGATCAACGGGGTGACCAGCTACGGCCGGCCCCGCGACCGCCGTCACACCTTCAGCCCCTACTTCAGCCGCCGCAACGTCGGCCGCCTGCTCGCCGGCCTCTGAACAAACCGCCGTGTCGGCCCCGCTCACAGAGAATCGGATCGCGATGCTCGCTAATCGGTTGTCGGGGACGTAGCGAGCAGGTCGCGGTAGAAGCGGTAGTCGCGCCGCTCCGGCCGCAGGTTGGCCGCAAGCGCGAGGTGGTGGCGGGCGCGCTCGGTCTCGCCGGTCTTGGCCAGGGCGCGGCCGAGGCAGAAGTGGGCGAAGTCATTGACCTGATGCGTGTCGACGACGGCCTCGAACTCGGCCACGGCGGCCTTGAAGCGACCGCAGCGGAAGTAGGCGCGGCCCAGCGCCTCGCGTACCGAGGACTTCTCCGGCGCCCGGCACGCTGCCGCCTCGAGCGGCTCGGTCGCCTGCTCGAAATCGGCCTCCTCGAGCAGCTCGATCCCACGCCTGTAGAGCGTGAAGGTGGAGTCCGAGCCGGCTTCCGGGGCCACCCCCTCAGTGTAGGGCGGCGCCGAGGGCGGTCAAAAACCGCTCGGGGCGGTCACGCGGAGGATCGTCGGCGCAGTCCTCGATGACGTGCAGCGGCCAGCCATGGCGGGCGGAGGCCCGCTCGGCGATCCGCAACCGGTTGGCGCGGTCCTGGCGACCCCAGATCAGCGTCGTCGGCACGGCGATCCGCTCCAGCTCCTCAACCGGGATCCGCGGCAGGCCGACCCGTTTCAGCATGCGCCCGCGCAGCTTCGCCGCGGGCTCGCCGGCAAGCTCCACGTTGTAGGCGACGAAGGGCTCCCAGCGATCGCCCATCCGCGCTCGCAGGTCGTCGAGGTCGTAGGAGCACTGGCGCATGAAGCGGTCGTAGCTGCGCTCGCTCGGCCTGACCACGAAGCCGAACAGGCCGAGGGCGAACCGGGGCTGCGGCCGGAAGCGGGCGAGCCCGAGGCTGTCGACCAAGACCAGTCCTGCCAGTCGCTCGCCGTGGGCGGCGGCGAAGCGCGCCGCGATCGCGCCGCCGAGCACGTGCCCGACGAGGACCGGCGGCTCGTCGCAGATGGCCTCGATCAGCTCGCCGAGCCACTCGGTGACGTCCTCGACGCCAGGGGCCTCGTCCGGAACCTCGGTCTCGCCGTGGGCGGGAAGGTCCGGCGCGAAGAAGCGATTGGTCGCGGCCAGGCCGGGCAGGATCGCACTCCATTTGACCGCTGACTCGCCGGGGCCGTGCAGGAGGACGACCGGCGAGCCCTCACCGCCCTGGAGCAGCGCGGTCGCGAGGCCGCCGGCCTCGATCCGACGCTGCTCGACCGGGATGCCGTCGAGCAGGCGCTCCCGTGGACTCTCCACCGTGACAGTTGCCATCGATCCCGACGCTACGCCGCGGCGACGCCGTTCGCATCGCCCGGAATGACCAACTTCCAGGCGGTGGCAAGTGGTTGTTTCTGACCATGCGGATCAGACGAGGCGATGCTCGAAGGCAAACGCGCCGGCGGCGGTGCGCGAAGAGACGCCCAGCTTGGCGAAGATGTTCTGCAGGTGGCGGGCAACCGTGTGCTCACTGATCGTCAGCTTCGCCCCGATCTCGCGGTTGCTGCTGCCGGCGGCGACCAGGCGCAGGACCTCGAGCTCGCGGTCGCTGAGGCCATGGCGGTCGCCGTCGTCCTCCGGCGAGGCCAGCAGCGACACCACCCGGGCGAGATCGCCGGTCGCGCTGAGCGCCGCAAACGCGTCGCGCGCCGCTTTCAGCTCGAGCCGGGCGGTGTCCTCGTCGGCGAGCGCGCGGCAGGCGCGGCCGATCGCCTCCCGGGCACCGGCCTCGGCGTAGGGAACGTCGAGATCGGCCCAAGCCTTCGCCGCCTCGCGGAGCGGGGTCAGCGCCTTGCTCGCCCGCCCCGCGGCAAGCTCGACCAGGCCCTCGCACTGAGCTGCAGCGGCCCGCAACGTCGCGCTGTCGAGCCGGGCGGCGAGGCGTCCCAGCTCGGCGCTCGCCGCGGCCGCCGCGTCGCCCTTCCCGCCCGCAAGCGAGATCTCCACGTAGGCGGGCAGCACCCGGGCGCGCTCCCCGGGCTCGCGCCGCTCCTGGAGCACCCGGCCGATCGCCGCCGCAGCCAGCTCACGCTCGCCGGCGGCGAGCCGCAGCAGTGCCATCCCCGGCTGCGGCTCGCGCCCGTACTCGCTCGCCTCGCTGTAGGCCGCCTCGGCGGCGACGAAGTCGCCGCGCAGGCGGTGCAGCTCGCCCTCGCGGTAGCGAGCTTCGCCCGCCGCCCAGCGGTTCTCCCCCTGCAGGCAGCGCTCGGCAGCACGACGCGCCTCGGCGAGCGCCTCACCCCAGTTCCCCTGCCATTGCAGGATCTCAGCCCGGTGGACGAGGCAGCGACCGGTGAAGGCGACCATTTGCGGCTGCTCCTCGCACCAGCGGCTGAGAATCGCGGTCCACTCACGGGCGCGGCGCATGTCGTGCGCCTCCTCACAGGCCAGGATCACGCCGCAGTAGACGATTCCGGTGACGATCGGCGAGAGCTCGCCGCCGCTGGCGGCGACCATCGCCTCGTCGAGCAAAGCCAGGCCGGCGCCGGCCTGGCCGGCGCGGATCAAAACGTGCCCCTGCTCGTGGCCGGCCAGGGCGACAAGGTCCGCGTCGCCGAAGCGCTCGCCGATCGCGACCGCCTCGGCCGCGAGCGCGGCCGCGCCGCGCCAGTCGTCCGCCGCCTCGCGCTCGAAGACCCGCGGCAGCGTCAGGTACCCGCTCTCCACCCGTTCCTCGCCCTGGCGATCGAGTAGCCGCCGCGCCCGTCCGAGCCAGCCGCTCGCCGGACCGGACTCGCCCCGCCGGGCGAGGTTGAGGCCGACCCAGAAAGCGGCGCGCAGGGCGGCGGCCTCATCGCCCTGCTCCAGGTAGGAGCGATGTGCCCGCTCGAGCAGGCCGAGGTACTCGCGCTCACCCCCGGTCATGTAGGCGGCGGTGGCGAGCCGCTCCAGGTCCTCGCCACTCAGCGGCTGCTCGGCGTCGGCGCGCGAGAGCTGCTCGCGGGCGGCAGCCCAAGCCCCGGCCGCATATCGCGCCCGGCCCCGCTCGAGCGCTTCGAGCATGCTCAGCGGGCCCGCACCGCGGCGACCGTTTCGCGCAGCGTCTCCCGGGCGTCGTGATGGGGCATCCAGTGCAGCTTGCGGCGTGCTCGCGCGGTGTCCATCAGCACCGGCCGGCGTACGGTCTCGATCCAGGCCGCCTCGGCGGGAAGGAAGGAAAGGAAGGGCGCCATCGCCTCGGCCGCAGCGCCGACCGCGAGCTGCGGCGCCGGCACCGAATGCCAGCCGAGCTCCCGGGCGAGGTCGGCGACGGTCAGCTCACCGGGGCCGGCGAGGTTGTAGACGCCGGGCTCGCCGTGGCCGAGCACGGCGGCGCAGAGTGCCGCGGCGACGTCGTCGTGGTGGACGAGCTGGAAGGGGACGCCGGGGTCGGGCAGGACCGGGCGCAGCGAGGGCGCCTTGCCGAGCGCCCAGCGCACCGGCCCGGGCAGCTTCTGGCCGGCGCTAAGCAGCGGAACCAGCTCGAGCAGCAGCGGCGCCCTGGGCCCGGCGACGATGCAGGGTCGGAAGACGTAGGCGTCGGTGGCCGTCCCCAGCAGGGCCTCGCGCAGCTCCGACTCGACCTCCGCCTTGTCGGCGGAATAGGGATGGCGAGCGGTTCCCTTGACCGGCAGGTCCTCGGTCAACGGCGTGGGCAGCGAGCGGTCGAAGCCGTAGGCGGCCACCGACGATGTGTAGACGAGACGTCTGACCCCGGCGGCAGCCGCCGCCTCGAAGACGTTGCGCGAGCCGGTCAGGTTGATCTCGCGACTCTCGCCGCGGCCGGCGACGATCACGAAGGCGAGGTGGACGACGACATCGGCGTCGGCCACCAGCGCGCCGACCGCGTCACGGTCGAGGATGTCGCCACGGCGGTATTCGGTCTTCTCCCAGCCCTGCGCGCCGAGGTCGAAGGGCCGCCGGGCCATGCCGATCACGCGCTCGACCTCCGGCATCCGCTCGAGCGCCGAGATGAACGACCTGCCGATCTCACCGGTCGGGCCGGTGACTGCGATGGTCAACATGCCTATCAATTCTCCCGAAAATGCGGGGTCGAGTGGTCTGCCCGGCCAAAATCCGCCGAGCCTGGCCAACCGGGCGGCGGCGGTAGTCTTTGTCTATGGCATCTCCCGACTATTGCGAATCTAGAGGGGATTGACCGATGCCACCCAAGCCGAGGTGGTGGCATGGTTTCGGCCGCGAAGCCGATCAGGCGGCTTCCGATGCCGATCAAACCGCCTCCGACTCTGATCTGACCGCGGCGGACAGCGACCAGAGCATCGCCGAGCGTGAGCAGGAAGCCGCGAATGCCGACCAGGTCGCTGCCGATCGCGACCAGGCGGCCGCCGACAGGGAATTCGAGAGCCAGCCCCCAACGGATACCGCGGGGTCGCGAGCGCATGAGGAAGGGCTGACAGAGCGTGGCGACGGCAGGCTGACCCGCGCCGACACGACCGCGGTGAGGCTGGAGATCGCCGCCGAACGCGAGGCCAGAGCCACGGATCGCGACGCGATCGCGCGCCGCCGTGACAATACGGCCGCCGAGCGCGACCGCGCGGCCGACCTCGCCGACCGCGATGCGGAACGACTGGCGCGGGACCTCGATGCAACCGATCCGCGGGCGAAAAAGGCGCTCGAAGCGGCCGCACAAGCACGGAAACGCGCTGCGGCGGCACGGTCGCGGGCAGCCGAAGACCGCGAGCGGGCGGCAAGCGACCGCGAGGTCGCATCCCGAGAGCGGGAACTGCTCCAGGAGGAGATCCAGCGCGCCAACCTCGATGAGCTCGCCGGCAGCTACCGCCGCGGGATGGGCGAACTGGTCCTGCGTCACGAGATCGAGCGCTGCCGCCGATCGCAAGGGCCGATGAGCCTGATCTTCATCGACATCGACAATCTCAAGACGACCAACGACCGCGGCGGCCATGAGGCGGGCGACACCGTGCTGCGCAACGTATTCTCGACGCTGAAAGACACACTCAGGCCCTATGACCCGATTGTCCGCTGGGGCGGCGACGAGTTCGTCTGCGCGATCTCCGGCGCCGATCGCAGGCAGGCCCACGACCGGGTCACTGACGCACAGCACGGCCTCCGCAAGCTGGATCCGAACGCCTCCTTCGCCTTCGGCCTGGCCGACCTGCAGGACGGTGACACCCTCGCCGCCCTGGTCGCCCGCGCAGACGCCGATCTGCTCGAGGCAAAGCGCCGGTAGGCCCGGGCCGGCTCAGCCGACCGAGGTGCCGCGCCAACCGTCACTCCGGCGCGCGGCCGCCTCGTGGCAGCCAGGGAAAGAAGGCGCTGGTGCGCGCAACGTAGTCCGCATAGCCCTCGCGGCGCTTGGTCAACGAGCGCTCGAGCGGGGCGGCACCGCTGACCCGGATCAGCAGCACGGACATGACCGCCGGGCCGATGGCCGTCCACCAGGCGCTGCAGGTCGCCAGCGCGACGAGCCAGATCCCCCACCACACGCAGAAGTCGCCGAAGTAGTTCGGATGACGCGTGTACCGCCACAGCCCGCTGTCCATCACCTTCCCGCGGTTTGCTGGATCGGCCTTGAACCGCGCGAGCTGCTGGTCGCCGACGGCCTCGAAGGTCAGCCCTACGGCCCAGACTCCGGCACCGACCCAGTCGAGCGCGCCGAGGCCGGCAGGCGTGGGGTCGGTCATCGCCACCTGCACTGGAAGCGAGACCACCCAGATCAGGATTCCCTGCAGCCAGAAGACGACGACCAGGCTGCGCAGCGGCCAGCGATCGCCGTGGCGGCGACGCATCGCCGCGTAGCGGTAGTCCTCGCCCTTGCCGAGGTTGCGGCGGGCGAGATGGAGGGTCAGGCGCAGGCCCCAGGCCGTCACCAGTGCCGCCAGGAGCAGGCGCCGGTCGCAGCTCCCGTCGGCGAGCCCGAACCCGACCCATGCGACGACGACGAAGCCGCTGCCCCAGAATATGTCGACGATTGAGGTGTCGCGGAGTGCGACGCTCACCGCCCACAGAGCCGTGACGAGCGCGAACACGAGGCCCGCCTCAAGCGCCAGCAGGCTCCCGGCGTTCATGCCGTCGCCCGCACGACGTCGCCCGCGGACCGTTCCTCGAGCCAGTCGTCGACGTCCTGCCAGAGATCGTAGAGCCAGGCGACGCGGGCGACGCCCGGCTTCGGCACCGCAGACCGCGGCACCCGCGTCACACGGACCTGGATCACGAGCCCGACCAGGCCACCGCGCCAAATGTCCGAGAGCAGCCGCAGGCCGTCGAAGCCGTGGTGGGCGATGACGACGATGTCGGCGTCCGGTGCCCCGTCGAGCAGGGCACCGACGCCACCGAGTCGCGGCGGCAGCAGATGTCGGAGCCGCTCGGCCCGCTCGGCCAGGCGGGGGTCGCGCTCGCCGATCCGCGCGATCGCGCGCCTGCGGCGCTCAAGCGTGAAACGGGTCCCCTCGGGGTAGATCAGCACTCCCTCGTCGCCTTCCAGGCCCTGCGCCAGCGAGCGCATCCGCTCCAGCTCCACCGCCTCGCCCGTGCCGCGGCGGACGAAGTAGTTCGGCAGGCGCCGGCCGGCGACGTCGAGGCAGGGATCCGAGAGCAGCTCGCGCTTGAGCACGTAGCGCAGGCGGATCCGGTGCGGGCGGGCGATCAGGTTCGCCGGCAGCAGATTGTCGACGATGCTCGCATGGCGGATCAGCACTATCACGGGCCCGGGCGCGATCGTCGTCGTCGCCTTCCACCTCGAGCCGCAGGCGGAACAACCCACGCACCGCGCCGAACAGCGCGCCGGCCCACAACTGCTGGAAGCGCCAGGTCATGTCGCGCAGCCAGGCGCCGCGCCGACCGCCCAGGCTCGCGACCCACACCGCCGCCAGCACGGCCAGCCCGGCCGTCTCGGCGGCGAGATAGACCCAGAGGAACAGCGCCAGCCGCGCCGCCGTCGGCGGAACCCCGGATGCGACCCTGCGCACGAAGTCGATCGCCAGGCCCAAAATGAGCAGCACCGGGAGCAGCGCAGTGACCAGCAGCAGACCCAGCACCAGCGGCGGAATCGAGCGCAGCCGCCGTAGGAGCGTCTCAGACCGAGTCTCATCGACTCCACCCCGCTGCACACACTCATTCTTACACCATGCGGCAACGGTTCCGGCCTCATCGCTTGACCCGACGAGGCCTGGCCCGCCCGCCGATATGCTCGCGCCCATCCAGCGAGACCTCAAGATCCGTGGCTATGTGGTCGGCCAGTTCCCGAACCCCCCACTCTGGACTGCGCTTGCGGCGCTCGTCGTGGCGAGCCTAACCAACGACGGCAGCACGATCGACGATCTGGCCCGCGCGATCTTCTACGTCGCGCTCACCGCGTGGGCCTACGGGGAGGCCGCGCACGGCGTCAACAGCTTCCGCAAGGGGCTGGGGACACTCGCGCTCGGGCTGATCGTGGTCGGCGTCGCCCGGGCGGTGGGCTGACCGGATGGCCTTCGAAGCCCGAAGGAGGCGATGACAAACGCCAGTCATCCAAATCGCGAGGACGTCGAGTTTTCCTCGGGCGAAGACACTTGTGCCGCGTGGCTCTACACGCCCGCGGGCGAGGGGCCGCACCCCGCGATCGTCATGGGCCATGGCCTCGGCGCGGTCAAGGAGATGCGCCTCGATGCCTACGCGGAGCGCTTTCAGGCCGCCGGCTACGCGTGCCTGGTCTTCGACTATCGCCACTTCGGCGCCAGCGCCGGCCGGCCCCGCCAGCTGCTCGACATCAAGCGGCAGCTCGCCGACTGGTCCGCGGCCTTGGATTGGACCCGCTCCCGGCAGGGTCTCGACCCCGCGCGAATCGTGGTCTGGGGTACCTCTTTTGGCGGCGGCCACGCCCTGCTCACCGCCGCCCGCAACCACGATGTTGCCGCAGCGGTCGCGCAGTGTCCGTTCACCGACGGGCCGGCCTCCGCAATGGCCGTCAACCCGATCAGCAGCGCCAAGGTGACCGCGCTGGCGCTGCGCGACATCGTTCGAGCAAGCCGTCGCCGACCAGCTCGACTTCCTGTCCCGCCACGTCCCCGCCAGCTAAGAAAATCGGCGCACCCCCTCCCCAAATCGACATTCCGGAAGCGGAAACGGCCTCCGGGTAGCACTAGCCCTCGCCTGCATCACCTTGGCCCCAGCCTTGACCCGAAAGCAAAAACGCCGCCCCTCGGGCGGCGCATTTAGCTCTGCATCTGGAGTACCGCTACGGGGATTCGAACCCCGGTTTCCGGACTGAGAATCCGGCGTCCTAGTCCCCTAGACGATAGCGGCGCGGGGACGGCATTCTAGCGAGAGCGGGCGGCGGTGTCGGCCGGGGGAATCCGTCCGCGCCCTTGGCTAGCTTACGAACATGTGTTCGATCTATCCGGCGAATCGATTTCCAGCTAAATTGACGGGGTCTGCGGCGGTGATGGAACCGGTAGACATGCGAGTTTCAGGGACTCGTGTCCGAAAGGACGTGGGGGTTCGACTCCCCCCCGCCGCACTGCTCCACCATGCATCCTGAGCCAACCGTCGCCTCGGTGCTGGCGCTGCATCGCGAGGGGCTGAACAACTGTGAGATCTCGCGTCGAACCGGCGTTTCGCGTCCGACGATCCGGGATTGGGTCAACGGCCGCCTGCCGCACTCGTTCCGCGTTCATGCTGCGGGAGGCGGAAAACCGGGCGCGTGTCGGCAATGTGGTGGCGCCGATCACGACTTCGCCGGCCTCGGTCCGGCCTACGTCCATCTACTTGGGCTCTATCTCGGCGACGGCGCGATCTCCGAGCATCGGCGCCAAGTGTTCAGAATGCGGATCACGCTGGACGTTCGCTACCCCCGCATCGTCGGCGAGTGCGAGGCCGCCGATGCAGCGCTGTGGCTCCGCGGAACCGGGTTCACCGACAGCTCGACCGTGCAACTACAACGAGGTCCATGCCTACTCGAAGTCGTGGCCGTGCCTGTTCCCACAGCATGGGCGCGGCAAAAAGCACGAACGGCGAGATCTCGCTCGCCGACTGGCAGCAAGACCTCGCACTCGCTCGCACCAGCCCTCTTCTCCGCGGCCTGCTCCACTCCGACGGCTGCCGGTTCATCAATACCGGCAGCTACGGCTGGCCATGCCCCGCTACGCGTTCGCAACTCTCCGACGACATCAAGCATCTTCTGCGGCCTGCGACAGCCTCGGACCTACACTGGACGGTCTCGTTCCGCCAAACAAGTCTCGTCTACGTCTCGCGCAAAGCCGACGTCGCCAGGCTCGACGAGTTCGTCGGGCCTAAGCGCTGAGCGGGGCGCCTCGGTCGCCGGCGCGGGCGGCGGTCGCGGCGATCTCCTCGACGAAGTCGGGCCAGAGGTCGGGTGGGAGGTCGTGGCCCATGCCGTCGAAGATGCGCAGGCGGGAGTCGCGGATCGCGCGCGCGGTGGCGCGGCCGGCGGCGGGGCGGATCAGCGGGTCGCTGTCGCCGTGCAGGACGGTCGTCGGCAGGCGCAGGCGTTCCAGGTCGGGGGTGCGGTCGCCGGAGGCGGTGACCGCGTATAGCTGGCGGGCGACGCCGGCACGGCTGTGCGAGCGGTCGTAGGAGGCGGCGGCCAGCTCGCGGAAGCGGGTCTCGTCCATCGGGTAGCCGGGCGAGCCGATCGTCTTGAAGGTCCTCACGGTGTGCTCGATCGCCGCCTCCCGGCCCTCCCCCGGGCGGGCGAAGAGCGTCCCGAAGGCCCTCCACGCCGGGAGCCCGAGCCAGCGGTTGCCGGTACTCGACATGATCGAGACCAGCGAGCGCACCCGCCCGGGCCGTTCGATCGCCACCGTCTGGGCAATCATCCCGCCCATCGAGGCGCCGGCCAGGTGCGCCGACTCGATTCCCAGGTGGTCCATCAACCCGGCCGTATCGGCGGCCATGTCGTGCAGCAGGTAGGGCGCCGGGCCGCGCCCGAACAGCATCGCCGCCCGCCCCGGCACCCCGGCCGATTCGATCTTGGTCGAGCGGCCGATGTCGCGGTTGTCAAAGCGGACGACGCGGAAGCCGCGCTCGGCCAGCATCGCGCAGAGCTCTTCGTCCCAGGCGATCATCTGCGTCGCCAGCCCCATGATCAGCAGCAGCGGCTCGCCCTGCGGATCGCCGATCTCCTGGTAGGCGAGCTCGATTCCATTGGCGGGAGCAAGACGCTCCTCGCTGAGGCCGGTCATTCAGGCATTTTAGCCCCGGCGGTTAAGTTGCCCTGAATGCGAACGGCGATCGTCTCCGACCTGCACCTCGGCAGCGCCTTCGGCGAGGACGTGTTGCGCGACGCCGCGATCCGGCGCGTCCTGCTCGAAGAGCTGGCCGCGGCCGACCGCCTCGTCCTGCTCGGCGATGTGCTCGAGCTGCGCGAACTTCCGCTCTCCACCGTGCTCGAGGCCGCCAGGCCGTTCTTCAAGGAGCTGGGCGAGGCGATGGCGGGCAAGCCGATCGTCCTCGTCCCCGGCAACCACGACCACCGGCTGGCCGAACCGCTGCTGGAGCGGCTGGCGCTCTCCGGAGAGCCGCTCGGGCTCGAGCACCGCGCCCGCCTCAACGGCGAGGCCGGCGCACGCGTCGCCGCCTGGCTCGGCGACGCCCCCGTCGAGCTCGCCTACCCCGGCGTCTGGCTGCGTGACGACGTCTACGCCACCCACGGCCACTACATGGACTGCCACATGAGCCTGCCGCGGATCGAGTGCGTCGCGGCCGCGGCGACGATGCGCACGCTGCGGCCGCTACCCGCCCGCCCCGCCCCGGCCGACTACGAGCACGTCCTGCAACCGGTCTACGGCTTCACCTACGCCCTCGCCCAGGGCGGCTCGGTGTGGGGCAAGGCCAGGCCCTCGGAGCGCGCCTGGCGCTCGCTCGGCAGTGGCAACGGGCGCCGCAGGCGGATCCGCCGCGGGGCCCTGCGCGTCGCGGTGCCGGCGACGGTGTGGACGGTCAACCGGCTGCTGCGCTCCGGCTTCGAGGCCGACCTGAGCCCCGGCGCGATCACCCGCAGCGGCGTCCTCGCGGCGACCGAGATGGCGGCGCGGCTCGACCTCTCAGGCGTCGATGTGATCTCCGGCCACACCCACCGGGCCGGGCCGGACAAGCACGACGGGGCCTGGTCCCTGGCCGGCGGCGGCAGCCTGCACAACACCGGTAGCTGGGTCTTTGCAACGGCCTTTCACCATCCCGGCACGCCCCCAAGCCCCTACTGGCCCGGGACGATCACCTGGCTCGACGACGACGGGCCGCCGCGGCGCGAGCGCCTGCTGCTGGAGCGCCCGGAAGCGGAGCTGCGCGCCGCCATCACCCGCAACGCCGCACAGGCGGCTTAAGCCGCCAGCGGTCCTAGGACCAGTCGGCGATTATGCGGCCTATTTCCTCGCCCGCGTCCTCCTGGAGGAAGTGGCCGGCGTTCTCGATCGGACGCGGCGCGGGGAAGTCGAGTCGCGAGGAGACGCTCTCGCCAACCGAGAAGGGGAGGATCGGGTCGGAGTCGGCCCAGAGGACCAGAGTCGGCCGCTCGTCGACCCGCAACGCGTCGGCGATCCGTTTGCCCTCGGCGGCGCCGGGGGCATCGGGCTCGGTCGGCAGGATCAGCGGGAAGGCACGCGCGCCAGCCTTCGACTCGGGGTTCGGGTAGGGAGCTTCGTAGGCGGCGATCACGTCGTCGCCAGGGTCGTTCTTGCAGCCGCCCCGCACCAGCATGCCGACCGGGATGTCGGCGTTGTCGCGGACGAAGTCGCGGAACTTGAGCCAGGCCTCGCTCATCCGCTGCTGGCCGGTGAACGGACCGGTCTCCATGATCACCAGGCGCGAGAACCGCTCCGGGTGATCGACCGCGAGCCGCAGCCCGATCGGCCCGCCCCAGTCGTGCACGACCGCGGTCGCGTCGCGCACGTCGAGCTCCTCCAGCAGCTTCGACATCAACTCGACGTGGCGGTCGTAGGTGTAGAAGTCGATGTCGGTCGGCTTGTCGGAGCGGCCGAAGCCGGCGTAGTCGGGCGCGATGCAGCGATAGCCCGCATCGCGCACCGGCGGGATCACCTTGCGCCAGAGGAACGACCAGGTCGGCTCGCCGTGGAAGAAGACGACCGGCTTGCCCTCGCCCTCGTCGAGATATGCGAGGCGGAGGCCGTCGATCTCGCGATAGCTCGACTCGAAGGGGAAGTCGGGCAGACCCTGCAGAGCCTGCTCCGGCGCTCTCACCACGTCAACGCTCATGCGACGATCATCGCAGTTGGCCCAGGAAGCTGCCGACCTCGGGGCCGAAGTAGGGCGAGAAGAGTTGGGTCGAGCGGCCCTGGTAGCTGTAGCTGGTGACACCGCTGACGTACTGGCCGTCGAAGAGCCATGCGCCGCCGCTGGCGCCCGCGGCCAGATCACAGGAGGCGGGCATCGTCGGCGGCCCGACATAGCGCGCGGTCAGGATGTCGCTGCCAAGACCGTGGGCGCGGCAACTGCGCAGCTCCTCCCCCCCGGCCCGCGCCGCCGGGTAGCCGAAGATCTGGAATGCGGCGAGCCGCGATTGCCGGGTCGCGTAGCCGCGCGCGCCGACCACGTCGGTGAGCTTGCCGAGCCTGTTAGGCCTCACCCGTAGCGCGGCGACGTCGAAGTCCGGGTTGCCCTTGCGGCGCCACTGCCCCATCACGTAGACCGCCTCTACCATGAAGGTGCCGAAGGGGCGGCTGCCATGGTCGTAGGCGGGGACGAACGACATGCGCGTGCCGGTGCTCCCCCCTTCGGTCACGCAGTGACCGGCGGTGAGCACGATCGAGCGACTGGGCGTGTTCAGCGCCGTGCCCGAGCATGTGTAGGGGCCGCTGCGCGGATCGGTGGCGAAGATCTTGCCGTTGGTGCGGGTGCCTTCGGCCGAGACACCGGGCACGCGCACGCTGCTGATGCCGGCGCTCGGGGCTTCGCGAAAGCGCGGCGCCGGTGGGCGCCCCGGCACACGCAACGGCTTGGACAGCGGCGAGACCTTCAACTCGTGCAGAACCGGGGGCGCCGCCTGGGCGGCCGCCGGCGCGAGCAGGAAGGATGCGACCAGCGCGGGCGGTGCGAATCGCGCCAGAGTTCCCGTAGCGCGATTCATCGGCGGGAATAGTGCCAGATGGAGGGCCTTCGCGGGCGAGATTCGCCAGATGGTCATTCGTGGCAGGAAACACATGCAACGCCTAGAAGCTGCGCCTAGGCTCCGGCCTGTCTCTGTCTGTATATCCCCCCCCTCACCGAAAGGTTTACGCATGAACGATGAAAGCCTGATCAGCGGCTGGTGGGTCTTCGCCGGCGTGCTGCTGCTCGTCGCCGGAATCCTCAACATCGTCTACGGCATCGCGGCGATCGGCGAATCGAAGTTCTTCGCCGAAAACGTCACCTTCATCATCAGCGGGCTCAACACCTGGGGCTGGATCATCCTGGTCCTCGGCGTGCTCGAGCTGGTCGCCGCCTTCTCGCTCTTCTCGGGCGGAGAGTTCGGCCGTTGGTTCGGGATCTTCATCGCCTCGCTGAATGCGATCGGCGCGCTGCTCTCGATCCCCGCCTACCCGTTCTGGTCGCTGGCGATCTTCGCCCTCGCGATCATCATCGTCTACAAGCTGGCCGAGGGCCCAGAAGGCAACCCGGTCAGTTAGTCAGCGACTGAGCGAGGCTCGACGACCCCCAGCGGCTCGGGGGTGTCGAGCCTCGACCAGGGAGCGACGATCGCCTCGCGCCCCTCGTAGACGACGTCGACTCCGGCGAGCCGGTCCTGCCAGCCGCGGCGGCGTTCGTCGAAGAGCACGCCGAGAAAGCCGAGGCCGAAGGGGAACGCGGCGAGGAAGATGCCGGCCAGGCGCCGCACCGACTTGCGCGGCGCCAGACCGCCGCTCTCGGCCCCCAGCCTGATCCCGAAGAAACGCATCCCCGGCGTCTGCGCGGCCAGCGACCAGAAGACGACCATGTAGACGCAGGCGAGGCCGACCCAGAGGACGCCGCCGACGGCCAGCTCCGGCCCCGAGAGGCCGGTGCCGGTGCCGGTGAAGAAGGAGCCGATCAGGACCGCCATCGCGGCCAGGCCGGAGAAGGCGAGGTTGACGATCAGCAGGTCGAGGCCGAAGGCGAGCAGGCGGGTCAGCGCCCCGGCCCGTTCGGTCGGCTCGGTGCGCTGCCTGCGGAAGAAGACCCGCCGCAGCACCCGCTCGACGATCCCGTCGAGCCGCCGCGTCGCATTGCCGATCGTGTAGCCGATGTCCTCGATGAAGCCGACGCTCTGGGCGCTGATCGCGGCGCGGATCTCCGGCGCCTCGGCGATCCGCTCGACCAGCCGCTGCGTCTCCTCGCTGGCCAGCATCCGCCGCCAGACCTCATCGACCATCTCGCTGTCGAGTGCCTCTACCAGCGAGCGCTTCAGCGTCTCGCTCTCCAGCGCCCCGCTGACCGCTTCCTCGACCAGCGGCCCCTGCAGCACCCGCACCATGGCGCGCTCGACCGCCTCGCTCTCAATCGCGGCGACGATCGCCTCCTCGGTCGCCGACTCAACCGCGCGGTCGATCCCGGCCGCCTTGCCGACCGAGCGGGCGCTGCGCACGCCGGCGCCGAGCAGCCGGACCGAGAGCGGCAGCGGCCTCCCGCCGCCCTCCTCGCCGTGCGAGAGCGCGCTGGGGTCGTGACCGTCAGCCATCGAGCGCGAGTATAGGTCGCGTCGACCGGCGGGCGCGTCGGCCGCCGCTCAGGCGACAGCGCGCAGGCGGCGCTTCGCCTGCTGGGCGATCACCGCCGCCCACTCGGAGTCGTCGATCCGCACCGGGGCGGTCGTGGCGAGAAAGTCGGCGAGGACGGTGGCGAGGCCTTCGGGGTCTTCGAGGTGGGGGAAGTGGGCGGCACGCGGCAGCGTCTCGAAGCGGCAGTGCGGGATCGCCTCGTGGGCAGCACGACCGTGCTCGATCGGGATCGTGCGGTCGCGCTCGCCCCAGACGATCAACGTCGCCATGTCGCCGAGCAGGTAGAGACGATCGGTGGCGCTGACGTGCTGGCCGTGAACGTCGATCACGGCACGCAGGGTCTGTACGAAGGCCCGCCGCGAGCCGGGCTCCTGCAGCGGCCGCAGCGCCCGCGCCACCGCCTCCAGGTAGACGCCCCTACGGTTGCCGCGGGCGCGCAGCCTGCCGCCGGCGCCATCGATCGCATCGACCAGGCGGCGGTGCGCGGCGAGACCGAGCACGGCCGACGCGCCGGGCATCGCGGCGCCGCGCAGCAGCGGGCTGACCTCGCGCCCGAGGCCACCGCTGGAGACCAGCACGAGCCGCTCGGTGCGCTGGGGGAACTGGTAGAAGAACTGCATCGCGACGCCGCCGCCGAGCGAGTGCCCGACGATCGTCGCCCGCTCGACCCCGATCGTGGTCAAAAGGTCGCGGATCGCCGCAGCGTGGGCGCCGAGCGAGTAGTCGCCGCGCGGGGTCGCCGACTCGCCGTGGCCGATCAGGTCTGGCGCGACCACGCGGTAGGAGCCGGCGAGCCGCTCCGCCACCGCCTGCCAGTGGCGCGAGGAGTTGACCATGCCGTGGATCAGGACCACGGTCGGCCCGCTGCCGGCGACGCGATAGATCGCACGGTGACCGTGCAGGTCGACCTCGTGCGCTTCGAAGCTGCCGGGGGCGGGCACGCAGAGCACCCTAGCGCTCGTTCCCCCTGACGCCCGCTCGACGTGAGAGAGTCGCTTCGACGGTTCGGACAAATCGCCCCAAGGAGACGCCTTGCACGCCAAGACCCGCCCCGCTCTCGCCGCTCTCACCTGCCTCGCCCTTGTCTTCGTCGCCGCCGGCTGCGGCTCGAGTTCCGACGACACCAGAACCTCAACGAGCTTCCGCCTGGGTGTCGAGGCGCCGCTCTCGGGCGAACTGGCCGTGCTCGGCGAAGGCATGCTGAAGGGCGCCGAACTCGCCGCCGGCGAGCTCAACGAAGGCGACGGAATCCTCGGCGAGCAGGTCGAGGTGATCCCGATCGACGACGCCGGCGACGCCGGCACCGGCGTTGAAGCTGCCGAAGCGGCAATCGAGGAAGGGCTCGACGGCATCGTCGGCCCCTACAACTCCGGCGTCGGCATCGAGACGCTGCCGCTCTACATAAAGGCCGGGCTGACCCCGGTGCGGCTGACCTCCGACAACTCGACCAACGGCCTCGGCTTCACCCTGCAGCCGATGAGCTACCAGATCGCCCCGGTCGCCTCGCGGGCGCTGAGCGAGTGGCAGGGCGCCGAATCGGTCGCGATCGCCTACGACCCGACCCAGAACTACACGGCCTCGGTCTCCAAGGCGCTCAAGGGCTCACTCGAAAAGGCGGGGGTCGAAGTGACCGCCTACGAGAAGATCCAGCCCGGCGAAAAGTCATACAGCGAGACGATCGACAAGCTCGCGGCAGCGGGCCCGGACGTGATCTACGCCGCCGTCTACTTCCCCGAGGGCGGTCTGATCGCCAAGGAGATGCTGGAAGGCGAAATTGAGGCGCAGTGCATCGCCGACTACGCCTCCTACGACACCGGCTTCGTCGAAACGGCCGGCAGCGCGGCCGCCCAGGCCTGCCCCGTGGTCGGCGTGCCCGCCCCCGAGGACTTCGCCGGTGCCGCAGCCAAAGTCGGCGCGTACGAAGGCGAGTTCGGCGAGGCGCCGGGGACCTGGAGCCCCTACACCTACGACTCGGTCAACTTCCTCGCCGGAGGCATCGAGGACGCCGGCTCGACGCAGTCCGCCGAGCTCGGCGAAGCGCTCAGCGCAGTCGACGGCAGCCAGGGCTGGACCGGCGCGGTGACGATCGACCCGAAGAACGGCAACCGGCAGCCGGCGACCGTGGTGATCGTCGACACCGACGAGAACGGCCAGCTCCACGTCGACAAGGCGTGGGCGAAGGCGGTCGGCGCTCCGTACTGACTAGGGGCGCCCGACGAAGAACCCTGATCGACGGGCGGGTGCAACGAACCGCCCCGTGGTCCCCGGCCCCCTAGGCCGGTGGGCCGTCAGGTACCGCGCCGAGCTGCTGCATCATCGAGAGCGTGTCGACGAGCCCCCAGTGCTCGCAGATCGTGCCCGCGTCGTTGAAGCGCATGATGTCGATGAGCTTCACATCGATGCTCTTGCCGGTCGGTGGCATGCCCATGAACTCACCCTGGTGGGTCCCGGTGGCCCTGGCCCGGATAACGGTCCTGTCGCCGCTGTCGAGCACCTCTTCAGCGAGCATCTGCAGGTCGGGGAACGCCGCCCTGTACAGCCGAAAGAACTCGAGGACCCCCTCCTTCGTCGGAGCGAGGCCGGGCGTCTCCTCGTGCTCGACGAGGTCGTCGGCCAAGAGGTCGCCGAACCCGTCGATGTCCCCAGCGTTGATCAGGTCATATGCACGTCGCGTCGTGGCGGCGATGTCCATCGCGATCCTTCCGGTAGGGGAGGCAATCGTAACCGGGGTCGAGCCTCGATTCGCGCGGCCTCGCTCCGCCTCGCGTTACTTCAACAGGTGCAGAAACTCGTCGCGGCTGATCCCGGCGTCGGAGAGGATGCCACTCAGGGTGCCGCGCTTGACGTCCTTGGCGTGGATCGCAACCGTGACCACGTTCGGGCTGTCGGGGTGCGTGAAGTGGTGATGACTACCCTTCGAGCGGGCGAGCTTCCAGCCCCTCTGCTCAAGGACCCTGATCAGCTGCCGGGGACGGACCGACGGAAGCCGTCCGCTCACGCGGCGACGGTGATGCGCTCGATCAGCGCCGGCTGCGGCAGCGGGCGGCCCTCGCCCGCCAGCACGTCGAGGTAGCCTTCAATCGCATCCTTAGCCATCGAGAGAGCCTCCTCGCGGGTCTCCCCCTGGGTATGGCAGCCCGGCAGGGCAGGCACAGACACGCTGAAGCCACCCTCGTCTTCGGGCTGAAGCACGACCTCAAACTCGTGGGATCTAGTCATCGTTCCAAACTCCTACCGCGTCCAAGCATAGCCACCAGCCATCCCAGCAGTATCCGAGTCCTCGTAACGCCCACTCGTGGAGATGCGGATCGGAATCAGGGTCAGGATCGGCATCGCGCTGGCCGGCTGCCAGCGAGCCAATCTGCTGCGCCGGCAGTAGCTGGGCCCCGCTGACATTCGGACGACCTTCGACCGATACCGAGACCCCGACAAGCAGGCCGCCGGGAGGCCTCCGCTCGCGCCCCCGCCTGGTGACGAAGGCAGCCTCGGAGTAGCTCGCGATACCGCGGCTGGTACCAGGAAACCTCCAAGACCCCGCGCTATTGGCGCACTTTCGCGGCGCGAGTGGCGCTCAGTAACCGTACGGAAACCGCGCCTGAAGAAAACGACCCGGCGCGCCGGGTCGCCTGGAGCCGCTGCCTACCAGCCAAACTCGCGCTGCATCCCTTCAACGGCGGCGCGGGGCAGAAAGAAGATCGAAACCTCGGAGGGGTCGGGGGTCATCTCAGTTGGTCCCGTTTTTGGCGGAAACTCCCGGATGGGTTGTAGGTCGGCTGGGTTGTCTGCGGGAACCGGAAGCGCCCACATGAACTCCCCGGAACCGCCAAGAGAATCACGGCCGGTTACGGCGGCCATGTGGGCGACTTGATATATGCCGGGCAGACCCGAAAGCGGGAGACGCAGGTGGCCGTCCCCAACCCACTCGACGGCGCGGGCTTCAGCCTCCGCTTCGGTGTTAAACAGGCCACCGTCCTTGCCTAGGACGGTGGGGTCGCCTTCCATGTAAAGCCCGACCCGATCATCGTGGGTGAAGCCCCAGCAAGACAGGGCAAACGGCGCGAACTCGGGATTGCCATCAACTCGCTTCGGCAACAGCTTTGGGTCTTGGTGGAGGATCGTCGCAGCGCGAACCTCTAGTTGGTCCGGGTCCGATGCGAAGCAGGCGACGGTTTGCTTTGCAACAAGGCTGAGAGGCCATTGGATGATCGGCCGTCGTCTCTGCAACATCGGCCGAGCATATGCGCCGCCCGCGACAGAACAAGACCTCTACGGACGAAGCCCAGCGTTCTTCATCTTCTCTTCTGCTGCGCTTCGCACGTCGCCCGGAATGCGCTCCCAAATCTCAGAGGGTGGCCCTCCGTAGGGGTAGAAACGAGCGTGCAATTCCTCGCCGGACAGCTCGCGGAGGTCTTTCTCCAGTTCTTCCGCCAACTGCCGATCCTGCCATTCGTGCATTTTTCGGTCGATCAACTGTCCGATCAAGAACGCAACCAGAATCACCGCAAAGCCAGCGCCGATCCGATCCCACGGAACGCCCGCGAGCACGCCCGCCGCCTTACCGGCGAGAAAGAGAATTGCGCCGCCGAGCGCGGTACCCATGGTCTGCGCCAGGACGCTTTCGCTGAACGCCCCTCGCCTATTCCGATCCGCCAGGCCGCATATGTAGCTGAGGGGTCGGCTGGCAAACCGCAATACGTGAGCGCAACGGACGCGGCTAGCGCCGGGTGCTACAGCGGCCCGCCTGCCGCCGGGGAGAGAGGGGCTGCGGCCCTACTCGAACTCGAACCCGCCCGGACGGCCCGGCTGCGTCACACTCGCCGCCCCGGCTGCGTCACGATTGCGTCACGGATGCCCGCGCAACGCCCCGCACTCCCCCGCGCGACGCCTGACGGCCAAACGCCTTGCGGGGCGCTGCGACGCCCTGCGCTGAAATCTCAAGATCGGGGAGACAGGATTTGAACCTGCGACCGCTCGGCCCCCAGCCGAGTGCGCTACCAGACTGCGCCACTCCCCGTGGCTGCTTCGCATTCTGACGGATTCCGGCAGACTGTCGATGCGCCGCGGGTCGCACACGGGAGGCGATTCGCGCACGCGGCGGTAGCTCAACGGTAGAGCCTCAGCCTTCCAAGCTGATGACGCGGGTTCGATTCCCGTCCGCCGCTTCGTCGTCCGAAGGGATCGGCTCTCACGTTTTCACGCGCGCGCCCGTTGCGCCTGGCGTGGAAAGCCGCGCGGCGGCGAGGGTCGCGGAGATCAGCGATCGCGTCCTCGCCGGGTCGATCACGTCGTCTAGCTCGAACAGGGTCGCCGCGTTGAGCGCCTTCGCGTTCTCGGTCGCCTGGGCGGTCAGGTCGCGGACCCGCTGCTCGCGCTCCTCCTCGTCCTCGATCGCCTCGAGCTCCTTGCGCAGTGCCAGCCGCACCGCCCCCTCCAGCCCCATCGGGCCGAGGTGGGCCATTGGCCAGGCGACGGTCAGCAGCGGCTCGTGCAGGCTGCCGCCGGCCATCGCCTGGGCCCCGAGCCCGTAGCCGCGCCGCAGGATTACCGCGATCAGCGGCACGCTCAGCGTTGCTCCGCCGTTCAGCATCCGCCCGGCGCTGCGCACGAGCCCGGTCGCCTCGGCCTCCGGTCCGACCATGAAGCCGGGGGTGTCGACGAGCGAGACGAGCGGTAGGCCGAAGGAGTCGCAGAGGGCGATGAAGTCCGCCGCCTTCTCCGAGGCGGCGGCCGTGATCGCCCCGGCGGCGTGCATCGAGTCGTTGGCGAGGAAGCCGAGCGGGCGTCCCTCGATCCGCCCCAGCGCCGTCACCATCTCCGGCGCGAAGCGCTCACGCAGGAAGGTGACCGAGCCGGCGTCGGCAAGGGTCTCGATCACCGGGCCGACCGGGTAGGCGCGCCTCTCGCGCTCGGGCACGATCTCGCGCAGCCCCTCCTGGTCGGGCTCCTCGCCCGGCGCGGTCGCGCCCTGGAAGTAACCGAGCAGGCGCTTGGTCGCCGCGACCGCGGCCTGCTCGTCGGCGACGGCGAGGTCGACGACGCCGTTGCGCTCCTGCATCGCCAGCGGGCCGACCTCGTCGGGGTCGACCCGGCCCAGCCCGCCGCCCTCGATCATCGCCGGGCCGCCCATCCCCAGCGAAACGTTGTCGGTGGCGACGATCAGGTCCGAGGAGCCGGCCAGGACCGCGTTCCCGGCAAAGCAGCGCCCGGCGACGACGGCGATCCGAGGCACCACGCCGGTGAGTCGCGACCAGAGCGCGAAGGCCCGCGTGTCGAGCGCCGAGACGACCGGGTAGTCAGTGTCTCCGGGCCGCCCGCCGCCACCCTCGGCGAAGAGCACCACCGGCAGCCGCATCCGCTCGATCAGCTCGAACAGGCGATCCTTCTTGCGGTGGCCGAGCGCCCCCTGGGTGCCGGCGAGGACCGTGTAGTCGTAGGAGAGCACGGCGCAAGCAGCTCGCTCGCCGAACAGCCCACCGTTGACCCGCGCGGTGCCGCCGATCAGCCCGTCCGCGGGGGTGCGGGCGATCAGCTCGTCGAGCTCGCGCCGCCCGCGCTGCGCGGCGATCGCGAAGCGCCCGTACTCGACGAAGGAGCCGGGATCGACGAGGTCGTCGAGGTTCTCGCGCGCGGTCCGGCCGCCCGCCTCGTGACGCTTGCCGACCGCGTCGGGCCTCGCCTCGTCGCGGGTCAGCGCCTCGCGCCGCAGAAGCTCGGCGAGGTCCTCACGCTCCCCTCCCCCGCTGCGCTCCTCCTCTGGCATCGGCGGAATGTTCCCAGACAGGCTCCGCGCCGCCGGTTCAATCGAGCAGCAGCGCGGTCAGCGCACCGCGCGAGCGGGCGCCGGTGCGCTCGAAGACGTTCTCGAGATGGCGCTTGACCGTGCTCGAGGAGATCTGCAGGGTCTCCGCCACCTCACGATTGGAGCAGCCCTGCGCGATCAGCCTCGTCACCTCGGCCTGGCGGCTGGTCAGCCCCAACGCCTCGATCCGAGTGTCCAGCCTCAGATTCCGCGCCGAGACGCCCGTCGCCTCGCGGTCGCGTTCGGCCTGGGCCTGCCAGAGTGGCGCCGGCATCGCGGCGTAGCCGGCGATCGCCCGTGACAGCGAGTCGCAACCGGCCTCCTGCTCGCCGAGCAGCAGCTCCAGCCGTCCCAGGGCATGGTCGACCAGGCCCCAGACGCTGATTGTCGCCGTCGCCAGCTGGCCGCGATAGGGCTCGAGGAGCGGGTGCAGCATGACCGCGGCCTCAGGGTCACCCAGCTCGGCGATCGCGTGCGCGTAGGTGGCTGCCCCGGCGATCCAGACCGGGTCGCGGGGCAGCTCCGCGAACCCCGTTGCAGTGTCGGTTGCCAGCACCTCGCGGGCGAAGGCGTGATCGCCGGCGACGGCGTGCGAGAGCGTCACCAGTGAGCGGAAGGCCGGCAGGCCGGGGTACTGATCGAGCGTCTGGGCGAGCACCGGCGCCAGCTCGGCAAGTCGGCCCTGCTGCCAGCGGATGCTGGCGACCTGGCTGACGTAGAAGGGGAGCGCGTCCGGCTGGGCGCTGCTGCGGGCGCGCTCGGCGGCACTCTGGGCGCGGGCCTCGGCGTCCTCGAGCCGACCCCGAAGGGCGAGGTGCACCGAGGTCGCGCAGTCGCAGAGCCAGGTCGCCGTGCCATCGCCGACGCGCTCGGCGATCGCTTCCTGTTCGCGCAAGGTCTGCGCTGCGGCGCCGATCCTGCCGAGCTCGACCTGCGCCGCCGCCTGCCAGTGCATCGCGTGGAAGAGGTCGAGCGGCTGGTCGAGGCGGGCGCCGATCTCGATGCTCTCCGCTGCCGTCGCGATCCGCTCCTTTGGGTTCTCCGGTCCCCAGCGTGCGATCAGGCAGCGGATCAAGACCTGGGCGAGAACGCGCCTGTCCTCCCCCGCCCGCGCCATCGCCAGCGCACGCTCGGCGAGGCGACGGCGGCGCTCGACCTGGGGCGAGAAGGTCAGCTCCAGCGCCAGTTGGGCGAGCACGAGCGCCAGCTCCGAGCTCGGCGCGGGGCCGAGCCGCTCGGCCGCCCGCCGCAACATCGCGCCGCGCTCACGGTCGAAGCTGCCAACGTGGCTGACGAAACCGCGGTGGTTCGCCAGCACCGCGGCGACGAGGCGGTCGACCTCGCCGAGCTCGTCGGCGAGGCGCGCCGCGTCGAGCAGGCAGCCACGCGAGCGCTCCTGGTTGCTGTAGCGCAGCGCCTCACCGAGGCCGATCAACAGGTCGCAGCGTTCGGCAACGCCACCCGCCTCGCCGATCTGCTCGCGCAGCTTCAGCGCCTGCTCGAACCAGCCTGCCGCGACCTCGTGGTCATAGCCGCGCAGCGCGGCGTCGCCGGCGGCAGCACACCAGCGGGCAGAGCGCTCCGGGTCCGCCGGCTCGGCGCGGAGCCAGTGGCGAGCCAGCTCGGCAGCGCGCTCGGCTGGCGAGTCGGCGCGCTCTTCGAGCAGCTCTGCGATCCGACGGTGGAGCATGCCGCGGCGCTCGGGACTGGCCTCGTCATAGAGGCAGCGGGCCACGATCGCGTGACTGAAGCCGCAGCCGCCGCCGACGGGGTCGAGCTGGACCAGTCCGGCACGCTCGGCGACGCCCATCGAGATGGCCAGCTCGGCCGGGTCCAACTCGAGCACGGCGGCGACCAGACTGGGGTCGAATTCACGCCCGCAGACCGCTGCGGCGGCGAGATGCTCGTGGGTGGAGGCGCCCAGGGCCTGGCAGCGGGAGGCGATCAGGACCCGCAGCGAATGTGGCGCGGGCGCTCCCTGGATCGCCTGCACGGCGACGCCGGCATCGCCGATCGCGCGCAGCAGCTCTGAGGCGAACAGCGGGTTGCCGCCACTCTCGCGCAGGGTGAGTGCGGCGGCCCGGTTGACCCCCTCCGCGTCCTCGGCGACACCGAGCGTACGCGCGATGTCGCGCAGCGCCGGCTCCTTGAGCGCGCCAAGCTGCAGGTGCCGTGCGCCGGGGGCCGAGCGGAGCGCCGCGATCGTCGCCGCGACCTCGCCGCCGGACTCGACATCGGTCGGCCGGTAGGTGACCAGCAGCAGCAGGCGCAGCGGAGCGGCAGTGGAGGCGATGTGCTGGACGAAGGCCAGGGTCGAGGGGCCACAGCCGTGCAGGTCGTCGATCACCAGCAGCAGGGGTCGGCGCTCGGTGAAGCGCTCGAGCAGGTCGATGCCGGCAGCGAACAAGCGGCCTCGATCGTCGCCGAGGCTTCGCGGCGACTGTTCGGCGGGAGCATCGGAGATCAGCGCCCCGAGCGGCGGCTTGCGCAACTCCTCGAGCAGCGGCCCCCCGGCGTGCCGGTTGAGCTGCCCGAGCGCGGCGACGAAGGGCGCATAGGGAGTCTCGGCGACACCTTCGCCGCTGCCGTAGAGGACAAGCCCCCCGGCCGCATGGGCGGCGGCGCCGGCCTCGGCGGCGAGCCGGCTCTTGCCGGCACCGGGCTCACCCGCGACCAGCACCGTCTCACGCCCACCGTCGACCACCCGCGTCCAGGCGGCCTCGATCGCCGCCAGCTCCGGCTCGCGACCCAGCATCGGCCAAGGTCGGTCCAGGGCACTGGCCAGCGGACCCGGCAGCGGCACCGTCGAGACGGGCCCTGCCTCCGCCCACTCCGCCGACGCCCCCTGAGCGATCCTCCCACGCATTGCGAACAGGGTATTGGTGCGAACCCACCAAGTGGAAACGCGTACGGGGCAGCCAGGACTCGAACCTGGAATCGCCGGTTTTGGAGACCGAGGGCGTGGTGTGCATTTCCCGCTGCCAAGCCGTTTGCACCGGTTGTCTAGGGCCGAGGGAAGGTCGAGGGGAATGAAACCAAGCGAGGGGAATGAAGCATTCCGGCGCAACGGAGAATCGGGCTGCAGTCTGCTCGAGAAGCGAGGCCAAAGACGCCCGCGGACTCACGTCCTCCCGCTCGATGCCGGATTCTCGTCCGGTGGCTGTGAGGGCCGGTACGATTCGGGAGCATGACCGCGAAGGAGAAGTTGATGCGCCATGTGCTCGACCTCGATGAGGCCAAGGCTGCGCGTGCGCGGATCGTGGTCATCGAGGAGCCAGAACTTGAGCCGGAGACGGTAGCTCTTCCGGAGGGCTGGGGGCGAATGGCTAACGGCGATCCGATGCCCGACGTTGCCGCCGCGGTGCGGCGCTCTCGCGAAGGCCACTGAGCGGCGTGCTCGCCATCGACGCGAGTGCGACCGTCGACCTCTGCCTCTCCCCAGGCGGCTTCGCTGATCTTGTAGGCGAGGATCTGCTTGCGCCGCCGCTGATCCTCTCCGAGTCGCTCTCTGCGCTGCACGAGATGCGATGGCGCGAGAAGACCAAAACTCTAACCGAGGGTGGACCGGTAGACGAGGGCCGGTCACCCAGGACGACCCTGATTGGACCGGCGACACACTGTCATGACCGACTTGCCCGAGTGCGCCATCCCGCCGACTAGGTCGGAACGCCGCCCCCTGCTTCGACGGCGAAGGAGCTTTCATGTCCATGTGACGCTCTTCATCTTCGCTCAGGTGCTGCTGTTCGCGGTTTGGGATTTGCAGCGCTGGTTCGGAGCTACCAGCTACCCCTGGTTCCTGTATGCCTTGGTCGGCTGGGGAACTGTTCTCGCGGCTCACTACGCGATCACGCGCAGTGAGCCCAAGGTACCGCCCGACTCTGACGGCAAGCCCCGAATGAAAGTTTGGAGGGTTGCCGCGTTGATCGCCGCAACCCTTGGCCTGTTCCTGGGTGGCGGCTATCTCTTGCTGGAGCGCCCATGGTCGAACTACAGCCTGGTCGACATGCTCATGTTGTTTGACTCCGAAAAGCGGGCCTACAATTTCCGGCACATGGACCAAATATTTCCGGCGGAGCAGATCACCGCCGCCCCGGTGCCGTACGATTTTCCGCGAAAGGAACGCCCGCTCCCCGCGAAATACACGTTTGACGGCGAAGTACGGAGCCTGGATCGCTTCCTGAAACAGACCTCGACCACCGGCCTGCTGGTGGTCGAGGGTGGGGTAATCGTGCACGAGAGCTACGACCTGGGTGCCAATACCTCCAGTCGCATGACCTCTTGGTCTGTGGCCAAGTCATTCGTGGCGACTCTGGTGGCGCGGGCACTGGCCGCGGGCCGAATCCAATCATTGAGCGATCCGATCAGCGCCTACGTCCCGGCCCTCGTTGACACCAGCTTCGAAGGGGTACCAATCCGCGATGTCCTGGAGATGGCTTCGGGGGTTGATTTCGACGAGAACTACAGCTCGCCTTTCTCGGACATCAACCTCTTCTTCGTGAAGCTTTTTCTCTTGGCGCAAAGCGCAAACGACGTCATGGACGACTACGGTCGCGCCGGATCGGCGGGTGAGGAATTCCACTATGCCAGCATCAATACCCAGGCGCTGGGCATGCTGGTGAGTGCCGTCTATCGTCAGCCGCTGATAAAGGTGATGGAGAGCCAACTCTGGCACCCGCTCGGAGCGCGTGCTGCGTCCTGGAACATCGACGATACAGACGGGCGCGGGGTGCCGATCGCATTCTGCTGCATCAATGCGCGCCTGCGCGACTTCGCCAAGCTCGGCCAACTCTACCTCCAAGGAGGGCGTTGGCGGGGCAGGAGGCTGCTGCCGGCGAGTTGGGTGAGAGAAGCGACTACGCCCCGTGCCCCGTTTCTAGAGCCGGGTGCGATGTCGAAAAACGGTGATGGCCAAGACGGGTATGGGTATCAGTGGTGGATCCCACCCGGCGTTCAGCGTGCATATATGGCCTCCGGGCTTATGGGCCAGTACATCTACGTATCGGAGCCGGACGAAGTGGTGATTGTCCGTACCTCAATAGTCGCTAGTTCGGAAGATGAAGAAGGGGAGATACTCGCTGTGTTTCAAACAATCGCCAACGATCTCCACAAGTTGGCGCCGGCTTCCAGAAAGCGCGAGGCGCTCTGAGCCAGCCTGGACGGGAGCGGACGGGGCTCGTCTGCGCCGTGCCTCCCGCGAGATCGGGTAGGGCTTCGAGGTGTCTTGGCTCTCTGTCACCGGACATGGTCGGGACCGCGAGGCCGACCCGCGAGACCCCGCCGTAGTCACCCTCAGGGGAATGTGCAGAGGACTGAAGGGAGTCGAAAACTGCCCTTTCTTGACCTTCGCTGACTTTCGTTGACCCTCCGGCTAAAGCCAGGCCGAGCCGCCGCAAACCCGCTCGCGAAGCGGGATTGCGGCTCCTCAAGCCAAATCCAGAGAGCGGGGGAGCCGGGATTCGAACCCGGATTCACGGTTTTGGAGACCGTGCGCATAGCCGTTAACTCACTCCCCCGGGGGGCGCGAAGTCTACGACGCAGCCGCCTCGGTCGTGTCCGGCGCGTCAGCGAACATACGTTCGTGCTTCGACTTCGTGACAAGGACTGTGCCGCGGTAATGAAGCTTGTCGGCACAGGCTTGAGCGACTATGAGATCAGCAGAGCAACAGGCGTCAGTCGTAGCTCGGTGCAGCGTTGGCGGACGCGCGGATGTCCTCGGAAGTACGACGTGCCGAGCCTTGGCGATTGGCGTCCTCCTGACCCGGCTCGCTACAGCTACCTCCTGGCGATCTACCTCGGTGACGGGTACCTGAATCAGGCAGCATCATCGCCTGTTCTGGAAATCGCCTTGGACGCCCGCTATCCCGGAATCGCTCAAGAGTGCTTAGCGGCGATTTCTACGGTCGGCCGCGTCACGCCCAAGCAACATCTACGCAAGACGGATCGTGGCTACTCCATCCGCCTGACCGCGAGGAGCAGGACTTGGCCTGTGGCCTTTCCGCAACACGGCCCGGGCAAGAAGCACGAGAGGCCGATCTCCCTTGAATTGTGGCAGCGGGAGATTGTTGCCCAGTTCCCAAGACCGTTGATCCGCGGGTTCATCCACTCAGATGGCTCACGTTCGATCAACCGCTTCGCCGTCTCTCTCGCCAACGGCACTCGCGAATATGCCTATCCGCGCTACTTCTTCACGAATTTCTCGGAGGATATCCGCGCCTTGTTCTGCGAGGCCTGCGAGCGCATAGATGTTCGCTGGACTCAATCGAGCTTCAAGAACATCTCGATTGCAAATCGGCGGAGCGTCCAGATTCTCGACGCGTTCGTCGGTCCAAAGTCTTGATGCGGGCGGAGGGACTCGAACCCCCAAGCTCTTGCGAGCACCGGCACCTAAAGCCGGCGCGTATTCCAATTCCGCCACGCCCGCGCACGCGCTTAACGTGCGGCCAATGCCGCATCGTCGCCCATAGATTCTATGATCGTCGCTGTGGCGGTAGGAGAGGTAACGCCGGGTTACGAGCTCTGGCACCCGAATCGGGAGAAGGCAGACGTGGTCACGACGAAGTTCGTGGTCGCCTTCCTGATGCTCGCGACGGCCGTGATCGCCGGGCTGATCACGATCGGCGGCTTCTCGCTGCTCAGCGGCGGTGGCGCGATGGGCCTCCTCTGCCTGATCTTCGCCTTCCTCTACGCCCTCTTCGCCTTTCTCGTCTCGCGCTGGAGCCGCGGCATCCTCCCGGTCGCCGCCTCGCTCTCGACGATCCTGGCGATCTTCTGCGCGGTCGGCGCCAACAGCTGGTTTGCCCGCGACAAGGCCGGCTTCGAGGAGGCGCTGATCCCGGTCTCGCTGATCGGCCTGCTGGTCGTGATCCTCGCGCTCGTCCAGATCGTCCTCGTCGTCGCCTGCTTCTACGGCTTCAGCCAGGACTGGCACGTCGAGGAGGAGCGCCCGCTCGGCTCCGGCGAGGACTACGGCGCCGGCGCCCCGCCCAGCCCGGACGCCCCACAGCCCGCCTGAAGCGCGGGCCTCGCGGGCTTTCTAAAAAGTCAGTGCCAAAACTGTAAAAAGTCGCAGTAGAAGCGCGATAAAGGCGCTTTCGTGACCTGCGGAACGCCTAGCGTCAGTGTCTACAATGGCGATTACCTGCGGCGGTGGAGGAACGGTAGACTCGGGATCCTCAAAAGGTCCTGTCCGAAAGGGCGTGTGGGTTCGAATCCCACCCGCCGCACTCAAAAGGCTTCGACCGTGAGGACGCCGGGCGAAGTTCGGCGCGTTCAGGCCCTCTCCCGCCGCGGACGCAACCACTGCGAGATCTCGCGCATCACCGGGATCCCTCGAAGCACGATATGCGGATGGCTGAACGGTCGCACTCCGAAGCACGGGTTCGAGAGGACGCGGGGTGGTCTGTGCGCGCGGTGTGGGCCACTCCCCGATCCGTTCCCGGGGCTGCTCGTCTATTCCTATGCCTACCTCTTAGGCATGTATCTGGGTGATGGCTGCCTGCTGAAACACCCCCGCAATGTCTTCCGCCTGCACATCTACCTCGATTCCAAATACCCGGTGATCGCAGAGGAGTGCGCTGCGGCAATGGCGCTTGTCATGCCATCCAGCAAGGCCACGATACGCCCCCACCGCCGTTGCAACATGCTCAACGTCGTCTCCTATTCCCAGCACTGGCCGCATCTCTTCCCGCAGCATGGCGCCGGGCTCAAGCACAGACGAAGGATCGAGCTCGAGCCCTGGCAGCAACGAGTCGCTGTCCGCTACCCGGGACGCCTGCTCCGAGGGCTGATCCACTCCGACGGGTGCCGGGTCGTGAACAAGATCCGGCATCCGAAGAAGACCTACGAGTATCCGCGCTACTTCTTCTCCAACCGCTCGCTCGACATCCAGGGGATCTTCCGCGACGCCTGCGATCGGCTCGATATCGCCTGGCGCCAAGACGGGCCCTGGAACATCTCGATCGCGCGGCGCGACGCGGTTGCGATCATGGACCGGCACGTCGGCCCGAAGCGTTAGCCCGCACTAGAATCCGGCGCGGGATGCGGGTGCACCACCTCAACTGCGGGTCGTTCTGCCCCCATGGGCGGCGGCTGATCAACGGCGACGGTGGGATCGCCGAGAAGGCCGAGATCGTCTGCCACTGCCTCGCGATCGAGACCGGGGACGGGCTCGTCCTCGTCGACACCGGCTTCGGCCTCGAGGACGCCCGCAACCCCGGACAGCTCGGGGGCGCCTTCCGGGTGATGATGAGCCCGCGGCCGAAGGAGGAGACGACGGCGCTGCGCCAGCTCGAGGCGCTCGGCTTCGCCGCCGGCGACGTGCGCCACATCGTCGCCACCCACCTCGACCTCGACCACGCCGGCGGCCTGCCCGACTTCCCCGCCGCCGAGGTCCACGTGCTCTCGGCCGAGCTCGACGCCGCCCTCCACCCCGCGCTCAGCGACAAGCTGCGCTACATCGGCGGCGCCCACTGGAGGCACGACCCGAACTGGGTCCGCCACGACGGCGGTGGCGACGAATGGTTCGGCTTCGAGGGCATCCGCATCCTGCCGGGCATCGACGCCGAGCTGTTGCTGATCCCGCTGCTCGGCCACTCGCGCGGGCACACCGGCGTCGCCCTGCGCACCGACGACGGCTGGATGCTGCACTGTGGCGACTCCTACTTCAACCACCGCGAGATGCAGACGCCGCCGAGCTGCCCGCCGGTGCTGCGCTTCTTCCAGAACATGACCGCCTCGGACAACAAGGCCCGCAAGGCCAACCAGGAGCGCCTGCGCGAGCTCGCTGCCCGCAACGGCGACGAGGTGACGCTGTTCTGCGCCCACGACCCGCACGAGCTGAAGCGCGAGCAGGCCAGGGTCGGCGCGGCCCCAGCGACCGGGTGACCGCAACGCCGCCGGAGAAGCTCTGGGACCCGCCCGCGGACCTGGTCGAGCGGGCGCGGATGACCGAGTACATGCGTTGGCTGGCGACCGAGCGCGGCTTGAGCTTCGACGGCTACGACGAGCTCTGGCGCTGGTCCGTCGACGACCTCGAGGGCTTCTGGTCCTCGATCTGGGACTTCTTCGGGGTGCGGGCCGACGGTGGCTACGACCGCGTGCTCGGCAGCCGCGATATGCCGGGCGCCCAGTGGTTCGCGGGTAGCCGCCTCAACTACGCCGAGCACGCCTTCGCCGGAAAGCAGGACGACGAGCCGGCGATCCTGCACGCCTCCGAGCTGCGCGAGCTCGACGAGCTGAGCTGGGGCGAGCTGCGCACCCAGGTCGGCGCCGTCGCCGCCGGCCTGCGCGAGCTCGGGGTGCAGCGCGGAGACCGCGTCGTCGCCTACATGCCGAACGTCCCAGAGGCGATCGTCGCCTTCCTCGCCACCGCCTCGCTTGGCGCAGTCTGGTCGAGCTGCTCGCCCGACTTCGGCCCGGCCAGCGTGATCGACCGCTTCGCCCAGATCGAGCCCAAGGTGCTGTTCGCGGTCGACGGCTACCGCTACGGCGGCAAGGACTTCGACCGCCGCGACGTGCTCGCCGAGCTGCAGGCGGCGATGCCGAGCCTGCGGCAGACCGTCGTCCTCCCCTACCTCGACCCCGAGCCGGACCTCTCCGGCCTGCGCGAGGCAAGCCGCTGGGACGAGCTGCTCGCCGCCGGCGAGGGCGCCGACCCGAGCTTCGAGCGGGTTCCCTTCGAGCACCCGCTCTGGGTCCTCTACTCCTCCGGCACGACCGGGCTGCCGAAGGCGATCGTGCAGAGCCAGGGCGGCATCCTGCTCGAGCATCTGAAGAAGCTCAACCTGCACGTCGACGCGCACCCCGGCGACCGCCTCTTCTGGTTCACGACGACCGGTTGGATGATGTGGAACTTCCTCGTCTCCGGCCTGCTCACCAGGGCCGCGATCGTGCTCTACGACGGCAGCCCCGGCCACCCCGACATGAGCGTGCTGTGGGATCTCGCCGCGCGCGCCGAGGTGACCATGTTCGGCACCAGCGCCTCCTACATCGCCGCCTGCATGAAGGACAAGGTCGACCCCGGTGCCGGCCGCGACCTCGGCCGCCTGGGGGCGATCGGCTCGACCGGCTCGCCGCTGTCACCCGAGGGCTTCGACTGGATCTACGACCAGCTCGGCGCCGACACCTGGCTCTTCTCGACCAGCGGCGGCACCGACCTCTGCACCGCCTTCGTCGGCGGCACGCCGCTGCTGCCCGTCTACCGCGGCGAGCTGCAGGCGCGGGCGCTGGGCGCCGCGGTCGAGGCCTGGGATGAGGACGGCCACTCCGTGATCGACGAAGTCGGCGAGCTCGTCGTCACCGAGCCGATGCCCTCGATGCCGGTGCGCTTCTGGAACGACCCCGACGGCAGCCGTTACCGGGCCAGCTACTTCGAGCACTACCCCGGCGTCTGGCGCCACGGCGACTGGATCGAGATCACCTCGCGCGGCACCGCCGTCATCTACGGCCGTTCGGACTCGACGATCAACCGCTCCGGCATCCGCATGGGCACCAGCGAGATCTACCGTGCCGTGCTCGCCGTCGACGAGATCGTCGACGCGCTCGTCGTCGACATCCCCCGGCCCGGCACCGAGGGCTGGATGCCGCTCTTCGTCGTCCTGCGCGAGGGCGCCGAGCTCGACGACGGGCTGCGCCGCGAGATCGCCCGCCGCGTGCGCGAGCAGTGCTCGCCGCGACACGTGCCCGACGAGGTCTACGCGATCGCCGCGGTGCCACGCACGCTCAGCGGCAAGGCGCTCGAGGTCCCGGTCAAGCGGATCCTGATGGGCACGCCTCCCGAGCAGGCCGCCAGTCGCGACTCGCTCGCCAACCCCGAGGCGCTCGACTGGTTCACGGAGTTCGCCGCCTCAGCGTGAGCGCCCCGAGCGCCAGCAGCAACAGAGTCGCGCCCGCGATCACGACCACGTCGAGCGTCCCGCGCGAGCCCAGCGAGCCCTCCGTGGTGACGCTCTCCAGCGCCTCGAAGGCGTAGGTCAGCGGCATCGTGTCGGAGACGATCTGCAGCACACCGATCATCTGGTCGCGGGCGACGAAGAGGCCGCAGAGCAGCAACTGCGGGAAGACGAACGCAGGCATGAACTGGACCGCCTGGAACTCGGTGCGGGCGAAGGCGCTGACGAAGAGGCCGAGCGACATCCCCAGCAGCGCGTTGCCGACCGCGAGCGCGACGACTGCTGCGGTCGAGCCGGCGGTGTCGAGGCCGAGGACGCCGAAGGCGAAGGCGCTGGTCAGCCCCGCCTGCACGACGGCGACGACGGCGAAGGCGATCCCGTAGCCGAAGAGCAGGTCGAGCTTGGCCAGCGGCAGCGACATCAACCGCTCGAGCGTGCCCGTGGTGCGCTCGCGCAGCATCGTGATCGAGGTGACCACGAACATCGTGCTGAAGGGGAAGAGGCCGACAAGGGGGCCGCCGACGTGCTGGAAGGTCTCCGGCTGCTGGTGGTAGGCGCCCTTGAGCAGGGCGAGCAGGAACGGCGGCACGCCGAGCAGCAGGACGATCGTGCGCGGGTCGCGCCGCAGCTGGGTCAGCACCCGCAGCGCCGTCGCCCAGGTGATGCGGGCGCCGATCACGCCTCGCGCTCCTCGATCAGCGCCAGGAAGGCCTGGTCGAGCTGCTCCTGTCCGGTCCGTGCCCGCAGCGATGCGGGCGATTCCGTCGCGAGCAGGTCGCCGTCGCGCATCAACAGCAGCTCGTCGCAGTGCTCGGCCTCCTCCATCACGTGGCTGGACACGAGCAGGGTCGTGCCGGCGGCGGCGAGGTCGCGGAAGGCGCCCCAGAGGTCGCGGCGCAGGACCGGGTCGAGCCCGACCGTCGGCTCGTCGAGCACGAGCAGGTCGGGCTCTCCGAGCAGCGCCGTGGCCAGCGAGACCCTGGCGCTCTGTCCGCCAGAGAGACTCGATACGACCTGCTCGGCCTGCCCCTCCAGCGCCACCGTCCCTATCGCCGCCCCGATCCGCTCGTGCGGCGCGCCGAGCACGCGCGCGAAGTAGCGCAGGTTCTCGCGCACGGTGAGGTCGCGGTAGACCGAGGGCGCCTGGGTCACGTAGCCGACCCGTGCGCGCAGCGGCGGCGACCCGGCCGCGGCGCCGAGCACCTCGACCCGGCCACCCTCGACCTTCTGCACGCCGACTATCGCCCGCATCAGCGTCGTCTTGCCGCAGCCGCTCGGCCCGAGCAGGCCGGTGACGGAGCCGGCGGCAACGGCGAAGGAGAGCCCGTGCAGAACCGGCCTGCCGCCGCGGCGGACGTGCAGCCCCTGCACCGCGACGGCCGCGGCGCCCACCGCCATAGCTAGGCGGGCGTGACCGGGTTGCGGCGCTCGGCGAAGCGCCGGTCCTTGCTCGCCGCCGCGGCGAAGCGACGAACCAGCTCGGCGCGCAATTCCTCGGGCGGGATGACGGCATCGACGACCAGCTCCGAGGCGAGGTGGAGGATGTCGATATCGGCCCCGTACTCCGCCCGTTTGCGCGCGACGAACTCGGCCCGCTCGGCCTCGTCGTCGATCTGCTGAATCTGGTTGAAGAAGACGGCGTTGATCGCCGCCTCGGGCCCCATCACCGCGATCGAGGCGCTGGGCAGGGCGATGCAGCAGTCGGGCTCGAAGGCCGGCCCGGCCATCGCGTAGAGGCCGGCGCCGTACGCCTTGCGCACGATGACGCTGAGCTTGGGCACAGTCGCTTCGGAGACGGCGCTGATCATCTTCGCCCCGTGGCGGATAATCCCCTGGCGCTCGACCGCGGTGCCGATCATGAAGCCGGGCACATCGGCGAGGAAGAGCAGCGGCACGTTGAAGGCGTTGCAGGTCTGGATGAAGCGCGCCGCCTTGTCGGCCGAGTCGACGAAGAGCACTCCGCCCTTCTGCCGCGGCTGGTTGGCGACCACGCCGACGACCTGCCCGTCGAGCCGCCCGTAGCCGACGATCAGCTCTTTCGCCCAGCGCTCATGCACCTGGAGCAAGGACCCCGCGTCGAGCAGCACGTCGAGCAGCTCGCGCATGTCGAAGGGCCGGTTCTCGTCGGCGGGGACGATCTCCGCGATCGGCGTCTCGGAGGCGGGTGCCGCCGGCTCGGCCGCGGGCGGCGCCTCGCGCCAGTTGCCCGGAATGTAGGAGAGGTAACGCTGGGCGAGGTCGATCCCTTCCTCGTCGGACTTGACCAGGAAGTGCCCACAGCCGGAGACCCCGGTGTGCATCTTCGCCCCGCCCATCTCCTCCAGCGTCACCTTCTCGCCGATCACCATCTCGGCCATCCGCGGCGACCCCAGATACATCGAGGCGTTGCCCTCGCGCATGATCACGACGTCACAGAAGGCGGGAATGTAGGCGCCGCCGGCGGCGCTCGGGCCGAACAGCAGGCAGATCTGCGGCACCTGGCCGGAGAGCCGCACCTCGTTGTGGAATATGCGCCCGGCGCCGCGGCGGCCGGGGAACATCTGAACCTGGTCGGTGATCCGCGCCCCGGCCGAGTCGACCAGGTAGACGATCGGCAACTGCAGGCTCAGCGCCCGTTCCTGGATGCGGAGGATCTTCTCGACCGTCTTCGGCCCCCACGAGCCCGCCTTCACGGTCGGGTCGTTTGCCATCAGCGCGACGCGGCGGCCGCCGATCGTCGCCATCCCGGTGACGACACCATCGGCGCCGAGGCCCTCCTCGTCCCAGTTGGCCAGCAGCCCCTCCTCGGCGAAGGAGCCCTCGTCGACCAGGCGCGCGACGCGCTCGCGCACCGGCAGCTTGCCCTGCTCGGCGGTCTTCTCCTGGTGGCGCCGCGGGGCCGCCCGCGAGGGCCGCCTCGAGCGCCGCGCTGAACTCGTCTCCCGTCGTCACGGCGGCAGCTTATCCGCGGTCCTGCCCGCAGCCCACTCCTCGCCGATCCCGGCGGCGATCGCCAGGCAGCGCTCGACCGAGCCCCAGTCGACGCGGTCGGGCGTGTCGGTCATGCGGTGCAGGTCGGTCATCATCCCGTCGCGGAAGGAGAGCATCGAGATCGTCGGCAGGCCGGCGAGCAACGACAGCGCCGGGTCGGTCCAGCCGCCGATCCGGGCGCGCGCCGGCGGTTCGAGCCCTGCCCGGCGGGCGCCGGCGTCGGCGATCGCGAGGTCGGCGTCGCGGAAGCGGACCGGGCGCGGCGGGCCCTCGCTCGCGGCGACCACCGGCTCGCCCGAGCCGATCGTGTCGAGCCCCAGAACCAGGGTGCTCGCCGGATCGAGATTGCGCCCCTCGGCCTCCATCCAGGCGGCCATCCCCCCCATGCCGGGCTCCTCGCAGCCCGGCAGCAACACGATCACCTCACAGCCGGGCAATGGCTCGCGCAGCCAGCGTTCGGCCAGGGCCAGCGTCGCCGCGACGCCCGTCGCGTTGTCGTTCGCCCCGGGCACGATCGGGCTGCGCGCGACGTTGGCCTCGACCGCGATCCCCAGCGCCAGCAATGCCCGCCCCGCACGGCGCGTGCGCCGCATCGCGGCCAGCCCGAAGGCCAGCATCGGCAGGTTTCCGTAGGAGCCGCCGCGCGACTTCCGCACCAGCCACTCACTCCAGATCAGGCCGGTGTGTGCGGCGTCGTGGTGGGCGACGAGGACGAGGGTGCGGCGCCGCTCGCCGCGCGCCGGCAGGCGAGCGACGACGTTGGTCCCCGTCCCGGCCGGCAGCAGCCGCCGCAGCCACTGGTTGCGGCCGGAGAAATCGAGATCGTAGGAGACCGCCGCCGCTAGGGCGAAGGGACCGCCGAGCATCGCGAAGGCGTAGTGCGCCGCCTGCGCAACCGCGTAGGTGCCCTGGTAGCGGAACTCGCGCAGGCGCACGTCCGCGGCGCCGGCCGCCTCGAGCCGCTCGGCCAGCCACTCCGCCCCCGCGCGTTCGCCCGCTTCGGTGGCGCCGCGCCGGATCGCGGCCAATGCCTCGACGTCGGCTCTCAACGAAGCCAATCGACCGGCCCCGCGGTCAGCACGTGTGCACCCAACGGGCGCCCCAGCACCTCCTGCGCGGCACGCGAGGCCTCGATCAGGCGCGGCAGGTCGATCCCGGTCTCGACCCCCATCTCATGCAGCATCGAGACCACGTCCTCGCTGGCGACGTTGCCGGTGGCCCCTGCCGGCACCGGGCAGCCGCCGAGCTCGCCGAAGCTCGCCTCGAAGGACTCGACGCCCTGCTCGAGCGCCGCGAGAACGTTGGCGAGGCCCTGGCCGCGCGTGTTGTGGAAGTGCGCGGTCAGCTCGGCGCCGCCCAGCCGCTCGTCCGCGGCGGCGAAGAACTCGCCGACCTGGCGCGGATTGGCCATCCCGGTGGTGTCGCCGAAGCCGACCTCGGCGCAGCCCGCCGCGGCGAGCCGCTCAGCGATCGCGAAGACCCTCTCCGGGGGCACCTCGCCCTCGTAGGGGCAGCCGAAGGAGGTCGAGATCACGCCCTCGCAGCGCAGGCCGGCCGCGCGGGCGGTTGCCAGAGTCCGCTCCAGACCGACCAGCGACTCCTCGATCGGGCGGTTGACGTTCTTGCGGTTGTGGGTCTCCGAGGCGGAGACGAAGACGTTGATCTCGTCGAAGCGCTCGCGCTGCTCGAGTGCCCGCTCAAGACCGCGCTCGTTCGGGATCAGCAGTGAGAAGGAGACTCCCTCGCGCCGCTGCACCGCACCCAGCACCTGCTCGGCATCCGAGAGCTGCGGGATCACGTCGGCTCGGACGAACGACGTCAGCTCGATCCGCCGCAGCCCGCTGGCCGAGAGCATGTCGATCAGCCGCACCTTGTCCGCGGTTGCGATCGTCTCCGGCTCGTTCTGGAAGCCGTCGCGAGGGCCGACCTCGCGGATCCGCACGCTGCTCGGCAGGCCATCCACGCAGGAAAGCTTAGACCGGGCCGAAGCGCGCGTGAGCATAGACTCCGCCCCCCGAATGGACGAGCACGAACCGATCCCGATAATCGGCGGCACCGGCGCCCTTGGCGCCGGGCTGGCGCTGCGCTGGGCCCAGGCCGGGCGGCCGGTCGTGCTGGGCTCGCGCTCGGCCGAGCGCGCCGAGGAGGCCGCGGCGAAGCTGCGCGAGGCGGTCCCCGGCGCCGCGGTCGAGGGCCTGGTCAACGAGGAGGCGGCGGGAAGGGCGGAGGTCGTCTTCCTCACCGTGCCGTTCCGCGCCCAGTCGGAGAACCTCAACAACCTGCGCGAGGCGCTGCGGCCGGGGCAGATCCTGGTCGACTGCACCGTGCCGCTCGCCGCCGCGGTGAGTGGCAAGGCCACCCGCAGCCTCGGCGTCTGGCAGGGCTCGGCCGCGCAACAGGCACAGGAGATGGTGCCCGAGGGCGTGATCGTCGTCGCCGCTCTGCACACGGTCGGCGCACCCAGCCTCGGCGACCCGGACGTCGTGCTCGACGAGGACGTGCTGATCTGCGGCGACCGCAAGGCCGACAAGGCGCGGATCGCCCGCCTGATCGAGCTCATACCCGGTCTGCGCGCAGTCAACGCCGGGCCGCTGGAGACGGCGCGGATCGTCGAGCAGCTGACCCCTCTTTTGATCTCGGTCAACGTCCGCTACAAGGCCCACGCCGGGATCAAGCTCACCGGTCTCCCGGACGGCGACCACTGGGAGTGAGGCGATGAGGGTCGCGCTGCTGGCCGGCGGCACCGGGGGCGCCAAACTCGCCGCCGGCATGCAGGAGGAGATCGGCTCCGACCTGACCGTGATCGCCAACACCGGCGACGACATCGAGCTGCTCGGCGTCCACGTCTCCCCCGACCCTGACCTGATCACCTACTGGCTCAGCGGCGAAATCGACGCCGAGCGCGGCTGGGGCATCCGGGACGACGGCTTCACCGTCTTCGAGCGCCTCTCACGACTGGGCGCGCCGGACTGGTTCAGCCTCTCCGACCGCGACCTGGCCGCCTGCCTCTACCGCCGCCAGTTCCTCGACGAGGGCGGCACCCAGACGGCCGCGCAGGAGCAGATCGCGCGCGGCCTCGGGGTCGCGGCGCGGGTGCTGCCGATGAGCGAGGCGCCGGTGCGGACCAAGGTGCTGACCGCCGCCGGGCGGCGCGGCCTGCAGGAGTACCTGATCGTCGACGGCGGCAACGCCGAGGTCCAGGGCGTCGAGCTGGAGGGGGTCGCTGAGGCGGCGCCGACGGCGCAGGCGCTGGACGCGCTCGCCGACGCCGAAGCGATCGTGATCGGCCCCTCCAACCCGGTGATCAGCATCGGCCCGATCCTCGCCCTGCCCGGCATGCGCGAGGCGATCGCCGCCGCGCAGGCCCCGGTGATCGCGGTCAGCCCCTACGTCGCCGGCGATGTCGTCAAGGGCCCGACCGAGCGCTTCATGGCAGCCGTCGGCCGCCCCTCGACCGCGGCCGGGGTCGCCTCGCTCTACGCCGGCCTGATCGACGCGATGATCGTTGACGAGGGCGACCCCGACCCGCCGCCCGGAGACGTGCCGACCCTGGCCGCTCCGACGCTGATGGACGGCGCCGCCGGCCGCGCCCGCCTGGCGCGGATCGCGCTCGACTACGTGGGTGAGCTCAAAAGCGCGTGAGAGCCACCGCGATCCTCCCCGTGAAGCGCTTCGACGCCGCGAAGCAGCGCCTCACCACGGGCATCGACGACCAGCGCCGCGCGGCGCTGGTCGCGGCGATGCTCGAGGACACGCTGGAAGCCATCGGCGGGGCGCGCTCGCTCGAGCGCACGATCGTCGTCAGCGGCGATCCCCACGCCCAGGAGCTCGCCGCCGCCGCCGGCGCCGAGGTGCTGCCCGACCCTGCCGACGAGGGCCATGTGATCGCCGTCGAAGCCGGAATCGCGCGGGCGGAAGCGGATGGCGCCTCCTGCGTCGCGCTGCTTCCCGGCGACTGCCCGCTGCTCGACCCGCGCGAGCTGGACCGGCTGCTGACCGGAATCCCGCCGAGCTACGTCGCGATTGTCCCCGACCGGCACGGCACCGGCACCAACGCGCTGGTGCTCTCGCCGCCTGCCGCGATCCGGCCCGCCTTCGGCGAGGGCAGCCGCGAGCGCCACGTCGCCGCCGCCCGCGAGGCGGGCGTGCCCTTTGCAGTCGAGGAGCTGCCCTCGCTGGCGCTCGACCTCGACACGCCGGCGGACGTGATCGCGCTGACGCGGGCGCTCGCCGAGGGGCCGAAGCGCGCCCGGCGGACCGCCAAGGCGCTCGGCATATGACAGAGCTGCGGGTCTTCGGAATATCGGAAATGCCCGAGATCGGCGAGGGCGCCGAGATCGGGGCCGAGATCGCGGCCCGCGCGGAGATTGCATCCGGCGACTTCATCGTCGTCTCGCAGAAGATCGTCTCCAAGGCCGAGGGGCGAGTGTGCAGGCTCGACGCCGTGAGCCCGGGCCCGGAGGCCGAGCGACTCGCCGCGGAACTCGGCAAGGAGGCCGCCCTGGTCGAGCTGATCCTCGCCGAGAGCCGGGCGGTGCTGCGCGCCGAGCGTGGCCTGTTGATCGTCGAGACCAGGCACGGCTTGGTCTGCGCCAACGCCGGCGTCGACACATCCAACCTGCCCGAATCGGGCACGGTCGCGCTGCTGCCGCAGGACCCCGACGCATCCGCCCGGCGGATTCGCGATGAAATCCGGATCGCGACCGAGGCCACGCCGGCCGTGATCGTCGCCGACAGCTTCGGCCGCGCCTGGCGACTCGGCCAGACCGAGGTGGCGATCGGCTGCGCCGGCCTCGACCCGCTCGACGACTGGCGCGGCCGCGCCGACGCCGGCGGCCGCGCGCTGGAGGCGACCGAGATCGCGATCGCCGACGAGGCCGCCTCGGCCGCCGACCTCGTTCGCGACAAGGCGAGTCGCGTCCCGGTCGCGATCGTCCGCGGCCTCGGTCATCACGTCACCGTCGAGGACGGCCCAGGCGCCGCTGCCCTGCGCCGCCCCGAAGCCGAAGACCTCTTTCGCTAGCGGGCGAGCGCCGGCTCACCCGGCGGGTACGTCTCGATGATCTCGTAGAGCGTCGTGCGCTGGGCCGGTTCGCGACCGGCGGCGCGCGCGGCGGCGATCAGCTGCTCCGGCTCCAGCCGCACACCGTGCTGGGAGCCCGCCATGCGTGAGATGTTCTCCTCCATCAGCGTCCCACCAAGGTCGTTGACCCCCCAACGCAGCGCCTCGGTCGCCGCCCCGAGGCCCATCTTCACCCAGCTCGCCTGCAGGTTGGTAACCGTCCGTCCCAGCGCCAGTCGGAAGGCGGCCGTGTGCTTGAGGTTCTCGTCGGCGGAGATCTCCTCGATCCCGTGGGTGCGTCCCAGCATCGTGTTGAAGGGGATGAAGCTGAGCGGCACGAACTCGGTGATCCCGCCGGTCCGCTCCTGAAGCGCCCGCACGACCCGCATGTGACGGGCCAGCTCGCGCGGCTCCTCGATGTGGCCGAACATCACGGTTGAGGTCGAGCGCAGCCCGGCCCGGTGCGAGGCTTCGACGATCTCGACCCAGCGGTCGGCCGGAAGCTTGTTGGGGGAGATCCGCTGACGGACCCCGTCGTCGAGCACCTCCGCCGCCGTGCCCGGGGTCGAGCCGAGCCCGCAATCGAGCAGGTATTCGAAGACCTCCTGCGGCGGCCTGCCGGAGCGCTCGCACATGTAGTGGACCTCCATCGGCGAGTAGGCGTGCAGATGCAACTGGGGCGCCGCGTCCTTGGCCAGCCGCAGCCACTTGCCGTACTCCTCCAGGGTCAGGTCTGGGTGGATCCCGCCCTGCATGCAGATCTCGGTCGCGCCGAAGTCAACCGCCTCGGCGATCCGCGCTGCGAACTCCTCCTCGGAGACCTCATACGCGTCGGGCGAGCGCTTCCCCTGGCCGAAGCCGCAGAAGGCACAGCCGACGATGCAGACGTTGGTGAAGTTGATGTTGCGGTTGACCACGAAAGTCGCCGTGTCCCCCGCCAGCTCGGCCCGCAGCTCGTCGGCGGCCACCCGCATCTCCTCGATGACCTCGGGCCGCGTCTCGGCGAACAATGCCGTCAGCTCGTCCTCGCTCAGCTCGACCCCGTCCCGCCCCTTCTCGATCGCGAGCGGCGCCAGCTGCGAGTCGATTGTCTCCTCGCTCCGCCGCCCCGAGCCCCGACGCGGAATGAAGCTCCAGTACTTGAGCTTGATCACGTCGAGGACGCCCTGCTCCATCCACTCGGAGTCCATGTACTGCGGGTAGACGCAAAGCCTCTCAGTCAGCGCGTAGCCCTTCGGCGCCAGCCCCTTGCGCACCTCATGCGGCGACGGAAACGGCTCCTCCGGCGAAATGTGATCCCCGTTCGCCGAAAGCCCCCCAAGATCAGTCGCCCCCGCTTCCACCAGCTCCGCCCAGGCATCAGACAAGTTCGGCGGGACCTGAACCCCCACGTCCGGCATCAACCGCTTGCACTCGCGGATCAGGCGCTTGATGTCGTCGACCGAGACGGGACTCGCCCAGCCGGGCATCTCCAGCCCGCTCAAAGAGGACGGGGACCCGTCCTCGTCGCTTCCGGCGGGGGGGTCCCCGTCGCCCTCCCATCGCCGGCGGGAAGCATCGTCGGCGATGTCGGCCACTTCCTGGCCGTAGTAGCGCGGGTGCGGGACGAAGTTCTGGAGGATGATCTCCTGGAGGTGGCCGTATTCGTTGTGGAGAGTCGGCAAGAGCTTCCAGGGACTCGATCTGCTCGTCCTGCGTCTCACCGATGCCGACGAGGATCCCGCTCGTAAAGGGGATCTTGAGCTCGCCTGCTGCCGCGATCGTTGCCAGGCGCTTCTTCGGGTGCTTGGTGGGAGAGCCGGCGTGGACCGTGTCCATGAGGCGCGCGGACGAGGACTCCAGCATCAGCCCCTGAGATGCCGTGACCTCGCGCAGGCGGGCCAGGTCCTCGTGGCTGAGGACGCCGATGTTCGTGTGGGGCAGAATGCCGCGCTCGAGGGCACGCTCGCAGCTCCAGACCACGTAGGACGTGAAGTCGTCGTGGCCCCACTCCGAGAGCTTGGCGGCTACATCGGGGTTGACCTCGGGACGCTCGCCGGTGAGCACCAGGAGCTCCTTGGCGTTCCTTCGCGTCAGCCTCGTCCAGCTTGCTTTCGACGACCTCTGGTGCGTGGATATGCGCTTTGCGGGTCGCGAAGGCGCAGTACTTGCAGTAGCACTGGCAGGTGCGGGAGAGGGAGAGCGTGTAGTTCCGCGAGAAGGTGACCCGGCGCACGAGGCCCAAGCTACTGCAAGCATGCCGCCGCCGGGCGCGAGCGCCCGGCGGCGGTGAAGCTGAGGAGGGTAGGCGCGGCGCTAAGCGGCGCTGCCGGCGCCGGGCTTCGGCGCTGCCGGCGCCTTGACCTTCTCCGGCGGTTCTGTCGGCGAGGCGCCGCCGGGCTCGAGCACGAACTTGTAGACCGCGGCCGCGAGCAGCGAGCCGAGGATCGGGCCGAGCAGGTAGGGCCAGACGCCGCCCCACTCGTTGCCGACCAGGGCCGGGCCGAACCAGCGGGCCGGGTTGAAGGAGCCGCCGGTCAGCGGGCCGCCGACCATGACGATGAAGCCGAGCGTCGTGCCGATCGCCAGCGGTGCCCAGTCCTTGACGCTCTTTTTCGAGTAGACCGCGGCGAGGATCACGAGGACGAGGCAGAAGGTGCCGATCCCCTCGACGATCATGCCCTGGAAGTTGCCGCCCAGGAGGCCGCTGACCTGGGCCGCGCCGTAGCTCGTCGCGCGACCCTCGTCGAGCAGCAGGCCCTTGGCCAGCAGCGCGCCGAGCACGCCGCCGGAAAGCTGGGCGAGCATGTAGATAACCGCGTCCACAGGGGCGATCCGTTTGATCGCCGCCGCGGCGAGGGTGACCGCGGGGTTGAAGTGGCCGCCACTGGCCACGCCGAACATCACGATCAGCCCGAACAGCAGGAAGGCGTGAACGAGGCCGACGACGGCGAAGTCCGAGCCGAACTGAGCCTGATTGCCGGTGGCTACGAACAGCACCACCACGCTGACGATGAAGAACACCAGCAGGAAAGTGCCGATCAGCTCGGCGAGATATGCCGAAAGTCCTCGTTGCTGCACTGGTTACGCCTCCTCTAGTCCCGTTCCCAAAAGTCGGATTCGGCCGGGAGTCTAACCGGAATGCGGATCGAATAGTTTTCCTTGTCGAATGAGACGAGCTGCCGCGCTGCTGGCGGCCGTCCTGCTGCTCACCGTCATCGGCGGCTGCGGCGGGGACGGCGCGGAACCGGGCGCGCCGCAAGGCGTGACGCTCGTGCTCGATTTCGTCCCCAACGCCGCGCATTCCGGGATCTACGCCGCGCAGCGCCAGGGCTACTACGGCGACGAGCGGGTCGACCTGACGATCCGCCGGCCGGGCGAGTCGACCGATGCGCCAAAGCTGCTGGAGGCGGGCCGGGTCGAGTTCGCCGTGCTCGACATCCACGATCTCGGCATCGCCCGCGAGCACGGCCTCGACGTGGTCGGCACGATGCCGATCGTGCAGCGCCCGCTGGCGTCGATCATCGCCCGCGCCGACGGGCCGGTTCGGCGCCCCCGCGAGCTCGAGGGCCGCACCGTCGGCGTCACCGGCCTGCCCTCCGACGAAGCGGTGGTCGACTCCGAGGTCAGCGCCGACGGCGGCGAGCCGGCACGGGTCGAGCGGGTGACGATCGGCTTCAACGCCGTCGCCGCGCTCGCCGCTGACAGGGTCGATGCCGTGACCGGGTTCTGGAACGCCGAGGGCGTCGCCCTGCGCAGCCAGGGCACTCCGATTCGCGTCTTCAAGGTCGACCGCTACGGCGCTCCCCACTATCCCGAGCTGGTCCTGGTCGCTTCGCGGCACACGGTCGAAGACGATCCGCAGCTGGTCGACGTGATCGTCGACGCGACCGCGCGTGGCTACGAGCTCGCCTTCGAGCACCCCGCCCGGGCGCTCGACGACCTGATCGCCGCCAACCCGGGCCTCGACCGGGCCGAACAGGCGGCGCAGCTGCGCGCCCTCCGCCCCGACCTCCATCCGACTCCGTTTGACCGCGCCGTGCTGGAGGAATGGGCGGCCTGGGACCTCGAGCACGGATTGCTCGAGAGGCCACTCGACGTCGATGCCGCTTTTCGGCTGAGCCGCTGACGGGATACGCTGCGGCGGATGAGTCTGGCCGCCGATTTCAAGCAGGTGCTCGAGGCGCTGCCCTCGGATTGGACGGATCTGGAGGTCGACCTGCGGATCGCTGACGAGAGTCGGTACATCGATGCTGCCGTTGCGCTGAGCCAGGTCAACGCGCGGCCCTACTCGCAGGCCGATTGGGACTGGCGCCTGCTGGTGGCGAAGAGCTTCGGGCATGCTGCTGCCGCCGAGAGCGTGGTCGGAGTGCTGGAAAAGCTGGACGGGGACGGTGTGAGCGGGGAGATGCAGGTTCGCGAGGTGCGCGAGGGGCGTTCGGAGGTCGTGCAGATGTGGGGCCGGCCGGAGAGCGTGCGCGAGGAGTTCCGCCAGCGCCGCGCGATCTAGATGCCCGTCAAGAAGAAGCTCCTGAGCTGATGGCAAAGATCATTGCCATCGCCGCTGACCTCATGCTGGGGAGCAAGGTGGAGGCAACGCTGAGCGCTGCCGGGCATGACGTAACGCTGGCACCCAATCTGGCGGAAGCTCCCGTGGACGACGCCGACCTCATCGTCGCCGACCTCGACGCCGAGAAGCCACATGCTCTAAAGAACCTCGGCATCCCCGTCCTCGGCTACTACTCCCACGTAAACACCGAGACGAAACAAGCTGCGGACGCCGCCGGAATCGACCTAGCCGTCCCAAGGTCCCGCATGGCCCGCGAACTCCCCCAGCTCGCAGACAAGCTCCTGACCTGAGCCGTCCCTCGACCGGAGCGGGGACACCCGACCCCGCTCCCGCCCCTAGAGAAAAAGGTCGGCGATCAGGAAGACGTTGAGGGCGATGATCAGCGCCGCCAGAAACCCCGCGATGGCGGTCAGCCAACCGGGGTTGGCGAGGGCGCCCATGATGTCGCGCCGCCTGGCGATCAGCAGCAGCGGCACCAGCGCAAAGGGGATGCCGAAGGAGAGCACGACCTGGCTGAAGACGAGCGCGTCGGTCGGGTTGAAGCCGATCGCGAGCACGAACAGAGCCGGGGCGAGGGTGATCGCGCGGCGCATGAAGATCGGGATGCGCCGCTGGATGAAGCCCTGCATCACCACCTGGCCGGCCATCGTGCCGACCGAGGAGGAGGCGAACCCGGAGGCGAGCAGGGCGATGCCGAAGATCGTCGCGGCATTGGCCGAGACCAGCGTTTCCAGCCCTTCGAAGGCTCCTTCGATCGTGTCGATCCCGGTCAGGCCGCTGGTGTTGAACAGCGCCGCGGCGACGATCATCATCGAGAGGTTGACCAGGCCGGCGAGCGAGAGGGCGATCACAACGTCGACCTTCTCGAAGCCAAGGATGCGCTTCTTCTCGGCCTCATCGCGGCCGACGATCCGCCGCTGGGTCAGCGCCGAGTGCAGGTAGACGACGTGCGGCATCACCGTCGCGCCGACGATCCCGGTCGCGAGCAGGATGCTCTCGCTGCCGGAGAAGCCCGGCAGCACGAGGTGCTTGGCCACTTCGCCCGCCGCGGGCTTGGCGTGGAAAAGCTCGATCACGAATGAGGCGACGACGACACCGACCAGGGCCGTGATCCCCGCCTCCAGGCGACGGAAGCCGAACTGCTGCAGGGCGAGGATCGCGAAGGCGCCGGCGCCGGCGATCAGCCCGGCGGGGAAGAGCGGGATCCCGAACAGCAGGTTGAGGCCGAGCGCCGCACCGACGACCTCGGCGACGTCGGTTGCCATCGCAACCAGCTCGGCCTGCAACCAGAGGCCGATCGAGGTGCGCCGCGAGAAGCGTTCGCGGCAGAGCTCGGCGAGGTTCCTGCCGGTCGCGATGCCGAGCTTCGCCGACTGGGTCTGGACCAGCATCGCGACCAGGTTCGCCGCCAGCACGACCCAGAGCAGCGTGTAGCCGAACTTCGCCCCGCCGGCGATGTTGGTCGCAAAGTTGCCGGGATCGATGTAGGCGACAGCGGCGATGAAGGCCGGCCCCAGAAACGGCCAGATCCGCCGAACCCCACGACTCTCCCCCTCCAAGGACCGCCGCGCCGCCTCCGCCACCGCGGCCTCACCCGGAAGAACGTCCTCGACACCGGGCGCGCCAGGCATTCCTACGCCTCGGGCAACTTCAGGTCCGGGCTCGGGATCGGCGTCCCGTGCGGATCGTGACTCGGCTCGCCGAGCTTGGCCGCGATCAGCGCCTCGAGCTCCTCGGAGATGTGGTGCTCGAGCACCTCGGCCTCGGCGTGGACCATGTCGTCGGGCATCCCCAGCGCCTCGGAGAGGTAGGCCTCGATCAGGCGGTGATGGCGGATCACCTCCAGCGCGACCTTCTCGCCGGCCTCGGTCAGCGTCACGCCCTTGTAGGGGACCAGGGCGACCAGGCCCATCTCATCGAGCCGCTTCAGCATCGCGGTCGCCGTGCCGGGGCGACGCCGAGCCGCTCCGCCACCTCGCCGTTCAGCACCGGTCCCTTGCGATCGCGGGAGAGCGCGTAGATCGCCTTGGCGTAGTCCTCGATCGCCTCCGTCTTCGGCAACCGCCCCGGGTCGCCGCCGCCGCTCGCCATCAGACGCTGACCAAGCAGGCCGGTCACGTAGAGGGCGGCGATGCCGGCGATCATCCCGGCCACCGAGAGCGGGTGCAGGAGGCGGCCGTCGCCGTCGCGCATCGAGGGCGCGATCTGGACGATCACGCGGGCGATCGCGCCGACGCCGACGCCGAACAGCACCGCCGCCAGGCTCGGGTCGAAGGCGGCGGCCCCGATCCAGGCGCCGAGCACCGCCGGGGCGCCGGCGAGCAGGCCGAGGCCGGCGAGCTGGGCGAAGCGCGGGCGCGGGCTCGCGCCCGCTGCGCCGCCGCCGCGCAGCGGCGCGACGATCGCCAGGCCCTCGGTCGTGTTGTGGATCGCGAAGCCGACGACGAGGAAGGCGCCGAGCGCCAGCGCCCCGGTCGCGTAGGACGGAGCCGATCGCCAGCCCCTCGCCGAGGTTGTGCAGGCCGATCCCGATCGCGACCAGCAGCGCCAGGTAGAGGCCCCCGCGGCGACGCCGCGCCGCCTGCGCGGCCTCGCCGCGGCGACGCAGCGCAGGCGTCGACCGCCGGCCAGCAGCAGGTAGGCGACCAGCGCCCCGGCGAAGACCAGCGCGCTGCCGCCGAAGGCGGCGGGCGCCTCGGCGGCGATCTCCAGCCCCTCGAGCCCGGCGTCGATCGCGAGGAAGGCGAGCAGGCCGACGGTGAAGGCGATCAGGGCGCCGATCCAGCGCGCGTCGATGCGGCGCACGAAGGGCAGCCAGAGCATCCCGAGGCTGACCGGGATCACGCCGACGTAGATCCCGAGCAGCGCCATCAGGCCGAAGAAGCCGAGGTCGGCGGCCGGGGTTTCGGCGGCGACCGGGATCGCGGCGTCGATCGTGCCGCCGGTGGCGGTGAGGACGAAGATCTCGTAGGCCTCGCCCTCGATCCAGGGGTAGGAGACGCGCAGCATCGGTCGAGCCGAGCCGGCCGACCTCGCGGCCGCCATCGGCGCTGAAGGCGGCGAAGGCGTCGTTGACGGCGACCTGCGCGACCTCGACCGGGTCGGGGCCGTCGTTGCGCAGGGTCAGCTCGATCTCGCCCGGCCGCAGCACGGTGCGCTCGACCGCTCAGCTCCTCGACCGGCGGGCCGCTGCGCTCGCCCAGCCCGGGCCCGCCGAGCAGGGCGAAGGCGCCGATCGCCGCCGCGATCAGCGCCAGCGGGATCAGCGCCCAGCGCCCAGGCGGGCAGCCCGCCGCCGGCGCGCTCCGCCCGTGCGCGCGGCCTCCATCAGGCCGGCCCCCCGTCGCCGCCCCAGGGCAGCTTGCAGTAGGCCGCTGCGGCGGCGGCCGCGCTCAGCGACGTCGGGTCGCCGACCCGGAAGAAGCCGGTCCAGCCGAGCTCGGCGAACTCGCTGACGTGGGCGTGGAACATGTAGTCGCCGTCGAAGGGGAACTTCATCTCGAGGATCGCGCGCTGCGCCTGTCCCTGGATCGATCGTGTCGGTGTACTCGCTCGGCTCCAGCGAGGTCCCGGTCGGGTAGTTCTGGAAGAAGTTGGCGTGGACGTGGAAGGAGTTGAGCGGGTCGTACTCGAGCACGTTGACCAGGTAGATCCGGAGCAGCTCGTCGCGCTTCACCCGGATCGGCTCGTTGACGTAGTGGAAGCCGACCGTGTTGACCGCGTAGACCTCGTTGGCGAGGTCGAAGTTGGTGTCGAAGCCGTTCATCACCATCACCATCTCGTCGGCCTCCGGGCGCCCCTGCTTCGGGATCGACGATGAAGGCGCCGTAGAGCCCGCGGGCGATGTGGGCGGCGAGCGGCGCGACGTGGCAGTGGTAGAGGTGGAGGCCGAACGGCGTCGGCGTCGAATTCGTAGGTGAAGCTCTCCCCCGGTTCGATCTGGCCGCCGCCCTGGCGCTCGCCGATCCCAGGCATGCCGTCCATCAGCGCCGGGTGGATGCCGTGGAAGTGGATCGTGTGCGGGTGCTCGGAGGAGTTGACGAAGCTGATCCGCAGCTTCTCGCCCTCGCGGGCGCGCAGGGTCGGCCCGGGGACGCGGCCGTTGTAGGTCCAGGCCTCGTACTTGACCCCCGGGGCGACTTCGATCTCCTTGTCCTGGGCGACGAGCGTCCATTCGCGCAGCAGGCGGCCGCCGGCCAGGCGCCGCGTCTTGCCCCAGTCGAAGTCGCGCAGCAGCTCGGTCGGGTCGAAGCCGTTGGCGCGGTGGTCGACGCTGCGGCCCGGGGCGAAGGTGGCGTGGGCGAAGCTCGTGGCCGGTGTGGCCGTTGCTCGCGCTCGCGCCGCGAGTCGGCCAGCGCGGTCTCGCCGCCGAGCCCGCCGCGCGAGAGCGCGTTGAGCCCGGCCACGGCCGGAACCGCTGCCGCCGCCCCCAAGAGGCCCCTGCGGCTGATCCGACGAGCGCTCATCCGCGATGATTTTGACACATCTAAATTCAAATTTCTATTCGTCAAAATCAACCCGGGGCCGCGACGCTCCTAGAATCGGCCCGATGGCCCAACCCGTCACAATCGAGCTCGACGCCCAGTACCGCCAGCTGCGCGAGGAATGCGGCCTGCTCGACCGCTCGACGCGCGGCAAGCTGATCGTCAGCGGCGCGCGAGGCGGTCGAGTACCTGCAGGGGCAGCTGACCAACGACGTCGAGGCACTCGCCCCCGGCGAGGGCCAGCTACGCCGCACTGCTGGACCGCAAGGGCCACATGCAGGCCGACATGCGGGTGCTGCGCACGGGGTCCGAGGAGGTCTGGCTCGACACCGAGCCGGAGGCGCTGGAGGCGGCCAAACGGCATCTCGAGATGTACAAGATCGGTCGCGAGGTCGACGATCGCCGACGTCACCGCCGAGCGGGCGATCCTCTCGCTGATCGGGCCGCGCAGCGTCGAGCTCGCCGGCACCGCGGCGCTGCCCGAGCACGCCAACGAAGCGGCCACGGTCGGCGGCGTCGACTGCCTCGCCGCCGGCGCCGCCGCCGGCATCGACCTGATCGTCAGGGCGGCCGAGGCGGAGCGCCTGCGCGAGGCGCTGCTCGCCGCCGGCGCAGCCGAGGTCGGGCCGGAGGCGGCGGAGATCGTGCGGATCGAGGCCGGCACGCCGCGCTTCGGCGCCGAGATGGGCGCCGAGACGATGCCGGCCGAGGCGGGCATCGTCGAGCGCGCGATCAGCTTCACCAAGGGCTGCTACATCGGCCAGGAGCCGGTCGCCCGGCTGCACTACAAGGGCCGTCCCAACCGCCACCTGCGCGGGCTCGAGTTGAGCGCCCCCGCGGCGCCCGGCGCGAGCCTGCGACTGGGCGAGAAGGAGGTCGGCAGGGTCGGCGGCGCCTGCGTCTCCCCGGCCCGCGGCCCGATCGCGCTGGCGATCGTCCGCCGCGAGGCGGAGCCCGGCGCCGAGCTGGCCGTAGGTGAAGATGGCGTTACGGCTCGCGTCATCGACCTGCCATTCGGCTAGATTCCGCAGCGATGGGGAGCAGACGGGTGACTCCAGGGGCCCGCGGGGCGCGTTTGTCACGCATTGGGCGACAAGGGCGCCCCGGCGCGACGGTCGCCGGCGTCCTCGTCGCGCTGATCCTGCTCGGCGCCGGCTGCGGCGTCGAGACGCACGTCAACGATCCGCGCCCGCAGCCGCCGACCCGGGTCAGCGTCGCGATCAACGAAGACAAAGTCCTCGTGCAGCCGCGCCGCATCGCGATCGGCCCCGAACAGACCCAGCAGCTGCCGCAGAACCAAAACGTGCGCCAGTCTCCGGTGCGCTCGAAGAAGCCGCTCAACGTCGTCCTCGTCGCCACCAACCTGACCAGGCGCGACTCGCGGCTGCAGGTGCGCGGGCGCGGTCGGAGCATCAGCTCGGGCCCGCTCTACCGCAACGCCAACGTCACCATGCAGGCGATCCTTCCCACCGGCGTCTACACGGTCAGCGCCGAGAACCTGCCGGGGGCCGAGCCGGCGCGCCTCGTCATCGGCCCCTACCGCTCCTCCTCCGAGAACGACGTCCTGCTGCCCTGAGCGACTCCCAGAATTATCGCGGCCCGGATGAGGCCGAGTGACGCTGCGCGATACGGCCCCTCCCCGATGTCCCGCGTAGCGCTGCTACGCGGGAATCGTCTCGTAACCGTCTCGCTTGGTCATCAGCCTCCCCGGTCTCGCGCTAATTCTGCTCGGCGCTCAAACTGCGGATGACTAGCCGCTCTCGCCAGAAGCCTCTCGCCAGCGCTCGGCAATCTCCTCTGCATCGTCGCGAGGAGGGCTGATCTGGCGAACTTCACCTTCGATCTTTGGCTGCCGCCGCGCAAAATCCAACACCGTGGTGGTCTTTCTCCAGAGCTTGCTTCGAGTGCTGGTCTTCGCAACCAGGCCGTCATAGCTCTTGACAGCAGTTGCGAGTTGCTTCCCGTGCTGATCAAGCCCATCAATCATCTCCGCCATCTGCTCGGCCACATCGACGAGGGCATCGGCAACGTTGCCGACCTCCTCATCGTGACGAGCCTTGTGAGCCACCTCAGCAATCAAGCCAAGCGCTAGGCCTAGCTGAGATGGGGTCACGAGGTATACGCGATGCTTTTGGAAGAACTTCTCGACGGAGAAGTTGGGCAATGCCTTCAACGCCTCATACGCGCCCTCAACCGGCACGTAGAGCAAAACGACGGCCGGACCACGCCCGGCAACCTTGGAATAGTCTCGTTTCGCGAGCTCTTCCGCCCTGGCCCTGAGCCTGCGCCCAAAATCAATCAGCCGATCTGCGTCACCGTCCTCTAACGCGCCATCGAGATCCGCGACCTCCTCTTCGAGGACAAATTTCGCGTCAATGATCACGCTGCCATCGCCGGTTCGAACGATGTAGTCAGGCCGCTTGCGGCCATCGTCACCCGGCACCTGTCGCATGAAGTCGCGTCCCAACTCCAGCCCGAAGTTGCGGAGCTGGTTCTCGACCGCGAGCTCTCCAAACGCGCCGCGTGACTGTGGATTCGCAATGGTTTGCATCCAGCCGGTCATTCCGCGATCAATCCGCTCCGTCCCGGAGGCCGCCTTTCCGGTCTTGTCGAGAATCTCGGGCAAAGTGTCCTCGCGCAGCGCCTTGAAGTCGTCGAACATGCGGCCCACTCGGTCATGGGTCCTCTCGGCTTTGTTCCTCTCGTCGCCGAGCAGGCGCACCCTCTCCTCCTCGCTCATCTTCAGCTTTGCTTCCGCCGCGGCGAGTTCGGCTTGAATCGCTGGCAATGCCTCGGCTACTGCCTTCAACTCGTCGCGCTCCTTCTCAGCGGTCTCACGACCACTTCGCTCCTGCGCCCGCTCGCCGTCCACTTTGGACGCGCGCAGAGCGAGATAGCCGGCGATCACACCGGTAGCCAGCAGAACAATCAGCAGCAGCTCGGTCATGGCATTCCCTTCATCGTCGAATCAACGAAGGTAGCCCCGACCCCGGACACACTCCTCTGGCCGTGGCGTTGATCTAGGATTGCCGCGCCCGCCGCAAACGACCTCTGGAGGAGCCGGTTTGGCCGTCGATACGAGCGCAGTCGCGAATTTGGATGTGGAGCCCGGAACGCTGCCGGAGACGATGGCGGCGTGGGTGATCCGCGAGGAGCGCGAGGGCGAGCCCAATGACGCCTTCCAGCTCGAGCAGATCGAGGTGCCCGAGCCGGGCGCCTTCGAGGTGATCGTCCGCGTGATGGCGGCCGGGGTCAACTTCAACAACGTCTGGGCGGCGCTGGGCAAACCGGTCTCGGTCTTCGGCTACGGCGACCACCCCGAGTTCGGCCACCACATCGGCGGCTCCGACGCATCGGGGATCGTCTGGAAGGTCGGCGAGGGCGTCACCCGCTGGAAGCCGGGCGACGAGGTCGTCGTCCACTGCAACCAGGCCTCCTACGAGGACGTCGAGGTCCACGGGCTCGATCCGCTCGCCGCGCCGAGCCAGCAGATCTGGGGCTACGAGACGACCTGGGGCTCCTTTGCCCAGTTCACGAAAGTGCAGGCCCAGCAGCTCCTCCCCCGCCCCCAGAACCTCTCCTGGGTCGATTCCTCCTCCTACGGCCTGACCTACTTCACCGCCTACCGGATGCTGATCGACCAGTGCAAGCTGCAGCCCGGCCACAACGTGCTGATCTGGGGCGCCGCGGGCGGGCTCGGCGTCTTCGCGATCCAGCTCTGCAAGGCCGCCGGCGCCAACGCGGTCGGCGTCGTCTCCTCCGACGACAAGGGCGAGCTGGTAAAGCAGCTGGGCGCGGTTGACTACATAAACCGCAAGGAGTTCGGTGAGATGATGCGGACGCCGGAGAACCTCGCCGACAAGGCCGCCGACAAGGAGCGCTTCAAGGCCTCGCGCGGCTTCGCCAAGCGGGTCAAGGAGATCCTCGGCGACGCCCCCGACATCGTCTTCGAGCATGTCGGCCAGGCGACCTTCCCGACCTCCGTCTTCACCGTGAAGCCGTTCGGCAAAGTCGTGATCTGCGGCGCCACCTCGGGCTATCAGCTCGACTTCGACGTGCGCTACCTGTGGATGAAGCAGAAGCAGATCATCGGCTCCCACTTCGCCAACGCCTACGAGTGCATGCGCGCCAACCAGCTGATGGCCGAGGGCAAGGTCCGGCCGGTGATCTGGAAGACGATGCCCTTCGACGGCGTCGCCGAGGCACACCAGCTTCTGCACGAAAACAAGCACCTCGGCAAGATCTCGATCCTGGTCGGGGCCGAGTCCGAGGAAGACGGCAAGAACGAGGACGGCGCCGGAGCGATCCGGGCCGAGGTGGGAGCGTAGATATGGCTGAGGTGTGCACCCTCGACTGGCACGTCGCGCCCTTCAAGGCCGACAAGTGGCTCGACATCTGGGAGCCCGCGGCGGCGCGGATGCCCGCCTTCGGCGCCAAGAGCTGGTCGCTGACCCGCTCGATCGACGACCCGCTCTCCTTCCAGCACACATCGGTCTGGGAGAGCCGCAGCGACTTCGAGCGCTACTGGTTCTCGGAGGAGATCGAGGTGGCGCGGGCGGCGATCATCGACATGCACGACATCCCGATCCTGCCCGCCTGGCACACGCTCGTCGCCGCCGAGTAGGCGGCTAGCCGCGCTCCAGAGGCGCCAGGGTCAACCCGGCGGCGCTGAGCTGCTCCCAGTAGTGCTCGGCGGGCTCGCGGGCGCCGCTCCAGACGATCGCCTGGCCGCTGCTGTGGATCGTGTCGGCGATCTCATGGCCGCGGGCGACGGTGACGCCGGGCAGCACTCGGGCCAGGGTCTCGGCGACGTGATCGAAGGTGTTGTGGTTGTCGTTGCGCACGATCACCCGCCAGTTGCCGCCCAGGCCTGAGTCGGGCCCGGCCTCGCGCGGCTTCTCGATCGTCGTCGACATCGCCATCATTATGTGCAGAAAGCCTCTAGTAAGGACTCGGGACGCGGACCACGACATCGTCGAAGCTGCCGAGGGCGCCCTTGGCGTTGCCCGCCGCCCCCAGGCCGAAGCCCGAGGTGCGGCCCTGCAGCTGACCGGCCGCCGGGTCGGAGACCTCGGCGACGAGCTGCTTGCCGACGAAGGCGAGGATGCGGCATTTGCCCTTGTCCGGACCGCTGGTCACGTTGAAGGCGCGCAGGCGCATCTGGTTCGCCTGGTTGATGCCCTTAGCCCGCACACCGCGCTCGACGCGCATGTACTCGATCTTGCCGTCGGTGGTGACGCGGCGCAGCTGCGCCTTGCGCTGCAGCGGGAACAGCAGCAGCTGGTAGCGCGCGCCGGCGCCGCCGGCGCGAAGGTTGAGCGTCAGGAAGGCGCGGCGCTGAACCGCCTTGGGCGTGCCCTGCAGCAGGCGCCCGGTTGCGGCCACTTCGAGGTCACGGCCGATCACAGGCGTGCGGTAGGCGCATTCCTTGGTGCGCTTGCCGACGACGATGCGCAGAGCGCGCTCGGACCCGCCTCGCCCACAGCGATCGCCGCTGAGCTTGACGATCTGGCCTCGCAGGGCGGTCGAGTCGAGGCTGTTGCGATAGACCCCGATCACGGCGGCGCTCGCGCCGGACGCGAGGGCCAGCGCCACGAGCAACGCGGCGGCGGGAATGGCTGCGATCCGTCGATTCATCGTTCCGCAGCCTAAACACGAGCCTCGGGGAAAAGATGCGCACCGTGACCGATGAACGCCGTTTTTCCCGCCGCGCAAATATCATGCGGAGCATGGCCGAGCACCGACTGCCCGAGCGCGACCGACCGTGGGTGATGCGCACCTACGCCGGCCACTCCGATGCCCGTCGCTCCAACGAGCTCTACAGGCGCAACCTCGAAAAGGGCCAGACCGGCCTCTCGGTCGCCTTCGACCTGCCGACCCAGACCGGCTACGACCCCGACCATGTGCTCGCCCGCGGCGAGGTCGGCAAGGTCGGCGTCTCGATCGCCCACAAGGGCGACATGCACCAGCTGCTCGACAGCATTCCGCTCGGGGAGATGAACACCTCGATGACGATCAACGCGACCGCCGCCTGGCTGCTCGGCCTCTACGTCACCGTCGCCGAGGAGAACGGCGTCGAGCGGGCCGCGCTGACCGGGACGACGCAGAACGACATCATCAAGGAGTACCTCTCGCGCGGCACCTACGCCTTCCCGCCCGAGCCCTCGATGCGGCTGATCGCCGACATGGTCGCCTTCACGGTCAACGAGGTGCCGCGCTGGAACCCGACCAACATCTGCAGCTACCACCTGCAGGAGGCGGGCGCGACGCCGGTGCAGGAGATCGCCTACGCGCTCTCGACCGGGATCGCCGTGCTCGACGAAGTCAAAGCCCGCGGCCAGGTCGCCGACGAGGACTTCCCCAAGGTCTTCGGCCGCATCTCCTTCTTCGTCAACGCCGGCATCCGCATGGTCGAGGAGATCGCCAAGCTGCGCGCGATGGGGGCGCTGTGGAACGAGATCGGCCGCGAGCGCTACGGGGTGACCGACGAGAAGATGCTGCGCTTCCGCTACGGCGTGCAGGTCAACTCGCTCGGCCTGACCGAGGCGCAGCCGGAGAACAACATCCAGCGGATCGTGCTCGAGGCGCTGGCGGTGACGCTCTCCCGTGACGCCCGCGCCCGCGCGATCCAGCTTCCCGCCTGGAACGAGGCGATGGGCCTGCCCCGCCCCTGGGACCAGCAGTGGAGCCTGCGGATCCAGCAGGTGCTCGCCAACGAGACCGACCTGCTCGAGTACCCCGACCTGTTCGAGGGCTCGCTCGTGATGGACGGCCTGGTCGAGGAGCTGAGCGAGGGCGCCCGCGCCGAGATGGCCGTGGTCGAGGAGCATGGCGGCGCGGTCGCCGCCGTCCCCTATATGAAGTCGCGCCTGGTCGAGTCCCACCGCGAGCGCGTCGCCCGGATCGAGAGCGGCGAGCTGAAGGTCGTCGGGCAGAACAGCTTCACCGAGACGGAGGACTCGCCGCTGACCGCGGGCGCCGACGGCGGCATCCTTACCCCCGACCCCGAGGTCGAGCGCGAACGGGTCGAGGCGCTCGAGCGCTGGAAGGCCGAGCGCGACGAGGACGCTGTGCGGGCGGCGCTGGAGGAGCTCGGCAGCGTCGCAGCCGACGAGAGCGCCAACGTGATGCCGGCGACGATCGCCGCCGCCAAGGCGGGCGCGACGACCGGCGAGTGGTCGCAGGTGCTGCGCGAGGCCTTCGGCGCCTACCGCGCCCCGACCGGCGTCGAGGGCGCCGCGCCCCCCGGGCACGCTGACGAGCTGGCGGCGATCCGCGCCCGCGTCGACGAGGTCTCCGAGCGGATCGGCCACCGGATCAAGATCCTCGTCGGCAAGCCGGGGCTAGACGGGCACTCCAACGGCTCCGAGCAGATCGCGCTGCGCGCCCGCGACGCCGGCATGGAGGTGATCTACCAGGGGATCCGGCTGACGCCCGAGGAGATCGCCGAGTCGGCCCTACAGGAGGACGTCGACGTGATCGGCCTCTCGATCCTCTCCGGCTCCCACCTCGAGCTCGTGCCCGAGGTCGTCAAGCGCCTGCGTGCCGAGGGCGTCGAGGCCCCCGTCGTCGCCGGCGGCATCATCCCCCCCGCCGACGCCGAGCGCCTGCGCGAGGCCGGCGTCGACGGCGTCTACACGCCCAAGGACTTCGACATCAACAAGATCATCGAGCGAGATCGCGAGCCTGGTCGAGCAGCGGGCCGACGGCCGGCGCGACTGCCTGAACACCGGGCTTATGTACGGTCTTTTGCGGTTTTCGGCCTCTTACGACCGGATTTATTTACAATCGGTGGCATTGTGACCGCCGTTACGCGCGCTTTCTCGCTGTCGGAGCAACCCGAGGTCTTTCTCAGCGATGCGCGTACGTCGCGGGCCGTGGGCGCTGCGGTCAAGGCCGGGCAAGCCCGCAAAGTCGGTCCCCGCCTCTACACGAGGAACGTCGAGGCCCCGCTTGATCAGGTGGTGCGGCGCAACTGGCAGCGGATCGCCGCGCTCTACTTCCCGGATGCGGTGCGTGGTCGATCGCAGCGCCTTCGAAGCAAAGCCGGCCGAGGACGGCTCGCTTTTCCTTGACATCGGCCCGACTCGGGTGCCGGCGCGAGCCCGTTGCGGCTGCCGGATCTGATCATCCGCCCACGCAGCGGACCCGGGCCGATCGCCGGCGACATGCCCTTCATGGATGGGCTCCACTTCTCCGGGCCGGCGCGGAAATTCCTCGACAACATGCGCCCATCCCGGGCGAGTCGAGCCGGCGTCGCGCGAACCCTCTCGCGAGCCGAGATCGAGGATGAGCTGGTCCGGCTCGCCGCGCGTGCGCGGAACCGAGGCACTCAACGAGCTCCGCGACATGGCCCGGGAGGTCGCAGGGCCACTTCTCGATGCCGGCGCGGCGATGGAAGCCCTCGACGACATGATCGGCGCGATCCTGGGCACCCGCACGGTCCAGCTCGAGACCGCCGCGGCGCGCGCCCACCAGACAGCGGCTCGGCTTCGACCCCCGACCGGCTGGAGCTGTTCGACTCTCTTCAGGTCCAGTCTCATGCAGGCCCCACCGCTTCCGAGCCGCGGCCGAACGGCCCGGCTCGTTCCCCGCGCTCTCCTTCGTCGAGGCCTACCTCTCGAACTGGATCGAGGGCACCGAGTTCGAGCTGGACGAGGCGGAAGAGATCGTCTTCGAGGGTGCAGTTCCCGCAAGGGCGCTTCGAGGATGCGCATGACGTCCTCGGCACCTTCGAGCTGGTCGATGACACCGACCTGCGAGACAGTGTGCCGAGCCGGCCCGAGGACCTGCTCGACCTGCTCCGCTCCCACCACTGCGCGAATGCTCGGGTCGGCGTCCGGCAGTCAACCCCGGGTCATTCAAGCTCAAGCCGAACCGCGCGGGCAGCACCACCTTCGTCCACCCCGACCTGGTCGTCGGGACCCTGAGCCGAGGGCTATCGCTACTACGCGAGCCACTCCCCTCCGGCCTGGCAAAGGCGATCTTCATGATGTACCTCGTCGCCGAGGTCCATCCGTTCACCGACGGCAACGGCCGCGTCGCGCGGGTCTTGATGAACGCGGAGCTGAGCGCGGTCGGCGAACAGCGGATCGTGATTCCGATCGTCTACCGCGATAACTACCTGCAGGGCCTGCGGGCGCTCTCGCGGAACGGCAACCCGCGACCGCTGATCCGCGTCCTCGACTTCGCCCAGGCCTACGCGGCGGCGATCGATTGGAGCGACCTGCCGACCGCCGAGCGGATGCTCGAGCAGACCAACGCCCTCCTCGAGCCCGAGGTCGCCGAAGAACGCGGCCTGCGGCTCGAGCTGCCCGCATAGCCAATTCAGGTAAACGGCGCTTCGTTTACCGCATTTATCGCTTCTCTGACCCCTTTTCGCCCTGCCATAGCCCGCTCACCGGGACCGCGGCGAGCCGGTCACCGAAGGGGATGGTCTGGGAGCCGGTGTAGAGGAGCACGCCGGCCTTGAATCGCCCGCCCAGGGTGTCGCGCAGGTACCGCAGGCCGGCGAAGTCTTCGGCGTCGGGCGATGCCCCCGCCTTCACCTCGACCCCGACGATCTCCCCGCTGCGGCGCTCGAGAATGACGTCGACCTCCCGCTGCCGCTGATCTCGGTAGTGATGAATCGACGGTGGCCGCTCGGAAAGCTCCGCGAGCCGCACGAGCTCCATCGCGACGAAGCTCTCGAACATGGCGCCGGCGAAAGCTCCGTCCTCGACGATGCGGGTCTCGTCCGCGCCGGTGAGATGGGCCAGCAGGCCACTGTCGACGACATGCAGCTTCGGGCTCTTGACCAGCTTCGCCCCCAGGTTCCGGTGCCAGGACCTGACCCGCCGGACGAGGAAGAGCCGCTCGAGGATCGCGACGTGCTTCTCGACCGTGACGCGGCTGATTCCCAAGTCGCGGGCAATGCCGTTGACGTTGAGGATGGCGCCGGACCGGGCAGCGACCATCTGCAGCACGTCGCTGACGTTCGAGGGCTCCCGCACGTTCGCGACGTCGCTCAGGTCACGACTCAACAGCGACTCGACATAGCTTTCGAAGAACCGGCTGAGCGCTCGCGGGGATTGTCCCTGCGCCTCCGGGTAGCCGCCTACAAGGAGCGTCGTCGCGATCGCCCGCCGACCCGGCGGCGCGTCCGTCACCTTCGGAAACCGCCCCGTGAAGACAAGGTCGATGAAGGACGAGTCGACGCCGCGCAGCTCCGCCTGGCTGAACGGCCACAACCGCAGGTACTGAACCCGGCCCGGGAGGGCGTCGGCGATCGTCGGAAGCGTCAGCAGATCGGCCGACCCGGTCAGGAGGAACTGGCCGCGAGAGTCGTCGGAATCGAGCTTGACCTTGATCGCGAGCAACAGATCGGGCGCGCGCTGGATCTCGTCGATGACGACCGGGCCACGCAGATTCGCGATCATCTCCGCCGGGTCCGATCGCGCCGCCCTGGCGGCGGCGGGCTCGTCGAGCGAGATGTACTCGGCCGGATACGCGGATCGCGCGATCTCATGGACGAGCGTGCTCTTGCCGACCTGCCGGGCGCCCAGCAGGGCAACTGCACGACTCTCACCGAGCGCGTCCAGCAGGAGGGGACGAAGGTGACGGGGCGTGAGATTGGAAGCTGGCTGTGGGATGTGTCAATTGTATACTAGATGTCCGGTAGATTGCATACTTAGCCCGACGGGCGATTGCATAGTAAATCGACAGTCGATTGCATATCAGGGCACAAAGACACGCTGAAACGCTCGGCGCGCCACAATGACGGCAATGAACGAGCTCAACGGGGACCGCTCGGCCTGGCTGCGCTGCTACCGCTGCTGGTCCCAGAACCTCGAGATCCAGCTGCACTACGACGCAATCCGCAGGATCGACCCCGAGACCGGCATCCCCGCCGAAGGGATCGACGAAGTGCAGGAAGCCGCCGTGCAGTGCCTCGACTGCATGCACGACCAGCCGCACCTGACCTTCCAGGACGACCGCGTCGTGCCGATCGAGGACCGCTGGGAGCGAATGGTCGCCGGCACCCCGTGGGTCGCCTCCTGCACAGTCACCGTCGACCAGGACCGGATCGAGAGCTGCGCCGGGCCGGAAGCGGCCGAGCTGCTCGCCTACGGCGCCTTCGGCGAGTCCGGCGTGCGCGAGTTCTTCGCCCACGTGCGCTTCCACAAGCATGAGGAGGAGCGGATCGTCGTCCACATGCTGGTCGAGCTCTACGCCCGCTCGGCCGAGGAGGCCACCGAGGTGCTCGAACACGCCGCCCACGGCCAGCTCGAGATCACCTCGCTGGCCGAGGAGTCGCGGCCGCCGGCGCACGCGTCCGACGAAGCGCACTGAAGCGCCGCGACCGGGGAGTCAACCCTCTGCTTCGGCCTGCCCGGCGACGAACTCGGTCAGACTAGCGAGCGTCTCGAAGGCCTCGGCGCTGACGTCTTCGGCATCGACCTCGATGCCGAATCGCTGCTCAAGGACGACGATCAGTTCGACCACGGTCAACGAATCGAGCTCGGGCAGTGCCCCGAAGAGGCGCGTCTTGCCGTTGATCGAGTCGCTGCGAGCCTCAATCCCGAGCGTCTCCACAAGCACCGCCTTGACGCTGTCCAAATCGACCCTGGAGTTGGCTTGCATCGTGTCCTTTCGTTGCGTGGTCTAGACCAGGATCTCGGCTGGCACCGGGTGGCCAAGGAAAGCGGTTGGGCTGGCCGTGAGTCCGTAGGCGCCAGCCTGGAAGATCACGACGAGATCGCCAGCCTGTGCCGCCGGCAACTCAACCTCATCAGCGAGCAGATCGAGTGGCGTGCAGAGACAGCCGACGACGGTCGCGGTCTCATCAGGCGTCCGGCCGGCGCGGTTGCCTATCGAATCGGATAGTTACGCCGAATCACCTGGCCGAAATTGCCGGAGGCGGCGAGTTGATGGTGCATCCCACCGTCGACAACGAGGAAGGTCTTGCCGCGTGACTCTTGCGATCAACCACCCGGGTGACGTAGACGCCGCCTCGCCAACGATGTAACGGCCGAGCTCGACGACCGTATGCGCCTCCGGCAGGCGGTCGAATTCGCTCCTCCAGCAGGCGGGGAAAGACTCTCGCCGATCGCTGCCAGATCGAGGGGCTGGTCACCATCGAAGTAGGGGATGCCGAAGCCGCCACCGAGATTGAGGTAGTCGATCGGCTCGACTGCCTGCTCGGCCAAATCGAGGACCAGATCCACCGTCTTGCCCTGCGCCTCGCAGAGGATCTCGGCGCTGAGGTTCTGCGAGCCAGCGAAGACATGGAACCCCCGCAGGTCGAGATCGGCGCCAGCGAGCTCTATGAGCAAACCCGGGACAGCCTCAGCATCGATGCCGAACTGTTGCGGGCCGCCACCCATCCGCATCCCCGAGCCCTTGACCCGGAAGTCGGGGTTTACCCGGACAGCGACCCGAGGGCGGATGCCGAGACTCATGCCGGCAGCGAGGACGCGTTTCGCCTCGGACTCGGACTCGAGCTCGATCAACGTCCCAGCAGCAACCGCCTGGCGCAACTCGGCCTCGGTCTTGCCCGGCCCGGCGAAACTGACCCGGTCGGCGCCGATCGGCGTGTCGAGGGCAACCGCCATCTCGCCCGCCGAAGCCACGTCGAGCCAATCGACCAAGCCGCTGAGGTGCTGGACGACCGCTGGCATCGGGTTCGCCTTGACTGCGTATCCGAGCTCGAGGCCGGCCGGCAGAGCCTCACGCAGGGCCTCCATCCGGGTGTCGAGCAACCCACGGTCATATGCGAAAAATGGCGTTCCGCCCACCTGTGCGGCAAGCGCCCAAGCGGCAGACCGCCGACCGCGAGGCTGTTCGCTCGACGGCGAGTCGGAGCGGGGCCCATCGATCATTTGCTCAACGCCTCCTCGGATTGCGGTTCGGTCAAACTTGCCGTTTGGCGAGCGCGGCAGATCAGTACGACTCTCAACGTTTTAGGCAACATGTAGGCGGGCAGGCGTTCGCGGAGGGCTCCGAGCAGGTCCCACGTTTTCGAGGAGTCGGCCTCGCCCGGACTGAGCGCGAGCGCGATCCGCTGCCCAGACCGCTCGTCCTCGAGACCAATGCGACGACATCACGAGCCAACCCGGTCTCATAGACCGCCTCCTCGATCTCGCTCGGGCTGACCCGGTACCCCGAGGTCTTGATCATCTCGTCGCCACGGCCGACGAAGGAGAGATACCCGTCCTCGTCTTCTACCACCAAGTCGCCGGACCAGACCGCCAGCTCAGGTCCACAGATTCCAGTAGCGCGGCCCGGCACCGGCCGGAAGCGCTCGGCCGTGGCCTCGAGTGCGTTCCAGTAGCCGAGCGAGACGAGCGCGCCACGGTGGACGAGTTCCCCCGGCTCGCCGGGATCGCAGCGCGTCCCGTCCTCGCGGACGACTAATACCTCCGCGTTGGGAATTGCCCTGCCGATCGAGTCGGGTCGTCGATCGACCTCGGCCGGGTCGAGATAGGTCGAACGGAATGCCTCGGTGAGGCCGTACATGAGGAAGGGTGCCGCCTCGGGGAAGATCGCCCGCAGCCGCTCCAGGGTCAACTTCGGCATGCGGCCACCTGTGCTGGCGAAATAACGCATGTGGGCGGTCGCCTCGGCGGGCCACTCGAGATCGGCGAGCTGAATCCAAAGCGGCGGCACACCGGTGAGCCCGGTGATCCGGTGCCTTGCGCAAAGCCGCACCACATCGCGAGGGAGCAGAAACTCGGTCAGCACCACCTCGGCGATGCGGCGAAGCCGGTGCTGAGCTGGCTGAAGCCAGCGTCGAAGCTGAGCGGCAAGACGGAGAGGATGCGATTCCGGGCCGTTGCCGAGGTACCCGCAACGCTCTCGGCGCCAGCCACAAGTTGCGATGGGAGAGAACGACTCCCTTGGGCCGACCGGTGCTACCCGAGGTGTAGAGGATCGCCGCCATATCAACGTCGATCCCATCCGCTGGTGGCGCCGGCTCGACGCCGTCGACGAAGTCACTCCAGGCAACAACGCCAGCGCCCGGCGCGTCGGGCAGACCGTCGGCGACGATCACCTGCTCGACCGAGGGGCGCGAGCCCAACTCCTCATGCAGGGTCCCCAGCCGCGTGGCCGACGTGACCAGCCAGCGCACCTCGCAGTCACCGACGTATGTGGCCGACCTGTGGTGGCCGAAGAACAGGATTGACCGGGACGAAGGCGCCGCCGGCAGCCGCCGTCCCGAACATCGCCACCACCGTCTCAACCCGCTTCTCCAGGTAGATCGCAACTCGGTCCCCCCGTCGCAACCCAGCGGCGGTGAGGGCCGTAGCAAAGCGTTCCACCGCGGCGGAGAGCTCGGCATAGGAAAGCGTCCCGCTCTTGGTCGTCAGCGCTGGCGCATCGGCGCGAGCAATTGCGGCACGCAGGACCAGGTCGTGCAGTAGGACGGGGACGGCTGCGCGGCGGCTTTACTCATCGGCAACGAAGACCATCTCCGAGTAGAGGTAGCCAATCTGATTGGCGTCGAGCTTGCCCCTGCGGAACATGCGGATCTGTGGGGACGGCAGGACACGGGAGAGGCTTGGCCGAAAGCCGATCAGCCGCCACTCGGCAACCCAGCCGAAAACATGCTCGTGGAGGAACAGGTGACGGGCGAAGCGCCCCTGCTGGCGCCTGAGGATAGCTGGATCGCTGGCGTACAGCACTGTCAAAACCGGCAGTCTGCCGTGGCGCTCGGGACGGAGAACAACGTAAGACGTGGCCCTCGCCCTCGACGATCGCCAGGTGGCGCAGGCCCGGCACACCGGCATGATCGCGGTAGGCGACGAGGTCGGCGCCGCGCAACAGCCCTCCGAGGTGCTCGGGATCGGCGATAACGGTCCCCCGCCCCGGCAGCGTCGGCCAGAGCAGACAAGGTGCGAGGAAGCTTTCGGTGTTGAGCTCGACAAACCCGAGCCGCCGATTGAGCGCGACCACGTTTTCGGCCGGAGTCAGATCGGTGAACTGGTAGCCCGGCTGGTCGAGAACCGCCATTAGTAGGCGGATGCTGTGCATCCGATGGTCAGGCAGAACCTGCCAAACGCCAAGATTGCAGAATCGCTCGCGATCGCCACCGCCGAGATCCTGCTCGGAGTAGTGGGCGACGTACGCGCCGACCACCTCACCGGCATCTTCAGCCATAAAGCCGAAGTTGGGCTGATCACCCGGCCAGGGTGGGCGCAGCGCCGTTTCCCAATTCTCAGCGGACTGTTGCGGCTCATGGGGAAAGGTCGCGCTGAGAAACTCAGCGACGCGCCGTAGATCGCCTTCTGTGATCGGACTCAACTCGACTGGCATGCGGTGAGCGGCGAACCCTACGGTAAGCGCCCAACCGGCTCACTCGCCCGGGTTCTTGCGCGGCACCAGCACCAATCGCTTGAACTCGGCAACCAGGACGCCGTCCTGGTTGAGCACGCGGGTGTGGACCTTGACGACGCCGCGGTCGGGCTTCGATTTCGAGGGCTTGACGTCGAGCACCTCGGTCTCGCAGAAGAGCGTGTCGCCGTGGAAGACCGGGTTGGGGTGGCTGAGCTCTTCGGTCGCCAGGTTGGCGATCGCCTTGCCGGAGACGTCGGAGACCGACATGCCGAGGGCGAGCGAGTAGACGAGCGGGCCGACGACGACGTTGCGGCCCTGCTGCGAGCCGGCCGGCGTAGACGTCGTTGAGGTGCAGCGGGTGGTGGTTCATCGTGATCAGGCAGAAGAGGTGGTCGTCGGACTCGGTCACCGTCTTCGCCGGCCAGTGCTTGTAGACGGCGCCGACCTCGAACTCCTCGAGGTAGCGGCCGTAGGCTGTGCGCGCCGGACGCCTCGCGCTCGGCCTGGTCGGTGGTCAACTCGTAGGTCTGCTCGCTCATCGGTGTGGGAATCTCCTTGGAGGTTGGACGGCGCGGGATGCTACCCGTGCGCTCAGTGGCTTTTCTAAGCGCGCGCGCTGCTCCTGCTTCTCGACCACCTGGGCGACGAGCTTCTTCACGTTGGAGTCGCCGCTGGCCTTGATGTGGCCGGTCTCGACCGCCTTGCGGTAGCTCTTCAGCGTGCCCTTTCTCGGCCAGCTCGTTGAACTCCGCGCGGTCGATCTCGACCAGCACGCGCTCGTCGCGGGCAGGTCCTTGCTGATCTGCGGCCCCGGCAGCTCGACCCGGTAGAGCTGGATGTCTCCCCTGCCTTTCAGCTCCAGCCCGAAGACCAGTTTCAGATTCTGCAGCGCCGGCACTTCCGCCTGGAAGCGCTCGACCGCGGTCTTGATCAGCTCGGCGGTGGACGCCATCCGGCTAGATCTTGTGCCTCTGCAGGAGCTTCTTGCCGATCACCATGCGCTGGATCTCCGAGGTGCCCTCGCCGATCAGCAGCAGCGGCGCGTCGCGGTAGAGGCGCTCGATCTCGTACTCCTTCGAGTAGCCGTAGCCGCCGTGGATGCGGAAGCACTCCTCGACGCACTCCTTGCCGGTCTCGGAGGCGAGCAGCTTGGCCATTCCGGCCTCGAGGTCGGAGCGCTCACCGGCGTCCTTGAGCCGCGCCGCCTTGCGGGTGACCAGGCGCGCCGCCTCGATCTTGGTCGCCATGTCGGCGAGCTTGAACTGGATCGCCTGGTGCTGGGCGATCGGCTTGCCGAAGGTCTTGCGCTCCTGGCTGTAGCGCAGGGCCAGCTCGAGCGCCCGCTGGGCGATGCCGACGCCGCGCGCGGCGACGTTGACGCGGCCGACCTCGAGCGCGTCCATCATCTGCACGAAGCCCTCGCCGACCCCGGCCTCCTCGCCGCCGAGCACGCGCTCGGGCGGGCACCTGTAGCCGTCGTAGACGAGCTCGGTCGACTCGACCCCCTTGTAGCCCATCTTCTTGATCTTCGGCGGCACGGTCGAGCCCGGCGTAGTCGCCCTCGTTGACTTCCTCCCAGGGCTCCTTCTCGGTGATGAAGCAGGTCATCCCCTTGTAGGCCGGCTCGGCCTTGGGGTCGGTCTTCATCAGCACGAAGACGACCGAGGAGCCGAGCCCGTTGGTCACCCACATCTTCTGCCCGTTCAGCTCCCAGTTGCCGTCGTCGCCCTTCTTCGCGCTCGACTTGATCCCCTGCACGTCGGAGCCGACCTCGGGCTCCGAGAGCGAGAAGGCGGCGCGGATCTCACCGGTCGCCATCTTCGGCAGGAAGTAGTCCTTCTGCTCGTCGGTGCCGAACTTCATCAGCAGGTAGGAGCCGATGAAGTGGGTGTTGACGACGCCGGAGATCGAGATCCAGCCGCGCGAGAGCTCTTCGACGATCATCGCGTAGGTCGTCAGGTCGAGCCCCATGCCGCCGTACTCCTCGGGGATCGTCACCCCGAACAGGCCGAGCTCTTTCATCTGCTCGACGATCGGCTCCGGGAAGGAGTCCTCGTGGTCGTACTGCTCGGCGTTGGGGATGATCTGCTCGTCGACGAACTGGCGCACCATCTCGGTGATGTCGCGCTGGATGTCGGTCTGCTCGGTGTAGGCGGCGGTCTCTACGGCCATGGCTCCTGATCCGGTCGGTTGCGGGAAGGAGCCGAAGGATATCGGCGCAAGGCCGCCGGACCGGTGCTCAGGCCGAGAGCGGCAGTGCGCTGCAGGCGCTGCAGGCGCTCGGCGACGCGGTCGGCGCGGGCGTTGAAGTCGCCCATCTCGTCCGCTTCGGGCCGCGCCGCGGCCGTCGACCGTGACGGCGCTGGCGGCGCGCCTCCGCAGCCGGTGCCCTGGCGCCGCTGATCGCGGCGCTCGCCCGGCTCGGCCAGCTCGGCCGCCCGCCTGGCCTGCTCGGCGGCGTCGATCGCCGCCGCGCCGACGGTCATCACCGCGGCCTCAGAGGCGCGGGCGGTCGCCAGCGCCTCGTCGATCCGCTCGACCAGCTCGCCCAGCAGCGGCGGCCGCGAACGCTCCGGCAGCGCCCAGCTCTCGGCAAGCTCGCTCATCCCTCCATGTACGGCGGCGGGGGGCGAATCCCTGCGCACGACGCCGCGCCGCTCGACTAGATTTCCGGGCCGACCGTCCCCGACCCGAGGAGCAGCTTGAGAAACCCCAGAGACTTCTTCCAGCCGCATGGCGATCGGCGCCCCGGCGCCGCTGACCGAGATCCCGGTCAAGCCCTCGCGGATGATCCACTTCCTCGACTTCTCGAACGAGAAGATGGTCGCCAAGGCCGCCGACATCGCGGCACAAGACCGACATCCTGCTCGGCAACCTCGAGGACGCGATCCCGGTCGACCGCAAGGAGGCGGCGCGGGCCGGCCTGATCAAGGCGGCGAAGGAGTCGGACTTCGGCCAGACGGCGCTCTGGACGCGGGTCAACTCGCTGGAGAGCCCCTGGGTGCTCGACGACCTGACCACCCTGGTCGGCGAGATCGGCGACAAGCTCGAGGTCGTGATGGTGCCCAAGGTCGAGGGCGCCTGGGACATCCACTACGTCGACCGCCTGCTCGCCCAGCTCGAGGCCAAGGCCGGGCTCGACCGCCCGATCCTGATCCACGCGATCCTCGAGACGGCGCAGGGCGTCGTCAACGTCGAGGAGATCGCCGCCGCCAGCCCGCGCATGCAGGGGATGAGCTTCGGCCCCGCCGACCTCGCCGCCTCGCGGCGGATGAAGACGACCCGGGTCGGCGGCGGCCACCCCGGCTACCGCTCGATGGAGGACCCGGCCGACCCGGAGAACCCCGAGCAGGGCGAGCGCGTGACCGCCCAGCAGGACCCCTGGCACTACTCGATCGCGCGCATGGTCGACGCCTGCGCCTCGACCGGGATCCTGCCCTTCTACGGCCCCTTCGGCGACATCAAGGACACGGCCGGCTGCGAGACCCAGTTCCGCGCCGCCTTCCTGCTCGGCTGCGTCGGCGCCTGGTCGCTGCACCCGGTCCAGATCGGGATCGCCAAGAAGGTCTTCAGCCCGCCGCCGGACGAGGTCAAGTTCGCCAAGAAGGTGCTCGAGGCGATCCCCGACGGCCGCGGCGTCCACATGATCGACGGCAAGATGCAGGACGACGCCACCTGGAAGCAGTGCAAGGTGATGGTCGAGCTGGCCGAAATGCTGGCCGCGAAGGACCCGGAGCTGGCCGAGTCCTACGGGCTGTAAGCGCGCGCCGCAGCGCCTGGGCTCAGCCCAGGCGCTGCTCTAGATCCTTCAGCTGCTTTTCGAGTTGCGCCGGCAGCCGCTCCCCGAAGCGCTCGAGGTGCTCCCTGACCTGCGGTAGCTGCTGCTTGACCAACTCCGCGTCGACGGAGAGCAGCTCGCGCATCTGCTCCTCGCTGACGTCGAGGCCGTCGGTGTCGATCTCGCCTTCGGCGGGCAGCAGCCCGATCGGCGACTCGATCGCCTCGGCATCGCCGTCGCAGCGGCGGAAGACCCACTCGAGCACGCGGCTGTTCTCGCCGAAGCCGGGCCAGAGGAACTTGCCGTCCTCGTCCTTGCGGAACCAGTTGACGTAGAAGATCTTCGGCAGCTCCGCCCCTTCGCGCTCACCCAGCTTCAGCCAGTGGCCGAAGTAGTCGGCCATGTTGTAGCCGCAGAAGGGCAGCATCGCCATCGGGTCGAAGCGCAGTTCGCCGACGTTGCCGGCGGCGGCCGCGGTCTTCTCCGAGGACATCGTCGCGCCGAGGAAGACGCCGTGCTCCCAGTCGAAGGCCTCGTGCACGAGCGGCACCGTGGTCGCCCGGCGGCCGCCGAAGAGGAAGGCGTCGATCGGCACGCCGGCCGGGTCCTCCCACTCGGGGGCGATGCTGGGGCACTGCGAGGCCGGGGTCGTGAAGCGGGCGTTGGGGTGCGCGGCCGGTTTGTCGGAATCCGGCGTCCACTCGTTGCCGTGCCAGTCGATCGCGTGCGCGGGCGGCTCGCCGGTCATCCCCTCCCACCAGATGTCGCCGTCGTCGGTCTTGGCGCAGTTGGTGAAGATCGTGTTGCGCTCGATCGTGTCCATCGCGTTGGGATTGGTCTTGTGGCCGGTGCCCGGCGCGACGCCGAAGAAGCCCGCCTCGGGGTTGACCGCGTAGAGGCGGCCGTCCTCGCCGAACTTCATCCAGGCGATGTCGTCGCCGACGGTCTCGACCTTCCAATCGGCGAGGGTCGGGATCAGCATCGCCAGGTTGGTCTTGCCGCAGGCCGAGGGGAAGGCGCCGGCCACGTACTTGACCTCGCCCTCGGGCGAGGTCAGCTTGAGGATCAGCATGTGCTCGGCCATCCAGCCCTCGTCGCGGGCCATCGCCGAGGCGATCCGCAGCGCGAAGCACTTCTTGCCGAGCAGCGCGTTGCCGCCGTAGCCGGAACCGTAGGACCAGATCTCGCGCGTCTCCGGGAAGTGGACGATGTACTTGTTCTCGGCGTTGCAGGGCCAGGGCACGTCTTCCTGGCCGGCGGCGAGCGGCATCCCGACCGAGTGCACGCAGGGGACGAACTCGCCGTCGGTGCCGAGCACGTCGAGCGCGCCCTTGCCCATCCGGGTCATGATCCGCATGTTGGTCGCGACGTAGGCCGAGTCGGTCAGCTGCACGCCGATGTGGGCGATCGGCGAGCCGAGCGGGCCCATCGAGAAGGGCACGACGTACATCGTGCGGCCCTTCATGCTGCCGCTGAAGAGCGGCTTCAGCGTGCCGCGCATCTCGCCCGGATCGCACCAGTTGTTGGTCGGGCCGGCGTCCTCCTCGCGCTCGGAGCAGATGTAGGTGCGGTCCTCGACCCGGGCGACGTCGCCGGGATCGGAGAGGGCGAGGTAGGAGTTGGGGCGCTTGGCGTCGGAGAGACGCTCGAAGGTGCCGGCGTCGATCAGCGCCTGCGCGAGCTGGTCGTACTCCTCGGCGGAGCCGTCGCACCAGTGGATGGCGTCGGGCTGGGTCAGGGCTGCGATCTCCCCGACCCAGTCGAGGAGCTTTGTGTGGGTGGTCGGCGCGTCGGCCGTCGTGATCTGGCTCATCGGCGGCACTCTACTTATCGGGCTGGAGGTCGGTTACTTCGACGTCGGCGTCGGAGTTGACGATCTTCAGCGTCGCCGTCTCCGTCTTGCCGCCGTCGAGCTTGACCTCGCATTCGAAGCTCTTGCCGGCTTCGACCTCGACCCCCGAGGGACAGTCGACCGAGGCCACCTTCTGCCCGACCGACTTCGTCAGGTTCGCTTCGATCGCTTCCTCGGTCTTGACGTCGTCGATCACGGTTTCCCCGCAGCCGGCGGCGAGGAATACTGCGAGAGCCAGCGCGGCAAGCGCGCCCAATCGGCCCGGCAAGCTCATCTCTCTCCCTTCGGATACGGATTGCGCGAAGGAAGTATCCCAGGGCATAGCCCTCGAGCCGGTCAGCGCTGAACAGGTAAGCGCGGGTTGAGCGACCGGGCCCGCCGGTAGTCGCGCACCGCGGCCCCGGCCCTCCCCCGCTCGGCTTCGATCCGGGCAAGCACGAACCAAGTGCGCCAGTTGGCGGCTCCCGCTCGGTCGCCGCGCTGGCAGCCTCTTCGCGGCGGCGCCAGGCTGCCCTGCGCCTCGAGCACCAGCGCCTGCTGGAGGCGGGGGGCCGCGGCGCCGGAGGACGTTCTGGCGCTGCGCGCTGTGCAGCGCCCCGCGAGATCCCCTGCGCGGACGTCCGCTTCGCTCTCGCGCACCAGCCTCGTCGTGGCAAGCGGGATCGCGATCGCCGCGATCGCCGCCAGCGCGACCAGGGCGAAAGCGAGTCGCACGGGGCCAGCGCCTACCGAGCAACCTCGGCTGCCCCCCGGTCGGCCACGAGGATGACAGCCAGCAGCAACATCGCCACCGGCAGCACCGGGATCTGCCACATCCAGTCGACACCGGCGGTCAAGCAGAATGCCAGCAACCGGCCAAGCGGCCGCAGCGAGAGCCGACCGGCGCCGAGCAGGGGCACGCGCCGCAGCGTATCCACCGGACACGAGCACAAGCGACAGAAACGCGGCCATCAGGACGAGCCCGACCCAGCCGAGCTCTCCGAGCGTCTGCAGGTAGAGCGAGTGGGTTCCCGCACGACCTCTTCGCCCCCGTTGCGAGCCCACCAGAACTCGAAGGTTCCGGACCGGTGCCGTGAAGGGCTTGCGGGCGCGTTCTCCTCCCACGCGCGGCCCAGAGTTCGTAACGACTCTCTCCGGCGACGCTGCTCAGTCGCCCCGTTCCTCCACCCGGGCCGCCCCCGCTCTTGAATTCGTCCCATGCGTCGGCGCCACGCCCGGCGCGCCGAGGGCGAGGGCGACGTAATCAGAACGCCAGCAGCGACACGGCAGCGACGATGACCGCGTTCCGGCGAGGCACGACGGTCCAGGCGCGGCCGCAGCCCTCCGTCGCAGCCCATAGGAGATTGCCGCCTGGGTCAGACCGGCACCGAGGCAGACAAGGACGACGATCGCCAGCATCTCGGTCGCCCTGGTTTCGGCGGCGGCGTAAGCAGGCCGTGCTGCAGCGCGTCGCGGGATGCGCCGCGACGATCAGGATCGCGCCTCCCCCGCCCGCGACGACCAGGGTGAGCACCTTTGGTAGCCGGTCCGGGGCGAAAACGAAGAAGAGCTGCCAGCGCCAGCGCTGCAGCCGCAATACCCCCGCGCGAAAGGGTCAGGAACGCGGTCAACGCCAGCGTCGGCAGCGCCGATGCGCGGCAGCCGCGAAGGAGGACCGATCTCGTTTCGCAGGCGCAGTGCAAAACCAGGGGGACGCCGATCGCGATGAGCGCGGCCAGGCCGTTCCAGTAGTTGAGCGGATAGGAGAGCCGTTCGCGACTGTCGGTGATGAACCGGGCGGTTTGATCGGCCGCAGGGAACCAGGCCGGGTGGAGGCGGGAGCAGCAGAGCCACGGCCGCGACGAGACGATCCCCGCTGCAACCCCGCCGACCACAGTCGCGCACCCTTGGCCCGGGGGCCAGGAGGCCGAGGCGAAAACCCCGAGGTATCCCGTCAAGCGAGCCAGATCCGCCGCAGGTCCTATCGACGCTCTCGGTCCAGTCGAGGCTGATCCCGGTCCAGACCGCGAAGGCGACGAGCAGGGCAAGTCCAGCCCAACCCAGGCCGCCGGATTCCCCGGGAAGCGCGCCGACGGCCACCGACGGAGGAGGATCCACCAGACGGACAATGGCCAGCTGATCGTGCACGAGCGGGTCGTAACCGCCCCCCCTGAGGCCGAGATAGGCGATGATCGCAAAACCGAAAGTCCAGGTCGCTATGGCACCCCAATCGAGCTTGCCATGGTCCACCCATGGCGCACGCCGCCGCATCGAAGCTGCGTCCATCTGGTTCTATCCTACGAGCGCGAGTCGGATGGCGACTCCGCGATCCCACCGCCAACGCGCCCGGCCTGATGAGAACGTCAAAAATCGGACCCTGCCTGGCTGTCCTTGCGACCGCGATGCTCGCCGCACCGGCGGCGGCACCGGCCGAATACCTGGTGCCGCCAGGCAACTCGGCGGCCACGCAGTACACCGAGGCGTTCCCGGGTGCCGGCGGCCCGAAGAACAACGGCCGCCGCGAGGGCGGACGACAGGGCACCGCTCGCCAGCCCGTGTGCTTGGCAACCGACAACGCCCGCCGGTTGCAGGGGTGCGGGCCGACCCGGTCGCGAAGTGGCGGCCGTCGCCACCGAAACCGCACCGGAAACCCTTGTCAACGCGCCTCTCAAACACAAGCCCTCCCGCCCCACGGGCACCGCTCCCGGCGATGGTGGCCGGTTTCGCCGCAGGCGCAGACCGGAACGATCCACGCGTGCCCGGCGGGTCCTCCGCTCTTCGGGCAGGTAGCGAGACAGGCTGCCGGGTCGTCTTCTCGGCGGCATCGGGCTGCTCCTTCCGCTACTTATCGTCTTGGCCGTCGCCTACGCGATGCGACAGCGCAACCGCACGGCGAGTGACCGGTAGTCGAGCGGGTCGAACAGAGCCCTGAGGTTGAGCCGCAGCCGCCGGGCCTGCACTTCCTTCGGAATCATCGCGCTGTGCGTGCTTTTCATGGCGCTTACCGCGCCAGCCGGCTCTGCCGCGACTCGACCGCTGACCACCGGGGTTACCAATATCGGCGAGGAACCTCTGCTTGCCTTCCAACGCATCAGGGCCGCTGGGGCAGACTTCGTGCGCATCCCTCTCTACTGGAAGGGCACGGCGCCGACGCGGCAACCGAGCGCATGGAACCCGACCGATCCGTTCGATCCCGCCTACGCTGGACGCCAGCGACGAGGACGTCAGCCGCGCGATCGCGGCCGGGCTGGTGCCTGTCCTGCAAGTGGAGGGCTCGCCCAGCTGGACGCAACGCTGCAGGACACCGTCCGTCGATCGGAGCACAATCCCTTTGCGACCCCGACCCATCGGCATTTGCGGACTTCGCCGCAGCAGCCGCGACCCGCTACAGCGGCCGTATCCGGGACTCCCCCGCGTGCAGTACTGGCAGGCGCTGAACGAGCCGAACCTGAGTCTCTTCTTCATCCCCCAGTTCGACACGAGTGGCCAGGCGCTCTCCCCGGATCTTTACCGCAATCTCGTCAACTCCTTCTATGCTGCGGTGAAGTCGGTCAATGCCTCCACCTGATCATCGCCGCGGGGCTCGGTCCCACCGCGGTGCCGCCGTACACCATCGGCCCGCTGCGCTTCGTCCGGCAGATGCTCTGTATGCGCGGCCACCGGCACCCCGCCCGACCGCCGGCGACTGCGGCGGCGGTGTGCACTTCGACATCTTCGCGATCCACCCCTACACGACCGGCGGACCCTCCCACGAAGGCCGCGTGAACGACGTCCAACTCGGCGACCTGGGCGACCTTCAGACGCTGCTGCGGGCGGCGGATCGGGCAGGCCGGATCAAGGGCCAGTTCAAACAGACCCCGCTCTGGATCACCGAGTTCTCCTGGGATTCGAAGCCACCGGACCCGGGCGGCCTGCCGATGAAGATCGAGATGCAATGGACCGCCGAAGCGCTGCATGTCGCGTGGGCCGTCGGCGTGGATCATTTCTTCTGGTACAGCCTGCGCGATCAGCCACACGGCGATCCTTCAAGCGGGACTTCAGTCCGGGCCTTTACTTCAGAGGACCGACGCTCATGCAGGACCGGGCGAAGCCGGTGCTCTACGGTCTTCCGCTTTCCGTTCGTGGCCTACCCGCACGCAGCGGGGGCTCCAGTTTTGGGGCCGAACCCCGACCAGCAGCCGAGGCAGAGTGTCGATCCAGTGCTGAGGAGCGGGCGCTGGCACCGCGTCTGGGGCTGCCGCGCTGACGCCGCCGGCATCTTCCGGGGGCGTCTGCGGACCCACTACGGACGCAACAAGCACGGTAAGGCGCGCGCCGTGTACCACGGCCGGGGGGCGCCCCGTTTCCGATGAAGCCGGTCGGCGACTTCCGCCATCCCCCTTTTCGGCTGAGATCCGGTCCGCCCCGACGACCTAGACTGCCCCCGATGAAGATCGGAATCGTCGGGCTGGGCTACGTCGGGTTGCCGCTTGCGGTCGCCTTCGCCGAAGCCGGTCACGGGTCGTCGGCCTCGACGCCGACGCGCGCAAGGTCGAGGCGCTGGGCGAGGGCCGCAGCTACATCGAGGACATCCCCAGCGCGACGTTGGCGCCACTGCTCGAGCGGCTCTCGGCCGACCTCCGACTACGCCGCGCTCGCGCCTGCGACGCGATCGTGATCTGCGTGCCGACGCCGCTGACGAACTCGCGCGAACCGGACCTCGCCTTCCTGATCGACTCGGCGACGCCGCTCGCCGCCGTGCTGCGCCCCGGCCAGCTGGTCGTGCTCGAGTCGACCACCTACCCGGGGACCACGCGCGAGCGCGTGCAGCCGATCCTCGAGCGCGGCCGAACCTCACGCCGGCGAGGACTTCCACCTCGCCTTCTCGCCGGAGCGGATCGACCCGGGCCGCACCGACTACACCGTGCGCACGACCCCGAAGCTGGTCGGCGGGATCACCCCGGCGTGCACCGAGCGGGCGCGGGCGCTCTACGCGCTGATCTGCGACGAGGTCGTCGTCGTCTCGACCCCCGAGGCGGCCGAGCTGGCGAAGCTGCTCGAGAACATCTTCCGCTCGGTCAACATCGCCCTCGTCAACGAGCTCTCGCAGCTCTGTGAGCGGCTCGGGATCGACGTCTGGGAGGTGATCGACGCGGCCGCGACCAAGCCGTTCGGGTTCATGCGCTTCGATCCCGGCCCCGGGATGGGCGGACACTGCCTGCCGGTCGACCCCTTCTACCTCGCGTTCAAGGCGCGCGAGCACGACTTCTACCCGGAGTTCATCGAGCTCGCCGGCAAGGTCAACCGGGCCCAGCCCGCGTACTGTGTCGAGCGCGATCGCCCGCGCCCTCAACGACGCCGGGAAGGCCGGTCAAGGGCTCGACGGATCCTGATCCTCGGGGTCAGCTACAAGGCCGGGGGTCGGCGACATCCGCGAGTCGCCGGCGCTGAAGATCATCGGCCTGCTCCGCGAGCTCGGCGCCGATGTGATCTACCACGACCCCTTCGTCCCGAGCTGGCCGCGTTCGAGCTCGAGTCGGTCGGCCTCGACGAGGCGATTGGCGCGGCCGACCTGGCGGCGATCGTCACCTCGCACGCCGAGATCGACTACGCCGACGTGGTCGAGCGGGCGCCGCTGACGATCGACTTCCGCGGCGTCACCCGGGAGATCGAGTCGCCGAAGCTGACCCGGCTGTAGCGC
>CAWEUU010000003.1:0-180665 GCA_963812335.1 uncultured Solirubrobacterales bacterium | reverse complement strand
CCAGCCGCATCTGCTCGATCGACTTGGCGTGGATGTCGAGCAGCCGCGGGCTGCAGACGAGGACGGCGAGGCAGCGGGCGCGGGAGATCGCGACGTTGAGGCGGTTGCGGGAGAAGAGGAACTCGACGTTGCGGGGGATCTCCTCGCCGCTGGAGGTGGCCATGGAGAAGAAGACGACCTGGGCCTCCTGGCCCTGGAACTTGTCGACGGTGCCGACTCGGACGCCGTCGGGGAGGTGGTCCTGGAGGCAGCGGACCTGGGCGTTGTAGGGGGTGAGGACGAGGATGTCCTCGGGGCGCAGCGGGTGGGCTGCGCCTTCGGCGTCGGTGTAGGTGGCGCCGGCGAGCAGGGGCTCGATCGCGGCCGCGATCGCCTCGGCCTCCTCGGGCGAGGACTGGGAGCGGCCCTCGTGCTCGACCGCCAGCCAGCGCAGGCCGGCGCCGCTCAGCTCTCCCCCGGCCTCGATCCGCTGGCGCTCCCGCCCCGGCGCCGAGCCCAGCCGCCCGTCGTACATCAGCTCCGAGACGAAGGCGGCGATCCGCGGGTGCAGGCGCCAGGTCCTGTCCAGGAAGACGCCGTGCTCGGGGTCGACCGTCTGGCGCTCGCCCAGCAGGTGCTCCAGCACCGATAGCGAGGAGCCCTCGGGGTGCGCCCCCTGGGAGACCTGGGGCAGCTGCTGGGGGTCGCCGAGCAGGACGACGTTGCGGGCGGCGGTGGCGAGCGCCAGGGCGTCGGCCAGCGAGATCTGGCCCGCCTCGTCGATGAACAGGTAGTCGAGCGACTCGGTGTCCTCGCGGCAGTAGTGCCAGGCGGTGCCGGCGGTCAGCGCCACCTCGGGGTCGCTGAGGGCGCCGTTGTCGGCGACCGACTCGATCAGGCCGTGGGCGGAGTCGAACTCCGACTCGGGATTGTCGGACGCGCTCTTCTTCAGCCCCCTGAAGGCGAAGCCGCGCTCGGCCGCGACCTCCTCGACCTCCTCGAGCATGTTGTGGATCACCTTGTGGCCGGTCGAGGTCACGCCGACGCGCTTGCCGCCTCGAGCAGGTCGACGATCACGCGGGCGCCCGAGTAGGTCTTGCCCGCCCCCGGCGGGCCCTGGACGAAGAGGTAGCTGCCGTCGAGGCGAAGCGCGGCCTCGCCCACCCCGCTCCCCTGCGGCGCGGGCGGGTCGCGCCGCAGGATTCGCAGGGCTGCCGGGTAGCGCCCCTCCTCGCCCGCCGTCAGCGCCTCGGCCAGCCGCCGCAGCGCGCCCGCTGCTGCTTGGCCTCGTACGGGCCGGGCGGGATCAGCGCCTCGGGGAGCGGCCGCTTCCCCAGCGTCGCCCCCCGCTTCAAGTCGAGCCAGCCCGCGTCGGCGTCGAGTGCCACCACCGTCCCCGGGTTCTTGCCGTCGCGAGGGTCCAGGACCTTGGACCGGGTGCGCAGCTTCGTCTCCTGGGGCGGGAACCGGAGGCGCTCGACCACCGATTGCTTCACATGCCGGGGCGGAGTCGAGCCATCGGGGGAGAGCCGGTCGACGCAGTCGGAGTCGTCGACGAGGTCTCCGGGCTCAGCCTCCATCCGCGCAAATATCGCCCACCAGACCGGCCGCGCCTCGCGCCGGTGGTACTCGAGCAGGTGCGCCATCAGCGACCGGGCCCGCTGCTCGTCGTCACGATCGGCCGCGTCGTCGGGAACTCCCTCGATCAGCCGCTCCCAGCGGCGCGTTCTCGGCAAGGAGCTCCTCGGCCTCCTCGCTGCGCTCGCGGGGCTCGGGTTCGAACCAGGCCAGCGGCCCGCCTGCTCGCTGTCCTCGAAGCGGGCCGGCCTCCTCGCGGCGCTCCAGCAGCCAGTCGCGCAGCTTCAGGGTGGAGAGGCAGTCGTCGCGGTTGTAGGCGGCGATGTCGTCGAGGATCGAGTCCTCGCCCCGCTCCAGCCACTGCTCGAACATGACGATCGAGTCGCCGCCGTCGGTGACCGCGGTGTCGCGCTGCTCCATGTAGAAGGCCTCGACCTTCTTGATCGAGTAGCTGGGCTGGGAGATCCGCATCGCCTCCCTGACGACCTTGTAGAGGTCGACGAAGACCTCCTCGCGCAGCAGCTGGTCGAGCTCCTCCTCGCGCGTGCCGTGGGCGCCGGCGAGGCGCTTCAGCGCCGTCACCTCGTAGGGGGCGTAGTGGTAGACGTGGAGGTCGGGGAAGCGCCGGCGCCGCTCGCCGACGAAGTCGATGAACTGCTCCAGGGCGGCCCTCTCCTCGGCGCGGTCGCGTCCCCAGATCGCGGTGAACCGCGGCTCGCCGTCCTCGGCGGTGACGAGGCCGAACAGGTACTCGAGGCCCTCGTTGTCGAAGAACGGGTCCCCCTCCATGTCGAAGAAGACGTCGCCGGGCGCCGGCCTGGGCAGGCGGGCGAACCCCCTCCCCTCCTCGGGGTCGCGCAGCAGGTAGCTGTGCTCGCCGCTGCGGCGCGCCGCGAGCTGCAGCGCGGCCTGCGAGCGCAGGCGCTCGAGGACGCCGGGGTCGATCCCCTCGACCGCGAGGCGCTCGGCGCCGCCCAGCGCCGCGAGGGTGTCGATCCCCGACTCGGCCAGCAGCTCCCGCTGGCGGCGGTTGATGTTGGCGACGAGGCTGAGGTGGTCGTCGGCGAGGCGGCGCTCGTCGCAGTGGGCGCGCCAGCGGCAGACCTGGCAGTGGGCGACCGGCTCGGGGTAGGTGTCGGGCAGCCCGTCGGAGAGGGCGGCGAGGAAGGCGTCGCGGATGTGGCGGAAGTAGGCGGAGAACTCGGCGAGGCGGAAGGAATGTTCCTCGCCGTCGCCGAGGATGACGTGGATGCGCTCCGGCTCGACGCCCTGCACGGCCGCCAGCAGCTCGCTGTAGAAGCAGAGCTGGACGATGAAGTAGGGCTTGGCGCGGCGGGCGAGCTTGGTGTCGGCGACCTCGTAGCTGTGGTCGCCGAGGTCGGAGGGGCGCTCGACGCGAAAGAGGAAGTCGGCGTGGCCGCGCAGCCCCTCGCGCAGGAAGGTCGCCTGGTAGATCACCTCGGCGCCGGCGCGCATCGCCTCCTCGGTGCGGGCGGCGGCCTCGAGCAGGGCGGCGTGCGAGCCGTCCCCCTGGGCGATCTCGACGACCTCCCTGCCCTCGGCCTTGAGCGAGGCGAGGTAGCGATCCTCGTACTCGTCGCCCTTGCGGGCCAGCAGCTCGGCGTCGGCGCCGCGCTCCGGCTCGACCTCCAGCTCACCCCGCGCCCGCGCCAAGTCGAGCGTCGTCAGATGCGGACAGGCGAGGTAGTTGTTGAGATCGCTCGCGGAGAGGATCAGCTTGTCGTCGAGGAGCTGCATGGCCTACGCGCTCAGTCGCCCCCGGCGCCCATGTCCTGACATCCCGCCTCCCAATGCCTCCAAGCCATCCCGCAACGCGGCGGATAAGCTCATCGTGGATGAAGGTGGGAGCCTACATCGACGGGTTCAACCTCTACTACGGTGCCCGCAAGCTATGCGGCCGCGGGGCCGAAGGCTGGCGCTGGCTGGATATCCGCTCGGTGGTCAAGTCGACTCTTCCTCACGCCTGGCGTGATCAGGGAGCAACGTTGGAGCGCGTCATCTACTGCACCGCCCGGGTTTCCGGAGCGCGGAATCCATCTTCGGCTGCTGACCAGACCGTTTACATTCGCGCTCTCGAAGCCCATGGAAGCGTTGATGAGGTGGAGTTCGGGAACTTCGTTTCCCGAGCCAAGTTCGCACCACTTGTGCGCCCGGTGCCGAGCACCTACCAGCCGACGATCGCGCGACCGGAATGGCCACTGATGCTTAAGGATGCTGCAACCGGTGATGACCTGCCGGACGTGACCTTGATGGTCTCCTACCTCCACCAAGAGGAGAAGGGCTCAGACGTCAATGTTGGCACTCACCTTCTGCTGGACGTTCTCCAGCAGAAGATCGATGCAGCGGTCGTCGTGTCAAACGACAGTGACCTCAAGCTCCCCGTTCGCGAGGCACGCAAGCGTGTCCCGGTCGGAATTGTCAAGCCAGGACCGGCCCAATTGGCTGGCGATCTGCGAGGAATACCGAGCGAAGGGGTGGGTAGGCACTGGTGGGGCCAGCTGGACGCTGTTCGCTTGAGAGAACATCAGCTACCTGACCCCGTAGACGGCCTCAGCAAGCCAGATGGCTGGTGAGCGGGGTTGTCTTCCGTCAACCCCGTCTCTATACTGATGTTGTCTTACTCACCCGGCCCCTTCGTGGGCCGGGTTTCTTTTTCTTCCGCTTAGAACGCTCGGGGCGGGAGTATCTGGTCGCCCTCGCGAGATAGCGTTGCGGCATGGCTGCGAGCGACTCGGTGGGCACAGGGGACCCGAGCGGGCCTATTGCTGTGTACGGGGCCACGGGGTTCACCGGGGGGCTGATCGCTCGGCGACTGAAGGAGGCGGGGGCTGACTTCCTGATCGCGGGGCGGAGTCGGGGGAAGCTGGATCGGCTCTCGGAGGAGCTCGGGGGCGTCCCGGTGCGGGCCGTGGCGGCCGACGACGACGCAGGGCTGCGGGGGATGCTGGAGGGGTGCTCGGCGGTGATCGGGTGTGCGGGGCCGTTTTCGCTGCACGGGGAGGCTCTGGTGGCCGCGGCGGCGGAGACGGGGACGCACTACCTCGACACGACCGGGGAGCAGCCGTTCATCCGCATGGTCTTCGATCGGTACGGGAAGCGGGCCGAGGAGACGGGGGCGGCGCTTGTGTCGGGGGTGGGGTTCGACTATCTCCCGGGCGACATGATCGCGGCGCTGACGGCCGCGGGGATGGGGCCGCTGGAGGAGATCGTCGTCGCCTACGCCGTGCACGGGTTCGCGCCCACGCAGGGGACCTCGCTCTCGGCGCTGGAGATGATGCGGGCCGATGACGTCATCTGGGCCGATGGTGGGTGGCAGCCTGGGCCGCGCAGCGCCGATGGTGGCCGCTGGCACTTCCCCGACCCGATCGGCGAGCAGCGCATGCTGCGCTATCCCGCCGGCGAGCAGATCACCGTGCCGCGGCACGTCGAGACGCGGCGGGTGCGGACCCTGCTCAACGGGATGGTCGTGCCGCCGCGGCTGATGCCGCTCGCGGTCGGCGCCACTCCCCTGCTCGGCGCCACGATGCGCACGCCGCTGCGCAAGGCCGCTGGGGCGGCGATCCGGCGCCTGCCGGCGGCGCCAAAGGAGGCCGACCGGGTGAAATCGCGCTTCACGATTAGCTGCGAGGCGCGAGGGGCCGCCGGCGTTCGCCGCGGCGTCGTCCGTGGCAGCGACGTCTACGGCCTCACCGCGGCGAGCCTCGCCCACGGTGCAGCGCTTTGCGCGGATCCCGCCTACGACCGCAAAGGCGCTCTGGCGCCGGCCCAGGCGTTCGAGCCGGCGTCGTTCCTCGCGGCGCTGGCCGAGTTCGGCCTCTCGACCGAGGTCGAGCCGCTGCCCGCCTCAGCCGATCGCTGATCAGGGTCCGAGGGTTCCGATCGGGATGATCTGCACGCCGTCCTCCCTGACGTAGCCATAGCCGGTTGCGACGATCACGGCCAGGGTGGCGGGCTCGCCGACCTTGTCCGTGTCGATCTTGCGGGCGAACTTGACCAGGGTTGCGGCGGCGTCGTCGATTGCCTGCGTCCCGCCGAGCTTGACCTCGAATGCCCCCCAGGCCCCACGACCCTCCACGATCGCGTCGACCTCGAGGCCCAACTCGTCACGGTAGTGCTTGACCCGCCGGCCAGCATGCTGCGCGTAGATGCGCAGATCGCGGATGACCAACGACTCGAAGAGCAGGCCGAAGAAGTTGAGGTCGCGGAGAAGCGACGCCGGATCGGCCTCCAGGGCGGCAACAGCCAGTGACGGATCGACGAAGTGGCGCTTCGACGCACGTCGCATCGCCGCGCGGGAGCGGAGATGCGGCTCCCAGGCGGGCTGATCCTCAACGACAAAGATTCGTCCGAGGGCCCGAAGGTAACCGCCAACCGTGTGCTGGTCGAGCGGAGGGCCGCTCCCCGCGGTGTCTCTGGACAGCGTGGCTGCCGACGCCGAGGTCGCGACATTGCGCGCCAGGCTGCACAACAACCTGTGAACTCGCTCGGGGTCCCTCTTGACCCCATCGACAGCCTCCACGTCTGTGCGACAAACGTCGTCCAGGTAGTCGTCAACTCCCTGCATGGCGGCACTGAGCGAGGCATCCCGCAACGCCGGCCAACCACCGCGAGAGATCTCCTCGGCCAACCCCTCGACCGTCACCCCGGTGTCGGTTGCGGAAGCCGACTCCCCCTCCAGGAGTGCACCCAACGAGATCGCCCCGTCGCTGACGGCAGCCTCGAAACTGGACATCGGCCGCATCCGCAACCGACTGAATCTGCCCGCACCTGAGTGCCGAGTCGCGTCATCGGCAGGCACGGCCGACCCGGCAAGGATGAACTGGCCTGGCTTCCGGCGGTCGTCAACAGCGCGGCGGATGTGGTTCCACACCTGGGGCTCAACCTGCCACTCGTCGATCAGGCGAGGCACATCCCCCGGGAGGATCAAGTTCGGATTGAGAGCCGCGGCTTCGCGACTGGTGACGTCGGTATCGAGCAAGACCTCCGAGGCCGCAATCTGGCGGGCCGTTTCCGTCTTCCCGCAAGCCTTTGGCCCTTCGACGACAACCGCACCGGCCGATTCCAGGCGCCGCTCCAGCTCAATATCGGCCAGACGAGGGCGGTATTTAGAGGGCATTCACACGAATATACCTTCTTTGCCCCCATATTGATGGGAGATCTATCCCCATGAATATGGAATCAATAGGCACACGTTTATGAACCACGTAGCGCTGTTGCCGTCTACGCGGGCACCTCGCGGGAATCGAGATGGGCGGCGACCTTGCGCTTTACGCGCTGGAGGGCGTTGTCGACGGTCTTGGTGTCGCACTCGAGCTGCTCGGCGGTGGCCTCGTAGGAGTGGCCGTCGAGGTAGAGCGAGAGCACGCTGCTCTCGAGGTCCGAGAGGACGCCGGTGCTGCCGGAGAGGCAGGAGACGAGGCTCGAGAGCTCTTCGGTGGCGATCACCTGATTGACCGGGTCCGTAACGGTCGGGCCGGGCAGGATCTCGTCGAGGGTCGTGTCCGAGTCGCCGGCGGCGGCCGGGGTCTGGCTGAACGAGACGTACTGGTTGAGCGGCGTGTGCTTGTTGCGGGTCGCGGTCTTCACCGCGGTGATGATCTGGCGGGTGATGCAGAGCTCGGCGAAGCTGCGGAAGCTCGACTCGCGGTCGCTGCGGTAGTCGCGAATCGCCTTGTAGAGGCCGAGCAGGCCTTCCTGGGTCAGATCGTCGCTCTCCCCGCCGAGCAGGAAGTAGGACGAGGCCTTGAGACGGACGAAGCCGCGGTAGCGGCGGACGATCGTGTCGTAGGCGTCGGTCCTCCCCTCCTTGGCCAGGGCGACCAGATAGTGGTCATCAAGCTCAGGTTGAGGGTTAATGCTGGCCCGGGTAGAGCCGTTGAAATTACCGGTTGGGAGTCTCAGTTCCTGCGTGGGGGCGGATAGAGCCACAGATCCTTCTCCTTTTCGAGAACGAAGGGTCGTGGCGCCTGTACCTCCCCTGGTGGCGCCGGTATTGACTGGATAAATCTCAGACTCAAGCTGAGGTTCACCCTTGTTGCCGGGGCATTCTTACCGCCCGGCGGAGTTCTGTCAACCCCAAATTGCGGCTTTTTGCAATCGCCGTTGCAGGTGGCACGCGGCCTCAGCGCTGACGAACGGCCTCAAAGAGCAGCGCCGAGGCAGCAGCGGAGACGTTGAGGGAGTCGACCCGGCCCGCCTGTGGCAGGGCGAGGAGGCCGTCGCAGGAAGAGGCGACGCGGGGGCGGATGCCCTTGCCCTCGCCGCCCAGCACGAGCACGGTCGGACCGCTCAGGTCGGCGTCCCAGGGCGCCTGCTCCGCTTCCGCGTCGGCGCCCCAGATCCAGAAGCCGGCCCGTTTCGCCGCGTCGAGCCAGTCGGCGAGGTTGCGCACGCGGGCGATCGCGATGTGCTCGACCGCCCCCGCAGAGGCCTTGCAGGCGACCGCGGTCACCTCCGCCGCGCGGCGCTCGGGGATGACGACCCCCGCGGCCCCCGCGAACTCGGCCGAGCGACAGACGGCGCCGAGGTTGCGCGGGTCCTGGACCTGGTCAAGCGCCAGCAGCAGCCCCGCCTCGCGCCGCAGCAGCGCGTTCGGGTCGGCATAGGGATACGGATCGACCTCGGCGACGACGCCCTGATGGTCAGGCGACCCGCAGAGCCTCTCGAGCTCCTCCGGCGCGGTGTCCGGCGCCCGCCAGACCCGCCGAACCGCACGCCTCCCCCGCTCCGCCTCCTCGACCGGCCGGCGCCCGTAGACGATCTGACCCTCGGCGGCAGCGCTCACGAGTTGGGCACCAATTTGGCGCCGTCAGCCGAATCCCGCACTTCCCAGCCGAGCGCAGCGAGCTGATCGCGAATCTCATCCGCCCGGTCGAAGTCCTTGGCGGCTCGAGCCTTCTCCCGCTCCGCAACAGCACCTCCGCCTCGCCCCCTGCCCCCTGCCTCGGCCTCTGCCAGCGACCCAAGCCCGACGAGCTCCAGCATCTCCTCGCACGGCCTCGGCCGCCCCAGGGACCTCCCCCCGATTCGCTTCCCCCACCAGCTCAAAAACCTCGGCCATAGCGCGGGGCGTGTTGAAGTCATCGGCAAGAGCCTCTCGAAACGCCTCGATCCGGGAGCCGGGGGAAGCCCCGGCGGAGCCTCCCCGCTGTTGCTCCGGCGGGGCTTCCCCCGATGCCCCCACCGGGTGCTCCCGAAAGAAGTTCCGCAACCGCTCGACCCGCGCCACGGCCTGCTCCATCTGCTCGGGCCCGAACGCCAGCGGCTGCCGGTAGTGCCCCGAGATCAGATAGTCGACGACGGCCTCGCGCCCGTAGCGATCGAGCGCCTCGGAGAGCTGGAAGATGTTGCCCTCGGACTTCGACATCTTCCCCTCGCCTTTCTGGATCATCCCGTTGTGCATCCAAACCTGGGCGAAGGGACGACCAGCCGCCTCGGACTGAGCGATCTCGTTCTCGTGATGGGGAAAGACCAGATCGGAGCCGCCGCCATGAACCGCGAAGGACGGCCCCAGCTCGGCCTCGGCCATCGCCGAGCACTCGATGTGCCAGCCCGGACGCCCTTGGCCCCATGGCGAGCCCCAGGAAGAGTCCTCACCCTCCTTGTGCGCCTTCCAGAGCGCAAAATCGAGTGGATCCTCCTTGAGCGAGGCCGACCCGGCCTCCTCGCCCTGATCCATGTCCTCGGTCGGCCGGTTCGAGAGCTTTCCGTAGGGGTCGAAGCTGCGAACGCGGAAGTAGACATCGCCGCCGGACTCGTAGGCATGGCCCGAAGCGACCAGGTCCTCGATCAGGCCGACGATGCCCTCGATCGTCTCGGTCGCCAGTGGCTCGGCATCGGGGCGCCCCAGACCCAGATCGCCGGTGTCCGCGAAGTAGGCCGCGGTCATCCGCTCCGCGAACTCCTCGGAGGGCTCGGCTGCCTCCTTCGCCGCGTCGTAGATCTTGTCGTTGATGTCGGTGACGTTGATGACCAGCTTCGCCCGGTAGCCCTCGGAGCGAAGGAACCGCGTGAGCAGCATGAAGATCACGAAAGGGCGCGCGTTGCCGATATGGATCCGGCTGTAGACGGTGGGACCGCAGGCGTAGATGCCGACCTCGTCCCCGGTGGGCAGAGCGCGCAGCTCTCCCGACAGCGTGTCCCGTATCCGCACCTCCCGCATGGGGGCGGATGCTAGAGGGGATCAGAAGGTGCGGTAGCCGGCGCCCGAGTCGGATGACTCGTTGCGGGTCCAGCTCGGGGCGGTCTCGCTTGCGGCCGCCATGACCTCGCGGCGGGCGCGTTTGGCGCTCGCCTTGATCTCCTCCTCGGCGGCGCCGCGCAGACGCTCCTCGCGCTGCTCCGCCTGCGCCCGAATCCGCTCGGACTCGGCCTGAAGCTGCTCCTCGGCGCGCGCCCGCGCCTTCTCGACGGCCTCGCCTTCGACCTTCTCGACCAGGTGGCGGACGCGTTCCTCGGCCTCGCGGCGGACGTCCTCGGTGCCCTGCATGACCCGCTCTTCGATCTCGGCCTCGAGCCGCACCGCGACCCGGTGGGACTCCTCGGCGCGCGCCTCGGCCTCGGCGGCGCGCTGCTCGGCCGCGGCGACCCGGCGGTCGGCCTCCGCCTGCGCCTTTTCGAGCACCTCGCGGGTGCGCTTGGACGCCTCCTCTTCGGTCCGCTTCACCGCCTGCGTCCGAGCCTCGTCGGTCTGCGCCCGGGCGGCGGTCATCTGAGTGGCGAACGACTCGCGGTCGGCTTCGGCCTGTTTGCGCGCGCGCTCGAAGGCCTGCTCGGCGCGGTCGCGGGCCTGCTCGGCCTGAGCAAGGCGATCCTCGGCGGCGCGCCGCTTCCCACGCTCTGCCTCGATCCGCTCCCGGCCCTGCTCGCCGATCTTGCCGAGCGCCGTCCTGGCCCGCTCCTTGACCTCGGCGATCTCCTTTTCGGCCGCCGTGACCCGCTCCTCGCTCTTCCGCACCCACTCGAGGGCCTGGCCGGCGACGCCGCGGATTTCCTCGGTCGCCTCGCTGACCGCGTTCAACTTGATCGCAGGCTCACCCATGCGCCGCAAACTACTACCCAAGACGGAGGCGATGCCACCCGCACCGACCTCAAAAGTCCGCAATTAGCGGAAGGGCCTAGGCCGACTTCTCGGTCTCGCGCGCGACGAGGTCCTTCTTGAGGATCTTGCCGGTCGCGTTGCGCGGCAGCTCGTCCATGAACTCGACTTCGCGCGGCGCCTTGTAGCCGGCGAGGTGAGCCTTGACGTGGGCCTTGAGCTCGTCTTCGGAGGCCTCGGCACCCTCGGCCAGGACGACGAATGCCTTCAACCGCTGCCCGAACTCCTCGTCCTCGACCCCGATCAGCGCCACCTCGACCACCGCCTCGTGGTCGGCGAGCAGATCCTCGACCTCGCGCGGGAAGACGTTCTCACCGCCGGAGACGATCATCTCGTCGTCGCGGCCGTCGATGAAGAGGCGCCCGTCGGCGTCGATGTGGCCGACGTCGCCACTGCTCAGCAGGCCGTCGATCGCGTCCTTGCCGCCGCCTCCGGTGTAGCCCTCGAAGGACATCTCGTTGCCGACGAAGATGCGGCCGACTTCGCCCCTGGGGACCTCCTGGCCGTGCTCGTCGTAGAGGCGCACAACGGTGCCCCGGGGCGGCCGCCCGGCGGTGCCCGGCGCGGCGCGCAGGTCGGCCGGCGTGGCGACCGTCGCGTAGGCGACCTCGGTCGAGCCGTAGAGGTTGTAGATGTTGTCGCCGAAGCGGTCCATCCACTCGACCGCCAGCTCGCCCGGCAGGGCCGAGCCGGACAGCGAGACGATCCGCAGTGAGGAGAGGTCATAGGAGGCGAGCGTCTCCTCGGGCAGGCAGAGGATGCGCTGCAGCATCACCGGCACGACCGCGAGCACCTGCGCGCGGTTGTCCTGCACGGCGCGCAGCGTCTGCTCGGGATCGAAGCGCCGCCGCAACACGATCGTCGAGGCCGTCGGCAGGCTCATCACGAAGTGGAAGAAGCCCCAGGAGTGGAAGAGCGGCGCGGCGATCGTCATCGTCTCGCGGCTGCGGTAGGGAATCCTGTCGAGCAGCGCTGCGATCGCGCCGAGCCCGTCGGGACTGGAGCGCTGGGCGCCCTTCGGCGTCCCGGTCGTGCCAGAGGTGAGGATCACGAAGCGCGGTTTGTCGGGCGGCGGCTTCAGGTCGGAGTCCTCCGCCGAGGCGATCAGCGAGTCGAGCGTCGGCCCCTCGCTCTCCCCCTCGCTCCAGCCGACCACCCGCTGCACGCCCTCGTCGACGCCCTCGAGCAGCTCGTCGAACTCCTCGTCGTAGACGAGCGCCTTCGGTTCCTCGCGCCGGGTCACCTCGACCAGCTGCGGGCCGGCGAACATCGTGTTGAGGTAGAGCGCGCTCGCGCCGATCTTGGCCGCGGCGAGCGTCGTCTCGATGAAGCCGCGGTGGTTGCGGCACATGATCCCGATCCCGTCCCCGTGCCCGATCCCCATCCGCTCGAAGGCGTGGGCGAGCGCGTTGGTGCGCCGGTGCAGCTGCGCGAAGCTGAGCGAGCCGCGTTCGTCGATCAGCGCCGTCTCGTGCGGGTAGTGGATCGCCGCCGTGGCGATCCCGGTCGCCGGCGAGGCGCCCCAGCGGACGAAGGTGACGCCGATCCGCGCCGCCACGTCGGGGCGGATCGGGGCGACGATGCCGGCCTCGTGCAGGACCTTCACGTTGAATGCTTTGTCCGCGGCCAGCTGCCGTGCCGCCGCCGCGATCGATCCGAGCTTGCCCATCGAGCTGCGAAGCCTATCCGTCCCGATCGCCATCGACCGAGGCGACGGCGATGCAGGCGATTCCCTCGCCGCGGCCGATCCAGCCCATGCCCTCGTTGCTGGTCGCCTTGACGCTGACCCGGGCCGAGGTGGCGTCGGCGAGAACGCGCTCGATCTGCTCTCGGTGGGGGCCGAGCCGCGGCTCCTCGCAGACCACGGTCGCGTCGATGTTGACGATCTCGCCGCCGATCGTGCCGACCACGGTGCGCAGCAGGTCGATCGAGTCGGCGCCGCGCCAGCGCTCCTCGTCGTCGGGGAAGAGCGTGCCGATGTCGCCGGATCCGGCGGCGCCGAGCAGCGCGTCGATCACGGCGTGGGTGAGCACGTCGGCGTCGGAGTGGCCGCTGAGCCCGCGCGGGTGGTCGATCTCGACCCCGCCGAGGATCAACGCCCGCCCCTCGGCGAAGCGGTGGCTGTCGTAGCCGATGCCGACGCTCATAGCGTCACCGATTCTCGCCTACGCGCGAGGGCAACGGCTCCAGGCGGCGCTCGCGGCGCTCGAAGACGGCGATCTCGCCGACGCCGAGCTCGGCGAGGAACTCGAGTGCCCGCTCGTAGCCGTAGCCGACCTGCTCGGGCAGGTGGGCGTCGGAGGAGAGGGCGAAGGCGACACCGGCCTCGACGCACATCTCGGCGAAGGCGCGGGAGGGGTAGAGCTCGCCGACCGGCTTGCGCAGCCCGGCGGTGGAGAGCTCGACCGCGATCCCGCTCTCGGCGATCGCCTCGACCGCGAGCTCGTAGAAGTGGCGCGGGTCGCGCTCGGGCAGCGGCCGCGCGCGACCCCAGACCTTGACCAGGTCGGGGTGGGCGAGGATGTCGAAGAGGCCGCTGCGGGCGCACTCGGCGAGCGCGTCGAAGTAGCGCCGCCATACCTCGTCGGCGTCGCCCCTCGCCTCCCAGACGTCCCAGCCCTCGTGGTCGACCGCCCGCTCGCCGACGAAGTGGACCGAGCCGACGACGTAGTCGAAGTCGCGCGCCTCGAGCAGGCTCGCGGTGCGGTCCTCGGCGCCGGGGACGAAGTCGCACTCGATCCCGAGCTTGAGCCCGGCGCCGCGGACGAACTCGCAGTAGGCGTCGAGGTCGTCGCGCGCCTGCTCTTGCCAGAACGGGTGGCGCCAGAGCTCGAGCGCCTGGGTGAAGCGGTAGACGTGCTCGGAGACCCCCAGCTCCTCGATCCCGGCCGCCTCCGCCGCCTCGCGATAGCGCTCGACGTTCTCCGCCGTGAAGTAGCGCTCGGGCGGCGTCTCGGGCTCGTCGGGGCGCAGGTGCAGGTGGTAGTCGGTCAGCATCGGGGCCCCACGTTACCCTCGCCGCGCATGGTCCACCTGCGGATCGTCGTCCCGGCTGCCAAGTCCGATCGCGTCGTCGATCTGCTCGAAGCGACGCGCTCGGCCTCGAGCCTGGCGCGGATCGAGGGGGCGGCCCGCAAACCGGTCGGCGACGTGGTCCTCTGCGATGTCGCCCGCGAGGACGCCAGCGTCGTGATCGACGACCTGCGCGAGCTCGGCGTGCCCGAGGAGGGCTCGATCTCGATCGAGGAGATCGACACGCAGCTCTCGAACTCGGCCGAGCGGGCCGAGCGGGCGGCCGCCGGCTTCGCCGGCGACGCCGTGGTCTGGGAGGAGGTCGAGTCGCGGACGTCGGAGGCGACCGAGCTCAACGCCAACTTCCTCGCCTTCATCGTCCTCGCCTGCCTGATCGCCTCGGTCGGGGTGATACTCGGGCAGCCGATCCTGATCGTCGGGGCGATGGTGGTCGGGCCGGAGTTCGGCCCGCTGGCCGGCATCTGCGTGGCGATCGTCGAGCGCCGCGGAGCGGTCGCGGCGCGCTCGCTGCAGGCGCTCGCGGTCGGCTTCCCTGTCGCGATCGCCGCCGCCTTCCTCTTCAGCCTCGCGGTCAAGTCGGTCGGCCTGGTCGAGCCCAGCTTCGACCTCGGCGACCACCCGCTGACCTCGTTCGTCTCCGAACCGAGCACGTTCTCCTTCCTCGTCGCCCTCTTCGCCGGCACGGCGGGGGTGCTCTCGCTGACCTCGGCCAAGTCGGGGGCGCTGGTCGGCGTGCTGATCTCGGTGACGACGATCCCCGCCGCCGCGGCGATCGGCGTCTCCGCGGCATACGCGGACTGGGCCGACCTCTGGGGCGCGGTCGCGCAGCTGGCGATCAACCTGACCGCGATCGTGATCGCCGGTGTGGCGACTCTCTTCTTGCAGCGCATCGTCTACGAGCGCCGGCTCCGCAGCCATCAATCCGAAATTCGGTCCTAGGGTTTCCAGCGGCCTAACGCTCGGCCAGCAGCAGGCCGGCGAGCCGCAGATCGAGCGGCGTCGTCACCTTGATGTTCTCGGGCGACGCGGGGTGGATCAGCACCCTGCCTCCCGCCGCCTCGATCAGCATCGCCTCGTCGGTCGCCGCCTCGACCGCGGCGGGATCGGCCGCCAGCGCCCGGCGCAGCGCCTCGACCCGGAACACCTGCGGCGTCTGCGCCGCCCAGAGCTCACCGCGATCGACCGTCGCCGCGATCGATATTGAGCGATTGTCACCACCGGAGGGGGGCGAATCGCCCGACATGCCGGGCGAGGCCGGTGCCCGCTTGATCGTGTCGGTGACCGGGGTCGCGGCGATCGCGCCGTCGGCCCCGGGGTCGGCGGCGAGGGCCGCGACGACGCCCTCGACCAGCCGCGGCGTGACCAGCGGCCTGGCGGCGTCGTGGATCGCGACCAGCTCCGTGCCCACGGCCTCCAACGCGTTGGCGACGGAGCGGGCCCGGGTGGCGCCGCCCTCGACCACGCCGACATCGCCGCCGCCGAGCTCGTGCACGTGGCCCGGCGGGCAGGCGACGACGATCGAGCGCACGCCCCGCGCGGCCCGCATCGCCTCGATCGACCACTCGACCAGGGGCCTGCCGGCGAGCGGCACGAAGGCCTTCGGCCCGCCGGCTCCGAGCCTCTCCCCGGAGCCGGCGGCCGCGATGACCGCAGTGACGGAATCTGCGGAACTGCTAGGCGGCTGCGGTGGCGGCGAAGCGCTCCTCCAACAGCCCGTCCAGGTATTCCTCAGCGCCGTCCTCGTCCTTGTCGAGCGCGTACATGAACTCCGACGCGAGGATCTTCTTCGCCCGCGTGTACATCTGCTTCTCGCCGGTGGAGAGACCCTTCTCCATCTCGCGCAGAGCCAGGTTGCGGACGACCTCGGCGAGCTCGAACACGTCGCCGGTCTTGATCTTCTCGCGGTTGTACTTGAAGCGCCGGTTCCAGTTCTTCGGCATGTCGGACACGTCGTCGGTGAGGACCGACGTGACCTTTTTGATTTCGACCTCGTCGATGACCCGACGCAGACCGGCCTTGCCGGCGTTCTCGCAGGGAACCATCACCGTGAGTTCGTTGTGCAGGATTTTGATCGTGAGGTATTCGCGCTCCTCACCCATCAGCTCCCGCGCCTCTTTCTTCATCACCAGACCGGCGCCGTGATGCGGGTAGACGACCTTGTCGCCCTCCTCGAAGTCGCAGACGTACTCGACTTCCTCGACGCTTACCTCGGTGGCCTCCTCTAGCTGGGGAATCGCTTGCTCCTTTCGATTTGCGACGGCTTCCTGACAGCCGTCAACTCTGTAAGTACCGGTCGACCAGATCGACTTCCTGGAGCCTCCGCAGGCCCTCGCGGATCTCCTTGGCGTGGGTCTCGCCGACGTCCTCGACGGCTTCGAGGTCGGCGGCGGACGCCGCCAGGACCTCCTCCAGCCCGCCGAGGCCGTGGATGATCTTCTGGACGACAAGCTTGGGAATGCGCGGAATGCGGCCCATCACGCGGTAGCCGCGCGGCGCGACCGGGAAGTCGAGGGTGTTGAGCTTGCGGTCGTAGCCGAGCAGCTCGGCGAGACGGCCGAAGTCGAGCACGTCCTCGTGCGGCAGCCGCGCCAGCGACTGCTGCACCGCGGCCAGGTTCCCCTCCGAGTCCTCGACGCTGTAGTCGCGGATCAACGCTCCCTTGTCGGCGGCGACGCCGACCATCGTCTCCTCGAGCTGCATCTCGATCAGCCGCCCCTCGGTGCCGAGCTCGACGATGTAGCGCTCGACCTCGACCGCCATGCGCGTGGTCAGCTCCGCTCGCTGCAGCACGGTGAGCGCGTCATAGAGCACGCCGCCGCCTTCGAACTCGAGCGCGGTGAGGCGGTTGGAGACCTGTTCGAGCCGCTCGCGGTACTTCTCCAGGGTCGCCAGACCCTGGTTCGCCTTGGCCAGCACCGCGGGAATCTCCTGCAGGATGTACTTGGTCCCCTCGACGTAGAGCGAGACGACGTCGCGGCGCTGGGAGATCGCCACCACCAGGGCGCTGGTCTGCTTGGAGACGCGCTCGGCGGTGCGGTGGCGGGTGCCCGTCTCCGAGGAGAGGATCGTCGGGTCGGGCATCAGCTGCACGTTGGCCCAGACGATCTTGGTCGCCTCGGCGTTGAGCACGATCGCGCCGTCCATCTTCGCCACCTGGTAGAGCATCGCCGGCGTGTAGTCGATGTCGAGCCTGATCCCGCCGGAGAGCAGATGGGAGATATCGCCCGGATCGCCGACGACGATCAGCCCACCGGTGCTGGCATGGACTATGTTGTCGATCCCCTCGCGCAGGGAGCCGCCTGGAGCGACAACATCCAGGGCCCTCAAAAGCCGGGGATCCTGCCGTTCCGCTAGCTCGTGAAGCTCATCCCCGGGCGGCGAAGACATCTCCTTTAGGATGGCAAATTCCGCTCTGGAATGCGGTCTGGCTAATCCCTAGTGGACAGGTCGGAGAGGTCGTTGTCAAGCACATTCGTCACTCAGGCCCGATTCTGGGCGCTCAGTGCAGGTGGTAATGGCGATGGCGGTCGTGCGGCGGGGGCGGCGGTAGGCCCGGGTCGCGCACGAACATCCAGGTCAGCACCGCCCCGACTGCGACGAGAGCGACCAGGGCCCAGGTCGAATCGCCGACCGCGGCGGCGAAGCCACCGCCGTTGGCGAGCACGGCGGCGAACAGCGCGCCGACGACGGCCAGCGCGACCGTGCCCGCCATCACCCGGGTCATCGCCAGCACGCCGGAGGCGATGCCGACCTTCGTCCCGGGCATTGCCGCCATCGCCGCCGTGGACATCGGCGCGTAGACCAGGCCGAGGGCGAAGCCGAAAGGCAGGTAGCCGGCGAAGAGCAGCGCGTAGGAGCTGTCGGGGCCGATCTGGGTGAGGACGAGCAGCCCGAGTGCGCCCAGCGTCATCCCGATCGTCATCAGCAGGCGGGCGCCGAAGCGCGCGATCAAGCGGCCGGAGAAGGGCGAGACGAGGACCATCGGCACCGTGATCGGCATGATGATCAGCCCGCTCACCACCGCCGAGTGGTCGCGCACATCCTGCAGGTACTGGGGCTGGAAGAACATCACCGACCAGTAGGCGCCGACCAGGGCGAACGCGGCGGCGCTGGCCCCGAAGTAGGGACCGTTGCGAAACAGGGAGAAATCGACGATCGGCTCCTCCACTCGGTGCTCGATCCGCCAGAACGCCCACAGCGACGCGAGCCCGACCAGAGCCAGCGCCACGACCGCTCGATCGGGCCAGTCTTCGGCCTGGATCAGCGCCAGCACGACGCCGGCCAACCCGACGGCCAGAGCGAGGAGACCGAGGAAGTCGACCCGCGTCCCCGAGCCGGGATCGGTCGACTCCGGCGCCGCCCGCCAGACGATCGCGATCCCGAGCGCCGCGATCGGCAGGTTGATCCAGAAGATCAGGCGCCAGTCGAGATCGACCAGGGCGCCGCCGACGAGGGGGCCGAGGCCGAGCGCCACGGCGGAGATACCCGCCCAGATCCCCAGTGCCCGCGCCTGCTCACCGGCCGGGAACGCATGGCAGACGATCGCCAGCGAGAGCGGCAGCATCGGCGCCGCTCCCAGCCCCTGCGCGAGCCGGCCGCAGACCAGCGTCAGCGGGCCGGCGGCCGTGGCGGAGACGATCGAGCCGACGGCGAAGAGGGCCATGCCGATCAGGAAGAGGCGCTTGCGGCCAAACATGTCGCCGAGCCTGCCCGCGGTGACGACGAAGGCCGTGATCACCAACAGGTAGCCGTTCATCATCCACTGCAACGCCGTCGCGCTTGCGCCGATGTCGCCGCGGATGCTCGGCAGCGCGAGCGCGACCACGGTCGAGTCGAGCATCAGGATGAACAGGCCGGAGCAGGCTCCGACCAAGGTCCACCACGGGCGCGTGCGCTCGTCCAGCCGCAGCATCGAGGCACGAACCTATTCCGCGACCCGGATGCCGACGGGCCGATGGGCGAAGCCGGACCCCGCCCATCGGCCCGTCGGCGGCCTGTGCGTCAGGGAATCGAGATGGCGCGCTCGCAGCGCACCCCGCTGTCGACGCCGCGCGCTCCGTTGCAGAAGTCGCGACTCGGACCGCCGTTGAGGAAGTCCGTGCCGCTGCGGCCGAAGAGCACATCCTGGCCGACCACGCCCCAGATGCGATCGTCGCCGCGGCCGCCGTCGAGCACGTCGCGACCCGAGCTGCCGTAGATGCGGTCGTTCCCATCGCGACCGCGAACCAGGTCGTCGTCGGCGCGGGCGATGATCAGGTCGTTGCCCGATCCGGCGGTGACGATGTCGTCGCCCTTGCCCGAGCAGACGATGTCGTCGCCGGCGCCGCCGATGATCCGATCGGCACCGTCGAGCCCGACGATCACGTCATCGCCACGGGTGCCGACCAGCTTCTCGGAGCCCGACGTACCGAGCACGGTGACCTGCTGCTTGCCGCACTTGATCGTCGAGCGGCCCCATTCGGGGTGGCCGTCGACCGTCGGCGAGGCGATCAACGAGATCTGGTCGGTGCCGTCGCCCTGCATCAGGTAGACGTCGGGGCTGCCGGCGCGGTCGCTCTGGAAGACGATCTGCTTGCCGTCCGGCGAGTAGGCGGGCTCGGTGTCCTCGGCCGGGTCGTCGGTCAGCCGCACAGCCTGCGCTTTCGGGTCGGAGATCGGCTTGGCGTATATCTCACCGTTGCCGTCGCGGTCGCTGCTGAACGCGATCCAGCCGCCGAAGGGCGAGAGCGACGGCGCCACGTCCTCGGCCCCGTTGTCGGTCAGCTGGTCCTGCGGGGAGCCGTCGGCGTCCATCGCGAAGAGCTCGGCGTCGCCGTCGCGCTCGCTGACGAAGACGATTCGCTCCCCACTCTGCTCGAAGACCGGTTCGGCGTCGCGCGCAGCATCGTTGGTCAGCCGGACCTCGTCGCTGCCGTCGGAGTCCATCGCGTAGATCTCCTCGTTGCCGTCGCGGTCGCTGACGAAGACGACCCGTTTGCCGTCCGGCGAGTAGGAGGGTTCGGTGTCCTCGGCGGCGTTGTCGGTGAGCCGCACCAGCCCGGAGCCATCGCGGTTCATCGCGTAGATCTCGGCGTTGCCGTCACGGTCGCTCTGGAAGACGATCTGCTCGCCGTCGGGAGAGAAGGCCGGGTTGCGGTCGTCGGCCGCCTCGCCGGAGGTCAGGTTGGATGCCCCGCCGGCGCCAACGGTGTAGACGTCGTAGTCGCCGTCCGCGTTGCTGTCGTAGGCGATCCTGCCATTGCCGCCCGGGAACGCCGCCTGGGCGCTCGGCACGAGCACGAACGTCAATGCGAGTACGGCAAAAAATGCCCTGCTGGGCATGGAGAACAAGTCGATCCCCCCTTGGATCGAGGATTTTCAGAGTCCTGGCTACTTACTGCTTCGCTACCCGAAACACGTCCGGGGAAGCGTTTGCAGCGGTTTTTGCGCCTGCTTCAGGCAGGTTGGGGTGCGCCGACGAGGTCGCGCCCGGGGTCGATTCCCCAGCGGGCGCCGACCTGCTCGAGCTCAGCGCCCACGGCCCAGCGATCGGGCCGCTCCTCGCCCTCGTGCGCCGGGCTCGCCCCCTTCAGCGCCATGCAGCCGGTGTTGTCGCCGATCGCGCGGATCGTCGCGACGTCTTCCTCGCTGAGGCGCTGGTCCGCGGGCATCCTGCCCAGTTCGACCCGCTTGGCCTCGATCGGACAGGCCTCGGGGCCGGCCTCCTGGATCAGCGTCGGCACGACGCACTCGACCGCCGGGTGGGCGAGGTTCCAGTGGCAGGCGAGCTGGATCGGAGTCAGCTTCGCCCGTTCGGCGATCGGCATCAGCCGCTCGAGCTTCTCGACCCCGGCCTCGATCCAGCCCTCGGGGCGGAAGCCGCGGTGGTCGCCCTGGGGCAGCTCCGCGCCGGGGCGCAGATCGCCCCAGAAGATGCCGCCGAAGTCGACCACGCGGGTGAGGACCTTCACGTCATGGCGGGCGGCGGCGTCGAGGCAGAGCCCGCCGGGCCAGGGCTCGAACGGGTTGAGGATGATCATCGCCCAGTCGATCCGCTCGCCGAAGCGCTCGAAACAGGAGATCAGGTCGAGTGTGAAGCCGTTGGCCGGGCCGGGCGCGACGCCGATCTGCGCGGCGAGGCCGGCCTCGCGCAGCGCCGCCATCCCGTCCCAGACCGCCTCGCTGGTGTAGCCGGTGCGGTCGGGGTTGTGCAGGAGCAGAAGGTCGAAGCTGTCCACCCCCAGCCTCTCCAGGCTGCGCTCGGCCGCCATCCGCAGGTAGCCGCCGTACTCGTCGGCCCCCCGCAACCGCGCATCGGTGAACCGCGGAAACCCCCGAGGCCCATCCCGCTCCCCCTCGTAGAAGTCATGCCCGACCGCCCCGACCAGCGAATACCCGTCCCGCGGCACACCCTCCAGCGCACGCCCCAAGACCAGATCGGCCTCGCCCTGCCCATAGGTGTCGGCGGTAAGAACGGTCTCGATTCCCCCACCGGGCCGGAGCAACGATTCCAATCGTCCCTCCTCAATCTTCTCCCCAAAGCGAAGAAAGCGACCCCCACTCCAGGTGCCGATCGCAGCTTGTCCGGGCTCGCGCATCACCGTGAACCGTATCCGGCAACCCGCGCGCGACAGGACCCGCGCGCTAGGCGCTCTCGTCTGCAGCCGGAGGCACTTCGCCACGAGGATCGTCGTCCTCGCCGCTCGGCTCGTCCTTTTTCGCAGCGGCCCCGACCCCGACCTTCTCCGGCTCGGGCTCCACCTTCTTCTTCACCGGTTTCTTCGGCGCGACGATCTTCAGCTTCAGCGGCTTGTCCTCCTCGTCGCCCGAGGCGTCGCGCTCGACCAGAACGGTCGATCCCGGCACCATCGGACCCTGGCGCAGAACTTCGTCGGCGAGCGGGTCCTCGATGTAGCGCTGGATCGCGCGGCGCAGCGGCCGGGCCCCCATCGAGGGGTCCCAGCCTTTGTCGACCAGCAGGTCCTTGGAGTCGTCGCTCAGCTCGAGCTGCAGCTCGTGCTCGGCGACCTGGACGCGGACGCGGTTGATCATCAGGTCGATGATCTCCTTGACCTCCTCCTTGGCCAGCTTGTGGAAGACGATCACCTCGTCGATCCGGTTGAGGAACTCAGGCCGGAAGACTTTTTTCAGGTCGCCCATGATCCGGTTTTTCATGTCGTCGTAGGACATGCCGGTCTCGTCGGCGACGGTGAAGCCGATCGAGGTGTTCTTGGCGATCTCCGAGGCGCCGATGTTCGAGGTCATGATCACGATCGCGTTGCGGAAGTCGACCGTGCGCCCCTGGGCGTCGGTCAGCCTGCCGTCCTCGAGGATCTGCAGGAGGATGTTGAAGACGTCCGGGTGCGCCTTCTCGATCTCGTCGAGCAGCAGCACGCTGTAGGGCTTGCGCCGCACGGCCTCGGTCAGCTGGCCGCCCTCGTCGTAGCCGATGTAGCCCGGCGGCGAGCCGACCAGGCGGCTGACCGCGTGCTTCTCCATGTACTCGGACATGTCGATCCGCACCAGCGCCTCCTCGTCGCCGAAGAGGAACTCGGCGAGCGTGCGCGCCAGCTCGGTCTTGCCGACCCCGGAGGGGCCGAGGAAGATGAACGAGCCGGCCGGGCGCTTCGGGTCCTTGATCCCGGCGCGCGAGCGGCGGATCGCTTTCGAGACGGCGGTGATCGCGACCTCCTGGCCGATCACCCGCTTGTGCAGCTCCTCCTCCATGCGGATCAGTTTCTTCGTCTCGGCCTCGGTCAGCTTGAAGACCGGGATGCCGGTCCACATCGAGACGATGTCGGCGATCTCCTCCTCGCCGACGTCGGGCCGCTCGGCCGAGTCGCCCTCCGACCACTCGTCTTCGAGCTGGCGCTTGCGCGTCGTCAGCTGGCGCTCGGTGTCGCGCAGGTTGGCCGCTTTCTCGAACTCCTGCGCCTCGATCGCGGCCTCCTTCTCGCGCCGCGTCTTTTCCACTTCCTCCTCGAGGTCGCGGTAGACCGGCGGCGCGCTCATCGACTTGATGCGCATCCGCGAGGCGGCCTCGTCGATCAGGTCGATCGCCTTGTCGGGCAGGAAGCGGTCGGAGATGTAGCGGTCGGCGAGCTCGGCGGCGGCGCCCAGCGCGTCGTCGGTGATGTTGACGCGGTGGTGCTGCTCGTAGCGCTCGCGCAGCCCCTCGAGGATCTTCACCGTGTTCTCGACCGAGGGCTGGTCGACCTTGATCTGGGCGAAGCGGCGCTCCAGCGCCGAGTCGCGCTCGAGGTATTTGCGGTACTCGTCGAGCGTCGTCGCGCCGATCGTCTGCAGCTCGCCGCGCGCCAGCGCCGGCTTGAGGATCGAGGCGGCGTCGATCGCGCCCTCGGCGGCGCCGGCGCCGACCAGGTTGTGGAGCTCGTCGATGAAGAGGATGATGTCGCCGCGCTGGCTGATCTCTTTCATCACCTTCTTCAGCCGCTCCTCGAACTCGCCGCGGTACTTCGAGCCGGCGACCAGGGCAGCCAGGTCGAGCGTGTAGATCTGCTTGTTGCGCAGCAGCTCCGGCACCTCGCCGTTGTTGATCCGCGCCGCCAGGCCCTCGACCACGGCGGTCTTGCCGACGCCGGGCTCGCCCAGCAGCACCGGGTTGTTCTTGGTGCGGCGGGAGAGGATCTGCATGATCCGCTCGATCTCGGTTTCGCGGCCGATCACCGGGTCGAGCTTGCCCTCCTCGGCGAGCTTGGTCAGGTTGCGGCCGAACTGGTCGAGCAGTTTCGAGCCTTTTTGCCGGAGCCCTCGCCCTGGCCGCCCGCGCCGCCGCCCTGGCGGCGGCCGCCGGGACCCGACAGCATGCGGATCACCTCGTTGCGGATCTTGTCCGAGTCGGCGTCGAAGTCGAGCAGGATGCGGGCGGCGACGCCCTCGTTCTCGCGCACCAGGCCGAGCAGGATGTGCTCGGTGCCGATGTAGTTGTGGCCGAGCGAGAGCGCCTCGCGCAGCGCCAGCTCGAGCACCTTCTTGGCCCGCGGGGTGAACGGGATCTGACCGGAGGTGACCTCCTCGCCGGAGCCGACGATGCGGACCACCTGCGAGCGCACGCGCTCGGTCGTGATGTCGAGAGACTCGAGGACGCGGGCGGCCAGGCCCTCCTCCTCGCGCAGCAGGCCGAGCAGGATGTGCTCGGTGCCGATGTAGTTGTGTTTCAGCGTGCGAGCCTCTTCCTGTGCCAGGACCACTACCTGTCGGGCTCGCTCAGTGAATCTCTCGAACAAAGGCTTCCTCTCTTGACCCTCTACAGGTCAAACGCGATTTGCGGTCGGAAGTACCGGGGACGCCCTTCGGTTATCGGGAAGCGTCCATCTGCCCCTTGAACGATACCGAGACCGGCCCCCCGGCCTTGGGTCCCCGATTGCCGCTCAGTAGCGGCTTTTTCCGGCCACGATTCGGGGGTCAGGAGCGCATCGCCGGGAAAAGGACGACCTCGCGCAGGCTGCGCGCTCCCGTCAGCATCATCGCAAGCCGGTCAACGCCGAGGCCGACGCCGCCGGTCGGCGGCATTCCGTGCTCCAGCGCCTCGACGAACGCCTCGTCGTAGGGCTGCGCCTCCTCGTCGCCGCGCGCCAGCTCCTCGGCCTGCTGCTCGAAGCGCCGCCGCTGCTCGTCGGGGTCGTTGAGCTCGCTGAACGAGTTGGCGATCTCGATCCCGCCGACGAACGCCTCCCAGCGCTCGACCAGGCCCGGCTCGGTGCGATGCGCCTTGGCGAAGGGCGAGAGCTCGACCGGGTAGTCGACGACGAAGGTCGGCTGGATCAGCTGCGGCTCGACCGCCTTGGAGAGCAGGCCGTCGACCAGCTTGCCCCAGCCCTCCGCCGGGTCGGCCTCGCCCTCCATCGCCGCGGCCAGCGCCTCGCGCGTCGGGTGCTCGGCGATGTCGATCTCCGCCCGCTCGCGGATCGCCTCGCGCAGGGTCACCCGCCGCCAGGGCGGCGCCAGGTCGATCTCGACCCCGTCGCGCTCGACCACGGTCGTGCCCAGCACCCGCTCCGCGACCTCGGCGACCAGCAGCTCGAGGTCGTGCGCGGTCTTCTCGTAGTCGGCGTAGGCCTCGTACCACTCGAGCATCGTGAACTCGGGGTTGTGCTTGTGCGAGACGCCCTCGTTGCGGAAGTCCTTGCCCAGCTCGTAGACCTTGTCGATGCCGCCGACGACGAGGCGCTTGAGGTAGAGCTCGGTGGCGATCCGCAGGTAGAAGTCGCGGTCGAGCGCGTTGTGGTGGGTCGTGAAGGGGCGCGCCAGGGCGCCGCCGTAGAGCGGCTGCAGGACCGGCGTCTCGACCTCGACGAAGCCGTGTTCGTCGAGCCGGCGGCGGGTCTCGGCGATCGCCCTGGTGCGGATCAGGAAGACGCGCCGGCTCTCCTCGTTGGCGAGCAGGTCGAGCTCGCGCTGCCGGTAGCGGGTTTCGACGTCCTCGAGGCCGTGGAACTTGTCGGGCGGCGGCCGCAGGCTCTTCGCCAGCAGGCGCCAGTGGTCGATCGCCAGCGAGAGCTCGCCGCCGCGCCGCGTCGCCAGCGCCGTCCCCTCGACCCCGACGAAGTCGCCGAGGTCGAGCTCGACCAGCGCCTCGAACGCCTCGGCGCCGAGCTTGTCGGCGGTGGCGTGCAGCTGGATCTGCCCGCTGCCGTCGCGCAGGTCGAGGAAGGCCGCCTTGCCGTGACCGCGCCGCGCGACGAGCCGCCCGGCGACCCGGTGCCGCGAGTCGGTCTCCATCCCCGCCGCCAGCCCGGCGTGCGCCGCCCGCACCTCGGCGATCTCCTCCCGTTCCTCGAACGAGTGCGGAAACGGGTCGATGCCGGCCTCGCGGATCCTCTCCAGCTTCTCCCGCCGGTCGCGCAGGACGTCGGAGAGCTCCTGCTCCTCTGGCTCGCTCATGGACGCGAGCCTATTCGACCGCTACACCGACTCGATCTTGGTGATTTTCAGTTTCTTCTTCGGCCCGCGCGGCGTCTCGACCTCGACCACGTCGTTGCGCTTGTGGCCGAGCAGCGCCTTGCCGATCGGCGACTCGTTGGAGAGCTTCTGCTCGGCCGGGTTGGCCTCGGTCGAGCCGACGATCTGGAACTTCTGCGAGTCGCCGCTCTTCTGGTCCTTGACGTGGACGACGGAGCCGAAGCTGACGGAGTCGGTGTCGACCTCCTTCTCGTCGATCACGGTCGCGCGCCGCAGCCGCTCCTCGAGCTGGGCGATCCGCCCCTCGACCAGCGCCTGCTCGTTCTTGGCGTCGTCGTACTCGGCGTTCTCGGAGATGTCGCCGAACTCGCGCGCCTCCTTGATCCGTTCCGCAACCTCGCGCCGTTTGGCGGTCGACAGGTACTCGATTTCCTCTTTGAGCTTCTCGAGCCCTTCCGGAGTGATTACGGCTTGACGAGTCACTTTGCGCTGCACCTCGCTTCGGCTTGCTGGACGTGGTTGTCCGGCCCTGAGACCAAAAATGCCCGGGAGCGACGGCTTGCGCACGCCACACCTGGGCCGGAAGTCGCGGGATTATAGCGAGGGCGCCAGCCGGCACTCAGGGGTATTTGGGCGGCGATCAGCTCGCGCGCGCGGGGCAGGTCGGCGCTGCGCTGAAGCTCCTGCGCGACCTCCTCCGAGGCGCCGAGCGCCTCGACGTACCAGGGGTAGAACTTGCGCAGGTAGCGGGTCGCCCGCTCCGGCCCCAGATGCTCCTCGGCGCGGTCGACCGTCCACAGCAGCTCGGCGACGACCTCCTCGCGCGGGGGCGGCTCGCTGCGGCGCCCGGTCAACTGCTCGAACAACCAGGGGTTGCCAAACGAGCCGCGGGCCAGCATCACCGCCGCGGCGCCGGACTCGCGATAGGCGCGGCGCGCGGACTCGACGTCGTCGAGGCCGCCGGAGACGATCACCGGCGCCTCGATCCGCTCGACCAGCTCGCGGGTGAGCGCGTAGTCGGGCTCGCCCTTGTGTTTGGTCGTCGCCGAGCGCGGGTGGAAGCCGATCGCCGCGGCGCCACCCTCCTCGGCGAGGCGGACGGCCAGCTCGAAGCCCGAGCGGTCGCCCGGGCGCAGGCCGGAGCGCAGCTTCACCGTCACCGGCAGGCCGCTGCCCTCGATCGCGCCGCGCAGCAGGCCGAGCGCCAGCTCGGGGTCGGCGAGCAGCTCGACCCCGGCGCCGGTCCTGCGCACCTTGCGCACCGGGCAGCCCATGTTGATGTCGATCAGGTCGGCGCCGGCCTCGGCGGCGACGGCGGCGCCGGAGCGCATCACCTCCGGGTCGTGGCCGAAGAGCTGCACCGAGACCGGGTGCTCGTCGGGGTGGATCCGCATCAGCTCGCGCATCGTGCGCTCGTTGCGGTAGTGCAGGCCGAAGCTGGAGATCATCTCCGAGACGGCCAGCCCCGCCCCGTGGCGCTTCGCCTGCAGGCGCACGAACCAGTTGCCGATCCCGGCGAGGGGAGCGAGAAGAACCCGGTTGGCGATCTCGACCCCCCCGATTTCAAAGGGAGACGTCAGAGGTGGTTGCGCCATCCCCGGACGCGAGAGCGAGGGCCTATGGCGCTTTTTCTTATTGATTCCTTTCATGAATCAGGCGCAGGCCCTTCAGGGTAAGCATCTCGTCGACCTCATCGATCGTCTCGGTGAAGGGGACGACCACCTTGGCGAGGCCGCCGGTCGCGATCACGCTCGCATCGCCCAGCTCGTCTTCGATCCGCTGCACGACCCCGTCGATCATCCCGGCGAAGCCGAAGACGAAGCCCGACTGGATCGCGGCGCGGCTGGAGCGCCCGATCGCCATCTCCGGTTCCTCGAGGTCGATGCGGCCGATCCGGGCGGCGCGCTCGACCAATGCCGTCAGCGAGATCTCCAGCCCCGGCCCGATCGCCCCGCCCAGGTATTCGCCGGCCTCGGAGACGGCGTCGATGTTGATCCCGGTGCCGAAGTCGACGACGACACAGGCGCGCTTGAAGCGCTCGTAGGCGGCGATCGAGTTGACCAGCCGGTCGGCGCCGACCTCGAGCGGGTTGTCGATACGGATCGGCATCCCGGTCTTCACCCCCGGCTCGATCGTCAGACAGTCGGCTTCGAGGTAGCGCGCCGTCATCCGTTCGTACTGGACGCCGAGCGGCGGCACCACCGAGGAGACGCAGACGGCGCCGAGGTCGCCGAGGCCCATGTCGCAGAGGCCGAAGAGGCCGGCGATCCGCTCCGCGAGCTCGTCGCCGGTGGCCCCCGAGCGGGTCTGGAAGCGCCAGTGCTCAGCCAGGCGCTCGCCGTCGAAAGCGCCTAGGTGGGTCTGGGTATTGCCGACGTCGACCGCGAGCAGCACGGCGCGAGTCTATGATGAGCGGCCGTGGAGGCGCGCCTATATGTGATCCCTGGATCCCACCCGTCGATGGCGGCGCGCCTGATGCTGGAGTCAAAGGGCATCCCCTACAAGCGCACCGACCTGATGCCGGTGGTCTCCAAGGCCGCGTTGCGCGTCGTCGGCTTCCCCGGCATCACCGTGCCGGCGCTGAAGATCGACGGGCACAAGGTCCAGGGCACCGGCAAGATCGCGCGTGAGCTCGACCGCCTGCGCCCGGAGCCGCCGTTGCTGCCTGCCGACCCGGAGCGGCTCGCCGCGGTCGAAGAGGCCGAGCGCTTTGGCGACACGGATCTGCAGCAGTCGGTCCGCGCGATCGCCTGGTGGGCGCTGCGCAAGGACAAGGCGCCACTGCGCTCCTATTCGGAGGGAGCGAAGCTCGGCATCCCGATCGGCCTGGCGCTGCGGACCGCGGGACCGATCGTCGCTGCCGCGGCCCACAGCAACGAAGCCACCGACGACAACGTCCGGCGCAGCCTGGCGGCGCTGCCGGCGATGCTGCAGCGGATCGACGACTGGATCGCGGCCGGCACGATCGGCGGAGAGCAGTTCAACATCGCCGACTTCCAGATCGCCCCCAGCCTACGGCTGGCAATGAGCTTCGACGACCTGCGGCCGGCAATCGAGGCTCGCCCCGCCGGCGAGCTTGCGGTCCGCGTGGTCCCCGACTTCCCGGGCAAGACGCCGGCGATCCTGCCTCCCGCCTGGCTTCAGCCGCTGCGCAGCGAGACCGCCGCGGCCTGATCGACTCGTTCGCCCGGGCCGAGCGCGGCCAGGGCATCGGCGAGCCTGGCTCCGTCGGGCAGGGCGAGCTCCGGATCGAGCTCCAGCAGGGGGATGAGGACGAAGCGGCGGTTGGTCACCTCGGGGTGCGGCAGGGTGAGGCGGTCCGTCACGACCTCGACATCGCCGAACAGCAGTAGGTCTACGTCGAGCGGACGGGGGCTGTGGCGGGGGGCGTCGAGGGCGCGGCCGCGCTCGGCCTCGACCTGCTTGCAGAGGTCGAGCAGTGCCTCCGGCGCCAGCTCCGTGCGAATGCGGATCGCCGCGTTGAGGAAGTCGGGCTGGTCGAGCACCTCGCCGACCGGCTCGGTCTCGTAGGCGGCGGAGACCGCCTCGACCTCCACCCCGCGCTCGTCCAGCATCTCGATCGCCGCGCGCAGATGCCCCGCCCGGTCACCCAGATTGGACCCGAGCCCCAGATATCCGGACCGCGTTCGTTGTTTGTTGCGCATAGGGGGACAAAAGGCGAACGCGAGGGATCAGGGCTCCTCACCGTTCTCCTCGTCGTCTTCCTCTTCGGCCCGTTCCTGGGTCACCTCGACGGCGACCTCCTGGATCGAGAGCGGCAGCGGCGGCTCGGGCTTGGCGGCGCGGACGCGGACCGACTCGCAGCCGTAGCGCTCGATCAGGCGCGCGCCGACGACCTGGGCGAGGCGCTCGAGGGTGCGGTAGCTGCGCTCGGTCGCCGCGAGGGCGACGATGTCGCAGACGTCGCCGTAGTCGACCGTGTCCTCGATCCGGTCGGTGAGCACCGCGTCGCAGTCGGGAACGTCGAAGGAGAGGTCGAACTCGAGCCGCTGGCCGACCTCCTGCTCGGCGTCGCTGACGCCGTGGTGGGTGTAGATCGAGATCCCGCGCAGGTCGACCTCGACCCGCGACTCGATCCCGTTGCCCTGCGGCTCGTCCATGTCGTCAAACCTAGCCGAGGATCGCACTCGCGACGCGGAAGGCCTGTGCGGTCTCGGCGACATCGTGGACGCGCAGCACGTCGGCGCCCTCCACGGCGGCAAGGATCGAAGAGGCGATCGTGCCGCCGAGCCGCTCCTCGACGGGCGAGTCGTCAATCCTGGCAATGAAGCTCTTGCGCGACGTTCCGACGACCAGCGGGCGCCCCAACTCACGCAGCTCGCCGAGCCGGCGCAGCAGCTCCAGGTTGTGCTCGAGCGTCTTACCGAAGCCGATCCCCGGATCGACCCAGATCCGCTCCTCGGCCACGCCCGCCGCGACCGCTGCCTCCACCCGCTCGGCGAGAAACGCCCTGACGTCGTCGACCACATCGCCGTAGCGCGGCTCCACCTGCATCGTCCGCGGATCCCCCTGCATGTGCATGAGAACCAGCCCCGCCTCCCGTTCCGCACAAAGCGCCGCCATCCCCGGGTCACCCTGCAATGCGGTCACGTCATTGACGATCGACGCCCCCGCAGCCAGCGCCACCTCGGCAACGGCCGCCTTCGAGGTGTCGACGGAAACCGTCGCCTTCCCGGCCAACCCGGCAACCACAGGCTCAACCCGCTCCCGCTCCACCTCAGCCCCCACTTCCTCCGCCCCGGGCCGAGTCGATTCCCCCCCCACATCCAAAATCTCCGCCCCCTGTTCGACCAGCTCCCGCCCATGCGCGATCGCGGCGTCCGAATCCAGATACCTCCCCCCATCGGAGAACGAATCGGGGGTGACATTCACAACGCCCATCAGCCTGGGGTTCATGAGGGGAAGTATCACCAGCTACCGAAGGCGGCGACCGGTGCTACCTCGACGGCGCCTCCCACCGGCACCGCGGAGTGACTCTGTCCCGAAGGGACTCACAATTAATCCGCCGCAGGCGGATTAAGGCGTCCGGCGAGGCAGTACCGGTCGCCGCCCCGACTAGCCAGCGTCGCCGCCGGCGAACCCAGGCCGCGGCCTGGGGTTCGGGCGGGCGCCCTCGCGGGCGGCTTTTTCCGGCTCCGCCGCCGGCTCGGCCGGCGGCGACTCCTCCTCCTCGTCGACGAAGACCTCGCTCTCCGGCTTGCCGTCGAGCAGGGCGACGAACTGCTCGGCGTCGATCGTCTCGCGCGCGAGCAGGATTTTCGAGATCGTCTCCAGGCCCTCGCGGCGCTCGTTGAGCAGGTCCTTGGCGGTCTGGTGCGCGGACTCGACGATGCGGCGGATCTCGTCGTCGATCTCACGCGCGATCTCGTCCGAGTAGTCGGGCTCGGAGGAGAACTCGCGGCCGAGGAAGGGCTGGCCGCGATCATGTCCGAAGACGCGCGGGCCGAGCCGCTCGGACATACCGAAGCGCATCACCATCTGCTTCGCGGTCTCGGTCACCTTCTCGAGGTCGTTGGAGGCGCCGGTGGTGATCTCGCCGAAGACGATCTCCTCGGCGGCGCGGCCGCCCAGGGTCATCGCCATCGTGTCGGTCAGCTCGGCGCGGCTGGTCAGGAACTTGTCTTCGGTGGGCAGGCTGATCGTGTAGCCGAGCGCCTGCCCGCGGCTGATGATCGAGATCTTGTGGACCGGGTCGCAGTTGGGCAGCAGGTGGCCGACGATCGCGTGGCCGAGCTCGTGGTAGGCGGTGATCAGCCGCTCCTTCTCGCTCATCACCCGGGTCTTCTTCTCCGGCCCGGCGATCACCCGCATGATCCCCTCCTCGAGCTCCTGCATCGAGATCTCGCGCCGGCCCGTGCGGGCGGTCAGCAGCGCCGCCTCGTTGATCAGGTTGGCGAGGTCGGCGCCGGTGAAGCCCGGCGTCTGCCCGGCCAGCGCGTCGAGGTCGATCTGCTTGCCCAGCGGCTTGCCGCGGGTGTGGACCTCGAGGATCTTCTTGCGGCCCTTGCGATCGGGGCGGTCGACGACGACCTGGCGGTCGAAGCGGCCGGGCCGCAGCAGCGCCGGGTCGAGGATGTCGGGCCGGTTGGTGGCGGCGATCAGGATGATGTTGTCTTTCATCTCGAAGCCGTCCATCTCGACCAGCAGCTGATTGAGCGTCTGCTCGCGCTCGTCGTGGCCGCCGCCCATGCCGGCGCCGCGGTGGCGGCCGACGGCGTCGATCTCGTCCATGAAGATGATGCAGGGCGAGTTCTGTTTGGCCTGCTCGAAGAGGTCGCGGACGCGGCTGGCGCCGACGCCGACGAACATCTCGACGAAGTCCGAGCCGGAGATCGAGAAGAAGGGCACGCCGGCCTCACCGGCGACGGCGCGGGCGAGCAGCGTCTTACCGGTGCCGGGTGGGCCGTAGAGCAGCACGCCCTTGGGAATGCGGGCGCCGAGCGACTGGAATTTCTTCGGGTTCTCGAGGAACTCCTTGATCTCGTGCAGCTCCTGCACCGCCTCGTCGACCCCGGCCACGTCGCGGAAGGTGATCTTCGGCGCGTCGACGGACATTTTCTTCGCTTTCGATTTGCCGAAGTTCATCACCCGCGAGCCGCCGCCCTGCATCTGGTTCATCAGGAAGATCCAGAAGCCGAAGAAGAGCAGGAAGGGCAGGACGTAGGTGAGCAGCGAGAGGATGCTGGAGCCGCCGGTGCCCTTGACCTCGGTCTTGACTTCGTTCGCGTCGAGTTGGTTGACCAGGCTCTGCTCGGTGTTGGGCGGGTAGCCGGTCGAGAAGCTTTCGCCGTTTTCGCCCTTTTCCTTGACGTCGAGCGTGTTGTCCTTGGTGTTGATCGTCACCTCTTCGACCCGGCCGCTGGCGATCAGGCCGGTTTTCGGTGCGATCAGCTCGTTGTAGGAAGGCGATTCGGTCTCCGGCCCGGGACTGATCACTTTCTGCGCCACGAAGGCGAGAATGACCACGAGCAGGATCGGGAACGCTGCGCTTTTGAAAAAACGCCTCACAGGGAAAATTCAGCGTACCAGGGCGGTTTCAGCGTCCGGGCGCCTTGGACCGACGATCGCAGCCATCTACTCCTCCAAGGCCGCGACGTAATCGAGGTTGCGGTAGCGCTGAGCGTGATCGAGCCCGTAGCCGATCGCAAAGCGATCGGCGATCGGAAAGCCGATGTAGCGGGGCGGCGCCAGACCGGCACGGAGGCGATCCGGCTTGATCAGCAGAGCGCAGGCCTCCAGCGACGCCGGTTCGCGCGCCTCGAGGTTCCGCTTCAGATAGTGCAGCGTCAAACCGGAGTCGATGATGTCCTCGACGATCAGCACGTGGCGACCCTCGATCGGCGCGTCGAGGTCCTTGAGGATGCGCACGACGCCGGAGGAATCCGTCTGCGAGCCGTAGCTGGAGACGGCCATGAAGTCGATCTCGCAGGCGACGTCGAGATGGCGCATCAGGTCGGCGAGGAAGATCACCGCGCCCTTGAGCACGCCGACCATGACCAGGTCGCGCCCCGCGTAGTCCTCGCTGATCTGCTTCCCCAGCTCGGCGACCCGCCGCTGCAGCTCCTCGCCTGAGACCAGGGTCTCGCCGATCGCGTCGCTCACGCGCGGAGAGTATCTACCGCTCGGCGCGCAGGGTGCCGCGCTCGGCGATCGCGCGGACGCCGCCGCCGAGGTCGAGCATCGCGGTGCCGGTGCGGCGCAGGGCGGCGACCTCGTCGGCGTGATTGGCGGCGCCCGGGACGGGGCGGCCGGCGGCGCGGTCGGCGAGCTGCTGGACGACGAGCCGGCGCAGCGCCGGAGGCAGCCCGGCGAGGCGATCGAGCGCGATCGTGCCGCGGGGCGAGCCATTCGAGCCGTCGAGCTCGACGGCGACCAGCTGGTCGAGGACCTCGGCCTCGTCGCGCAGCAGCTCGGCCGTGCGCAGGACGTTCTGCGCCGCCGCCGGGTGGACCTCGGCCAGCGCCTCGGCGAGGCCGTGGCGGACGCGGTTGCGGGCGTAGGCGCCCCCGTCGTTGCTGGGGTCGTCGCGCCAGGGCAATTCCCGCTGTTCGCAGTACGCGGTCGTCTGCTCGCGGGTGAGCCCCAGCAGCGGCCGCACCAGCTTGCCGTCTTCGGGCCTCATCCCCAGCAGCGCCCGGCGGCTGGGCGAGGAGGCCAGCCGGTAGAGGATCGTCTCGACCTGGTCGTCGGCGGTGTGCCCCGTCGCGATCAGCGCCCCGCCTCCCTCGGCCAGCCCGGCCGCCGCGGCGTAGCGCGTGTCGCGCGCCCAGGCCTGCAGGTTGCCCGGGCCCTCCGGCCGGCGCGGCCGCTCGGCCGCGAGCCGCACGCCGAGCCGCTCGCAGAGCGCCGCGCAATGCTCTTCGTCGGCGTCGGAGTCGTCGCGCAGGCCGTAGTTGACGTGCAGCGCCGTCACCTCCCCCGCGCCGAGCAGGCGCACGGCGAGGTCGAGCAGGCAGACCGAGTCGCGCCCGCCGGAGAGCATCGCGACCAGCGGCGTCCCGGCCGGCAGCATCCCCCCCTCGCGCACCGCCTCGAGCATCTCGGTGTGTGCGGCGTTCGGATCGGCCTCCATTGGTGAGAGCCAGTCTAGGCTGCGCGAACGGTCTCACAACTCTGCTGAAAAGCTAATATATTACTTGTTAAGCTTGAAAACAGCTTTAAAAGCTAATAAAATAGGCTTTATGCGAATAGACGCGCAACTCACGGATGCTGCGATCCTCGAGCAGCTGGGCAGCAGGCTCAAGCGCACGCGGCTGCAGCACAACCTGACCCAGCGCCGGCTCGCCGAGGAGGCTGGGGTCTCGCTGTCCACTATTCGCAATCTCGAGGACGGCAAGCCGAGCCAGCTCGTCACCCTGATCCGGACGATGCGCGTGCTCGGCCTGCTCGGCGGGCTTGAGCGAGCCATCCCCGAGCCGCCCCCCAGCCCGATCGAGGAGCTGCGCCTGCGCGGGCGCGAACGGCGGCGGGCGTCCTCGCCGAGGCCCGCACGGTGAGTACGCTGGCCGAAGTCAAGCTGTGGGGCGAGCCGGTCGGGGCGGTCTCCCTCCAGGACGGCGACGATGTCGCCACCTTCGAGTACCTGCCGGAGTTCGTAGCCGGCGGGATCGAGGTGGCCCCGCTGACCATGCCGCTCGAGGGGAGCCGTCCATTCCGCTTCCCCGAGCTCGCCCAGCAGACCTTCAAGGGCCTGCCCGGCCTGCTCGCCGACTCGCTCCCCGACCGTTTCGGCAACGCGCTGATCGACAGCTGGCTCGACCGCCAGGGACGCACGCCCGACAGCTTCGACGCGGTCGAGCGCCTCTGCTACGTCGGACGCAGGGGCATGGGAGCGCTTGAGTACGAGCCGGCCCTGGGCCCGAGCCCGACCGAGAGCCACCGGATTGACGTCGGCGCGCTGGTCGAGCTGGCCGCGGACGTGCTCTGCGAACGGCGCGATTTGAAGACGGAGCTGGGCAGTGAGGGTGCGCTCGAGGAGATCCTGCGCGTCGGCAGCTCGGCCGGCGGCGCCCGGGCCAAGGCGCTGATCGCCCTGCAGCCGCAGACCGGCGAGGTTCGCTCCGGTCAGCTCGACGTCGACCCCGGCTTCGAGCACTGGATCCTCAAGTTCGACGGGGTCGACGACAGCAGTCGCGAGATCGGCGAGCCGAACGGGTACGGCACGATCGAGTGGGCCTACTCGCGAATGGCCGGCGCAGCGGGGGTCGAGATGAGCGAGTGCAGGCTGCTGGAGGAGAACGGGCGCCGCCACTTCATGACCCGCCGCTTCGATCGGCTCGCCGACGGCTCGAAGCTGCACATGCAGTCACTGGGCGCGATGGCACATCTCGACTTCAACCAGCCCGGCGCCAACTCCTACGAGCAGGCGCTGATGACCATCCGTCGCCTCGGCCTGCCGATGACGGCGATCGAGGAGCAGTTCCGGCGCATGGCATTCAACGTCGTCGCCCGAAATCAGGACGATCACGTCAAGAACATCGCCTTCCTGATGGACCGCAGCGGCGAGTGGCGGCTCTCCCCCGCCTTCGACCTCGTCTATGCGTTCAACCCGTCTGGCACCTGGACCCGGCAGCACCAGATGTCGCTCAACGGCAGGCGCGACGGCTTCACGCTCGACGATTTCCGCGAGGTCGGCAGGACCGCCTCGATGAAACGCGGGCGGGCGGAGGAGATCGTCGACGAGGTTCGCGCGGCGGTGGCGACCTGGCCGCAGTTGGCGGCTGAGGCGGGAGTCGATGAGGAGCGCACTGCCCGGATCAGGCGGGCTCATCGGCTCGAGATGCCGAGCGGCTGAACGTCAGGCGGCGCGCCGGACTATGTAGAGCGGGATTGGGGCGGGGAAGCCCTTCAGGTTGACCTCGCCGATCGGGGCGCAGGTCAGGCCGCGTTCGGCGAGCGAGCCGGTGACGGCGTCGGTGACCAGGACCTCGCCGGCCTGGGCGCGGTCGGCGACGCGGTGGACGAGGTTGACGTCGGTTCCGAAGTAGTCGCCGTCGCGGTAGACCGCGTTCGCGTAGTGGATCCCGACCCGCGGCCGCGGCCGCTCGGGAAAGCGGTCGAGCAGGCCGACCGCCCACTCGGTCAGCGACGCGGGGTCGGGCGAGACGACCATCACCTCGTCGCCGATCGTCTTCACCACGGTCGCCTCCGGCGGCAGCGTCGCCTCGACCGTTTCGACGAAGTTCTCAACCACGTCGAGCGCCTCGAAATCGCCCTCCTCCTCGGTGTAGCGGGTGAAGCCCGTGAGGTCGATGAAGCAGAGCGTCACCGGGACCTGGCCGAGGTCGGAGACCGGCGCGTCGAGGTCGGTCTCCATGTGGCCGACGACATCCTGTTCCATGAAGTACCGCAGGTAGCGCGTGTGTAGGTACTCGGTCAGCGGCGCCGCCAGGGGCAGGATGTCGGCGGCGAGGTCGCCCATCTCCTCGGCGATCTCGAGCTCGGGCAGGGCGTCGCGGATCATCGGTTCGTGCACGTAGAGGTGAAAGAGGCGCACCTCGGCGTCGGCGATCCGCCGCAGCGACTGGACGTAGACGCGGACGATCTGCAGGAAGGCGACGAGCGGGAAGCCCGCCGCGAGCACGCGGGCGCAGTGGCGCAGCGCCTTTACGTCGTCGGGGCCGAGCCGGCGCTCCCGGCCGAGCGGGGTGCCGAGGATGACGAGGATGCGCTCGACCAACTCCGGCTCGAGGCCGGTCTCGCGCGCGACGTCCTCGACCGTCGCCTCCTCCGCCGGGCTCGGGAAGAGCTCCTCGACGAAGCCGAACGCCAACCGCCCCTCGCGGCCGGCCCGCTTCAACTCCTCCAGCGAGTGCCCGCGCTCGCGCATCCGCGCCACCACCCGCGCCTGCGCCGCCGCGGCAACCGTCCACCTCCCCCGCCGCACCGGCACGACCTTCTCCTCCGCCCAGCGCTTCAGCGTGCTGGTCGAGACTCCGGACCGCCGGGAAGCCTCAGCAAGAGAGATGCGCTCATCAGCCATGCTGGCTGAGAGTTAAGCGAACCCCCACCGGGACAGGCCCGGCGGGGGTTCGTAAAACAGTGTCAGGCAGTCACTTCCTCATCGGAGTGCGCCTGCAGCACATCCTCCCCGCCCTCGCCGGTGCGGATGCGAATCGCCTCCTCAACCGGCAGGACGAAGATCTTGCCGTCGCCGACCTCGCCCGTGCGGGCGTGTCTGAGGATCGTCTCGACGACGAGAGGCTGGTCTTTGTCCTCGACCACGACCTCGAGCTTCAGTTTGGGCCGGACGTTGACCGTCAGGGTCGAGCCGCGATACCGCTCGACTATCCCCTTCTGCCTGCCCGAGCCCTTTGCCTCGAGGATCGAGAGGGATGGGAATCCCTTCTCGAGCAGCTCGGTCCTGATCGGCTCGAACGCCTCATGGCGGATGAATGCCTCTATCTTTTTCATGCGTCCAGCCCTCCTAACGCGACGACTCGGTCGCGGTCATCTGGGCGGGTGCAGCCGCGGGAACCCCGGCCCCGGTGCCCATCGTGCTTGGCAGCCCGGTGGAGTACTCCGGCTGCGGGATGAACTGCTCCGGATAGCCATACATGCCGTGCGAGCTGATGTCCAGGCCCGCTTCCTCCTCGGCATCGTCGACCCGTAGCCCGATCGTGCCTTTGATGATCGCGAAGGTGACTATCGAGATCGCGAAGACGACGACGAACGTGAACAGGACGGCGAGCCCCTGTACGGCGAGCTGCCCGATCGACGCGCTGAACGGCTCGCTGCCGAAGATCGAGTACCAGACACCCGGCGCCGCGCCTTCGCTCACCAACCGCGCTGAGCCGAAGATGCCGACCGAGAGGGTGCCCCAGATTCCGGCCAGGCCGTGCGCCGATAGCGCGCCGACCGGGTCGTCGAGGAGCTTGTCGATCGCCAGCACCGCGAAGACGACGAGCAGGCCGGCGATGAAGCCGATGATCGGCGCCGCCCAGTACTCGACGAAGCCCGACGGGGCCGTGATGCCGACGAGGCCGGCGATCGCGCCGTTGCCGGCCATGCCGACGTCGAGCGTCTTGCTCTTCAGGTAGACGGCCAGGGAAGCGCCGATGACGCCTGCGGCCGCGGCCAGCTGGGTGTTCAGCATGACCTCGCCGAAGAAGTTGCCGGCGGTTTCGAAGGTCGAGCCTCCGTTGAAGCCGAACCAACCGATCCAGAGGATGATCACGCCGAGGCCGACGAGCGGCATCGAGTGGCCGGGGATGACCCGTGGATTGCCGCTGGCGTCGTACTTGCCCTTACGAGCACCAAGCAGCAGCAGGGCCGCGAAGGCGCCGACCGCGCCGGTGAGGTGGACCACCGAGGAGCCGGCGAAGTCCATCACCGGTTTGCCGCCGATGTCGGAGAGCAGGCCGCCGCCCCACACCGCGTGCGCGACGAGCGGGTAGATGATCGCGCCGAACACAGCCGCGTAGATCACGTAGGCGCCGAACTTGATCCGCTCCAGGGTGGTGCCCCAGACGATCGCCAGCGAGACCGCGCAGAAGGCGAGCCCGAAGAGCATCAGCATCGCCGATTCCCCGGTGACCGCTTCACCCGCGACCGTCTGGTCGAAGTGGAAGAAGAAGCCGGTGTCCCCGAAGAAGTCGTTGCCGCCGCCTTCGGCGACGCCGTAGCCGATCGCCCACCAGGCGATGGTCACGATCGCAAGGTTCACGAGCACCTTGGCCACGCCGGTCCCGGCGTTCTTCTGTCTGGAGAAGCCGATCTCGAGGAACATGAACCCGGCCTGCATGAGGAAGACCAGGACGGTCGAGACAGCGACCCAGGTCATGTTCAGCTCGCTGACCTTTTCTTCGAGCGAGCCGGCGACTTCGCCGACGGTTGCGGCCGATGCCGCCGCGGGTAGCAGTAGGGCAGCGAGCACCGCCAGTATGGCGCCGACGCCGATCTTCGTTCTCATCTCTGGAATTCCCTCCTAGCCCGCCGAGCACACGGCAGCGGCGGTCGCGGTTGTGTTGTTGCCATCGCGCTTCAAGGTATGAATGGCCCGTCTGACTGTGTTTGGACTCATGGAGGAAATCTGGGAGGCGCAACTCTCACGAGTGGCAGGCCACCGCCTGCGCGGGCCATGGCCGGCGCGGAGCAGGCGCTCGCAATAGGGTCCGGCGTCGATGCCATCCCGGCTACGACCGACGGCGCCGCTCGCGAGCAGGGCGATCCTGGTCGGCGACCCCGGCCGCGCACTCTTACTCGCGCAGGCCCTGCTCGAGCAGCCGAAGATGAGCAATCACGCCCGCGGCCTGTGGGGGTACTCGGGCCGGACGCCGAGCGGCGCTGAGCTGACGATCCAGGCGACCGGGATGGGCGGCCCCAGCGCCGCCCTCGTCCTCGCCGACCTGGCGAAGCTCGGGGTCGAGCGCGTCGTGCGGGTGGGGACCTGCGTCGCGGTGGGCGGTCGTGCGGACCTCGGCGAGCTGCTGGCGGTCGAAGGAGCGCTGGCCGCGGGCGGCAGCATCACATCACTCGGGCTCGAGGTCGGCGACACGGCCCGGCCGGATCCGGAGTTGTGGGACAACTTGCGGTCAGCTCTGAGCGGCTCGGCGCGAACGGCGGTCATCGCCAGCCTCGACACCGCCGCCCCCGCAGCGGATGGGCTCCCCGAAACCGTCGCCGCGGCAGACCTTCAGACGGCCGCGCTGCTCGCCGCTGCCCACCGGCTCGGCATCGCAGCTGCGGCGCTGCTAATCGTCAACGAGGCTGACACGCGCCGACTCGACGACGACCGGCTTGAGGCGATCGCGAAAGCGGGCGGACACGCCGCGGCAACAGGCCTGTCTAACCCTCAACCTTAGAGTCAGACTCACGCTTCTGACTGGCCAACTCGCGGCGCAGGGTGCCGATCTCGCGCCCGAAGCGATCGATCTCGTCCTCGACCTCGTCGAGGCGCTGTGAGAGCGAGCGCAGGCGGCGCTCGAGCCGTTCGACGTCGCCGGCCGAGGGCAGGTTGAGCGCGGTCATCGCGGCGTGCTGGGCCTCGGACGCCTTCTCGCGAGCGCCGAAGGCTGCGGCGACGGCGTTCTCCAGCACGTGGCTGTCGAGCAGCGCCTGGGCCAGCTCGCCGATCGCCTGCTCGCTGCGCGCCCGCAGGCTCTCCTGGTCGTCTTTGAACTCGTCCTCAGCGCTCATCGGGGACACCTTAGAGACTCTGCGCCCGAGCCTCGTAACACGTTCTTGACCAGCCCATCCGAGGCGGCTGAAATGCTCTCGGACTCAGGCATGGAACAGCCGTTGATTAAGGGCATGTTGGGGGGCGGAGCTGCGCATTGCGCGGTTCCCCACAAGTCAGTAGCGTGGGCGTGCTTCATGCTTGGGGAGAGGGTGGAAGCGGGTAGGGAGGAAATGCCCGTGCACGCAGGGAATCGAGGCGCCATCGCATGAGACAGAAGATCGCACTCATCATCGCTCTGGCCGGCTTCGCGGTCGTCACCGCGTTCGGCGTCGGCATGGCGGGTGCGGATCCCTCCGCGGGCCTCGGCCAAAACCAGGCTGCGAACGGAATCGTCAGCGCCCCGGCGCTTCCCTCGGCCGAAGTCCCCGCCTGCGCCAACGAGATCGACGACGACGAAGACGAACTCGTTGACGCGGACGACCCCGATTGCGAATCGCCCACCGATCCCAGCGAGGAGCCGGAGTCGGAAGCGCCGGAGCAGCCAAAGGACGCCGGGTCGCCGGCGCAGCCGAAGAGCGGCGGCAAGGTTGAGAGCGGCGACCCACTCAACGCGGCGCGGGCCCCCGAGGCCAAGCCGCACAGGGTCCAGCGCAACGAGAGCATCGGAGGCGGCGGCCAGAGCGGCGGGGTCGTCGCACCGAAGGCGACCGCTGGAGACCAGCCGCAGAAGGACGGGCCTGACGGCGGCTCGCAGTTCGACAGCGGCGGCTCGCCGACGACGGCGAACCCGAGCACGACGATCGCGCCCTTCGGCCCGGCGCCGATCGGCGTCCCCAACTTCGTCATCGACTCGTTTGAGATCCCGCCCTTCCTGCTGCCGATCTACCAGGCCTGCGGCACCGAGTACGGGATCCCGTGGGAGGTGCTCGCCTCGATCAACAAAATCGAGACCGCCTTCGGCACCAACCTCAACGTCTCCAGCGCCGGCGCGATGGGCTGGATGCAGTTCATCCCCTCGAGCTGGGAGATGTACGGGCTCGACGCCAACGGCGACGGCCGCAAGGACCCCTACAACCCGGTCGACGCGATCTGCGCCGCCGCCCACTACCTCAAGGTCGCCGGCGGCCGCGAGAACCTCTACGACGCGATCTTTGCCTACAACCACGCTGACTGGTACGTGCAGGAGGTGCTGCTCTACGCGCGCGCCTACGGCAAGCTGCCTTCCGACCTGGTCGGCTCGCTCACCGGGCTGACCGAGGGCGCCCACTTCCCGGTCGCCGCCGACGCCCGCTACGCCGACGACATCTCCGCCCGCGCGGCGCTGAGCAAGGCGACGCCGAAAGCACGCGAGGGCTACGGCAACGCCGCTGAGGTGATCTCCTCCTCGCCGACCCGGCGCGGGATCAACATCTTCGCCCGCGAGGGCGCCCCGGTGGTCGCCGTCAACGACGGCGTGATCGTGAAGATGGGCAACTCGAAAAGGCTCGGCCGCTTCGTCATCCTGCGCGACGCCTACGGCAACCGCTACATCTACGCCAAGCTCGGCTCGCTCGTGCGCAAGCACCGTCGTGTGGTGATGCCGAGCGGCAAGGAGCGGCGCGTCCCGGTGAACAGCGAGGACATCCGGCCACGGCTGCGAGCGCTGCCGCAGCGGACCGGGGACGACGGGCGCGGCCAGGCAAGCAACGGCGTCGACCAGGTCGCCGCAAAGGGCGCCGACGGAACCCTCAAGGTCGGGTCGAAGGTTATAGCCGGGACGGTGCTGGCCAGGATCGGTGGCAGCGAGGACGGCGTCGACCCGCACATCAACTTCGCGATCCGCCCGGCCGGAAAGGGCGCCCCCCGGATCGACCCGAAGCCGATCCTCGACGGCTGGAAGCTGCTCGAGGCGACGGCGATCTACCGCGCCAAGGGCAAGAACCCGCTGACGGCGAAGCTGAGCGGCGCCGGCGTGCTGCTGCTGCCGAAGGAGATGCTCGGCCGGCGCCTGCTCGCCGACGAGAACATCGAACTGTCCGACTGTGATCGGGTGGAAATTCGCGCCGGCCAGATCGACCGCCGCCTGCTCGCCGCTCTCGCCTACCTCTCGGGCCAGGGCTACCGGCTGACGATCACCTCGCTGCTCTGCGGCCGCCACGGCAGCATCACGACCAGCGGCCACATTTCCAACCACTCCTTCGGCGGCGCCGCCGACATCGCCCTGATCGACGGCGTGCCGGTGCTCGGCCACCAGGGCCCGGGCTCGATCACCGAAGACCTGCTGCGCTCGGTGTTGCGCCTGCAGGGCACGATGGTCCCCGACGAGCTGATCTCGCTGCAGGAACTGGGCGGGCCGAGCTTCGCGATGGGCGACCACGACGACCACGTCCACATCGGCTACAGCCCCGTCGGCGGGCCCGGCAAGGCTCGCTTCGTGCAGCTGCTCAAACCGAAACAGTGGCTGCGGCTGACCGACCGCCTCGAGCGGATCGACAACCCCGACGTGCCGACCGAGCCGTCGAAGTTCTCGCTGCCGGCTGAGAAGCAGCCGGACAAGGGCCACTGACTCAGCTCTTCGGATTCGTGCAGTTCGAGCTCCCGGGCACGCTCGCCCTGCCCGACGGTCGCTACCTGGCCCGCGGCGACGGTGGCGAGGGCAGCGAGCGCGTGCTCGTGGTCGAAACGCTTGCGGCGCCGGCCCATCCGCGGCGACGGCGGCGCAAGCCCAAGGACGCGGCAACCACGGGCGGCCCCTCCCCTCTGCCGCTGACCCGAGTCACCGCAGTCCGGGCCGAGGAACCGTTCGAGTCCGAGCGGGATGCCGCCGCCTGGCTGGCGGGGGCAACCGCCGACGAGGAAGCAACCGACGCGGCGGTTGCCGCTGGGATCGCCCTGCTCAACCGGGCCCTGCACGCGCAGGCCGTCGCCGCCGCGGAACCGGACTGGACGGCCCTGCGACCGGAGCAGGCGACCAAGGTCCTGGTCGGGCACGGCAGTGGCGAGCAGGTGGCTTCCGGCCGCTTCACCGACGCCCGTGGGGTCGACGTCCGCGGCGGCAGCTCGCGGCGGCGCCGACGCGACGAACAGCTGCGCCCGCAGGAGCGCCTGGCGGCGATTCTCGGCAGCCGCGAATCGGCCGACGCCTGCGAGACCCTGCTCCTCCGCGCCCGAGCCGACCTCGACGCCAACCGCCCCCGCGAGGCCGCCCTACAGCTACGCGTCGCACTGGAGGCGCTCCTGATGGAGCTGGACGGAGCGCTCAGCGACCCGGACCACGAGAGCGACATGGGGGAGCTCAAGCAGCGCCGCAAGCAGGCCGGAGACACCGCCAACGCCGCGCTCACCGACAGCTTGGCAAGCGAAGACGAGCGCCACATCAACGAGCTGGTCCAGATCTGCGAGCGAGTCCTGAGACGACGCCGCATACTCAGAGGCTGACGCGGGATCCCGAACCGGAGATACCCAAGACGGCGGTCTCATAAGCAGACTGTTCGCGTAGGAACCCGAAGGTCAATTCCCGGCCCCCTGAGATTGGAGGAGATCTGTGCAGGCCCAGAGCGGAGCGGCGGGAGTGTCGCGAAGTTCCGGGGCGGAGGAGTGCCCAGGGCACCGCGTTGCGTGTTAGAAATCTGATAATCTGATTTCATGAAGCAGCTAAGTGCGACTGATGCATCTCGCCGGTTCTCCGAGGTGTTGGACGATGTAGAGCGAGGCGGGGAGTCCTACGTGGTGGTTCGCCACGGTCGGGCCGTGGCGACCATCGGTCCCACGAGCGGTGGAACTGGGAAGGCGCTCAAGGAGGTTCTTCGCGCCAATCGGCCCGATGGTGCGTGGGCGGACGAGCTGCGGGAGCTTCGCGAGGGCATGGAGCCGGTGACGGACCCCTGGCGCGACTGATCCTCGATACGACGGTCTTGGTCGACGCGGAGCGCAGCGGCGGTTCGCTGGAGGAAGTGATTGACGACGGCGACGATGTCGCGGTCGCGGCGATCACCGTGGCGGAGTTGCGAGTCGGCGTCCAGCTGGCGAAAGGTCGCAGGCGGGAGAAGCGGGAGCGTTTCGTAACAGCGGTTCTCGACGCCGTCTCGATTGAGCCCTACGACCTCGACGTAGCCGATGCACACGCCGATCTGCTGGCGCACGTTCGGCGGGCGGGAACGCCGCGCGGCGCTCACGATCTCATCATCGCTGCGACCGCGCGAGCCCAGGAACGGCAGGTCGTGAGCTCTGACCAAAAGGCCTTCACTGAACTTCCTGGCGTCTCAATTGCAAGCGGTTAGTCGGGGCGGGGTGCTCCCGCGGCAACCCCTATAACAGCAATCGTCGACTAACGATCTCGTCCTGCAGCGACTCAGCGATCTCGTGCGCCTCGTCGAGCGCGATCCCCTCGATCGACGGCACCCCGATAACGGTCAGCCCGGCGGCGCGGGCGGCGGCAACGCCGGTCGGCGAGTCCTCGAGGGCGACGATGTCGGGTCCGGCCGCGACCCCCAACCGCCTGCACGCCTCCAGGTATGGGTCCGGCGCCGGCTTCGGCGCCGCCACTTCGTGGGCGCTGATCACAACGTCGAAGCGGTCGTGAAAGCCGGCGATCTGCAGCGAGCGGCGGACGAAGGCGAGCGGCGAGTTGGAGACGAGCCCGATCGGGGTCCCCCGCTCTTTCAACAGATGCAGCAGCTCTCGCGCCCCGACCATCGCCTCCACCCCGTGCTCGAGCTCGGCGATCACCAGCTCGTTCAGCTCCTCGATCAGGGCGGCGGCACGGCCGGGCTCGGCGAGGCGGCGTTCGAGTACGCCACCGGCGATCTCGGCCGAAGTGCCGACCAGCTCCAGCTTGTCGGCCGGGGTGAACTCGAGCCCGCGGCGCTCGAACAGGTCGTGCTCGGCCCGGGTCCAGACCGACTCGGTGTCGAGCAGCAGCCCGTCGTTGTCGAAGACGACCGCCCCGGGCAGGCCGGCGACGCCGTTCTCCACGGCCTCCATCTAGGCGAGCGCCGCGAGCACGGCACCCAGCTCCTCGTCGACCTCGCCCTCCAGCTTGAGCACGGCCTCGCCGTCGTAGGGGGTCGGCCCTTGGGTGACGATTGCCAGCTCGCCGCCGGCGGCGAGGGTGACGCCGGGCAGCCCGGCGACCGGGTGGACGACGAGCGAGCTGCCGACGCAGAGCATCAACTCGGCCCGCGCCGCCAGCTCCTGCGCCTGGCGCATCGCCGCCTCGGGCAGCATCTCGCCGAAGAGGACGACGTCGGGTTTGACCGCGCCACCGCAGGAGGAGCAGACGGCGATCCCGTCATCGTCGAAGAGCGCCTCGACCTCACCCAGTCCGTAGGAGGCGTCGCACTCCCGGCAGGCCGAGGTTTCAATCGAGCCGTGCACCTCGACCACGTTCTGCGAGCCGGCCGCGCGATGCAGGCGATCGATGTTCTGCGTGATCACGCCATCCAGCAGGCCGTCTCGTTCGAGCTCGGCCAGCGCCTCATGGGCGCCGTTGGGTCGTTTGTCGCCGAGCGAGTGGAAGCGCGGCCGGTAGTAGGACCAGAAGCGCGCCGGGTCGCCTTCGAAGACATCGATGTGGGCGACCTCCATCGGGTCGACGTTGGCCCACAACCCCGTCTCCGGTGTGCGGAAGTCCGGGATCCCCGACGGCACCGAGACCCCGGCGCCCGTGAGCGCCACCGTGCAGCCCGATTCGAGGATCAACTCCGCCAACCGCTCCGCCGTTTCTACTTGCCGCTCCACTTCGGGTTTCGTTTGCCGAGGAAGGCGGCGATGCCCTCCTTTGCGTCCTCGCTGCCGAAGGCGGCGGCGAAGGCCTGCTTCTCGGCCTCGATGCCCTCGTCGAGGTCGCCCTTGTGCGAGGCGGACTTGATCTGCCCGCGCGCGATCGGCGCCTGGCCTGCCAGCTTGCCGGCCCACATCAGCGCCGTCTCGAACAGCTCATGGTCGGGCACGACACGGTTGACGAGGCCGGAGTCGAGCGCCTCGCCGGCCAGAACCGCGTCGCCGACCAGGTTCATCTCGAGCGCCTTGTTGGGACCGACCAGGCGCGGCAGCCGCTGGGTGCCGCCGAAGCCGGGGACGATCCCGAGTTTGATCTCCGGCTGGCCGAATACCGCGGCCTCCGCGGCAATCCGCACGTCGCAGGCCATCGCCAGCTCGCAGCCTCCGCCGAAGGCGATCGAGTTGACCGCGGCGATCGTCGCCGTGCTCTCGGTGCCGAGCTCACGCAGCAGCGAGTGCGCGCTGTGCAGCAACTCCTCGCCGGCGCCCTCGTCCATCTGGGTGAAGGCCTTGATGTCGGCGCCGGCCGAGAAGACGACCGGGATCGAAGAGGCGACGACCATCGCGCCGATCTCCTCGTCGGCCTTAACCCTCTCCCAAACGATGCCGAGGTCTCGGATCACGTCGGGTGAGATCGCGTTCATCGGCGCATTCGCGAGCCAGGCGATCGCGACGTCGCCGCGGGTCTCCAACTTGACCGTCTCGGCCTGCTCGCCATCGTCGGCCTGCGGATACGGGTAGAAGCCCTGGCCCGACTTGAGCCCGAGCCGCCCCTGGGCGACGAGCCGCTTCAGCGTAACCGGCGGCGTGAAGCGCTCGCCGTGCTTCTCCTCGAGCTGCTCGATCCGCTCGAGGATCGTGTCGAGGCCCTCGAGGTCGGCTTTCCAAAACGGCGGGAAGAGGCCTTTGCGCGGGTCGAGACCGGCCCCGGCCATCATCCCGAGGTCGATGTCGCGGACCGAGCAGACGCCCTCCTCGACCAGTTGCAGAGCCTCGATCAGCGCCCGGCCGGTGAACATCGCGACCAGCTCCTCGCCGTCGGGCTCGGCGTCGCCGGGAACGTTCTGCTCGCCCTCCTTGAAGAAGCCCTCGCCACCGCTCTTCATGCCGAGCTTGCCGTCGGCGACGAGGCCCTGCAGCCCCTTGTGGACGTAGAAGCTCTCGCCGTAGGAGCGGTTGAGGTGCTCGGCGACGTGCAGCACGGTGTCGAGCCCGAGCAGGTCGGTGAGGAAGAAGGGGCCCATCGGCGCCGCCTTGGCACCGGCGATCGCCTCGTCGATCGCCTTCAGCGAGAGGCCCTGCTCCTCCTGAGCGCGCCAGATCTCCCCCATCGTCGCCATCAGCACCCGGTTGACGACGAAGCCGGGGACCTCGCCGCAGACGATCGGCTGCTTCTTGATCGCCTGGGCGAAGTTGTAGGCGGCGGTCGCGGCCTCCTCGGTCGTGTCCTCGCTGGCGATCACCTCGACCAGCGGCATCACCGAGGCCGGGTAGAAGAAATGGAAGCCGACGACCTTGTCCGGGCGCAGCGTCGCTTCGCCGATCTCGGTGATCGAGAGCGACGAGGTGTTGGAGGAAAGGATCGCGTGGCCCGGCGTGGCCGCATCGAGCTCGCGGAAGACCGCCTGCTTGATCTCCATCTTCTCCGGAACGGCCTCGATCACGAAGTCGACGTCGGCGAAGTCGGCGTAGCTCGTCGTGCCGGTGATCAGACCCATCACCTCGGCGAGGCGAGCGTCCGCCCCCTCCTGGGTCAGCTTCTCCTTCTTGACCAGGCGGGCGAGCTGGCCCTCGGTCACCGAGCGAGCCTTCTCCACCGCCGCGTCGACGAACTTCTGGTCGATGTCCTTGACGACGACGGGGATGTCGGACGCGGCGATCGCCTGCGCGATCTCACCGCCCATGGTGCCGCCGCCGACGACGGCGGCCTTAGAGACGAACATTCGGTGGATTCCTCCAGCTAGGGGACCGGGGAAGGCTATCGGCGCGGCCTCGATCGCAGCCTTTCGGTGGCAGCCTTGGTGGTCATGGGACCAAAAGGCTGCGATCTGCCCGCCGCCCGCGCGGACAAAGGCGCGGGGCGATCGTTGTACGGCGGTACAAAGGCATCGCGAGCGCGCTCCCATTAGGCTCTTTTGGCCCTGATTAGGGAGTTAGACCGCAATCGATCGCGCCCGGGCCGGGTGCGCAAAAGCGAGGAACTGACACAGCGATGACCCGCATCCGCCAGCAGAACGTGACCGCCGCGCAGTGGAGCTCTAACGGAGGGGCCCTGGGCGCAACCGACCTGACCCTGCCCGAGAACAACCCCTTCGGCGCCAACGTCTTCTCCACCACGGTGCAGCGCGAGCGGCTCGAGGCCGACGTCTTCGAGAAGCTGCAGGCGACCCTCGACGGCAGCGCCGCGCTCGACCCGAGCCTCGCCGACGCGGTCGCCGAGGCGATGAAGGAATGGGCGCTGGAGAACGGCGCCACGCACTTCACCCACGTCTTCCAGCCGCTGACCGGCTCGACCGCGGAGAAGCACGACTCCTTCTTCGAGCCCGCCGGCGAAGGCACGGCGCTGGCCGGCTTCTCCGGCAAGGAGCTGGTCCAGGGCGAGCCCGACGCCTCCTCGTTCCCGACCGGCGGCGTGCGCGCGACCTTCGAGGCGCGCGGCTACACCGCCTGGGACCCGACCTCCCCCGCCTTCATCCTCGAGAACCCCAACGGGGCCCTGCTCTGCATCCCGACCGCCTTCGCCTCCTGGACCGGCGAGGCGCTCGACGGCAAGATCCCGCTGCTGCGCTCGATGGACGCGCTCTCGCGCACGGCGATCAAAGCGCTGCGGCTGCTCGGCGATGAGGACGCGCAGCGCGTCTTCACCACCGTCGGCCCCGAGCAGGAGTACTTCCTGATCGACGAGCAGTACTACTTCGAGCGGCCCGACCTGATCGCCACCGGCCGCACCCTGTTCGGCGCCAAGCCGCCCAAGGGCCACGAGCTCGACGACCACTACTTCGGCTCGATCCCCGAGCGGGTGCTCGCCTGCATGCTCGAGACCGAGCTGGAGCTGCGCAAGCTCGGGATCCCGGTCAAGACCCGCCACAACGAGGTCGCGCCGGCGCAGTACGAGATCGCGCCGATGTTCGAGAACTCCAACGTCGGCTCCGACCACCAGCAGCTGCTGATGCAGGTGATGGAAAGTGTCGCCCGCCGCTACGGCCTCGTCTGCCTGCTGCACGAGAAGCCCTTCGCGGGCGTCAACGGCTCGGGCAAGCACAACAACTGGTCGATGGGGACCGACACCGGCGGCAACTTGCTGGACCCGGGCGAGACGCCGGCCGACAACATCCACTTCCTCTTCTTCTGCGCCGCGGTGATCCAGGCGGTCAACAAGCACCAGGGGCTGCTGCGCGCCTCGGTCGCCAACATCGGCCAGGACCACCGGCTCGGCGCCAACGAGGCGCCGCCCGCGATCATCTCGATCTTCCTCGGCGCCGAGCTGGAGAAAGTCTTCGATGCGATCGCCGCCGGCGAGGGCGACCCCAACACGCCGGCCTCCTTCCTCGAGCTGGGCGCGACGGTGCTGCCGAAGCTGCCGATGCACGGCGGCGATCGCAACCGCACCTCGCCGTTTGCCTTCACCGGCAACAAATTCGAGTTCCGGGCGCTGGGGTCGAGCATGTCGCTCGCCTTCCCCAACACGGTGCTCAACACGATCGCCGCCGAGGCGATCGACGAGCTCGCCGGCAAGCTGGAGGAGAAGCTCTCCGCCGGCACGGCGATGCCCGAGGCCGTGATCGAGATCGTCAAGGACTCCTACAGCGCCAACAAGGCGGTCTGCTTCGGCGGCGACAACTACGCTGAGGAGTGGCACGCCGAGGCCGAGCAGCGCGGGCTGAAAAACCTGCGCACGACGCCCGACGCGCTGCCCGAAGTGCTCTCCGAGCAGACTGTCGCCGCGTTCGAGAACTACGACGTGCTCTCCAAGCGCGAGCTCGAGTCGCGCTACGAGGTCTGGGTCGAGCAGTACGCGATCCGCGCCAACATCGAGGCGGAGACGACGCGGTCGATTGCCAAAACGATGATCCTGCCGGCGGCGCTGCGCTACATGGCGCTGATCAAGGAGTCGGGTCGGGCCGAAGGCGTCGCCGAGGAGTGCGGCGCGGCGCTCGACGCGCTCAGCGCCTCGCTGGCCGAGCTCGAGCAGGCCAACGCCTACCCCGACGAGCTTGAGGGCATCGAGCTCGCGGTCCACTCCCGCGACAAGCAGATCGCGGCCATGGGCAGGGTCCGCGAGGCGGCGGACAATCTGGAGAAGATCGTCGCCGACGACCTCTGGCCGCTGCCCAAGTACGAGGAGATGCTCTTCATCAAGTAGCTCAGGCCGCGGGGCCGGGGCTTGGCAGTCCCGTGCCCCCGGTGAGGGGATTGAGGTCGGCGAGGAGCTCGAGCAGGCGAGGCTCGGGCTCCTCGTCGTCGATCACGACGGCGCTGCCCGGCCAGGCGTAGCGCAGGTAGCGCGTATAGGCCTGGCGCGAGCCGAGGTCGGGCTCGTAGATCCAGGAGCCGGTGTTCCAGTAGCGCGTACTTCCGCCGTCACGCGAGCGCACACAGGCCAGCGGCTGGTGGGTGTGGGCGAAGACGATCTTCTCGCTGCGCTCGGCCCAGCCCAGATTGCCGACGACCTGGGCGAAGGCCTCGAGCGCGTGCTCGGAGGGATCGCTTGGCGAGACCACGCTGGCGGCGGGATAGGCGGGCCGCGGCCAGGCCGCGTCGGGGGCGGGTTGCTCGCGGCGTTGACGTGCCGCCTCGGCCGCGACCACGGCATCGAAGTGCTCCTCGCTTGGCAGCTGCGCAGCCTCGCCGTCGCCGACGCCGCGATCGCGCAGCTCCGCCGCCAGCCGCTTGATGCCGCGCAGCGGCGCACCCAGCGCCGAGCCGAGCCGGCCGGCCCGCTGCACGGCGCGGAAGACGTTCTGCTGGGCATGGGTGCCGTGCGGCATCTGCGCCGCGACGTAGAGCCACTCGGTCAGCAGCGTGATCACGGACTCGTAGTCCTCGATCGTCTTCGGCTGCTCGGGGCCACCGGTGGCGATCCCCCACAGCGTCCGCGTCAGCAGGCGGTCGCCGCGCGAGCCGGCCAGGCGGGCGTGCGGGTCAAGGTAGTGGCCGTGGGTGCAGAGGACGCCGGCGAGCTCGTATGTCGGGTAGGCGATCTCGACCTCGACCCCCGGCAGGCGACGGGCGAGGAAGGAGCGAAAGAAGCCGGGGCCGGCGCGGCCAGAGTCCTCCCCCGCGTGCCCGTCGCCCCCCTCGGTCGGCGAGAGGCCCGAGGCGAGCTGCGCCTCGAGCCTGTTCTCGGCGTCGCGGTGGACCAGGTGGTGGTCGTGATTTCCGGCGAGGAAGACGAGCCGCTTGCCGGGCAGCTTCTCGGCGATCAGGCGCAACAGGCCGTCGGAAGCGTCGACCGCCTCGCCGACCGAGCCGAAGAGGAAGTCGAAGAGGTCGCCGAGGAAGATCAGCTCGTCGATCCCCTCCAGCGCCGGCGCCAGCCGTTCGAGGAAGAAGTCCTCGCGCAGCAGGTCTCGCCCGGTCCAGGCGCCGAAATGCGTGTCGGAGATGACCAGCGCCCGCATCTCAGGCTCGCTCCTCGAGCAGGAACGCGCAGGCTGCGGCGCCGGCGAGGGCGACGGCGGCGAGGATCGCGAAGGCGGTCGCGTAGGGCGAGGCCGTCGGGGTCAGGTCGGCGCCGCTGCCGGAGTAGACGACGACGCCGAGCACCATCGTGCCGGCGGCGGCGCCGATCCAGCGCACGGTGAGCACGAGCGCATTGGCATCGCCGCGCTCCTCGGCAGCGACGGCGTTGCTGAGCCCGGTCAGCAGCGTGGTGAACATCGGCGCGATCGAGACGCCGAGCAGGAGCAGCCCCGGCAGCAGCAGGGCGTAGGCGTCATTGTCGACGGTGAGCGCGATCCAGACGAAGGCGATCGCGGTCAGCAGGTAGCCCACCGTGGCCGGGGCGCGGGCGCCGACGCGGTCGGTGAGCCTGCCGGCGAGGATGTTGAAGATCGGCTGGGCGATCACCGAGGGGACGATCGCCAGCGCCGCGAGCAGCGGGCTGAAGCCGAGAACGTGCTGGAAGTAGGTGGCGACGTAGATCAGGTAGCCGTTGATCACGAACTGCGCGGCGAACATCGCCAGCACGATCCCGACCAGGACGCGGCGACGCAGCAGGCCGATGTCGAGCAGCGGGTCGGCGGTACGCAGCTCGACCGCGGCGAAGATGCCGAGCAACGCGACCCCGGCGGCGAACAGGGACAGCGTCGCCGGAGAGTCCCAGCCCCAGGCGAGCGCCTGCATCAGCGCGACCAGCAGAGCGGTCAGTCCGATCGCGAGGATCGCCAGCCCGCGCGTGTCGAACCGGGCCGGCTCGCCGGCGGCGCGGTTGTTCACCTGGCGCCAGCCGATCCAGCCGACCGCGAGGCCGACAACGACCTGCAGCGCGAACATCGCCCGCCAGCTGACCGCCTCTGTCAGCAGGCCCGCCATCAGCGGGCCGATCCAGAGCACGGTGATCCCGATCGCCGAGTATTTGCCGAGCGCGTCGCCACGGTGCGCCTCGGAGACGCGGTTGGCGATCAGCGCCGCGCTCGCCGGGTAGAGCGTCGAGGCGCCGGCGCCGGCGATCCCGATCCCGGCGACGAGCCAGACGAAGCCCTGCGAGACCGCCGCTGCGAGCGAGCCGAGCGCGAAGACGATGAGCGCGACGAGCAGCACCTGGCGGTGGCCGTAGTAGTCGCCGAGGCGGCCGCCGGGCGCGGCGAAGAGCGCCATCGCGAGGAAGAAGGAGTTCACCACCCACTGCGCCTCGGAGGCGCTGAGGCCGAGGTCGGCGGAGATCGTCGGCTGGATCACGCCGAGCGCGGTCTGGCCGAGGTAACAGGCGAAGAAGGCGAGGCCGCCGAACCAGAGCGTCCAGCGGCTGAGCCCCGCCGCCGCCGGCGCAGTCTCTGTTGCCCGCAGGGCCGCGCTCACGCGCGGGACAGTACCCGCATGCGCAGACCGCCCCGCGGCGAGAGCGTCGGCATCTGGCGCACGGTCATCGTGCGGCCGGGCAGCACGTCGAGGCGCAAACGCTGCAGCAGCATCGTCGCGACCAGCTTGACCTCGGTCTGGCCGAAGCGCTTGCCGATGCAGATCCGGCTGCCGCCGCCGAAGGGGACATAGGCGCCGCGCGGCAGCGCCGCCTTGCGCTCCGGGGCGAAGCGCTCCGGGATGAAGGCCTCCGGCTCGGCGAAGACCTCGGGAATCCGGTGGCTGGCCCAGGAGCAGTAGTTGACGTAGGCGCCGTTCGGCACCGTGTAGCCGCCGAACTCGAAATCGCGCACGGCGCGGCGGGGGCCGATCCAGGCCGGCGGGTAGAGCCGCAGGACCTCGTCGAGGACCATGTCGAGGTAGGGCATCTGCTCGAGCCGGTCGATGCTCGGCGCCTCGCCGCCGAGGACCTCGTCCCGCTCGGCGCGCAGCTTCTCGGCGACCTCGGGATGGTGGGCGAGCTCGTACATCATGAAGCTCAGGGTCGAGGTCGAGGTGTCGTGCCCGGCGAACATCAGGGTCATCACCTGGTCGCGCACCTCGCGGTCGGTGAACGCCTCGCCGGCCTCGCCGCGGGCGCCGAGCAGCAGGCTGAGGATGTCCTGGCGCTCGGGGTCCGGGTCGGCGCGACAGCGCTCGATCTCAGCGAAGACGATCTCGTCGAGCACCCGGCGCGAAGCGATCATCTTGCGCCAGGGCGAGCCCGGGCCGCGCAGCAAGCGCCACTGGTAATCGATCCCGTAGAAGCCGAGCGCGCGCTCGAAGTGCTCGGCCGCGGCGGCCCCCTTGCCCGCCTCGTCGGGGTCGAGCCCGAGCAGGGCGCGCATCGCGATCCGCATCGCCAGGTTGCGCATCCACTCGTAGACGTCGACCGTCCCGGCCTCGGGCAGCGCCCCGATCGCCGCCTCGGCCTCCGCCGTCATCGCCTCGACCGAGGCAGTCAGCTGGCGGCGGTGGAAGGCCGGCATCATGATCGCCCGCGCCCGGTCGTGGTAGTCCTCGTCGATCGTCAGCAGCCCGTCGCCGAGCAGCGGAATCAGGTCGCCGAAGCTGCCCTCGCGCCAGTGGAAGTTCTCCGGATGGGCGACGGTGATGAAGTTGTTCGCCTCCGGGCCGAGCATGAAGACGACCCTGCTGTGCAGCAGCCGCAAGCTGAAGACCGGGCCGAACTCTTCATAGGCGGAGAGCAGGATCGGCAGCGGGTCGTGGGCGATCCGGTGGGTGCGCGAGAGGCTGAAATCGCCCCGTCCGGGCGGGAATCGGCCGCGGCCGCGCCACTCAGCGGCCGCGTCTTCGGCGATCCGCCGTGCCGGGTTGGGAGTTTTCTGCCGCGGTTTGGCGACGGGCACTGCGGTATCGGTCGGCATCGCCGCCATCGTAGTTGGCTGACCAGCCAGATGTGGCGCGGCGGCGTCAGCTCTCGTGGCTGAACAGCTCGAGCACGCGGTCGCCCTCGCGCAGCTCGGCGGCGCGCTCATCGTCGAAGCGGATCACCTCGCCGTCGCGGACGACCGCGAGCATGATCCCCGCGGTCGCGCGCGACGGGCTGGGGCCCGCTTCGCCGGTGCCGATCTGGCGCTCGGCGATGTCGAGCCCCTCGCCAACCGTCAGCAGGTCCTCCATCACCTCGGTCACCTGCGGGGTCTGGGTCGATAGCCCGAGCAGGCGCCCGGCCGCTCCGGAGGAGGTGATCACGGCGTCGGCGCCGCTCTGGTGCAGAAGGTGGACATTCTCCTCCTCGCGCACCGAGGCGACGATCGTCGCCTCGGGGTTGAGCTCGCGCGCGGTCAGCGCGATCAGCACCGCGGTGTCGTCGCGATCGGGGGCGACGATCAGCGCCGCGGCGCTTTCCGCCCCGGCCTCCCTCAGCACCTCCTGGCGGGCGGCGTTGCCGGCGACGACGGCGATCCCGTCGGCGCTCGCCCGCGCCCGGCCCGCCGCGCCCTGCTCGATCGCGACGATCTGCTCCGGGCCGAGCCCTTTGCCGAGCAGGGTGCGCACGGCGGCGCGGCCCTTCACCCCATACCCGCAGACGATCGTGTGGTCTTTCAAGCGCTTCCTCCAGCGTCTCAGTCGATAGGCCTCGCGGCTGCGCTCGGCAAGTATCTCCAACGTCGTGCCGACAAGCAGTATCAGGAAGAGGACGCGAGCCGGGGTGACGACCACGGTGGTGATCAGGCGGGCCTCGTCGGAGGCGGGAATGATGTCCCCGTAGCCGGTCGTGGTGATGCTGACGGTCGAGTAGTAGAAGGCGTCGAGCACGCTCATCCCGCCGCCCTCGGGGTCGAGGTAGCCGTCGCGGCCGGCGTAGGCGACACCGGCGACGAGGGCGATCAGAGCAAGCGCGATCGCCAGCCGCACAAGGATCTTGCGCAGCGGCCCGGCCTCCTCGCCCGGGAGGTCGATCGGGAAGCCGCGGCGCGTGTCCGACTCGGCCATCGGCGCTCAGCCCGCGGCCGGGCCCGCGGCGGCGGCGAGCTGGCCGCAGGCGGCGTCGATGTCGCGGCCGCGGGTGAGGCGGACGGTGGCGGCGAGGCCGTGCTCGGCGAGGATCGCGCGGAAGCGCTCGATCCGCTCCGGCGAGGAGCCGTCATAGGCCCCGGTCGGGTTGTAGGGGATCAGGTTGACCTTGTAGGCACGGCGGTCGAGCAGGGCGGCGAGCTCGCGCGCATGCTCGGGCAGGTCGTTGACGCCGTCGAGCATCACGTACTCGACGAACACCTTGCGACGGCGGCGGGCGCGGTAGCGCTCGCAGGCCGCGAGCACCGCGTCCAGCGGGTAACGCTCGTTGACCGGCATCAGCCGCGAGCGCAGGCCGTCGTTGGGCGCGTGCAGCGAGAGCGCCAGGCTGAGCGGCATCTCGCACTCGGCCAGGCGGTCGATTCCCGGCACCCAGCCGACGGTCGAGATCGCCGTGCGCCGATGAGTGACGCCGAGCTCGGGCAGGCGCTCGCAGGCGGCGAGCACGGCGTCGATGTTCATCGTCGGCTCGCCCATGCCCATGAAGACGACATGGTCGATCGCTTCGACGCGGCGGAAGTGCAGCGCTTGGTCGAGGATCTCGTCGGCGCTGAGGTTGCGGCCGAACTTCATCTGCCCGGTGGCGCAGAAGGTGCAGGTCAGCGGACAGCCCGACTGCGAGGAGACGCAGACCGAGCGCCGTCCGTCGCGGTAGCGCATCAGCACCGCCTCCAGCGGGCGGCCGTCGCTGGTGTGGAATAGCGCCTTTACCGTGCCGTCGTCGGACTTCGCCTCGGTGCGCAGCGCCAGGGTCGAGAGCGGCAGCGACTCGGCGAGGCGCTCGCGCAGCGCCGCCGGCAGGTTGGTCATCTCCGCGTAGGAGCCCGCCCCCCGCGCCACCCACTCCCAGACCTGGGAGGCGCGGTAGGAGGGCTCGCCGGCGTCGGCCAGTGTCTGCTCAAGGAGCGCGCGATCCACGCGCCTCAGTCTAGGACGCCGGCGGCTGCTGCTCCGGTGGGGTGGCCGGCGTCTGCTGCTCGGGGGGCAGCGGCGGCGGCATCTCGGTCTGCGGCGTCGGCGGCGGCTCCTGGCCCGGCAGCGCTTCCGCTTCCTGGCGCCAGATGTCGTTGAGCGAGACCTGGACGTAGGCCCAGAGCGCCGGCGAGATGAAGAGGTACAGCACCAGCGCGATCCAGCCGTTGAGCGGCTCCTTGCCAGTCAGTTTCGAGGCGCCCATGACGCGCTTGACCCCACGCCAGTAGGTGACCAGCGCGGGAACGATGATCAGACCACCGGGAAAGAGCGCCAGCAGCGAGTTGGTCGGGTTCTGGCCCAGGTCATAGCCCTTGGCCTGGCCGTAGTCGCGCAGCTCGCGGTTGATCCGGTACCACCAGACGAGGTGGTAGATGCCGAATGTGATCAGCGGCAGCAGGGCGGCGGCCCAGGGGCTCCGCACCTTGACCTCGTCCTCGGTACCGCGGATCTTCATTTCGTAGGCCATCTATCGGCACTCCTTCGCTGGGGTCAGGGGCGGGGCAGGCCGACCCTAACCGACGCGGAGGCGGCTGAACAGGCGGGTTTCCCGCAGACTCAGCCGGCGAGCACTTCGGCCGCGACCCGCTCGCCCGCCTGCAGGGCGCCCTCCATGTAGCCGCTCCAAACGGTCGCGGTCTCCGTGCCGGCCCAGTGCAGGCGGCCGCTGGGCTCGCGCAGGGCTGAACCGCAGGCGGTCCAGCCGCCAGGGCCGAAGTTGGAGGTCGGGCCGCCGCCGGACCACTCCTCTTCGGCCCAGGTCTGTTCGGCGTACTCGAGCGGCCTGGCCGCGCGCGGCCCGTAAAGGCGCTCGAAGCTCGCCAGCACGGGCGCGCGGCGCTCGGCCGGCGGCAGCTGCGCCAGCTCACGCGCCTCGGGCCCGCCGACAAAGCCGAGCAGGACCCCGGCCGAGCCGTCGCGGGGCGAGGCGTCGAAGGTGAGTGTGACCGGGCCGGCGTCGCTGAGCGCCTCGCCACTGAGCCCGTCGTCGCGCCAGAAGGGCTCCTCGTAGAGCGCCATGCACTTGGAGAGCGCGCCGGGGCGCAGGCGCTCGGCCAGCTCGGGGCGGCCGGGCGGCAGCGGCTCGAGCTCGATCCGGGCGGCGACCGCGGGCGGCAGGGCGACGATCGCGCGGCGGGCCTCGACGCCGATGCCGTCGGCGAGCACGCGCACGCCGTCCCCGTCCTGCTCGATCCGGTGCACGGGGGCGCCGAGCCGGACACGCTCACCAAGCGACTCCGCGAGGCGCAGCGGCAGCGACTGGGCGCCGCCGTCGACGCGGTCCTGCTGGGCGCCGCCCTCGGTGTCGACGAGCTTGTCGAAGTTGCCGGCGGCGGCGACGTAGAAGAGCACGTGCAGCATCGAGAGCTCCTCCGGCCCGGTGCCCCACACGGTGCGCCCGGCGAGGCCGATCAGCTCGCGGGCGGCCTCGGTCCGCATGTTGCGCTCGCACCACTCGGCCAGCGTCTCGCGGTCGAGCTCGGCCGCGCGCTCGGCCGCCCAGGGCTCGTCGCTGCCGACCGTGCGAGCGAGCCGGTCGAAGCGACGGCGGGCAACAAAGACATCCCAAAGCACGCGCGGCCCGAGCCGCGGGATGGTCCCCCGGTAGCGGCGCCGCTTCCCACCCAGGTCGAGCAGGTTGCGCCCGCCCCCATGCTGGGGAAAGAGCTCGATGCCCAGCTCAGCGGCGAGCCGCTGCACCCGCACGTGATCCGAGCCGACCCAGGCACCGCCGAGGTCGATCGTCACTCCATCGCCGATGCTCGCGTTGAGCAGGCGCCCGCCGACCCGCTCGCGCGCCTCGAGCACGACGACGTCCCGTCCGGCATGGGCCAACCCCCGCGCCGCGACCAGCCCCGAGAGCCCGGCGCCGACCACCACGACATCGGCGCTGAGGCTCTCCCCCGCACCGTTCATCGCAATGCCTCGTTCAGCGCCGCTTCGTCGATCCCCTCCACGCGCACAACCTTGTCACGCGACTTCTCGCCGCGCACGACGGCGACCCGCGACGGCGCCACGCCGACCCGCTTCGCGATCAGCTTGCAGAGCGCCTTGTTGGCCTTGCCGTCGACCGGCGCCGCCGTCACCTTCGCCTGCAACACACCGTCGCGCATCCCCGCCAGCTCGTCCCGGCTCCCCCGCGGCCGCAGCCGAACCTCGATCGCCGCAGCAGACATGCCCAAAGGCTAGTGGGCGAACGGTGTCACGAGAGGCTTCCGGCGGGCGCGAGCCATTCGCTGGCGAAGTTGAGCTCGGTGTGCTCGGCAATCAGGTCGTAATCGCGGTCGTAGTGGAGCACGCCCGCCCCGGCTCGGTGGGCGCATGCCGCGATCACAAGATCGCTTGGGGGTAGGCGGTGATGGCCGATCCGCACGAGGCTTGCCTGCGCTTCGAGAGCCAGGCCTTCGACCTCGAGATCGATCCCCGCGCAGGGCAAGGCCCGGAGATCCGCCTGTAGTCGGACATGATCGCCCTGCGAGCGAGCGGAGTACCCAGCCTCGAGGAGGAAGGGTAGGCAGACGGTGATTTCGCCGGCCTCGAACAGTCCGGCGAAGCGCTCGCGCACGAGTTCGTGATGACGACGCGCCCAAGCCGAGTTGTCGACGAGAAGCACGGCTAGGCCTCTGCGCTGAGACCGATCTGCTTGGCCTCCTCCGCCAGCCGGACCTCTTCCGCATCGACGCCACCGCCATCGCGAATCGACCGCGCGAGCCGAAGCCGAGCGTCCTGCACCGACTGCCTGCCGCCGCGCAGTTCCCTGACCTTGTGTCGCGCACCGCGGATGACGAGGTCAGGGAGCTCGACCCTGTCCTCACCCAACTCATCGCGCAGCTCGTCGAGAGCCTCCTGCACGGAGGGCGTCTCGGTGATCGTGTGACGGGGACGTTTGGTCGGCACCGCCTGAGTGTAGCACCGTGCAGCACCGCTCCGGCCCAATCGAGCGCGAGCGCCATGGAGCGATCTCGAGCCGGATCGACACGGTCCGCGAGCTCGGCCTCGGGCGCGCGCGCCCGAGCCTCTGACCGGACCCCGTTCATCGGTCCACCTGATCTAACCCCCAGCCCCGTCCACTCTGCACGAGAATCCAGCTAGCTGGATTCTTTCTGATGGCTCGCGATCGTCAAGCGGAGCTGAACCAGGGGACGCTCCGCGTCGTGCCTGCCTGAGCTAACCCCAGCGCTCCATTTTGTACTGCAGTGCCTCGTCGGTGGGCAGCTCGCGGGTCGAGTTGCCGATCCGGACGAAGAAGCGTGAGACCTTCTCTCCCGAGGTCGAGTTGACGAAGACTGGGCCAGGCGCTGGCGACACCTGGACACGGCAGACTTCGGTGCCGTGCAGCGAGGGGAAGTCAACCTTGAGCCGGGCGACCGCGTTGTGGCCCAGCCGCTGCGAAAGGTGGTCGACCAGCCAGAGCTGGAAGCCGTCGGCGTCGGCTTTCTTCAGGTCGCGAAATCGGGCCCGAGGCCGACCGGCTCTCCGTCGTCGTCGATCCCCACAATCAGCGTCCCTCCCTGGGCGGAATTCGCAAACCCCGCAACGGTCTTCGTCATCGCGGTCTCGATCGGCTCGTCGCGGCTGCCAGTGTGCAGGTTGACTCTCGCCGTAGCCTTGAACTCGAGTGCGTCGCTCTCCCCGTCCTCGACCAGCTGGCCGAGCTGACCAACGATCTCGCTAATCGAATCGTCCGGCGTGCTGAGCCGTTCAAAGCCCTCTCGCACCACCCTCGCCAGGAGCTTTCTACGAGCCTCGAGAAACTGGCGATACTCCATCGTCGCCCACTCAGGTGGGAGCGCATGCCAGAAGTAGACTTGGTCACGATCGGCCGGATTGATCGCTTCAGCCAACGGTGGGAAGTACTCGGCGGGCGGCTGGTCGGAGATCTGGGCATTGTCGGGCCACTCAACGAGGGCCATGTTCGCGATCTGATTGATGTCGCGCACCTCGGTTACTCCCATCGACTTGAGGTAGGCACGAGGGAACAGGTGATGTCGCTCGACGGCGGCCTTGTTCGTGTTCAGAGCCGGATCCATTAGCTGGTTGACGCGCATGCTGGAAAAGAGGACCCGAGCGTCGAGCAGATTAAGCGCGGCGTAGTAGCCGAACAGCGTCGGGCTGAAACCCGCCGAAGACTCGAACTCATTGGGTAGCGTGATCTGCCAATAATCGTCGGTCAAGACATCGTCGATCACGCGATTGAGCTGGGTGACGAATTCATCGGCGCCGTCGAGATTGCGCAGGCGAGCAAGGTCGGCCTCGACACGCGTCTCATAGGAGCCGGTGTAGCGACCGGTCAGGGCAACCGCGAAGTACCAGCGAGCGATCACGTCGCGGAGCTGTTTCGGATCCACCGAGAAATCGCGCTTGCCGATCAGATAGAACGTACATCGAGTCGAAGAGATCGCGCACTTTCGCGCTGTTCCAAACGAAAGGCCGCTGCAACTCCGGCAAGCCGATTTCCCCCGAGTCGATGCTCTCGATCAGGCCAGCCAATGAATGAGTGACCGTGCTGTACATATCGGTGCTCATCTAAAATCCGCCGCGATCGTATTCAAAGCGTGACGACGGTTGCGCAGCGCCATACGTCGCAGCAGCTTAAAAGGCGGCGTCAGCGAGCAGGTCCACTTGGGCGGGATCGCTGGAGCTGGGGCAGAAGACCAGCTCGTCGCAGCCCGCCTGTTCGTAGCCGGCCATGTACTGCTTGACGGTGTCGGCGTCCTTGGCGGCGGCGCCCGCGATCATGCCGGCGACCTCGTCGCCGAGGAAGGCGTAGTAGTCGATCAGGTTGTCCTGCGCGTCCTGCTCGGCGCGCTCGCCGAGCGAGAAGTAGGCGAGCGCCACCAGGTGCGGCTCGCCCTCGCGCCCGTTCACGCTCCAGGCCTCCCTGGCCGCCGTCGCCCCTTTGGCGAACTCTTCCGGGCCCGAGCCGCCGGCGATCCAGCCGTCGCCGACGCGGGCGGCGCGCACGTAGGAGGCGGCGGCGTGGCCGCCGACGATCAGCCGCGGCGCTCCGGCGAGCGCAGGCCCGACCTCGCCGCCGGCCCAGACCTCCTTGATCCGGTCGAGGATCGCGTCGAGGCGCCTACCCCGCCCTTGCAACTCGACCCCGCTGACCTCGTAGTCGTCCTCGCGGGCGCCGAGGCCGACGCCGAGCGTGAGCCGGCCGCCGGAGAGCGCGTTGACGCTGAGGGCCTGCTTGGCAAGCTCGACCGTGTTGGTGCGCAGCGGCGCCAGCAGGACCGTGGTCGAGAGGCCGATCCGCTCGGTCACCGCCGCGGCCGCGGCGAGCGCGGTCAGCGGCTCGTAGTTGTCGTAGACGATGCGGTCGATCGTGCCCAGTGTCGAGAAGCCGCGAGCCTCGGCGCGCCGCGCCCACTCGGTCAGCTGCTCCCCGCTCGCTCCGGGAACGGCGTTGGGAAGTGCGATGCCGACGTCCACTGCGCTAACCGTAGCGCTCGCCGATGATCGCCCGCAGCTTCGAGCGATCGTGGCGGGCGTGCACGCGGCGCACCGTGCCCGAGCGCGAGCGCATCACCAGCGATTCGGTGCTGGCGCCGGGGCCGCGGTAGCGGACCCCCTGCAGGACGTCGCCGTCGGTGACGCCGCTGGCGGAGAAGAAGACGTCCTCGCCGCCGCAGAGGTCGTCGGCCGTGAGCACCTTGTCGAGGTCGTAGCCGCCGTCGATCGCGGCCTTGCGCTCCTCGTCGTCGCGAGGCCAGAGGCGACCGAGCAGCTGGCCGCCCATCGACTTCAGCGCAGCGGCCGAGAGCACGCCCTCGGGGGTGCCGCCGATCCCCCAGAGCAGGTCGACCGGGGAGCGGTCGCTGACCGCGAGCAGCGCCGCGGAGACGTCGCCATCGCTGATCAGACGGATGCGGGCGCCGGCGCCGCGCACCTCCTCCATCGCCTCCTCGTGACGGGGGCGGTCGAGCATGACCACGGTGACGTCACCGATGCTGCCGCCCTTGCGCTCGGCGATCAGGTTCAGCGTCTCCGGCAGCGGCCGGTCGAGGTCGAGCAGGTCGGCGATTTCGTCGCTCCCCGCCATCTTTTCCATGTAGACACAGGGGCCGGGGTCGAACATCGAGCCGCGCTCGGCGAGCGCGATCACTGCCAGCGCGCTCGGCATTCCCCGCGCGCAGAGCGTCGTCCCCTCCAGCGGGTCGACCGCGATGTCGACCACCGGCGGGGTGCCGTCGCCGATCTGCTCGCCGTTGTAGAGCATCGGCGCCTCGTCCTTCTCGCCCTCGCCGATCACGACCATGCCGTCCATCGCGACCGAGTCGAGCACGAAGCGCATCGCGTCGACCGCGGCCTGGTCGGCGGCGATCTTGTCGCCGCGACCGACCCAGCGGGCCGCGGCGAGTGCGGCGGCCTCGGTAACCCGCACCAGCTCCAGGGCGAGGTTGCGATCCGGCTTCTGCGGGGAATCGGGCATTTCCCCGCAGCCTATCCATGACGGAGGGGGTGGCGGTATATGTTGGGCTCCATGACTCAACGATGGGGACTGACGCTGCCGCTTCCCGCCACGCCGCTCAACGCCCACGAGGAGCACGTCAAGCGCGCCGAGGCGACCGGCTACACCGACCTCTGGAGCGGCGAGACCAACGGCCCCGACGGCTTCACACCGCTCGCCCTCAGCGCCGCCTGGACCGAGCGGGCGCGGCTCGGCACCGGCATCGTCGGTGTCTTTCAGCGCGGGCCGGCGCTGCTGGCACAGGAGGCGGCGGCCCTGGCCGACGCATCCGACGGGCGCTTCGTGCTCGGCATCGGCTCCTCCTCGGACCGCATCGTCGAAGGCTGGAACGGGATCCCCTTCGAGCGACCGCTGAGCAAGGTGCGCGAGACGCTGGAGCTCCTGCGCACGGCGCTCGACGGCGAGCGCACCGAGAGCGGCTTCAAGCTGGAGACGGCACCGGCCGAGCGGGTGCCGATCGTGCTGGCGGCGCTGCGCGGCAAGATGCTCGAGCTGGCCGTGGAGCGCGCCGAGGGCGCCTTCACCAATTTCCTGCCGCTCGGCGGCCTGCCCAAGGTGACCGCGCAGCTGCAGGGCGCGCCCGATGGCTTCGAGCTGCTCTGCCGCTTCTTCTGCCTGCCCGGAGAGCGCGAGGCGGTCGAGCCGCTGGCCCGCTTCATGTTCTCCTCCTACATCACCGTCCCCGTCTACGCGGCCTTCTACCGCTGGCTCGGCTACGGCGAGCAGATCGACCCGATGATCGCCGCCTGGGAGGCCGGCGACCGCCAGGCCGCCGCCGCGGCCGCCCCCTGGGAGCTGATCGAGGACATGTTCGTCTTCGGCTCGCCCGAGCAGATGCGCGAGCGGCTCGACGCCTTCGTCGCCGGCGGCGTGACGCTGCCGATCCTCACCCCGATCGTGCCGCCGGACAAATTGGCGGAGACGATTGACGCCTTGGCGCCCTAGACCTGAAGAACTATTTAGCGAGCCTCACGCTCTGATTCCGGGCGAGCGGGGCCGGTATGGCGCGTAGACGCCGCCCGCGGACGCGAAGCGGAGCAGGCGGCGTTTTTGTGTCAGTACGCGACCTCGGCGCCCAGGCCAAGGGAGCGGTCGGCGGCCAATTCGACGATCCTGTCCACGATCGGCTGGTGCCAGCCCTCCTGCTTCGCCCGGGTGGCGATCGTTTCCACGGCCATCCACACCCGCGTCGCGGTGGTCGAGGCCAGCCCCCGCATCACTGCGAAGTCGAAGGCGCACCCTTCGCAGACCTCTGCCAGTTCGATCAGGTAGGACGTTGCCTGGTACTCCTCGGAGATCACAAGGCCGTGGTGGATCGGGTCGCCGTAGACGACGGTCGAGGTGATGTCGGTGAGCGGCGCCAGCCGCCACTTGCACTCCTGGCCCACGAGCGAGGTCTTCTCGCGATCGAGCAGGGCGAAGTTCTTGCCATGCGCGTCGCCGTTGCCGAGGATGTAGTTGCAGAAGGCAGCCGCGAGCAGGTTGACCACTTCGTCGGGGTGGCTGACCGCGTTCACCAGGCCGCAGGCCTCGGTCCAACCGGGGCCGTCGCCGCCCTCGCCCGCCTCGGTCGAGGCAGGCGCGATGCCCAGCGCCTGGCAGAAGGACTCGCAGTGCAGCCGCTTGGCCTCATGGCCGCCCTCGCGGACGACCCGGTCGTAGCGGGGCGAGACCAGGCAACGGCGGCCGGCGATCTCCTCCACGGTCGCCCCGGCGACTGGCAGCCCGACCTGGTGGGCGACCGCCATGCAGAACATCTCGTTGGCGGCGTATTCGGGGTATTCACCGGTCTCGGGCTTGATCACGTGCGTGCTCGGCAGGCCTGCCCCGGGCCAGGCCCAGCGCTGCGCCTCCTCGTCGCGGAAAAGCGCGAGCTTGTGCCGCAGCCCCGGCAGGGTGAAGTGCACGCCCCCGTTGCGATCCGGACCGCCGGGCTGCGACGAAGATCGCTTCAGGGCCTCCTCCAGCTCCTCGCCGCTCAACCAGGCGATCGGCTCGGAGTCGCTCGACCCGACGGCCTCACCGGCGGGAAGGAAGCTGACTGCGCCGGGGCAGTCGCGTCCCAGCTGGGCCAACAGAAGGTAGCCATCCGCGGCGTCGACGCCAAGCGCCCGTCCCAGTCCCTCGCGGCGCGGGCCCTCGGGGAGCAGTCCTTCGACATAGGCCCGGGTGGCCTCGGCGCTGTAGGGCTCCGGCCGGGCGGGCAGGGAGTTGCTGAGCAGCGCCTTCCCCGGCCCGACCCTCTGCACCAGCCCGGGATCGTAGGCAAGCCGGTAGTCGTTGTCGCCCGCGGGGAACAGAGCTCCAACGCGCTCCCCGTACAGGCAGACGTCAAGGCTCAATTTGGTCCTCCTCAGTCTTCCTCCGGGTATTCGTGCTCTTCGAGGCTAAACGGATGCAAGGCTGAGCGCGTAATCCCCGGCTGGATCGGTGAACCATCCGTCCGGCCGCAGCCCTGCCTCCCGGTAGATCTCGTCGAGCCGCTCGCGCGTGAACTTCGAGGAGATCTCGGTGCGCATCTCCTCCCCCGCCGCGAACCGCACGGTGAGGTCGAGCCCGTCGAGCCGCACGACCTGGTCGCAAAGCGAGCGCAGGCGGATGTCCATGCGGGCCGCATCAGCGTCGTAGCGCGCCACGTGCTCGAAGCGATCCGGGTCGAAGTCGCCATCGAGCTCCCGATTGAGGAACGCGAGGACGTTCTTGTTGAACTCGGCGGTGACGCCACCGGGTCGTCATAGGCGGCCTCGAGCCGCTCCGGCTCCTTGACCAGGTCGGTGCCGAGCAGGATGTGATCCCCCGGCTCCAGCAACGCTCCGATGCGGCTGAGGAAGTTGCGACGGGCGTCCGGGAAGAGGTTGCCGACGGTCCCGCCGAGGAAGGCGACGAGGCGACCGCCACCGCCGTTGGGAATCCGCTCGAGGTCATGCTCGAAGTCGCAGACGAGACCGCGGATCGTCAGGCCCGGGTACTCCTCGACCAGCGACTCGGCGGTTTCGTGGGTGATCTCCTCGGAGATGTCGACCGGCACGTAGGTGGTCAGGCAGCCGGCCTCGCGCATGGCCGTGAGCAGGTGGCGGGTCTTGGCGGCCGAGCCCGAGCCGAGCTCTACCAGAGTTCCCGGCTCGCCGGCCGCGGCGATGATCTCACCCGAGCGCCGGGAAAGTATCTGGCGCTCGGCACGGGTCGGGTAGTACTCGTCGAGCTCGGTGATCTGCTCGAAGAGCTGCGAGCCGCGCTCGTCGTAGAAGTACTTCGGCGAGAGCTGCTTCGGCTTGGCGGTCAGGCCGAGCCGCACCTCGCGCGCCATCGCGACACCCCCGTCGGCGCGCAGATGGACCTCGATCTCGATCGGCTCGGCGGCTGCGCCAGGCGTCATCGGGCGTCCCTCGCGCAGCGGAAGCCGGAGAAAATCTGGCGTCGCTCCGGCAGGTCCCAGTTACGGAAGCTGGGACGCAGGTCTTCGCGATGCGTGGCCCAGGACCCCCCGCGCAGCACCTTGTAGGTGTCGCCGAAGAAGACCTGCGAGTACTCCTCATAGGGGAATGCCTCGAAGCCGGGATAGGCGAGGAAGTCCGACGCGGTCCATTCCCAGGCCTGGCCGGCGCCGGGAAGGCCGAGGAGGTTGTCGCCGTCAGGCCCGGCGACGCGGGCCGCAGCCTCCCACTCCTGCTCGCTCGGCAGTCGCTTGCCGGCCCACCGGGCGAAGCCCTCGGCCTCGTGCCAGGAGACGTGGGTTGCCGGCTGCTCGGGGTCGAGCGGCTCGCGCCTACCCATCGCGGCGTCGACCCAGCCGCCCTCGCCGTCACGCTCCCAATACAGCGGCGGCTTGCCCCCCGTCTGCTCGACGAACTGCGCGTACTCGCCATTCGTCACCGGCCAGCTATCGATCTCGAAGGGCGCCAGCTCCACCACGTGCCGCGGCCGCTCGTTGTCATAGGCGAAGCCCCGCGCTGGGGCGCCGATCTCATGCTCGCCGCCGGGCACGGAAAGAGCGTGGGGTGCCTCTCGAACGGGCGGATACTCAAATTGCCGGTCCAACTGGACCGGCAATTGTCCGGGCGAGAGGCACCCCACGCTCTCCAACGCTTCAGGCAGCTCATACCCGTCGACCATCTGCAGCAGCTGCAACATCGTCTCGTTGTGCTGGTGCTCGTGCGCGATCAGCATCTCGTAGACGAATCCGTCGCGCAGCAGCGGGTCGGCGGAGTCGGGGTCGAGGTCGGCGTCGCCGAGCACGCTGAGGGCGCGCTCGCGCACCTCGTCAAGGTAGGAGCGCAACTCGGCGTCGCGCAGGATCGGCAGCTCGTTGCGGCTCTTGCGCGGGTTCTCGATCGCGTCGTAGAAGCGGCCGAGGTCGCCGTGCAGCGGCTCGCGCTCGCCGATCGTCTGCACCAGCCATAGCTCCTCGAAGTTGGCTATGTGGCCAAGATCCCAGGCGAGTGGGCTGAGGATCGGCGAGTAGACCCGATTGAGCTGCTCGTCGTCGAGCGGCTCGACCAGCTCGTAGGTGCGCTTGCGCGCTGCTTCGAGCCGGTCACCGATCGCGTCCCTGGAGCTTGACTGTGCCGTCACCTCGGTGGGGATACGGAAACACTAACGATTGGGTTGCTTCCGCGATGCGGCTCGGCGCATCGGGGTCAGTCGGTGCCTGAGGCCTCAGGGTCGCGCCAGACGCGCTTGCGCCACGGCGGACTGATGGCGAAACGGTAGGCGTCGCCTTCCTCGGTGGCAATCGCCTCCAGCGGCACCAGGTGGACCCGGCTCCCGGGCACGATGCGATCGATCCGGCCGAGGAAGCCGTCGGCATTGCCGGCGTGGCTGCCGCCGGAGACGAGCAGAGTGCGTGTCGCCGCACCCCAGCCGTTGCGCGGCCGCGCGCCGACCGCCTCGGCGGCGTCGCGCAGGGGAATCAGGCCGGCATCGGAGCCGGCGTTGGCGACGCTCTGGGCGTGGTTGTAGCCGTGGTGGGAGGACGCCCGCTCATCGACGCGCCCGTCGGGCCCGATGCGGACCTGCACGGACTCCCAGTCGTCCAGGTGATAACCGCGCTCCCCGGCAACGGGCACGCCGCGCAATGTCGCCGAATCGGCGTAGTAGGTCCAGTACTGGATGTAGAGGTTGCCGGCGCGGGGGCCTTCGCAGCCCGGCCCGCCCTCGCGGCAGTCGACCACGTGCACGAACGCCGTCGCCGCCAGCCCGGCGTCGCTCTCGTGCACGACCCCCCGTGGCGAGCCGTCGGCGCACTCGGCGACCCGGCAGCGCCGGAAGTCCACCGGCAACGCCCGAGACCCCCGCTCGAGGAACAACGCCGGCATGTGCTCCCGCACCAGCCGCCCCACCTCGTCGCCGTAGGTCGCGATCAGCTTCGGTTCGTCCCCGCACCGGTCAGCCAGCGCCGCCGCACAGAGGATGCGCGAAGCGATCCCCCGCGCCAGGTCCGCCCCAGGCACCCGCACGCCGACAGCCACCAGCCCGACGAGCAGCAGCGCGACCACCGCGATGAGGCCGACCCACTCGACGGTCCCCTGCCCCCGCTCCTTCATGCTCTACCAAGGGCTCAGCGCGCCGAACTCTCCCCCTTTCAAAAAAAGAGTTAAGTGGAACCCCTGCCGGGATATCCCTACAGCTGGGCGATCTCTGACGCGATTTCGCCCGCCGCGGCTTTGGCGTCGGCGAAGAGCATCGAGGTGTTCGGTTCGTAGAAGAGGTCGTTGTCGATGCCGGCGAAGCCGGGGCTGAGCGAGCGCTTGATCACGATCACCTGCTGGGCCTCGGACACCTCGATGATCGGCATCCCGGCGATCGGGCTTTCGGGGTCGTTTTTCGCCGCCGGGTTGGTGACGTCGTTGGCACCGACGACAACTGCCACGTCGGTGCGTGGCATTTCCGGGTTGATCTCCTCCATCTCCTTGAGCTGCTCATAGGGCACGTCGGCCTCGGCGAGCAGCACGTTCATGTGGCCGGGCATGCGGCCGGCGACCGGGTGGATCGCGTAGTTGACGGTGACGCCACGGCTCTCGAGCTCGTCGGCGACCTCCTTGATCGCATGCTGGGCCTGGGCGACCGCGAGCCCGTAGCCGGGGACGATCGTGACCGTGTCGGCATAGGCAAGCTTGATTGCAGCGTCCTGGGCGCCGATCGAGGTGTGCGGACGTTCCTCGCCGTCCCCTCCGCCGCCGCCCGAGGGGGCACCGCCGAAGCCGGCGAACAGCACGTTGCTCACCGAGCGGTTCATCGCCGTCGCCATCTCCATCGTCAGGATCGTTCCCGAGGAGCCGACCAGGGTGCCGGCGACGATCAGCACGACGTTGTCGAGTGCGAAGCCCGCCGCCGCCGCCGAGAGCCCGGTGAAGGCGTTGAGCAGCGAGATCACGACCGGCATGTCGGCGCCGCCGATCGGCAGCACGACGAGGTTGCCGAGCAGCGCCGCGGCGATCAGGATGCCGATGAAGACCGCCTGGTTGGGGTCGCCCGGGTTGAGCGCGATGTTGACGCAGGCGGCGAGGATGCCGATCAGCAGGACGGCGTTGATCACCTGCTGGCCCGGCACCGCCAGCGGCTTGGTCGGAATCAGGTCCTGGAGCTTGGCGAAGGCGATGTTCGAGCCCCAGAAGGAGACCGAGCCGACGACCGCGGCGAAGAGGACGGGGATCAGCTCGTCGAGCGGGATGTCCTCGCCGAGCGAGATCCCGTGGCGGATCTCCGACCAGGCGATCAGCGCCACGGCACCGCCGCCGACGCCGTTGTAGAGGGCGACCATCTGCGGCATCTCGGTCATCTGAACGCGGATCGAGGCGATCACGCCGACCGCGGTGCCGACCCCGAGGCCGACCGCGATCAGGCCCCAGTTGCCGATCCCGTCAAGCAGCAGCGTGGTGACGACGGCGATCGCCATGCCACCGGCGGCGATCAGGTTGCCCTGCTTGGCAGTCGTCGGGTGGGTGCCGCGTTTGATCCCGACAATGAACAGCGAGAAGGCGACGATGTAGAGCGCCGTGGCGGCGTCGCCGCCGGGCTCGAAGACCGCCTGGATCATCAGCCTGCCCCGCCCTTGCCGTCGCCCTCAGCCTTGGGCTTGGGCTTTTTGGCGAACATGCCGAGCATCCGGTCGGTGACCATGAAGCCGCCGACGATGTTGATCGCGCCGAAGGCGATCGCGATCGTGCCGATCACGTACTCGAGCGGGTCGTTGGCATAGCCGACGACGATCAGCCCGCCGAGCATGACGATCCCGTGGATCGCGTTGGTCTGCGACATCAGCGGCGTGTGCAGGGTCGTCGGCACCTTCGAGATCACCTCAAAGCCGACGAATACAGCGAGCACGAAGATCGTGATCTCGGTGAACAGCGTCATTATTTCGCGGCCCTCTCGTTGCGGATCTCGCCGCCGTGGGTGATGCAGGCGGCGGCGACGATGTCGTCCTCGAAGTCGACCTTGGGCCCACCCTCCTCGTCAACGAGAAGGCCGAGCAGGTTCTCGAGGTTCTTGGCGTAGAGCTGCGAGGCGGGGACCGGCATCTCACTGGCCAGGTTGCGCGGGCCGATCACCTTGACTCCGCCCTCCTCGACCGTCTGCCCGGCCTCGGTCAGCTCGCAGTTGCCGCCGGTCTCGGCGGCGAGGTCGACGATCACCGAGCCCGGTTCCATCTTGCGCACCGCGTCGGCGGTGATCAGCAGCGGCGCCGGGCGGCCGGGGATCGCGGCGGTGGTAACGATCACGTCCTGCTTGGCGGCGTTCTCGCCGATCGCCTCGACGACCTTTTCGTTCTCCTCGTCGGTCAGCGGGCGGGCGTACCCCCCCTCGCCTTCGGCATCGGGGATGAAGTCGAGTTCAAGCGGCCGCCCGCCGAGCGAGGCGATCTGCTCCCAGGCGGCACGGCGGATGTCGAAGCCGGTGACGATCGCGCCCAGCCGCTTCGCCGTGGCGACCGCCTGCAGCCCGGCAACGCCGGCGCCGAGCACGAGCACCTTGGCCGGCGGCACGGTGCCGGCCGCGGTGGTCATCATCCCGAAGAAGCGGCCAGACTCGCGCGCCGCGACCAGCATCGCCGCGTAGCCGGCGGCGGCGGCCTGCGAGGAGAGCGCGTCCATCGCCTGCGCCCGCGTCGTGCGCGGGATCGCCTCCATCGCGAAGGAGGTCACGCCGGCGCTCGCCAGCGCCCCGTTGGTCTCGGCCGCCGTCCAGGGCGAGAGGTGGCCGATGAAGACCTGACTGGAGTTGAGCTTGCCGATCTGCTCGGCGGTGGGGGCGGCGACGCGAAGGACGACGTCGGCGCCCCAGGCGACGTCGGGGTCGACGACCTCGGCGCCCGCCTCCTCGTACTGGGAATCGGGGTGGCCGGCGGCGTCGCCGGCGCCGCGCTCGACGACGACGTCAAGCTTCTCGTTCTTCTTCAGCGACTTGACCACGTCGGGGACGAGCGCGACGCGGCGCTCCCCATCGGCGGTCTCTTTCGGCACTCCGATCTTCATGCGGCGGGGGACCTTATGACAACGCGCTAGGCGTTTGTCTTCACGCCCGCCAGCTCGGCGAGTCGGTTCAGCGTGTGCAGCTGCTGGTCGCGCTCGACGTGCACCGGTGAGACGATCAGGCGGTCGATCCCGGCGCCGCGGAAGCGCTCGATCCGCTCCGCGACCTCGGCCTCGCTGCCGACCAGCGAGGTCGCCTCGACGATCTCGTCCGGCATCGCCTCAAAGGCGCCGCCTTTGTCACCGTCCTGATAGCGACGCTGGACCTCGTCGGCGACCTCGCCAAAGCCGAAGCGGTGGGCGAGGTCGACGTAGAAGTTGGTCTTGCGGCTGCCCATGCCGCCGAAGTAGAGGACGAGCCCGGCCTTGACGACGTTCTTCGCCGCCTCCTGGTCGCCGTCGATCGCGACCTGCAGCGAGGGGCTGACCTCGAGGTCGGAGCGCTGCCGGCCGCCCTTGGCGAAGCCGGCCTCAAGGTGCTCGCCCCAGGTCTGCTCGAAGGCGTCGACCGAGAAGAAGATCGGGATCCAGCCGTCGCAGATCTCGGCCGCCATCTCGACCGATTTGCGCCCGATCGCGCCGACGAAGACGGGTATCTGCGTCCGCTCGGGGTGGAAGTTGAGCTTCAGCGGCTTGCCCTCGCCGCCGGGCAGCGGCAGCTGGTAATGCTCGCCCTGGTGCTCGACCTTGGCCTCGCGGGCGACGATCTCGCGCACCACTTCGATGTACTCGCGGGTGCGGCCCCAGGGCTTCGCGTAGGGGACGCCGTACCAGCCTTCGGAGACCTGCGGGCCGGAGGGGCCGAAGCCGAAGAGGAAGCGGCCGCCGGAGAGCTTGTCGATCGTAGCCCCGGCCATCGCCGCCGCCGCCGGCGGGCGCGCGGGCACCTGCATGATCGCGGCGCCGAGGTTGATGGTGCTGGTCTGCGGCGCCAACCAGGCGAGCACGCTGACCACGTCGGAGCCGTAGGACTCGGCCGCCCAGACCGACTCGAAGCCTGCCGCCTCGGCGGCCTGCACGACCTCGACCGCGTCGTCGCCGGCCGGGCCGATGCCCCAGTAGCCGAGATTGAGTCCTAGCTTCAACGCCATCGCCTCCCAACCCTATTGAATGTGACGCGATGGCAACCACCGCGACCGAGACACCAGGCGCCGCCGAGCGCGGCCTGGGCAGCGCCGAGGCGGCCAAGCGCCTGCGCAAGCTCGGCTCGCCCGCCGACACCTCCTCGCGCTCGGTCTCGAGCATCGTCGCCGGCAACGTCTTCACCCTCTTCAACGCGATCATCGGCGGCTTCTTCGTCCTGATCCTCTCGCTCGGCCTCTTCGCCGACGCGGTCTTCGGCCTGATCGCGATCGTCAACTCCTGGATCGGCATCCGCCAGGAGCTGAAGGCGAAGAGAACGCTGGACGAGCTGGCTGTGCTCGTCGCCCCGCACGCCAAGGTCGTCCGCGACGGCGAGGTCGTCAAGCTGCTGGCCGAGGAGATCGTGCCCGGCGACCTGGTCGCGGTCGAGCCCGGCGACCAGCTCGTCGCCGACGGCGAGACGATCGCCAGTCGCGGCATGACCCTCGACGAGTCGATGCTGACCGGCGAGGCCGACGGAGTGGGCAAGGAGATCGGCGAGCAGGCGCTCTCGGGCTCCTTCTGCATCTCCGGCTCGGGCAGCTACCGGGTCGAGGCGGTGCGCGAGGACAGCTACGCGGGCCGGCTGGCCGGCGAGGCGAAGGCCTTCCGCCACCCGCCCTCGCCGCTGCAGGACGAGGTCAACCGGGTGATCGTCGCCTGCACCTGGGGGATGCTGCCGCTGGCCGCCCTGCTGCTGCTCACATTCCAGCTGCGCAGCGTCGACCTGGTCGAGGCGGCGCAGACGGCGACCGCCGGCCTGGTCACGCTGATCCCCGAGGGGCTGGTGCTGCTGATGAGCGTCACCTTCGCCGTCGCCGCGGTACGCCTGGCCGGCAAGCAGACGCTGGTGCAGCAGATGAGCGCGACCGAGAGCCTCGCCGCGGTCGACACGATCTGCGTCGACAAGACCGGCACGCTGACCGACGGCCGCCTGCGTCTGCTCGGGGTCAGGGTCGCCGACGGCGTCGACCCCGACGAGGCCCGCGCCGCACTGGGCCGCTTCGCCGCTTCGGCCGGCGATCGCAACCGTACGCTGGAGACCGTTGCAGAGGCATTCCCGGCTACGCCGGCGCGGGTCGGCGGCGAAGTCCCCTTCTCCTCGAAGTGGAAGTGGAGCGGCCTGCGCCTGGGCGGGGTCAGCTACGTGCTCGGAGCGCCCGACATCCTCGCCGGCTCGGGTGCCTTGGAGCTGCCGCCGGGGCTCGCCCGCAGGCTCGAGCAGGAGACCGCCGCGGGGCGGCGCGTGGTCGCTTTCGGCCGCTCGAGCGAGACGCTGCCCGACGATCCCGAGCACGTACCCCCGCCGCGGCTGACGCCGGTCGCGCTGGTCGTGCTCGAGGAGACGCTGCGCGCCGACGCCGCCCAGACGATCGCCACCATCCGCGATGAGGGCGTCGACCTGAAGCTGATCTCCGGCGACGCGCGGGCAACCGTGACCGCCGTCGCCTACTCGGTCGGAGTGCCGGGCGACGCCGGGGTGATCGAGGGCTCAGAGCTTCCCGAGGACCCCGATGCGCTTGCCGCCGCCGCCCAGGCCAACACGATCTTCTGCCGGATCGCGCCCGAGCAGAAGAGAGCGCTGGTCGAGGCGCTGCGCGCCTCCGGTCGCTACACGGCGATGATCGGCGACGGGGTCAACGACGTGCCGGCGCTGAAGCAGGCCCGGCTCGCGGTGGCGATGGGCTCCGGTGCCCAGGTGACCAAGGGGATCGCCGACGTCGTCCTGCTCGAGGACCAGTTCGCCCGCCTGCCCGAGGCGGTCGCCGAGGGGCGGCGGATCGCCCGCAACATCCACCGCCTCGGCCGGCTCTACCTGACCAAGAGCGTCTACGCGGCGACGCTGATACTGCTCGTCGCCGTGCCCGGCTTCGCCTTCCCCTTCCTACCCCGCCACCTCACCCTCGCCGTCTTCCTGACGATCGGCGTGCCCTCCTTCGTGCTCGCCCTGGCGCCGTCGGACGGACCGCTGTACCGCGGCCGCCTGCTGCGCGCGCTGGCTGCCTTCGCGGTGCCCGCCGGAGTCTCGACGGCGCTCGGCTCGATCCTCTGCTTCTTCCTCGTCGACACCGTCTTCGGCGGCTCGCTCGAGGAGGGGCGGACGGCGGCGACGACGACCCTGATCGTGCTTGGCCTCGCCTTCGTCCTCCTGCTCGAGCGCGGCCCGGGACGCGAGCACATCGCGATCCAGAGCTACATGCTCGGCATGGTGGTGGGGCTCGGCGGCCTCTTCGCGGGTGTCCTCGCGATCGCGCCGCTGCGGGACTTCTTCGAGATGGAGCTGCTGACCGCCGCGCAGTGGTTTCTGGCCCTGCTCTGCGCCGCAGCCGGCCTGACGATCGCCAGCATCATGTGGCGCCTGCCGCAGATCGAAGCCCTGGAAGGCCCTGCCGGCGATTCCGAAGATCTGGCCGGTCAGGCCGGGGGCAACACGAACTGAGAGACGATCAGGTTCGCGGCCAGCCGCGGCTCCGCGCCCTCGCGAAGACGCTCCATCCGCACCTCGATCACGACCGTGCTCTTGCCGGCATGCAGGGGCTCGGCGGCGGCGACGATCTCATCGCCGAGGACACCGGCGGCGAAAACGTTGAGCTTCAGCTCGATCGTGGTGAAGTTGTGGCCGGCGGCGATGTTGCGGAAGGTGGCCCAGGCGGCGACCGTGTCGCCGAGCGCGGTCCAGACGCCGCCGTGGACGAAGCCGCCGGGGTGCAGGTGGCGCTTGTCGACGACGATCCGCCCGCGCGAGTGCGTGTCCTCGATCTCCAGCGGCTCGATCCCGAGGTCGCCGGGGAAGCTGCCGGGCAGGAAATCCCGCACCGAGTCGGGGGTGATCAGGCTGCTGGGATGGGGCGCGTCGGCCATGAGTCGCCTCAGCGGGGCGCGTTAGTGGTCCATACGACCCATAACGCGCCCCGAGGGCTCAGTTCAGCCTTTCGACCACCATCGCGTTGCCCTGACCCCCCGCGACGCACATGGTCTCGATCCCGACCTGGTGGTCGTCGGTCTCCATGACGTTGAGCAGGGTGCCCATGATCCGGGCGCCGGTCATCCCGAAGGGGTGGCCGAGGGCGATCGCGCCGCCGTGGGTGTTCATTTTCTCCAGCGGGATGTCGCACTCGTCCATGATCGGGATTACCTGGGCGGCGAAGGCCTCGTTGAGCTCGACCACCCCGACGTCGTCCATCGTCATCCCGGCCCGGTCGAGCACCCGCTTGACGGCGCCGATCGGGGCAACGCCCATGTACTCGGGCTCGTTGCCGTAGGTGGCGGCGGTGACGATGCGGGCGCGCGGCTCCAGGCCCAGCTCCTTGGCCTTGGTGTCGCTCATCACCAGCACCGCGGCGGCGCCGTCGTTGAGCGGGCAGGAGTTGCCGGCGGTGACTCCGCCGCCGCCGAAGGCCTCGTCGAGCGAGGAGAGCTTCTCCAGGGTCGAGCTGGCGCGGGGGCCGTCGTCCTTGGCGACCTCGGTACCGTCGGGCAGCGTGACCGGCACGATCTCGCGGTCGAAGAAGCCGTCCTCCTGGGACTGCACTGCCAGTTCCTGCGAGCGCTGCGCGTACTTGTCCATGTCGGCGCGGCTGACCTCGTACTTCTTCGCCACGTTGACCGCGGTCAGGCCCATCTCGATGTAGGCGTTGGGCTGGCCGTTGTTGCCCTGCAGGTTCTCGTTCTGGTCGGCGGCGCCGGCCGGCTCGGTGCGCTCGTTGTAGCGGCTGACCCACTCGACCCCGGCGGCGACGTAGATGTCGCCCTGGCCGGCCACGATCGCGTTGCCGGCCTGGCGGATCGCGTCGAGGCTCGAGGAGCAGTAGCGCGAGACGGTGACCCCGTTGACCTCCTGCGGCAGCTTCTCGCTGAGCAGGCTGATGATGCGGCCGATGTTGAACGCCTGCAGGCCCTGCGGCATGCCGCAGCCGCAGATCAGGTCTTCGATCTCCTTCGGGTCGACTTCGGGGTTGCGCGCGAGCAGCTGATCGACGACGTAGGCGCCCATCTCGTCGGGGCGCAGCTGGGCCAGCGAGCCCTTGAAGGCGCGGCCGATCGGCGTGCGGACGGTGTCGACGATTACTGCCTCGGGCATCTGGCTATCTCCTTGGGTTGTGGCGACGGACTCGCCTTGGGAAGTGCGGACCGGAGCGTATTTGACCGCGCCCCCGGGCGCGGTTCTCGACTAACTTAAGGCGATGTCGCTGGAGGGGCTGAGGGCATGGGTCGCCGAGGTCGAGCGCAAGCTCGCCAAGCGCACGCGCGTCTTCCTCGCCCTGACCGTGATCGCGATCGGCATCGCGGGCGCCGCCGTCTACCTCGCGATCGACGCCCGCAACAGCTCGGTCAGCGAGAGCGACGTGCAGGCATTGCAGGAGGAACTGGAAGAGCGGATCGACTCGGGCGGGGCCGGCGCGGCACTGACGCCGCCGCCGGAACTGGAACCGGAGCCTGAAACAAACCCCCCGCAGGGGAGCGGCCAGAGCAACAACGGCGGCAGCGGGGGCGCCTCTGACGGCGTCAAACCTCAGGAACTGCTCCCGCAGGCGCAAGAACGCTCGGCCGGGAACGAATAGGCGTTTTGTAGCAAAACGCACGTTTATGCCTGGGCACCGTCCCCCGCCTGCGTTACATTCGCCTCAATCCATCTCGCGCAGAGACGCGAGTCATGCCCATAGCGGCGAAAGGAGACCCCGATGCCCGAGGGTTACTGCGTCAAAGAGCGCAAGAAGGTAGAGATCAAAGACGCCCAGCAGGTGACGATGAAAAACGGTCGCCCCGCGATCCAAGGCACCTGCCCCGACTGCGGCACCAAAATCTTCAAGATCGGGAAACTCGAGTAGGCAAGCGGCGGCGCCCCCAGGCGTCGTCGCACCCATTCAGTCAGCACCGGCGACTTGCGCCGGAAAACGGCTACGAGCGCTTGCGCCAGGAGAGCGTTGGCGGCACCAACTCGCGGATCTCGGTGACGAGCCGCGCCGAGAGCTCACCCGGGTCCTCGCCCGGCTTGGCCTGACCGCCCGCCGGGGCAAAGAAGCGTGTGCGGATACGCGGCCGGCGCGGAAAGCCGGTCATCTCGCTCGTACCCTCGATCGCGACGCAGACGAGCCTCGCCTCCGGCACCTCCAGCGCCAACCGGCCGACACCGCTGCGCGGCCGCAGCACCTCGCCGCGCGAACGGGTGCCCTCCGGGAAGACGCCGATGCAGGCGCCGGCGCGCAATTCTTCGATCGCGTGCGAGAGCGCCCCGGCATCGCCGGCGCCCCGCTCGATCGGAATCTGGCCCATGCCGTCGAGCACGGGCCCCAGACCGCGCACGTCCCAGAGCGTCGATTTGGCCAGTGCCTTGACCTGTCGGCGGCGCAGCGCGGCGGCACCGACGGCCACCGGGTCCCAGTGGCTGTCGTGGTTGCCGACCAGCAGCACCGGGCCCTCCGCCGGCAGGACCTCCAGGCCCTCTACCTGCAGCCGCCCCCAACCGGCCACGGCCGGACGGCTGACGGTCATCGCCACCCTGTACATGGTGCTGGGCTCCTTCATCCCGGTGGTTTCTACTCGACCGGCGCGGACGAAGACCCGCGGGCAAGGCCCCACTACGCTGTAAATTGCCTAAGTGACGAAAGTCACAGCCCTGGTACGCGTCCGCGTTCGAGGGTAGGCGATTACCCATGGAGACTGAGACGGCGACGCAAAAGCCCCTTGAGCTGATCCTCGCCCGCAACCTGATGTCGGCGCTCTCGACTCCTGCCTTCCTTGTCGACGAGGGCGGCATCCTCGTCTTCTACAACGAGGCTGCCGGGATACTGCTGGGCAAGTCCTGGGAGGAGCTGGGCACGGTCGGGGCGCAGGAGTGGGGCGCCCTCTTCGGCCCCTTCGACGAGAGCGGCCAGCCGATCCCCTACGACGAACTGCCGCTGGTCACGGCGGTCCGCGACGACCGCCCCGCCCACGCCGAATTCGAGATCCAGTCGGCCGACGGGACCCGCCACCAGGTCGAGGCCTCCGCCTTCCCGATCCAGACCGCGCACGGCTCGCGCGGCGCGATCGCCGTCTTCTGGCCCGCCGCGACAAACGGGGCCGGGGGCTGAGATGAAGGCCAAGCTCTGGGGCACGCGCGGCTCGGTCCCCTCCCCAGGGCCGGAGACGATCCGCTACGGCGGCAACACCTCCTGCGTCGGCGTCACCCTCTCCGACGGCTCGCTGCTGGCGCTCGACGCCGGCACCGGCATCCGCAACCTCGGCCTCGCCCAGCCCGACGAGCCGACCCGCCTACACATCCTGCTCACCCACCTGCACCTCGACCACATCCAGGGCCTGGTCTTCTTCGCGCCCTGCTTCCGCCCCCAGACCGAGATCGTGATCTGGGGGCCCGCCTCGCCCGAGGCCTCGCTGCGCGACCGCATCTCCCGCTACATCTCGGCGCCGCTCAGCCCGATCGAGGTGCGCGAGCTGCCCTGCGACGTCTCCTTCCGCAGCACGCCGGAGAGTGAGTGGGAGATCGGCCCGGCGCGGATCCGCGCCGCCTCGGTCTCCCACCGCGGCCCGACGCTCGGTTACCGGATTGACGACGGCGAGGACTCACTCGCCTACATCCCCGACCACGAGCCCGCGCTCGGCGCCGACCTCGAGACGATGGAGGAGGAGTGGATCTCCGGCTTCGGGCTGGCCCGCGACGCCTCGCTGCTGGTCCACGACGGCCAGTACGCCGACGCCGAGTATCCCGACCACCTCGGCTGGGGCCACTCTGCGATCTCGCACGCGCTCAGCTTCGCCCGTCGCACCGGCGCCGGGCGCACCGTCCTCTTCCACCACGATCCGCTGCACTCCGACGAGCAGCTCGACCGGATCGGCGCCGAGGCGCGCGAGCGCTGGCGGGCCGACGGCGGCGATCCGGACGCGATCGAGCTTGCCGTCGAGGGCGCCGAGCTGGACGTGCGCGCGGACGCGCCGAGCCCGGCCGCGGCAGCCTGAAACGCAGCCTCCAGGCATCCAGGCCGAATAGCGCGCAATACATAGGATCGCGGCGTGGGACGCCTCGCAGTCATCCTCGGCAGCGCCGCCGCCGGGCGCGCCGATCGGCTAGGAATCAAGGCCGATGGCTGACGTCCTCAACGAAATCGGCAAGGGCTTCGAACAAGCCTTCCTGATGGCCTACGAGGTCTGGTGGGCGCTCGTGCTCGGCTTCGCGATCTCAGCGGTGATCCAGGCCTGGGTGCCGAGCGAACGGATCCAGGCCAGCCTCTCCGGCCGCGGCCCGAAGCCGGTGGCGCTGGCCACCGGCTTCGGCGCCGCGTCCTCATCCTGCTCCTACGCCGCGATCTCGATCGCCCGCTCACTGATCGCGAAAGGCGCCTCGGCGACCACCGCGCTCGCCTTCCAGTTCGCGTCCACCAACCTCGTCTGGGAGCTCGGCCTGGTGCTCTGGGTGCTGATCGGCTGGCAGTTCGCCCTCGCCGAGTACCTAGGCGGGCTGATCCTGATCGTGCTGATGGCGGCGCTGTTGCGCTTCTTCGTCTCGGCCCGGCTCGAAGAGCAGGCGCGCCGGCACGCCCGGAAAGCACAGGAAGAGCACGCGCACGAAGACTGCCACGGCCACGGCGGCGAAGAAGAGGGGCCCGAGGAGGAGCATCTTGAACTCCGTCGCCGCCTCGCCTCGGGCAAAGCCTGGAACGAAGTCGCAGTCAACTTCCGCTCCGACTGGCGGATGCTCTGGAAGGAGATCACGATCGGCTTCCTGCTCGCCGGCTTCATCGGCCTGCTCGGCAACGACTTCTTCAACTTCCTCTTCGTCACCGACGCGCCGCCACTCGTGCGCACGATTGAGAACGTCCTGGTCGGTCCGCTGATCGCGATCCTCAGCTTCGTCTGCTCGGTCGGCAACGTGCCGCTGGCGGCGGTGCTCTGGTCCGGCGGGATCAGCTTCGCCGGCGTGATCGCCTTCATCTTCGCCGACTTGATCGTGCTCACGATCGTCGCCGCCTACCGCAAGTTCTACGGGACCAGGTTCGCGCTACGGATCACCGCGCTGATGTTCGTCACGATGGTGATCGCGGCGCTGATCGTCGACCTCGTCTTCGGCCTCGCCGGGCTGATCCCCGAGACCCGCCCGACCCGCGCCGACGTCTTCGGCTCGGTCGAGCTCGACTACAAGCTCTTCCTCAACATCCTCGGGCTGGCGATCTTCTCGGCCCTGATGTGGAGAACTCGCGCAAGGCGGGTATAGGCTCGCGCCCGAGAAGCTGCGTTCGCTGTTTGTCGCTCTATGTCCGACAAACAGCGAACGCGCCCGTCATACCGGGGCGGTCGCCAAGGAGCGCTTCAGGGAAACGCGGGCGGCCCAGGCCGCGAGTAGGCCCGACGCTGCGGCAAGCAGCAGGGCAACGCGGGGATCGTAGGTTTCCGCCAGCCAGCCGGCCAGCGGGCCGCCGATCGGGGTCGTGCCGATTAAGACGACGGAGTAGAGCGCCATCACGCGGCCGCGCATCTCGGGCGAGACGGCGAGCTGCAGGGTCGAGTTGACCGCGGCGGCGAAGGTGACCGCTGCCGCGCCGAGCCCGACCAGGGCGAGGACCTCGAAGGCGATGGTCGGCATCGCCGCGGCGAACAGCGCGGTGGCGCCGAAGGCGAGCGCCGCGGCGGCGATCAGGCGCGGGCCGGTGCGACCGCGGGCGCCGGTGACCAGCGCCCCGGCGACCGAGCCGACCCCCATCGCGGTGACCAGGATCGCGTAGGCGCCGGCTCCGCCCTCGAAGCTGAAGGTCGCCAAAAGCGGCAGCACGACCTGGAAGTTGAAGCCGAAGGTGCCGACCAGCGCCATCAGCGCCAGCGGCACCGCCAGCTCCGGCGTCGCGCGCACGTAGCGTAGGCCGGCGCGGATCGCGCCGCGCTCGCGCCGCGCGACCGGCGGCGTCTGCAGCTGCGCCGGGTCCATCGCCAGCAGGGCGACGATCATCGCGACGAAGGTCAGCGAGTTGAGCGCGAAGCAGGGGACGACGCCGACCGTGGCGATCATGATCCCGGCCAGGGCGGGGCCGAGCACCCGCGCGGTCTGCACGAGCACGCTGTTGAGGCTGACCGCGTTGACGACCCGCTCGGCCCCGACCAGCTCGATCACGAAACTCTGCCGGGTCGGGTTGTCGACCGCGAGCACGGCGCCGCGGGCGAAGGCGGCGACGTAGACCATCGCCGGGGTGACGACCCCGGCGGCGCTGACCGCGAGCAGGCCGATCGCCGGCAGCGCCATCAGCACCTGGGTCGCGATCAGCAACCGGCGCTTGTCGATGCGGTCGGCGAGCAGCCCGCCCCAGGCGCCGAAGAGCAGCATCGGCAGGAACTGCAGCGCGGTGACGAAACCGACCGCGACGCCGCTGCCGGTCAGGCTGAGCACCAGCCAGACGGCCGCGACCATCTGCATCCAGTTGCCCGACAGCGAGACCAGCTGGCCGATGAAGTAGCGGCGGTAGTTGGGAACGGAGAGTGAGCCGAAGCTGCGCCCCAGCGCCGCGCTCAACTCGTCACCCCGCGCTCGCCCTCGAGCATGCCCTCGAGGATCGTCGCGGCGCGATCAAGCGTCTCCACATCCTCCGCCGGCAGATCGCGCATGCGCCGCGCCAGGTAGGCGTTCTTGCGGCTGCGCAGGCGGCGTAGCCGCTCGCGGCCGGCGGCGGTGGCGCTGACCAGAGCGCTGCGCCCGTCCTCGGGGTCGCGCGCGCGCGCGATCAGGCCGGCGTCGCAGAGAACCCCCAGCGTGCGCGTCGCCGTCGGCCGCTTGATCCGCTCGACCGCGGCCAGCTCGCTCGGCGTCAGCGGCCCATGCCGCTCGACCGTCGCCAGCGCCGCTACCGTCGACGGGCTCAGGTCCGTGCCCGCCTCGAAGGCCTCCTGCCGCAGCCGCCGCGAGGTCCGCACGATCGCCATCCGCAGCCGCGCCGCGGTATCGGTGAGGGTCGTCTCGCCTAGCGTCAGGTTCATTAGCCTTGATAATTAGTCTAGCAAACTATCTGCCTTGGGTTTGCTAGCCTGGCGGTGGGTGTCAGTCGTGTGGGGGTTGTTCCCCGTCACCAGACTCGACCCGCTCCGGCGGGTTTTGTCATCTCTGAGTAGGCACTTGCTCGGCGCCGTCGAAGTAGGCGCGGATGGACTACGAGCCGGGCATGGACGCGCGCAGCACGCGCGTGGCGGAGGTCTTCAGCACGCCGATGCTGATCGCCTCGGCGCTGACGATCCCCGCAGTTGCGATCAACGAGTCGCACCCGGGCGGGGCGCTGGAGGGGATCGCGCAGACGCTCAACTGGGTGATCTGGGTTGCTTTCCTGGTCGAGCTGGTTGTGATGCTCGCGGTCGTGCCGGACCGCCGCACCTGGCTGCGCCACCACCCGCTCGACCTGATCATCGTCGTCTTCACTCCGCCCGTGCTGCCGCCCGGGCTCCAGGGCCTGCGCGTCCTGCGCCTGCTCCGCCTACTGCGCCTGCTGCGGCTCGCCCAGCTCTCGCGCCAGGTCTTCTCGCTGCAGGGGCTGCACTACGCGGCCCTGCTCGCGGTGCTGACCGTCCTCGCCGGCGGCGCCCTCTTCGTCGGCTTCGAGAAGCAGAACCAGGACCTCAACGCCTGGGAGGGGATCTACTGGGCGGTGACCTCGATGACGACGCTCGGCTCGGAGATCCACCCGACCACGACCGGCGGCCAGATCGTCTCCGTCGCCGTCGTCCTCGTCGGCATCTCCTTCGTCGCCCTGCTCACCGGCTCGATCGCCCAGCGCTTCCTCGCCGACACTCCCGACCGATCGTGAAGCTTTGCCCCTTGGCGGGGGCAAATGGCTTCAATCCTCCTCGCCGCGCGCCGCGATCTTCGCCTCCAGCTCCTGCATCACTTCCGGATCGCGCAGGGTGGTGACATCGCCCAGCGCCCGCCCCTCGGCAATGTCGCGCAGCAGGCGGCGCATGATCTTGCCCGAGCGCGTCTTCGGCAGGTCTCCGGACCAGATCACCCGTTTTGGGCGCGCCAGTTTGCCGATCCGCGCGGCGACGTGCCCGGCCAGCTCGGCGGCCATCGCGTCGTCACCCTCGTGGTCGCCCTCTAGCGTGACAAAGGCGCAGATCGCCTGCCCGGTGTCGTCGTCGCTCTGGCCGATCACCGCCGCCTCGGCTACCTTCGGGTGCGAGACGATCGCCGACTCGACCTCCGCCGTCGAGAGCCGGTGGCCGGAGACATTGACGACGTCGTCGATCCGGCCCAGCACCCAGAGGCAGCCGTCCTCATCGCGGCGGGCGGCATCACCGACGAGGTAGGTCTCGGCGCCGAAGCGCGAGAAGTAGGTCTCGATGAAGCGCTCGCGCTCGCGGTAGAGCGTGCGCAGCATGCCCGGCCAGGGCCGGCGCAGGACGAGCAGCCCCTCGCCCTGCTCGAGCGGCTCGCCGTCGTCGTCGAAGACGGCGGCGTCGATCCCAGGCAGCGGCTGCATCGCCGAGCCGGGCTTGGTCGCGGTGATTCCCGGCAGCGGCGAGATCATGATCTGGCCGGTCTCCGTCTGCCACCAGGTGTCGACGATCGGGCAGCGGCCGCCGCCGATCACCTCGCGGTACCAGAGCCAGGCCTTGGGGTTGATCGGCTCGCCGACCGAGCCGAGCAGCCGCAGCGAGCTCAGGTCGCGCCCTTCGGGATGCTCGGCGCCCCATTTCATGCAGGCCCGGATCGCAGTCGGCGCGGTGTAGAGAATCGTCACCCCGAAGCGCTCGATCGTCTCCCACCAGACGTCCTTGCTCGGGTAATCCGGCGCGCCCTCGTACATAACGCTGGTCGCGCCGTTGGCGAGCGGGCCGTAGACGATGTAGGAATGACCGGTGATCCAGCCGACGTCGGCCGCACACCAGTAGACGTCCTCCTCCGGGCGCAGGTCGAAGACGTTGCGGTGGGTCCAGGCGGCGCCGGTCAGGTAGCCGCCGCTGGTATGCAGGATCCCCTTCGGCTTCGCGGTCGAGCCTGAGGTGTAGAGGATGAAGAGCGGGTCCTCGGCGCCGAGGGGCTCGGGCGGGCACTCGGCGGCGGCGGCCTCGAGCGCCGCCTCGAACCAGACGTCGCGGCCCTCCTGCATCTCGCAGTCCTCGCCGGTGTGGCTGACGACGAAGATCGTCTCGATCGAGCCGACGTCGGCCATCGCCCCGTCGACGCGCGCCTTGACCGGCGCCGTCTTGCCCTTGCGACGGGCGCCGTCGACGGTGACCAGCGCCTTCGCCTCCGAGAACTCCATCCGCTCGCGCACCGCCTCGGCCGAGAAGCCTCCGAAGACGACGTTGTGGACGGCGCCGATCCGCGCGCAGGCGAGCATCGCGACGACCACCTGCGGGATCATCGGCAGGTAGATCCCGACCACGTCGCCCCGCTCGATGCCGCGGTCGCGCAGGGCGTTGGCGAAGCGCTGCGTGTCGGCGAGCAGCTCACCGTAGGTGACGGCGCGCTGCTCACCCTCCTCACCGCGCCAGTGGTAGGCGACCCGCTCGCCGAGCCCGGCGGCGACGTGGCGGTCGAGGCAGTTGGCGGAGACGTTCAGGCGCCCGTCGGCGAACCATCTGTAGAAGGGCGGATCGGACTCGTCGAGCGCCTCGCTCGGCGGCCGCTCCCAGTCGAGCAGCTCGGTCGCCTGGCGCAACCACCAGTCCTCGGGGCCGGCCGCCGCCTCGGCGTAGATCGCCGGGTCGCTCAGCCGCGCCGCGGCGGCGAACCCGGACGGCGGCTCGAAGCGCTCTACCTCGAGCAGTCCGGTGAGCTGCCGCTCCAGCGCCGTTCCGTCTTCCGCACCCATGGCTCTCCTTCCTCGACCGGTACTCTCAATGCGAACGCTACCCGTTCGCTCAAATGCTTTTCAGGCAGATCATCCACGAGGACCTCGGCTGCGCCTCCTACCTGGTGGGTGACCCGGGCGCGGGCGTCGCCGCGGTGGTCGACCCACAGTGGGACATCGACCCCTACCTCAACCTCGCGCGCCTGCACGGGGTGCGGATCGAGCATGTGCTGGAGACGCACAACCACGCCGACCACGTCAGCGGCCACGGCCGCCTCGCCCGCGCGAGCGGGGCGACGATCCACGTCAACGCGCTGGCCGAGGCCGAGTACGGGCACGAGCCGTTCGACGATGGCTGGACACTGGAGTTGGGCGACGCGGTCTCGATCGAAGCAATCCACACGCCCGGCCACCGGCCCGAGCACACCTCCTTCCTGCTGCGCGACGCCGAGCGCGGCGGCGACCCGGTCGCGGTGCTGAGCGGCGACTCGCTCTTCGTCGGCGACGTCGCCCGCCCTGACCTGGCGATCGAGCCGCGCGACGGCGCCGCCGGCATCTTCCGCTCGCTGCACGAGCGCCTGCTGACCCTGCCCGACGAGGTCGAGGTCTGGCCCGGCCACCTCGGCGGCTCGCTCTGCGGCAGCTCCGGCATCGACCTCAAGACCTCCTCGACGATCGGCTTCGAGCGCAACCACAACCGCGCACTCTCGATCGGCGACGAAGCGGAGTTCATCGAGGACGCGGTCGCCAGCATCGGCGCGCGGCCGCCCAACGTCGAGCACATCGTCGCGCTCAACCGCGGTCCGCTGGTCGAGTCGATCGGCGCGCCCGCGCGGCTCACGCCGCGCCGTTTCGAGGCGGCGATCGGAGCCGGCGCCTTCGCCGTCGACTCGCGCACCAACGAGCAGTTCGACGAGGCCCACATACCCGGCGCGATCAGCGCCTCGGGCTACGACACCGGCTTCGCGACCAAGGTCGCGCAGGTGGTGCCGCCAGAGGGCGAGGTCGTCGTCGTCGCAGCCTCTGACGGCAACGAGCTCGAGGCGGCGGAGCTGCTCGCCGCGGTCGGCCTCAAGGTGCGCGGCTTCCTCGGCGGCGGGATGAGCGCCTGGCGGGCCGAGGAGCGCCCGGTGGAGCGGATCGAGCCGATCGGTCCCGACGGGCTGGCGGCGCTGCTCGAGGGCCCCGAGCCGCCGCTCGTGCTCGACGTGCGCAACGCCGACGAGTACGCCGACGGCCACATCGCCGACTCGCTTCACATCCCCTACGGGGAGCTGCCACGACGACTCGACGAGCTGCCCCGCGACCGCGCCCTGGCGACGATCTGCAAGGGCGGCAAACGGAGTGGGTTGGCGGCTTCGGTGCTGCAGCGGGAGGGGTTCGAAACGATTCATGTGGCGCGCGGCGGGGTTGGGACCTGGGCCGACGAAGGGCGGCCGGTGGAGTCGTCGGTTGACGTGCCTGCGTGAGGGACCATCCGGCAGGGGCCTCCACTTAACTTTTTCCGAAGACAGTGGTGAGCCGTCCGAGGCTGCCGCCGCGGAAAAAGTACAAGACGTTTCGGCCCCTACCGGATGGTCCCTATGCGGAGCGCGTTTGGGTGGACGGCTCTAGCGCCCGAGTGATCGCGATAGCAAGGGGCCCCGCCTCGTTTGAGGCTAGGGAGCTGACAGTGACCCGGATCGCTGGATCTGATTTCAGCCGGAATGGGGCGCCTGGCATTACTGCCCAGCCGTCGGCTTGGAGGGATTGGACGGTGGCGGTCTCGTCTTGGACTGGGATCCAGACATTTAGGCCTGCTGGGGATTCGACCTCGATTCCTTGCTTGGCGAGGGCGGCCAGGAAGGACTCGCGGCGTTTGGTGTAGGCCTTGGCGGCGCTCTTCACTTGATTGGTGACGGACTTGGTTGAGATCAGATCGGCGGCGGTACGTTGTAGGAGGTGGCTTACCCAGCCGGGGCCTACCGCCTGGCGGCCGCGGACGCGGGAGATCGTCTGGGGGTCGCCAGCCAGGACAGCCAGGCGGAGGTCGGGGCCGAGGGACTTGGCTAGCGAGCGTGCCGCCGCCCAGCGGCTGCGACCGGGGGTCACGGTGAAACGGGAAGCGCCGGCGACCAGGCCGAGGTGGTCGTCCTCCAGCACCATCGCGTCCGGGTGGCCGGCAAGGACCTCGTGCAGCTCCGCGGCGCGCTCCGCGTCGAGCGAGGCGCCGGTCGGGTTCTGGCCGCGCGGATTGAGCACGACCGCCTCCACGCCCGCGTCGAGCGCGTCGGCCAGCGCCGCCGGAATCATCCCCCGGCCGTCGACCGCGACCGGCCGCAGGGCGAGGCCCAGCGCCCGCAGCAGGTAGAGCAGCCCGGCGAAGCCGGGGTCTTCGACAGCGACCGCATCGCCGGGGCGCAGTTGCGCCGCGAGCGCCCGCTCGATCCCGTCGAGCGCGCCGCTGACCACGGCCAAGTCGGCAACGGCGATCCCGTCGCGCTCGAGCTCGGCGCCGACCAGCTCGAGCAACCGGGGGTCCGCCGGGTCGCCGCCGTAGAGCTGTCGCGGCGGCTCAATCCGGCGCAGCACCGGCGCCAAATCGGGAAGCAGCTCCGGGTCGGGGTTGCCGCTAGCCAGGTCGCGGACACCGGGCGCAACCGAGAGGCCGGGCGAGGGCGCGGCGACCGGTGGCCGCCAGCTGACGACGGTGCGGCTGCGCGAGCGGCTGACAACCAGGCCGCGCGAGCGCAGGTCGCGGAAGGCGGCGGAGACGGTCGTCGGGCTGACGCCGAGCTCGGCGGCGAGCGCGCGCACCGCGGGAAGCGCCTCCCCCGGTCGCAACCCTCCCCTCTCGATCCCGCGCTCGATGCTCGCCGCGATCGCCGCCGCGCCGTCGCCGCTGATCCGATACTGTGTCAGTTCAGATGGTATATTTGTACTGTAACAGTTTGTTGAGAGCCCAGCGATGAGGCCTCGCGCCAGGGTCACACGAGCCCCGAGTCGCGCTAGCTATGAGCGCGAGACGATCGAGGCGATCCTCGACGAGGCGGTCGTCTCCCACGTCGGCACGGTCGCCCCGGCCGGCCACCCAATCGTGATCCCGACCCTGCACGCCCGCGACGGTGAGTGGCTGTACATCCACGGCTCGGCCGCAAGCCCGACCCTGCGGCGCGCCGAGCAGGCCGAGATCTGCCTCACCGCCACGCTGATCGACGCCCTGGTCCTCGCCCGCTCGGCCGTCCACCACTCGGTCAACTACCGCTCGGTGGTCGTCTTCGGGCGGCCACAGCCTGTCGAGGAGGGCGCCGCCAAGGAGGGCGCGCTGCGTGCCTTCACCGAGAAGCTGATCCCCGGCCGCTGGGCAGACGTGCGCGCTCCGACCGCGCAGGAGCTGAAGGCGACGGGCGTGCTGCGGCTGCGCCTTGACGAAGCCTCAGCCAAGGTCCGCAGCGGCGGGCCGGTCGACGACGAGGCGGACTACGAGCTGCCGGTCTGGGCCGGCACAGTCCCTCTGCGCCTCGCCAAAAGCGACCCCCAGCCGGACGAGCGCCTACCGCCCGGCGTCGAGCGCCCGCCCTACCTCAGTAGCCCGGCGGGTGACGCAGGATGAAGCCGCTCGAGGTGTAGACCGGGCTCTCGTGCCAGCGCGGGCCGGCGCCGCCGGAGGTGTCGAAGGCGAGGCCGGCGATCAGGACCCAGGCGTGGCCGGCGTTGGCGTAGACCGTGATCCACTTGCCGGCGCCCGCGTCGCCCCAGGTCGAGAGGCCGGTCGAGTCGAGCGGGCTGCTGAGGAAGCCGCCGCCGTTGAGGGCGAAGCTGACCGCGCCCGAGCAGTCGTAGCCGGACGAGCTGAAGGAGCCGTGGCCGCCACCCCAGATGTACGGGGTCGAGGCGATCGAGTTTGCGGCTTCGATTGCCGCGGCGACCGCCGGCGGCGCGGCGCTGGGAACGCTCGCCTGGCTGGGCGAGATGAAGTTCGCGCTCTGGCCCGGGGTCAGCGGCGCCGGAGCGCCGGCCGGGGCGGGTGCGCCCGAGGAGGCGAGCTGTTCGGAGATCGAGGCGAGGTTGTTGCTCAGCGCCGCTTCGCGCGATTCGAGCGCTTCCAGGTCGGCGCGGCGCTCCGCCTGCGCGGCCTTCAGCTCGGCGAAGCGGGTGGCCGCCTCGGCGCTTGCCGCCTCGGCCTCGCGCTCCTTGACCGCGATCGCGTCGCGGGCGTCCTTCAGCTGCGTGCGGATCTCGGCCATCCGCTCGACCGCCGCCTGCGCTTCGTCGCGCAGGCCCTTGACCCGGTCGGCGACGGAGTCGTCGTAGTCCTGGATCCGGCTCAGGTATTCGGCCCGGACGCTCGCCTGCGACCAGCTCTCCGACTCGAGCACGGCGTTGAGCGCATCGGGCGTGCCGGTCTCGTACATGGCCACGAGCCGCTCGCGCAGCACCTTCAGCGCGCGCTGCAGCCTGGCGCGGATCCGTTCGAGGTGCTCCTGTTCGGCTTCCAGCTCGGCCGTGGCGCGGTCGAGCTCACCCTGCTTGGCCTCCAGCTCGGCCTCGAGCGTCTGCTGTTCCTGGCGCAGCCGCGAGACTTCGCCCAGCATCGTGTCGATCGCCCGGTTCTGCTCGGCGATCGAGGCGGCGACCGAGCGCTGGCTGTCGCGCACCCGATCGAGCTTGCCCTGGGTGGCGTCATATTCCTCACGGAGGGTCTCCGCCGGCGCGCTCGCGACACCGATCGCACATAGGGCGAGCAGCAGCAGGATCGCCGCCGGTAACGCCAACCTGGCGTCGCGGTCTGTAGAAAGGAAGCCCATCGACTCCCGCCCGCCCCGCAGAGCGAGGCAAAAGGCGGAAGCCGCGAGGCTACAGAGGTAGCCGCAGAATTGTTAGGAGTTGCTAATAACCTGCAACTTGCGTTGCAGGATCAGGCCAGCAGCTTGGCCTTCGCCGCCTCGAACTCCTCGCCGCTGAGCGCGCCCTTTTCCTTCAGCTCGTTGAGCTTGTGCAGCTCGTCGGCCGCCGAGCCGGAGGATGCCTGCTCACGCACGTATTCGTCGAAATGCTTTTTCGCGTCGGCTTGGGCTTTGATCGTGCGGTCGCGCATGCCGCTGCCGCGCGCGATCAGATAGATCAGCGCCGTAAGGAAGGGGATGGCGACCAGGAAGAGGACCCAGGCTGCCTTGCCCCACCCCGACATCGCGTGATCGCGGAAGACGTCGGTGATGATCGTGAACAGGATCCAGATCCAGATCACGAGGAAGAAGATCTCGAGGCAGATCAGGAGCAGTTCACCGAAGCTGATGTCTGCGAGTGGGAACAAGCGATTCCTTTCGTGGGGGCGAGAAGCGAGGGGATCGTAATCCACTCGTAAGGACTTGGCGCGATACTGCCACCATGGCTCGCCTCTCGGTCCTCGCGCTCTGCGCCGCCGCCCTGCTAGCGGTCGGCTGCGGCGACAGCGACGAAAGCACCGCTGCCGGCACGAAGGCGATCGCGACCAGCGCTGTCGCGGGCACGGAGCCAATCGCAACCAGCGCTGCCGCCGGCAAGAAGGTCAAGGCCGTCGGCTCGCGGTTCGGTCGCGTGATCGCCGACGGACGGGGCGAGGCCTTCTACCTCTTCGGCAAGGAGAAGGGCAGGCGCAGCCAGTGCTACGGCGCCTGCGCCCGCGCCTGGCCGCCGGTCCTGACCAAGGGCAGGCCGCGCGCAGGCAAGGGCGTCAAGGCGCGCCTGCTGGGCGTGACGAAGCGCAAGAACGGCAAGCTCCAGGTCACCTACAGGGGCCACCCGCTCTACTACTACGTCGACGACCGGCCAGGCCTGATCCTCTGCCAGAACGTGAACGAGTTCGGTGGCCTCTGGCTCGTCGTCAAGCCGAACGGCAACCCGGTCACCTGAGCGCTACGCGCGCTGGGCGAAGAGCACTGCGGCCACGGCGGTCGCCAGGTTGAGGCTGGATACGCCCTCCCGCATCGGGATCCCGAGCCTCGCGTCGGCGCGCTCGAGCAGCTCCTCGCTGAGACCATCGCGCTCGGTGCCGAAGGCGAGGATCGCCCGCGGCGGCAGCTCGGCCGGACGTAGGTCCTCGCCGCCGGGGTCGATCGCGACCAGCGGCCGGTCGTGCGCTGTTAAGCCACTGAGTGACTCCTGGCGCTTTTTCGGGCCACTAGACGGGAAAAGCGCCACGGACCCGACCGGCAGGGCGAAGTGCAGGCCGGCGGCGCCGCGCAGGGCGTCGGGATGCCAGGGGTCGTTGGGGCCGATCGTGAGCACGCCGGCGGCATCCGCGGCGGCGGCGACCCGCACGCAGGCGCCCATGTTGCCCATCGTGCGCGGGTCCTCTAGCAGGACCAGCGGCGCTTCGCGCCCGTCGGCGAGCAGCGCCTCGATATCGACCACGGGCCGGCGGGCGATCGCGACGACACCGGTGCGCGGCGCCTGCGGGACCAGCTCGGCGACGACCTCGGCGTCGACCGGGACGGTGCGCTCGACCAGTCGCTCGCCCAGGTCGGGCGCCAGCTCGGCGGCCAGGTCTCCCAGCTGCCCCGGGTCGGCGGCAACCGCCTCGAGCACCTCGGCGCCGAAGCGCAGCGCGTGCTTGAGCGCGTGGAAACCCTCCAGCACCGCCAGCTCCCGGTCGCGCCGCGCGGTTCGGAAGCGGCGGATCAGCGCCTGCTCGTCGGCCTCGCTCACCGCCGCATCATGACCCGATCCGGCGGCGTGGCGCTCAGCGGGCGGCGAGCGCGCGACCGGCGTCGTCGGGCAGCTCGGCCAGAAACGGGCTCAGGTAGCGGCCGACGATCTTGCCCTCCGGTTGCGGCCAGAGCGGCTCCCGGCTCAGCTTCGAGACTTCGCCCGCGCCGCCGCTCAGCTTGCCGTAGAGGTAGAGGGGCTCCGCGCCGGTCCAGAGCAGCGCCCGCAGCACGGGGTCGAACGGCGCCGCCTCGATCTCGCAGCCGGCCGCGGCGGCGATCGCGGCCGCGGCCGCATCCGCCTCCTGGGTCGCGATCCCGCCCTGCTTGACCGGGAAGCCGGAGACGTCGCCGGCGGCGAAGACACGCTCGAGGCCGACCACCCGGCAGTGCTCGTCGACCGGCACGAACCCTTCGGTGTCGGCGGGCAGGCCGTCGATGTGGCGACCCTCGAGCCGCGGCAGGCTGACCACCGCCCCGGCCTCGATCGGATCGCCCGGAACGACCCGCAGGCGGCCCTCCTCGAAGGCGACCGGATGCACGCCGCTGCGCACCCCTATCCCCCGCTCACCCAGCAGCTGCGTCATCTGCTCGCCGACGGCGCGACCGAAGAGCTCCAGCGGCGCGTCCTCCGGGGTCACGACTGTGAGCCTGGCGTCGGCGATTCCCGATCTGGCCAGCACCGACGCGCCGAGCAGGGCGAGCTCGTAGAGCGGCAGCCCCCAGCTGCGGCCGCCGGGCATCGTGAAAATGACATCACGCAGCGCTCCGGCGCGCAGCCGGCGCACGATCGCGCCGAAGCGCCCTTCGTCGGCCACGCCCCAGAAGGTGACGGCGCCGGGAACGGCCCAGAGCGAACGGGCGCCGGAGGCGATCACGAGGAAGTCGTACGGCAGTAGCTCGCCGTCGCGGGCCACCGCCACGCCGGCCTCCGGATCGACCGCGTGGATGCCGCCGAGGAGGAAGGAGGCGCCGATCTGCGGCGCCAGCGCCCGCAGATCGTAGCGGTAGATGTGGGCGGCGCCGAAGGGCTCGCCGACCGCGAAGGGGCGGTAGACGAACTCCGCCCGGGGAGCGCACAACTCCACCTCGAAGCGCTCGCCGCCGAGCTCACGCAGGGCCAGGGCCGCCTCGAGGGCGGCGACGCCGCCACCGGCAATCAGCACCTTCGTACGCACTCACCCGAGGCTAGGGATGCCGACACCGGCTTCCATCCGCTAAGGCCCGCAGCCGGGCTGCGGCTTTACCGCGGCGCCGTTACCGCCACTGCTCAGCCGCCGGCGACCCCGCCGGCCGAGACGCCGCCGCCGGCTCCCGAAGGCGCCGGCGCCGGAGTCGGAGTCGGCGCGGGTGCGGGCGCGGGCTTCGCGTCGCCGCCCCCGTCGCCGCTCTTTTCCTTCTCCCCGCCTTCTTCCCCTTCTTCTTCGCCTTCGTCGAATTCTTCTTCGTCGAAGCTGTCTTCCTTGCCCTCGGCGCCCGAGGATCCGGTGGTCTGGTCGCTGTCGAAGCCGGAGAGCTCCGGCAGCGTCGCCGGCTGCTCGAATTCGACGCATTCGGCGCTGTTGGCCGCTTCCATGAAGGAGCGCCAGATCGGACCGGCGGTGGTGCCGCCGTAGCCGGTCGCTTCGCGCGTCTGCGGGTGGCCGACCCAGACGGCGGTCGAGTAGCGCGGCGTGTAGCCGGCGAACCAGGCGTCGGAGAGCTCCTCCGAGGTGCCGGTCTTGCCCGCCGCCTCGCAGCCGATCGAGGTGTAGCCGGCGCCGGTCCCCTGCGTGATCACGCCCTCCAGCAGGCGCGTCACTTCGTAGGCCTCGCCCTCGCTGAGCACGCGCTCGCCGGCGTCGGGATCGGGTTCGTCGACATCGTCGTTGGGGAACTCGACCCGGGCGACCGCGGTCGCTTCGTGGCGGATGCCGCCGCTGGCCAGGGTCGCGTAGGCGGAGGCCATTTCGAGCGGCGTGACACCGACCGCGAGGCCGCCGATCGCCTCGGCCGGCACCGATTCGAGCGGCGCCTCGATCCCCATCTGGCGTGCGGTCTCGGTCACGTTCGCGGGGCCGACATCGAGGTCGAGCTGGGCGAAGACGACGTTGGTCGAGTGCCAGGTCGCCGAAGTGAGCGACATCGTGCCGCCGCCGGGCTCGGCGTTTTCGACCTTCCACGGCGGGCCGGCGCCGGGCGGATCGAGCGTCTTCGGTGAGCTGCCGTCGTAGTAGGTCTTGTCGGGGTCGATCCCCTGCTTGATCGCGGTCGCGAGCACGAAGGTCTTGAACGAGGAGCCGGGCTGGCGGTGCGCCTGCCATGCGTAGTTGAATTCTTCTTCGCCTTCGGAGCCCTCGGTCGAGGCGAGGGCGACGATCTCGCCGTTTTCCGGGTCGACCGAAGCCAGCCCGGCGGCGGGCCCACCACCGGCGTAACAGACGCCGCAGGAGTCGACCGCTTCCTGCGCCCGTTCCTGCAGCTCGGGGTCGATTGTCGTGTAGGCCTTGAGCCCGCCGTAGCGAACCGTGTTGAGGCCGTATTTGTCGATCAGCTCCTGCTGGACCAGGTCGAAGAGCAGCCGGTCGTGGACCACGCGGTACTTCTGGCCGGGGTCGAGCCCGAGCCCCCGCTTGACCGCCTTCTCGTATTCCTCGCCGCTGACATAGCCCTGGTCGCGCATCGCTTCCAGCACCTGGTTGCGGCGCTCGAGCGCCGCCCGCGGGTCGAGCAGCGGGTTGTATTCGGAGGGCGCCTGCGGCAGCCCGGCGATCAATGCCGACTCGGTCAGGTCGAGATCGCGCGCGGGTTTGTTGAAGTAGGTCTGCGCCGCCGCCTCCGCACCAACCGCAGTCTCGCCTTCGACCGTGCCGTAGGGAGCGGTGTTGAGGTAGGCGGTGAGGATCCACTTCTTCGAATGCACTTCCTCCATCTCGTAGGCGAGATGGGCTTCGACCAGCTTGCGCTCGATAGTCGGCGCCGGGTCGCGGATGTAGAGATTGCGGACGAGCTGCTGGGTGATCGTCGAGGCGCCCTGCACCGGCTTGCCGCCCGCCTGCAGGTTCTTCCAGGCGGCGCGCACGATCCCGGCCGGATCGACCGCACCGTGCTCGAAATAGTTGCGATCCTCGATCGCGACCGTCGCGTACTTGAGGTTCTGCGGCAGCGCCCGCGAGGAGACCGGCTGACGGATGCTGCTGGCGCTGATGAAGCCGATCAGGCTTCCGTCGGCAGCGTAGATCGCCGAGGAGCGACCCTTCTGCACCGGCTTCAGGTTTGCCAGCGGCGGCGCCGAGTTGTAGACGTCGATTGCCCAGCTCGCGCCGACGCCGCCGGCGACGACGAGGGCGATCGCCGTCGCACCGAGCATGACCGTCAGCTTGCGCTTCCAGCCCACTCCGTGCGAGCGTCTGCGGCGCAGCCGTCGCTCCCGAGTCGTCATCGCAAAAATTCTATTGAGGCGCGGGCGTCGGCCCTTTTCGCTCTGGCAAGCGCAATTTCACGTGCGGCGCGGCTTCAGGCGGCGGCCCTGATCCGCGCCCGCCACTGCTCGGCGTCGAACTCGGCGGGCTCGGTCTCGCGCAGAAATCGTTCGAGCGTGGCGATGAAGCGGCCGGGCGCCTCGAGCTGCGGCAGGTGGCCGACCTCCTCGAAGACCTCGAGCCGGCTGCCGGGGATCGCCCGCAGCGCGTCTTCGCCGTGGCGGACCGGGATGATCGAGTCGCGAGCGCCCCAGATGATCAGCACCGGAACGGCCTCTGCCAGGTAGAGGCGATCGCCGGCGGCGACCCGCTGGCCGCCGGTGCCGACGACAGCACGCAGCGTGTCGAGGAAGGCGGCGCGGCGGGCCGGGTCGTCGAGCGAGGCGTAGCCGCGGGCGATCTCGGCCAGGTCAGCGCCGGGTCGCAGGCCGACGGCGCCCAGTCCCCGCCCGAGGACCGAGCCGAGCCGCTGGCCGACGCCGGCGGTGACCGAGATGAAGAGGTCGGCGCCCGGCAGCGCCGCCGCGCGCAGAACCGGGCTCACCTCCGGGCCGAGGCCGCCGCTGGAGACGAGCACGAGGCGCTCGATCATCTCCGGGAACTGGTAGGAGAGCTGCATCGCGACGCCGCCGCCGAGCGAGTGCCCGACCACGGTTGCGCGCTCGTGGCCGAGCGCCAGCAGCAGGTCGCGCAGGCCGGCCGCGAGCGCCCCGATCGAGTAGTCGCCACCGCCGGGGTCCGAGTCGCCGTGTCCGGGGAAGTCGGGGGCGATAACGGTGTGGTGGCGGGCCAGCGGCTCGATCACCTCGCGCCAGTTCTCGCAGGTGCCGGCGATCCCGTGGACCAGCAGCAGCACCGGACCCTTGCCCGCCTCCATGTAGGAGACGGAGCGGCCGTGGACGGTCGCGGTCGTGACCTTGGCCTTGGGCATGGGAACACATTACGCCTCAGCAGAGACAGGGTTACCGGAGCGGGGCCGGTAGCCTGGTTTTCGTGCCCAGCTTCCTACACACCTGCTACCGGATCGGCGAGATCGACCGCTCGGTCGCCTTCTACGAGAAGCTCGGCTTCGAAGAGGTCGCGCGGATGCCGATCGGCGACGAGGCGATCAACGTCTTCATGGGCATGCCGGGCGAGGACCCGCGCCTCGAGCTGACCTACAACCACGGCATCGAGTCCTACGACCATGGCACCGGCTACAACCACATCGCCCTCGCCGTCGACGACCTAGACGGCACCCTCGAGCAGCTAGCCGCCCAGGGCATCGAGCCCGAGAAGCCCGCCTACCGTCCCGGCAATCGCACCGAGGGCCACCGCATCGCCTTCGTCCGCGACCCGGACGGCTACCGAATTGAGCTGATCGGCGAGTAGGCGCCGTCAGGCCGCGTAGAGCTCCAGGCCGTCGAGAACGGGCGCGATCCGCTCGAAGTCCGTATCGAGGCTCCAGAGGGTGTGACCATTGCGAACAGCGGCGACCGCGATGGTGAGATCGGTCAGGGGGAGTGTCTGTCCGGCCTGGCGAAGGCGACGGGCGACAGCGCCGACCTCCTCCCACGCGGTCCGATCGAGATCGGCCATCGGCAGGCCGCCGACGGTACCGACGATCGCCTCGCGCTGACCGTCTCCCGCCCCCGCCAGCAGCTCGGCGAGAACGGGGCCGCAGATCGCAACCTCACCGTCTTCGATCAGCTCTTCCAGGCGATCTCCGTCCGGCCCGCTGGTACTGCGGAAGTAGAGGATCCACACCGAAGTGTCCGGCAGGACCATCAGATCCGCCGGTCGATCGCCCGCATCTCCTTCGAAACATCTTCGATATCGATCTTTCCACGCATCCTCAGCAGCCAGTCGGCCGCGCCACGGCGGACGTGGTCTTCGATCGCCGTCTCAACCGCTTTGGTCTTGGTCATCCCGGGGTGACGGGCCACCAGAGCCTCCATCAGATCGTCTTCCAGGTCGAGTGTGGTTCGCATGGCATAAATATGCCATACACAGAGTCCACCGCTCTCAATAGCCGGATAGCCGACGGCGCGCCTGCATAAATTGCCCACTCGGCGGGCGATCTGTGCAGCAGCGCGTCCCTCGCGGGCGATAGGGTCTAACCGCTCTAGCTTGGGAGTCCGGAGAGGAAGAGGAGAGGCGCCTTGAAACTGGTGATCGGAATCGTGCGGCCTGAGAAGGCCAACGACGTACTGGAAGCGCTCTACCGTGCGGAAGTCCGTGGGGTGACGCTGAGCCGGGTCGAGGGGCACGGCGGCGAGCTCGAGCGGGTCGAGACCTACCGTGGGACGACCGTGAAGATGGGCTTGGAGGACAAGGTCCGCTTCGAGGTCGCCGTCTCCGACGACTTCACCCAGCCGGCGATCGACGCGCTCTGTGCGGGTGCCCGCACCGGCGAGGTCGGCGACGGCAAGATCTTCGTCGTGCCGCTCGAGCAGGCGGTTCGCATCCGCACCGGCGAGTCCGCGGAGGCGGCCGTGACCCCGGTGGCCGGCCGATGAGCCCCGCGATCGACACCGGCGACACCGCCTGGATGCTCGCCTCGACGGCTCTCGTCCTGCTGATGACGATCGGCCTCGGGATCTTCTACGCCGGCCTGGTCCGCGCCAAGAGCACGCTTAACACGTTCATGATGTGCGTCTCGGCGATGGCGATCGGCGGGATCAGCTGGGTTCTGCTCGGCTACTCGCTCGCCTTCGACGGCGAAGGGGCGATCCTGGGCGGCCTCGGCCACGTCGCGCTCAGCGGCGTCGGCTTCGAGCCACGCGGCGAAGGCACCATCCCCCACCTCGTCTTCATGGCCTTCCAGGGGACCTTCTGCATGATCACCGTGGCGCTCGTCTCCGGCGCCGTGGTCGAGCGGATGCGCTTCGGCGCCTGGATGGTCTTCGCGACCCTCTGGTCGCTGCTCGTCTACGCCGTGCTCGCCCACTGGGCCTTCGGCGGCGGCTGGCTCGCCGCTCAGGGAACACTCGACTTCGCCGGCGGCATCCCGGTCGAGATGGGCTCTGGCTTCGCCGCCCTGGCGGCGGCGCTGGTCGTCGGCGCGCGCAAAGACTACGGCCGCCAGGCGCTGCTGCCGCACAACGCCGTCTACGTGCTGCTCGGCGCCGGCATCCTCTGGTTCGGCTGGTTCGGCTTCAACGGCGGCAGCGGCCTCGGCGTCAACGACGCCGGTGTGCTGGCCTTCGTCAACACCCTGCTGACCCCGGCCGCGGCGCTGCTGACCTGGTTCGTGCTCGACCTGGTCCGGGGCCGTCGCGTGACCGCGGTCGGCGCGGCGACGGCGATCATCGTCGGCTGCGTGCTGATCACCCCCGCGGGCGGCTTCATCAGCCCGGGCTGGGCGATCGCGCTCGGCTTCCTCGGCGCCCTGCCTTGCTACGCGATGATCGTCTGGCGGCCGCGCACGCGCGTCGACGAGACGCTCGACGTGCTCGCCGCCCATGGCGTCGCCGGCTTCACCGGCATCCTCGCCCTCGGGCTCATCGCCCAGGCTGGCTGGAACGGCGTCGCTGACGGCCTCTTCTACGGCGACGCCGGCCAGTTCTGGTCGCAAGCGCTGGCCGCGGCGGTCACGCCCGCCTACGCCTTCATCGCCACCTTCGTCCTGCTCAAGCTGGTCGGCGCGGTGATGCCGCTGCGGGCGAGCGAGCACGACGAGGCGGTCGGCATGGACGTCGTCTACCACGGCGAGGAGGCCTACCCGAGCGGCGAAGGCGCGATCCTGGTCACGCCGGAGAGTGAGCGCGAGCTGCTCGTCGCCGAGACGGGCTAGGCACGCAGGCGGTAGCCGCGGCTGAACAGGCGCAGGTTGATCGCGAAGATTGCCGCCGCCGCCGCGAACAGGGCGAGCAGCGAGAGGGCAACGCTGACTTCGCTGTAGCCGAGGAAGCCATAGCGGACCAGGTTGATCATGTAGAAGAGCGGGTTGAAGTGGGTCAGGGTCTGGAACGGCTCAGGAAGCAGGGTCGCCGAGTAGAAGACGCCGCCGAGGAAGATCAGCGGCTGCAGGACGAAGGTCTGGGCGAAGGCGACGTCGTCGAACTGTTCGGCGCGGACGCCGATCAGCACGCCGAGCTGGGAGAAGAAGAAGCCGACCAGGAAGAGCGCCGGCAGCAGCACGAGGATATGGTCGAGCGGTAGGTCGACGAGGAACGAGGCGGCGACGAAGGTCAGCCCGGCGACGATCAGGCCGCGCATGAAGCCGCCGAAGGTGAAGGCGAGCAGCAGCTCCAGAGGCGAGGCCGGTGAGGAGAGCTGGTCCTGGATCGCCCCCTGGAACTTCTGCTGCAGGATCGAGGAGGAGTTGTTGGCGAAGGCGTTGGTCGAGAAGGCCATCATGATCAGCCCGGGTATGACGAAGACCACGTAGTCGAAGCCGTGCAACTCGCCGACCCGCGAGCCGAGCGCCGCGCCGAAGACGCTGATGTAGAGGAAGGTTTCCAGCAGCGGCGCGCCGATCGTCTGTTTCTTGATCTTCATGAAGCGGTTGACCTCGCGGCGCCAGAGCGTCGCGAAGCGGATCTGGGCGGCGCTCACGAGACCGGCTCGACCTCGACACGGGAGCGCGAGAGCTCCTTGCGGCCGACCAGCGCCAGGTAGGCGTCCTCGAGGTTGGCGACGCCGTACTTGGCGGCCAGCTCGGTGCTCGTCCCCTCGCCGACTATCCGCCCCTCGTTGATGAAGGCGATCCGGTCGCAGAGCTGCTCGGCCTCCTCCAGGTAATGCGTGGTGAGCAGGATCGTCGTCCCCTCGTCGTTGATCCTCTGCACGTAGTGCCAGAGCTCGAGCCGCAGCTCGACATCGACGCCGGCGGTCGGCTCGTCGAGGATCAGCAGGCGCGGGCGGTGCATCATCGCTCTGGCCAGGATCAGGCGCCGTTTCATCCCGCCGGAGAGGGTGCGCGTGCGTTCGCCGGCCTTCTCTGTCAACGAGAAGGTCTCGAGCAGCTCTTCGGTGCGCTCGGCGCGCTCCCGCTTGGGCATGCCGAAGTAACCGGCGTGGTAGTCGAGCGTCTCGGCGGCGGTGAGGAACCAGTCGAGGTTGGGCTCCTGCGGCGCCAGCCCGACCGCCTGGCGGGCGTCGGCGTAGTCCCCGATCGCGTCGTGGCCGAATACCCGGATCGTCCCGCCGGTCGGTTGCGCCAGCCCGGTCGCACAGTGGATCAGGGTCGACTTGCCGGCGCCGTTCGGACCCAGCAGCGCGAACAGCTCGCCCGGCTCGATCGCCAGCGAGACGCCGCGCAGGGCCTCGACCCCGGTCGCGTAGCGCTTCTCCAGGTCACGTATCTCGAGTGCGTTCACCCCAGGCAATCTAGACGTGCCTCAAGTTCGGTACCCATGTGGACCCCCGAACTCGAGGCACGCCCGGCGGGTTAGAGATGCCGCAGCGCCGAGAGCGCGGCGTTGTAGCCGTTCATGCCGTGGGCGCCGGCGGCGGGCGGGGTTGCGGCAGAACAGATGTAGACGCCGGGGATTCCGGTCGCGTAGGGATCGAGCGCGACCCGGGGGCGGAAGAGCGACTGCATCGTCGTCGTCGCGCCGCCGATGATGTCGCCGCCGACCTGGTTCGGGTTGTTGGCGGCGAGCTCGGCGGGGCTGCGCACGTGACGGGCGACGATGCGCTCGCGCAGGCCCGGCGCGAAGCGTTCGATCTGGTCGATCAGCGTCTCGGTCGCGTCGCCGTCGAAGCCGCTGGGCACGTGTGCATAGGCCCAGACCGGGTGCAGGTCGCCGCGCGAGCGCGAGCCGTCGGCGAGGTACTGCTGGCCGACCAGGACGAGCGGTCGCTCCGGCATGCGGCCGCGGGCGGTCTGGCGCTCGCACTCGGCGAGCTCCTCGTAGGAGCCGCCGACGTGAACCGTTCCCGCCCGGCGTGGCGCCTCGGCGGTCCAGGGGATGCCGCCCTCGACCGCGAGGTCGACCTTGTAGGCGCCCGGGCCGTACTTGTAGCGACGGTAGGCGCGGGCGACGCGGGCGGGCAGCCGCTCGGCCGCGAGATCGGCTACGGCGCCCGGACCGAGATCGAGCAGGACGATGTCGGCGGTCGGGAGCTCGCCGAGCGAGCGCACCGGGCGGCCGGTCTCGATCCGGCCGCCGTGCTCGCGCACCACCGCGGCGAGCGCATCGGTGATCGCCTGCGAGCCGCCGCGCGCGACCGGCCAGCCGTGTGCGTGGCAGGCGCAGGTCAGGGCGATGCCGACGGCCGAGCTGAAGGGGCGGGAGAAGGGCCGGAAGGCGTGCGCGGCCGAGCCGGCGAACAGCGCCCGCGCCTGTGGAGTCGGCAGGGCCCGGACAAAGGCCGAGACCGGCGCCAGGGTCGGCAGGCCGAAGCGGGCCAGCAGCAGCGGGTGCCGGGGCAGGTGCGTTATCGGCCGCAGGATGTCCTGCTCGAGCGCCTCGAAGCGCGCCGCCGAGCCGCCGAACAGCCGCCGCCAGGCCGTGCCCGCCCCGCCCAGCCCGGCGACCGTCTGCTCAATCGAGCGCTGCATCGTCGCCGCGCTGCCGTCGTCGAAGGGGTGGGCGAGGTCGATCTCCGGCCACAGCCACTCCAGCCCGTGGCGCTCGAGGCCGAGGGCCCGCAGCGCCGGCGAGCCGGCGCCGAACGGGTGGCTCGCCGAGCACTCGTCGTGCAGCACCCCCGGCACGGTCAGCTCGCTGCTGCGGGCACCGCCGCCGATCGTCGGCGCCGCCTCGATCACCGTCACCCCGACCCCGCGCACGGCGAGCGTTGCCGCGGCGGCGAGGCCGTTCGGGCCGGCTCCGACTACGATCGCCTCGCTCATACGGGCGTGACCGGGAACGGTCGGCCGTCGAGCCAGGGCTGGCGCTCGGCCATGTCGGCGACGTTCACCCAGCCCTCCTCGACCAGGCCGGTGGCGGCGTCGAAGATGCGGTAGCGCTGGCGCTTCACATGGGCCGCCTGCGACTCGAGCACGACGATGCGAACCTCGCCCGGCTTGAACTCGCAGCGCTCCTGGATCGCCGCAAGCAGCCGCTGGTCGTGAAAGTGGCCGTCGCCGAAGTTGTAACCGAGCACGACCCCGGCGACGAGCTCACCCTCGCGCACGTCGTATTCCTCGACGTCGTCGACCGCGCGCTGCACGAGCCCATTGAGCGCCCGCCCGTGCGAGTGCATCGAGCGAAAGGCGAGGCCTTTGTGAACCAGCACGTCGATCATCTCGGGGTCGTAGGTCTTGGCCAGCTGCTCGGTCACGATCGCCGCCGGCTTGACCATGTGCTCGTCGAGCTTCGCCTCGCTGCCCTTGCGGAAGAGCCACTGGCTGGTTGCCCAGTTGCCCGCGTAGTAGCGCATCGACGGCAGGAAGGAGATGAGGTCGGGGCGGAAGTTGCCGAGCACGGGGAAGCCGATGCAGGGGATCGCGAGGATCGCCAGCAGCAGCGGATCGTCGATCGTCGAGAACGGTGTCGCGCCGTAGTGGCCGAAGAGGAAGAGGACGCCGAAGATCATGAAGATGTTCCACTCCAGCGGCACCGCCAGCGGGAAGGTCGAGAGGATGTGGAGGTGGAAGATCACCATCCCGGCGACGGCGATCGTGCCGATCGTGCCGCCCTGGGAGATGAGCAGGATCGCCGGCAGGGTGAACTCGATAACCGTTCCCAAATGGGCGGAAAGCGCGCCGATCCGCGACGGCAGCAGATCATCGGGGGGGTCGCGGTAGAGGCGCTTCTTCGCCGCCCGCCAGCGATTCCAGGGCGTGTTGCTGATCATCACCGTGACCACGAAGGGGAAGTGGCGGTTGAGCTTCGAGGACGCGGCACCCCACCAGATGCAGACGAATACGAGCTGCGCGGCGATGATCATGTTGGTCAGCGGGAAAAGGAAGACCAGCGAAAGCGTGCCGTAGATCTCCGCCCGGGCGGCGAGGAAGGGCACCTTGTCCCGCAGCCCCAGCAGGGCTAGCAGCGTGAGCAGGACGCCGACCGCGACCGGGTCGAGTCGGCCGGCGCCCCCGGCGGCGACGTCGATGCCGCCAGAGAGCAACAGGTTTAGCGCCGCGGCGATCAGGCCCCCGTAGAGGGCGACATCGATCAGCCTGCGCTGCGTGCCGCGGGTCAGCGGCATCCGCTCGGGCCAGGGCGGCAGCCGCGTCGTGCCGGGCCGCAGCCAGTAGAGCACGCCGCCGATCATCGGTGAGAAGCGCAGAGTCAGCGGCAGCGAGCCGGCGCCGAGCCCGAGCACCTCCCAGAGCAGCGTCCAGATCACCGCCTTCTGGAAGACGATCGGCTCGGTCCACCAGGAGCCCAGCTCGCCGAGCCCGCCGAGCCCGGTCGTCGTCGCCGAGATCAAGAGCAGGCCGCCGCCCGCGAAGAGGATCAGCTTGACGATGTAGAGCAGGTAGACAAAGTAGGGCGTGCCGAAGCCGTTCAGGGCCCAATCCTGGGCGCAGGCCTTGATCCGCTCCAGGTGCGGACGCTGGCGCCACTCGTCGTACTCGAAAGGGGGTGGGGTTGGGTCTATGAAGCCCATTGCTTGTGGTGGAGCCTATCCGGGCAGGCCCTCCACTTAACTTTTTTTGAAGATAGTTGTCTGCCGTCCGAGGTTGCTTTCGCAAAAAAAGTACAAGACGTTGCGGGCCTACCCGGATAGGCTCTGATCATGGCTGGCGGCAGATCCCCGTTGCTTGTCGTGGACACGCCCTCGATGCTGTTCCGCGCCTTCTACGCGTTGCCCGACTCGATCGTGGGGCCCGATGGGAAGCCGGTCAATGCTTTGCTCGGCACCGCCAATCTGGTGGTGCGGGAGGTGGAAGTTCATTCGCCCAGGGCTGTGGTTCTTTGCTTTGGGCCTGATGCGGCTTCTTACAGGACCGAGCTCTATCCCGCCTACCATGCGGAGCGGGAGGCGGCTATGCCTGATGAGCTGGCGCCTCAGTTCGATGCTTGCCGGGAGTTCTTCGAGGCGTTTGGCTGGACCGTGGCGACGAGCGACGAGCTCGAGGCTGACGATCTGCTTGGGACGTACGCGCGGCGTGAGGCGGAGGCCGGGGGGCGGGCTTTGCTGCTGACCGGGGACCGGGACATGTACCAGTGCGCGGCCGAGCGGGTCACCGTGCTCTATGTCAAGACGGGCGGTGGGAAAGGGGCGGAAGAGCTCGGGCCGGAGGAGGTGCGCGAGCGCTATGGCGTCGAGCCCTCCCAGGTGCCTGACTTCATCGCCCTGCGCGGCGACCCCTCGGACGGCCTGCCCGGGGCCAAGGGCGTCGGGCCGAAGACCGCCGCCGAGCTGCTTCGCCGCCACGGCGACCTCGAGACGGTGCTCGACAACGCGATCCGCGAGCGGCGCCCGAGACTGCGCGGCGCTCTGCTCGACGCCCGCGAGGACCTGCTCGCCTTCAAGGAGATCGCCACCCTGCGCGACGCCGGAGCGGAGCCGCCTCCAGACCGGCCGACCGACTGGGCCGGGGCCGCCGAGGCCGCCCGCCGACTCGGCATGAACCGCCTCGCCGAACGGCTCGAAGCGCAGCGTCAATCGGCGTAGCCGATCTCCCCCTCACCCGGGGTGGGTTCGATATCGGATACGCGCTCAGGCCCGGTAGTCCGGGTTGGGAAAGTCGGTGCGGCAGCCGGCATCCCAGGTCGGGCGCTGGTTGCCGTGGGCCGGAATGCCGCCGGCGTCCTTCAGCATCCGCGCCAGGTGCAGCAAGTTCCAGGCGGCGAAGGTGGTGTTGCGGTTGGTGAAGTCGTTCTCCGGCCCACCCGAGCCCTCGTCGAGGTAGGAGGGTCCCGGCCCGGCCTCGCCGATCCAGCCGGAGTCGGCCTGGGGCGGGATCGTGTAGCCGAGGTGCTGCAGCGAATAGAGCACGTTCATCGCGCAGTGCTTGACCCCATCCTCATTGCCGGTGACGATGCAGCCGCCAACACGGCCGTAATAGGCGTACTGCCCATCGTCGTTGAGCAGGTGGGAGTTGCCGTAGAGGCGCTCGACCACCTGGGTCGCGATCGAGGACTTCTCGCCGAGCCAGATCGGCATGCCGAGCACGAGGATGTCGGCCGCCATCACCCGCTCGAAGATCGCCGGCCACTCGTCGCGCTCCCAGCCGTGCTCGGTCATGTCCGGCCAGATGCCGGTCGCGATCTCGTGGTCGATCGCGCGGATGCTCTCGACCGCGACGCCGTTGCGGCGCATGATCTCGATCGAGGTGTCCATCAGGCCCTGCGTGTTGGAGACCTCCGGGCTGCGCTTCAGCGTGCAGTTGACGAACAGCGCCCGCAGGTCCGAGTAGTCGGTCTCGCTGCGCTCGCACAACTCGACCTGCTTGTCGGTCAGCCCGGTCAATCGCTCAGGCGGCGATTCTATCCGCCGGCGATGTCCTGGCCGCTGCGCGGGAGAAGCGCAGCGCGCTGTCTTCCAGCGAGCCGCGCCTGATCGTGCCGATGTCGAAGATGTAGTTCTGGCGCAGCTTCCAGGGCTCCTCCGAGCCCTGTTTGGGGAACTGGTCGAGCGAGCGCAGCACGTAGCCGGAGGTGAAGTCGAGCAGGGGCGCCTCGGCGATGGAGGTATCGGCCTCGGGCAGCACGCGGCTGTATCCACCGCCGTCCATGTGGCGCAGCAGACGGCAGACGAACTCCGAAGTGAGGTCGGCCTTGAGCGTCCAGGACGCATTGGTGTAGCCGACGGTGAAGGCGAAGTTTGGAACGCCGCTCAACATCATTCCCCTGTAGGTCATCTTGCCGGGGATGTCGACCGGCTCGCCGTCGACCTCGAGCTTCATGCCGCCGAGGAAGAGCAGGTTGAGTCCGGTCGCGGTCACGATCACATCGGCCTCCAGCTGCTCGCCCGACTCGAGCGCGATTCCCTGCTCGGTGAAGCTCGCAACCGTGTCCGTGACGACCGAGGCTTCGCCCTTGGAGATCGCCTTGAAGAGGTCGCCGTCGGGAACCAAGCACATGCGCTGATCCCAGGGGTTGTACTTGGGCTTGAAGTGCTTGTCGATGTCGTAACCCGGCGGCAGCGACCGTTCCACGCCCTTGCGGATGAAGCGCTTGACCAACTCCGGGCGGCGGCGGCTGAGCTGGAAGAAGAGCGTCTGGACCAGGACGTTTTTCCAGCGCACGATCGCGTAGGCAGCGCGGTCGGGCAGGTAGCGGCGCAGCGTCGTGGCGATCCGGTCCTCGGCCGGCAGCGAGGCGACGTAGGTCGGCGAGCGCTGCAGCATCGTCACGTGCGCGGCCTTCTCGGCCATCGCCGGCACCAGCGTCACCGCGGTCGCGCCGCTGCCGATCACAACGATGCGCTTGCCGTCGTAGTCGAGCTCCTCGGGCCAGTGCTGCGGGTGGACGACCGGGCCGGAGAAGCGCTCCTCGCCCTCGAAGCGCGGCGTGAAACCTTCGTCGTAGCGGTAGTAGCCGCTGCAGGTCCAGAGGAAATCGCAGGTCAGCGTCACCCGCTCGCCGTCGTCGCCGCACTCCACCTCGACCGTCCAGCGCGAGTCCTCGCTCGACCACGAGGCGGCGATGACGTGGTGATTGAAGCGGATCTTCGGCTCGATCCCGTCCTCGCGGGCGGTCTCGCGCACGTACTCGAGAATCGAGGGACCGTCGGTGATCGACTTCGACCTCGTCCACGGCTTGAAGCGGTAGCCGAGGGTATGCATGTCGGAGTCCGAGCGGATGCCGGGGTAGCGGAAGAGATCCCAGGTGCCGCCGAGGTCGCCGCGCGCCTCGAGGATCGCGTAGCTCTTGCCGGGGCAGCGGTCCTGCAGGTGCCAGGCGGCGCCGATCCCCGAGAGGCCGGCACCGACGATCAGCACGTCGAGATGTTCGGGAGACCACTCGGACACGGGGATCATTCTCACACACTGGCTGGTCAGCCAGGGTGAGGGGCGGCGCACGCCGGTCGAGCCAAACTCATCTCGGTGGTCGGCTGGTCAGCGCAGGGTCAGGACGTGGGCTCGCTGGGGGGGCACGTTGCCCTCGAGCACGTCTAGGTAGGCGGACTTCACGGCGTCGAAGCCGGCGCCGGGGATCGTCTCCAGCCAGCCGGCGGTCCACTCGCAGAAGGGATGCCAGGCCTCGGCGACGCGGTCGCCGAGGCCGTCGCGGCCCCAGTCGTTCGAGCGCTTCTTGACCCGGTCGGGGGCGAAGAAGAAGGCCGGCGCCGGGCCCGGAAGGTCACCGGCACCGGAGCCGAGGTCCTCCCAGTGGGTGACGCCCACGGCCATGCTGTGCACAAGCTCATCGCCGTAGTGCGAGTGCACGGCACGGCGCACGGCGCCGTCGCCGGCCATGTCGACGAAGGTCGTCGGGCGGCGCTCCAGCTCATCGATCGCGTCGTAGGCGACGGTGCGGTCGTAGATCCCCAGGCCTTCGACAAAACCGGCGTTGCCGGTCGAAGTGAGCCCGATCAGCTCGACGCCCTCGCGCCGCGCGAGCAGGAAGGCGGCGGCGATCGCGGTCTTGCTCGAAGCGCTGGCGATCGCGATCGGCCCGCGCCCGGTCAGCCCCTCGTCGTCGAGCTGGTCGTCGATCAGGAAGGAGGTGAAGAAGAGTGGCCGCAGCAGCATCTGGATCGCCTCACTGCCGGCGCCGTAGAAGGGGTCGCTTCCGGTGGCGAGGTAGCGGTGATAGGCCGAGGGGAGGGCCGCCCGGTGCGGCGAGGCGTCGACGAAGCCGGTCCCGTCCACGTCGGCCGGGGTGACGAGCAGATGCGAGGAGGGCGGCAGGTAGCCGAACAGCCGGGTCCCCGGCTCGACTCCCTCGGCCTCGCTGCGCTCGACCTCGGCGAAGCCCCACATCGGCACCCGGCCCCAGCCCTCTTCGGCCGGGAAGAAGTCCCAGTAGCTCATCGCCTCGCCCATTACGGCGTAGGTGACGTTGTTGGCGGTCAGGCCGAAGCTGTCCACCCGCAGCAGCGCCTGCCCGGCCCCGGGCGCCGGCGGCTCCGACTCGACCACACGACACTCGCGCAGATCGTCGCGCTTGACGAGGAAGTCGGTCATCGATGCTCCATCCTCTCACGTCATACTCCGTAGACCGTGGAGAGTTCGCAAGCAAAGGGCAGGACCGTCCTGGTCAGCGGCGGCTCTGGCTTCCTCGGCGGCTGGTGCGTGGTCGAACTACTGCGGCGTGGCTACGGTGTGCGCACGACCGTGCGCGACCTCTCCCGCGAGGCGGAGGTGCGCAACGCGGTCGCCTCGCAGGTCGACGCCGGTGACCGGCTCACGGTGCTCGCCGCCGACCTCCTCGAGGACGCCGGCTGGGCCGAGGCGGTCGCTGGCTGCGACTACGTTCTCCACGTCGCCTCCCCCTTCCCGCCGGTACAGCCGGACGATCCCGACGAGCTGATCGTGCCGGCGCGCGAGGGCACGCTGCGGGTGCTGAAGGCGGCGCTCGACGCCGGCGTCGAGCGCATCGTCGTCACCTCCTCGGTGGCGGCCGTGACCGGCAGCGGCAAAGCGGTCTCAGGGCGGCCCCTGGACGAGCGCGACTGGAGCGACCCCGAAAACATGAAGATGACGCCCTACGCACGCTCGAAGACGATCGCCGAGCGCGCCGCCTGGGACTACATGGCCGAGCGCGGCGCAACCGAGAAGCTGGCGACCGTCAACCCCGGCGCGATCATCGGCCCGGCCCTGCACGATGACCACTCCTACTCGCTGCAGGCGATCGAGCGGCTGATCAAAGGAATTCCGGGGACGCCGAAGATCGGCTTCAGCTTCGTCGACGTGCGCGACGTCGCCGACCTCCAGATCCGCGCGATGACCGCGCCCGACGCCGGCGGCGAGCGCTTCGTCGCCACCGAGCGCTACATGTGGATGGGCGAAATCGCCGCCGTGCTGCGCGAGCGCCTCGGCGACCGAGCGCCGAAGGTGCCGCGCCGCAACGTGCCCAACTTGGTCGTGCGGGCGATGGCGATCTTCGATCCCAGCCTCCGCTCGATCGTCGGCCAGCTCGGCAGGAAGACGGAGCTGTCGAGCGAGAAGGCCGAGGAGCGCCTCGCCTGGAAGCCGCGCCCGATCGAGGATTCGATCGCCGAATGCGGCGAAAGCCTGCTTTAAGCACGTACAAAGCGCCCACCCGAATCTTTGTACCGATGGACTAGACGCGGCACTCGCCGAGGTGCATCATTCATGCATGAGGTCGCCTAGCCATTCCTACGCAGCGGTTGCAGGTGCTTTTGGCGGCCGCGGCGAGGCCGGCCTGCGGCGGATCGAGACGGCGGTCGAAGGGGCCCGCTCGGCCGGAGCGTCGATGGTCGTGCTGCCCGAGTGCGCGCTCGGCGGCTACCTGCGCGCCGACGGCAGCCACGCGGCGCCGATCGACCTCGACGGACCCGAGATCGCCCGCCTCTGCCGGGTCGCTGCCGACACTGTCGTCGTCGCCGGGTTCACCGAGCGCGGCCCCGGCCGGCCGTACTCGAGCGCGGTCTGCGTCAACGGGGACGGCGTGCTCGGGCACCACCGCAAGGTCCACCTGCCGCCGAGCGAGTGCGAAGCCTTCGCGCCCGGTGACGGCTTTGCCGCCTTCGACACGCCGGTCGGCCGGATCGGAATGCTGATCTGTTACGACAAGCTCTTCCCCGAGGCGGCGCGCACGCTGGCCCTCGACGGCGCCGAGACGATCGCCTCGCTCTCGGCCTGGCCGCTCGACCGCCGCGATCCGGCACGCCGCCTGGCCACCGACCGCCAGACCCGCCACTTCAATCTGCTCGACGAGGCACGAGCGCTGGAGAACCAGGTGGTCTGGGTCTCCTCGAACCTGACCGGCAAGATCGGCCCGCTGCGCTTCCTCGGCCAGGCTAAGGTCGTCGACCCCGACGGCCACGTGCTCGCCCGCACCGGCGGCCGCGCCGGGGTCGCCGTCGCCGAGGTCTCGCCGCGCGCCGCGATCGCGGACTCGCGCAGCCACATCTCCCACCTCGGGGACCGCGCGACAGAGGCCTACCGCACCGACCGTCCGGCGCCGTCCGCGCCGCACCCCGGGGTGCAGGGCCCGACCGCGGCGCCGGCCCCGGCCGACCCCGCTCCAGCCCTGTCGCCCTCCCCTACTCCGGCGCTCATCTGAGCGGCCGGCTGACCGACCCCCGTAGGGTTGACAGAAGCGAATGTGTGGAATTGCGGCCCAGCAAGGTGCGATCGACCCGGCATCCGGGAAGCGGATGCTCGACCGGCTCGTCCACCGCGGCCCCGATGACGCCGGTGAGGCGACGCTCGGCGGCGCCTGGCTCGGCCACCGGCGACTCTCGATCGTCGACGTTGACGGCGGCCACCAGCCGCTGACAGGCACCAGCGAGGACCACTTCTTCGTCGGCAACGGCGAGATCTACAACCACGCGGCGCTGCGGGCCCGGCTCGGCAGCGACCGCTTCCGCACCGCCTCCGACAACGAGGTCGCCCTGCACGTGGTCGAGCGCGACGGGCCCGAGGGCCTGGCCGAGCTGAACGGGATGTTCGCCTTTGCGATGGCCAGCGGCGCCGCGGACTTCCTTGCCGCCCGCGACCCGGTCGGGATCAAGCCGCTCTACTGGGCGAAGCTCGACGACGGCGCCGTCTTTGCCTCCGAGATGGCCGTCTTCGAGCCCGAGCTGCTCAGCAGGATCGAAGTCTTCCCGCCCGGCCACTACTGGACCGCCGAGACCGGGCTGGTCCGCTTCGCGCCGCCAGTGCCGAGCGCCCTGCGCGGCACCTCGCCGAGCACGATCGCCCCCGAGGACGTGCCCACCGACGCGTTGATGCGCACCCGCTGGGTGCTGATCGACGCGGTCGAGCGGCAGATGATGGGCGATGTCCCGGTCGGCGTCTTCCTCTCCGGCGGGCTCGACTCCAGCCTGGTCGCGGCGATCGCCGCCCGCTATCTGGCCCGCCAGGGCGAGCCGCTGAAGACCTTCGCGGTCGGGCTTGAGGGCTCGCCCGACCTGCTCGCCGCCCGCCACGCCGCCGAGTTCCTCGAGACCGACCACCACGAGCGCGTCTACACCGCTGAGGAGGCGACCGCAAACCTGGCCGACACGATTGCCTCGATCGAGGCCTTCGACCCCTCGCTGGTGCGCAGCGCCGTGCCCAATCACATGCTCGCCGAGATGACCGCCGAGCACGTCAAGGTAGTGCTCACCGGCGAGGGCGCCGACGAGCTCTTCGCCGGCTACGAGTACATGCACGAGTACGACGAGCCCACGGAGCTACACGCCGAGCTGGTGCGCAGCGTCGAGGGCCTGCACAACCTCAACCTGCAGCGCTGCGACCGGGTGACGATGGCGCACGGGCTGGAGGCGCGCGTCCCCTTCCTCGACCGCGAGGTGATCGAGCACGCGCTCGCCCTGCCCGCTGCCTGGAAGCTGAGCGGCGGCGTCGCGCCGGAGAAGCAGATCCTGCGCGCCGCCTTCGACGGCTGGCTGCCCGACGACCTGCTTTGGCGCGACAAGTCGCAGTTCGGCGACGGCAGCGGCGCCGCCTCGGTGCTCACCGACCCGTTCACCGACTCGATCGATGAGGAGGAACTGGCGGCCGAGCGCGACTCGGTCGACCCGCCGCTGCGCACGCGCGAGGAGCTCGCCTACTTCCGCATCTTCCAGGAGCGCGTCGGCGAGGTCCGCCCCGAGCGCACCCTGGGCCGCTTCGCCACCGCCTGAGCGGATCGTCCAATCGGGGGTCGAAAACGACCACTCGGTTTGCTTCAATCGTGGGACCAGAGAAAGGAGGTGGTCCTAACTTGATTCACATGCTTGACGGGACTCTGGAGGTGCAGGGCCGCTAGGCGCCGCACTGGTTCGGGCGCCCGGCGGAATCCAACCCGGGCACCGGCGAACGCAGGGAGACGGGAGTAGTCCCGCCCGTTCGCTGTTCCCACGTTCGTCCCTATGCACCAGTCCAGGGCCGCCTCCGGGCGGCCCTGGTCGTTCCGGCCCGGCTCAGTACCCGGAGCCGGTCGTGATCTTCTTGCGCTCGGCCGGATCGGCGCCGCCCTTGCGCTCGAGCGTCGCGCAGGCTTCTTCGATGTCGACCGAGAGGTGATCGATGCGGGCCCGCGAGAGAGTCAGCTTGACCAGCGCCCGCATCACCTTCACGTCTTCGGCGTCAGGCGGCATCGTGTAGGCGGGCAGCATCCAGCCGCGCTCGGCCGAGAGCTGCCAGGAGACGTCGAACTCGTCGTAGGGATGCTCGCCGGCGAGCTTGAAGGCGACCAGGGGCAGCTGCTCGGCGTCGGCCCCGATCAGCTCGAAGTGGCCCATCGCCTCCAGCTTCTCGGCCAACGCCCGGGCGTTGGTCTGCATCGCCTTCATGATGTAGCCGTAGCCCTCGCGCCCGAAGCGGACCAGGTTGTAGTACTGGGCGAGAACCATCGCCGCGCCGGTCGAGAAATTGAGGGTGAAGGTGGCGTCGGTCTTGCCCAGGTAGTTCTCATAGAAGACGAGATCCTCGGCAAGGTCCGATTTCTCGCGGAAGATCAGCCAGCCGATCCCGGGGTAGACCAGCCCGAACTTGTGCCCGGAGACGTTGATCGAGCGCACCTGCTCGAGCCGGAAGTCCCACTTGGAGTCGGGATAGAGGAACGGCCAGACGAAGCCCCCCGAGGCGGCGTCGACGTGCAGCGGCACATCCAGCCCCCGCTCGGACTTGAGGTCGACAAGGAGCTTGTTGATGCCGACGATGTCGTCCTTGTGGCCGGTGAAGGTGGTGCCGAGCACGGCGGCGACTCCGATCGTGTTCTCGTCGACGTGCGGCTCCACGTCCTCGGGGCCGATCGTGTACTTGCCTTCCTGCAGCGGCACGATTCGCGGCTCGACGTCGAAGTAGCGGCAGAACTTGTCCCAGACCACATGCACGTCGCCGCCGAAGACGAGGTTGGGCTTGTCGACTGGGAGCGAGGCCGCTTCGCGGCGCTGTTTCCACTTCCACTTCAGCGAGAGGGCGCCCAGCATGATCGCCTCCGAGGAGCCCTGGGTGCGGGCGCCGGTGGTCTCGCCGGGCGCATTGAACAGGTCGGCGAGCATGCGGATGCAGCGCTGCTCGATCTCGGCCGTGATCGGGTACTCGGCGTGGTCGATGAAGTTGCGGTAGAGGTTTTCGGAGATGATCCGCTGGGCCTCCGGCTCCATCCAGGTGGTGACGAAGGTGGCGAGGTTTTTGTACGGCTCGCCCTCCAGCATCAGTTCCTCGCCGACCAGGCGCATCGCGTCGACAGCGGACATGCCGCCCGCCGGGAAGCCATCGTCGGGGGCGTCTTCGACCAGGAAGCGGTTGCCGTAGAGCAACTCTGCCTGTTCGGGGCTGTGCGGCTCCTTCGTCATCGGCAATCAGCCAGGTCCACATGACGCACCCTAGCGGCAAGCCCCGCTGCCCGCTAGGGTGCTGGATCGTGAGCGAGGCGAAGACCCTCAGCTGAGGGCGAGCATGTCCTGGCGTACGCGCTGGCGCGTCTACGAGTACGTCCGTAACAGCATCTGGATAGTGCCGGCGCTCTGCGGCGCCGTCGCGATCGGGCTCGGGATCGGCCTGCCCGAGATCGACGAAAGCGTCAATACGACGATCGGCATCTCGTTCGGGCCCGAAGCGGCACGGGCCCTGCTCGGCTCGCTCGCCGGGGGCATGATTACCTTCACCGGCTTCGTCTTCTCGATCCTCCTGCTCGCCGTCCAGTTCGGGTCCAGCCAGTTCTCGCCGAGGATGCTGAGGCGCTTCCTCCGCGACCCAACGACGAAGATCGCGCTCGGCGTCTTCATGGCGACCTTCATCTACTCGCTGCTCGTCCTGCGTGTCGTCGGCACGGCCGACAACGAAGCTTTCGTACCCGACAACTCGATCTCGATCGCGCTGCTGATGCTGCTGGCAAGCATGCTGCTGTTCCTGCGCCTGATCAGCCGCACGACCCAGGGGCTCAGGGTCGCCTCGGTGCTCACCGACCTCGGCCGTGACGCGCGGCAGGTAGTTGACCGGATCTACCCGGACCCGGTCGACGAGGACGAAGGCGCGGCCGCGACCTGGGAGGGGACCGCGCCCTCGCGCACGGTCGGGCACAGGGGAGATCCGGGCGTGCTGCAGAGCATCGACCTCCAAGGGCTGGTCGCGCGGGCGAGCGCGGCGTCGGTGAGAATCGAGCTGGTCCCGCGGGTCGGCGACCTGCTCTACCCCGGGGCGCCGCTGTTCAGAGTCTACGACGACGCCGAGGGATCGATCGACGACGGCTGGCTGCAGGGCGCGATCGCGATCGGCGACGAGCGCACGATGCGCCAGGACCCCGCCTTCGCATTCCGGCTGCTCGCCGACATTTCATCGAAGGCGCTCTCGCCCGGCGTAAACGACCCGACCAGCGCCACCCAGGCGCTCGACCAGATCGAGCTGCTGCTGCGTCAGATCGGCAGCCGGCGGCTGACGCCTGGCATCGGGCGCGACGGGGGCGGCACGATCAGGCTGCGCTACCCGACCCCATCATGGAAGGACCTGCTCGGCCTCGCGGTCGACGAGACGCGCCAGTTCGGCGAGGAATCGGTACAGGTGACCCGGCGCCTGCGGGCGCTGCTCAAAGACCTGCGCGCGTCGGTCCCCGAGTCCAGGCGGGCGGCGATCGACGCCGAGCTGGCCCTGCTCGACGCCGGTGCCGATCGCGCCTTCTCCGCCGGCGACCGGACGTCGGCGTCGACCCGCGACCGACAGGGCCTCGGCTCGGCCGACCCCGACAAGACGGCGCGCTAGCCTGAGCGGGCGATGCCCGCCGAGAGCGACCATGCGACCGAGCTGCTGATTGGGGGCGAGCAGGTCGGCGGCGCCGGGGCACCGCTAGTGGTCGAGAACCCGTTCACGACCGAGACGATCGCCACTCCCGGGGCGGCCTCGCCGGAGCAGGTCGGCGCGGCGGTCGCGGCGGCGCGCGAGGCCTGGCCGGGCTGGGCGGAGACGACCGCGGGCGAGCGCTGCGAGCTGCTGCACGAGGTCGCACGGCGGCTGCGCGAAGGGACCGAGGCGCTGGCGCGTACGTTGACCGCCGAGGGTGGCAAGCCACTGATCGAGAACCGCGACGAGCTCGAGTGGACCGCCGCCGCCTTCGACTACTACGCCGAGATCGGCCGCGACCACGCCGGCCGCGTGATCCCGCCGATCGAGTCGACCCAGGTGGCGATGGTGCTGCGCGAGCCGCTTGGCGTCGTCGGCTGCATCGTCCCCTGGAACTACCCGCTACTGCTGCTGGCCTGGAAGGTCGCGCCGGCGCTGGCCGCCGGAAACTGCGTCATCTGCAAGCCCTCCGAGTTGACGCCGCTCTCGACCCTGATGCTGGCCGGGGTCTTCGAGCACCTGCCCGCCGGCACAGTCAACCTTCTCGCCGGCGGCGGCGAGGTCGGCGCCGCGATCGCGGCCCACGCTGGGGTCGACTGCGTCGCCTTCACCGGCTCGGTCGCGACCGGCAAGAAGATCGCCGCTGCGTGTATCCCGCGGATGGCGCGGATGAACCTCGAGATGGGGGGCAAGGACGCCTTCATTGTCTGCGCCGACGTGGCCGCCGAGCTCGAGGTCGCCGCCCGCGGCGGCGCCTGGGCCGCCTTCCTCAACGCAGGCCAGGTTTGCACCTCGGCCGAGCGCTTCTATGTCGCCGAGGAGCTCTTCGACGAGTATGTCGCGGCCTTCATCGAGCACACCCGCGGCCTCATCCTCGGCGACCCGTTCGAGGTCGCCACCGACGTCGGCCCGATGGTCTCGGCGGCGCAGCGCGAGAAGGTCGCCGCTCAGCTCGAGGCGGCGCGGGCTGGGGGCGCAGAACTGCTCGCCGGGGGCGACAACGGCGGGGTCGAGCGCGGTCACTTCTTCGCCCCTGCGGTTGTCACCGGGGCGGCGCCAGACAGCGCCCTGCTCACCGAGGAGACCTTCGGCCCGATCGCGCCGCTCGTCCCGGTCGGCTCGCTCGAGGAGGCGATCGCGCTGGCCAACGGCACCGAGTTCGGGCTTGGCGCCAACGTCTACACCGCCGACCTCGAGAGCGCCGTGCGCTGCATGCGCGAGTTGCGCGCCGGCACGGTCTGGATCAACGACCCGCTGACCGACAACGACGCCGGCCCCTTCGGCGGCTTCAAGCAGTCCGGCCTCGGCCGCGAGCTCGGCCGCGAGGGACTCGAGGCCTTCCAGGAGACCAAGCACGTACACATGGAGTCGAAGATCGAGCGCAAGGAATGGTGGTACCCGTACAGCGAGTACGGGAAGAGGTAGCCGGCGTTACTCGTGCGACCGGCGCAGGCGGGGCAGGGCCCAGCCAACCAGCGCGCCCAAGGCCGCTGCGATCACGAGAGCGAAGATCAACGGCATCTCGACAGAGCCGACGATGAACCTGACCTCGACCTTCTGCGAGTTGAGCGCGACGAAAACGACGAGGACCGCACCGACGACCACCAGGAGCCAGGTTCGCCAGCCGGGGCCATCGGGGGTGGTCGTGTGGCTCTGCCCGTCCATCGGTTGAGCGTACCGACCGGTCCATGCCGCAGACGCGAGGGTCGATAATCGACTGATGGCGGCTACCGACTCCTCCCTGCGCGAAGAGGTCGACGTCGCGATAGTCGGCGCCCGCTGCGCCGGCTCGGCGACGGCGGCGATTCTGGCGGCGGCCGGCAACCGGGTTCTCGTCATCGACCGCGCCGGCTTCCCCTCCGACACGCTCTCGACCCACGCGATGTTTCCCAGCGGCCTCGCCGAGTTGGAGCGGATCGGGGCCTGGGACCGGGTGCGTGACCGGGTCCGGCCCGCGCAGCTGACCCACGTCCAAGTCGACATCGACGGCGAAGTCCGTCTGCGCGAGCGTTGGCAGCCGGTGCTGGGCATCGACCACGGTGCCTCGATCCCGCGCAACCTACTCGACGTCCACCTGGTTGAGAACGCGCGCGAGCGCGGCGTCGAGGTCCGCGAAGGCTGCGTGCTGGACGGCGTCGCCTGGGAGCACGGCCGGGTCGTCGGACTGTCCTACCGGGACCCGGAGGGAGAGATCCGCGAGGTCCGCGCCAAGCTCGTGGTCGGCGCCGACGGGCGTCGCTCGGCGGTCGCCGCGGGGGTCGGGGCCTGGCACCCGTACCGAGCCTCGAAGAACGGCCGCGGGCTCGTCTTCCGCTACATGGACGACCCCAGGGCCGGAAGCTGGGAGTCGCGCACGATGTGGCAGTGGCGCGACGGCGAATCGTTCGCCCTCGCCTTCCCCAATCCAGGGGACCGGCTGCTCTGCCTGTTCATGGGCGCGGCGAGCGAGGTCAGCGAGGCGCGCCGAGACCCAGAGGGCTACTGGTCGCGGAAGTTGTCCGAGCACCCCGGCTGCGCCGAGCGGGTCGCCGGCGCGACCGACCGGACCAAGTTGCGCTCGACCGCCGACGTTGTCGCCTTCTGGCGCGCCTCGAGCGGGCCCGGATGGGTGCTGGCCGGCGACGCCAGCCACTTCAAGGACCCCGTCACCGGGCAGGGAATGGGCGACGCGCTGCGCATGGGTCGTACCCTCGGCGAAGCGGTGGGGCCGCTGCTGGACAACCCGGTCGCGCTCGACCGCGCCACCCGCCGTTGGGAGCGGGAAACCCAGCGTCACTGCCGCGACGCCTACCACCTCGCCAATCTCGACACCAGAGTCGAGCCGGTCTCGCCGATCTTCCGCGAGACGGCGAGCATCTTCGCGCGCGACGAAGAGCCGAGCCTCTCGCACCTCTTCAACCGCACGCGCTACGTGGACGAGGTGATGCGTCCGCCGATCGTCGCGCGCGCCTACGCTCGGGCGCTCGCGCGCGGGCCGGGGCGACTGCGCACCCTGCGCATCAGCCGCGAGCTGATGCGGACGCAGATCGGGGTGATGCGCGAGATCGCCGCCGACCGCTTCCGCGAGACCGGCCCGGTGCCGGGATCCGACCATTCCGGCTGGGAGTTCTGGGAGGTTCCGCGCGGATGACCGCCGAGAACGGAGCCGCCCGCACCGTGAAGCTGGCCGCGGTGCAACCGGCGGTGCGCCTGGGTGAGGTCGAGCGCAACCTCGCCCACGTCGAGGAGCTGATCCGCGACGCCCACCACGAGCACTCACCCGATGCGATCACCGTGCCCGAGTCGATGACCAGCCCCAACGTCTACTCGCCCGGGATGCACGCCGCGCCGCGCCCGGTCGACGGGCAGCCGTTCCAGCTCCTCACCCGGCTCGCGCGTGAGCTCGACTGCGTGATCGGCGGGGGCTTCATCGCCGCCCGCGGCGGCCACACCTACGGCACCTACGTGCTCGCCGAGCCCGACGGCAGCGCCAACCTGCACGACAAGGACATCCCCACCGCCTGGGAGCACAACTACTACCGGGGCGGCGACGACAGCGGCGTGGTCGACTCCGGGGCCCTCGGCCGGATCGGCCTCGCCTGCGGCTGGGAGTGGGCCCGTTTCGAGACCGCCCGGCGGCTGCGCGCCGGCGGCGTGCGCCTGCTGCTGGGCGGCATGTGCTGGCCCTCGTTCCCGACCAACTGGCCGGGACCGCTCGAGCGGCTCTGCCGGCGCGAACGCGACGTGCAGCGCCATTTGGCCCGCCAGCTGCCGGGCCAGATGGCGCGCCTGCTCGGAGCGCCGGTCTCGATGCCCTCGCACGTCGGCGATGTCGAGTTCGAGACGCCGATGATGCGCCGCATCCCGTGGCACACCGAGATGCTCGGCGAGACCCAGATCTGCGAGCGCGACGGCCGCGTCCTCGCCCGCCTCACATACGAGGACGGCCCCGGCCACTGCGCGGCCGAGGTCGAGTTGCGCCCGCCGCAACCGCTCGACCCGATCGAGAACCGCTTCTGGATCCCATTGATGCCCGCCTCGATCCACGCCATCTGGCACCCGGTGAACGCTCACGGCAAGCTGCGCTACCGCCTGCAGCGGGCCGGCGGCCGCCTCCCCTGGCAGCAGGAGCCGCCGGTCGACCTGCCCGACCGGATCGAGCCCCACGGCCCGGCGGAGCAACCGGCCGCGACCGCCTGTTGACCGTCAGGAGCGCGGGCCGGGGATGCCACGGAAGCCGAAGGCCTCGCTCTCACGCCCAGCCTGGACGAACCAGCACTCGCCGTTCATCTCGCCGTCGAAGAGAGTGAGGACGGTGTCGATCACATCCTGCACGGGGATGATCGGCGGGCCCTCGCTCTGCAGGAACTCGCGGATCGGGGCGATGATCTTGGTATCGGCGAAACCTGGGCAGACCGCGTTGATTCGCACGCCGTCGGCAGCGAGGACCGGGCCGAGCGAGCGCACGAGGCCGACGACCGCGTGCTTGTTGGCGGCGTAGACCGGGTCCATCGGCACCGGGGTCAGCCCGGCAAGCGAGGCGGTCGCGACGATCGACCCGCCGCCGCGCGCCTTCAGCGCGGGCAGGACCGCGTTGACGCCGAAGACGACGCCGTCGAGGTTGACGCCCATCGCGCGCCGATAGGCCTCGAGGTCGAAGTGCTCGCCGAGCACGGTTCCGGAGGTGACCCCTGCGTTGAGGAAAGCCATGTCGAGCCCGCCGTGCTCCTCGGTCGCGGTCGCGACTGCCGCCTCGCTCTGCTCGGGATCGCTGACATCGCAGGCGACGAACAGTGCCCCGGTGCGCTCGGCCAGCTCCGCCCCACCGGCCTCGTCGACGTCGCAGGCGACCACCCTCACCCCCCGCCCGCCCATCTGCTCGGCCAGCGCCCGCCCGAAACCGCTCGCCGCGCCGGTGATCAGTGCAACCCGCTCGCCCATCGGCGAACCATCTCACGAAACCGAGGCGATCGCCGGGTTCGGGCTCAAGCGGTGGGGATCGCGATCAGGCTGCTGAAGTTGGCCGAACCGTTGGCCACGGCCACCTGGCATTCAAGGCTCAGCTGGGAGGGCGAGGCCACTTCGACGACAGCCTGTAGCGAGGCCGGTATCGCGGCAAGCGCGGGCAGCGTCTTCATCGCGATCTGGTCGACGGTGGCGGCGCCTGCCTTCAGCACGCATTCGAATTGGTACCCGATTTGGTACCCGCCCCGAGACCTCTTGGCGGCACCGGCACGGAGGCTGGCGGCCATCTTCGGGCCGACTCGCCAGGATGCGGGGGTCCGCGCGGCGCCGGCGCCGCGCAGCGACTCCAATCCTAAGGAGGTTGCTCGATGGCCGAGTTCCCCAAGCCCAGTGAGGGGATCGTTCTCACTCACTTCATCGTCTCTGACGACGTCGAGCGCTCACGGCGCTTCTACGCCGACGTGCTCGGCGGCGAGACCGTCCGCAGGGGCGAGCCGTCGTGCGTGGCGCTGGCCAACAGCTTCATCATCATCAACGTCGGCGGCGGCCCGACCGAGGACAAGCCGACAGTGACGCTTGAAGCGCCGCCCGACCCCGATCGGGCGGCGCCTACCTAACATTCGCGTGGCGGACATCCAGGCCGTGTACGAGGAATGGAGCTCACGGGGGGCCGAGTTCGTTGCGCCCCCGGAAAAGCGCAAGACCGAGTACCGCTGCTACATGCGCGACCCCGACGGCCACCTGATCGAGGTCGGACAGTCGTTCTGAGCGCCTACCGGTCGGGCACGCCAAGCGCCGCGGGCGCCGTCCCTCGGCCATAGGATGCCCGGCCATGCCCCGCGTCGTCGTGCCGCGCAGCGCCAAACAGGCCTTCGTCTCGGCGTTCGGCGCCGTGCCGCCGCTGCTCGCCGCCGATGCCGTGCGCCGGGGCGCGAAGGCTCCTCGCGGGGACCGGGCCGGATGGTTCCTGATGGCCGGAGTCCACGCCCTGCCGGGCGCGTACTTCGCCGACGGCTTCCTCCGCCCCCGGGCGCGGATCAGCCCGAATCTCGTCGGCCTTCAGGCAGCGACCGCCGCGGGCCTCGCCCTGGGGCTTCGATTCGCCGCGCGGCATCCCGTCGCCTGGGGGCTCGCCGCCGCGGAGGCCTGCGGCTGGCTCGCCTACACCCGCTGGTACTCCCGGTTCGGCCGCGAGCCCTCGGCGGCGCTGGCGGTCGGGGCGACGCTTCCGCCGGACCTCTCCTTCGTCGAGCCCGGCCGCGGGCCGATCGCGTCGGCCGACCTGCGCGGCCGGCCGACCGTGCTGCTGTTCTATCGCGGCAACTGGTGCCCGCTGTGCATGGCGCAGGTCGGCGAGATCGCCGCACGTTGGCGGGAGGTCGAGGCGACGGGCGCCCAGGTGATCCTCGTCAGCCCCCAGGACGAAGACCACACCCGCTCCCTGGTCTCCCGGCACGGGGTCGGGTTCCGCTACCTGCGCGACGAGGGACTCGTCGCGGCGCGTCGCCTGGGCATCTTCGATTCGAACGGCACGCCCGCCGGGATGATCGGCTACGAGGGCGACACCGTGCTCCCCACGCTGGTCGTGACCGATAGTGAGGGCCGGATCGTCTTCGCCGACCAGACCGACAACTACCGGGTCCGCCCCACCCCGGACACCGTTCTCGCCGCCCTCGGCGATTGCGACTCGGGATCCGGGGACTACGGGGCGGCGGGCGAGGGTGAGCGCAGTTGCTCGAGCCAAGCGGGCGGGAAGACCGGGGGCGCGTCGCCGCGATAGGCGGGGACCGCGCGTCGCGCCAGCTGGCAGGCCGGCCGGTCCTCGATCAGCGGTCGCAGGTCCTGGAAGGTCAGCAGCAGGCGCACGCTCGCGCCGATCTGAAAGTCGGCGGCGCCCAGCTCCTCGCCGTCGAGGACGCCGGCCGCGATCCACTCCTCGACCCGGCCCAGCATCGAGTCGAGCGCGACCAGGTTCGCCCGCACCGCCTCGTCAGTCGCCTCGTTGAGGCGGACGCCGCGAGCGATGAAGGGGGGCGCGAGATGGGCGGCGAGGGCGGCCGGGACGCCCATGACCGAGCGCCCCATGTAGCTTCGGATGGGGGCGCGGTCGGTGCGCATCGCCCAGAGTGAGATCTGCCGGATCGGGTGCTGCAGTTCCTCCTCTCCCCAGCGCTCAGCGTCCTCGGCAGCGCGGCGCCACTCGGGGTCAGCGGGGAAGAGCGGTGGATCCGGGCGCAGCCGGTCCAGCTCGCGCGCGATCTCGCGCGAGCCCTGGATGCGGTGCCCGTCGAGCGCCAGCACGGGCACGGTGTTCTGCGGCAGGCGCATCCCTCTGCGCACAATGGCCCGGGCGAGGAACGGGACCAGGTCGATCCTCCGATACTCGACGCCCTTGCGCTCGAGCATCGCCTGCACGGCCATCGTCGGGTGCGATCCGGGTAGGCCGTAGAGGCGAGTCATCGCGCGGCCGATCCTAGAAGAGAGCGGGCAGGATCAGCCGGGAATATCGATCCAGCGCACGATCAGCCCGTCGCGTACTTCGTGGAACGCCGGCGGAGCCGGGGGCGGGTCGTCTGCCATAAGGGCAATCACCTCGTCGGCGCCATGCAGGTGCTCCTCGATCGCAGTCGTCCAGTGAACGTCGGGATCGAGCAGGCGTTTCAGGCGCGGCCAATCCCGCCGCTCGATCGTGGTCAGAACATCGCAGACGGCGGGAACCTGCTCAGCCATTCAGCTTCCTTGACGAAGGTCTACCCATCACTGGATGCATACCAACTCGCCGAAGGATGACTCGTCACTCGCCAGTCTCGGGTGGCGACTCCGGATCGCGATCGTCTGGAGCTTTGTCCTCCTCGTCTTCGCACGCCTCTCCGAAGGCGGCCTCCGCCCAGCCGGCCTCCTGAGAGGGATCGGGGGCGAAGTCGGCGTAGATCTCGGTCGTCTTGTAATCGCGGTGGCCCATCCACTCCTGAATGAAGCGCAGCGGCGCACCGGCGCCGGCCATCCTCGTGCCGAAGGTGTGGCGCAGGTCGTGAAAGCGGATCGGCCGGATTCGGGCCGCGGCAACGGCATCCTTGAAGCGCTTCCGCATCTTGGACCGGGGTTGGTATCGAGCTCGGCGACCTGTTGTTCGATGTCCTTGGGGTTCATGAGATCCGCTGGCGGCCGATCCCATCCGTGGCAGCCACGGACCTGACCGCGCCCCAGATCTAACCGCCCGCTCGCGCTTTGAGATCGAGCGATGGCCTCCGAGGTCCAGGTGGGCCTCCTCGGTCGCATACGCTGCCGCGCGCGATGGACAAAGCGTGGATGATCCGGGATCGCCAAGGCCGCGAGGTGCTTCTCAGCCCCGAGCGCTGGCGGCACATCGTCAGCGCCCACCCTGAGATCGAGGTCTTCGAGGCAGAGATTCGGCGCGCGGTGGAGTCGCCGACGACGGCGCTGGCAGGCCGTCAGCCCGACGAAGAATGGCTCTATCTGGAGGGCGCCGGCCCGAGCCGATGGCTCAAGGTCGTCGTCTTCGACAATGAGAGCAGCGGGCGTATCATCACTGCATTCGCCCGACGAAGGAAGCCATGAGCGTGACGATCGCCGACATCGAGTTTGACCGCGTCGAGTACGACGCCGACGCCGACGTGCTCTACCTCCACGTCGGTGACCCGGCGCGGGCCGTCGACTTCGACGAGACGCCTGAGGGCCACGCTGTTCGCTTCGACCGCGACGGGGATCTGGTCGGGCTGACGCTGGTCCGCCCCAAGCGGCTGCTGGAGCAAACGGCGAGCTTCGCGTCACCGTGCCGGTGCCAAGCGCCGTGCCGGCTGCCGAGCTGACGCCAGCCATCACCGCGTAGGCACGGTTCCGCTTGCCCTCGTCCGCGCCGCGTCGCCGCCGGCGCTCTGGGCAGCGGCGACAGCAACAATGCCGGCCGGTCGGGGGCTGCCGTTTCGGCCGTCTGCGGGGCCGAGCCCGAGACCCGCTCAGGGGAATGTCCAGGGGAATGAAAGGGTCGAAAACAGCCCCTTTTTGACCTTCGCTGACTTTCGTTGACCTCCCGGCCGAGGTCAGGCCGAGTCGCCGCAAACCCGCTCACAAAGCGGGACTGCGGCTCCTCAAGCCAAATCCAGAAGACGGGGCAGCCAGGACTCGAACCTGGAATCGCCGGTTTTGGAGACCGCCTCGCAAGCGCCGCGCGGCGCGACGCAAATCAAAATTGGTACCCGTCTGGTACCCGCGGACCCGCCTTGCTGACCGGTCGGCCCCGTAGAAAAGGCCCCATTTGCGGGGCCTTTTCCTATAGCGGGGGCAGGATTCGAACCTGCGACCTTCGGGTTATGAGCCCGACGAGCTACCTGGCTGCTCCACCCCGCGACGGTCTGTTCATGCTAGCAACGGGGCGGCGCAGGGGGAAGGGATCGTGATCGCTGACCTTAACTAGAGTGCCGCTGCCCATGGCTGAGAATCCTCAACGGGTCGCCGTGATCGACATCGGCAGCAACTCGACAAGGCTGCTGATCGCCGACGTCGACGACGGCGTCGCGGTGCTCGAGCGACAGAGCCGTGTGACCCGCCTCGGGCGCGGCGTCGACCTCTCCGGCCAGCTCGCCGACGAAGCGATCGAGGCCGCCTGCGCGGTGATCGCCGACTACGTCGAGATCTGCCGCGAGGCGGGAGCCGAGCAGCCGGCGGCGATCGCCACCTCCGCCGTGCGCGACGCATCCAACGGCAGCGCCTTCGTCGCCGAGCTGCGCGAGCGCTTCGCGCTGCAGGCGCGCGTGCTCGACGGCCAGGAGGAGGCGCGCCTCACCTACCGCGGTGCCACCGCCGAACAGCCGCCGGACACGCCGACCCTGGTAATCGACATCGGCGGCGGCTCGACCGAGATGATCGTCGGCACGGGCACCGAGGTCGCCTTCCACGACTCGCTGCAGGCCGGCGTCGTCCGCCACACCGAGCGCCACATCTCCGGCGACCCCCCGACCGCAGTCGAGCTCGAGGCACTGGCCGGCGGTGTCCGCGTCCTGATCGCAGACGCGCTCGCAGGCCAGGAGGAGGCCCGCGCGGCGGCCGGCATCGCGGTCGCCGGCACGCCGACCTCGCTCTCGGCTATCGAGCTCGGGCTCGAGCCCTACGATCCGGCCCGTGTGCACGGCCACGTGCTCCCGCTGACAACGATCCAGCGCCTGCTCTCCCAGCTCGCCTCCGCCCCGCTCGAGCAACGGGCGGCGATCCCCGGCCTGCACCGCGACCGCGCGCCGACGATCATCGCCGGCGCCGTGATCCTGATCGAGGCGATGCGCGCCTTCGACCTCGACCAGGTGCAGGCCTCCGAGCACGACATCCTCTACGGCATGGCGCTCGAGACCGCCTCGTAAGGGGGTACCCGCATGAACGTACCCGAGCAGGACCCGTGGGACCCGGTGTACAGGCGAGTTTTCGGCACCCGTCCAGTTGGGTTAACGGGGGGTCCTAACCCCAAAAACTTGGTAATGTGTTTCTACCGATTTATTAGTAGGGACATATGCAGCTCCTAGACATTCCGGATAGACGAGCGCATACTCGTCGCATCGGGGAAGAGGTGAGGACGAGAGTCCAGAATCCGACCCGACCATAGGGCTTAGGCGATTGCCGCATCATGGCGCCTCCCGCCGTCTGAGCCCAACGAATAAGAACTGGCCCCTGAAGACGTACCCCTGCCCGTCCTGGGGGCCAACTTGGATCGGCCGCCAGTCATGGCGGTCGATTCACGTCTGGGGCCGGCGATGCGCCGATCTGGCCAGCCAGCCAGGACTTGGCTTTGTCAAGCCAAGTTCGACTTGCGCGGGTAGACAACCTCGGGGTCGGTGATGACGTTGACCAGGGTTGGCCGGCCGGACTCGAAGGCCCGCTCGAGCGCCGGTCGCAGCTCGGCCGGATCGCTGACGACGACCCCGTCGCAGCCCAGCGCCTCGACGACCTTCTCGTAGGGAGTCTCCGGTCGCAGCTCGGCCGCTACCGAGTAGCCATAGAGGAATTTCATCGGGTGATGCTCGAGCGCCCAGATGCCGTTGTTGCCCATCACGCCCACCACGGGCAGGCCGTGACGCGCCAAAGTGTCGAACTCCATGCCCGCGAAGCCGAAGGCGCCGTCGCCGAGCAGTAGGCAGACCTGCCTGTCCGGACGGGCGAGCTTGGCGCCGATCGCCTGACCGGGCCCGGCGCCGAGGCAGCCGAACGGCCCCGGGTCCATCCAGCATCCCGGTTCGTAGGTGTCGATGAAGCGGCCGGCATAGGAGACGAAGTCGCCCCCGTCGCCGATCACGATCGCGTCCCGGTCGAGCACATCGCCCAGCTCCCTGTAGATGCGCACCGGGTGCAGCGGCGAGCGGCCGTCGTTCAGCTCCTCCTGCTCCGCCGCGCGCTTCTCCGTCTCAACCGCGCGCAACCGCTCGAGCCAGACGTCAGAGCGACCACGCTCGCCGGAGACCGCCTCGCCGAGCGCCGCCAGCGTCCCCGCGACATCGCCGACAAGGTCGACCTCCGGCGCCCGATTCGCAGTCAGCTCGTTCGACGCCACGTCCAGCCGGATCAGCTTCGTATCCTCGCCGAAGCTGCCGCCGAAGCCGAGCCGAAAATCGATCGGCACCCCGACGACGAGCGCCACGTCGGCGTCCTTGAGGCCGGCGCCCCGGGCGCGGCTGAAGGTGAGCTCGTGATCGGCGGCGAGGCAGCCGCGGCCGAGCCCGTTGAGGAAGACGGGAATGCCCAGCCCCTCGGCCAGCGCCCGCAGCTGCTGCTCGCCGTGGCCCCAGTAGAGGCCGCTGCCGGCCATGATCGCCGGCCGCTCGGCCTCGCTCAGCAGCGCCGCTGCCCGCTCGACACCCTCGGCCGGCTGCGCCTCGGCCGCGCGCACGGCCGGGATCTGCGCCTCCGCCTCGCTGAAGACGACGTCGAGCGGGTAGTCGACGAAGGTCGGGCCGAAGGGTGCGCTCAGCGCCAGATCGAGTGCCGCCGCGGTGCGCGGGCCGATCTCCCCCACCTCCTTCACCGTCTCCGCCGCCTTGACCAGCGGCGAGACGAAGGGCAGGTGGTCGATCTCCTGCAGCGAGCCCGAGCCCCAGCGCAACTCCGGCGCGCGCCCGCCGAGCACGCAGACCGGCGAGCAGTTGGCCTGGGCGCCCGCGATCGCACTGATCCCGTTGGTCACCCCGGGCCCCGCGGTCAGCGCCGCCGCCGCGACTCGCCGAGTCGCCTTGGCGAATCCCTCGGCGGCGAAGACCGCCGACTGCTCGTGGCGCACGTCCACGATCTCGATTCCCTCCGCCCGGCAGCCGTCGTAGATCGAGAACAGGTGGCCGCCGGAAAGCGTGAACAGGTGGCTGACGCCGCGCGACTTCAACGCCCGAGCAACTATCCGCCCCCCGTGGTCAGACATGGGTTGAGCCTATCGACGCAGCTACCATCGCCCTTGCCCGGGTGGCGAAACTGGCAAAAGCGGCGCACTTAAAATGCGCTGCCCCTTCGGGGGCTTGCGGGTTCGAGTCCCGCCCCGGGCATCTCTGCGCCTCCGCGGACAACGCATGCGCCCCGGCGGCTTGTTTCTCGCGCCTAAAGGCCGGGTAAATGTTTGTACAGAGCGCAACTATCGCGCTGTTACGGTGTCCCTACTTACGAAGACGACGCCGCTCTAGACGCCTTTCCCTGGAGGAGTGAAGCTTGGAGGCATCGGCTCTAACCCACGCCAGTCAACACGGACTTCTCGCCCGTCGCTCGCCGCTGCTCAAGCTGCAGGGCGACCCGAAGCTGATCGCGATGGCCCGCAGCGGCAACCCGGGCGCGTTCGAGGCGATCGTCGATCGCTACCAGGCTCGCCTGCTCGGCTTCTGCCGGCAGATGCTGAATTCCACCGAGGACGCCGAGGACGTCCTCCAGGAGGTCTTCGTCAACGCCTACCGGGCGATGCTCGCTGACGAGCGCGAGATCAACCTGCGCCCGTGGCTCTACCGGATCGCGCGCAACCGCTGCCTCAACCACCTGCGCAAACCAACCGCGGACGCGCAGGAATCGATGGACATGGTCCCGGTCGTCGAGGCCGCCTCGACCGCCGAGAAGGTCAGCAACCGCGAGGAGTTCCGCCAGCTGCTCACCGACGTCGGCAAGCTTCCCGAGACGCAGCGCACAGCGCTGCTGCTGCGCGAGATGGACGCGATGTCCTACGAGGAAATTGCCGCGACGATGGAGACCAGCGTGCCTTCGGTCAAGTCGCTGCTGGTGCGGGCGCGGATCTCACTCGCCGAGGCTAGCCAGGCGCGCCAGCTGACCTGCGGCGAAGTAAAACTTGAGCTGGCCGAGGCGGCCGAGGGCCTTTGCAAGGTCTCCGGCCCGGTGCGCCGCCACGTGCGCGACTGCGAGGAGTGCGCTGACTTCCGCTCCCAGGTCCGCTCCAACGACAAGGTGATGGCGGCCCTCTTCCCGACCGGCGCGCTGGTCGCGCTCAAAGGCTTCATCGTCGGCAAACTCGGATTGGGCGGAGCGAGCGGCGGCGCTTCGGCCGGCGCCACCGGCGGCGCCGGTGCAACGGCAACAGCGGGTGCGACGGCAACGGCCGGCGCAGGTGCAGGGGCCACCGCAGCCGCCACCGCGACCGGCGCGGGCGCCGTCGGCAGCGTCGGTGCCGCGATCGGCGGCAGTGGCGCTGCCGGTGGAATCGGCGCGGTCGGCGGGGCGATCGGCACCAAGGCGGTCGCCGGCGTCGTCACCGCAGCCGTGATTACCGCCGGCGCGGTCGAGGTCAACCAGAACGCCGACACGAGCCCGGTGCCGAAGACCAATCCGCCAGCCAAGGCCTTGACTTCGTCCGTCCACCGCGGCCCGCTCGCGCTCGCCCCGAACCAGGTCGCGCCGGTGCCCGCAGAGCCAGTCGAACTGGCCGTCGCGCCCGCCCCGGAGGCAGCCACTCCCGCCGAGGAGCCGGCGCCCGCGCCGGTCGAGGAATCCGGTGGCACCGAAGCCGGCGGATCTCCAGTGGCCGAGGGTGACGGCGACTCGAAAGCGATCGCCAAAGCCGGCGCGCCGAAACTGACCGCGGCGAAATCGCCGGCGCCCGCAGCCGGCGCCCCTACCGGCGCCGAAACCGTCGTGATCACGGTCGGCGGCTCGACCCAGCCGAGCAGCGCACCCGCCGAGGAAGCCTCGGCTCCGCCCGCGGACGGCTCGCCGCCGCCGGCCGAGTCGACCCCGCCGAGCGTGCCGCCGGCAACGCAGCCGCCGGCGGAATCGACGCCCCCGCCGCCTTTGACCTCCGGCAGCAGTTCCGAGGAAGGCGAGGCGGAAACCCCCGCCACGCCCGAGCCCGCCCCGGCCGAAGCAGAAGCGCCCGCGGCCGGCGACGCCGAGTAGCGGACCGCGCGACCGGGTCCCCCGGTTGCCCCTCTGGACTCAATGGTCAGGCGGCAAGCGTCTCTCCCGGCTTCAGTAGTGCCACCTGCGAGGAGGTCTGCGACTCGACCTCGGACTTGAAGGCCCCGGCATCGGTCTCGATCGGGGGGAAGGTGTCGTAGTGGATCGGGATCACCGTGCCGGCGCCAACGAACTCGGCGGCGGCGACCGCGTCATGACGATCCATTGTGTAGTGGCCGCCGATCGGCAGCAGCGCGACATCGACCGGGTTGCGCTCGGCGATCAGCTTCATATCGCCGAACAGGCAGGTGTCGCCGGCGTGGTACACGGTCTTGCCGCCGATGTTGATCAGCAGGCCCGCGGGCGTGCCGGTGACGATGCCGGGGGTGGGGCTGTAAGGAGCCTCGCTGGAGCCCGCGATCGTGCTCGTGTGCCAGGCGGGGACGAGCTTGATCCAGCCCCAGTCGAAGCGGACCGTACCCCCGAGGTTGGGATCGTAGACCTTCTCGACCCCCTGCTCTTCGAGCCAGTTGGCGATCTCCACGATCGCCACGCACTCGGCTCCGGTGCGTGTCGCGACCCCGACCGCATCGGCAATGTGGTCGACATGCCCATGCGTGACAACGATGTGGGTCGGCTCGACTTCCTCCGCGGTGTGGACCGCAGCCGGGTTGTTCGGCTTCAGGAACGGGTCGACCAGGACGGTCGTGTCCCCCTCACTCAGCTCGAAGCACGAGTGGCCGTGGAACTTGATCTCCATCTTCAGCTCTCTCCTTCCGTCTCGGGGCTTTCGCCCGCGCTGATCTCCTCTTTCAGTGCCCAGCCGACGGCGACGCCAACCATCATCCCCATTCGCGCCTCCTCGGCGAGCAGGGTGCGGACGGCGGCGATGCGCTCGTCGGGGTCCGGGACGGTGGCGGCCTTCAGCGACTCATTCTCGTGCGACTCGCCGAACCAGCCGCCCTCGGCGAGGGCGGCGGCGAGCACGCGCTGCAGCTGCGGCGCCGCGCGGGCGACGATCGTCTCCGCCTCGGCGAAGCGCTCGGCATCCGCCAGCCGCTCGATTGCCGCTTCGAGTCGCTCGTCGTCAACCGCCATCGACCGTCCAGCCTAGACGTGCTCGCGGCGCAGGCCGGCCGCTGCGAGGCCGGCGAGGCCGCCGACGAGGGCGCCGGCCAGCCCGGCGGAGACATCGGCGGTCGACTCGAAGATCGGCAGCGCCAGCAGCACGACCGCGGCGACGGCGACCCCGATCGGATCGTAGTCGCGGTCGATCGCCCTGCGCGCTTCGGAGCGGCGGATCGCAAACCAGGCGGCGACCATGCCCAGCGCGATCCCGTTGCCGCCGGCTATGACGACGACCTCGTCCTGGGCATTGGCGACGCCACTGGCCGCCAGCATCCCCAGGGCGCCGCAGGCGAGCAGCAGGACCGCCGTGGCAACGCTGCCGAGGCGGCGCTCGACGCCGGGGCCGAAGATCGCCAGGGCAAGCGCGACGACGAAGAGGTAGCCGACGTCGGCGTAGGCGAAGGGCGCGGCGAGGAAGCGCCACCACTCGTCGGCGATCGGCACGATCAGGGCGCCGACGTCGAGCAGCGAGGCGCCGAGCGCCTTCTCGACCAGGAGCAGCAGGGCGGGGCCGAGGATCGCCGCCAGCGTCGCGTAGGGGCGAGACGGGCGATCGCCGCCGGACGACGGAAGCTTGATCCGGAACAGGCGGCTCGCCGGCCCGCGCCGCGGCTTCGGCTCGAACCCGTCGCCGCGCCGCTCCAGTTTCGGGGCCCGCTTACGCAGCCGGGCTCCGCAGTAGGGGCACTCGGTTACGTAGGGACTGACCTCGGAGCCGCAGTTTTTGCAGATGACGCTGAGCTCAGTCTCGCTCATGGTCAATCGAGGATAGCCGCCCGGTGGCGGGCGCTCGGCGCGCGCGGCCGGTGGCATACTGCGGGAACACCCATCTTCGAGGAGGAATCAAGCGTGGAGTTGAAGAGCCTGACCGAGCAGAAATCGCTTCTCGCCGAGCTGGCGCCCGGCAAACGGACGCGGCTGCGCCGCCTGCTGTTCGAGTTCGGACCGGGCAACGGCACCCTGATGCTGCTGCCGATCGACCAGGGAATCGAGCACGGCCCGCGCGACTTCTTCCCCAACCCTGCCTCCAAGGACCCCGACTACCAGTTCCGCCTCGCCGCTGAGGCCGGCTACTCGGCGCTCGCCTGCCAGATCGGCATGGCGAGCAAGTACTACCCCGACTACGCCGGCCAGGTGCCGCTGATCCTCAAGGTCAACGGCAAGACCGACATCCCCTCCTCCGCGCAGGCGTTCTCGACCTGCAACGCCAGCGTCGAGGACGCGGTGCGGCTCGGCGCCGACGCCGTCGGCTACACGCTCTACGTCGGCTCGCCGCGCCAGGACCAGGACTTGGCCCAGCTGCGCGGCGTGCGCGAAGACTGCGACCGCTACGGGATGCCGCTGATCGTCTGGTCCTACCCGCGCGGCGAAGCGGTAGAAGCCAAGGGCGGCCCAAACTCCTTCTACGCGATCGACTACGCGGCGCGGATGGCGATGGAGATGGGCGCCGACGTGGTCAAGCTCAACATGCCGAAGATCAATTCGGATACCGACAAGGACGCGCCGGCCCCCTATAACGAGATGGAGGTCGACGAGGCCGGAGCGATCCAGCACTGCGTCGAGTCCGCGGGGCGGGCGCTGGTCGTCCTCTCCGGCGGCTCGAGGGTCGACGACGACATCGTCCTCAACCACTGCCGCGAGGTCATGCAGGCCGGCGGCAGCGGCGTGATCTTCGGCCGCAACGTCTGGCAGCGCGAGCGGAATGAGGCGCTTGAGATCATCGCCCAGATCAAGGAGACGCTGCTGAGCAACGTCAGGCGTACTCCGTAGGCGCCGCGTCCGGTGTGCCGGTGATGAGAAGAGAGCTCATCGGCAGCCTCGTCTTGCTCCTCATCGTCGGGCTGGTCGTGCTGCGCCCGTGGGAGACCGAGGTGGGCGAGGCCGCGGGGGCGCGCACGGTGGTTACGCGGGTAGTCGACGGGGACACGTTCGAGGCGCGGATCGGCGGGCGAGTCGAGGACGTGCGGCTGATCGGGGTCGACACGCCGGAGACGGTCAAGCCCGACGAGCCCGTGCAGTGCTTCGGGCCGCAGGCTTCGCACTTCACCAAGCGGCGCTTGACGGGAAAGCGGGTGCGGCTCGTCTTCGGGGTCGAGCGGCGCGACATCTACGGCCGGCTGCTCGCCTATGTCTATCTGCCGCAACCGACTTTGAAGTCGCCCCAGCGACGACAAAGTCGGTTGCGGCTCTTCAACGCAGACCTCGTCCGCCGCGGCCTCGCCCGCACACTGACGATCCCGCCGAACGACCGCTTCGCGCCGCGGCTGCGCCGCCTGGAGCTCGCCGCCGCGCGGGCCGGACGCGGGCTCTGGGCCGCCTGCGGGCTGTGACCCTGGTCACATCCGGTGCCTGACCTCACCGCTTGAGGCCTGCAAACGCTCATGCGGCTTGGTACGGTCCCGACTCGGCCCTACGGGGCCGCTTCTATGAGAATGCGGCAGAGCATCAACCAGTTCGAGGTCGCCTTCGAGCAGGAGACGAGCCTTGAGCGGCGGCGGCGCGAGCAGCTGCGGCGGCGCGCGGCGAACCGCTCGCGCGAGCGGCGCATCGTCCGCAACGAGCACCACGGCAAAGTGCGCTTCAGCGTGCTCGCCGCCTGCCTGACCGCCACCGTGGCGGTCGTCGTCATCTCGATGTTCGAGGCGCTCTCGTTCCTGATGGCCTAGCCGGCGCCCTTCGCCCGCCGGTGAGGCAGCGGACCGCCGTCAAGGTTGAATAGACTCGCGCGCCGATGGCACGACGCTCACTGAAACCACAGCTCAACCAAATCCGCGCCTGGGTCCAGCAGGGGCGCACCGACGCCTGGATCGCCCACCAGCTTGAGGTCTCCGCCTCGGAGCTGCGCGAGTTCCGCAAGCAGCACGACCTCAACGCCGACGGCGGGGAGCAGGCCGGCGGCAGCGAAGTCGACCTGCGCGACGAGATCGAGGCCGAGGTCGAGGCGGCCACCGCCGAGGAGGCCGAAGCCGACGGGGACGAGGCCGAAGACCAGTCCGAAGAGAACGAGGACGACGGCGAGGGCCAGGAGGACGGCGAGGGCGAGGAGGAGAAGCCCGCGCGCAAGTCTGAGAGCAAAGGTGAGAGCAAGGGGGACGGCGAGGGCCGGCCAAAACGCCGCCGGCGTCGCGGCAGGCGCGGCGGGCGCGGTCGTCGCAAAGAGATCGAGGCGACCTTCGACCATGGCGAGCGCGACGGCTACGGCCTCTGGCTCGACGCTGCCGTCAAGGACAACCCCGTGTACAGCGAGCACTGGGCCGGAAAGAGCGCCGTCACGGTCCGCATCGACGCTGACCAGATCATCATCCGCCGCGCCGGCGAGCCCGGCGGCGACGGCGACTCAGACGATTAGCTGGCGCCCGCCGGCGAAGTCGGTGGCGCCCCTCAAGTAGAGCCAGAACGCGGCGTCGGCGAGCGTCTGCGCGTCGGCAACGAGCCAGGGCGCCAGGTCGGTCGCGACCTGCTGGCACCACTCGGTGCCCCGGCCGTAGAGCTCGGCCAACTCGGCGGCCGAGAACGTCGGCCCGATGCGGCGCCGCAGCTCGTCCTCGATCGCAGCGACGACGGCATCGGCGCGGCGACGCTCGCGCGGATCCTCGATCGCGCCCAACGCCCGCAGTCCCTCCTCCCACTGGAACAGCGCGTTCTCAAGCGGATAGTGCATGGCCCGCAAGGTTAGGGCCTTCACCTGGGTTGCTGGGGCACTATCCGATCTTCGTCGCGACAGCGAGAAGGGTTCAGGCGGCCGTCGATGCGCCAGACGGTTACCGGGCCACTGCGATTGACCGGCGTTACCGGCTCGCCCCGGAGCCAGCGGGACTCGGGCGAGAGCACCGGGTTGCCTGGCTCGATGAAGTTGAGGAACGGGGCCGTGACCAGGTAGTCGAGCCTCGCCACGTTGACGGCGGCGCGGAAGCCGGCACAGGTGGGGATCGCGTTGAAGGCGCCGTGCGGGCCCGCGGCCCCCAGGTAGCGCACCTGGTTGGAAAGGTCGGTTCCGTAGAAGCCGTACTCGAGAAAGCCGGCGGTGGTGCCGGCAAGGCCGATGCGCGCGCCCTCGATGTCCCGCGCCCAGCGGTAGGCGGAATCGAGGCTCATGCCGGGGATCGAGGTCGCAGCGCTCGCGTTGGCGTAGCGGTCGTTCAGATAGCTGCGCTGGACCGGGTATCCGATCGCGGCGATCAGCATGGCCAGGGCGGCGAAGCCGCCTGCGAAGAGACGCCGTGACAGACCCCGACTGCGCGCGTAGAGCAGCGCTGCCGGGATCAGCACGAAAAGCAGGGCGATCAGCCATCCGGTTGGGCGGTCCGGGTCGCGGAAGACCGCGTCGGCGCGGTTGGTGACTACCAACGTCAGCAGGAACACGGTCATCAGGGACCAGGCGACTCGGCCGCGGGTCCTGTCGGGGAGGGGGGGTGCCGGGTCCCGTCGGCCGCGGGTCCTGTCGGGGAGGGGGGGCGCCGGGGCTTCGCTGGGTTTTTCGCCTGGATCGTTTGGGGCCGTCCGAGATTGCGGCTGGGGCGAAAAAGAGGACGCCGCTGTGCCCCGGTACCCCCCCTCCCCGCCACCCGCGGAGGCAACGTTCTGCCAGGGACGCAGTAGGGCCACGGGCAGGAGGGTTAGGCCGGCCAGCAGGGCGGGGATTGCGTAGCGGATGTTGATGCCGAAGCCCTCGGGGGCCCCCTCGGCGCCGGCGGCGCTGAGCGGGGTGAAGAAGTAGGCGAGGAGGCCAAAGAGGGCTACGGCGCCCATCCAGCGGAGGACGCGGGGGCGGCCCCAGACCACGGCCAAGATCCCACCCGAGACGGCAGCCAGGATGACGATCGGCCAGAGAGCGCCGAAGGCGTTATCGAGGCCGGGGCCAAAATAGTCGCGCCATATGCCGGTGTCGGTGGCGTAGTGGGCGATCGAGAAGTCGGGGCGGCCGCCTCTGCAGCCGCTCGGGGTGCGGCAGCGAGATCGGCCCGATGCTCTCCAGCTGCGGCATCGGGTTGCCGCTGACGATCAGGTTGCGCACGTACCAGTACCCCCCACCGGCCAGGGCCGGCACGAACCACCAGCTTGCCGCTGCCCAACGCTTCCCTGTGGGAGCCAAGGCAAGCACACCCAAGCTGAGCGCCACCGCCATCGCAAGCGCCGTCACCTTGGTTCCGACAGCAAGCCCAACAGCAAGGCCGGCGACCGCAAGAGGCCATCCGATCAGCAGGGCCCCTCCCCCCGCCACCCGCGGGCGATACGCGTTGATCAGGACGGCGATGGCCGCCAGCAGCAGCGCCGCAGCCATCAGATCGTTCTTTGCCGCTCCGGGCTCCCTCACCACGAGCGTGTGGCACTCGAGGATCACACCGGCTGCCACCACCGTCAGTGGGCCCTTCCCGTACGGCCTCCCGATGCACCAGGCTGCGAGAAAGGCCACCGCCAGCCAGCCGAAGTTCAGGAACAAGCTCAGCGTGTCCCGCTGCGTGAGCAGGATCCCGACCGAGTGCAGAAGCTCAGAGTTCTGCGGGTAGAACCAGTTGGTGAACACGGTCTCCGTGTAGTGGATTCCCGTTACCGAGTGGCTCTTGGCCATCTCGACCGCAAACGGCTGGTGGTACCAGAGCGAATCGAAATTGAAGATCCCCCGACTTAGGGCGTCTGCAGTGGTCAGTCCCCAATGCGCAAACACCAGCCCCACGACGCCCAGCGCAATCAGCGAGGGCAACCAGCTCCCCACCCCGTCGCCGGTCCGCTCCTCTCCCGCGGGTGGCGGGGGGAGGGGACGCGGGCCAACCGCGACCGCGCCCGCAACGAGAGCCGCCACGGCAACGAGCACCCCGGCGTAGAAGAGCTGAAGGACCCCGAGCACCTCGCTGATCCAGATCAACAGCGCGACGCCGACGATCGCCTCGACCAGCCGCGCCGGAGCCCCCTCCCACGCCGGCATCAACCATTGGCGCAGCCGTACCGCCGAGAACCCCAGCGAAAGCGTCAGAACGGCCAGCAGGGCGACGCTGAGGACGTAGGAGCCGGGGCTAACCATGCCCGCCGCCCTGGGCTCGGATCAGCCGCCGAGGTTCTGGACGACGAGCGGCGTCTCGCCCTCGGCGACCATGCCCTGCGCCCGCGCCTTGCGACTGATCGTGAGCGGATCGTCGGCGGTCTGGATGCGCTTGTGCAGGCGCTTGTTCTCGCGCAGCTTCTCGTGGAATTCTGCCTTGGCCTCGCTCGTCGCGGTGTAGGTCTTGACCAACTCGATCGCCGGGTTCAGGTACGAGTAGAGGACGGTGGCAAGGACCAGCGTCAGCGCAATCCGCCCTACCCGATCCCACCTGATTCGGCTCCCACCGCGGCGGGCGGCGGGCCTGCGGCGGGCCGCAGGACGGCGCTTGGGCCGGGAGGCTGTCCTTCGTGCCGGCCGGGTGCGGGTCGCCATACCCCGTGCTACGCGGCCGAGGGCCGCATTCCTGCATCTAGGCGAATGCCTGCAGGCCGGGGAATACAGCATTGCTGCCAAGCTCCTCCTCGATCCGCAGGAGCCGGTTGTACTTGGCGACCCGGTCCGAGCGCGACGGGGCGCCGGTCTTGATCTGGCCGGCGCCGGTGGCGACGGCGAGGTCGGCGATCGTCGTGTCTTCGGTCTCGCCCGAGCGGTGCGAGATCACCGCCGTGTAACCGGCCTCGCGGGCGATGTGGATCGCCTCCAAAGTCTCACTCAGGGTGCCGATCTGGTTGACCTTGACCAGGATCGAGTTGCCGACTCCGAGCTCGATCCCGCGCCGCAGCCGCTCGGGATTGGTGACGAAGAGGTCATCGCCGACCAGCTGCACGCGTGCGCCGAGCATCTCGGTGAGCAGCCGCCAGCCGTCCCAGTCCTCCTCGTCCATGCCGTCCTCGATCGAGACGATCGGGTAGCGCGAGCAGGCGTCCTCCCAGTAGGAGGCCATCTCCCCGGGCGAGAGTGTGCGACCCTCGTGCTCGAGCACGTAGGAGCCGTCGGCGAAGACCTCGCTGGTCGCCGGGTCGAGGGCGATGACGACGTCCTCCCCGGGCCGGTATCCGGCCGCCTCGACGCCGGCGAGAACCGCCTGCAGCGCCGCCTCGTTGGAGTCGAGGTCGGGCGCGAAGCCGCCCTCGTCGCCACCCGCGGTCGAGAGGCCCTTCGAGGCGAGGCTCTTCTTCAGCGCGTGGAAGACCTCGGCGCCGATTCGCAGGCACTCGGCGAAGCTCGAGGCGCCGGCGGGCACGACCATGAACTCCTGGAAGTCGACCGAGTTGTCGGCGTGAGCGCCGCCGTTGAGCACGTTCATCATCGGCACCGGCAGCAGATTCGGCTCGCCGCCGCCGTAGAGCTCGGCCAGATAGCGATAGAGCGGCTGCCCCGAATCGGCCGCCGCGGCCTTTGCCGCCGCCAGCGAGACGCCGAGGATCGCGTTGGCGCCCAGGCGGCTCTTGTTCGGCGTTCCGTCGAGCTCGAGCATCGTCTCGTCGAGAGCGCCCTGCTCGGCGGCGCGGGCTCCGGTCAGCGCCGCGGCGATCTCGCCGTTGACGTTCGCGACCGCCTGCGTGACACCCTTGCCCGCCCAGCGCTCGCCCCCGTCGCGCAGCTCGACCGCCTCGAACTCGCCGGTCGAGGCGCCGGAGGGAACTGCGGCGCGGCCCCTGGCACCCGAGTCGAGGGTCACCTCTACCTCGACGGTCGGGTTGCCGCGCGAGTCAAGGATCTGCCGCGCGTGGATGGAGGAAATCTGGCTCACAAGCGCGCGAGTCTAGCGATGGCGCGCGTCTATTCGGCTGGAGGTGGCGCGCCTTCGGTGGGCGGCAGGGCGCCCGGCGGCAGGCCTTCGAGGCCGGCGGCGGCTTCTTCGCCTTCTTCTTCCTTCGGACGCGGGCGCTGCGGTAGTGGTTTGCCCTTCGGTTCGAGCGGATTGACGCTCCCCGGCAGAGCCGGCACCAGCTGGTTGACAGGCGCCGGGCATGCATCCGGCGGGCCGCCTTTGGGGTCGGCTTCGTAGCACGCCGGCGGCGCCGCGGCGGCGTGCCCGTTGCCCTTGAAGTTGCTGCAGCGTTCGGTCACGTAGCCGTCGGCGCAGAAGGTGCGCCCGGTCCACGTGTAGGTGAAGCTGCTGATGAAGCTGGCGAAGTAGTCCTGTTCGGCCTGCTGGGCGAGGGTCGCCTGGATCTGGCCTTCGACCGTTTTCAGCTCCTGCGTTTCTTCCGGCGTGCGTGCCCTCGACCTCGAAGACCGTGTAGCCGGCTTGGTCTTGACCGGGCCGTGATCTGGCCCTCGTCGGCGCCGAAGATGTCGGCGTCCAGCGGTTCTTCTTCGACGCCTTCCTGGACGCCTTCTTTGAGGCCGCCGTTTTCTTTCGACGTCGGGTCTTCAGAGAACTTCTTCGCGACCTTTTCCCAGTTCTTGTCCGAGTCGTCTTTTTCCAGCGCCTTCTGCGCTTCTTCGACCTTCTTCTTGCTCTTGTTGAGGACCACACGAACGGTCCGCGTCGGTTTCTGCGTGAACTGCGTCGCCTTGGCCGCCTCGTAGTAGTTCTCGATTTCTCCCTTGCTCGGCGCCGGGACCTGTTCTTTCAGCTGTTCCTGCAGCTCGGTGCTGAGGATCTGTAGCTCGACCCGTTCGTCGACGTCAGCGGGAGTGAAGCCGGATTCTTTGAGGAATTCGTTGAATTCCTGCTCCGATTTGAAGCTTTCTTTCTTAAGTTTTTTCTTTTCCTTGGCGATTTCGGCATCGCTGACTTCGATCTCCCATTCGGCCGCCTCACCCTCCAGCCAGGCCGCTTCGAACAGCGCGTTCAGCGCCGCTTCCTTCAGTTCCTCGTATTTCGCGTCACCCGGTTTTGGCGCTTTTTTTTCGCCACCCTGTTTGGCGGCCAACTCGAGGGCGTGATCGAAGGCCTCCTGGGTGATGTCGCCGCCGTCGCCGGGCACATCCTCGACGAAGGCCACGCTGCCTGAAGGAACGCTCGGATTGCCGACGCCCTCGGCTATCGCAACGATCGCGAAGAGGACGACGAAGGCGGCGCCGAAGACCAGCAGGCCGAGACGGCGTGCGGCAGCTGGGCCGGAAGCGCCAGCGCCCCCGCCCTTGCCAGGTGTCCCTTTCCTCCCCGGGTCCGAACTCACGAAGCAGGAAGCATATCTTTTTCGACCATTGGCGAGCGGCCGGCCTCGCGAAGGGCGCCCGCCAGCGCCAGCACAGCGGCCAGTCGCTGCTCGGGCTCGTCGGGCACGCGTACCGCGGCGGTTTTCTCGCGCCACTCGTAGAGCGCTCCCTCGACCAGCTCCCCGAGCTTGCCGGCGCCCTCCGAGTCGAGCTCGACCCCGACCACGCTGAGCCTGCCGCCGCGCAGTTCGACGCTGCGCGCGCCCGCGAGGCGCAGCTCGATCCGCGCCCGCTGCAGCGCCAGCAGGTTCTCCGCCTCCGGCGGGGGTGGCCCGAAGCGGTCGTTGAGCTCGTCGCCGATCGCCCGCAGGTCGCCCGGAGCGCGGGCGGCGACGATGCGGCGGTGGACATCGATCTTCGCCGCCTCAAAGGGAATATAGGAGGCTGGCAGGTAGGCATCGATAGGCACGTCGAAGCGCAGCGGCTCCGGCGGCTCCTCGCCCTCGGCAGCGGCGCCCACCTCTGCCACGGCCTCGTCGATCATCTGGCAGTAGAGCTCAAAGCCGACTGCGGCGACGTGACCGGACTGCTCGTCGCCGAGCAGGTCACCGGCGCCGCGGATGTCGAGGTCGCGCATCGCGATCTTGAAGCCCGAGCCGAGCTCGGTGTGGTCGGCGAGCGTCGTCAGCCGGGCAGCGGCGTCCTCCGTCAGGGCCTCGGCCGAGGGATAGAGCATGTAGGCGAAGGCGCGCTCGCGCGAGCGCCCGACTCGGCCGCGGATCTGGTAGGCCTGCGCCAGCCCGAGCCGGTCGGCGCGCTCGACGATCAGCGTGTTGGCAGTGGGAATGTCCAGCCCCGACTCGATGATCGTCGTCGTCGCCAGCACGTCGGCTTCGCCGCGCAGGAAGCGCATCATCGTCTCCTCCAGCTCTCCCTCGTCCATCTGCCCGTGCGCTTCGATCACGCGCGCCTTCGGGATCAACCCGCGAATCTGCTCGGCGACCTCGGGCAGGGTCTCGATCCGGTTGTGCAGGAAGAAGGCCTGACCGCCGCGCTCAAGCTCGCGCTCGATCGCCCGCTGCACCAGGTCCTCGTCGTAGGGGCCGACGTAGGTGCGCACCGGGCGGCGGCCTTCGGGCGGGGTCTCGATCGTCGAGATGTCGCGCAGCCCCGCAAGGCTCATCTGCAGCGTGCGCGGGATCGGCGTCGCCGAGAGCGCCAGCACGTCCACTTTCAGCTTCAGCTGGCGCAGCAGCTCCTTCTGCTTGACCCCGAAGCGCTGCTCCTCGTCGACGATCAGCAGGCCGATGTCCTTGGCCCGCACGTCGCGCGAGAGCAGCCGGTGGGTGCCGACAAGGACGTCGACTTCGCCCGCCTCGAAACGCTTCAGCACCGCCTTCACCTCGGCCGGCTTGCGCAGGCGCGAGACCCAATCGAGCGTGAAGGGAAGCTCGGCGAGCCGCTCGCGGAAGGTGCCGAAGTGCTGCTGGGCGAGGATCGTCGTCGGCGCCAACATCATCACCTGCTTGCCGTCGGAAGCCGCCTTGGCCGCGGCCCGCAGTGCCACCTCGGTCTTGCCGAAGCCGACATCGCCGCAGACCAGGCGGTCCATCGGCTGCTCCGATTCCATGTCGCCCTTGACCGCCTCGATCGCCTCGACCTGGTCGGCGGTCTCGCGGTAGGGGAAGGCCGCCTCCATCGTCAACTGCCACTCGCCGTCGGGAGGGAATGCGTGGCCCTTGCGGGCGCGCCGCTCCGCGTAGAGGTTGAGTAGCTCGCCGGCCAGCGCGCCGGCAGCTTTGCGGGCGCGCGCCTTCATGTTCTGCCAGCGCTTGCCGCCGAGCGCCGAGAGCGCCGGCTCGGCGCCGGCGCCGACGTAGCGGCTCAGCTTCGCCAGCTGGTCGGTGGGGACGTAGACGCGGTCCTCGCCCTTGTATTCGAGGTAGAGGTAGTCGCGACTGATGCCGCCGACCTCGCGCGTCTCGAAGCCGGCGAAGCGGGCGACGCCGTGGTCCTCGTGAACAACGTGGTCGCCGACCCGCAGGTCGCTGAAGGCGAGACGGCCGCGACCGGCGGCACGCTCGCGCCCGTCGGCGCGGCGACGGCGGTGGACGAGCCGCCGGAACGGGAAGACGGCGAGGCGCAGCTCGGGGCTGACGAAGCCCTCGCGCAGCCGCGCCTCGGCAAGTGCCAGGCCGGGCTCGGGCGAGAGGTTGCCACCCTCGAGCAGCTTCGCGTCGAGGCGGTCGAGGCCGTAGCGCGAGCGCTCCGCCTCGCCGCGACTGTCGAAGGCGACGACGGTGCGGTAGCCGGAGCGGACCAGCTTCTCCAACTCGCCCTCGGCCTCGCTGACGCTGCGCGCCGGCGACTCGGCGCGCGAGGCGCGGAAGGCGGCCTCGTCGTCCTCACCCGCGCCGCCGACGCTGAGCACCGCGCGAGCACCGAGCGGCGCCTCGACGTCCACGTAGAGCCGGCGGGCGTCCTCGGCGTGCATCGCCGCAGTCGCGTCCTCCCAGTGGTCGTGCAGCGCCGGGCCGATCTCCTCGGCGGCGGCGAGGAGCACGGCGGTCTCCTCAGGGACCAGGTCGAGCGGGGCGCCGAAATGCTCCAACGGCAGCGCCTCGGCGGCGCTGGGGGCATCCTCCCCCTTTTCCTCGGCCTCCATCGCGGCCAGCTCGGCCAACTCGCGATGCTCAGCATCGAGCTCGGCGGCGGGCGCCAGCTCGACCCGCTCGGCATCGCCCAGCGAGCGCTGGGTGAAGGTAGAGAACCAGCGCATCGACTCGATCTCGTCGCCGAACAGCTCGATCCGCACCGCCCGCTCCTCGGTCGCCGGGAAGACATCGAGGATGCCGCCGCGGACGGCGAACTGGCCGCGCTCCTCGACCTGCTCGACCCGCTGGTAGCCGGCGCCGGCGAGGTCGCCGACGGCACGGTCGAGGTCGACCTCGCCGCCGCGCTCCAGGGCGAAGCCGGCGGGCCGCAGCGAGGCGTCGGGAACGGCCTCGGCAAGCGCCGTGGCGGAGGCGACGACAACCGCGTCCTCGACTTCGCGCAGCGAGTCCAGCGCGTCGATCCGCAGCCCGACCAGGTGCGGCGGCGGCGTCACGTGCGAGGCGTAGCCGGTGCCGCGCGAGGGGTAGAAGCGGACGCGGCGCGGCGCCAGATAGGCGCGCAGCTCGGCGGCGAGGTCGCGGGCGGAGCGGTCATCGGCGCTGACCAGCAGCGCCGGGCGGCCGGCGAGGCCGCGGTCGTCGTCGAGCAGCGTCGCGAGCAGCAGCGGACGCAGGGTCGAGGAGGCGCCGATCTCGACCGGCTCGCCGCCGCGCGCCGCCCGCACGTCGCCCGCGAGCGCGTGCAGGCGCTCGTTCTCGGCGGCTATCTGGAGTAACGGGCGGAGGGACATGGGCGAGGTAGGCTGCTCCTCGATGCTAATCCGTCGTCCGTTTGCGGCCCTCTCCACCCTCGGCCTCTTCGCCCACAACGCGTTCGAGACCCGGGCCGGGGTCGGGCTGGTCTTCGAGCCGGAGCTGGGACGCCGCGGGGCCTATGCGCTCTGGTCGGGGCTGATCCCGCTCGGACTGCTCGCCGCGGCCCGTGGCGGCAGGTGGAACGAGCGCCTCTCCGCCTACAACGCCGGGATCGGCGTGGCCGGCGTCGCTGTCCACTTCAAGGCGTGGCCCTGGTCGCTGCACGGCGGCCTACCGATGCTCGACGAAGCAGAGGGCCTGAGCCAGGAGCAGCTGCCGACGTACAACGCCGTGCTCTGGGCCTGGGGTATCGCCAGCGCGCTCAGCCTGCTGACCGAGACCAAGCCGGGGTCGCGCCGCTTCGCCCTCGCCGGGGTGCTCAACTTCCCGGTCCTGCTCGCCTCGGCGCAGCACCACTTTCGCTGGGCGCGCGAGCAGGCGCGGCGCGACCCAGGGCGCTGGAGCCCGGCGCTGCTGGAGGACTGAGCCGATGGCGCAGTGGCCCGGCGGCACTCGCGGAGCTCTCTGCCTCAGCTTCGACAACCTCGGGGTGGACGAGGCGTCGAGCGCAACGGGGGCGCTGCCCGCGCTGCTTGAACGGCTGGCCGAACGCGACCTGACCGCGACCTTCTTCGCCGAGGGCGTCAATGCCGAGCTCGCCCCTGAAGCGCTGCGCGAAATCGCCGCCGCGGGCCACGAGATCGCCTACCACACCTGGCTGCACGAGTCGTGGGGCGAGCTGAGCGCCGTCGAGCAGAGCGAAAACCTGGCCCACGGCGTCGACGCCTTCAATGCGCTGGGCCTGGAGATAGCCGGCCTACGCCCGCCGGGCGGCCAGCTGGGCGAGGGCGGAGCAGAGCTGCTGCGCGAGGCAGGCCTGCGTTACGCCTCCCCAGCTGGCGAAGGCGCAGGCATCGAGCACGGAGTAGCCCTCCTCCCTTTCCAGTGGCGCCACGTAGACGCCACCGCGATGCTCCCCGGCCTCGACCCGGTAAGGGAGCAGATGACCGGCGCCCCGGACCAGATCGACCCCGACACCTTCACCACATACCTAAACAAGGAGATCGACAAGACCGAGCAAGAGGAGAGCTTCATGGCAATAGTCCTCCACCTCCCACTGCTGGCCTGGCTAGGCGAGAGCAACCTGGCCACCATCCTCAACCAGCTCTCCACCACCCAGTCGTGGGTGGGGCGCTGCGACCAGGTGGCTGACCACATCCGGGCCAACCCAACCCTTTTCGCAAGCGCCACGACCTTGGACCAAACGAGCTGGGCGTAGGTCGATCCCGGTAGGGGCGGAACGTCTTGTACTTTTTTTGCGAAAGCGCCCACGGACGACCGCACCGTGTCTTCAAAAAAAGTTAAGTGGAGCCCCTACCGGGAGCGACCCGAGCAACGTCAGTCAACCGTCAGTCTGCCTGCGGTAAACCCGGCCCGGTACGAGCCCACTCCACCTGCCCGACACCCTCGACTTTGGACCGCCCCTCGACGTCGTCCCACTCGTGCAGCATGCGCTTCAGGCGCGCGACCGCCTCGGGCGGGTGGGCGGCCACCGACGCAGCCAGCTCCAGCGCCGCCTCCTCGGTCTTCGCCGTCGGCGCGACGCGATTGACCAGGCCCAGCCGCAGCGCCTCGTCGGGGCCGACCGTGCGCGAGCTGAAGAGCAGGTACTTGGCGGCGGCGAGGCCGCAAAGGGTGACCAGGCGAGCCGGGCCGACCGGGACGCCGAGCGCGGCGCCGGGAAAGCGCATGCGCAGGTTGGCGCCGCCTACCCGCATATCGCAGGCGACGGCGATCTCGGCGCCGCCGCCGACGACATCGCCGTGGCAAGCGGCGACGGTCGGCTTGGGGAAGGCGACGATCGCGTCGTAGAGGTCGGCGAAGAGCTGCATGCGACGCACCGCGCCCTCCTCGTCGAGCTGCTCGCGCACGTCAGCGCCGGCCGAGAAGCCCATCTGGTCGGAGGAGCTGAGCACGAGCACCCTCGCGTCGTCGTCCTCGCGAGCCGCCGCGAGGTCGGCAAGCAGCTCCTCGAGCATCCGCGTGTCGATCGCGTTGCGCGCCTCGGGTCGCTCGAGCCGCAGCAGGGCGACCCCCTGCGCGTCGACTGCGTAGCTGGTCCGCTCGGCGGTTGGGTCAGCGCTCATCGGCGGCGGAGCCTATTTCGTCGAGCCGCTCGACGAGCCGCTCGGTCTCCTCGGCGGCGCTGACGACGAGTGCCTCGACCTCGGCGCGCGGCTCGCGAAAGCGGCCGAGGACGTAGCGCGAGACGATCTCGGGGTCAGTCGAGTCGGGGCGGCCGACGCCGACCCGGACCCGCCAGAACCCGGCGTCGCCGAGGCCACGCTTGAGGCTCTTCAGCCCGTTGTGCCCGGCGAGGCCGCCGCCGATCCGGCTCTGCACCTCGCCGAAGGGCAGGTCGATCTCGTCGTGGACGACGACGACCCGGTCGAGCGGCGCCCTCAGCGAGCCGCGCGCCGGCCCGGCCGAATCGCCGGAGGCGTTCATGTAGGTCTGCGGCAGCAGGACGGCGACGCGGGGCCCGGCCGGCCGGACGCGGCCCTCGGCAATCAGGCCGCCGAATTTCTTCTTCGCCCGCGGCAGATCCCAGCGGCGGGAGAGCTCGGCGCCAACCTCGAAGCCGACGTTGTGGCGGCTGCCGACGTGCTCGGCGCCCGGATTGCCGAGCCCGACGATGAGGATGCGGTCGCCCTGCTCCGCCTCGCCGCGGTCGCCGCGGCGGCGGAAGATCGACATCGCTGCCGGCTACTCCCCGCCGGAGTCGTCCGAATCGCCGCCCTCGCCCTCGCCGTCCTCCGCGGGGGCCTCGCCCTCCTCGCCGACGAGCTCGGTTTCCTCCTCGACGTCGGGCTCGGGCTCTTCCTCGACGCGGGGCGGCGAGAGCGTCGCGATCGTGATCTCCTCGAGATCGTCGGCGACGAAGGTCACGCCCTCGGGGGGCGACAGGGTGGCGAGCTGCACGGTGTCGTTGATCTCCATCGCGGAGACGTCGGCGACGAGGCGCTCGGGGATCTCGGTCGGCAGCGCTTCGACGAGGATCTCGCGGGTGACGTGCTCAAGCACGCCGCCCTCTTTGACGCCGGGCGCCAGCTCGGTGCCCTCGAGCTCGATCGCGACCTCGGCCTGGATCGCCTCGTCGAGCTTCACTTCCTGCAGGTCGATGTGCTGAAGCACGCCCTTGACCGGGTGCAGCTGCTGTTCCTTGACTACCACCGGTACGGCCTTGCCGCCCTCGATCTCGAGGTCGAACAGAGCCTGGCCCCCACCCAGCACGGTGCGCACGTCGCGCTCCACCGCCTGGAAGGGGCGCGCCTCCTCACCGCCGGCGTAGACGATGCCGGGGACGAGTTTCTCGCCGCGCAGGCGGCGGGCGCTGCGCGAGCCGAAATCCGTGCGTGGAGCGGCCTTGAGCTTTTCGCGGGTGCGAGCCATCGAATGCGAGAGGATACTGAGAACGTGTCCGAAGATGCCAAGATCCCGAAGGGGCGGTTCCGCCGCTCCGCCAAGCTGGGCTCGATCGTAGGCGTGCAGGGCGCCCGCTACGCCGGCACCAAGGCGACCAACGTCGCCCGCTCCGACGAAGGAAGCAAGGAGAAACTCGAGCAGCGCCACCTCGAGACGGCGATCAAGATGGTCGGCGCGCTCGGCCAGATGAAGGGCGCGGCGATGAAGCTCGGCCAGTTCGCCTCCTTCATCGACACCGAGTTCATCCCCGACGAGTACCGCGAGATCTACCAAGAGCAGCTCGCCAAGCTGCGCACCTCGGCGCCACCGATGCCCTGGGAGAAAGTCGAGAAGGTGCTGCTCGGGGAGTACGACGGCGAGCCGGTCGCCGAGCTCTTCGCCTCCTTCGAGCAGGAGGCCTTCGCCGCCGCCTCAATCGGCCAGGTGCACCGGGCCGAGCTGCTCGACGGCCGCCGGGTCGCGGTCAAGGTGCAGTACCCCGGGATCGCCGAGGCACTCGACGCCGACCTGCGCAACGCCGGCACGATCGTCCGCCTCGCCCGCGCCCTCGCCCCCGGGCTCGACGCGAAGGCGATCGCGCACGAGATCCGCGAGCGGGTGATGGAGGAGCTGGACTACGAGTACGAGGCGCAGAACCAGCGCTCCTTCGCCCGCGCCTACCGCGATCACCCGTTCGTCTACGTGCCGGAAGTGGTGACCCGGCTCTCGCGCCGCCGCGTGCTCGTCACCGAGTTCGTCGAGGGGGTCGGCTTCGAGGCGATCAAGGAGCTACCGCACGAGGAGCGCAGCCGCTTCGGCGAGATCGTCTTCCGCGGCAACCTGGGCTCGATGTTCAACCTGCAGCACTTCAACGCCGATCCCCACCCCGGCAACTACCTGCTGATGGAAGACGGGCGCGTCGCCTTTCTCGATTTCGGCATGACCAAGAAGCTCGACCGCGAGCAGATCGTGCTCGAGCAGCGCGCCTTCGACGCCGCCTCGCGCGACGACCCGGAAGGCTTCCGCGAGGCCCTGCACGAGCTCGGCTTCATCAAGAACCCGTCGAAGCTCGACGCCGAGCGGCTGATGGACCACATGCGCGCGGTCGGCGGCTGGTACGTCGAGGACAGCGAGGTCGAAATCACGCCGAAGCGGGTGATGAAGATCATCGAGTCGACCAACGACCCGCGATCCGAGTACTACGACCTGATGCGGCGCGAGTCGATCCCGGCCGACGAGCTGATGGGGCGGCGGATGGAAATCGGCGTCGTCGCGGTGCTCGGCCAGCTGCGGGCGAAGCGCAACTGGCACCGGATCATGCGCGAGTGGGTCTACGCCGACGCGCCCTCGACCGAGCTCGGCGAGCAGGAGTGGGAGTACTTCGAGGGAAGGGGCATCAAGCGGGTGCCCGGTTTGGCCGAAGTGCCTTGAACAAGGCGAACGAGCGAACGGAGAGACGATGAAGAAGATCAAACGCGGTTGGGCGCTGACCAAGAAGAGCTGGCGACTGCTGAACGAGCACCGCGAACTGCTCCGCTTCCCGCTCTACGGCGCCTTCGCGACGATCCCGCTCGCATTCGTCTTCCTCGGTCCGGGGCTGTACTTCCTCGACGACGGCAGCCTGGCCGGCGCGATCCCACTGCTGGTGATCGGCGTCTACGTGCTCAGCCTGGTCGGCTTCTATTTCAGCGTCGGGCTTGCGGCGGCCGCCGACATGATCTTCCGCGGCGAGCGGGCCACTGTCAGCGACGGCCTCGCCGTCTCGCGCAGCCGCTTCAGCCAAATCGCCGGCTGGGCCGCGGTCTCGACCGCGATCAGCGTGCTGATGGGCGCGCTCGAAAACCAGGGCGGCATCGCCGGCACGATCGCGGCGCGCGTCGTCGGTATGGCCTGGTCGCTGGTCACCTTCCTCGCCGTGCCGGTGATCGCGATCGAGGGGACCGGCCCGTTCGAGACGCTGAAGCGCTCGGCCAGCCTGTTCAAATCGCGCTGGGGAGCGCAGATCACGGGCAACATCGCGATCGGCGGAGCCGTCTTCCTGCTCGGCATGCTGCCCAGCGCGCTGTTGATCGGCGCCGGGATCCTGGTCTGGGCCTCGGTCAGCTTCGCCGGCGCCCTGCTCGTCGTCATCGGTGCGATCGGCCTGGCGATCTCGCTGCTCGTGTCGCAGGCCCTCAACGGCATCTTCGGCGTCGCCCTCTACCGCTACACGCTCGACGGCGAAGCCGTCGGTGGCTTCACCGCCGAGGAGCTCGAGTCGGCCGTGAAGGCCAAAGGCGGCGGCCGCAACGCTCCGCCGACGGCGACCCCGGGCACCGTCTGAGCCCCAGGGCCCCGGAAGCTGCTCAGAGTCGCTCGAACAGGCGGGGGTCGTTGGAGCAGATCCCGGTGACGCCGGCGGCGCGGAGCTTGCGCATGCGGGCGAGGTCGTCGACCGTCCAGGCGATCAGCTCGACTTCGGCCAGCTCGGCGATGCGGGCGAGGCGAGGGCTGACCAGCGGGTGGTAGACCCACATCGCGTCGACCCCGAGCTTCGGCAACTCGCCCGCCGCGAGACCCGGCAGGCGCTGGCGCATCCAGGTCAGGGCGGCGAGCATCGGTGCCTTCGCCCAGCGCTTCGAGGCCCAGTCCTTGGTCACCTTGGGATAGGTCCAGCCGCGCCGCAGGCCGGGCTCCAGCTCGCCGATGCGGGCGATCGTCGAGAGCTCCATGGTCGAGATCATCGAGCGCTTCAGCAGGCCGTGGCTGCGCACCGCATCGACGATCTCCTCCTCCCTCCCGGGCAGCTTGATGTCGAGGTCGATCTCGACCCGGTCGAGCGGCGGCTGGGTGAACGCGTCGAGGCCCTCGGCCAAAGTCAGCGGCTGGCGCCGTTCCGCGTCATGCCAATCGTGGGCGATGACGAGTGGGGAGTCGGCATCCCGCAGTCGCAAGACATCCAACTCAATGACATCCACCCCCACCTCAACCGCCTTTTCAAAACTCTCCCGGGTGTTGCCGGGGTGAATTAGGTCAGCACCCTTGTGCCCGATCCTCAGCAGTTCAGAGCGGTCGGCAAGGCGAGACATGGATGGCTGGGTGGTCAGGATCAAGCGATGTCGTCACGAGACGACCTCCGCGTAGCAGCGCTACGCGGAGCGTCGGGGAGGGGCGTCAGCGCGCCGGTCATGGCCGCCCAGACGCCATGGGCTCGCCGCAGCCGCCCGCTCAAAAGAGTTGATTCTCTCCCGCGAATATCTCCGACACCGAGTCGTCGGTGAAGATGCGGCGGATCGAGTCGGCGAAGGTGCCGGCGGTTGAGAGCACGGTGATGTTGTCCGGTGCGCCGGGGCGCAGCGGGATCGTGTCGGTGACGACGATGCGCTCGATCTTCGAGTTCTCGTAGGCGAGCCGCTCGAAGGCCGGGCCGGAGAAGACGCCGTGCGTCGCGCACGCGATTACCCGGGCGGCGCCCTCGTCGAGCACGGTCTGAGCGGCGGCGCAGAGCGTCCCCGCAGTGTCGATCATGTCGTCGACCAGGACCGCGGTCTTGCCCTTCACGTCACCGACGACGTAGCCGATCTCGGCGACCTGCTGGGCCGGGCGCTCCTTCTCCATCACCGCCCAGTGGGTGCCGATGCGGCGGGCGAAGTTGCGCGCCGTCTTCACCCGGCCGGCATCCGGCGAGACGATCACCAGCTCCTCGCTCAGTTCCTGGTCGGCGAACCACTGGGTCAGCATCGGCATCGCCGTCATGTGGTCGACCGGGACGTGGAAGAAGCCCTGCACCTGGCCGGCGTGCAGGTCCATCGTGAGGACGCGGTCGACGCCGACTCCCTCGAGGCACTTGGCGACGATCCGGGCCGAGACCGGCTCCCGCGGGGCTGACTTCTTATCCTGGCGGGCGTAGCCGTACCAGGGCAGGACGGCGATGATCCGGTGTGCAGAGGCGCCCTGGGCTGCGTCGATCATCGTCAGCAACTCGACCAGGGCGTCGTTCGGGGTCATCTCGCTCTGCTCGTTGGCACAGGTCGACTGCACGATGAAGACGTCGGCGCCGCGGATCGACTCCTCGTAGCGGCAGTAGACCTCGCCGTTGGCGAAGGTCTTCAACGTCACCTGGCCGAGGTCGAGGTCGAGCTTGCCGGCGACCTTGGCGGCGAGCTCCATCGAGCCGCGGCCGCCGAAGACCATCATCCGCTTCGAGTAGTCGTGCGAGATAGCGGTCGGCGCGGTGCCGGGGGCCGTCTCGGGGCGTTGCTCGATCGTGCTCACGAATCCTCCTCTTGGGCGTTGGCAGCTTTGCGCTCCGCGTAACCCTCGATGTTCCTCTGGTCGTTCTCGCTCACCGCCAGTGCCCCCTCGGGCACGTCCTGCTTGATCACAGCTCCAGCGCCAGTGTAGGCGGCGTCCCCGACTTCTACCGGCGCGATCAACATCGTGTCAACGCCGATCCGCACGTCGCGGCCGATCGTCGTGCGGTGCTTGCGGGAACCGTCGTAGTTGGCCGTGATCGTGCCGGCGCCGAGGTTGCTGCCGGCGCCGACATCTGCGTCGCCGACGTAGGCAAGGTGCGGGACCTTGGCCCCCTCCCCCAGGGTCGAGTTCTTGACCTCGACGAAGCTGCCCGCCTTGGCGCCCCGCCCGAGGCGGGCGTCCGGGCGCAGGTAGGCGAAGGGGCCGACGCTGCAACCGTCTTCGACCGCGCACTCGACCAGGTAGGAGTGCGGCACGGCGACGTTCTCGCCGATCCGGGTGTCGGTCAGCGTGGTCAGCGGGCCGACGACCGAGCCGGCGCCGATCGCGCTGGCGCCGCGCAGGCTGGTGCCGGGCTCGATCCGGGCGTCGGCGGCGATCTCGACGCCGGCATCGACCCAGGTGCTGGCGGGGTCGACGACGGTGACGCCCGCATGCATGTGGCGGACGAGGATGCGACGGCGGGCCTCGGCCTCGACCGCGGCCAGCTCGGCGCGATTGTTGACGCCCATCGTCACTGCGAGGTCGTCGGAGAGGTGGGCGGCGACCGAGTGGCCCGCCTCGCGCAGCGCCGGGAAGACGTCGGGCAGGTAGTACTCGCCCTGGGCGTTGTCGTTGGAGAGGCCCCGGAGCGCGGCCGCGAGCGGGCCTGCCTCGAATGCGTAGGTGCCGGCGTTGATCTCGCGGATCGCCAACTCCTCGGAGCTTGCGTCGCCCTCGGCTTTCGCCTCGACCACGCGCTCGACCGATCCGCCCTCGGCACGGACGACCCGGCCGTAGGATCCGGGATCGTCGAGCTCGATCGTCATCACGGTGGCCGCCGCGCCCGAGGATGTGTGCGCAGAGAGAAAGCCGGCGATGACCTCAGCCGAAATCAGGGGATGGTCGCCGGAGAGGACCAGAACCGACTCTGCTTCCTCGATCAGCGGCAGGGCGGCGCGCACGGCGCCGCCGGTGCCGTCGGCCTCGGGCTGGACGACGGTCTCGACCTCGCCGGGGAACCCCGCCGAGATGTCGCGGCCGGGGGAGACAATTGTCGCCACCTTTCCGGCGCCGGCCTCGCGCGCAGCGAGGATCGGCCAGGCGACCATCGGCCGCCCGCAGACGGGATGGAGCATCTTCGGCAGGCTCGAGCGCATGCGGGTGCCCTCACCGGCCGCCATTACCAACACCAGGGGCGAGCTCACCGCTGAATCGTAGTTGTGGAGCGCCCGGCCTGCTGCCGCACTAGGTGCGTGAGAGGTCTTTGCCGACCAGGGCGACAGAGACAAGGGTCCAGCCGGCGAAGATCAGGTCTATGCCTACGAGCAGGCCGATCGCCCAGTCGGAGCTCTCGGGGAGCTTGGCGAGGATGAGAATGCCGACGAGCAGGCCGGCGACGCCGCTGAGGCCGACCAGGCCGGCGCCCTGTTGTCCACGGCCGGCGAAGGCGACGGCGATCCGGGTGATGCCCATGAAGAGGAAGTAGAGGCCGAGCACCAGGGTCAGCGTGAGCGTGCCACTGTCGGGTTCGACTATCAGGTAGAGGCCGACAATGACCGTGAGCAGCGCCCAGATCAGACGCAGCACGACCGAGCCGACCGTCTGCGCCGCGAAGGCGCCGGCGATAAGGAAGGCGCCCGCGATGATCAGGATCCAGCCGATGAAGATCGCGGTCGCGACCGACGCGACGGCGGGGACGAGAATCGCCACGCAGCCGACGAAGATCGCAATCACCCCGACCGCCATCAGCGTCTTCCAGCCACGCCGCAGCCCCTCACGCACTTCCGGATCCAAAGCCGCTCCACCCATCTCCATGAACCGACCCTAGTCCCACGCTCGGACGAGACTGGGGAGCCCGGACTTGAACCGGGAATGCGGCATCCAAAGTGCCGAGTGTTGCCGATTACACCACTCCCCAAGGCCCTACCAGCTTAGAAGGAGGAGCCGGATGTCCTCCGCCGGAGGCTCCGGGACAGACGATCCGAAGCAGGCAAAGCGACCAGCTGCGCGACGGCCTCCGGCGGAGGACATCCGGCTCCTCAACTCACCGGCTCGCGCTCGCTCGGCAGCTCGCCGCCGCGGTCGGTGCCGGCGATCAGCTCGTCTGGGGACTTGTCCTCGGGGAGCTTGCCGGACTTCATGCCGAAATAGACGGCCTGGGGATGGTGGGCGACGATCGCCACGGTCGACTGCTCGGGCATCACCGCGAAGCCGTCGGAGAGGCTCATGCCAATTTCTCCCAGGTCGAGCAGGCGCCAGACCTTCTCGTGCTCGGACTGGTCCGGGCAGGCGGGGTAGCCCCAGGAGTAGCGGCGGCCCTGGTCGGTGTCGATGCCGAGCCCGCGGCGCACGTCGGAGTGCAGCCACTCGGCCAGGCCCTCGGCCGCCTGCACGCCGAGCCCGTGCACGAAGAGTTGCTCGGCGAACTCGCCTTCGCCCTCGAGGCGCTCGATCAGCTCGGTCACCTCGGGGCCGACGGTGACGCCCTGCAGGGCGACGACGTCGCGCTCACCGCTGTCCAGCGGCCGGTAGAAGTCGGCGAGGCAGATGCGGTCGTGCCTGGGCTGGCGGGGAAACGTCAGCCGCTCGAGCTCGCGCTCGGGGTCCTCGGGGTCGAAGACAATCAGCTCGTTGCCCTCCGAGTTGCAGGGGAAGTAGCCGAGCCGGGCGCGCGGATTGAGGTAGTCCTGCTCGCGCCACATCCGCTCCAGGCGCGGCGCGAAGCCCTCCTCGTCGCCGTCGCCCTCGATCAGTTTGCGCCAGGCCTCGCCCTTGACGCCTTTGCCGCCCCAGTGCAGCTTGAACAGCACGTGGCGGTCCAGGTACGGGAAGACCTCGTCGAGGTCGATGTCGATCTCGCGCACACCCTCGAAGGGCGGCTCCGGCACCGGGGTGTCGGTGCGCGCCGGCGAGCGCACGCTCGCGTCCGTGGTCGGCGGCGCGTCGTCCACCTCTACCGGCTTCTCGCGCAGCTCCTGAGCCTCGCCCCGCATCCGCTCGACCAGCGCCGCGCGCGCCTCCTCGTCGACCAGCGCGTCCATCGTGTCGAGCCCCTGGAAGGCGTCCTTGCAGTAGAAGACACCGGGCTCGTAGACCTCGTCGGAGTCCCTGCCGCCCGGGTAGAGGGTACGCCGGCCGAAGTCTCGGTTGATCGCGGCGCCGCCGATCAGCACCGGGAACTCGAGCCCGCGCTGGTGCAGCTCCTGGATGCAGATCGGCATCTGCTTGGAGGTCGAGACGAGCAGCGCCGAGAGCCCGATCGCATCGGCCTCGTTCTCGACCGCGGCCTCGATGATCGTCTCCACCGGCACCTGCTTGCCGAGGTCGACCACGGTGTAGCCGTTGTTGGTGAGGATCGTGTTGACCAGCGACTTGCCGATGTCGTGCACGTCGCCGAACACGGTCGCGATCACGACCTTGCCCTTGCTGTGACCCTCGATCCGGTCGAGGTAGTTCTCCAGCCGCGCCACGGCCCGCTTCATCACTTCTGCCGACTGCAGCACGAAGGGCAGGATCAGTTCGCCGGCGCCGAATTTGTCGCCGACCTCTTTCATCGCCGGCAGCAGCACCTCGTTCAGCGTCGGCACCGCGCCGATCTTCTCGTTCGAACGATCGATCCACTCCTCGACGCCGTCCTTCTTGCGGCGCAGGATGTGCCAGTGCAGCGCCTCCTCGGGCTCCATGCCCTCGGTCGGGTCGCCGGCCTCCTCGGCCTCCTCCTCGCCCTTGGACTCGAAGTGGGCGATGAAGCGCTCGAGCGCGTCCTCGCGCCGGTCGAAGACGAGGTCGTCGGTCAGCTCGCGCTCCTCCTCGCTGATCTCCGAGTAGGGCGTGATGTGGTTCGGATTGACCATCGCCAGGTCGAGCCCGGCCTCGACGCAGTGGTGCAGGAAGACCGAATTGAGCACGGCGCGGGCGGGCTGGCCGACGCCGAAGGAGACGTTGGAGACGCCGAGCGAGGTCTTGACGCCGGGGATCTCGGCCTTGATCCGGCGGATCCCCTCGATCGTCTCGGTCGCCGAGGGCCGCCACTCCTCATCGCCGGTGGTCAGGGTGAAAGTGAGCGCGTCGAAGATCAGTGCCTCGGGGTCGAGGCCGTGTCGCTCGCAGGCGATCTCACGCAGCCGCTTGGCGATCTCGACCTTGCGCTCTGCCGTCTTCGCCATCCCGACCTCGTCGATCGTCAGCGCGATCAGCGCCGCGCCGTGGGCGACCGCGATCGGCACGACGACGTCGGCCTTGTCCTCGCCCGCCTCGAGGTTGATCGAGTTGACGATCGCCCGGCCGGGGATCTTCTCCAGCGCCGCCTCGATCACCCCGGGCTCGGTCGAGTCGACCTGGATCGGCGCCGGCTGCGTCAGTGAGACGCGCTCGGCCACGGTCGCCATCTGCACGTCCTCGTCCTCGCGCTCGGTCAGCGCGACGCAGAGGTCGAGCACGTGGGCACCACCCTCGACCTGGTCCTCGGCGACCTGCAGCAGGCCGTCGTAATCGTCGGCGAGCAGCAGTTCCTTGGCCTTTTTCGAGCCCTGTGAGTTGACCCGCTCGCCGACCAGGGTCGGGCGCGGCTCCTGCACGAGCGGCGTCGCGGTCATCATCGAGGAGACCTGGATCTGCCCCGGCGCGGGGCGCTCGCCGGGAACGAGGCCGTCGACCCGCTCGGCGATCGCGGCGATGTGCTCCGGAGTCGTGCCGCAGCAGCCACCGACGATCCCCACGCCGTAGCGCTCGACGAACTCGCGCAGCGTCGCCGCCAGCGGCTCGGGGTCTTCCGGGAAGATGGTCTCGCCGTCGGGGCCCTGCAGCGGCAGTCCGGCGTTGGGGATGCAGTGCACGGGCAGCGGGCTGCTCTCGCCGAGATAGCGGATCGCGTCGCGCATGTCCTCCGGGCCGGTCGAGCAGTTGAGCCCGATCACGTCGACGTCGAGCGCCGCCAGCGTCGTCAGCACCGCCTGGATGTCGGTGCCGAGCAGCATCTTGCCGCCCTGGGGCAGCAGGCTGACGCTGGTCTGGATCGGCAACGTGCGGCCGGTCTCGGCGAAGGCCTCGCGGGCGCCGAAGACCGCCGCCTTGACCTCGAGGATGTCCTGCGCGGTCTCGATGATGATCAGGTCGGCGCCGCCCTCGACCAGGCCCTTCGCCTGCTCGGCGAAAATCTCGACCAGCTTGCGGAAGGAGATGTCGCCCAGGGTCGGATCGTCTGAGGCGGGCAGGAACCCGGTCGGCCCGATCGAGCCGGCGACGAAGCGCTCTTCGCCCGCCGCCCTGCGGGCGATCTGCGCCGCCTTCAGGTTGACCTCGTGCGTGTGCTCGCCCAGCCCCCACTCCTCGAGCTTCAGCCGCGAGCCCTGGAAGCTGTCGGTCTCGACCACCTCGGCGCCGGCCTCCAGCATCGAGCTGTGCACGCCCTCGATCACGTCAGGGCGGTTGAGCACGAGCGCCTCGTGGCATTTGCCCTCGAGTCCGCCGTAATCGTCCTGGGTCAGGTCGAACTGCTCCAGGGTCGCGCCCATGCCGCCGTCGAAGACGACGACGCGCTCCCTGCCTGCGGCTAGGTAATCGCGTTCTGACATATGAAAAAGAGGCTATCGAGACACGAATTTTGTTACGGCGGTGGGTAGTCTGGGCGCCGGAATGGTCGACTCTCACACGCATTTGTTCCTCTGTGACCGCGACGAGGAGGAGCTGGTCACCGACGCGCTCTCGGCGGGCGTCAACCGCATGCTCAACGTCGGCCTCGGCGGCGAGCAGAACGAGACCGCGATCGGGGGCGCAGAGCGCCATGAGGCGGTTTTCGCCGCGGTCGGCCGCCACCCGACCGAGGCGAGCGGATACGACGACGCCGAAACGGAACGGATCGCGAAGCTGGCAGCTCATCACAAGGTGCGGGCGATCGGCGAGACGGGGATCGATTACTACCGCGAGACGGCGAGCCCGGCCGAGCAGCGGCGCGCCTTCGCGGCGCAGGTGGCGATCGCCCGCGAGCACGGACTGCCGATCGTGATCCACGGCCGCGACAAGAACGGCGAGACAGCGGCGATCGACGAGATCTTCGATCTGCTCGACGCCGAGGCGGGCGAGACGCCGGTGATCCTGCACTGCTTCTCCGCACCCTGGCGCGCAGCCGACGCCGCCGAGCGCGGCTGGTACTGCTCGTTCGCCGGCCACACGACCTACCCCGGCTCTGTGGAGCTGCGCGAGGCCGCCGCCCAGCTTCCCTCCGAGCTGCTCCTGGTCGAGACCGACGCGCCCTTTCTGGCGCCTCAGACCATGCGCGGCAAGCCCAACGAACCGGCCTACGTGGTCGACACGGCGCGCACCGTCGCCGCCGCGCGGGGGATCTCCTACGAGGAGCTGGAGGGGATCGTCGAGGCCAATGCCCGCGCCCTCTTCGGCTGGTAGCGACGTGACGCCGGTAAAGCTGGGGCAGAACTTCCTCGCCGACACCAACCTGCTCGACGCCATTGTCCGCGACGCCAAGCTGAGGCCGGACGACGTCGTGCTCGAGGTCGGTGCCGGCGAAGGGCCGCTGACCGAGCGCCTCGCCGCGGCCGCCGGGCACGTGTACACGATCGAGCTCGATCGCAAGCTGGAGCCGGCCCTGGAGCGGATCGCGGCGCTGCCGAACGTCGAGCTGCACTGGGGGGACGCGCTCAAGCTTGACCTGGCGACCTTTGAGCCGACGCCGACCGCGGTCGTCTCCAACCTGCCCTACTCGATCGCCACGCCGCTGCTGATCCGCACGATCTACGAGCTTCCGGAGGTACAGCGCTGGACGGTGATGATCCAGCGCGAGATCGCCGACCGGCTCAGCGCCCAACCCTGCAGCCGAACGTACGGTGCGCCCAGCGTGCTGGTCCAGCTCGCCTGCGAGACGAAGGTCCTGCGCGCGGTCAACCCGGCGGTGTTCCGGCCGCGGCCGCAGGTCGAGTCGGCGGTAATCGGCCTCTACCGAATCGGTCCCGGCGCCGACGAGAACACCCGCGACCTCGTGCGCGCGGCCTTCGCCCACCGACGCAAAACCCTCGCCCGCTCGCTCGAGCACGCAAAGCCCGGTTCGTGGGGGGACGCGCCCCCCGGCTCCTTGCTGGAGGCGGCGCGCGCGGCGCTGCGTAAGCTCGGCTTGCCCGAGGACGCCCGTGCGGAGCAACTCTCCCCCGACGATTTCCGCGCGCTGACGAAGGGCCTATCGGGATAGGCCCGACCCAGTGCACGTCCAGGCCCCCGCCAAGCTCAACCTCTGCCTCTTTCTCGGCTCGCGCCGCGAGGACGGGCTGCACGAGCTCTGCTCGCTGTTCGAGCCGCTCGCGCTTGCCGACGAGATCGAGGTCGGGGAGGCGGAGCGCGACGCGGTCCTCTGCGCGGGCGTCGAGGGCGAGAACCTGGCGGCGCGGGCGCTGACGGAGCTGCGGGAGCGCGGCTGGGAGGCGCCGCCGCTGCGGGTCGAGATCGAGAAGCGGATCCCGGTGGCCGCCGGGCTCGGCGGCGGCAGTGCCGACGCAGCCGCGGTGCTGCGGCTGGCTGTGCCTGGCTCCTCTTTCCCCGATAGCGGCAAAAAGGCGCCAGCGCCCGACCTGCCGGCGCTCGCGGCACGACTCGGCGCCGACGTGCCCTCACAGCTCGCCCCGTCCCTGGCCCTGGTTCGCGGCGCCGGCGAGCGGGTCGAGCGGCTGCCGGATCCCGAGCCGCACGCGGTCGTGCTGTTGCCGGGGGGCGGAGGGCTCGGCACTGCCGAGGTCTTCGCCGAGGCCGACCGGCTCGGGCTCGGCCGCAGCGACGCGGAGCTTGACCGGCTCGCGACGGATCTGCGCGAGGCCGCCAGCAGCGGCGCCTCGCCGCTGGACTACGCCGAGCTGCTCGCCAACGACCTCGAGCCGGCGGCGTGCTCGCTGCGTCCCGAAATCGGCGAGGCGCTCGACGCGCTGCACGCCACCGGCGCCCCGCTCGTCTTCATGTCGGGCTCCGGGCCGACCGCTGTGGGAGTTTTCCCCTCCCTGGCAAGGTCGAAGTCCGCAGCGGCAGAAATCGGCCGCGACGACGCGATCGTCTGCGCGGCAGGCCGCTTCCCGTAAGACTGCGCCCGGTGAGGCTGCAGCTTCCCGAAGACCGGCGCCGGCGCCGCCTGCTGCTCCTCGCGATCTCTGCCGCGATCGCGGCCGGCGTCTACGCGGTCAGCCGGTCGGTCCCCCACGACGCCCTGCAGAACGCCCTCGAGGACGCCTCCAACGCGCTCGGCGCCTGGACCTACCTGCTCGTCGGCATCTTCGCCTTCATCGAGACCGGCGCCTTCGTCGGCCTCGTCGTCCCCGGCGAGACGATGCTGATCGTCGGCGGAGCCGTCGCCGGCCAGGGGGCGATCGACGTCTACATCCTGATCGCGATCGCCTGGTTCGCGGCCTGGCTGGGCGACACGACCAGTTTCTTCATCGGCCGCCGCCTCGGCCGCGGCTTCATCATCCGCCACGGGCCCCGCGTCGGCATCACCGAAGCGCGCTTCGAGCAGGTCGAGGACTACTTCTCCCGCCACGGCGGCAAGACGATCTTCATCGGCCGCTTCATCGGCCTGGTCCGCGCCCTCGCCCCGTTCGTCGCCGGCAGCTCGGGGATGCGCTACCGCGCCTTCGTCCCCTACAGCATCCTCGGCACCGGACTGCTCAACACGTCGGTGATCCTGCTCGGCTACTTCTTCTCGCGCAGCATCGAGACCGCCGCCCAGTACGCCGGCCGCGGCGCCTTCCTGCTCGCCGCGCTGATCGTCGTCGTCGTTGGCGCGGTGGCGCTCTACCGGCACCTGCGGGTCGCCGAGAACCGGCGCGAAGCGGTGGCGTGGATGGAAGACCGCGCGGCGACGCGCTGGCCCGTCGTGCTCGCGCGGCGGTTCCAGCCGCAGCTGCGCTTCCTCTGGGAGCGGCTGACGCCGGGGGGGACGTTCGGGCTCGAGTTCACCTCGCTGATGGCGGTCTTCGCGGTCGGCGCCTTCGTCACGATCGGCTACACGGCGATCGTCAGCGGCGACGCCGGGCCGACGCCGGGCGACCAGACCGCGATCGACGTCGTCGAAGCTCTGCGCACCGGCTGGCTGGTCGACGTCGCCAAGCTCGTCACCGGGCTCGGTGCCGGCGCGCTGGTCTACTCGTTGGCCGCGGTCTGCGCGGCGGCGCTCGCCGCGCGGCGGCGCTGGGCCGAGCTGGGGGTCCTGATCGCCGGCCTGGCGATCGTCTACCTCGGCGTGCATGAGCTCAAGGACGCGGTCGACCGCCCCCGGCCCGAAGGCGGCCTGGTCGGCGCCTCGGGCTCCTCCTTCCCCAGCGGCCACGCCGCCTACTCGACCTTCTACGTCTGGCTAGCGGTGACCGTCGTGATTCGCCTGCGGCCGGGGATGGCCCGCGGCGCCGTCGTCGTCTCGGCGGGGATCGCAATCGCCGCTCTCGTCGGCCTCTCGCGCATATACCTCGGCGTCCACTACATGAGCGACGTCTACGCCGGCTGGGCGCTGGGCGCCGCCGCCTTCTCGCTCTGCGCCGCGGTGGCGCTCGTCGCCTCGACTATCGGCGGGATGCGCGCTTCGGACGGGTCCGTGCGCCAGAATGGGCAGCGTGCTGCTGCCGCTCGCCCTGCAGAAGATCGAAAATGAGTACGTCCTCTTCGGCGTCGCCGGCCTGATCAGCCTGGTCGCCTTCGTCGCCCTGATCTTCGTCCCCGCGATCAGCTCCTTCGGCCGCATCTGGGAAAAGGCCGCCGCCGGCTTCCTCTCGGTCATTGTCCTCGTCGCCCTCGTCCTCACCGGTGTCGTCGCCGGCCTCGCGATCGTCTACTACTACAACGACATTGCCGAAATCCTCGGCTAAAGAGGAGGGGACTCTCGACGCGCTCTCAGAGGCGGTCGAGTCCGGGGCCGGGCTGCCCGCCGTGGCGCGGGCGGCGGCGCGGGTGCTCGACGCCAGCGTCGCGCTGATCGAGCGCTCGGGGGCGGTGTTGGCGGTGGCCGGCGCCTCACCCGACCAGGAGGCGAAGCTGCTTGCCGGCGGCGAGCGAGTGACGACCGTGGAGCTGCGCGTGGCCGACAGCGCCGTCGGCGAGCTGCGCTACCGCGCCAAGGCCGCGCCCGACCCGGCGATCGCACGCATGGTGACGACCCTGCTGGCGCTTGAGCTGGAGCGCTCGCGGGCGCCGGACTGGCAAAGCGAGGAGGTCGCCGGCGTCTTCGTCGCCGCCGTGTTCGCACGCAAGGTGACCGACCGCGGCGACATCCTCGCCCGCGCGCACGAGCTCGGCGCCGAACTCGAGCAGGGCGCCGGGGCGATCGTCTTGCGGGCCGCGCCGCGCGCCGCCCAGACCGGCGAGTGGCGCGCGCGGGTGCTGACCCTGGCGATGCGGGCGCTGCGCTCGCTGGCGCCCGGCGCGCTGGCCGCGGCCGAGGAGGGCGAGGGCGCGACCGAGATCGCCGTGATCGTCCCCGCTCCCGACGACGAGCGCCTGCAACGCGCCGCCACCGGGCTCGCCCGCGAGCTCGAGGACGCACTGGCCGGCTTCCACCTGACAATCGGCGCCAGCCGCCACCTCACCGATCCGGTCGACCTCTACCGCGCCGGCAGCGAGGCTCGGCTCGCGGTCAACGTCGGCGAAGCCGAGGACAGGCCGCTGCTCGCCTTCGAGGACACCGGCGCCTACCGCCTGCTGCTGCCGGCGATGAGCGACGACCCCGGCGAGCTGGAGCGCTTCTACGCGGAGACGATCGCCCCTCTCTCCACCTACGACGACCAGTACGAGACCGAGCTGGTCGCCACGGTCGAGGCCTACCTGGACAATGACGGCAACGTCGCCGCCACGGCGAAACAACTCTTCACCCACCGCCACACGATCCGCTACCGGCTCGAGCGCGTGCGCGAGCTCTGCGGCCACGACGTCTCCGCCACCGAGGGCCGCGAGAAGCTGGGCCTCGGCCTCAAGGCGATGCGCGTACTCGGCATTGCCTCCCCGCGCGGGCCGGCTCAGGAACCGGGCGCCGGAGGCGGCAAGGTCCCGCGCAGCTCCGAGGACTGAGGCTCAGCCGACGCGACTGGACTGGCTCGAGCCGCGCGGATCGAGCCGCACCGGCGCCGAGGAGAGCGCCTGGACGCGCAGGTCGCTCCAGGTCAGGCCCTCGCGCACCAGTGCCGGCAGGCCGAGTGCGACCGCGGTGGCGATCTCGACCGCCTGCAGAATGACGCCGTAGGCGAGGGCATCTGCCGTGCCGATCCCCCAGCCGGTGTGCAGGACGCTGATCACGGCGAGCTGGAAGACGCCGATGTTGGACGGCGTGGCCGGCACGACCGCGGTGACGTTGACGGCGAAGAGCACGGCCGCAGCTGCACCGATCCCGCCCGGCAGGCCGAGCGCCGCCAGCAGCGCCGCGCAGGCCGCCAGCTGAATCGCCCAGGCCCCGAACTGCGCGGCGGCCGACACCGCGCCGTAGCGCGGCTGGCGGAACACCGCGAGGCCGGCCCGCACCTGCAGCAGGGCACGGTGCATCGCGGCGCCGATCCGAGCGAACCGGCCGTTGCCGTTACGGCGCATCAAGGTGGGTGCGACCAGCACCACGAGCAGCAGCCCCAGGGGCACGAGGCTGAAGACGAACAGCTTCTCGGTGCTGGAATGGAAGAGGTCGGTGCTGGAGACGATAATCGCGCCGAGCAGGGCGAGGGCGACGATGTTGAGCATCGTCTGCGAGACCAGCGTGCCCAGCAGTACCGGGAAGGTCTCGCGCATGCGGCCGATCCGCCGCGCCAGAGTCATCGCCCTGGCGGGCTCGCCGAGCCGGGCCGGCAACGTCGCCGACATCAGCACGCCGATCATCGTCGCCGAGGTGACGTCACGGCGGCGCAGCGGCCGGTTGGGCAGCGCCGCGCGCACGATCCCGTACCAGGAGGCGGCGCGGAAGAAGAGCGAGAGCGCCATCAGGGCGCAGGCGACCAGCACCCAGGTGAAATCGGAGCGGACGATGCTGGCAACGACATTGTCGACGCCGATCTTCTGCGCGGCGAGGGCGGTGAGGCCGACGCCGAGCACGCCGGCGACGCCGAGCCCGATGCGACGGGCGACACGTCGCTTGCGGCTGCCGTTCTGCGCCAGCGGCGGATCGAGCGACTCGAGCCGCCGTGGCGGGCTGGGCGGCTCGCCGCCGGCCGAGCGCACGCCGATCCAGTGCGCGGCGCGCCCGCCCGCTCCCTGCGGCACCGGCGCTTCGATCGCGCGCTCATACACGCGTTCGACCCGGTCGGCGACGTGCGGCCAGGCGTAGCGCTGAGCGCTCTCGCGCGCCGCTGTCCCCATCGCCGCCAGCCGCTCGGGCTCGTGGTGGGCGCGCAGCAGCTCTTCGGCCAGGCGCTGGGGGTCGCCTGGCGGCACGAGGACCCCGTCGAGCCCATCTGTGACCACATCGCTGTAGCCGGCGATGGCGGAGGCGATCGCCGGCGTGCCCGCGGCGAAGGCCTCGGTCAGGACCATGCCGAAGCTCTCGCCGGAGAGCGAGGGGGCACAGAGCAGATCCGCCTCGTGCAGGGCCTCCCAGAGGTGCGCTTCGGAGACCCGCCCGCGCACGTCGATCGAACTCATCGCGTCCGGATCCGCCAGATAGCGCAGAACGTCCTCACGCTCGGCGCCGATCACGGTGAGGCGGCTGGGCACGTGCTCGATCAGCGCTTCGAAGGCGCTCAGCAGGACCGGCAAGCCCTTGCGCTCCTCTGGGCGCCCGACGAACACCAGGCGCAACTCGTCGCTCGCAGGCTTGGGGCCGTGCGGCACCGCATCGACGTCGACGCCGTTTGGGACGATCTCGTAGCGACCGCCGAACCAGCGCCGGCCGGTCCATGCGGCCGCCTCGGAAACGGCGATCCGCGCTGAAAGCCGGTTGAAGACGCGCCGCGCCCCAAACCCCGAGGCGATGTGATTGGGCAGCGGCTTGGTCGAGTAGGAGTGGAAGGTGCCGACCGCGGGCGCGGTCGCGCCAAGCGCCGCATTCCAGCCGACCAGCGGCACGATCGGCTCGTGGATGTGAATCACGTCGAAGTCGTCACGGCGCAGCTCACGGCGCGGGGCGAGGACACCGCCGGCCGGGAAGGGAGCGAGATTGGAGACCGCGCCGTTGGCGGGGAAGCCCGCCGTGCGGCCCAGCGGCACCAGATGGTCGGGCAGCTCGCGCGCCTCAGCGGGCGCGCGGTGCAGCGCCCGGCTGAGCCGGTCGGGAGGGTCGTAGGGGGCGAGCAGGCGCACGTGGTGGCCGCGGCCGAGGAACTCCTCGGCAAGGGCCTCGACGTGCCTGTTCACGCCTCCCTGATAGCTCCAGGAATATGGCGAGACAAGGGCGATCCGCACGAAGCCCAGCCTAAAGGATGCCCCGGGCCGCATCCGGGCGCCCGCTTTCCCCCCAGGCGAAGCCGAGGAAGGCAACCAGGTAGACGCCACCGATCTCGAGCAGCAGGGCGCCCGAGTCGTTGGCGAGGGTACCGACGAGGGTCGCGGCGACGGCGCCGAGCAGGGCGGCGCGCATGGCGGGCACGTCGTGCATCCAGACAGCGATCGTCCCGCGGCGCAGCCAGGCGAGCGTGGCGGCGGCGATGGCGAGCGGCAGGCCGGCGAGCAGGATCGGCCGGCCGAAGCTCTCGCCCGCCTCGCGCAGGCGATCGCCGAAGACGGCCAGCACGTCGCCCCCGCTTTCGGCATCGAGCACAGTGCTGGTCAGGTGGGCGTTTGCGCCGGTGATCAGATCGGCCGCGGCGAGCAGGCCCAGTGCCGGGATCGGCAGCAGCAGCGCCGCCCAGGCCAGGCGGGGCCGACCGGCGAGCAGCGCGGCGGCAACGGCGGCACCGAGTGGCAGCGTGATCGCCGCCCCCACGTCCGCCCCGTAGCGCCCGTAGGCGAATACGAACGTGAAGACCGCGGCGATAACCAGGAAGGCGGTCGGGCCCCGGGCCCTGACCCCCCGCTCCCGACCTTGCTGTCGCTCTGACGACCAAAATCCCGACAGCGCGGCGCCGGTGCCGGCGAGGACGAGCACCACGAGCGCCGCCTCGAGCTCGTTACCGATGCCGTAGTAGCGGTGGCCGGCGGCGGGGTTCGGCCCGACCAGCGAGAGCTGGGTCAGCGGCGAGCCGGCGACCAGGTCGGCCGCATAGGCAAGCGTCGTCGCGCCGCAGGCGAAGGCGAGCGCCCGGTAGCCGCCGAGCGCGGCGAGGGTCAGCGCCGCCAGCGCCGGCGAGCCGAGCATGACCAAGAGGCGTTCGGCGGCGACGCCGGGCTCGAGCGCCGCCCCGGCGAGGCAGAGCAGCGGCAGGTAGACGAGCGAGAGCGCCAGTAGGCGCGCCGCGGCCCTTCCACCGGCACGACCGGAGAGGCGTTCCGCCGCCATCGCGATGGCGAGCGCGGCCAGCCAGACGAGCAGCGCGATGCCGATCACCGGCGCGCGCCGGTCCGCGACGTCGAACAGCCGGTCGCCGGGCGCCGCCTCGCGCACGACGTCGAGCGGATTGCCCTGGAAGCCGGCACCCGCCGCGTGCAGCCCCAGCAGCAGCGCGATCGCCGCGGCCACGAGCGCAGCCGGCGCTATCGTGCCCACGATGGCCGACCGCACGTTCGCCAAGTTCACTTTTTTCAAGATCGATCCCGAGTGGCGCCGCCGCGACGCCGAGTCGCGTGCCGCTGACAAGCGCGAGTTCCTCGCGGCCTGCGACGACTTCGCCGTCGACCGCTCTCTGCGCGCCTACTCAACCATAGGCACGCGTGGCGACGCCGATCTGGTCCTGCTCAGCCAGAGCCCCAACCTCGACGACCTGCATACCTTTCACGTCGTGCTCGGCCAGAGCGGCCTGGCGAAGTGGGCGGACACCCCCCACTCCTTCCTCTCGATGACCAAACGCTCCCCCTACAGCGAGGAGAGCGCGCGGCCGGAGATCTGCGTCTCCGAGCGCAAATACCTCTTCCTCTACCCGATGGTCAAGCAGCGCCGCTGGTACGGGATGCCGGCGGAGGAGCGGGGGCGGATCATGAAGAGCCACATCGAAGTCGGCCGCCGCCACCCCGAGATCTCGATCAACACCTCCTACTCCTTCGGCCTCGACGACCAGGAGTTCGTCGTCGCCTTCGAGGGCGACGATCCGGGCGAGTTCCTCGACCTCGTGCAAGAGCTGCGCCCGACCGAGTCAAGCGCCTACACCGAGCGCGAGACGCCAATCTTCACCTGCGTGGCGATGTCGGTGCGCAAAGCGCTCGACGCGCTCGACGGAACCGCTGCCGCCTAACGCCGTTCCCTATCCTTCCGCGTTCCGATGGCCCAGATCGGCACCGAAGAGAACCCCGTCCGCGTCGCGATCGTCGGCGCCGGCCCCTCCGGCTTCTACGCCGCCGAGCACATCCTCAAGGATGCCGACACGCACGCCCAGGTCGACCTTTTCGACCGCCTGCCGACGCCGTTCGGCCTCGTCCGCGGCGGCGTCGCCCCGGACCACCCGAAGATCAAGTCGGTGATCCGCGTCTACGAAAAAACGGCGGCGCGCGAGGGCTTCCGCTTCTTCGGCAACGTCAAGGTCGGCCACGACATCGAGGTCGAGGACCTCGAGCGGCTCTACCACGCGATCGTCTTCACAGTCGGCTGCGAGACCGACCGCCAGCTCGGCATCCCCGGTGAGGAGCTGCCCGGCAGCCACGCCGCGACCGCCTTTGTCGGCTGGTACAACGCCCATCCCGACTACGCCGACGACGAGTTCGACCTCTCCTGCGAGCGCGCCGTCGTGATCGGCAACGGCAACGTGGCGATGGACGTGGCGCGCATGCTGGCGCTGACCGACCACGAGCTGCGCCAGACCGACACCGCTGACCACGCGATCGAGCTGCTCGACGCCAAGCAGATCCGCGAGATCGTTGTGCTCGGCCGCCGCGGGCCCGCCCAGGCGGCCTTCACCAACCCAGAGATCAAGGAGCTGGGCGAGATGGAGGACGCCGACGTGATCGTCGACCCGGCCGACGTCGAGCTCGACCCGGCCAGCGCCGCCTATATCGAATCCGACGAGGTCGACAAGACGACCAAGGTCAACGTCGAGACACTGCGCGAGTTCTCCCAGCGCCAGCCCGAGGGAAAGAAACAGCGGGTCGTACTGCGCTTCCTCGCCTCACCGGTCGAGGTCAGAGGCGATGGCAAGGTCGAATCGGTCGTCATCGGCCGCAACGAGCTGGTCGAGGAGGGCGGCGCGCTGCGCGCCAGGGACACCGGCGAGCGCGAAGAGCTCAAGTGCGGCCTGGTCCTGCGCTCGGTCGGCTACACCGGCGTCCCGATCGAGGGCGTGCCGTTCGACGAGCAGCGCGGACTGATCCTCAACGAGGGGGGTCGGGTGCTCGACTCGCACGACTCCGGCCACAAGGTCGGCCACTACACCGCCGGCTGGATCAAGCGCGGCCCCTCGGGCGTGATCGGGACCAACAAGAAAGACGCCCTGGAGACCGTCCAGCATCTGCTCGCCGACGTCGGCTCGCAGACCCTGCTCAGCCCGCCCAGCCCCGAACCGGCGGCGGTCGAGCAGCTGCTCGCCGAGCGCGGCATCCGCTACGTCAGCTTCGAGGACTGGCAGGCGATCGACCAGGCCGAGGTCGGCCGCGGCGAGCCCCACGGCCGCCCCCGGGTCAAGTTCGTCCGGGTCGAGGAGATGCTCGAGACGCTGGGCGAGAAGGTCTCCGGCTAGCGCCGTGGTCGACCTCGCCGAGCTGCAAGCGATGATCGAGGCTGCGCTGCCTGGCGCCGAGGTCGCGGTCGAGGACGAAGACGGCGGGGGCCAGCACCTGCGCGCGACGGTCAGGGCGACCCAGTTCGAGGGGCTCTCGCGGATCGACCAGCACCGGCTGGTCAAGGCCGCGGTGCAGGAGCGCTTCGACGACGGCACCGTCCACGCGCTCTCGATAAGAACCAACATTCCGCCCTCCTCCTCGGCTTCCGCTCCGTCGCAGGAATCGGATCGTGATGCTCCTCCGCTCCCGCAGTCGGAGGAGGGCGGGTAGGTGGCAGGACGTCGTTAGTCTGTCCTCATGGCTGATCCACAACTCAAAGAGAAGGTCGAAGAGTTGGTCGCGGGCAACCCGGTGCTGCTGTTCATGAAAGGTACGCCGGAGATGCCGCGCTGCGGCTTCTCGATGCGGGTGGTGCAGGTGCTCGACTCGATGGACGTCGAGTACGGCGCCGTCGACGTGCTGCCCGCGCTGCAGCCGCTGCGCGAGGTGACCGCCGAGATCTCCGACTGGCAGACCTTCCCGCAGCTCTACGTCAACGGCGAGCTACTCGGCGGCGCCGACATCGTCGAGGAGATGTTCGACTCCGGCGAGCTGGCCGAGGCACTCGGCGTCGAGCAGCCGGCGGAAGGGCCGCCCCCGCAGGAGCAGGCCCAACCGCCGCTACAGATCGAATAGTCAGCGCAGCTTCGCGCGGAAGTTGATCCACTTCGAGGCGCAGCGCGGGCCGCGCTTGTGCAGGCGGTCCTTGACCCGGACCTTGCCGCGCACGAGCTTGCCGCGGACGCGGCCCTTGAAGAACACTTCGTCGGTGCTGCCGACCTGGACATCGTTGAAGCCGCCGTTTCCGCGCAGCGGCGTGCGCACAAAGCCGCTCTCGCTGACGATCAGCCCGACGCCGTTGCGGCACTTCAGCGCAGCGGTGAAATGACGCAGCTTGATCGAGTTGGCGCGCTGGGTGATCCTCACGGGCCGCTTCTGAGCGGTCTTCCCCTTGTAGACGCGCTTGGGCGCGGCGCCCGCGAGCGGGGCTCCCTCTGCCGCCAGCATCAGGGCGCAGACCATCATCGCTCCTATGGCGAGCCGAAAACGCATACCTCTCCAGCCTCCTCCAATTGCTTACGCTTACAGGGGTGGTGCTACCCGGAACAGGGCGGGCCACACGTTGTTGCGGTTGGACAACGTCACGGGCGCGGATGCGCCGGTCAGCGTCCGGCTACGCAGCTGCGGGCGTCGACTCTTCCTTGACCTGAAAGGAAGAACCGCATCCACATGCCGCAACAACGTTCGGATTATTCACTTGAAAGCCCGCCCCCTGCAGGCCTTCGACGTAGTCGACCTCCGAGCCGAAGACGAACTGCATGCTGACCTTGTCGACGATGACGGCGACGCCGTCGACCTCGAAGACGTGGTCGTCGTCCTTGGCGCGGTCGAAGGCGAGCGCGTACTGGAAGCCGGAGCAGCCGCCGCCGCGGACGGCGACGCGCAATGCCTGGTCATCGGAGCCCTCCTGGCCGCCCAGCAGCTCGCCGATCTTGGCGGCCGCCTGGTCGGTGAGGGAGATCGCTCCTTGGGGGGTGTCGGTGGCGGTATCGGTCACTTCATTAAGTGTAGCGGCCGACCCCCTTCCCACCGACGGCGAATCAGTCAAACTAGGAAGCGCCGTGAGCACCCCGCCCCCAACCGCGGTCGTCTGCGACTCGACCGCCTACCTCCCCCCGAGCTGATCGCCGCGCGCGGCATCGAGGTCGTCAGCCTCTACGTCTCGATCGACGGCGAGCAACAGCGCGAGGTCGACGTCGACGACTACGGCGACTTCTTCGCCCGCCTGCGTGCCTCCGAGGGCGGCGCAACCACCTCGCAGCCCTCCGTCGGAGATTTCAGCGCCGTCTACGAACCCCTGCTCGAAGCCGGCCGGGAGGTCGTCTCGGTCCACATCTCGGCCGGAATCTCCGGCACCTTCGAGGCCGCCGGCCAGGCACGCCAGCGGCTGATCGACGAGGGCAAGGGCGGCGAGCGAATCAGGGTCTTTGACTCGCGCTCGGCCGCGGGTGGGATGGGCCTCACCGCGCTGGGCGCCGCGGCAGCGGCACAGGGCGGCGCAGACGGCGCGACCACGCTGGCCCGCGCCGAACAGACCCGCGAGGAGCTGAAGATGTGGTTCGCGATCGACACACTCGAGTACCTCAAGCGGGGCGGCCGGATCGGCGGCGCCAGCGCCTTCATCGGCTCAGCGCTGAAGATCAAGCCGATCCTGACGCTGGAGGAGGAGATCACCCCGGTCGAGCGCGTCCGCACACGCGCCCGCTCAATCGAGCGCCTGCGCGGCTACGCCCGCGAGCGCCACGAGTCCGGCCTCGACGCCTGGGTCGTCCAGCACATTCAGGACGACGAGACCGCCGCCGGCCTGGTCGATGACGGCCGCGAGATCTTCGGCTGCGAGCCCGCCTTCGTCTCCGAGGTCGGCCCGGTCCTCGGCGCCCACGTGGGCCCAGGCCTGCTCGGCATCGGCTCGGTCTCGACCGCCGTCCTGACGGCCTGAGGGCGCGCCATGCGGCGTCCTCGGTCGCCTGAATAGCGCTGCTATTCAGGCTCCCTGCGTCCTGCCTGGCACCCCCTCAGCCTCGTCAGCGACGACGGCGAAGGGCCATAATTCCACCAATCGCAAAACCGGCGATTGCCGCGCCCACTATCAGTTGCGATCGGTGCTCCTGGACCTGGCGGCGCCAGTCGGTCAACTCGGTGACGCGGCCGCGCAGGGCTTCGACCGAGCGGCCGAGGTCGCGGCGCTGGAGGTCGATTTCGCTGCGGATCTGGGCGGCGCTGCGGCCCGGCTCGGGACTCATTTCGGAGCCTCCTCGGGGGTTGCCTGGCCGACCTTCTCGGCCTCGCCTTCGAGCATCTCCCTGGTCAACTTCGCCTGCTCGATCGCCTGTTCCGGAACCGGCGGCGCGCCGGCCTGGACCGAGCGGTAGGCGAAGAGGCCGGCGCCGGCCGCGACCAGCAGGAAGAGCGCCGCCTCGACGAAGAAGCCGGGCCAGGCGTTGCCGCCGAAGACCTCTTCGGCGAGCAGCCAGGCGAAGCCCTGCATGATCAGGATCAGAGCGAGGAAGGCGAAGGTGCCGGCGGCGATGCCGACGACCGAGCCGCGCAGGATCTTGCCGACTTTCTCGCCGACCTCGGCCTTGGCCAGCTCGATCTCCTCGCGGACCAGGCTCGAGGCGCGTTCGGAGACGTCGAAGACCAACTCAGCGACGGAACGGTCCTCGGGCTCGGGCGGCGGCTGGGGCGGGCTCTGCCCTGGCGTCGAATCGGCCATCGCCGCTACTCCGGCGGGTCCTCGTTGAAGGCGCGCCGGTAGACGAGCGCGGCGGCGCGGTGGGCGGCGATGCTGGCCAGCGCGCCGATCACCGTGAGCATGCCGCTCCAGACGAGTCGTTTGACGATGTCGTTGTCCATCGCCGCCGACCTTACCTATCGTGGCTCGAGACCGTCGCAGATCGTCGCGGTGACAAGACTCTTTGCCTGCTCGAGGTCGGTCTCCGAGGCGGGGGTCAGCTCAAAGATCCAGCCGGAGAGCTGCTGCTCGATAGCCCCGTAGAAGGACATCGAGGCGAAGTTGGGATCGATGTCACGGCGGAAGGCGCCCGCCGCCTGCCCATCGGCGACGATCTTCGCGATCGAGTCATAGGCACGGCGGATCTCCCGCAGGTGGGTGCGGCCGAAGGAGTTGGCGGCGCGGGTGACCTCGACGATGATCACCTTCATCAGCTCTGGGTCGTGGCGGTAGGAGTCGACGATGAAGCCGGCGACCGCCTCGAGCTTGGCCCGCGGCGCCAAGGTGGCGCTGCGGTCGGCCTCCTCGATCGCCGCCAGCAGCAGCGACCAGCGCTCGGTGAACAGCTCGTTGAGCACCTCGTCCTTCGATTTGAAGTAGTGGTAGACGAGGCCGTAGGCGACCCCGGCCTCGTCGGCGATGTCGGCGACGCGGGTCGAGTGAAAGCCCTGGCGGGCGAAGACGCGGATCGCCGCGTCGAGGATCTGGCGACGCTTGTCGATCGCCGGCGCTTTCGAGCCGGCCATCAGGCGAAACACCCCAGGACTTCGCCTGCGCTCCGGTCACGACGAATCAGATATCGATGTTCCCTCCGCCCCGGCTCAGAGTCCAGTAGCTGGGGCCAGACGTAGGCGGCCGGGCGGCGGTTGGCGAGCGACGGCAGCTTCTCCCGCACCCCCTCCTGCGCGGCGAGGTCGAGCTCGGCGGCGACGAAGCACTCCTCGTCGGGGGCGGTGGCGAGCACCACCCCCCAGGGGTCGACGATCGCCGAGCGGCCGTAGGAGCTGTAGTGGGGCGGCGCCTCGCCGACCTGGTTCGGGGCGAGGACGAAGACCTGGTTCTCGATCGCGCGGGCGCGCAGCAGCACCTGCCAGTGATCGCGGCCGGTGGCGGCGGTGAAGGCCGAGGGGACCGCGATCAGACGGGCGCCGCGCACGGCGAGGATCCGGTACAGCTCGGGAAAGCGCAGGTCGTAACAGACGCTCAGGCCCAGCTCGAGCTCGCCGAGCGGGGCCGAGACGATCTCGCTGCCGGCCTGCTCGTGCTCGGACTCGCGGTACTGCACGCCGCCGGCCTCAACGTCGAACATGTGGATCTTGCGGTAGGCGGCGAGATCCACGCCCTCGGGGTCGATCAGGACCGAGGTGTTGAAGGTCTTTTCGCCATCGGCTTCGGCGCCGCGCTCGGCGATGCTGCCGGCGAGCAGGTGGATGCCGAGCTCCCGCGCCCAGGCGCGCGCGGCGGCGAGGCTGGGGCCGTCGAGCGACTCGGCCCCGGCGGCGATCTCCTCGCCCGAGGCGAGCAGGTTCCACTTCTCCGGCAGCGCGACCAGCTCGGCGCCGGAGGCGGCCGCGGCGCGCACGAGCCGCTCGGCGGCGGCGAGGTTCCGTGCCCTGTCCCCGTTCGAGTTGAGCTGCACCACCGCTACGCGCACTTCGGGTCCCCTCCAGAGTTGCTGACTGACCAGTCAATCGGTTTCGGTCCGCGCCAGTATAGGTGGCATCGGGGCGTACGATTGGGCGTAGGTGACCAGGCCCGATCGCATCGAGTCCGACGGCGAGCGCAAGCAGGTCACCGTGCTCTTCGCCGACGTCAAGGGCTCGATGGACCTGGCCGAGGGCCAGGACCCGGAGCAGTGGCGCCGGATCATGCAGGGCTTCTTCTCGATCCTCTCCGACGAGGTGCGCCGCTTCGAGGGCACGGTCGACAAATTCACCGGCGACGGGATCATGGCCGTCTTCGGCGCCCCGGTCGCGCACGAGGACCACGCCCGGCGCTCCTGCCTGGCGGCGCTACGGATGCTCGACGACATCGCCGAGTACGCCGCCGAGCTGCGCCGCAAGCACGGGCTCAACTTCTCGGCCCGGATCGGGATCAACTCGGGCGAGGTGATCGCGGGGGCGATCGGCGCCGGAGGCGACGGCGCCTACACCGCGGTCGGCCACACGGTCGGGCTGGCGCAGCGGATGGAGGCGCTGGCCGAGCCCGGCAAGGCCTATCTGACCGAGGCGACCGCCGAGCTGGCGCAGGGCTTCCTCGAGCTCGACGACCTCGGCGAGTTCGAGATCAAGGGGGCGAGCCGGCCGGTTCGGGTCTTCGAGCTGGCCGGGGTCGGCGCGGCCCGCTCGCGGCTCGACCTCTCGCGCGAGCGCGGCTTCTCCCGCTTCGTCGGGCGCGACACGGAGATGGCGACGCTGGCCGCCGGCCTGGAGCGCGCCCGCGACGACGAGGGAGCGGTTGTCGGGATCGCCGCCGAGCCGGGCGTCGGCAAGAGCCGACTCTGCCACGAGTTCCTCGAGCGTTGCCGTGCCGAGGGAACCGAGGTCTTCGAGGCGCAGGCGCAGGCGCACGGGCGCGAGATCCCCTTCATGCCGGTGCTGCAGCTGCTGCGCACCTACTTCGGCATCGCGGACGCCGACGGCGAGCGGATCGTGCGCGAGAAGATCGCCGGGCGCTCACTGCTGCTCGACCCGGAGTTCGCCGAGCGGCTGCCGATCCTCTTCGACTTCCTCGGCGTGCCCGACCCGGCGCGACCGGCGCCGCAGCTGAGCGCCGAGGCGCGCCAGCGGGCGCTGCGCGAGATCGTCTGCCGCCTCGTCAGCGCGCCGAACCGGCACGAGCCGGTCGTGCTGCTGATCGAGGACCTGCACTGGATCGACGCGGGCAGCGCCGCGATGCTCGGCGAGCTGTTCGTCGCGGTCGAGGGTACGCCGACGCTGGTCGTCGTCAACTTCCGGCCCGAGTACGAGAAGACCTGGACCGGCCCGCCCGACTACCACGAGATCGAGCTGGCGCCGCTCGGGCCGGCCGACACCGCCGAGCTGCTGCGCGACCTGGCCGGCGAGGACCCCTCGCTCGACGGTCTCGCCGAGATGATCCACGAGCGCACCGCCGGCAACCCATTCTTCGTCGAGGAGATCGTCCGCGAGCTGGCCGAGGCCGGCGGGCTGGAGGGCGAGCGCGGCGCCTACCGCCTGGCCGGGCCGGTGGAGGACAGCGGCGTGCCGGCGAGCGTGCAGTCGGTGCTGGCGGCGCGAATCGACCGGCTGGGGACGGAGGCGAAGCTGCTCCTGCAGGCGGCCTCGGTCGCCGGCAAGGAGGTCCCCGAGCGGGCGCTGGAGCTGATCGCGGAGCTCGAGCGCGAGCGCTGCGAGGAGCTGCTGGGCGAGCTGATCGGGGCCGGCTTCCTCTACGAGCAGGAGCTCTACCCGGAGCGCGTGCTCGCCTTCCGCCATCCGCTTACCCGCGAGGTCGCCTACGACTCGCAGCTGGGCGAGCAGCGGGCGGCGTCGCACGCGGCGGTGGCGCGGGCGACGATCGAGCTCAATCCCGAGCGCCAGGACGAGCTGGCGGCGCTGATCGCCAGCCACATGGAGTCGGGCGGGGAAACGCGCGAGGCGGCGAAGTGGTCGGCGCGGGCGGCCTACTGGGCCGGCAGCAGCCATCCCGCCGACGCGCTGCGGCTCTGGCGGCGGGTGATGGAGCTGGCGGCGGAGCTTCCCGACGACCACGAAAGCGCGGCGCTCGCCGTCTCCTCGCGGCTGCTGCAGCTGCAGTTCGCCTGGCGGCTGGGGATGGACCCCGCGCAGGAAACGCGGCTGGCCGCCGAGGCGGAGGAGATTGCGAGGCGAACCGGCGACCTGCACTCGCTGGCGATGCTGAAGATGGCGACCTCGGCGCGGCCAGGGCTGGACCACGAGGCCGACGCCTGGCTGGCGGCGGTCGGGGAGGTCAACCGGCTGGCCGACGAGTCGGCCGACCTGCCGCTGCGCATCGCCCTGCGCGCCGCCGGCGCCTACGCCTACCTCTGCTGCGGCGACTTCGACCGCCTCGAAAGCGAACTCGATCTGGTGCTCGAGCTGAGCGGCGGCGACCGCAGCCTCGGCGCGGGCATCGTTATCGCCAGCCCGATCGCCTGGGCGACGATGGGCAAGGGCGTGGCGCAACGTGAGCGCGGCCGGATGGACGAGGCGGAGAAGCTGTTCGAGGCGGCGCTGAGAATCGCCACGGAGGACGGCGATCCCGAGACCGCGAGCTGGACCCGCAGCAACATCGCGTTGATCAAGGCGATGCGCGGCGAGGTCGCGGCGGGTGTGGCCCTGGGCCGGCGCAACTGCGAGCTGACCGAGCGACTCGGCGACGTCTTCTCGCGCAGCCTCGCCCTCTCCAACCTCGGCGCAGCTCAGATCGCCGCCGGGGAACACGCGGAGGCGCTGGAGGCAATCGAGGAGTCGGAGCGGATCTACCGCGAGGCGATGGACGGCGGCGGCGAGATGGAGGCCTGGCGGGCAGCGGTCCGGGCCGAAGCTCTGATCGGGGTCGGTCGCGTGCAGGAGGCGGTCGAGCTGGCAGAGTGGGCCACCGAAGTCGCACGCGAGCGTGGCATGCGCTGGTCGTTGCCGACCTGCCTCAACGTGCTCGGACTGGCGCGGATCGCGGCCGGCGCCGACGGCGCCGCCGAGGCGCTCGACGAGGGCACCGAGGTCGCCCGGCAGACCAACGCGGCCAGGAGCCTCGAAGCGATCGAGGAAACGCGCGGCAAGCTGGCTGCCGGCGCGCGCTGAGCGCCCCTACATCCCGGTTGCGCGGGCGACGACCCAATCGAGCAGGCGGGCGGGCAGCAGCTTCTTCGCCAGCGCTTGCCCGCGGGCGTCGGTGCCGACCAGGTAGCGGACGCGGGGGCGGCGGGCGCTGAGCGCGTGCTCGATCTTCTCGGCGACCTTCTCCGCCGGTATGCCGCGCTCGCCGGTCTTGCGCGCGACCTCGCGGTAGGACTCCATCGCCTTGGCGTAGAGCTCGGCGTGGTCGCCGCGGGCGCGCTCGGCGATCGAGTCGACCGCCTCCTGGCCGCGGTCCCAGATCGGCGTCGCGATCGATCCCGGCTCGACCACGGCGACCTTGACCCCCCAGGGCCGCAGCTCCTGACGGAAGACGTCGCCGACCGCCTCCAAGCCGAACTTGGCGGCGTGGTAGGCGCCGAACATCGGGAAAGCCAGCAGCCCGCCGATCGAGGTGATGAAGACGATGCGCCCGCGGGCACGGCGGACCGCCGGCAGCATCGCTTGGGTGACAGCGACGTGAGCGGTCAGGTTGACGCCGATCTGGCGTTCAAAGTCCTCGATCGGCAGCGTCTCAAGCGGTCCCGGCACGGCGATGCCGGCGTTGTTGACCAGCCCGTCGAGGCCGGCGCCCCCCACCGTCTCCCCGATCCGCGCAGCCGCGGCGGAGATCTGCTCGGGCTCGAGCACGTCCAGCATCAGCGGCTCCAACCACTCCGACCCCGCCTCGCGCAGCGAGCCCGCGTCCTCCTCCCTGCGCACCCCGGCGAAAACGCGCCAGCCGGCGGCGTCGAGATGAAGCGCCGTGGCCCGGCCGATGCCGGTCGAAGCCCCCGTGATCAGCACCGATCGCATCTCAGGGAGGCTACCCGCGGCTGGCCCGGTGGCGCTCTAGCTCTGCCACCAGCAGCTTCGTGTGCAGGGCGGCAATCAGGTCTTGGAGGGGCTCGGAGCCGGATTCGAGCATCTCGACCACGCGCTCGGGCGAGACCTCGCCGGCGAGGCGGTCCATGACCATCTCAACCTCCTGGCCGACCAGCTCTTCGAGCGCCTTCTTGTAGCGCAGGGTGTCGTAGACGGTAAAGCCGATCTGCTCGTCGTAGCCGCCGGCGCGGAAGCGGCCGATCGCCTCGATGATCTTGACGTCCGAGGGCGAGTAGCCGCGGCTGTTTGGGCTGAGCACCTCGATCTGCTCGAGCCGATCGAGAACCTCCTTGGGCACGCCGTAGCGCTCGCGCACCTCGGTCGCGCTGGTCCGTGTCCGCTCCCCGCCCAGCGCCCGCTCGAGGATGCGGTCCTCGAGCTCGACCATCGCCCGCGCCCGCTCGGGGTCCTCCTCGAGCACGGACCTGATCGCCTTGAGCGGCATGAAGCGCTCCTCCTGCAGCTGCTTGATCAGACGGATGCGGTCGACCAGCTCGGGCGGGTAATAGGCCATGTTGCGACTCGTCTTCACGCCCTCTGGCAGGAGGCCCTCGCGCAGGTAGTGCTTGATCGTCGGCACCGGCACGCCCGAGGCCTCGGCCAACTCCCCGATCTTGAGCAGCCCCGTCTCGGCGCTCGCCGCCACGGCTAGGCCCTGAACGTCGCCGCGGAATCGGCGGAGGGACCGGCCGCCGCGCCCGACTTGATCATCGCGACCACCTCCTCATCGGAGTAGCCGGCCTCGCGCAGCGCCTCGCCGGTGTGCTCGCCGAAGGCGGGCGCCGGGCGGGTCGGATCGCCGGGGGTGCGGCTCATCTTCACCGGCACGCCGAGCTGGCGCACCTCCCCCAGCCCCGGCTGCTCGATCGAGCTGACCATCCCGCGCGCCCGCACCAGCTCCGAGTCGAGCGCCTCGCCGACGTCGAGCACCGGCTCGATGCAGCAGTCGTGCTCGTCGTTGAACCGCTTCCACTCGTCGCGGCTGCGCCCGCGGAAGACCTCGGCGACCTTCGCCCAGGCCTCCGAGCTCGGCGGCTCGAACTGAGCCTCGATCAGGTCCGGCCGCTCGACCCCGTTGCAGAAGGCGGCCCAGAACTTCGGCTCGAGCGCGCCGCAGGTGACCCAGCCGTCAGCCGCCTCGTAGGGGTAGTAGCAGAGCAGGCCGCCGGCGAGCTGCTGCTCGCCCCGTTGTGGCGCCTCGCCGTCGCAGAAGTAGCGGCCGGCAACCAGCGCCAGCCAGGAGAGCGCGCCGTCGGCCATCGAGATATCGACCATCTGGCCCTCACCGGAGCGGCGGCGCTCATGCAGCGCCGCCATCACCCCGAAGGCCGCCATCAGCGCGCCGCCGCCGAGGTCGGCGATCTGGCCGCCCGACTGCACCGGCGGCCCGTCCTTGGCGCCGCTCAGGCCGAGCAGCCCGACGAGGCCGAGGTAGTTCATGTCGTGGCCGGCCCGCTGCGCGTAGGGGCCGTCCTGGCCGTAGCCGGTGATTGCGCAGAAGACGATCGCCGGGTTTGCCTCGCGCATGCGCTCGTAGCCGACGCCGAGCTTCTCGAGCACGCCGGGGCGGAAGCCGTCGAGGACGACGTCGTACTTCTCGACCAGGCGCAGCAGCGCCTCGCGCCCCGCGTCGCTCTTGAGGTCGAGCCGGACCGAGCGCTTGCCGCGGTTGAGCGCCAGGTAGAGCGAGGAGCGCGTGCCCTGCTCCTGCTGGGACTCGTCGCCGTAGTAGGGCGGCGCCCATCGAATGTAGTCGCCCATCCCGGTGTCCTCGACCTTCAGCACCTCGGCGCCGAGGTCGGCGAGCAGCAGCGAGCAGAAGCCGCCCGGCAGGAGCCGGGTCAGGTCGAGGACCCTGACGTCGCTAAGCGGCAGATTGCTCACGCTTGGGGACCCCCAGCAGCTCGCGGGCCTCGGCGACCGTCGCCGCGCGGCGGCCGGTGTCCTCGGCCATCTGGCGCGCCTTGGCGATCAGCTCGCCGTTGGACTTCGCCATCTCGCCGTCGGGCAGGTAGAGGTTGTCCTCGACCCCGGCGCGGACGTTGCCGCCGAGCACCAGCGAGGCGCCGAGCAGCTTCCACTGGTCGCGCGAGATCCCGATCACCTGCCACTGGTGCGCCTCGGGGCCGCCGGGCACCTGATCGGCCATGAAGCCGACGTTGCGCGGCGTCGGCCGGATGCCGCCGTTGACCCCCATCACCAGCGAGACCTGCAGCGGCGTGCGCTCGAGCAGGCCCATGTCGATCAGCGGGTCGAGGTTGGCGACGTGCCCGGCGTCGAAGCACTCGTGCTCGGGCTTGATCCCGAGCTCGCGCATCGCCGTGAGGAACTCGATGATCGTGTCGAAGCTGTTCTCGAAGACCGCCTTGAAGACGAAGTCCTTGCGGCGGCGGCTGTACTTGGCGTAGTTCATCGAGCTCATGTTGAGCGCGGCGACATCGGGGCGGCACTCACGCAGGTACTCGATCCGCTTCTCGATCGGGATCCCGATCGCGCCGGTCGAGTAATTGACGATCACGTCGCCGACCTCGGCCAGGATCGCCTCGGTGATCGCCTGGAAGTCCTCGACCTCATAGGAGGGCGTACCGTCGGGCTTGCGCGCATGGATGTGGATCTGCGAAGCGCCCTCGTCGACCGCGCGGCGCGCCTCGGCCGCGTACTCCTCGGGCGTGTAGGGAATCGCCGGGCACTGGTCGCGGTTGGCGATCACGCCGCTGATCGAGCAGCTGATGACTACGGGATCGTCGAACGAGCTCATCGTCTCTCCTTCCGCTGTTCCTTTGCCCTGTTATTTCGGGCAAAGGAACAGCGGAACGAGCGGGGTGTCGTCATACGGGCATCACCCCGTGTCGTTTCTTCGGCTTGGTGACGTGCTTGTTGCGCGCCATCCGCAGCGCCTCGACGATCGTCGGGCGGGTCTCGCGCGGGTCGATGATGTCGTCGATCACGGCGTTGCCGGCGGCGATGTAGGGGTCGATCTGCTCGCGCACCGCGGTCAGCATCGCCTCGCGCGTGGCCTCCGGGTCGTCCGATGCCTCGATCGCCGAGCGGCCGATGATTTCGACCGCGCCCTCGGCGCCCATCACCGAGATCTCGGCCCCGGGCCAGGCGACGATCAGGTCGGGCTCGTAGGCCTTGCCGCACATCACGTAGTAGCCGGCGCCGTAGGCCTTGCGCACGACCACGGTGATCTTCGGCACCGTGGCGCGGCTGACCGCGTAGAGCATCTTCGCCCCGTGGCGGATGATTCCGGCGTGCTCGACCTTCGAGCCGACCATGAAGCCGGGCACGTCCTGGAGGAAGACGAGCGGCACGTTGAAGGCGTCGCAAAGGTTGATGAAGCGGGCCGCCTTGTCGGCCGAGTCGTTGTCGAGCACACCGGCCAGCTGCTTGGGCTGGTTGGCGACGATCCCGACCGGCTGGCCGCCGAAGCGGGCGAAGCAGGTGATCAGGTTCTTGGCGAACTTCGGCTTGAGGTCGAACCACTCGCCGTCGTCGACGATCTCGGCGATCACCTCATACATGTCGTAGGGCTTGCGCGAGGAGTCGGGGACGATCTCGAGCAGCTTCTTCGAGCGGCGGTCGCCGGGGTCGGCGCTCTCGACGATCGGCGGCCGCTGCTCGCAGTCGGCCGGGAAGTAGGAGAGGTACTGCTTGACCGCGGCGATGCACTCCTCGTCGTCCTTCACCTCGAGGTC
>CAWEUU010000002.1:0-161024 GCA_963812335.1 uncultured Solirubrobacterales bacterium | reverse complement strand
AGCCGAAGGATATCGGCGCGCCGAATACGAGGGCCTCGGTCAGGCGGAGAGGGGCACGCGCTGGAGGCGCTGGAGACGCTCGGCGACGCGGTCGACGCAGGCGTGAGAAGTCGCCCATCTCCTCGCGGGCCGGTTCGGGCGGGCGTCGGGCGGCGGCCCCGTTCGAGGCAGCCTGCACCTCAGGTTGCTGCGGGGCGCCGAGCGCCGCGCTGGCCCGCTCGGCCAGCTCGGCCGCGCGGCGCGGCCTGCTCGGCGCGTCGAGGGCGGCCGCGCCGACGGTCATCACCGCCGCCTCGGAGGCGCGGGCGATGCGCCAGCGCCTCGTCGATCCGCTCCACCAGCTCGCCCAGCAGCGGCGGCCGCTGCCGCGCAGGAGCCACCTCGGCTGTCGCGGCAAGCCCGCTCATCCACTGCATGTACGGCGGCGGCGGCGGAAACCCTGCGAGCCGCCGGGTCCGGGCGTCGACTAGATTTCCGCACGCACCGCCCCCGACCCGAGGAGCAGCTTGAGAAACCCCAGAGACTTCTTCCAGCCGCAGGCGATCGGCGCGCCCGAGCCGCTGCGCGAGATCCCCGTCACGCCCTCGCGGATGATCCACTTCCTCGACTTCTCGAACGAGAAGATGGTCGCCAAGGCGGCCGACATCGCGGAGAAGACCGACATCCTGCTCGGCAACCTCGAGGACGCGATCCCGGTCGACCGCAAGGAGGCCGCGCGGCCGGGCCTGATCAAGGCCGCCAAGGAGTCCGACTTCGGCCAGACCGCGCTCTGGACCCGGGTCAACTCGCTGGAGAGCCCCTGGGTGCTCGACGACCTGACCACCCTGGTCGCCGAGATCGGCGACAAGCTCGAGGTCGTGATGGTGCCCAAGGTCGAGGGCGCCTGGGACATCCACTACGTCGACCGCCTGCTCGCCCAGCTCGAGGCGAAGGCCGGGCTCGACCGGCCGATCCTCGTCCACGCGATCCTCGAGACCGCGCAGGGCGTCGTCAACGTCGAGGAGATCGCCGCCGCCAGCCCGCGCATGCAGGGCATGAGCTTCGGCCCCGCCGACCTCGCCGCCTCGCGGCGGATGAAGACGACCCGGGTCGGCGGCGGCCACCCCGGCTACCGCTCGATGGAGGACCCGGCCGACCCCGAGAACCCCGAGGCCGACACGCGTCACCGCCCAGCAGGACCCCTGGCACTACTCGATCGCGCGCATGGTCGACGCCTGCGCCGCGACCGGGATCCTGCCCTTCTACGGCCCCTTCGGCGACATCAAGGACACGGCCGGCTGCGAGACCCAGTTCCGCGCCGCCTTCCTGCTCGGCTGCGTCGGCGCCTGGTCGCTGCACCCGGTCCAGATCGAGATCGCCAAGAAGGTCTTCAGCCCGCCGCCCGGACGAGGTCAAGTTCGCCAAGAAAGTCCTGGAGGCGATCCCCGACGGCCGCGGCGTCCACATGATCGACGGCAAGATGCAGGACGACGCCACCTGGAAGCAGTGCAAGGTGATGGTCGAGCTGGCCGAGATGCTGGCCGCGAAGGACCCGGAGCTGGCCGAGGCCTACGGGCTGTAGCGTGCGCAGCGCCTGGGCTCAGCCCAGGCGCTGCTCTGAGCGCCTCCAGCTGCTCGCCGATCTCCTGCCGGCAGCTGGTCGCCGAAGCGCTCGAGGTGCTCCTTGACCTGGGGCAGCTGCTGCTTGACCAGCTCCGCGTCGACGGTGAGCAGCTCGCGCATCTGCTCCTCGGAGATCGTCGAGGCCCTCGGTGTCGATCGCGCCCTCGGCGGGCAGCAGCCCGATCGGCGTCTCGACCGCCTCGGCCTCGCCGTCGCAGCGGCGGAAGACCCACTCGAGCACGCGGCTGTTCTCGCCGAAGCCGGGCCAGAGGAACTTGCCGTCGGCGTCCTTGCGGAACCAGTTGACGTAGAAGATCCTCGGCAGCTCGGCGCCCTCGCGCTCGCCCAGCTTCAGCCAGTGGCCGAAGTAGTCGGCCATGTTGTAGCCGCAGAACGGCAGCATCGCCATCGGGTCGAAGCGCAGTTCGCCGACGTTGCCGGCCGCGGCGGCGGTCTTCTCCGAGGACATCGTCGCGCCGAGGAAGACGCCGTGCTCCCAGTCGAACGCCTCGTGCACCAGCGGCACCGTGGTCGCCCGGCGGCCGCCGAACAGGAAGGCGTCGATCGGCACGCCGGCCGGGTCCTCCCACTCGGGCGCGATCCACGGGCACTGCGAGGCCGGCGTGCGTGAAGCGGGCGTTGGGGTGGGCGGCGGGTTTGTCGGAGTCCGGCGTCCAGTCGTTGCCGTGCCAGTCGATCGCGTGCGCGGGCGGCTCGCCGGTCATCCCCTCCCACCAGATGTCGCCGTCGTCGGTCTTGGCGCAGTTGGTGAAGATCGTGTTGCGCTCGATCGTGTCCATCGCGTTGGGGTTGGTCTTGTGGCCGGTGCCCGGCGCGACGCCGAAGAAGCCGGCCTCGGGGTTGACCGCGTAGAGGCGGCCGTCGTCGCCGAACTTCATCCAGGCGATGTCGTCGCCGACCGTCTCGACCTTCCAGCCGGCCAGGGTCGGGATCAGCATCGCCAGGTTGGTCTTGCCGCAGGCCGAGGGGAAGGCGCCGGTCACGTACTTGACCTTGCCCTCGGGCGAGGTCAGCTTGAGGATCAGCATGTGCTCGGCCATCCAGCCCTCGTCGCGGGCCATCGCCGAGGCGATCCGCAGCGCGAAGCACTTCTTGCCGAGCAGCGCGTTGCCGCCGTAGCCGGAGCCGTAGGACCAGATCTCGCGCGTCTCGGGGTAGTGGACGATGTACTTGTTGTCGGCGTTGCAGGGCCAGGGCACGTCCTCCTGGCCCTCGGCGAGCGGCATCCCGACCGAGTGCACGCAGGGGACGAACTCGCCGTCGGCGCCGAGCACGTCGAGCGCGCCCTTGCCCATCCGGGTCATGATCCGCATGTTGGTCGCGACGTAGGCCGAGTCGGTCAGCTGCACGCCGATGTGGGCGATCGGCGAGCCGAGCGGGCCCATCGAGAAGGGCACGACGTACATCGTGCGGCCCTGCATGCAGCCGTTGAAGAGCGCGCTTCAGCGTCGTCGCGCATCTCGGCCGGGTCGCGCCAGTTGTTGGTCGGGCCGGCGTCGGCCTCGTTCTCGGAGCAGATGAAGGTGCGGTCCTCGACCCGGGCGACGTCGCCGGGGTCGGAGAGGGCGAGGTAGGAGTTGGGGCGCTTGGCGTCGGAGAGGCGCTCGAAGGTGCCGGCGTCGATCAGCGCCTGCGCGAGCTGGTCGTACTCCTCGGCGGAGCCGTCGCACCAGTGGATGGCGTCGGGCTGGGTCAGGGCGGCGATCTCCCCGACCCAGTCGAGGAGCTTTGCGTGGGTGGTCGGCGCGTCGGCCGTGGTGATTGGCTCATTTGCGGCACTCTACTTATCGGGCTGGAGGTCGGCCACTTCGACGTCGGCGTCTTCGTTGAGGATCTTCAGCGTCGCCGTTTCGCTCTTGCCGCCGGACAGCTTCACCGTGCAATCGAAGCTCGTGCCCGCTTCGACCTCGACCCCGGACGGGCAGTCGACCGAGGCAACCTTCTTGCCGAGCGACTTCGTAGGTTCTGTTCGATCGCGTCCTCGGTCTTGACGTCGTCGATCACGGTTTCCCCGCAGCCGGCGACGAGCAGCCCGGCGAGAACCATTGCGAGCAAGCGCTGCGAATCGGGCCGGCAGGCTCATCTCTCTCCCTTCGATTCGATGGTGGCGGGGAAGTATCCCAGGGCATCGCGCGGTTCGCCCGGCTCAGCGGTCGAACAGGGTCGAATGCGGGTTCAGCGATCGGGCGCGCGAGAAGTCGCGCACACGCAATCGCGGCACGGCCGCGCTCGGCCTCGATCCGCGAAAGGACGAGCCAGGTCCGCCAGTTGGTCGGCTCGCGCTCGGTCGCGGCGCCCGCGGCGGCGGCAGCGGCGGTAGGTCGCCGCCCCGCTCCAGCACCAGCGCCTGCTGCAGGCGCGGCGCGGCCGCGCCCGGCTGACGTTCTGGGCGCTGCGGGCGGCCTCAGCGCCGCCGTCAGGTCGCCGGCGCGGGGTCGGCCTCGCTCTGGCGGACCAGGCTGGTCGCCGCCAGCGGGATCGCGATCGCGACGATGGCGGCGACGCGACCGCCGCGACGCCGAGCCGCGCGGCAGGCCGAGCGCCGCCGCCGCCCGGCCTCGCCGCGACGCGCGGTGACGAGGATCGCGGCGAGCAGCAGCAGCGCCACCGGCAGCACCGGCATCTGCCACATCCAGTCGAAGGCGGCGGTCGAAGAAGAAGGCGACGCAGCCGGCCAGCGCGGCGGCAAGCGGCGGCGCGCCGGCGGCGCGGCGCGCAGCGCAGCTCTCGCGCGCCGCCGCCGAGGACCGCCAGCACGAAGGCCAGCAGCAGGAGCAGGCCGACGATCCCCAGCTCGCCCAGCGTCTGGAAGTAGAGCGAGTGGGTGTCGCGGACGATCTCGGGCCGTCGCCGTGCGCGCCCACCAGTACTCGAAGGTGCCCGAGCCAGTGCCGGTGAGGGGCCTGGTCGCGTTCTCCTTCACCGCCGCGCTCCACAGCTGGTAGCGGTTCTGGCCGGCGGCGCTGCCGAGCCGGTCGGCGCCCTTGCCCGGGCCCTCGGCCCGCTTGAATTCGTCCCAGGCGTCGGAGGCGCGGCCGGGCGCTCGCCCGGCCGCCGCGACGCGACCAGCGACCGCCAGGGCGACGGCGCCGAGAACGGCGAGCGTCTGGCGCTCGCGAGGCGACCGTCCAGCCGGGCCGTTCGACCGCCCCGCGCCGCGCGAGATCGCCACCTGCGACCAGGCCGCGGCGGCGCAGACGCCGAGCGTGATCGCCAGCATCCGGTCGCCCTGGCTGCGCGCGGTCGCGTTCAGCAGGCCGTGCTGGAGGGCGTCGCGGCGGTCGGCGGCCGACGATCAGCACCGCGCCGCCAGCCGCGGCGACCAGCAGCGTCGGCAGCTTCGCCAGCGCGGTCCGGGCTGAAGCCGACGAAGACCGCCAGGGCGATCGCCGCGGCGCCGATCCCGCCGCGCGAGAGGGTGAAGAAGATCGTCAGCGCCAGCACCGGCAGCGCCGCGGCGGCGGCGGCGCGCAGCGCGACCCCCGGGCGTCGGTCGCGACCCGCAGCACCAGCGGCAGGCCGATCGCGACCAGCGCCGCCAGCGCGTTCCAGTAGTGCAGCGGGTAGGAGAGCCGTTCCTGGTCGCTGGCTGAGGAAGCGGCGGTCTGGTTGGCGCCGGGAACAGGCCGGGTGCGAAGCGCGAGAGCAGGGCGACGGCCGCGACGAGGACGATGCCGGCCGCCACCGCGCCGACCAAGCGGCGGGCGCCGTCGCCTGCCGCGCGCGAAGAGCGCGAAGGCGAAGACGCCGAGGTAGGCGGCGACGCGGGCGAGGTCGGCGGACGTCCGCTCGGTGCTCTCGGTCCAGGTCAGGCTCAGCGCGGTCCAGACGACGAAGGCGGCGAGCAGCCCGAGCGCGGCCCAGGCGAGCCTGCCGGGCCGTCGCGCGGGGCAGGGCGCCGACCGCCACCGCGGCCAGGACCACCCACCAGACGGCGATCCCGACCTGGTCGTGGACCAGCGGGTCGTAGCCGCCCCCCTTCAGCCCGAGGTAGGCGACCAGGCCGAAGCAGAGCAGCCAGGTCGTGGTAGCGCCCCACTCGACTCGGCGAGCGTGATCAAGGGGCGCCGTGCGCCGCATCGAAGCTGTGGTCATCGGGTTCTATGCTACGAAGCCGGATCGGATGGACTGCGGCGCACGCGGACGGCGCCTTCCCTCGTTATCGGATCGATGATCGAAACGCTGAAGAACGGGCTCGGGTTGTGCGCGGTCGCGATCGCGGCCCTCGTCCTGCCCGCGACGGCGGCCGCCGCACCCGCCGTCCCGCCGGAGAACTCGGCGGCGACGCAGTACACCGAGGCGATCCCGACCGGCGGTGGCCAGAAGGACGCCGGCAAGGCGGGCGACCACGGCAAGGCGCTCGCCGGCATCCGTGCTCGGCTCGCACAAGGCGAAGAAGCTCGAGAAAGGTCGCAGGGCCGAAGTGGCCGAGGTCGTCGCCGCGACCGCGCGGAGCCCGCGCCGGCCACCGGCGCGCGACCCGGAACCCGCTTCCAAGCCGGCCGGCGAAACGGCGCCGCACCACGCCGACGCGCGGAGGCCGGCCGAGGCCGGCGGCGGCGCAGCGAAGGCGGAAGAAGCCGCCGAACGGCGTCCCCCAAAGCAGCCGCGGCCGAGCGCCGGCTCGACATCCCAGCGGCTCCTCCGGCCTGGGCGAGGTGCTCGGCCAGGCGACCGGCTCCTCCTCGACCGGCGAGCTCGGCCTGCTGCTGCCGCTGCTCGCTGCTCGCGACGTCATCTGGGCGCTCGCTTTCGTCCTGCGGCAGAGACGACGCGGCGGCCTGAGCCGCCGCTGAGCCTGCTTCCCTTCCAGCCGGGCAGACCGCGCCGCACTGCCGCCTCGCTGGCGCTCGCGCCGCGTTGGCCGCCGCGCTCGCCTCCGGCCGGCGCCCGCCGTGGCAAGCGCCGCGCGCCGCTGCACACCGGCGTCTCCTACGTCTACGACAACGACGCCGCCGCCTTCGAGAACGCCAAGCGCGCCGGGCGCCCAGCTCGTGCAGACGCCGCTGCGCTGGGCCTCGGTCGCGCCGGAAGCCGAGCCCGCCTCCTGGAATCCGGAAAACCCCGCCGACCCGCAACTACGACTGGGAATTCACCGACCTCTGGGTGGCCCGCGCCGTCGCCGCCGGCCTGAAGCCGGTGCTGCAGATCCGCGGCGCGCCGCTCTGGGCGCAGCGCTGCCACTCCGGCGAAACAGACGCGCCGTGCAACCCCGACCCGAACGCGCTCGCCGCCTTCGCCACCGCGGCCGCGCGCCGCTATAGCGGCAGCTTCGCGGCCTGCCGCGGGTCGTCTACTGGCAGGGCCTCAACGAGCCCAACCTGAGCCTCTTCTTCAACCCGCAGTACGACGGGAGCAAGCCCGTCTCGCCGGACCTCTACCGCACCCTGATCAACCGCTTCTACGCGGCGATCAAGGCGGTCGACCCGACCGACATCGTGATCGCCGCCGGGCTCGGCCCGATCGCCGTGCCCAAGTACACGATCGGGCCGCTGCGCTTCACCCGCCTGCTGCTCTGCATGAAGGGCCACAGCAACCCGCAGCCGACCGCCGGGCAACTGCGAAGGCGGCGTCCACTTCGACGTCTTCGACATCCATCCCTACACGACCGGCGGGCCGACCCACGAAGGCGGCGTCAACGATGTCGAGCTCGGCGACCTGAAGAAGCTGACGACGCTGCTCGCCGCCGCCGACCGCGCCGGACGGATCAAGGGCATGTACAAGCACACGCCGCTCTGGATCATGGAGCTCTCCTGGGACTCGAACCCGCCGGACCCGGGCGGACTGCCGATGAAGATCGAGAACCGCTGGGTCGCCGAAGCGCTCTATCGCTCGTGGAGCGTCGGGGTCGAATACTTCTTCTGGTACAGCCTGCGCGACTCCGCGCCGGAACCGAACCTGCCCTTCAGTCAGACCGCTCCAGTCCGGCCTCTACTTCCGCGGGCCGACCGTGGCCCTGGACCAGCCGAAGGAATTCCTCACCGCCTACCGCTTCCCCTTCGTCGCCTACCCGCGCAAGAAGGGGCCTCTACTTCTGGGGCCGCACGCCTACCAGCAGCCGCGGCAGGGTCGTCATCCAGATCCTCAAGGGCGGCCACTGGCGCAAGGCGGCGGTCGTGCGCGCCAACGCGGCGGGGATCTTCAGCGGCCTGGCGCGGCAGCCGCTATGGGCGCAACAGACACGGCGCCGCGCGGGCGGTCTACGCCGGCAGACCGTCGCTGCCTTTCTCGATGCAGCCGGTCCCCGACTTCGTCCAGCCGCCGTTCGGATAGCGGTCCGCCGCGGCCGCTCTACACTCTCCGCCGATGAAGATCGGAATCGTCGGGCTCGGCTACGTCGGGCTGCCGCTGGCCGTGTCCTTCGCCGAGGCGGAGCACGAGGTCGTCGGCCTCGATGCCGATCCGGCGCAAGGTCGAGGCGCTGAACGACGGCCGCAGCTACATCGAGGACATCCCCGACGAGACGCTCGCGCGCGCTCGCGGGGCGACTGCGGGCGACTACCGACGTCGGCGATCTGGGCGAGTGCGAGGCGGTCGTGATCTGCGTGCCGACGCCGCTGACCGGCTCGCGCGAGCCCGACCTGACCTACCTGAACGAATCGGCGGCGGCGCTCGCCGCGGTGCTGCAGCCGGGCCAGCTGGTCGTGCTCGAGTCGACCACCTACCCGGGCACGACGCGCGAGCGCCTGCTGCCGATCCTCGAGGCAGCTCCGGGCTGAAGGCCGGCGCGCGACTTCCACCTCGCCTTCTCGCCCGAGCGGATCGACCCGGGCCGCACCGACTACGCCGTGCGCAGCACGCCGAAGCTGGTCGGCGGCCTGACGCCGGCCTGCGCCGAGCGGGCACGGCAGCTCTACGAGCTGGTCTGCGAGAGGTCGTGGTGCTCTCCACGCCGGAGGCGGCGGAGCTGGCGAAGCTCCTGGAGAACATCTTCCGCTCGGTCAACATCGCCCTCGTTAACGAGCTCTCGCAGCTCTGCGAGAAGCTCGGGATCGACGTCTGGGAGGTGATCGATGCCGCCGCGACCAAGCCCTTCGGCTTCATGCGCTTCGACCCCGGCCCCGGCATGGGCGGCCACTGCCTGCCGGTCGACCCCTTCTACCTCGCCTTCAAGGCGCGCGAGCACGACTTCTACCCCGAGTTCATCGAGCTCGCGGGCAAGGTCAACCGCTCCCAGCCCGCCTACTGCGTCGATCGCATCGCGCGTGCCCTGAACGAAGACGAAAAGGCGGTCAAGGGCTCGACGCGTGCTGCTGCTCGGGGTCAGCTACAAGGCCGGCGTCGGCGACATCCGCGAGTCGCCGGCGCTGGAGATCGTCGCCCTGCTGCGCGAGCTCGGCGCCGAGGTCGCCTACCACGACGCCTTCGCCCCCGAGCTGGCCGAGTTCGGCCTGCGCTCGGTCGGGCTCGACGAGGGCCTCGCCACCGCCGACGTGGCGGCGATCGTCACCGCCCACCCGGGGATCGACTACGCCGACGTGGTCGAGCGGGCGCCGCTGACGATCGACTTCCGCGGCGTCACGCGCGAGATCGAGTCGGAGAAGCTGACCCGGCTGTAGGGAGGTCGGCGCCGGGGCCCAGGGCGCGCAGCACCGCGTCTGCCTTCAGCAGCATCTCCTCGTACTCGGCCTCGGGGTCCGACTGGGCGACGATCGCACCGCCGGCGCCGATCGGTCGCCGTGGCGCCGTCGAGCACGATCGCGCGGATCGCGACGCTGAGGTCGCAGCCGCCGCCGAGGCCGAGGTAGCCGATCGCACCCGAGTAGACGCCGCGCGGGCCGCCCTCCAACTCGTCGATGATCCGCATCGTGCGCCGCTTCGGCGCGCCCGTCATCGAGCCCGGCGGGAAGCAGGCGCGGATGCAGTCGAGCGGGCCGCGCTCCTCGCCGAGCAGACCGCGCACGGTGGTGACCAGCTGGTGCACGGTCTCGTAGCTCTCGACCTGCATCAGCGACGGGGCGTGCACGGTGCCCGCCTCGCAGACGGAGCCGAGGTCGTTGCGCAGCAGGTCGGCGATCATCAGGTTCTCGGCTCGGTTCTTCTCGTCGGAGCGCAGGCGCTCGGCGAGGCGGACGTCCTCGGCCGGGGTCGCGCCGCGCCGGCTCGTCCCCTTGATCGGCTTCGCCTCGACCCAGCGGTCGCGGCCGATGCGCAGGAAGCGCTCCGGCGAGGAGCTGAGCACGGCCGCCTCGCCGAAGCGCACGAAGGACGAGAACGGCGCCGGATTGACGCGGCGCAGGCGCCGGTAGAGCTCAAGCGGCTCCACCTCGCCCGGATCGGCGGCGACGCTGTTTGTCAGGCAGACCTCATAGGTCTCCCCTTCATCCAGCAACCGCCTGCACTCCGCGATCTCCTCCAGGTAACGCTCGCGCGAGCGGCCGAGGCGCAGCCCACCGCCGGCATCAGCGTCGGCGGGGCGCGTTTCTCGGGACATATCCGAGGAAGGCGCCCCGTCCGGCGGGGTGGGCAGCGATTCGAGGTGCTCGGCCGTCGCCGCGAGCCAACGATCCGCCTCCAACTCGCCTCCGGACTCGACAAGGGCCAACAGGTAGGTGCGGCGCGTCGGCATGATCGAAGGCGATCATCCGACTGGCAAAGACGAACGCTGCGTCGGGCAGCGGCGACTCATGCGCCGCGTCCCCCCCGCACTCGGCCTTCAGCTCATAGCCAAACCAGCCCGCAAACCCGCAATCAAACTCAAACGGCAGCTCGGGCCCGTCGGGCCGCGGCCGCGCCAGCTCCCCCGCCAGATAGTCGAAGATCGATTCCTTCCGCAGCTCCGCGTTCCCACCACGCTCAATGCGCACCTCACGGCGCTTGAGCCCGTACGTGACCAGGGCGCCCAGCGACCCGCCGTCGTCGCCCATGAACGAGAACCGCGCATCTCCGTCAGTGCGGCTGCTGTCCAACCAGAACGCGTTCGCGCTCCCGCCATACAGCTCAACGAACGCCCGCTCCGGATCGGCCCACGCAAGCTTTTCCACCACAAGCCTCCGAGGAGGACCGGCGGGGACACTCCCGGACGGGCGGATACTCAAAGTGCCGGTCTCATTAGACCGGCACTTGGACGGCCGGGAGTGTCCCCGCCGGTCCCACCGCATGCTCAAGTCCCGAAAGTTCTCCAGCAGGCGACGACCGTGTTCGGCGCAAACCGACTCGGGGTGGAACTGGACGCCCCAGAGCGGGCGGTGGCGATGTTCGAGCGCCATCAGGACGCCGTCGCTTGTCCAGGCGATCCCCCGTAGGCCGTCAGGCAGCGGCTGCTCTACGGCCAGCGAGTGGTAGCGGACCGCTTGGAACTCGCGCGGGACGCCGGCGAAGAGCGGCGAGTCGTCGTGCAGGACCGCGCTGAGGCGGCCGTGCACGGGTTCGGGGGCAGGCACGACCGCGGCGCCGTGGAGGGCGCCCAGCCCTTGGTGGCCGATGCAGACCCCCAGCAGCGGGACCGTCGCGCGGCGAATCGCGTCCGCGCAGACACCGAAGTCCTCGGTCCGGTCCGGTCGCCCGGGTCCAGGTGAGATGACGACGTTGTCGAAGCCGAGCCGGGACAGCTCGTCCCAGCTCGCCGCGTCGTTGCGGACCACGAGTGGCTCCTCACCGCTGATCTCCGCCAGCAACTGGAAGAGGTTGTAGGTGAAGGAGTCGTAGTTGTCGATCAGCAGCGTCGTCAAGCGGCCCGAGATTGCCACAATGGCCTCGTGCCCGATCCCCGATACGGCGTCTTCGAGACCCTGCTCGTTCTCGATGGCCACCCAGTTGAGCTCGACGCCCACCTCGCCCGCCTCCACGCCAGCCTCAGCGCCCTCTTCCCCGACCGCCCCCCGCCCTCACTGGACGTGCCCCAAGCTAGGTACCCATATGGGCCCTCAAGTGAAGGCACGTCTGTAGGTGCGCTGCGGATTGCGGTGGCGCCTGCTGCGGATGGGGGACTCGAGGCCCGGGTCGAGCAGCGCGAGGCGCCTCAGGGCGGGACCGCTGCGCTCGCCAGCGTCACGATGCCCGGCGGCCTCGGGGCGCACAAGTGGGTCGACCGCTCGCCGCTCGAGGAGGCGCAGGCCAGGCTGCCGGGCGATGCGCTGCCGCTGATCGTCGATACCGACGGGTCTGCGCTCGAGGCCTCGCGCGCCAACCTCTTCGCCGTCCGCGACGGTGCCCTGCACACACCGCCGCTCGACGGCCGAATCCTGCCCGGCATCACACGCGGGCGCGTGATCGAACTCGCCAATTCGGCCACCATCCCGGTTCACGAGCAGGCGCTGAGCCATGACGACCTACTCGAGGCCGACGAGGTCTTCCTCACCGGCTCGGTGCGAGGAATCGAGCCCGCCGGCTCGCTCGACGGCGTCGCGCTCGGGGACGAGCGCCGGGTCTCCGACGCTCTTAGATAAGGTCCCGCGCCGCGTATGCGCTTTTACGAGTACGAGGCACGCAAGATCGTCGAGCTGGCGGGGATTCCCGTCACCAAGTACGGCTTCTGCCAGACCGCCGAGGAGGCCCGTAGGGCCGCTGAGGAGATCGGCGGGCCGACCGTGATCAAGTCGCAGGTGCTCAGCGGCGGCCGGATGAAGGCCGGCGGGGTCAAGTTCGCCGACACACCCGACGAGGCCGCCGAGCACGCGGAGGCGATCCTGAAGCTGGAGATCAACGGCCACATGCCGCGCGGCGTCCTCGTCGATCCGAAAGCCGAGGTCAAGCAGGAGTACTACGCGAGCGTCGTCTGGGACGGCACCGCGAAGCGGCCGCTGATGCTGTTCAGCGACATGGGTGGGATCGACATCGAGGAGGTCGCCGAGAGCCACCCAGACCACGTCGGCCGCGGGCATCTCTCGAACCTGCTGCCGATCGCCGACTTCGAGGCCAAGCAGGCGATCGCCGCGACCGGCGTCACCGGCAAGCAGCTGCAGCGTGCGACGCCGATCCTCGCCCGCCTCGCCCGCCTCTTCCGCGACAACGACATGACCCTGGCCGAGATCAACCCGCTGGCCGAGCTCGCCGACGGCAGCTTCGTCGCCCTCGACGCCCACATGGAGATGGAGAACGAGGCGGTCGGGCCGCCAGAAGGGCCTCCTGCGCAAGGCGCTGGAGATCGCCGAGGACGACACCCGCGAGCCCTACGAGCCATCCGCCTTCGAGCGCAACGTCGCCGCGATCGACGCCGCCGACCACCGCGGCGTCATCCAGGGCAAGGACCACGGCTTCGAGGGCAACCTCGGGCTCGTGATCGGCGCCGGCGGCGGCTCGCTGACGCTGACCGACGCGGTCCGCAGCCAGGGCGGCAAGCCGGCCAACTACTCGGAGATCGGCGGCAACCCCTCCGTCGCCAAGGCCTGCGGCCTGGCCAAGGAGGTGCTCGAAAAGGACGGCGTCGAGAAGATCGCCGTGATGATGTCGATCGTCTCCAACACCCGCGTCGACATCGTCGCCCGCGGCACGATCAAGGCCTGCTTGGAACTCGGCAAGGACCCGGGCGAGACGATCGCGATCTTCCGCATCCCCGGCGCCTGGGAGGACGAGGGCTTCAAGATCCTCGACCGCTACGGCGTCGAGTACTGCGACCGCTCGGTCTCGATGTGGGAGGCCGCCGGCCGCGCCGTCGCGAAGATCCAGGGTAGCCGCCGCCATGAGCGATCCTGCTGAACAAGGACACGACTTTCATCGTCCAGGGGATCACCGGGCGCGAGGCGGTCAACCTGACCCGCGAGTGCCTCGACTACGGCTCCCGGGTCGTCGGCGGCGTCACCCCCGGCCGCAAGGGCCGCGAGGTGCACGGCGTGCCGGTCTTCGACACCGTCGAGCAGGCGGTCGCCCACCACGGCGCGCCGATCGACGGCTCGGTCATCACCGTCCCCCCCGCATTCACCAAGGACGCCGCGCTGGAGGCGATCGAGAACGGGATCAAGCTGATCGTGATCGTCACCGAGCGCATCCCGCGCCGCGACGTCGCCGAGATGGTCGAGCTGGCCGCGATGCGCGGGGCGCGGATCATCGGCCCCAACTGCCTCGGCCTTATCGTCCCCGGGGTCTGCAAGATGGGCGGCATCGGCGGGCCGGCGAAGGACGCGGCCAAGGCCTACGCCCCCGGCCCGGTCGGCGTGATGAGCCGCTCCGGCGGGATGACGACCGAGATCTCCTCCTCGCTGACCCAGGCCGGCCTCGGCGTCTCGACCGCCGTCTCGATCGGCGGCGACGCGATCATCGGCTCGACCTACGCCGAGCTGATGCCCTACTTCGAGGCCGACGAGCAGACCCAGGCGATCGTGATCTACACCGAGCCCGGCGGCCGCATGGAGGCGCAGCTCTCCGAATGGGTGAAGGAGAACGACAGCCGCCTGCCGATCGTCGCCTTCATGGCCGGCAAGTTCATGGACGACGAGGAGATGAAGGGGATGAGCTTCGGCCACGCCGGCACGATCGTCGAGGGCAAGGAGGACACCGCGACCGAGAAGATCGCCCGGCTCGAAGCGGCCGGCATCCCGGTGGTCGAGCGAATCGACGAGATCCCCGACGCGGTCAAGCAGAAGCTCGGGGTGACCGCCTGATGGCCGAGACGCTGGACAGGGTCTTCATCGATGTCGAGGTCGACGCGGGCGTCGCCGGCGACGCCGAGCTGGCCCGCAAGCTCGAGGAAGTCTGCCCCGTCGACATCTTCTCCGCGACCGACTCCGGGGTCGAGATCGTCGCCGCCAACCTCGACGAGTGCGTCCTCTGCAACCTCTGCGTAGACGCCGCCCCCGAAGGCGCGGTCAGCGTCGTCAAGCTCTACGAGCGTTAGCCTCCGCCGTGTGCGCATAGCGGCGGCGACAGCAGCCCTGCTGCTCCTCGCGGTCACGGCCGGGCACGCCTCGGCCTCACCCCGGGTCGCGGTGGTCGTGCTCGAGAATCGCGAGTACGACGAGGTGATCGGCAACGACGCCGCTCCCTACCTGAATGCGCTCGCCCGCCGCAACGCGCTCGCGACGCGCTACTACGGCGTCGCCCATCCCTCGCTGCCCAACTACATCGCGCTGCTCGGCGGCTCGACCCTCGGCATCGACGAGAACTGCACCGGTTGCGCGCTGCGCGGCGGCAACCTCGCTGCCCAGCTCAGCCGCGCCGGCGTCGGCTGGCGCGCCTACTTCGAGGGGATGCCGCATGCGTGCTTCGCCGGCGCCGAGCGCGGGGACTACGTGAAGCGGCACAACCCGTTCATGTACTTCCGTTCGGTCTTCGCCCTGGCCCGCCGCTGCCGCCACGTCGTCCCGCTGGCCCGGCTGCATGCAGACCTGCGCAGGCGCTCGCTGCCGGCGTTCTCCTGGATCGGCCCCGGCCTCTGCCACGGCGGCCACGACTGCGGCCTCGACACCGTCGACCGCTGGCTGGCGCGGCTGATCCCGCGGATCGTGCGCGGGCTCGGCCGGCAGGGGTTCGTCGTCGTCACCTTCGACGAGGGCACCAGCGACCGCGGCTGCTGCGGCCGGCCCGGCGGCGGCCGTGTCGCCGCGATCGTCGCCGGCCCGGCGGTCCGCCGCCGTGCGCGCCTGCGCCGCCCGATGAACCACTACTCGCTGCTCGCCACGATCGAGACCGTCTTCGGCCTGCCTCGGCTCCGCCATGCACGCGGCGCGCCGACCCTTCTGCCGACCCTAGCTCGCTGAAGCCGACCGGGCGCCGTGTGGGAACGGTCACACTGATCTTGACATCGATCGATGTCCCGATTACGTTACATCGATCCCTGTAGTGGGTATTTGCGGCGGGAGGCTTTGCAGCCCCTGCACGCCCTGTTTCGCACTCCAAATCGAAAGGCATCGACGTTGACTGACAGTCCCCGTCGTGTCGCCATCGTCGGCGGCAACCGGATCCCGTTCGCGCGCTCCAACTCGGTCTACTCGCGCGCCTCCAACCAGGACATGCTCACGACCGCCCTCGACGGCCTGGTCGAGCGCTACTCGCTGGGCGGTGAGGCGCTCGGCGAGGTCGCCGGCGGCGCCGTGCTCAAGCACTCGCGCGACCGCGACCTGACCCGCGAGAGCGTGCTCGGCACCCGCCTCGCCCCCGAGACCCCCGCCTACGACGTTCAACAGGCCTGCGGCACCGGGCTGGAGACGACGATCCTGGTCGCCAACAAGATCGCCCTCGGCCAGATCGACGCCGGTGTCGCCTGCGGTGTCGACACCACCTCCGACGCCCCGATCGGCGTCAACGAGGACCTGCGCGAGGTGATGCTCGACGCCAACCGCGAGAAGACGACAGCGGGCCGGCTGAAGCTGCTCGCGCGGCTGCGCCCCGGCCACGTCGTTCCCTCGATCCCCCGCAACGAGGAGCCCCGCACCGGCCTCTCGATGGGCGAGCACTGCGCGATCATGGCCTCCGAGTGGGGCATCGGCCGCGAGCAGCAGGACGAGCTCGCCGTCGCCAGCCACCACAACCTCGCGGCCGCCTACGAGCGCGGCTTCATGGACGACCTCGTCAGCCCCTACCTCGGGCTCGAGCGCGACCAGAACCTGCGCCCCGACTCCTCGCTCGAGAAGCTGGCCAAGCTCGGCCCGGTCTTCGGCGGCGAGGACGGCACGATGACCGCCGCCAACTCGACCCCGCTCTCCGACGGCGCCTCAGCGGTGCTGCTCGCCAGCGAGGAGTGGGCGAAGCAGCGCGGCCTGCCGATCCTCGCCTACTTCGCCGACGGCCAGACCGCGGCGATCGACCACGTGCACAAGCGCGAGGGCCTGCTGATGGCTCCCGCCTACGCGATGCCGCGGATGCTCGATCGCAACGGCCTCGGCCTCGGCGACTTCGACCTCTACGAGGTCCACGAGGCCTTTGCCGCCCAGGTGCTCTGCACGCTGCGCGCCTGGGAGGACGAGCGCTTCTGCCGCGACCGGCTCGGCCGCGACAAGCCGCTCGGCTCGATCGAGCGCGAGAAGCTCAACGTCAACGGCGGCTCGCTCGCCGCCGGCCACCCGTTCGCCGCGACCGGCGGGCGGATCGTCGCCTCGCTGGCCAAGCAGCTGCATGAGCGCGGCTCGGGCCGCGGCGCGATCAGCATCTGCGCCGCCGCCGGCCAGGGGGTCGTCGCGATCCTCGAAGCCCCAGGAAAGGACGGAAAGTGAGCGACCTCTACACGCAGATCGTCAACTCGCCGCCCGGCCGGCTGATCGCCCCGCGCGTCGGCCTGCCCCAACCGGCGGCGCTGAAGCGCCGTGCCGACGGCGCCGAGGAGGCGCCGACCTCGGTGCTGAGCGGCGCCGCCCCCGGTGGCCGGCTCGAGCAGGAGCTCGAGCGTGTGCTGGGTGAGATCGGCTCGCCGCGACCGGCGAAGTCCGACAGCCCGGTAGGAGCGCTGGTCTTCGACGCGACCGGGATCTCCGACTCGACCGAGCTGGTCGAGCTGCAGCGCTTCTTCCACCCCGATGTCAAGCGCGTCCAGCGCTCCGGCCGAATCGTCGTGCTCGGCACGCCGCCGGCCGGCCTGCCGGCGCGCGCGGCGACCGCGCAGCGGGCGCTCGAGGGCTTCACCCGCTCGCTCGCCAAGGAGGCCGGCCGCGGCATCGCCGTGCAGCTCGTCTACGTCGCCGCGGGCGCCGAGGGCCAGATCGACTCGACCCTGCGCTTCCTGCTCTCGCCCCGTTCGGCCTACGTCTCCGGCCAGGTGGTCCGTGTCGGCCCCGCCGTGGCGGAGGCGCCGACGGTCGACTGGAAGCAGCCGCTCGACGGCGTGCGGGCGCTGGTCACCGGCGCCTCGCGCGGAATCGGCGAGGCGATCGCGACGACGCTGCACCGCGACGGCGCCGAGCTCGTGCTGCTCGACGTGCCCGCCCTCAGCGAGGACCTGAAGGCGGTCGCGGCGCGGCTCGAGGCGGAGACGATCGAGCTCGACATCACAGACTCCGACGCGCCGGCGACGATCGCCGAGCGGCTCGCCGACGGCATCGATGTCGTCGTCCACAACGCCGGCGTCACCCGCGACCGCACGATCGCGAAGATGCCCGAGGACCGCTGGAGCTCGCTGATCGAGATCAACCTCTCCAGCGAGGAGCGGATAAACGACGAGCTGCTGCAGCGCGACCTGCTGCGCCGCAACGGCCGCATCGTCTGCGTCTCCTCGATGAGCGGCATCGCCGGCAACTCCGGCCAGACCAACTACGCGACCTCAAAGGCCGGCGTGATCGGCATGGTCGAAGCGCTCGCCCCCGAGCTGGCCGAGCGCGGCGCGACGATCAACGCGGTCGCCCCCGGCTTCATCGAGACCCAGATGACCGACGCGATGCCGATCGCGATCCGCGAAGCGGGCCGCCGCATGAACAGCATGTCGCAGGGCGGCCTGCCGGTCGACGTCGCCGAGACGATCGCCTGGTTCGCCAGCCCGGCGTCGGCGGGGGTCAACGGCAACGTCGTCCGCGTCTGCGGCCAGAGCCTGCTGGGGGCCTAGATGACCAACCCCCCAACCACGCGCACCCTCGACAGCCCACCCTCGATCCTGCCGCTCTACGCCCGTGCCGCGGCGCCGCTGATCCCCGGCGCCTCGCACCTGCCCTTCGTCCCCGGCGGGGGCGGCGAGATCCCCGAGGGCGAGCTGGTGCTGGAGGGAGTGCGCAGCGAGCCCGACGCTGTCGCCGCCTACGCCCGCGTCTGCGGCTTCTCCCTGCGCGACCACCTGCCGCCGACCTACCCGCACGTGCTCGCCTTCCCCCTGCACATGGCGACGATGGCCGACGGCGGCTTCCCCTTCGGCGCGGTCGGCCTCGTCCACCTCGAGAACCGGATCGAACAGCACCGGCGGATCGGCCTCGGCGAGGAGCTGAAGCTCGTCGTCCGCCCCACTCCCCTGCAACCCCACCGCAGCGGCCGGACCTTCAGCCTCGTAACCGAGGCCAGCGCCGGCGAGGAGCTCGTCTGGCAGTCCGAGAGCACGATGCTGCGCCGCGGCCCCACCCCGGGCGGGTCCGCCATTGGTGGGGCTGAGCCCGACAAAGGGCGAACGCAGGGGGATGGAGAGGGTGACGGCGAGGGATTGACGCCGAGCGCCAGCTGGCGGCTCGGCGGCGACCTCGGGCGGCGCTACGCCTCGGTGTCGGGGGACCGCAACCCGATCCACATGCACTCGCTGACCGCGAAGCCGCTCGGCTTCCCGAGCGCGATCGCGCACGGCATGTGGACCAAGGCGCGCTGCCTTGCGGCGCTGGAAAGCCGCCTGCCCGACGCCTTCGCAGTCGATGTCAGCTTCCGCAAGCCGATCCGGCTGCCCGGCAAGGTCGAGTTCCTCAGCGACTCCGGCAGCGAGCAGATCCACTTCGCCGTACGCGACGCAAGGCAGCAGATACCCCACCTCGACGGGAGGACCCGCAAGTGAACGGAAATGGCAACGCAAGCGTGGCCGAGCGCAGCATGGGAGCCGGCTTGCGAGCGCTGAACTGGCTCGCGGGCTCGGACCTGCTCGACCGGATCCGCGTCCGCAAGCAGGTCGAGCGCGCCCTCTTCCAGGGCACCAAGGGGGGTTTCCGCACGGCGACCGCCGCCGGGCGCACCTTCAAGGCCGCGCAGAAGCTGGGCAAACCGGCGCGCCAGGCTCCGAGCAAGCCCCGTGCCCTCTTCGACGTCACCCCCGACGAGGAGCAGCAGATGTTCCAGGAAGCGGTGCGCGACTTCGCCGAGGCTAAGGTCCGACCCGCCGCCCAGGAGGCCGACGCCGAGCGCAAGATCGCGCCGGAGCTGCTCGCCCAGGCGAACGAGCTCGGCGTCAACATGCTCGGCATCCCCGAGGAGCTCGGCGGCGTGATGCACGAGCAGGCGGCGACGACCGCAGCCCTGGTCGGCGAGGCGCTCGCCCACGGCGACATGGGGGTCGCCTACGCCGTGCTCGCCCCCGGCGCCGTCGCGACCGCGATCGGCCAGTGGGGCAGCGCCGAGCAGGAGGCCGCCTACCTGCCCGCCTTCGGCGGCGAGGACCAGCCCGCCGCCGCGCTGGCGCTGCTCGAGCCACGCCCGCTCTTCGACCCGCTGAAGCCGCAGACGACGGCACGGCGCGAGGGCGAGGACTGGGTGCTGAGCGGCGCCAAGTCGCTGCTCGCCCGCGCCACCGAGTGCGAGCTGTTCGTCGTCGCCGCCGAGGCCGAGGGCATCGGGCCGGCGCTGTTCGTGGTCGAGTCCGGCCAGGACGGCCTCTCGGTCCAGGACGAGCCGGCGATGGGGCTGCGCGCCGCCGCCACCGGCCGCCTGCTGATCGACGACGTCCGCCTGCCCGTCGGCGCACTGCTCGGCGAGGGCAGGCGCGAGGACTACGTCGAGTGCGTGCAGCGGGCGCGGATCGCCTGGTCGGCGCTGGCGGTCGGCGCCGCGCAGGCGGTGCTCGACTACGTGATCCCCTACGTCAACGAACGAACCGCCTTCGGCGAACCGGTCTCCAACCGCCAGGCGGTCGCCTTCGGCGTCTCCGACATCGGCATCGAGACCGACGGGCTGCGGCTCGCCGTCTACCGCGCCGCCGGCCGCGCCGACCAGGGCCAGGACTTCGGCCGCGAGGCCGCCCTGGCGCGCAAGCTCGCCGCCGCCAAGGGGATGGAGATCGGATCGGAAGGAGTGCAGCTGCTCGGCGGCCACGGCTTCGTCAAGGAGCACCCGGTCGAGCGCTGGTACCGCGACCTGCGTGCAGCGGGCGTCATGGAGGGCGCCCTGCTCGTCTAGGCCCGGCCTGAACGAACGAAAGGCACAACGATGATCAATCTCGAGATACCGAAGAAGTTCAAGCCGCTGGCAAGCCAGGCCAACCAGGTCGCGACCGAGGTCTTCCGGCCGATCTCGCGCAAGTACGACGAGGCCGAGCACTCCTATCCCAAGGAGCTCGACATGCTCGCCTCGCTGATTGACGGGATGAACGAGGGATCCGACATGGGCGGCGCCGGCGCCGCCGGCGTGCGCCGCGAGTCGAGCGAGGACGGCGACTCCAACCGCAACGGCTCGAACCTCTCGACCGTGCTCGGCATCATCGAGCTCTGCTGGGGCGACGTCGGCCTGCTGCTCTCGATGCCGCGCCAGGGCCTCGGCAACTCGGCGATCGCCTCGGTCGCGACCGCGGAGCAGCTCGAGCGCTACGGCGGCAAGTGGGCGGCGATGGCGATCACCGAGCCCGAGGCCGGCTCGGACTCGGCCGCGATCCGCACCACGGCCGAGCTCGACGGCGACGAGTACGTGCTCAACGGCGAGAAGATCTTCGTCACCTCCGGCGACCGCGCCGACCTGATCGTCGTCTGGGCCTCGCTCGACCGCTCCAAGGGCCGGGCGGCGATCAAGTCGTTCATCGTCGAGCGCGACAACCCGGGCCTGAACCTCGACCGGCTCGAGCACAAGCTCGGCATCCGCGCCTCCGACACCGCCAACTTCACCCTGCAGGACTGCCGGGTGCCGAAGGAGGCGCTGCTCGGCGACCCCGAGGTCAAGGAGAAGGGCTTCGCCGGGGTGATGGAAACCTTCGACAACACGCGGCCGCTGGTCGCCGCGATGGCGGTCGGCGTCGCCCGCGCCGCGCTCGAGCGCGCCCGCGAGTGCCTCAGCGAGGCCGGGGTCGAGATCGACTACGCGGTGCCGGCGCTGTCGCAGCCGGCCGCCGTCGCGCGCTACCTGGAGATGGAGGCCGACTTCGAGGCGGCCCGCCTGCTCACCCTGCACGCGGCCTGGATGGCCGACAACAACAAGCCCAACTCGCTGCAGGCCTCGATGGCGAAGGCCAAGGCCGGGCGCACCTGCGTCGACGTCACCCTCGGTTGCGTCGAGCTCTGCGGCGCGGTCGGCTACGGCGAGGACGAGCTGCTGGAGAAGTGGGCCCGCGACTCGAAGATCCTCGACATCTTCGAGGGCACGCAGCAGATCCAGCTGCTGATCGTGGCCCGGCAGCTGCTCGGCAAGAGCTCGGCCGAACTGCGCTAGGTCAAGGCTAGGCGGCTGCGGGCGCTGCCTGAGCGGCGACGGCGAGTGTTTCCTCGCGCAGCTTCTCGGGCAGCGCGATCATCGCCCGCAGCCGCGTCAGAGCGGCGCGGTCGCCCTCGATCTCAATCCCCGCCTCGGCCGCCTCGCCGGCTACCAGGGCGACGAGGATCGCGGCGGGCCCGCCGTTGAGGACCAGGTCGGCGTTCTCGGCAGCGCCGCGGGCGGCGGCGACCCAACCGTCGGCGATGCGCAGCGTGTAGCTCAGATCGCCGCTGTGCACAACGACCGCCATGCGCGCATCGACCGGCGGCCGGAGGATCAGCCGGACCGCATTGGCAAGGTGGGTCGGCGGCAGGTCGGCGACATCTTCGGCCCGTTCGAAGTGCATGCCCCAACGGCCCAGCTCGAGCATCGCCGGCTCGAGGTCCCAACCGATCTCGGTCAGCTCATAGACGGACCCGCCGGCCGGTGGGTCGAGCGGGCGGCGGCGGACGATCCCGTGCTGCTCGAGGTCGCGCAGGCGCTTGGTCAACACGTCGGTCGGGGCGCCGCCGACGTTGACGACGAGGTCGGAGAAACGCAGTGGCCCGAGCGAGAGCTCACGCACGATCAGCAGCGACCAGCGCTCACCGATCCGGTCGAGCGCGCCGGCGAGGCTGCACGACTGGTCGTATTCACGTCTCCCCATCAATCCGATGGTAGTGATCGTAGCAAGCTTAATTTGATTTCCAAAGTGTGCGCTTTGAAACCTGGTACGGTGCCGCCGATGTCACGTCTCCTCCTCCCGGCGCGTTTCATTCCGCGATGAACCGCATCGCCGACCTCACCTGGAAGCGCCCCAAGCTGATCCTCGCCGCCGTCGCCGTCTTCGTCCTGCTTGCCGGTTCGATCGGCAGAGACGTCGAGAGCCATCTCAAGGCGGCCGGCTTCACCGACAGCGCCTCGGAGAGCGAGCGCGCCGGGGTATTGCTCCGCGACGAGCTCGGCTACTACCCCAGCCCGGCGATCGTCTACGTCGTCCGCTCCCCCGGCGGCGGCAAGCTCGACACGAGTAGCCCGGCGGTGCGCCGCGAGGTCGGGCGGCTGAGCCGCGAGCTGGCGCAGGTCGAATACGTCGGTCGGGTCGTCAACCCGCTGCGCGACCGCCGCGCCGGCGTCAAGCTGATCGCCCGCGACGGCGAATCGGTGGCGATCACCGGCTATCTCTCGACCCCCGACCTCGAGGACGCCGGCGGTTACGCCGCCGAAGGCGCCGCGCCGATCGCCGCCGCGAGCACCCTCGACGTCGGCATGGGCGGCTTCGCCCCGGGCTTCAACGAGACGAACGACCAGACCCGCGAGGACCTGACCAAGGCCGAGCTGATCGCCTTCCCGATCCTCGCGCTGTTGCTGCTCTTCGTCTTCCGCGGCGTCGTCGCTGCCTCGATCCCCCTCCTGCTCGGCGTAATCTCTATCGCCGGAACGCTGCTCGTCCTGCGGGTGATGGCGAGCTTCACCGATGCCTCGGTGTTCGCGCTCAACATCGCCACCGGGCTCAGCCTCGGCCTGGCGGTCGACTACGCCCTGCTCATGGTCTCGCGTTACCGCGAGGAGATCGGCGGCGGCGGTGCACCGCGGGAGGCGCACCGCCGCACCGTTCTCACCGCCGGCCGCACCGCCGTCTTTTCCGGGCTCACGGTCGCGGCGGCGATGGCGGCGCTGATCGTGATGCCGCAGCGCTTCCTCTACTCGATGGCGGTCGCCGGCGCCTCGGTCGCGGTGCTCTCCGCGCTGATGGCGATCCTCGTCGTGCCCTCGCTGCTGGCCCTGCTCGGGCCGCGCATCGACGCGCTCTCGATCCGCCGCGGGCCGGCGGTATCGGACGCCTCCGACGGTTGGTACCGCCTCGCCCGCGGCGTCATGCGCCGCCCGGTGGCGGTGGCGCTGGCCAGCTCCGTCCTGCTGCTCGCCGCCGCCGCGCCACTGCTGTGGACGACGCTGACCGGCCCCAGCGCCGAAGCGGTGCCGCCCGACCAACCCGCGGCCAAGGCCTACGACTACCTCGAAGCGCACTACCCGCGCGACGTCACCGAGGCGGTCACCGTCACCGTTGAGGGCGACGCCGGCCGGGGGCAGCTGGCCGGCTTCCAGCGCGAGGTCGAAGCGATCGACGGGGTCACCGGAGGCGCCCCGTTCGTGCCCGCCGGGGATGGAGTCGCATTCGCCAACTTCGCCCTCGCCGGGGCGGCCCTCGACCCCGGCACCCAGGACGTCGTCCACCGGATTCGCGACCTCGACCCCCCAGGGGCCTCGGCGATGCTCGTCTCCGGCAACACGGCCGGCTTCATCGACCAGAAGCAGAGCCTGATCGAGCACGCGCCGCTGGTCGTCGGCATCGTCGTCCTGACCACGCTGATCATCCTCTTCCTGCTGACCGGCTCGGTGCTGCTGCCGGTCAAGACGCTGGTGATGAACTCGCTGACGCTGGGCGCGACGCTCGGCATCCTCGTGCTCGCCTTCCAGGCCGGCTGGCTCGACGGGCCGCTCGCCTACACCGGCCCGGCGGCGATCGAGACGACCAGCCTCGTCTTCCTCTTTGCCGTGATCTTCGGCCTCGCCACCGACTACGCGGTGCTGGTGATGGCGCGGATCAAAGAGCGCTACGACCTCGGCGACAGCAACGAGGAGGCGGTCGCGACCGGGATCGGCCGCACCGGCCGCGTGATCACCGCCGCGGCGCTGGCGATCGCGATCGTCTTCCTCGCCTTCAGCGTCAGCAGCGTCTTCTTCGTCAAGCAGATCGCGATCGGGATGGCCTTCGGGGTGATGCTCGACGCGACGGTCGTCCGCGCCCTGCTCGTGCCCTCGCTGATGCGCCTCTTCGGCGACTGGAACTGGTGGGCGCCGAGGCCGCTGCGCCGCATCCAGCAGCGCTGGGGCATTTCAGAGGCCGAGCCGCCAAGCCCGGACCCCGCCGCCGAGCCAACCTGACCGGCTCGCGTTCGCTGTTTGTCGCGCATAGGGCAACAAACAGCGAACGGCACGCTGCGGCAGACTGCCGCGGGTGAACTTCGTCGAGGACGTGATGGAACGCTCCCCCGCCTCGCGGCTGGGAATCGTCGCGATCGACGCCGAGGGCGAGCGGCGCGACTGGCACTTCGGCGAGTTGATCGCGCGCTCGGCCGGGCTCTCGGGGGCTTTCGCCGCGCGCGGCGTGCAGCGCGGCGACGTGGTGATGACCCTGCTCGGCAACCGGATCGAGTGGGCGCTGACCCTGCTCGCCTGCTGGCGGATGGGCGCCGTCGCCCTGCCCTGCACGCCCCAGTTGCGCCGCCACGACCTCGAGTTGCGGGTGGGCGCCGCCGCGCCGGCGCTCTGCGTCGCCGACGAGAGCCTGCTCGGCGAGTTGCCCGACGGGGTGCCGGCGATGACCCTGGCCGAGGTCGCCGCGACGCTCGACGAGGATCGCCCGCAGGAGACTCCGGCGGCGATCGAGCCGATGGAGGCGGAGGACCCGGCGCTGATCGTCTTCACCTCGGGCACGACCGGCGAGCCGCGCGGCGTCGTCCACGCCTACCGCTACCTGGCCGGGCAGCACGCCCAGGCCGAGCATTGGCTCGCCTCGCGGCCCGGCGAGCTGGTCTGGTGCACGACCGCTCCCGGTTGGTCGAAGTCGGCCCGCAACGTCTTCCTCGCCCCCTGGCTGACCGGCGCCGCGGCGACGATCCACGCTGGCCGCTTCGACCCGGCCGAGCGGCTCGAGATGATCGAGGCGCTCGGGGTCAACGTGCTCTGCCAGGCGCCGACCGAGTACCGGATGCTGGCCAAGCGCACGGCGCTGCGCCCGCTGCCGGCGCTGCGCCGCATGGTCTCGGCCGGCGAGGCGCTGGAGGCAGAGACGATCGCGGCCTTCGAGGCGGCGACCGGCCTGCAGCCCGCCGACGGCTACGGCCAGACCGAGACCGGGCACATCAGTGGCAACCTCGAAGGCGAACCGGTGCGCCCCGGCTCGATGGGCAAACCGCTGCCGGGGATCGACGTGCGCGTGGTCGAGGGCGAGCTGCAACTGCGCGCTTCCTCCTCCCCCACCTTCTTCTCGCGCTACCTCGACGGCGAGCGCTTCGAGGGCGAATGGTGGCCGACTGGCGACCTCGTCCGCGAGGAGGAGGACGGCCACCTCTTCTTCGAAGGCCGCGGCGACGACGTGATCGTCTCCTCCGGCTACCGGATCGGCCCGGTTGAGGTCGAGGCGGCGCTGCTCGCCCATCCCGCGGTCGCAGAGGCCGCCGCCGTCGCCGCCCCCGACCCCGAGCGTGGCGCCGTAGTGCGCGCGATCGTGGTGCCGCACGAGCGCGAGCCGAGCGAGCAACTCGCCCACGAGCTGCAGCAGCACTGCAAGCGCGAGACCGCCCCCTACAAGTTCCCCCGCATCGTCGAGTTCGCCGCCGAGCTGCCGAAGACCGCGAGCGGCAAGGTCAGGCGCGCCGAGCTGCGCGGCTGAGCATTTTCGGTAGCCGCAGATGGGCCGATCGGCCCATGGGATCGCAACCCGCGGCTCGGGCTCCTCGCCCGGGTGGTCTAATCGTTTGTGTCCAAACTCGGCCGTCGATCCGCGGTCACGAACAAGGAGATTTCGCGTGAGAAGAAGCATCCTGCTCGCACTCGTCGCCGCCCTGGCGCTGGCGCTCGGGCTCAGCAACGTAGCGGTGGCCGAACAGGGCAGTGGCGCCGATGCCTCGGCCAAGTCCGGAAAGAAGAGCAAGCGGGGCAAGAGCAAGGCTCGCGGATGCAAGGGCAAGCGCGGCAAGCGCAACGGACGGCGCAGGAGCAAGGCGCACCGCTCCGCGTCGGCCAGCGCCAAGGCCAGGAATGGGCGCAAGGGCAAAGGCAAGCGCAGGGGCTGCAGGGGCGGCGGCGGCAACTGGCTCAAGATCGGCAAATACAAAGGCGAGGGCGGGATCGACCTCGAGATCCGCAGCCGCAAACGGTTCTTGGTCGTCTTCCCGACGGCCACGACGTGCCTCACCGTTATCGGATCCTCCAGCCTCTTCGAAAGCGAAGAGGCGCAGCTCACCGCGAACAAGCTGACCGGGGGGTACACCGCCGAGCCCGACCAGAAAGGACCCATCAGGTTCTGGAGCCTGACGGTGACCTCGAACTACCACTACAAGCTGGTGGTCTCCTCGGACACCACCAACATCGGCGGCGCCTGCAGCAAGCCGGGTGTGAAGTTCGAAGGGAAACTGAGGAAAGTCGGCTGACATGCCGACGAGTCGCCGTCCGGTCCTAGCCGGGCGGCGATTCGTCGATGTCGACCGGCCGCCGAGCTGCCGAAGACCGCGAGCGGCAAGGTCAGGCGCGCCGAGCTGCGCGGCTGAGCATTTTCGGTAGCCGCAGATGGGCCGATCGGCCCATGGGATCGCAACCCGCGGCTCGGGCTCCTCGCCCGGGTGGTCTAATCGTTTGTGTCCAAACTCGGCCGTCGATCCGCGGTCACGAACAAGGAGATTTCGCGTGAGACGAACCATCTTGCTCGCATTCGTCGCCGCTCTGGCGCTGGCGATCGGGCTCAGCTCCGTGGCCGCCGCCGGCCAAGACGGCGCCGCCGTCTCGGCCAAGAAGGGCAAGAACAAAGGCAAGCGCTGCAAGTCCAAGGGCAAAGGCAAGGCGAAGGGCAAGAACAAGAGCAAGGCCCACCGCTCCGCCACCGCCTCCAAGAAGAAGGGCAAGAAGCGCGGCTGCAAGGGCAGGGGCAAGGGCGGATCCCTGCTCGCTCCGGGCACCTATGAGGGCCAGGACGGAATCGGGCTCAAGGTCACGGCCGGCGGCAAGATGGCGACCCTGACCTACACGTCCACGCCCGGCAGCCGGGTCCGGACGTGCATCCCGGTTGCGCTCGAACTCCCGGAGGAACCGGCGACCTCGACCGCCACGTCGTTCAGGGCCGGCGGCAAACCGAACAGCGTCTTCGGCGGCAGCGGCGAGATCACCTGGACGATCGAGGTCACGTCCGGCCTCCGCTACACGGTCAGGCTCGACAGCAGCTTCGCCTTTCCCGAGCAGCTTCCCTGCAATGAGCCGGGAGCGGTCTTCCGCGGGATGCTGAAGAAGACCGGCTAGCGAGATCGATCAGATGACATAGGCGCCCGGAAACCAAGCAGGTCGGGGGACGCAGGGAGGATCGGTGAGGGAGCGCACTGCGGTGCGTGACCGAACCGACCCGGACCGAGGACCCCGAGATGCGCCGGTTTCCGGGCGCCTAGGCGGCCTCGGCGAACGCCTCGTCGAGGCCGACCGGCCGGCCCAGGTGATAGCCCTGGGCCATATCGACGCCGTACTCGCGCAGCATCTCGATCGTGCGGTCGTCCTGGACGTACTCGGCGATCGTCGTCTTGCCCAGCCCGCGGGCGATCTGGACGATCGCCTTCACGGTCAGCTGATCGGCGTCGCTGCGCGGCATGTCGCGCACGAAGGCACCGTCGATCTTGATCATGTCGAAGGGAATCGTCTTCAGGTAGTGGAAGGGGCTGAAGCCGGCGCCGTAGTCGTCGATCGCGAGCTGGCAGCCGAACTCGGTCAGCCGGTCGGCGAAGCCCGACGCGGCCTCGTAGTCGTAGACGTTGGCCGTCTCGGTGATCTCGAATGTGCACTGCGACGGGTCCGCGCCACCTTCGTCGAGCCGCCGCTCGATGAATTCGAGCACCGAGATGTCGGTCAGTGAGGCGCCGGAGAGGTTGACGTGCAGCGAGAGCGGCCGGCCTTTGCGCTCGCGCTCGACGAGCAGCTCGAGCGCCCGGCCGACGACCCAGCGGTCGAGCTCCTGGACCATGCCCGAGCGCTCCGCCGCCGCGATGAAGTCGGCGGCCGGTAGCAGCTCGCCCCCTTCGCTCGTCATCCGCAGCAGCAGCTCGTAGCGTTCTATCCCACCCCCCGAGGCGAGGCTGTGGATCGGCTGCGTGTGCAGGCTGAGGCGGTCGTCGGTGAGCGCGTCGCGGATCCGCGAAGCGACGGTTTGACGGCGCTTGTCGCCGCGCTGCGGCTCGCTCGGATCGCGGAAGAGGGCGATCTGGTTGCGGCCGCCCTCCTTGGCCCGGTACATCGCCTCGTCGGCGGCCGCCAGCACGGCCTCCGAGCCGCCCTTGCCGCCGCCGAACATCGCGATTCCGACGCTGATCGTCACCCCGTCGAACTGCGGCGCAGGCCGGACGCTTTCGGCAACCTGGGCACGCAGGTCTTCGCCCAGATGCAGCGCCCCTTCGGTGTCGGTCTGCGGCATCAGGATCGCGAACTCGTCGCCGGAGAGGCGGGCGACGATGTCGGTGCCGCGCACCCGTTCGCGCATCGCGGCGGCGACCTGGCGGATCAGGTTGTCGCCGGCGTGGTGGCCGAGCGAGTCGTTGACCGCCTTGAGACCGTCGATGTCGACGATCATCACCGCGCCCTGGCCGCCGTAGCGGGCGCTGAAGGAGACGTGCTGGTCGAGCTCGGCGCGGAACCGGCGGCGGTCGAGCAAGCCGGTCAGCGAGTCGTGGTCGGCGAGATAGCGCAGCTCGGTCTCGGTTCGCTCCGCCCGCTCCAGCGCCGCGAGGACGATCGCGCGATCGTCTTCCTCCAGCTTCTGCAGAACCACCGCGATCGCGGGCTCGCCCTGCGCGGGAAGTCGTTCGTTCGCCACTTGAGGAATGTAGGAATATCCGGAGGCGAGTTGCGTGACGGATGGCCGCAAACCCTGATTGCGACCCACTTTCGTCTATCCCCTTCACCCAATAATTGGCCTGCCCGATCCGGGGATAGTGTGGGGACATGGCGAACCGCCTCGCGCAGGAGACCAGCCCGTACCTGCTCCAGCACCGCGACAACCCTGTCGACTGGCACCCGTGGGGCGAGGAGGCGCTGGCGCGGGCGCGCGAGTACGACCGGCCGATCCTGCTCTCGGTCGGCTACTCGGCCTGCCACTGGTGCCATGTGATGGAGCGCGAGTCCTTCGAGGACGAGGCGACCGCCGCCTACATGAACGAGCACTTCGTCAACGTCAAGGTCGACCGTGAGGAGCGCCCCGACGTCGACGCCCTCTACATGGAGGCGGTGCAGGCGATCAGCGGCCAGGGCGGCTGGCCGATGACGGTCTTCTGCGACCCCGAGGGCGTGCCGTTCTACGGCGGCACCTACTTCCCGCCCGACGAGAGCCGCGGCATGCCGAGCTTCCGGATGGTGATGGAAGCGGTGCTCGATGCCTTCGAGAACCGCCGAGACGAGCTGCGCGAGCGGGCGCCGGAGACGCGCCGGCGGCTGGGCGCGATCGGCGCGATCGAGCCCGCCGCAGAGGCGCCGGGCGGCGAGCTGCTCGACGGGGTCGTAGCGGCGCTGCGCGAAAACGCCGACATGCAGCGCGGCGGCTTCGGCGGGGCGCCCAAGTTCCCGCCCTCCTCGGCCCTGGAGCTGCTGCTCGCCCAGGGTGTCCATGAGCCGGTCGAGCGCACGCTCGACGCGATGATGGCCGGCGGCATCCACGACCAGATCGGTGGCGGCTTCGCCCGTTACTCGGTCGACGCCGCCTGGCTGGTGCCCCACTTCGAGAAGATGCTCTACGACAACGCGCAGCTGGCGCGCGCCTATTTGCACGGCTGGCAGGCGCTCGGCCATGAGCGCTACCGCGCGGTCTGCGAGCGCACGCTCGACTGGGCGCTGGCCGAGATGCGCGGCCCCGAGGGCGGCTTCTACTCCGCCCTGGACGCCGACTCGGAGGGCGAGGAGGGGCGCTTCTACATATGGACGCCCGGGCAGCTGCGCGCCGTGCTCGGCGACGACGCCGAGCAGGTCGCGGCCTACTACGGCGTCAGCGAGGCCGGCAACTTCGAGGGCAGCAACATCCTCCACCTCGCTGCCGGCGCCGCCGCGCCGGAGCCCGGCGGCCTCGCCGCGGCGCGGCCGGCGCTGTACGAGGCGCGCGCCGAGCGCGTCCGGCCGGGGCTCGACGACAAGCGCCTCACCGCCTGGAACGCGCTGATGATCGGCGCACTGGCCGAGGCCGGCGCCGTCCTCGGCCGCCCCGACTACCTCGACGCCGCCCGCGCCTGCGCCAAGTTCGTGCTGCGCGACCTGCGCGACACCGACGGCCGGCTGCTGCGCACCTACAAGAACGGCGAGGGGCGGCTCAACGGCTACCTCGAGGACCACGCCTTCCTGCTCGAGGCGCTGCTGACGCTGTACGAGGCGAGCTTCGAGCCACACTGGTTCGACGAGGCGAGGGCTCTCGCCGACACGACCATCGCCCGCTTCGGCGACGAGGAGCGCGGCGGCTTCTACTCGACCTCCGACGACCACGAGCAGCTGATCGCACGGCGCAAGGAGATCGGCGACCACCCGATCCCCTCCGGCAACTCCGCCGCTGCGCTGGGCCTGCTGCGGCTCGAGGCGCTGACGGGAGAGCGCCGCTACGGCGAGTGGGCCGACGGCGTGCTGCGGCTGTTCGCCAAGGCCGCCCCGCGCCAGCCCAACGCCTTCGCCCACCTGCTGCGCGCGCTCGACTTCCGGCTGGCGACGACGAAGGAGGTCGCCCTGATCGGCGCGGACGTGAGCGAGCTCGCGACTGTCGTCCGCGACGGCTACCGCCCGCACGTCGTCCTCGCCGGCGGCCGCGAGGGAGGCGAGCTGCCGCCCATTCTCGCCAATCGCCCCACCGTTGACGGCAACCCAACTGCCTACGTCTGCGAACACTTCAGCTGCCGGGCTCCCACCACCGACGCGGACGAGCTGGCGTCCCTCCTCTCACCCGCCGCATCCATTTGAAAGGATTCCGCGCGATGCGCGGCTCCAGCTTCACCCTCGCCTCCGGCCCACGAGCCAAGTGGATCGTCTTCGCCCTCTGGTTCCTGGCGATCTTCATCGCCGCCGGGCCGGCCGAACTGCCGACCAGGTTCGAAGACGCCGAAAACAACGAGTCCTCCTCCTATCTGCCAGGAGATGCCGAATCGACTGCGGCGCTGGAGGCGACCGAAACGCTCCAGGGTGGCGAACTGGCGCCGGCCGTGGTCGTCTATCGCCGCGACTCGGGCCTGACCGGCGCCGATCGCCGCTACATCGGCACCAGCATGGCCGAAATGGACGAAGCGAGCGAAGAGTTCCCGGGTGTCGTCGAGCAGGACGGCGGGGCGTTCAGCGGGCCGGTCCTCTCCAAAGACGGCAAGGCGGCGATCGTCACCGCGAACATCGACGCCGAAGGCGAGGGCGAACGGATCCTCGACCCGGTCGAGGCCTGGCGCGAAGTTATCGACGACCCGCCCCCGGGGCTACAGGCGAAGGTCACCGGCGGCGCCGGCTTCTCCGCCGACGCGATCGAAGTCTTCGAAAACATCAACGGCACCCTGCTCCTGGCCGCGCTCAGCCTCGTGATCTTCCTGCTGATCGTGATCTACCGCTCGCCGATGTTCTTCTTCATCCCACTGATCGCGGTCATCTTCGCCGAGCTGCTCTCGCGCTCGATCGGCTACGGAGTCTCCGAGCTCGGGGTGACGATCAACGGCCAGTCGAGCTCGATCATGTCGGTGCTCGTGCTCGGCGCCGGCACCGACTACGCCCTGCTGCTCGTCGCCCGCTACCGCGAGGAGCTGCACAACACGACCGACAAGCACGTGGCGATGCGCACCGCGCTGGCCTCGGCCGGGCCGGCGATCTTCGCCTCGGCGGCGACCGTGATCGCGGCGCTGCTCTGCCTCACCCTGGCCAAGGTCAACGGCACCGCGGGCCTCGGCCCGATCGCCGCGATCGGGATCGCCTGCGCGGCGCTCTCGATGCTGACCCTGCTGCCGGCGCTGCTGACGATCTTCGGCCGCCGCGCCTTCTGGCCCTTCGTCCCGCACACCGCCGACACTGCGCCGACGGCCGACGAGGTCTCGGAGCGGGCACGACGGAGGATCGTCGAGGGCGGCGGCGCCGGGGCGCTCGTCCGCGTCGTGCTCGCCTGCCTGCTGGTCCTGGTCCTGCTGCCGCTGGTCCTGCTCAACTGGCTGCTGCGCCGGCTCAGCGGCCGCCGCATCCCCTCGCTGATCGTCGGTCCGCTGGACCGCGCGGTCTTCAAGCCCTACGAGGTCCGCCGCCACCGGCTCGAGCACGCCGCCGACGCCACCCACGGCTTCTGGAAACGGGTGGGCGACCGAGTCGCACGCGGGCCGCAGCGGGTGATGGTTGGCTCGCTGGCGGTCCTGCTGATCTTCTGCGGCGGCTTCGCCTTCTTCTCCACCGACCTGACCGCCGAAGACAGCTACACGACCGAAGTCGAATCGGTCGAAGGTCAGAAGCTGCTCAGCAAGAGCTTCCCCAACGGGACCACGGCACTGACCGACATCGTCGTGCCGCAGGCCTCCGAAGTGCCCGCCGTGCGCGAATCGGTCGCCGCGGTCGCCGGCGTCGAGGCCGTCTCGGGGCCGGTCGAGCAGGGCGCGCCGGGCACGCTGGTGCAAGCGACGCTGGGAATCGAACCGTATTCGACCGAGGCTTTCGACCTGGTGGAACCGATTCGCACCGCGACGCACGAAGCCTCACCCGAAGCAGTGGTCGGCGGGCCGACCGCGATCGAATTCGACGTCCGCGACGCAGCCGGCCGCGATTCACTGGTGATCCCGCCGATCGTGCTCGTCGTCGTTCTGCTGATCCTGATCGGACTGTTGCGGGCGCTGGTCGCGCCGCTGGTCCTGGTCGGCACCGTGATCCTCAGCTTCCTCGCCGCGCTCGGCGTCGGCTACTTCGTCTTCGACGTTATCTTCGGCTTCCCCGGCTCGGACCCGTCGCTGCCGCTGTTTGCCTTCGTCTTCCTGGTCGCGCTGGGCGTCGACTACAACATCTTCCTGATCGCCCGCGCCCGTGAGGAAACGATCGCCCACGGCTCCCACCAGGGCATCCTGCGCGCGCTCGCCGTCACCGGCGCGGTGATCACCAGCGCCGGCATCGTCCTCGCCGGCACCTTCTCGGTGCTCGGCTCGCTGCCGCTCACCTTCCTCACCGAGCTCGGCTTCGTCGTCGCCTTCGGCGTCCTGCTCGACACCTTCCTCGTGCGCAGCATCCTCGTCCCCGCGATCGCGCTGACCCTCGGGGACAAGTTCTGGTGGCCCTCAGCGCTCTCTAAAAAGTCCTGACGGCCGACGGGCCGCCTATCGGCCGTCAGAGCACGGGGAGAAAGTTCTCGATCTCATAGGGCGTGACCTGCACCCGGTACTCGTCCCATTCCTGCCGCTTGATCTCGATGAAGCGGCGGAAGGTGTGCTCGCCGAGCGTGCGCAGGACCAGCTCCGAGTCGGCGGCGATGTCGATCGCCTCGCCGAGCGTCTCCGGCAGCTGCTCGATCCCCCGCTGCGAGCGCTCCTCGGGTGAGAGGTGGTAGAGGTTCTGCTCCATCGGCTCGGGCAGCTCGTAGCCCTTCTCAATCCCCTCCAGGCCGGCCTGCAGCATGCCGGCGAAGCACAGATAGGGGTTCGCGGCAGGGTCGGGACAGCGCAGCTCGGCCCGCGTCGCCCGCTCCTGGCCGGGGTGGTACAGCGGCACCCGGATCAACGCCGAGCGGTTGCGCCGTGACCAGGCCAGATAGACCGGCGCCTCGAAGCCGGGGACGAGCCGCTTGTAGGAGTTGACCCACTGGGCGAAGAGCGGTGAGATCTCACGCGCGTGGCGCAGCTGGCCGGCGATGAAGGCCTTCGCCGTTGACGAGAGGTAGTAGGGGTCCTCGGCGTCGAAGAAGGCGTTCTTGCCGTCCTTGCTGAGCGACTGGTGGACGTGCATCCCCGAGCCGTTCTCGCCGAACAGCGGCTTCGGCATGAAGGTCGCATGCCAGCCGTATTTCATCGCGTACTCCTTGACCACGATGCGGTAGGTCATGCAGTCGTCCGACATCCGCAGCGCGTCCTTGTAGCGCATGTCGACCTCGTGCTGGGAGGGCCCGACCTCATGGTGGGTGTACTCGACGTGGATGCCCATCTTCTCCAGCGCCAGCACGGTGTCGCGGCGCACATCGGAGCCGGCGTCGAGCGTGGTCAGGTCGAAGTAGCCGCCCTCGTCGAGCACCTCCGGCACGCCGCCCTCGGGCTTGGCCGAGCGGAAGTAGAAGAACTCGAGCTCGGGGCCGATGTTGTAGGCCTCGAAGCCCATCTCCTCAGCCCGTTTCAGCGCCCGCCGCATGATCCAGCGCGGGTCGCCCTCGTAGGGGTCGCCGCCGGGCACGCGGATGTCGCAGAACATGCGGGCAACGGCGTTCTCCTCTTCAGGCCGCCAGGGGATCAGGGCGAAGGTCGAGGGATCGGGCATCGCGATCATGTCCGACTCCTCGATCGGGTTGAAGCCGGTGATCGAGGAGCCGTCGAAGCCCATGCCGCCCTCGAGCGCATCCTCGAGTTCGGAGGAGTTGATCGAGAAGCTCTTCAGCTGGCCGAGCACATCGGTGAACCAAAGCCGGATGAAGCGGACATCGCGCTCCTTGACGATCTCGGTTACATCGGCGGCACTCGTCGGCTGGTCTGCCATTCCCCGGTCTCCTTCGTCGCTGTTTGGGCGCGGTGAGGGGCAAAGATAGGCGAAGTGAACCGGCGAGGTGCGAATCGACGTATTACGGGTATGTGACGTATGCCGCAGAGGGGTTGCGGGAGCGTCCGATACTAGCTATAACTTACTTCTCGTAAGTTAATGGCTTAAAGTAAAGTAAAGGCCACATAAAGGCTCTGTGAAGCGGAATCCGCCAGATCGAGCCAAAGGCGGGATGCAAGTGACGGTTAAAACGGCAGTAAGCAGATTCCAGATCCACGACGAGCTGACCGCTCCGGATGAGAGCGCCCCTCTGATCAAGAGCATCCAGGCGGCCGGCGGCGCGGTGACCAAGTTCGTCGGTGTGCTCGCCGGCGCCCCCGCGGTGCTGCGCGCCTACACGCGGATGCGCTCGGAGTTGCGCGGCGGCGTCCTCCCTCTGGCCACGCGTGAACGGATCGCGCTGGCGGTCGCCGAGTACCGCCACGACGAGTACTCGATCGCCCAGCACGCCAAGTCGGCGCGGCGCGCCGGCCTCGGGCTGGACGAGGTCTCGCGGGCGCGCAGCTTCAACTCTGGCGACGAGAAGGAGGCGGCGCTGCTCGAGTATCTGCACGCCACGCTCGACCCCGAGGGCGTTCCCCCCCACCACCTGCACGAGGAGGCGAGGGAGATCGGCTGGAGCGACGAGGAGATCCTCGAGGCGGTCGGCCAGCTGGCGCTGAACGAGTTCCAGAGCCTGATCGCGAGCGCGGCTGCCCTACCCAGAGACCAGGCGACGCCGGAAGTGCTGCCCTCGGCTGCTTAGTCGAGGACTACGGTTGCCGTGTAGAGCAGGCGCGCGGTGCTGTAGCGGCAGCCGTAGGTGGCGCGCTTGTTGCGCCGCTGCTGGGCCCTGCCCTGGCGGACGTCGGTGGTGTTGGTGCAAGCGCCGGGCTCGCGGCTGGCGCGCCAGGCGTTGCGCGCGCTGAGGTCCTGCGCGAAGGCCGGAGCCCAGGTGGGGATCGTCAGGCCGACGATGTCGTTCTTGCGCACCCGCAGGTTGGCGCCGAACCTGACCGTCCGGCCGAGAAATGGGCTGAGCACGTGGACCGAGCTCTGGCTGCGCAGGTTGTAGCGCGGCGGCTTGGTGCGGGGAATACGGCGCAGGATCGCCAACCGCGCCTGCGGCGGCGTGCCGAAGAAGCCGTTGAAGAAGGAGCGCTGGCGGTTGGTCGGCTGGGCCAGGGTCAGCGTCCAGGCCTTGACCTTGCCGTTGCCCGGCACGCGGTAGGGCAGGCGCGACTGGCTGGTGCTGACCTGGAAGCCGGTGACGCTGCCGACCGCCTGGCAGGGCAACTCGGGGCAGGACGGGTCCGGGGCGTTGGCGGTGCTGCCGAGGACGACGGTCGTGCGCGCCGTCGTCGCGGCGCCGGCGCCGGCGGACATGGCGACCACGGCCGCCAGGCAGGCGACAACCGCAACGATCAGAAAAGACCTCGACATGCCGATGCTCCTCTCGTAGGAAAAGTCCTGCTAAGACGGGAAATACTAGCCGCCGGGAAGGCCCTCAGCGGGCGCTGCGGCGCTTCGCGCGCAACTTTCGCGCGAACTTGCGCGAGAGGGCGAAGCCGACCCGGTCGGCACCGACCCGGTCAAAGCGCAGGGCACGGGCTGCGGCCAGGGTCAGATCCCAGTCGTTGCCGCGGCTGTAGGGGCCGCGATCGATCACACGGGTGACGACCCGGCGCCCGCGGTAGACGAACTTGACCGGCGTGCCGCAGGGCAGGCTGCGGTGGGCGACGCCGAGGGTTCGCGGGCGCAGGGTCTGGCCACATGCCGTGCTGCGACCGTAGAGCCCGGGGCCGTACCAGGTCGCGCCGCCCCAGCGCAATGAGCTGAAGGCGAGCCCGCTCCCCAGTTGGGCACCGCTGGATGCGGTGGTCACGGCGCCCCCGGTCGCCGCCTGGGCGGGTCCCGGCGAGCAGGCCAGCAGCGCGGCCACCGACAGCAGGGCCGCAGACGATCGATATTTCCGCCAGAGGCGGTCGGTTCCAGTCTTCATAGCTCTTTCGGACGCTTACGGGGTTAGCTGTCGGGCTCGCGCTGGAAAGAGCTGCGCTACGCGGCGGATGCCGGCGATTCGCCCCAACTGCATGGGTCCCCCGCTCTCCGCGATATGTGGCGGAGATTCAGCGGAAGTTGGCGGCAGGTTAGCAAACGCTAAGACAGAAAAGGGTGCAGAGATCGGAGAAGCCCCCCTCTCGCGAGGGGAGCCCCTCCACAGCGGGCCTGTAAGCCGGATCCTGTCGGGAACGACCATCTATCTCGCCGGGACCGGAGCCCCGTCGGAGCCGCCGAAGCGGCCCTGCGGCCTACCTGGACCTCGCCGGGCAGGGTCGACGATCCTGTTTGGCCTTGCACCGGGCGGGGTTTGCCTGGCCGCCGCGTCGCCGCGGCGCCGGTGCGCTCTTACCGCACCATTTCACCTTTGCCTGTACGCAGCTCACGTGTGGCTGCGCCATCGGCCGTATGTTTCTGTGGCACTTTCCCGCGGGTTTCCCCGGGTGGGCGTTACCCACCGCCCTCGCCCTGTGGTGTCCGGACTTTCCTCGAAGGGTTGTCTCTCCCTCCGCGGTCGCTCGGCCCGCCCGCGTATCGTAGCCCCCAACGCGCGGGACGGCCAGGGTCGTCGTCAAACCTTGCGGACGACGCCGATCACCTTGCCGAGCACGGTGACCTCGGCGCTGCGGATCGGCTCCATCGTCTCGTTCTCGGGCTGCAGGCGAATGTGGTCGTGCTCGCGGAAGAAGCGCTTGACCGTCGCCTCCTCGCCGATCATCGCGACCACGATCTCACCGTCGGCGGCGTCGTCGGCCGGGCGGACGACGACGTAGTCGCCGCCGAAGATGCCGGCGCCGACCATGCTTTCGCCGCGCACGCGCAGGACGTAGTCGCCTTCCTCGCCGCCGATCACGTCGGGAATCTCGATGTACTCCTCGATGTTCTCCTCGGCGAGGATCGGCGCGCCGGCGGCGACATGGCCGACCAGCGGCAGGCCCGCCTGGTCGGGCAGGATCGTCTTCTTGGCCTTGTCCAAGAGCAGCTCGATCGCCCGCGGTTTGGACGGATCGCGGCGCAGCAGCCCGATCTTCTCGAGGTTGGCGAGGTGCGCATGCACGGTCGAGGAGGAATGCAGGCCGACGGCCTTGCCGATCTCGCGCACGGTCGGCGGGTAGCCGGTTTTGTCGGCGTAACGGCGGATGAAGTCGAAGATCTCCTTCTGCCTCTTGGTCAGGTCCAGGTCCACCAAGCGATCCTCCTAATCGACGGTGCAGCGCACACAAACACTTCGAACGTCTGTTCGCAGGGTACCGCCCGGCCCGGACACGCGCAACCGGCGCGCCGGGCCGCAGCCTCCCTCCCACACCCGCAGCCCCCGTTTCCGCCGAACATCTAGAATCGAGCGCCCCACGCGGCTGTGGCGGAACTGGTAGACGCGCAAGGTTGAGGGCCTTGTGCCCCTAACGGGGCGTGATGGTTCGACTCCATTCAGCCGCATCGAAAGCCCCCGCTCGTCGGGGGTTTTCGCGTTTTGACAAGCCGCTTACGACGACGTTCGTGGGCTGTTCATGCGCCAGTCAGCCACGAGAGCGCATTTCTACACCCGCAACCTGCGCCCAGATCTCCTCGACCTCCGCGCCCCCAAACGTAGCCAGTTGGGTGGATATCGGATGTGGATCCGCCCAGGCCTCTGCAACGCGTCCTCGTCGAAGCCGACCGGAAAGACCGGCTCCGGCCGGGCCTCGGCCATGTTTAGCCCTCGGCGTCGGTCGGCAGCGAGCCGAAGTGGTGGTCGAACTCCTCGGGGCTGAGGCGTTCCTCGCCATGACGGGCGAGAATGGCCTCTACGGAGGTGTCGCGCCCTTCTACAGCCTCCAGCGCCGCAAGCGCGGCGTCGACCCGCTCCTCGGGAAGATGATCCAGAACTGCATGGGCTTTATCGCGCGTCTTCACGGTCCATATCGTAGCCGGAGACCCTGCGGCTACCATCGCGTAGTGGCAGCTCCGGCCAAAAAGCTCGACATCGCGATCGGCGATCTCGTCGAGATCGACGGCCCCCGCACGGCGGGGGTTTTCGTTTAGGGGCCGCGCTTCTCTCGAGGATGTGCTCCGGATTCGCGCCTAGAGGGCCACTAGCCTCCGCCGTAGACCACGACCAGGTCGGTGAGGAGACCGATCAAGAAGCCCGCCGACAGCATCCACAGGCCCAGGACCCGGTGCCCGTAGCGGCGCATCCCGGTCCAAACCTCGCCGATCACATAGAGGATGGCGCCGCCGGCAAGCCCGTAGAAGGCGAGCTCCAGCGGCACTGAGGAGACGTTGTAGCCGACGAGCGTTCCCAGGAAGACCGGACCGCCGCCGATCAGTCCGGCCAGGCTAAGCCATGCCCACGACGGGCGCACGTCGCCGAGCGGGCCGATGATCCCGAAGCCCTCGGTTGCGTTGTGCAGGGCGAACCCGATGATCAGGACGGTCGCCAGGGCGATCTCCCCGGTGCTGGCCGAAACGCCGATCGCGAGACCCTCGGCGAAGTTGTGTAGCCCGATCGCGGCGGCAATCGTCAAGCCGGCCCGAAGCGCTCGCCCCCTCGGGTCGGACGCGGCCTCCAGCCGCCGGGCATCCTCGGCGGTGAGAGTGTCCACCGCGCCTCCGGCGATCGGCGGCATCGATGGCGCCTGGGGACGAAGCCACCGCTCAAGCGTGGCGAGGCCCGCCGTGCCGGCGACAAAGCCGGCGGCAACCAGCGCCACGTAACCGAGCGGCTCGGCAACGCCGCCCGTACCCTCGCCGAGGGCCTCGACCGGCCCCTCGACGATTCCGAATGCGTGCTCGAAGATGTCAACGAACAGGAACGAGAGCACGCCGACGGCGAACATCGCAAGCGCTACGCGCGCGCGGTTGCCGATTACCGCGATGCGACCTGCCGGGAGGCCGAGAAAGATCGTGAATCCAGCGAGGGCGCCCAACAACGCCGTTTCGGGAAAAGACAAGCCGCCTCCTTGTTACGGGGGTTCCTGAGAGCATTTGCCCAGTCGGGCTTAGGGCACCCTAACTACTTTCTCCTATCTTCGCACGCTGCCCCAGTGCGGACCGTGAGGTTCCGGCGCGGTCATGCGGTCTCGACCTCGATCCGGCCGGAGTCGGCGGCGGCCTGCAGGGCCTCGCAGTCGCGTTCGCTCTGGTCAGCATAGGCCTCGGCGAAATCGGCCATGGCGCGGTCGAAGACGTCGCCCTTGCCGAGGTAGGCGGCGATCCCGATCCGATCGCCGCCGCGCGCGTGCGCGTGCGCAAGGGTCATGCCGCAGATCTCGGCGTAGGCGGTGAGCGCACGGGCATCCATCGACTCGACCCGCGCCGACGCCTTCCAGTCCCAGAGCTGGCGGACGTAGTAATCGTGGCTCTCGCCGTCGACCCCATTCGCCCGCACCCAGCCGAGCATGATGTCGCTCGTCGCCTGCATCAGCCGCTGTCCATGGACGACGCGCTCGCCCTGCTCGGCGAACTCGCTCGGCGCCGCGTAGGGCTCGAGCACCGAGCGCTGCGCCTCCTTGATCTGCAGGAAAAGCGGGTCGCCCGCGTCGCGGCCCAGCATCAGCGCGATCCAGGCGCGGGTGCCGACGCTGCCCACACCGACGACTTTGAAGGCGGCGTCGACCAAGCGGTAGCCGTCGAGCAGGGCGCGGCGCTCGAGCGGGAGCGAAGCGCGGTAGGCACCGATCACCTCGAGCACGAGCGCCTCCGCGTCCGCCCCACCCGCCTCCTCGGCGAGCTCACCGATCGGCACGATCAGGGGCGGTTCGCTGACGATGCGCAGGCTTCCGTCGACCTCCTCGGTCAGCTTGGCGAAGGCGCGGTTGCTGTCCTTGGCCCGGGCCTTGGCGATGTTGCGGGCGAACGCCTTGCGCTGCTTGCCGCCGACCACGACCGCCCAGCGTGCGGCGATCGTGTCCGAGTCGAGCTGCAGGTACCAGGACTCGAGGTTGCCCATCCGGGCCAGCGCCCGCATCGTCTCGCGATAGGAGCGCGCCGCCGCCCGCACGACGCTGCGGCACTCGCCGAGGTCGCAGCCGCGATCGCGTCCGGCCAGCGTGAAGCTGGCGGCAAGCCGCTTCACATCCCACTCCCAGGGCCCCGGCAGCGTCTCGTCGAAGTCGTTGAGGTCGAAGACGAGGCGCCGCTCCGGCGAGGCGAAGCCGCCGAAATTGGAGAGGTGGGCGTCGCCGCAGAGCTGCGTTTCGAAGCCGGAGCGCGGGGTCGGCGCGAGGTCTGCCGCCATCACCGCGGCGGCGCCGCGGTAGAAGGCGAAGGGCGAGGCGAGCATGCGCCCGTAGCGCAGCGGCACGAGCCGGCCGACCCGCGATGCGGCCTGGCGCTCGAGCAGCTCGACCGGGTCGGCGCGATCGGCGGCGGGGTGCCACTCGCCGTGGCTGGAGCGGGGCGCCGATGAGCGGGCGGCCTTGCCCGCGACCACCCGCTCCTCCGGCGTGGCGTGGGCCTCGAGCCCGCCGGTCATGCGCCGGCCGCGGACGGCGGGGGCTCGGGGCCGGCCTGCAACTCGTCGAAGCGTTGCGTCGGCAGGCGCCTGCTCGTCCAGAAGGCGGCGATGACGAGGAATCCGGCGAAGAGGAAGGCGGTCTTGAGCGCGGTCAGCTGCGCGTCTTCGTAGTTCTCGACCACGGCGTCGACCGTGCCCGGGTCGAGCCCGGCCGCCCGTGCCCCCGCCCGCACCTCATTGGAGGCGACGAAGCTGCCGCCGGCGCTGAGCCTGACCTCTACCTGGCGGCTGATGTCCTTGGAGATCGTCGGGTCGTCGGCGACGTTTGCGGTGAAGGCGCCGATCAGGCCGCTGATCACGATCGCGCCGAGCAGCGCCGTGCCCAGCGAGGAGCCGAGCTGCTGGGCGGTCGTCTGCAGGCCGCCCGCCTCGCTGCGATCGTCGTCGCCGACCGCGGACTGGACGACATTGCCGAGCTGGGAGACGATCAGACCCATGCCGACGCCGAGCACACCGGTTGCGACAAGGAAGGCGGTGCTGTCGAGCTCGGGCTCGATCGTGCCCAGCAGCAGGACGACGGCGAGCAGGACCACGGCGAGGCCGGTACGCACGAGTAGCCGCGGCGGGAAGCGAGAGGCGAGGGCCGAGCCGACCAGCGCGGTGAGGAAGAGGCCGACCGAGGCGGGCAGCATCTGCACGCCGGTTTCGAGCGCGTCGAGGCCCTGGACGATCTGCAGGTAGAGCGGGATCGTGAAGAAGATCCCCATCAGGATCAGGTTCTGGGCGAGCAGCATTCCCACCCCGCCGCGCAGCGCGCGGATGCGCAGCAGGCCGAGGTGGACGAGCGGCGGCAGGCCGCGCCCCTCGCGATGGCGCTGCCAGGCGCTGAAGCCGGCCAGCACCAGCGCCCCGGCGGCGATCACGAACGGGGTCAGGGAGAAGCCGAACGGCTCCAGCGGCGAGTCGCGCGGCTCCAGCCAGCCCCAGTTGCTCGCCTGCAGCACACCGAAGACGATCAGCGCCAGGCCGGAGGCCGAGAGCACGCTGCCGACCCAGTCGAGCCGCGGCGCCGCGCCCTCCCGGGGCGGCTCGTGGATCAGCCGGGTGCCGGCGAGGATCCCGAGCGCGACGACGACCTCACCGACGAAGACAAGGCGCCAGGTGAAGTCCGTGGTCAGCCAGCCACCGAGGATCGGGCCGACGGCGATGCCCGCACCGGCGACGCCGCCGAGCACCCCGTAGGCGAGCGCCCGCTGCGAGCCCCCGTAGTTGGCTGCGACGAGGGCGAAGAGGGCGGGCAGGACCAGAGCGGCGCCGATGCCCTCGAGGATCGACCAGCCCAGCGTCAGGCTGGGGACGCTCCACGAAGCGGCGGTCAGGGCCGAGCCGGCGCCGTAAATCACAAGGCCGGCCGCGAAGGCGCGGCGGCGGCCGAAGATGTCGCCGAGCTTGCCGCCGGTCAGCATCAACCCGGCCATCACCAGCGCGTAGAGGGCGATCACCGCCTGGATCGTGGTGACAGTGGTGTCGAAGTCCTCGACAAGCTGGGAGATCGCGACGTTCATCACCGCCTGGTCGAGGACCATCAGGAACTGGGCGGTCGCCAGTACGGCGAGGACTCCCCATTTGGCCACGGGGAAAAGCTAGCGCGGTTCGCCCTCGGCCGACCTGCTCGGGCTCACCCGGCGGCTGAGCGCGCCGGAGGAGGCCGAGCAGGGCTGAAGTCGATCAGGCGGCCTGGGCGTTGAGGCTGAACTGGACCTCGCCGTTGGCGACCTGGGCGTCGAGCTGCTTGTCGTCGAGCATCTCGGCCGCGGTCGGCTCGAGCCGGACCTCGACATCCTCGCCCTCGATGACCTGGTCCTCGGGCGGCGCCTCCTCGACGATCGAGACCGCGAGCCCGCTCTCGGCCTCCGGGGACTGCTGAGCGCTGATCCGAAACGAAGCGTCGTCGGGCACGCCCTCGGAGGCGAGGATGCCGCGGATCGCCTCTTCTGCCTGGCTGCTGAGTTCAAGCATGCTTGCTCCTCCTCTGATTGGGGAAACCATCGGGCTACCCAGCGAGGAGCGGCGAAAACATCAGCTGCGTCAGGCGCCCAGGGCCTCGTCGATGAAGGGGCCGAGCAGCTCGCCCGTCTGGACGGCGGTCGCCTCGGGGGAGCCGGCGGGGGCGGTGACGTGGCTGATCGCGAGCCGGACCAGGTTCTCGGCCAGCAGGCGGGCTTTCGGCGACGGGGCCTGCGGCCAGCCGGATTCGATCGTCGCGGTCAGGCGCGCGGTCGCCCACTGCACGACCGGCATCCCCTGCGTGGTGACGAACGGCAGCAGGCCGGCGCTGCCGTCGTCACTGAGCAGGATGCGGACCAGCGGGTCGTCGCCGGCCGTGCGCAGGAAGGTCTCCAGCGCCGCGCCGACCGCGGCGCGCGGGTCGTCGAGGTGCTCGCGCACGGCGGCGTCGACCGCGTCGAGGAAGCGTTCGCCCTCGTGGATGACCAGCGCCTGGGCGAACTCGTCGCGGCTGCCGAACTCCTTGTAGAGGGTCTGGCGGCTGACCCCGGCGGCAGCGGCGATGTCGGCCATCGTGATCTCCGACCAGGGCCGCTGCTGAACCTCGTCGCGGCCGGCCGCGAGCAGCGTCTCGCGCAGCAGCTTCCGGGCCGCCTGGGGATATGGGGTGCGCGCCTCCACGGCGCCCCCCATCGTGCCGGAGGGTGCGGTCACCCGCCCTCGGCGACCGGCTCGAAGTCCACCTTGTCGCGCACGCCGCAGTCGGGGCAGTGCCACTCGTCGGGCACCTCGCTCCACGGCGTCCCCGCCGGGAAGCCCTCGCGCGGGTGGCCCGCGGCCTCGTCGTAGACGTAGCCGCAGGCCGGGCAGCGAAAGGCGCTCATGCGCTCGCGCCTCCGTAGCGGGCCAGCACCCTGCGCCTCGCCCGCGGCTGGATGTTGGCCAGGTCGAGGTCGCCGTCGTAGTGCTCGACCAGGCGGTGGTCCATCACCCGGCGCCAGAGCGGCGGGAACCAGGCGAGCACGATCATCCCCGCGTAGCCGGTCGGCAGCTGCGGCGCTTCGTCGACATGGCGCAGAGCCTGGTAGCGGCGGGTCGGGTTGGCGTGGTGGTCGCTGTGGCGCTGCAGGTGGTAGAGCAGGACGTTGGAAGCGACGTTGTTGCTGTTCCAGCTGTGCTCGGGGAGGCAGCGCTCGTAGCGGCCGTCCTCCTTCTTCTGCCGCATCAGGCCGTAGTGCTCGAGGTAGTTGACGACCTCCAGCAGCGAGAAGCCGAGCACCGCCTGCAGCAGCAGGTAGGGCAGCACGACCGGGCCGAAGACGACCGTCAGCGCGGCGAAGAGGCCGACGGTCATCGCCCAGGCCTGGAGGATGTCGTTGTGGATCGAGAAGGCGGAGTGGCCACCGCGCTCGAGCCGGACCTTCTCCAGGCCCCAGGCGGAGCTGAGGCTGCCGGACACGGTGCGCGGCAGGAAGGCCCAGAAGCTCTCGCCGAAGCGGGCGCTGGCCGGGTCCTCGGGAGTGGCGACGCGGACGTGGTGGCCGCGGTTGTGCTCGATGAAGAAGTGGCCGTAGCCGCTCTGCGCCAGCGCGACCTTGCTCAGCCACTTCTCCAGGTCGGCGCGCTTGTGGCCGAGCTCGTGCGCGGTGTTGATCGCGATCCCGCTGACCATCGCCATCGTCAGCGCCAGGCCGATGCTGTCGACGGTCGAGAGCCCGCCGTCGGCCCAGAGCCAGCAGGCGGCGATCAACCCCGCGTACTGGACCGGGATGAAGACGTAGGTGCACCAGCGGTAGTAGCGGTCCTGTTCGAGCCACTTGATCACGCTGTCGGGCGGGTTCTCGGCATCCATGCCGATCGCGATGTCGAGCAGCGGGAAGATCACGAAGACCAGGAACGGGCCGTAGAACCAGAATACGCCGAGCCCGGTCAGCGCCACCAACCCCCAGGCGATGAACGGCAACAGCGGCACGATCAGCCCGAGCAGCCAGGCGTAGCGCTTCGGATCCGACCAGGCCGCCTGGTTCAGTTCAACGTCGTCATGAGAATGCGCGTGCGCATGTGCCTCCATGCGGTCTCCTTGGTCGTGGAAAGAAGTCGGTTGACAAACTAACACAATTTGTCAATTACAGAGACACTAACTTGATTTCTGTAAGAGGCAGGCTAGACGGACGATTCGACCGTCTAGACTGCCCCCCGTGTACACCTTCCTCGCAGTGGTGCAGGTGCTGATCGCAGGAATCCTGATCTTCCTGATCCTCCTGCACTCGGGCAAAGACGCCGGTCTCTCCGGCGCCTTCGGCATCGGCGGCGGGGGCAGCTCCTTCGGCGGCGGCTCGATGGTCGAGCGCAACCTGGACCGCGCGACGATCTTCTTCGCGGTCCTCTTCACCGTCAACACCCTGGTGCTGCTCAAGCTTTAAGGATCTCGACGGCCTCTCTGCGCAGTTCGGCGTCAAGCAGGGCGAAGTCCTCGTCGGAGAGCTTGCCGGCGGCGTGGTCGAGCTCGGCGTCGCGGATCTCGCGGTACTTCGCTTCCTTCAGCGCCTCCAGCTCGGTGCCGGCGACCGGCCGGCGGCTGGCGCTGCGGGCCGGCCAGACGGCGATCAAGGCGCCGCTCAACGCGATCAGGCCGCCGATCCAGATCCAGGTGACGAGCGGGTCGACGATGACCCGGAAGGTCGCGGTCGCCTCGTCGTCGAGGTAGCTGCGCGCCAGTCGCTCCGCGGTCGCCGCCTGCAGGCCCTCGATCTGAGCCAGCGCCGCCGGGCGCAGGCTCGGGTTGACGGCCGCGGCGCGCATCAGCCGCGAGACGGCCCGGCACTGCGGCGGCGTTCCCGGCGCGCCGGACACGCAGGCGCGGAAGCCGCGATCGGCGGCGCGCACGCGTGCGCGCAGGGCCGTGATGTTCGGCTGCACGGCGGACCAGAGGTCGCTGCCGGCGCCCGCCCTGAGGCCGACCTCGCTGGTCGCCTCGCCGTCGAAGAAACTCGAAAGCGTCCCCCCTCCCGTCCCGGTCGGGCGGAAGTAGCGGCGTTCGGTGTTGAGGTCGAAGCGCTTGCCGTCCTGTTCGATCCCGAGCACGGCGCCGAGGCCGATCGCGTTGTCGTCGACGCTCACCGTCGGCCGCTCGTAGGTGACCGTGCGCCCGTCGACGACGGCGCTCTCACCAGGCGCCAGGCGCAGGTCGCGGTTGGTCTGGAAGCTCGAGGAGGCGGCGACGCCGACCAGCAGCACGGCGACGCCGATGTGGACGATGTAGCCGCCGTAGCGGCGCCGGTTGCGCGCGACGACCGCAACCAGAGCCGCCGGCATCGAGCCGCCGGAAAGCGACCGGCGCGCAGCCGCGCCGCGCCAGAACTCCTGCGAGAGGCCGGTCAGGGCGAAGGCGGCGAAGGCGAAGAGGGCGAGCGCCCAGAGGCTGTCGGCGGCGTCGGTGAACAGCGCCAGCCCGGCCGCGACGGCGACGGCGACGATCGCCGGCACGAGGAACACCCGCTTTGCCGAGCCCCAGCTGATCCGTCGCCAGGCGAGCAGCGGCCCGATCCCGGTGAAGAGGACCAGCAGGATCGCCAGCGGCGTCGTGTAGCGGTCGAACCACGGCGCCGCCAGCGAGGCCCTCTCGCCGGTGAACAGCTCCGAGATCAGCGGGAAGAAGGTGCCCCAGAAGATCGTCGCCGTGAGCGCCACCAGCAGCAGGTTGTTGACCAGGAAGATCGACTCGCGCGAGGCCAGCGAGTCGATCCGCTTGGGCGAGCGCAGGTCGTCGAGGCGGGAGACGATCAGCGCGGTCGAGCCGACCAGGACGACGGCGATCAGGCCGAGGATGTAGGGGCCGACGGTGCTGTCGCCGAAGGCGTGGATCGACTCGAGCACGCCGGAGCGGACGAGGAAGGTGCCGAGCAGCGCCAGCGAGAAGGTGGCGACGATCAGGCAGGCGTTCCAGACTTTGAGCATGCCGCGCTTCTCCTGGACCATGATCGAGTGCAGGAATGCGGTGCCGACCAGCCACGGCATCAGCGCCGCGTTCTCGACCGGGTCCCAGGCCCAGTAGCCGCCCCAACCGAGCTCGGTGTAGGACCAGCGGGCGCCGAGCAGCAGGCCGAGGCCGAGGAAGGCCCAGGCGATCAGCGCGAAGCGCCGGGTCGAGCGGATCCAGCTGGCGTCGAGGCGGCGGGTGATCAGGGCGCCGATCGCGAAGGCGAAGGGCACGGTGAAGGCGACGTACCCCGAGTAGAGCATCGGCGGGTGGATCATCATGCTCGGATGCTGCAGCAGCGGGTTGAGGCCGACCCCGTCGGCCGGCACCGGGCTCAGCCCGGCGAACGGGTTGACGCCCCCGGCGAACAGCATCAGGCCGATGAAGAACGCGGCGATCGCGGCCATCACCGCGGTCGCGTAGGGGACGATCTCGCGCAGCTTGGCGCGCGTCGCGTAGAGCGCCAGCGAGGCGGCGATCGAGAGCACCCAGGCCCAGAGCAACAGCGATCCCTCCTGGCTCGACCACATCGCCGCCAGCTTGTAGAAGGGGGGCGTCTCGATCGAGGAGTGCTGCTGAACGATGTTGAGCGAGAAGTCGTCGCCGGCAAAGGCGAGCTCGATCAGCACGACGCAGAGCGTGAGCAGAGCGAAGAGGCCGTAGACGGCGCGGCGCGAGACGTCGACCCAGCGGCCCCTGCCCTCGCGCCCGAGCAGGGCCGCCACCGCGGCGAAGATCGCAGTGAGGAAGGCGAGCGCCAGCCCGGCGCTGCCCAGGCTAGCCGTCATTCGTGGGCGAGCTCTCGGTGGTGAACTTCGACGGGCACTTGGTGACCAGCGTGTCGCGCTCGCCGGCAAAGACGCCGTTCTCGACACTGCCGGTGAGGACGATCTCGCGCCCTCCGCGGAACGGGTCGGGCACGGTGCCGCTGTAGGTGACCGGGATGCTCTTTCCGGCGTCATCGCGGTCGGCGACACGGAAGCGCATGCCCTCACCCTCGCGCGTGACCGAGCCGACGACCACCCTGCCGGTCAGCTGGGCACTGGAGCCGGGCGCCGCGCTGAGCAGCTGCGAGGGCTCCTTGGCCTCGGTCGAGGCGCTGAACGACGTGTAGACGAGCCCGACCGCGAGCAGCACGGCGACGCTGAGCGCGACGACGAGCCGGATCTTTCGCTTGCGGGCGGGATCCATCGGCTGGGGATTATCGCAAGCAGCCCCACTCGATGGCCGTGTTCGCTTCTTGTCGGCCTCAGCACGACAAACAGCGAACGCGCTCAAGATGCTGCGCCCTACCGGGACAGGCCATTCAACAGCAGGCGAACGGAACGCCAGTAGGCGCGCAGGAGCAGGCGGGCGGGCGCAGAGCGGGCGATCGCTGGGATGAACGGCGAGTCCAGGTCGGGGGTCAGCCAGGAGGCGAACTCTGCGGTGCTGACGGTGCGGGTGGCCTGTACCCGGCGGCGCTCGCGCAGCAGGCGCGGCAGCCAGGCGATCGCTTCCAGGTGCCCGGCGAGCTTCTGGCGCCCCCAGCCGCCCTTGACGGCCACGGCGTAGAGGGCCAGTTCGGTCGCCAGCAGCGCCGGCGCGAGCAGGATCAGCAGCGATGCCGGGTAGGCGCGCAGCAGGAAGGCGTGGCGATTGCGCTCGAGCCAGCGCCACTTGTGCTTGCGGGCGCCGAACTCGTAGTCGTGGTCGACGACCGCCGCCGGCTCGATCCCGAGCGCGCCGCCGGAGAGCCGCAGCCGCAGCGAGAGGTCGACGTCCTCGTGGTAGAGGAAGAAGCTGGCCGGAAAGCCGCCGGCCTGCTCCCAGGTACGGCGCGGGATCGCCAGGCAGGCGCCGGAGAGGGCGGTCACCTCGCCCGCCGTCGGCGCCTCGCCGATCGGCTGCCCGTGTCCCCCCGCCCAGACGATGCCGGTGAAGTGGACCGGGTTGCCGGCCGAGTTGATCGTCGTCCCGTCGCCGTCGGCGACCAGCGCCTGCCAGGCGGCCCAGCCGCGCTCCTCCACCCACGGGCGCCTGATCGCTTCGCCGAATCCCGGCCGCGGCGCCGCGTCGGGGTTGAGGATCACCAGCAGATCGCCGCGCGCCTGCGCCGCGCCCTCGTTGCAGCCGGCGGCGAAGCCGGCGTTGCGGCCACTGCCCACGACCCGCGCCGCCGGCGCCAGCGCCGCAACCGCCTCCGCCGTGCCGTCGCTCGAATCGTTGTCGACGACGATCAACTCGTCGTCATCGCCCAGCTCGGGCAGCAGCGCAGGCAGAGTCCGCGCGAGCTCCTCGCGGCTGTTCCAGGCGACGATCAGGACCGAAAGCGTCGGGCGCACCGACGCGGGAGGCTAGTTGGCGCCGCGTCGGCGGTGCTTGCCGCGGTGGCGCTTCTGCGCGCAGGGGAGGCGCAGTCGCGGCCGCATGTTTCGCTTCTTGCCGTTCTGGCCCTTGAAGCGCGCGATCACGCGCTGACCGCGACGCCGGCCCTTCTTCTTGCTCACGGTCGCCTCGCTGCGCTTGGCGCCGCGACGGGCGCGCTTGGGCCGCGGACACTGGTTGCGGGAGTTGACCAGCAGCCCCCTGCGCCCGCCGCGCAGGGTGAGGATGAACTTCGAGACCGGCACATCGGGTACGACATCGAAGATGTTGCGGATGCGACCGCGGACGCTGTCGGTGCGGCCCGAGAGCTCGACGTTCACCTGGCCGTGCAGGCTGGAGACGAGATCGGGCAGCGGGTTGTCCGACGAGCGCAGGTAGACCGGACCCTGCAGGGGCTTGTCGAGCAGCGGGCTGAAGGCGCGGGCGTAGCCGTAGATCGAGTTCCGCGGGCAGCCGTTGGCCGCGTACTGGACGCGGGTGCAGATTTTCGAGAGGTTGCCCTGGTCGAGGATCAGCGAGCGCGGCAGGATCGTCGCCGCGCGGGCGATGTTGGCGTCGCCTCTGCGCGGGATCAGCACCGCCCGCAGCTTCGGGTTCTTGCCGCGCCTGCCGGCGCCGAAGAGCCGCAGGAATAGCCTCGGCCGGAAGCCGAGCTTCTCGCAGCCGGCCGCCTTGAACGGGGCCGAGACCGGCGCCGAGGAGAAGGCGCCCGGGTCGAGCGGGTTGGAGCCGCCGCCGAGCAGCGAGCCGCCGAAGGCGAAGAGCGCGCAGTTGGTCGGGTTGCGCGAGAAGTTGGGGCGATCGAGCCTGACCGCAACCGAGCGCAGGTCGAGCGTGGCGCCGCCGTAGACGTGTGGGATCGAGTCGGACACCGCTCGCACCTGGGTCGTGCGCGGGTCGACGAACAGCGCCACCCTCACCACGACCGTGCCGAGATCGAACGGCCCGGCCGTGGCGGGGGTGATCGCTGCCAGGGAGAGGGGGGCGCCGTTGTAGGGCCCTGCGAGGAAGACCTTGCCGCCGAGCGAGATCGGCGAGGGACCGCTGCCGGCGGCCACTTGAGCGCTGCCGATGTAGCTGGACGCGGGGCAGCTCGAGCTCGCGGCCTCGGCCTCGCCGCTGTTGGCGCCGGCTGCGGCGAGCGAGCCCTCGGGGCAGTAGCTCACGCCCTTGAGCTTCGCCGTCAGCCCGGGAGGCAGCGTCACGTCGACGCCCTTCAGCTCCTGATTGCCGTCGGCACGAGCGATCCCCATGTGCAGCGAGCTGTAAGCGCCTGCCTTCGGCGAGTCGGTGCCGCTGCCGAAGCCCGGCCCGAAGGGACGCTCGCCCAGCGTGCTCGGGCAGGCGCCGCCGCCGGGTGCGCTGCTGAGGCTGAAGTTGGAGGACGCGGAGACGCTGCTGTCGCCCGACGGCCCGTCTTCGCCACCTGGCGGGACCAGGCCCTCGGCGCTCGACCACGGGGTCATCTGCGTGCCGGTCGTGTTCGGGCCGCAGGTCGGCGGGCTGGTCAGCGTCGCGGTGGGACCGCCGTCGAGCTTGATCCGGAACGACTTGAAGGGGACCTGGGGCAGGCCGGGCAAGGGGACTTTGCCGAGCGCGCCGTCGTCGAAGGTCGTCGTCAACTGACCGGTCTCGGGGTTGGCGCTGACCTTGCCGAGAAGGCGGGCATCGATGTCATTGCGATCGGACCTGGCGTTGACGAAGATCCGGTACAGGTTCCCCGAGGCGGGGTCGCGGCTGAGCTGCTTACCGACGTAGACCGGCCCGCTGAGCGAGCCGTCGGGCAGCGGCGGCGTGTCGACTTCCACCGTTCCGATGCGAGAGGCGGCGGGGCAGGCGACCGGCTCGCGGCTGCCCTTGTGGAACTGATCGTCGCTGCAGGCCTCGAGGCCGTCGGCGGCCGACGGGTTGAGCCCCATGCCCTGGGGCAGCGTGACCAGGGCGCTGCGCGTGTGCGAAGTGCCCTGGTTGCCGCCGCCTTTGACCTCGGGCAGCTCGACGGTCACGGTCGCGCCGGCGGGCGAGTCGGTCTGGCTCGTCCCCGGGTCGACGTCGATCGAGGGGTCATAGGGGATCGAGTCGCATTCTTTGGGCGAGGTTTCGAATTCGCCCGCTTTGCGCGGGATCTTCGACTCGATGAAGGCCGAGCCGTCGGGGAAGCTCGGATCCATGTTCGGCGCCTCGTAGGCGTCGGCGCGCAGGTAGGTCGAGTAGATGTGCTCCAGGGGCGTGCCGGGCATCGCCGGTCCGAGGCAGGTGGTCGGCGTGGTGATGAAGGTTCCGTCGGGGCCCGAGGTGCCGTCGAAGACCAGGCGGTTCTTGGCGATCCTGGCGACTTCGCCGAGCAACGGCATGGACGGGAGATCGAGTTTGGCGACGTGGATCGTGAAGTACTCGTGGTAGTCGCTCTCCCAGGCGACGTCGGCTTCGAGGTAGATGTCGTTGCCGAGCAGACTGAGCCCGAAGCGGGCCGGTTCGCCCTCGTCGGGGACGATGTTGTAGACGTCTGCAGGGGGCAGATCGACGGAGAAGGCGGTCGCGGGATTGGTCGCGGTAACTTCGCTGTAACCGACTTTCGAACCGGGAGCGGTCGACGAGCAGCTTTCGGGGCTCTCACCGGGTTCGAGCTCGCATCGTTCGGCGCTGGACTGCGGATTGACGGTCAAGCCGGGCGGCAAGTCGACTCGGACCGTGCGCAGGTTGCCAATCGGGAAGGGACCAAGCCCCTTGTTTTCCGTGTTGACGATGAACTGGGTGAAGCCGACGGGTGGGTGGCCGGCGGCCTGTTCGAAGAACTGAAGGGGCGTGTCGACGCTGCAGGGGCCGGCGTCGGAGGTGCAGGTCCCGGCCTGCCAGGGACTGTCGGCCTGCGGATCGTTCGGGTCCTGCGGACCGATGATGTCGGCGCCCGCCGCCGGCGCCAGGAAAGCCACTCCCAGGACCAAAATCGCCGCGAAGATCAGGCCCCGCTTCTTCCATCCCCCGCTCATCTGCTGCTCCCTTCCTCGAACCATTGTCGAGGCATATTACCCGATTTTGATGAGCTGAGCCAGTATTTTTGGGTATTCCCCTGTCGACGAAAGTGAGCACGCCGTGAATTGGGAACGCCTTGCTCGTGCCAATACCCACCCACTGCGCGTCTCGATCCTGGAAGTGCTCGGCATCGACGGCGGGCGGACACTGTCGCCCGAGGAAAGCGGACGACGGGTCTCGAACCCGCGACCTCGAGCTTGGGAAGCTCGCGCTCTACCAACTGAGCTACGTCCGCGCTGCGTCTGATTCTACGGCTGACCGGGAGACCGGAAGGCTGAGCGAGTGGCACGTCTAATGTTCGCGGGCCGTGAGCACTCGCGCCTTCCTCGCTTTCCTCGCCGTCTGCGCCGTGATCGGCCTGCTCGGCTTCGGCCTGCTCAGCAAGGGCGAGGCGCAGATCGCCGTCGGCGATCCCGTGCCCGATCGCGAGCTGCCGGTGCTCGGCGGACAGGGCGAGGGCTCGATCGCCGATTACCGCGGCCGCTGGGTGCTGGTCAACCTCTGGGCCTCGTGGTGCGGTCCCTGCCGCCAGGAGGCGGCCGAGCTCGAAGAATTCGCGCGGCGCTACCGCGATCGCGGCATCAGCGTGCTCGGCATCAACGTCCAGGACAACAGCGAGGACGCGCTCGCCTTCCTGCGCGAGTTCGACCTCGGCTACCCGCAGCTGCGCTCGGTCGGCGCCGAGCGCAGCGAAGCCTTCGGCTCGACCGGCGTGCCGGAGAATTTCCTCGTCGACCCGCAGGGGCGACTGGCGCTGATCTGGCGCGGCCCGGTCGACCGCGAGTTCCTCAAGCAGCGCGTCGTCCCGCTGATCGAAGGGGAGAGATGAGGATGCGTGGCGCATTATTCCCGCTACGCGGCCGGAAGTCGCCAGGCGCGGCCGTGGTCGTGGCCATGCTGCTGGCCGTGCTCGCCACCGCGGCGCCGTCCGCCCTGGCCGCGCCCCAGACCAGCATCACCGACGTCGAAGACGAGGTGATGTGCCCGATCTGCGGCACACTGCTGGAGCTGGCCGAATCGCCGCAGGCACAGCGCCAGCGGGCGCTGATCCGGCGGCTGATCGCCGATGGCAAGGACAAGCAGGAAGTCAAGGATGCGCTGGTAGGCCAGTACGGCCGTGAGGTCCTGGCGCTGCCCGGCGGCTCGGGCTTCGAGCTCTCCGCCTATCTGGTGCCGGCGATCGCCTTCGTCGTGGCGGCGCTGGCGCTGGCGCTCGGCGTGCGACGCTGGCGCCGCGCCGGCGACCCGCCCGGACCGAGCGGCGGCGGCGACCGACCGCAGGGCGAGGCCGCCGAGCAGCTGGAGGCCGACATGGCCCGCTACGACCTCTGAGCCGCCCCCGGGCTCAGTTCTGGATCACCAGCCCGGCCACCGGCAGCGAGAGCCTGCGCGGCTCGCTCGCGCCCAGGCAGGCGAGCACCGTGTCCACCCGGGGAGTGAGCAGGCTCAGCGAGCCCCACTCGACCAGCCGCGGGCTGTCGATCACCAGCAGCTCATAGGCGTCGCGCAGACCGGCGAGCGCGTGGGCGAAGCGCTCCGAGGCGAAAAGCCGCGGGGCGTCCGCCGAGGGCCGGCCGGCGACGATGCAGACCAGCGGCTCGGTCGCGCCGGCCGAGCCCGGTCCGGCGAGCACGACCGGCCTCAGCACCGCCTCGGCGGCGGCCGCGCCGGTGACGTACTCGTGCAGGCCGGGCGCGTTGGCCAGGCCGAGCGCGTCCGCCAGCCCCGGATCAGCCAGATTGCACTCGAGCAGCGCCGTGCGCGTGCCGGCCGCGGCGGCGGAGGCGGCAAGGCCGACAGCAGCCCGCCGCGGGTGCTCGCCGGTGCCCGTCATCAACACGCTGCGAGCGGCGCCGAGCTCGCCCAGCAGGACATCGAAGGCCTCCAGGTCAGAGCGGCGCAGCGACCCTGTGCGCAGCTCGGGCGAGGACCGCGACGGGATCTCCGCCAGCACCCTCACTTCACATCTGCTCGGGGGCGGAGATGCCGAGCAGGCCGAGCGCGGCGGCGATCGTGCGCTGGGCGAGCCGGCTGAGGCCGAGGCGCGAGCGCTCGACCCCCTCCCCCTCGGCGCCGATCACCTGGCAATCGCGGTAGAAGGCGTGGAAGTCGGCGGCGACGGCGGTCGAGTAGGCGCAGATCCGGTGCGGGGCGCGCCGCGCCGCCGCCTCGCGAACCTCATCCGGGAACTCGAGCAGGCGCTTGACCAGATCGCGCTCGGCCGCTGCCAGCGGCGTGCCGGGCGTCGGCTCGCCGGCCTCCCCCCCGTCGCCACCGGCCTTGCGCAGAATGCTCGCAATCCGTGCGTGGGCGTACTGCACGTAGTAGACGGGGTTGTCGCTGGACTCGCGCCGCGCCAGCTCCAGATCGAGGTCGACGGTCGTGTCGTGGCTACGCCAGAGCATGAACCAGCGCGCCGCGTCGACGCCGATATCGTCGACCAGCTCGTCGAGCGAGACGAAATCGCCGCTGCGCTTCGACATCTGCGCCCGCTCGCCCGATTCGACGATGTGGACGAGCCGCATGATCGGCGCCTCGAGCACGTCCGGATCGTTGCCTAGTGCGGCGATCGCGGCGTGCAGCCGCGGCGAGTAGCCGTGGTGGTCTGCGCCGAGCACGTTGATCAGGAGCTCGAAGCCGCGTTCCAGCTTGTCGCGGTGGTAGGCGACGTCGGCGGCGAGGTAGGTGGGGTCGCCGTCCGCCCTGATCAGGACGCGGTCCTTGTCGTCGCCGAATGCGGTGCTGCGCAGCCACAGAGCGCCATCGGTCCTGTAGGTGTGGCCGCGCCGCTCGATCTCCGCCAGTGCAGCTTCGACCTCGCCGCCCGCGTAGAGCCCCCGCTCCGAGAACCAATTGTCGAAGTGGACCCCGAAGCGGTCGAGCGTCGCCCGCACGTTCTCGAGGATCAGCTCAACGCCGCGCCGCCCGATCGCCTCTGTGTCGCCCGGGTCGACGCCCTCGCCGCGAAGGCGCGTGGCGAGCTCGGCGACGTAGTCGCCTTCGTAACCGTCCTCGGGCGGCTCGCCGCCGGTCATCGAAGCGGCGATCGAGGCGGCGAAGCGCCGCACCTGGCCGCCGGCGTCATTGACGTAGTACTCGCTCTCGACCTCGTGCCCGACCGCCTTCAGCAGGCGGACGAGGCTGTCGCCGTAGGCGGCGTGGCGCCCGCCGCCGACGTGGAGCGGCCCGGTTGGATTCGCGGAGACGTACTCGACCAAAATCCGCTGCGGGTCCGTGGTCGGGGCCGGCCCGAGGCTCTCGCCGGCGACGCCCAGCCTCGCCATCGCCCGCCGGTACCACTCGTCGGAGAGGAAGAGGTTGACGAAGCCGGGGCCCGCGACCTCGACCCGGTCGAGACTGCCCTCGGCGCCCAGCTCGGCCTCAAGCTCGGCGCCGAGCCGAGCGGCCACGTCGCGCGGCGCTTCCCCCAGCGGCGCCGCGAGCAGCATCGCCGCGTTGGAGCTGTAATCGCCGAGCTCCGCCTTCGGCGGGCGGTCCAGCGTCGGCTCAGGCCCGGTCGGCTCGCCGTCGCGCAGCGCCAGCGTCGCCCGCTGAACCGCGGCGCGCAACTCGGCGATCGAGTCCGTTGCACTCACGCTCGCATCGTATGAGTCGGAGCGGGCCCGGGTACGCTGGTCTGGTGCCCTGCCCCGTAACGTTGGCCGAGAAATGACGAGACACAGGCGTCGCCAGACAAGGACGCAGGGAGTCCGAATAGTGGTTCTATTCGGACGACCGAGGACGCAGTATGGCGGCGATCTGGGGCCGTCATTTCCGGCCGGAAGTTGCGGGGCAGGGCACCAGTGCGCGTAGCGGTCATCAGCGACATCCACGCCAACCTACCCGCCCTCGAGGCGGCGCTGGCGGCGATCGACGAGGTCGATGCCGAGGAGATCTGGTGCCTCGGAGACACGCTCGGCTACGGCGCCGAGCCGGACGAGTGCGCCGACCTCGTGCGCGAACGATGTGCGATCGGCCTCGTCGGCAACCACGATCTTGCGGTGCTCGGCGCGCTCGACATCTCCGCCTTCTCCGAGGCCGCGGCGGAGGCGGTGGCGTGGACGCGCAAGAACGTCGCCGAGCGAACGCTGGCGCATCTGCGTGAGCTCGAGCCGGCCGGAGCGCGCGAGGGCATCGATCTCTTCCACGCCTCGCCGCGCGACCCGGTCTGGGAGTACGTGCTGTCAGCCGAGCAGGCCGAGGCCTGCTTCGACGCGCAGGCGGCGAGAATCGCCCTGATCGGGCACTCGCACGTCTCGCTCTATTTCACGCGTCCCGCGCCCGGGGGAGCGGAGGACAACGTGCGCGGCGCCCAGGCCGACGGCGGCTTCCGCCTCGATCTGGCCGCGGGCTCGTGGTTGATCAACCCCGGCAGCGTCGGCCAGCCGCGCGACGGCGACCCGCGCGCCGCCTGGCTCGAGCTCGACACAGGCGGGCAGAGCGCCCATTTCCACCGCGTGCCCTACGACATCGAGCGGGCGGCGACGTCGATCTCCTCGGCCGGGCTGCCGCGCCGCCTCGGCGACCGCCTCCACGTCGGCTCATGACGCTCAGGTGCAGGGAAATATTGCGCCGCAGGCCGTTCTCTAGACTCGGCCGGATGCAGCACCCGTCGCGCCTACCGCTCACCCTCGCACTCGCTGTCGCGATTGCCGCGACGCTCGCCGCCTGCGGCGGCGAAGACGCCAAGCTGCTGCCCGGCGAGACGGCGCGGGAGATCACCGCCAACCTCGAAAGCGTCCAGCAGCTCGCCGCCGAAGGCGACTGCGTCGGCGCCGAAAGCGCCGCCGAACAGGTCGGCGAACAGATCGAAGCCCTCGAAGGGGTCGACCCGAAGCTGAAGCAGGCGCTCGAAGGAGGGGCGGTTCGACTGGAGGAAGTGATCGCGGGCTGCGAAGAACCCGACGAAACGATCGCACCGGCGACGATCCCCGAAGAAGAAGACGAAGGGGAAGAAAAGTCCCCGAAGGACAAGAAGGAAAAGAAGCCGCGGAACGAAGCTGAACCGGAAGCGCCGTCGAAGTCGCCGGAACCGCCGCCGCAGGACAAGGGCGAAGGCAAGGCCACGGAAAACGGGACCGGCGCGCCGCCGAGCAATGAAGAAGGCAGCGAAGGGCCCTCGGGAGGGGTCAGCCCGGGCGCGCCCGCGGGCGAAGGCGAATGATGGAGGCGGGCACCCTTTCCGGCCGCTACGAGCTCGGCGACCGCCTCGGCTCGGGCGGGATGTCGAACGTCTACAAGGCGACCGACCTGATCCTCGAGCGCACCGTCGCGGTCAAGATCCTCGCCGAGCACCTCTCCGACGACGAGCGCTTCGTCGCCCGCTTCCGCCGCGAGGCGCTGGCGGTGGCGAAGCTGATCCACCCCAACATCGTGCAGGTCTACGACACCGGGATCGACGAGGCGCGCCACTTCATCGTCATGGAGTACGCCGAAGGGCGTTCGGGCGCCCAGATCCTGCAGCGCCAGGGCCCGCTTGCGGCGGAGACCGCGGCCGAGGCGGGCGTCCAGGCCTGCGCCGGGCTCGACTACGCGCACCGGCGCGGGATCATCCACCGCGATGTCAAGCCGGGCAATCTGATGGTCGTCGGCGGGCCGGTCGGCGGCGGCCCGATGACGGTCAAGCTGACCGACTTCGGCATCGCCCGCGCGCTGGCCCAGACCCGGATCACCCAGGTCGGCTCGGTGGTCGGAACCGCCGCCTACCTGGCGCCCGAGCAGGTGCGCGGCGAGGAGGCGACGCCGGCCACCGACGTCTACGCCCTTGGCGTCGTCCTCTACCAGTTCCTCACCGGCCGCCTGCCCTACGAGGGCTCGTCCCTGGCCGAGCTTGCCGTGCGCCAACAGAACGAGCGGCCGCTGCCGCCGAGCACCTACAACGGCGACGTGCCGGAGACCCTGGGCGGCGCCGTGCTGCGCGCGCTGGAGGGCGATCCGGCGCGGCGGTACGCCAGCGCCGACGAGCTCGCCGGCGGCCTGCAGATGGGGCTACAGGGCGAGGACGTGACCCTGCCGCTAGAGGAGGGAGAGAGCGCGACCCAGGTGCTGGGCGGCGAGGAGGCGACCCGCCGCCTCGACCAGACCGAGCGCACCGAGCTGCGCCCGCCCTCGCCGAGCATTCGCCCGATCCCGCGCGCCCCCCAGCCCGAGGCCCCCGCGGGCCCTCCGCCGGTGGCGCACCCAGCCCCCGCCAAGCGCAGCGCCTTCTCCCGCTTCGCCCGCTTCGTGCTCGCCACCGTCGCCCTCGTTCTGATCGCGGCCGCCGTGGCGGCCGCGGTGATCCTCGCCACCGACCAGGCGACCGGCGTCAAGGCGACCGAAGTCGCGGGCGACTCGGTTGACCGGGTGGTCGAAGAGTTCAAGGAACTGGTTCAGAAGAACACGGAATAACCGGCGGCGTACTCCTTCAGCCGGCCGGCGGCGATCGCCGCGCGGGCGCCGTCGACCAGCTGCCGCATGAAGGTCAGGTTGTGCAGGCAGAGCAGGCGGACGGCCGTCAGCTCCTCGGCCCGGGAGAGGTAGCTGAGGTAGTCGCGGTCGTGGTTGCGGCATGCCGGGCAGGGGCAGTCGGGGTCGATCGGCTCGCGATCGCCCTCCCAGCCGGCCTTGCGAAGGTCGAGCCGGTAGCGGCTCTCGGGATCGGCGACGAGCGCGGTGCCGTGGCGGGCGAGGCGGGTCGGGATCGCGCAGTCGAAGACGTCGAGGCCGAGCGCGATCCCGGTCAGCAGGTCGTCGACGTCGCCGATCCCGAGCAGGTGCTTGGCCGCCTCCTCGGGCAGCAGCGGCGCGGTCAGCTCGAGCACGGCGCGCATCTCCTCCTTGTCGCGGCCGAGCGTGCCGCCGATCGCGATTCCGTCGACCCCAGCCGAAGACACGGCCTGCGCCGACTCGCGCCGCAGATCCTCGTGGACCCCGCCCTGGACGATCCCAAACACAGCCTGGCGCACGGGGCCGTGCTCTCCGTGCCACGCGAGGCAGCGGTCGAGCCAGCGGTGGGTGCGCTCCATCGAGCGCGCGGTGTACTCGCGGTCGGCGTGGTAGGGCGTGCACTCGTCGAAGACCAGGGCGATGTCGGAGCCGAGCTTGGCCTGCACCTCCATCGAGACCTCGGGCGAGATGAACAGCTCGCGCCCGTCCCTGTAGGACCTGAACCGCACCCCCTCCTCGTCGATCGAGACCACCGACCCGTGGTCCCCCCCGGGCCGCCCTTTCCCCTTCACCTCATCGGCAACGCCGCCATGGGCCAACGAGAAGACCTGGAAGCCCCCCGAGTCCGTGATCAGAGCCCCGTCCCAGCCCATGAACCCATGCAGGCCGCCCGCAGCGGCAATCCGATCCGGCCCGGGCGAGACAAACAGGTGATACGTGTTGCCGAGGATCAGCTCGTAGCCGAGCTCAGCTACCTCGCGAGCCTCCAACCCCCGCACCGTCCCCTTGGTAGCCAACGGGATGAAAGCCGGCGTCTGGACCTCCCCGTGCGGCGTGTGAAGCACGCCCGCGCGCGCCGCCCCATCCCGCGCCCCAATCTCAAACCGCAATCTTTCGGGCGAGTCCCTCACCACACACACCATTGCGCTGAGAGGCCGTCAGCTGATGACGATGGCGCGGTGGTGCCGGTGATGCCTCCGCACGTGCCCCCCTGGCACCGCTGAGTGATCCTGGGCGCCGAAGGCGCAGACTTTTGCACCGGCCGCAGGCCGGTGCTAGGCATCTGCGGAGGCATCACCGGCACCACCGACCACAAGCGACCTGCCGGTCATTGCTTCTGGTTGGCGGATGCCGAGGAGCTGGAGGGCCGTGGGGGCTACGTCGGCGAGGATGCCGCGGTCGCGGAGCTGAAGGTCGTCGGCGGTGACGATCAGGGGGACCGGGTTGAGCGAGTGGGCGGTGTTGGGCGAGCCGTCGGGCTCGAGCATGTGGTCGCAGTTGCCGTGGTCGGCGGTGATCATGCAGGCGCCGCCACTGCGCTCGACCGCGGCGACAACGTCGGCGAGGCAACCGTCGACCTCCTCGAGCGCCTTCACGGCCGCCGGGATCACCCCGGTGTGCCCGACCATGTCGGGGTTGGCGAAGTTGATGATGCCGAAGCGGTACGCCCCCTCCGACCAGTGCGAGACGAAGGTGTCGGCGGCGGCGCGAGCGCTCATCTCGGGCTTGTGGTCATAGGTCGGCACGTCGCGCGGCGACTCGACCAGGAAGTGCTCCTCCCCCTCCCACTCCTCCTCGCGGCCACCGTTGAAGAAGTAAGTGACGTGCGCGTACTTCTCGGTCTCGGCGACGTGCAGCTGCCGTCCACCGGCCTCCGACACGACCTTGGCCAGAGTCGTCTGCGGGCGGGCCTCGGGAAAGGCAACCGGGTAATTCCAGCCCTTGCGGTATGAGGTCATCGTGGTCAGGTCGAGCAGCGGGCCGCCGCTGCGCGAGAACTCCTCGAAGTCGGGCTCGGCCAGGGCGCGGCTCATCTGGCGGGCGCGGTCGGGGCGGAAGTTGACGAAGATCGCGACGTCGCCGGCGGCGGCGCCGTCGTAGTCGCCGATCACGGTCGGCTTGACGAACTCGTCGCTCTCGTCACGCGCGTAGGCCGCCTCGATCGCCTCGTCGGCGCTCATCGCCCGCAGGCCGCTGGCGTGGACGATCGCGTCGTAGGCCAGCTTGGTCCGCTCCCAGCGGGTGTCGCGGTCCATCGCGTAGTAGCGGCCACCGACCGTGCCGACGCGGCCGGCCTGGCGCAGCCAGCGCTCGAGCTCGCCGAGGTAGCCGCGGCCGCCGTGCGGCAGCGTGTCGCGACCATCGGTGAATGCATGAAAGACGACGTCCGGGACGCCCTCCTGCGAGGCCAGCTCGATCGTCGCCTCGATGTGCTCCCAGCCGGAGTGGACACCGCCGTCGGAGACCAGCCCGAGCAGGTGCAGGCGGCCGCGCGGGCTGCGCCGGGCGCTGTCGCAGGCGGCCCGCAGAACGTCGTTGTCGAAGAAGCTGCCGTCGGCGATCGCATCGTCGATCCGCGCCAGGTCCTGCTTGACGATCGCCCCGGCGCCGAGGTTCAGGTGCCCCACCTCGGAATTGCCCATCTGCCCATCCGGAAGACCGACGTCGCGACCCTGGGCCGAGAGCTCGGTGTGCGGGTAACGGGCCCAGAGCCGGTCAAAGACAGGGGTCTCAGCGAGCGAAATGGCGTTGCCCGGCCCAGGTGAGGCCAGGCCCCATCCATCGAGGATCACCAGTGCCAGAGAGGGAAGAGCCGCCATCAGGCCTTCCGCTGTTCCTTATCCGGAAATAACACGGCAAAGGAACAGCGGAACATCAGGCAGCCTCGACTATCGCGGCGAAGTCGTCCGGGTCGAGGGCGGCGCCGCCGACGAGGGCGCCGTCGATGTCGGGTTGGGCCAGAAGCTCGGCGGCATTGGCCGGCTTGACCGAGCCGCCGTAGAGGATCCGCACCGCGTCGCCGGAGTCGCGCTCGCGCAGAACGTCGCGGATGAAGGCGCAGGCGTCCTGGGCCTGCCCGGGGGTGGCGGTGCGGCCAGTGCCGATCGCCCAGATCGGCTCGTAGGCGATCACCACCTCGGGCAGCCTTGCCGACTCGACGGCGGCGAGGTCGGCCTGCAGCTGGCGCTCGAGCACACCCTTGGTCTGGTCGGCGTCGCGCGCCTCCTCGCTCTCGCCGACGCAGAGGATCGGCTCCAGCCCCGCCGCCAGCGCCGCCGGAACCTTGCGCGCCAGCGCCTCGTCGGTCTCGTTGAAGTACTGGCGGCGCTCGGAGTGGCCGAGGACCACCGCTTCGACATCGAGCTCGGCCAGCATCGACGCTGACACCTCGCCGGTGAAGGCGCCGGCCTCCTGCTCGTGCATGTTCTGAGCTGCGACCTTGACCGCGGTGCCGTAGCGCCGCTCGACGACCGCGGCGAGGGCGGTGAACGGAGGGCAGATGACGACGTCGTGCTGGGTCGCGGCGATCCGCGGCAACAGCGCGTCGACGAAGTCCGTGGCCTCGGCGACCGTCTTGTGCATCTTCCAGTTGGCGGCGAGATAGGGCGTGCGCTCAGGCATCGCTCAACGCCTCCACGCCGGGCAGCTTCTTTCCCTCCAACAGCTCCAAGGATGCTCCTCCTCCGGTTGAGACCCAGTCCACCTTCTCAGCAAGCCCGAACTGCTGCAGCGCTGCGACCGAGTCGCCGCCGCCGACAACCGTGGTCGCCGGGCTGGCCGCGACCGCCTCGGCGACGGCCCTGGTCCCGGCCGCGAACGGCGCCAGCTCGAAGGCGCCCATCGGCCCGTTCCAGAGCACCGTGCCGGCGGCGCCGATCGACTCGGCGTAGGCAGCCGCGGTCGCGGGCCCGACATCGAGCCCCATCCAGCCGTCCGGCACGACGATCCCCTCGCCGGTCTTGACCTCGGTCTCGGCGTCGAACTCGCGCCCGAGCACGAGGTCGGTCGGCAGGTCGAGCTCGCAGCTCGACTCACCCGCCCGCTCGAGCGCCTCGGCGGCCAGCTCGACGCCCGCCTCCTCGACCAGCGAGTCGCCGGTCGGGCTGCCCTGCGCGCGGAAGAAGCTGAAGCACATCGCCCCGCCGATCAGGATCCGGTCGGCGAGCTCGAGGAAGCGGTCGATCACGCCGACCTTGTCGCTCACCTTGGCCCCGCCGAGGACGACGACGAGCGGCCGCTCGGGCGACTCGACAACCTTGCCCAGCTCGCCCAGCTCCTTCTCCAGCAGCAGGCCCGCGTAGCCGGGCAGCCGGTGGGCGACGCCCTCGGTGCTCGCATGCGCCCGGTGCGCCGCGCCGAAGGCGTCATTTACGTAGACGTCAGCCAAGCGCGCGAGCGAGTCGGCCAGGTCCGCGTCGTTGTCGGTCTCGCCGGGCTCAAACCGCACGTTCTCCAACAGGAGAACCTCCCCCGGACCAAGCTTCCCCGCCATTGCCTCGACCTCCTCACCGACCACCGCAGGAGCCTGCCGAACCTCGCAGCCAAGCAGTTCAGCCAGCCTTTCGCCGACCGGCCTCATCGACAGCTCGGAAGCGACCTTGCCCTTTGGGCGACCAAGATGGGATACGAGAATCAGGGACAGCCCGCGATCCCTCAGCAGTTCAATGGTTGGAAGAGCCGCACGGATTCGGGTGTCGTCGGCGACGCGGCCGTCATCCAGCGGCACATTGAAATCCACCCGAACCAATGCCCGGCCATCCATATCAACCAATTGCTCAACAGATCTCGGGAAGCTCATAGATCCTCCCCCGACTGGCTCAAAGAACCTTGCCGGCGAGCTCTACACAGCGGTTGGAGTAGCCCCACTCATTGTCGTACCACGACACGACCTTGATCATCTTGCCGTCGCCGATAGCCATCGTCTGGCCGGCGTCGAAAATCGAGGAGTGCGGGTCGCTGACGATGTCAGTCGAGACGATCTCGTCCTCGGTGTAGCTGAGGATGCCCTTCAGCGGGCCCTCGGCAGCCTGCTTGATTGCGGCGTTGACCGCTTCCGGGTCGGTCGGCTGCGAGGGGGTGAAGACGAGGTCGACGACCGAGCCGGTCGCGACCGGCGCCCGCATCGCGAACCCGTTGAGCCTGCCGTTCAGCTCCGGCAGGACGAGGCCGACGGCCTTGGCGGCTCCGGTCGTCGTCGGGATCAGGTTGAGCGCCGCAGCGCGCGCCCGGCGCAGATCCTTGTGCGGCATGTCCTGCAGGCGCTGGTCGGCGGTGTAGGCGTGAATGGTCGTCATCAGCCCCAGCTCGATACCGAACGCCTCGTGCAGCACCTTCGCGACCGGCGCCAGGCAGTTGGTCGTGCAGGAGGCGTTGGAGATGATGTCGTGGCTGGCCGGGTCGTAGTCGCTCTCGAAGTTGACCCCGAGCGCGACCGTGATGTCGGGCTCCTTGGCCGGGGCCGAGATGATCACCTTCTTGGCGCCTGCCTCGAGGTGCTTGCCGGCGTCGGCGCGGGCGGTGAACAGGCCGGTCGACTCGATTACCACGTCGGCGCCGAGCTCACCCCATGGCAGTGCCGCCGGGTCGCGCTCGGAGAGCACCTTGAGCTCCTTGCCGTCGACCCTCAGCGAGCCCTCGCCCGCCGTGACCTCGCCGGGGAAGCGCCCGAGGATCGAGTCGTACTTGAGCAGGTGGGCGAGCGTGCCGGTGTCGGTGATGTCGTTTACGGCGACGAACTCGAGGTCCGCACCCGCCGCGTGGGCGGCGCGGAAGAGATTGCGCCCGATGCGGCCGAAGCCGTTGATGCCGACCTTTACAGCCATGAAGTCATTCCTCCTGGTGTTTGTGCCTGATTGCCCGAGGCTAGTCGCTGCCGACCGTGACCTCGATTTCGTACCCGTCCGGGTCCTGCAGGAACGCTGAGTAGGAGCCCGAGCCGTACGAGCTGCGCTCGCCCGGCTCGCCGACGCCCCTGCCCCCCGCCGCCGTGCCCTGTTCCCAGGCCGCCTTGACCGCGACGATGCCCAGCCCCGAGAAGCTGAGCAGGCCAAAGCCGGGCTTGGGCGAGTGGTGGGCGGAGATGAAGAACACCGGCTTGGCGATGCCCCAGCCGATCGTCTCGTCCCGCTCGAAGTGACGCCGCCAACCGAGCGGCGCGAGCAGCGCGTCGTAGAAGGACGCGCTCCGCTCGAGGTCGGAGACCTCTAAGAGAACGTGATGCAACATCGGGATCGGGAGGCTATACGTGCGATCGGCCCCCGGTCGGCTCCTCACTCCCCGTGCGGAGTCCAGCGGAAGAAGCGGATCGCCAGCAGCAGGCCGGCGACGCCCCAGATCGCGACGACGGCGAGATGGTCCCAGGCGATGGAGGCTCCACTGCCGGGCACGTAGGCGTCGAAGAAGGACTGGAAGAAGGGCCGGATCGGGAAGTAGTTGGCGAAGTCGATCACGCCGGAGGGCAGCTCGTCGTCGGGGATGAAGACGCCGGAGAGGAAGTAGAGCGGCAGCAGGATCACGTTGGCGATCGGCGCCGCAGCGTCCTGAGTGGGAATCGGCCGCGGTCAGCGCGATGCCGAGACAGCAGAAGGAGGCGGCGCCGACGATCAGCACGACGAGCAGCTCCGGCGCCCGCGCCCACGGGATCGGCACGCCATAGAGCAGCTTGCCCAGCAGCGCGACCAGGGCCAGCATCAACGCAGCGACGACGATCGAGTTGCCTACCCGACCGGCGATGAAGACCCAGGCCGGCATCGGCGTGCCGCGGCCGCGCTTGAGGCGACTTTCCTCGCGGGCGATGACCAGCGACATCGCCAGCGTCTGCATCGTCGCCGAGACCACCGCGAGGGTGATGATCGCCGGCACGTAGTAGGTCGTGATCTCGATCCCGCCGGCGATGTCGATCGTCTGGTCGCCGAAGACGGTGGCGAATATCAGCAGCAGCACGATCGGGAAGAGCACGGTGAAGAAGACCGCCGCCGGGTTGCGCCAGAAGACCTTCTGGTCGTAGCGGAGTTGGTGCAGGACCAGGCTCATCACAAGGAATCGCGCTCCGCGCTCATCGCGATCTGGTCAGTTCCAGGTAGACGTCCTCGAGGCTGGGCCGGCTGACCTCGAGCCCCTCGAGCTCGCGACCCTCGGCCAGCGCTCGGCCGGTCAGCTCGTTCAGCGTCCGCACCGGGGTCGCCGTCTCCAGCGCGACCTCGCGGCCGTCCTCGCGGTAGCTGATCCGCACCGGGCGGCTCTCGCGGTCGCCGAGGTCCTCGGGGGTGCCGCGGGCGACGATCTCACCGCCGGCGATGATCGCGACGCGGTCGGCGAGGCGCTGCGCCTCGTCCATGTAGTGGGTGGTGAGGAAGACCGTCTTGCCGAGCTCGCGCAGGCCGGCGATCACCTCCCATGCGCCGCGCCGCGCCTCGGGGTCGAAGCCGGTCGTCGGCTCGTCGAGGAAGAGTAGATCGGGGTCGCCGACCAGCGCCATGCCGACGTCGAGCCGGCGCCGCTGGCCGCCGGATAGCCGACCGGCGCGCTCGCCGGCCCTGTCCGCCAGCCCGATCGCCTCAATAACCTCCTCGACCGGCCGCGGCGCGCGGTAGTAGCCCGCGTACAGCGCCAGCGACTCGGCGACAGTCAGGTAGGGCTCGAGGTGGCCGCTCTGCAGCACGATCCCGATCCGCTCGCGCCACCCGCGCCCGGCGTGCTCGGGGTCCTCGCCGAGCACTCTGAGCTCGCCGTCATCGCGCTTGCGGTAGCCCTCGAGGATCTCGACCGTGGTCGTCTTGCCGGCGCCGTTGGGCCCGAGGAAGGCAAAGACCTCACCGCGGCGGACGTCGAGATCGACGCCCCGCACCGCCTCGACCTCGCCGTAGCTCTTGCGCAGGCCGCGAATGGAGATGACGGGATCGATCACCCGCCGATTCTATGGCTGGGGCCATCAGAGGTCGCGGTGCTTCATTTTGACCACCACGCCCTCGCGGCCGTCGAGCGAGCGGCGGATGCGGTCGGCAACGGTGACCGAGCGGTGCCTGCCGCCGGTGCAGCCGATCGCGATCGTCAGGTGGCTCTTGCCCTCGGCGACGTAGGCGGGGACGAGGAACTCGAGCAGCGGCAGCAGGCGGCCGTAGAACTCACCCGCCTGGGTCCCCGACTCGACATAGGCGCGCACCTCCTCCTCGAGCCCGGTCAGCGGCCGCAGCTCGTCGACGTAGTGCGGGTTTGGCAGGAAGCGCACGTCGAGGGTCAGGTCGGCATCGCGCGGCGGGCCGTTCTTGAAGCCAAAGGTGAGCAGGGTCAGCGCCAGCTTGCCGCCGTCCTCGCCGCCGAGCATCTCCTCGGCGATCCGCCGCCGCAGCTGGCCGCCGGTCAACTCGCTGGTGTCCATCACCACGTCGGCGCGGGCGCGCAGCGGCGCCAGCAGCTCGCGCTCGGCGCGGATCCCGTCGACGATCCTGCCCTCCGGCGCCATCGGGTGGCGCCGGCGGGTCTCCTTGTAACGGTGCAGCAGCGCCTCCTCGTCCGCCTCGAGGAAGAGCAGTTTCGGCTTCAGCCCGTCGCTGCCGAGTTCCTCGAGCACCTGGTTGAGGTCCTCGAAGTACTCGCCGCCGCGCACGTCGGAGACCACCGCCGCGCGTTCGACGCCGCTGCCCTCGTGGCGGAAGAGCTCGCCGAGGCCGCCGATCATCCGCGGCGGCAGGTTGTCGACGCAGAAGTAGCCGCCGTCCTCGAAGGCGGCGATCGCCTCCGACTTGCCGGCGCCGGAGTGGCCGGTGATCAGCACCAGGTCGACCTCGGCGCTCACGCCTACCCCGTCCTGTGCAGCTGCTCGTGGATCTCCCGCGCCAGCTTGCCGGGCACGCCGGGGACCGACTCGAGCTCCTCGCGGCTCGCGGCGAGGAAGCGCTCCGGCGTGCCGAAGTGCCGGAGGAAAGCGCGCTTGCGGGCCGGGCCGACGCCCTTCAGGTCGTCGAGCACGGAAGCGGTCATCGCCCCGTCGCGGCGGCCGCGGTGATGCTCGATCGCGAAGCGGTGGGCCTCGTCGCGCACCCGCTGCAGCAGCTTCGAGGCCTCCGAGTCGGCGGGCAGCTCGATCGGCTGCGACCGCCCCGGGACGAAGACCTCCTCCTCGCGCTTGGCCAGCGAGACGACCGTGGCGCCGCGCTCGACGAAGGGGCCGAGCGCCGCCATCGCCGCGCCGAGCTGGCCCTTGCCGCCGTCGATCACAACGAGCGAGGGCAGCGCCGCGAAGCTCTCGTCGCGCTTGCCATCGTGCGGGGAGAGGTCGACCTGGTCGAGCTGGCGGCTGACACGACGTTCGAGCACCTCCTGCATGGCGGCAAAATCATCCTGCTTGGGTCGGTCGTCGCCCGCCCGCGGCGGACGCGGGAGGACACGGCCATCCATATCTGACTCTTTGGCCGTGTCCGGAAGCAGAGCACGCGGGCGGAATTCGATGTTGAAGCGGCGGTAGTCGGCCTTCTTCGTCGCGCCCCCCTCGAACACGACCATCGAGGCGACGGTGTGCTCGCCGCCCAGGTTGGAGATGTCGAAGCCCTCGATCCGGATCGGCAGATCTTCCATTCCCAGCGCCTCGCGCAGGTCGGCGAGCGAGTCGACCCGGCGCTGGCGGCGGTGCTCGCGCCGAAGCCGGTCCTGGTCGAGGGCGAGGCGGGCGTTGCGCTCGGCCAGTTCGCGCAGGCGGCGCTTGTCGCCGCGCTCGGCGACCCGCACCTCGACCGGCGAGCCGCGTCGCTCGCCCAGCGCCGCCGCCAACAGCGCGGCCCGCTCGCGCAGGTCAGGGCCGACGACGATCGTGCGCGGCATCGCCGGCGAGGCCGAGTAGTACTGGCCGATGAACTCCTCGGCGACCTCGGCCGGGTCCCGTTCGGCCTGGTTGTCGAGGTAGAAGCTCTGCCGCTGGGCGAGGATCCCGTCGCGCACCTGGAAGACCTGGGCGTTGGCGTCGGCGCCCTCGGCCGCGACGCCGATCAGGTCGGCGGTGCCGACCGAGCCGCCGGCGACGCGCTGGCGCTCGAACAGCGACCGGATCGCCTTCAACCGGTCGCGGTGGACCGCGGCGCGCTCGAACTCGCGCGCGGCCGCCGCCTCCTCCATCTTCGCCTGCTCGTCAGCCTCGACCCGGCGGTAGCGGCCGGAGAGGAAGTCGACGATCGCGTCGATGTTGCGCCGGTACTCCTCCTTGCCGATGTAGCCGACGCAGGGCGCCCCACAGCGCTTGATGTAGTAGTCGAGGCAGGGGCTGCCGGAGCGGCGGCCCGGCTCGGCCCCCTCGCAGGTGCGGAACTGGAACAGCTTGCCGAGTAGGTCGAGCGTCTCGCGCAGGCGCTTGGCGCTCGAGAAGGGGCCAAAGTAGGCGCGGCCGGCGCGGTGCTTCTCGCGGGTGAAGTAGACGCGCGGGTAATCCTCGTCGAGGCTGACGCAGACGTAGGGGTAGGACTTGTCGTCGCGCAGACGGATGTTGAAGCGCGGCCGGTGGCGCTTGATGAAGCTCTGCTCGGTCAGCAGCGCCTCGGCCTCGGTCGAGGTGACGACGAAGTCGATCCGGCCGACCCGCGAGGTCAGGCGCGGCTCGCCGCCGGAGAAGTGGGAGGCGACGCGCTTGCGGATCGAGAGCGCCTTGCCGACATAGAGCAGCTCGTCGTCGCGCCCGTAGAAGAGGTAGACGCCGGGGGCGTCGGGTAGCTCTTTGATCCTGCCGTCCACCCGATAAGGGTAGGCTGCGGGCCGCATGAGCCCGCCTGAGCTGAACACGCTGCGGATCGAGGTCGACGGGGAGATCGGCACGCTGACCCTCGATCGGCCCGACGCCTTCAACGCGATGAGCCCGGAGATGATCGCCGAGCTCGGCACCGCCTTCGCCTGGCTCGCCGACCAGGCGCCGCTACGGGCGCTGATCGTCACCGGCGCCGGGGCCGCCTTCTGCTCGGGCGGCGACGTCAACTGGTTCAAGATGGGAGTCGAAGACGACTCGATCGACCTGCCCGCCAACGTGCGCCGCGGCGCCGAGGCGCTGCACACGGCGATCGTCGACCTGCGCCGCATCCCCTATCCGGTGATAGCCGCGCTCAACGGCCCGGCGGCCGGGGCCGGCTTCTCGCTGGCGCTCGCCTGCGACCTGCGGATCGCCTCCGAGAAGACCTTCCTCGCCTGCGCCTACGGCCGGATCGGCGCCTCGCCCGACGGCGGCATGACCTACTTCCTGCCGCGTGTGGTCGGGCCGAGCCGGGCGCTTGAGATCCTGCTCGAGGATCCCAACATGACCGCTGCCGAGGCGCTCGAGGAGGGCCTCGTCTCCGAGGTCGTGGCCCCGGAGGAATTGTCGGACGCGGCCCGCGCCAAGGCCGAGAAGCTGGCGAAGATGGCGCCGCACTACGTGAAGACGGCGAAACGGCTCTGCGGCGTCAGCATCGAGAACAGCATCACCGAGCATCTGCAGCTGGAGCGCCACGGAATCGCCGACAGCATGGCGACCGAGGACCTGCGCGAAGGCGCGATCGCGTTTTTCAGCGGCAAGACGCCGGAGTTCAAGGGTCGCTGAGCCGAGGCTCCGCCGCCCGCGTAACTGGTTACAGTCTCCCTGAGCGTTCCCCAGGAAAGGATCCGGTTTCGATGAAGAAACTAGCCGCACCGCTAGTCCTCGCACTCGCCGCGTTCGCCCTCGTCGCCTGCGGTGGCGACAGCTCGGGCACGACGACCACGACCACCGACGCCAACAGCGGCGCCGCAGCCGAAGCCGGCGGCGGCAATGAGGGCGGCGGCTCGACCGTCGACATCGAAGCCGACCCGAACGGCGCACTCGCCTACACAACCGACTCGGCGACCGCCGAAGCCGGCAACGTGACGATCGACTTCACCAACCCGCAGGCCCTCACCCACGACGTCGCGATCGAAGACGAAAGCGGCGAAATGGTCGGCAAGACCGAGCTGATCGAGGAGGGCGAAACCTCCGAACAGGTCAAGCTGAAAGCGGGCGAATACACCTTCTACTGCACCGTCCCCGGCCACCGCGAAGCCGGCATGGAAGGCACCCTGACCGTCGAATAGAGCGTGGAGCCGGCGCCCGCTACCCGGCGGGCGCCATCACGCGGGTGACGCTGTCACCGACGAAGCAGGGCTTCTCGTTGCCCTCGACCTCGAGCGTGAAGCGGGTGACGACCTCGTACCAGCCGCCGCCCTTCTCCTCGAGCGAAGCGACCTCGGCCCTGGCGCGGACCTTGGAGTCGACCGGCACCGGCGCCGGGAAGCGGATCTTGTTCCAGCCGTAGTTGACGCCGAGCGCGAAGCCGGTCGAGGAGATCAGCTCCTTGCGGAAGCCGTCGACCAGCGAGAGCGTTAGGTTGCCGTGGGCGATCGTCGTGCCGAAGGGGCTCTCGCTCTTCGCTTTCTCGACGTCGACGTGGATCCACTGGTCGTCGCCGGAGAGCTCGGCGAACGTGTCGATGTCGGCCTGCGTGACCGTGCGCCACTCGCTCGGCCCGATCTCCTGACCGAGCAGGCTCTGCATCCCCTCGACGCCGTTTACCTCGACGGTTGCCATCGCGGCGGAGTCTAGGCGAGACGCAGCGGCGTGTGCCGTGCGAGCGCGAGGAAGTCCGCGTCTTGGCAGAGCAGCTCGGCCTCGTTGCGGATCGCGACCGCGGCGATCAGGCAGTCGGTCAGCTGGCGGGGGGTATCGCCGCCGGCGCGGCAGAGCCGGTACAGCTCGGCCGCCTGCTCGTAGTCCGCGGGCCCGTCGACCGCGAGGAACTCGACGCCGAAGAGCATCCGGCGCAGGTTCTCGCGATCGGCCCGGTCGCGGGCGCCGGCAAGCACCTCCATCAAGACCACGTCGGCGCAGGACAGGGGCTCGCCCGCCGCGAGGGCCGAATGCAGGCGCTGGTGGATGCGGCTGCCGGTCGCCCGCAGGAACTCGATCCAGGCCGAGCTGTCGACCAGCGTCACAGCTCCGGAATCTCCTGCGGCGAGCGGATCTCGTCGAGATCGCCACCCCAGCCGCGACCCTCGCAGGCAAGCATCTCCTCGCGATTCATCGGCTCGCCGACGAGCTTACGCAGCGCGAAGTCGACCGCCTCGCGCTTGCTGCGCAGCCGATAGACACGCATCGCACGCCCGATCAGGTTGTCGTCGATCTCGATGTTGGTCCGAGTCACAACACTATCGTACACCCTTAGGTGTATGAGAGCACTGCCGGCGGAGCGAGAGCAGAGGCCCGACCGCGCCGTCAGGCCCCGTCGGCGAGCGCCCCGCTCTCGAAGGCGGCGGTGAGTGCGGTGGCGGCACTCAGGTCACCGTCGATGGTGATCGAGCCGTCGTCCGAGGCCTCGCCGATCGTTCGACGCCCGGCGCCGACGGCAGCCATCGTCGCTGCGTCCATGGAGATCACGACGTCTGGTGTCGCCGATCCCTCGGGAAGCACCGCGGCGTGTCCATTGTGGAAGCGAAGCAGCGCGGAGGTCTTCCCGATACGGATCTCGTAGGTCGCCTCGATGCCCGCGACCATCTCCGGGTTGACGGGATGGGTGAAGGGCAGTGCGGACCAGGTCGCCGACACCTGGCGGTCGCCCGGAGTCTCCGGAACCGCGTGGCGCAGCCCCCATGCGATCAACGGGGCCAAGGCCGCACCGAGCTCGTGGCCGGCGGGCGCGAGCTCGTAGACCGTCGACGCCGCCGGCGGGGGGAGCAGGCGCCGCTCGATGACGGCGCTGCGCTCGAGCTTCGCCAGCCGTTCAGCCAGCAGGCTGGTGCCGATCCCTGGCAGACGATCGGCAAGGTCGGTATAGCGCTTCGGTCCGGACATGAGCTCGCGAACGATCAACAGAGTCCAGCGCTCACCGAGCAGGTCGAGCGCACCGGCAAGGCCGCAGTATTGGTTGTAGGAGCGCTCTGCCACTTTTTCCTCCTAAAAGATATGAAGTTACTTCTGTTTCTTATGCTAAGGTAGCACCGCAGTCGGCCAGTACGACACGGGAGAAGCGTGGCCGCCAACGTGGCAGAACGCCGAGAGCTGATCATCGTCGGCGCAGGAATCGCCGGACTCAATGCGCTGGCCGTCGCGAGCGACTATCTCTCGGCGCGTGACCGGGTCGTCCTGGTCGACAGCCGGCACCGTGCGGGCGGGATGTGGGTGGACACCTACGATTTCGTCCGGCTGCACCAGCCGTACCCGATCTTCACCGCGGGCAAGATCGCGTGGCAGCTCGACGAGCCCCCGAGCCATCTGGCGACCCGCGAGGAGGTTCTCGACCACCTGGGCCACTGCGCCGAGGTGGCGGGCGCGAAGGTGGATCTCGAGCCGCGCTTCGGCTGGGAGTACGTCGGGCATGCCGAGACGGACGGCGCCGTGGCGGTGACCCTCCGTGGCCCGGATGGACGAACCGAAACGCTGACGACCAGGCGGTTGATCAAGGCGTACGGCAACAACGTGGTGCCCAGCTCGCCGCTGCCGATCTCGAGCGCCGCCATACGCTCAACCACGCCCGAGGCATTGCCGGCCGTGATCGCGAACCACCCCGAGGACCGTGGCCCGATCTGGATCGTCGGCAGCGGTAAGACGGCGATGGATGTCGCGCTGATGCTCCGGCAGGAGTGCCCCGGGCGCGAGCTCGACATGGTGGCCGGCTCGGGCACGATGTTCAGCCGTCGCGAGACGTTTTTCCCGACCGGCAAGCGGCGCTGGTACGGCGGTACTCGACTCAATGCGATGCTTCGCGAGGCCGCCCTCCGCTATGACGGCACCAATGAGCACGAGGTCGCGGCCTGGTTCCTCGACAGCTACGGCATCAGTCCGTCGGGTGAGTCGACCAGCTTCTTCAGCGCCTACTTGTCCGGCACCGAGTGCGCGAGCGTGCGAGGGGCCCTGCGCCGGATCGAGCCCGGGCACCTCAGCGACGTGGTCGACGCGACCGGCGGGCCTGTGCTCGTCTTCCGCGACGGCCGATCGCTGGCGGTCCCGGCCGACAGTTGGATCGTGAACTGCACCGGGTATCTGGCCCAGCCCGGGCATCCCTATGAGCCCTTCGTCTCCGACACGGGCAATGTGCTGTCGATCCAGTTGCGGTCGAGCGTGACGGGGCCCTTCACCTCGTTCGCGGGGTACTTCCTGACGCACCTCATGTTCCGGGGCAAGGTCGGCGCCGCACGCCTCTATGAGCTCGATGTCGAGGATCTCGGCACGAAATCGCGGTCCGCGATCATCTGGGCCTCGATCACGCTGTCGCAGTACAACCTCGGCCGCATCGCCCGCACCTTGCCACCCAAGGTCATGATGGACTGCGGCCTCGACTTCGACCGCTGGTACCCGAAGCATCGGCGGATGGCTGGAGCCATGGCGTTGCTCGCCACGCAACGCTCTGACTCCTCGCACTACCGCGAAGCCCTTGACACGCTTGGCGAGCGATTTGGCGTGCGAGTTGGTCGCCTGGCCTCCCCTGAGTCCGCCGCCCTCACGGCAGGGCAGCACTCCTAGCATCCGCCCTGACAGTCGCCCGCTCGAGCGAGGCGGGGTGCGACCGCGCGCCCGAAATGCTTTTGGTCCCTGCCTCGGTCGCTACGGCCGAGCTTCGAGGACGAGGTTGGTGGGCGTCTCGGCGGCGCGGCGCACCCGGGTGAAACCGCCCTCTCCGAGCACCTCGGTCAACCGCTCCTGGCCGGCCTGCGCTCCCAGCGCGAGCCCCACCTCCTGGCTCAGCGACGCCGGCGTGCAGATCGTCGTCGAAGCCGCGTAGTAGAGCCGGCCGACCGGGTTGAGGTTTTCCTCGACGCGGTCGCCGGCATACGGCTCGACGATCATCCAGGCGCCGTCGGCGGCGAGGGTCTGGCGCACGTGCGCGGCCGCGCCCGCCGGATCGCCCATATCGTGCAGGGAGTCGAATACGCAGACGAGGTCGTAATCGTCACCGGGGTAGTCCTTCGCCGTGGCGACCCGGAAGTCGACCCGCTCGGCGGCACCCGCTTCCGCGACGACCTCGCGCGCCCGCTCGATCGACGCCTCGTGGCCTGGTTGCGCAGCCACTCACGGACGTAGCGCTCGTTCGCCCCGGCGCGTTCCGCCACTACCCGCGAGCTCAGCGGGCCGCCGCCCGCCATCGCCTTGTAGAGGCCGAGCCGCTCGCCGATCATCGCCAGCGGCGCGCTCATCTGCGCGCTCAGGTCTGCCAGCGCCTGGCCCATGAAGGCTTCGAGCTTGGTCTCGTCGATCGGGTTGGTGCTCATCGCTTCCCCTTCGGTGGTCGCTTGATTGACTCGAGGCCTCATGCGGGCGGGCGTCACGGTCACAGCATCTCCGCCAATCGCTCGGCCGCCCTCGCCGCCCCGTCGCGCTCCACCGGCAGGTAGTCGACCTCGCGGACAATCTCCTCGGCGATCGCACTCGCGATCCGCTCCGGCGGCGAGTCGTCGAAGTCCATGCGGCGGCCGGCGCCGTAGCGGTCCAGGCGATGGCGCACGTGGAAGTTCTGCTCGAAGTGGTGGCGCAGCGGGAAGTAGAGAAAGGGACGCCGGTGCGCGGTCAGCTCCATGGCGGTCGTCAGCCCGCCCTGAACGACGGCAAGGTCGCAGGCGGCGAGGTGCCGGTAGAGGTGGTGCACGTAGGGAACGATTTCGAGCCCGGCCTGGGTGGGCAGCGACCCCGGGTCTATGCGCGGCCCCGCCACGACGACCATGCGCAGCTCCGGTACCCGCTCCCTGGCCTGCGGGAAGGACGCGATCACCCGGCGCAGGAGGTCGACGCCGACCCCCGACCCGCCGACGGTGACGATGCAGACGCGCTCGTCCTCCCCGTAGCCCAGCTCCGCCCGCAGAGTGTCGCGGTCGCCGAGCTCGTCGGGGTCGAATCCGGTCACGTAGCCGGTGAAGTCGAAGTTGGCCTCGGTCCACTCGCGGATCATCGGCAGCTCGGGTCCGAGCCGGGCGGGGACGATGTCCTCGGGATTGCCGACGAAGAGCGCCCGGTCGCGCACGCCCGGGTGCCGGGCGACCTGGCCCAACATGTCGGCGTTGTAGTCGGCGGTGAGCAGGCCTTCGCGCGGGTCGTGCTGGTCGACCGGCAGGTGGCCGACGAAATCGGTCATCCAGGCGAAGGGGGCGCGCTTCTCGCCCGGGTTCTCGTGCAGGAAGTAGTCGAGCTCCCACGCCTCGTCTCCGATCCACAGGTCGTAGCGCTCATCGCGCACGACGTCGTGGAAGAGCATGAAATTGGCGGCGAGGATCTCGTCCATGCTCCGCAGGGCGTGAAAGCAGTTCAGGTCGTGCTCGGCCGACTCCGACTCAAAGTGGCGCGACTCGCTCGCCAGGTGGGCGCTGGCGGGGTGGATCGACTCGCCCTCGGCCTCCAGCACCCTGGTGACCGGGTCCTGGGCGAGCCAGTCGACCTCGAGGTCCGGGTGCAGGCGACGCAGCTCGCGAGCGATCGCCACATCGCGTTGGGCGTGGCCGAGGCCGATCGGTGAGGAGACGTAGAGCGCGCGCGGGCGGCCGTCGGGGCGGTGGACCGTGGGGTCGCGCGGGGCCCGTGGCCGCCCGAAGGCCCGCTCGGCGAGGTCGCGCAGGTCGAGGTTCACCTGGACCGGTTTGCGGGCATGCGGGAGGTGGCCGCTGCCCTCGAGGACGCGCAGCTGCCCGCCGGCGAGGCGGGCCAGCGCCCGCGCGTCGCGCGGCGGCGTGATCTTGTCCCGGCTTCCCGAGACGACCAGGACGGGGCCTTCGAGCCCCCGTGCCAAATCGCGCAGGGTCGCCCTGTCGTTGATGGTGCGCCCCGTCACCGTGGCGATCAGCGTCTCGGGATCGGTCTCGAGCGCCCAGCCGAGGCAGTCCTCGATGCCCTTCGAGGAGTGCGGCTCGCTGAAGCACCGCGAGACGAACCACTCGGCGAACTCCGGGTAGTCCCGGCGCCAGTGCTCGGGGTGAACCCGCCCCCACCAGCGGTAGGCGGGCATCGGCGGCAGAAGATCGAAACGAGAGCGAAGTCGGGAGTCGAACAGCAGCTTCAGGTGGGAGGGCGTGTACGGGAACGCGGGTCCGAGGAAAGCGGTGCCGAGCACCCGCCCGGGCGCCAGCCGCGCCATCTCAAGCTGGAACTGCGCCCCGGTGGAGAGGCTCACGGTCACCGCCCGCTCGGTGCCGCTCGCGTCCATCACCGCGAGGCAGTCGCGGGCAGACTCCGCGACGTCATAGCGCAGCGGGTCGCGGCACCGATCCGAGCGCCCGTTACCGAGCCCGTCCATCGTCAGCACCCGGAAGTGGCGGGCGAGGTACGGAACCTGCATCTTCCAGTGGCGGGAGTGGACGATCGACCAGGTCGGGAGCAGGAAGACCGTCTCCTCCCCCTCGCCGTAGACCTCGTAGAAGAGGCGCTGCCCGTCGCGCTCGGCGAAGCCCTCCTCGCTGGGGAGACGGGCGCGGCTCTGCTCACCGCGCGCGGCGGGTGGCTCGGCCGGCGGCGACAGCACCTCGCCGGCCCTCATCCCTTTGCCTCCTCCAACGATTCCAGCCAGAGGTCGATCGCGGCCAAGAGCTCGGCGTGACCGCGGTCGAAGCCGAGGAGGCGCTCGTTCAGCAGGCCTTTGTTGAACTGCGCGACCAGCGCCGCCAGCGCCTCCGCCGAGAAGCGGCTGTCGCTCAGGCCGTACTCCTCCAGCGCGTCGGCGAGGGCCTCGCGAAGCAGCGAGTGCCACTCGTCGTTGACGCGGCGCAGCCGCTCCCGCAACTCCGCCTTGTTCCAGGCGAGCGCCTCCAGCTCGGCGAGCACCTTCGGGTAGCCCGCCGCCAGGTCCTCCTCGATGTAGCTCATCGCGGTGCGCCACTTCTCGATGAACGGAGCGTCTGTTTCGTACATCGCCCGCTGGCGCGCGAGCACCCGGTCGGTGAACCGCTCCAGAGCCTGCACCAGGAGCTCATCGACCGAGCCGAAGTAGTAGTGGACGAGGCCGTGGTTCTGCCCTGCCTCCTGGGCCAGCTGTCGGGTCGAGATGCCGGCGGCGCCGACGCTTACCAGCAGCCTCTCGGCCGCATCGAGGAAGGCATCGACGTTGGCCTCGCGTCTCGACCTCTCGGGAACGGCACGATCGACATGTTCAGCCGTGTTAGTCATTCGACTTAGTCATCTACCTAACCAGGTCGACGCAATCTTGTCAAGAGTGGCCGGATCGGCGTCGAGGGCCAGCCCAGGCGACCGGGCGCGGCCGAGGCGCGCCCCGCTCAGATCAGTCCACCAGCCTGACTTCGAAGACGGGGACGGCGAGGGCGCCGGCGCCGCCGAGCAGGGCGAGGATGCGGCTCACGTAGGCCTGGGTCTCGGGGTAGTCGGGGATGCAGTTGCACGGTTCGACCGCGCCGGGGCCGGCGTTGTACGCGGCGAGGGCGAGGGCCGGATCGCCGAACTCACGCAGCAGGTCCGACATCAGATGGGCCTGGGCGTCGATCGCTTCTTCAGGGTCGTAGGGGTCGCGCAGGCCGTAGCTCGCCGCCGTGGCAGGCATGAACTGGGCGATGCCCTGCGCCCCGGCCGGCGAGCCCGCGTAGGGGTCGAAGTTCGACTCGGCCAGCAGCTGCGCGGAGAGCAGGGCGGCGGAGACGTTCCAGCGCAGCGCGGCGCGGGACAAGGGCGCCCGGAAGCGCTCGGGGACGAATGAGGGCAGCTCGGTGCCGGCGAGGGCGCCGTCTCCCCCTGCCCCGGGCGCGCCGACCGCATTGCCCGCAGCCGAGCACGGCTCGGGGCCGGCGGCGAACCCGTAGTGCCAGGCCTCCCAGGAATAGCGCTGGACGAAGCCGAAGCGCGAGGCGTTGGCCGCCAGCCAGCCGTAGGCGGTCTCCGGGCCGAGATCGAGCTCGGTCGCGCAGCGGTGCAGCGACTTGCCGGGCGGCGCCACCCAGGTCGGGTCCGGATGGGCGGCGAACAGCGCCGCCTGTTCGGCGTCGGAGCGGAAGCCGGAGTTGACGGTCAGGGAGATGCCCGCGCCCGACGCCGCAGCTGCCATGCGGTCGAAGGCGGCGCCGACATCCGGGCGCATCGGCTTCCCGGTGCGGTAGACGAGCGGGCCGCTGTAGCCGCCGCCGCTCGCCATCGACGGGCTCGACCCGCCAGCGGGCCCCGCGGTCGGCGCGGCCGCTTCCGCGACGGCCGAGGCCTCGACCCGGTGCGCTTCGACGTCGCCCCAGACGACCGCCTTGGCCCGCACCGGCGCGAAGGAGACGCGGTCGGGGAATGACACCTGCAGCCGCGCCCGCGACACGTCGTTCCCCTCCGCGACGTCGAGTGCCGCGGCCCGCGCCCGCGCCAGGTAGACCGCCTTCGCGATGTGAACCGGGTTCGGCACCCCGTTCGCCAGCATCGGCGGCGCCAGCAGCCGCGGCAGGTCGTCGCGCATCGAACGCCCCGCCGAAATCGCCGCCAGGTCCGCTGCCCGCTGTGCCCGACCTTTGCCGGTCACCGCCCCGGCGATCGCCACCAGCGCCAGCGCCGCGACGACAAGCGCCAGCGAAGCCCCGAGCGCCAGCAGCAGCGCCTGCCCGTCCTCTCTGCGCGTCAAGTGCTCACTCCCAGGAGCCGGTCCAACAGGCGAGCCGGGAGCGCTTGGCGAAATCGCAGTGGCAGGCCGAGGAGGCTTGCCTGGACACTGAGCCAATCCGGTGCGCGCTTGAAGACGGCGACGCGGAGGCCTTGTGCCATCAGGTCGCGGGTCGCAAGCGCCGCGAGCGCACGGTCCTTGGTCAGATCGGCGCGAAGCAACGCCGCTGCCGGCCGGATGTGCGGCTCGTCGAGGACCGGGCGGAGAAGGCTGGGAGGCAGGTGGACGATGCCCGCCGACTCGCGGACCAGGGGCAGCGCCGCGGCAATCCGCTCGATCCCGGCCTCGTCGGCCGGGAGCTTCAGGTGGCAGATCGAGCCGCGAGAGCCGACCGGCGCATCCGGCAAGTGGGCGGCGAGGCGCTCCTCCAGGGCGCGGGCGCCCGCGGTCGCGATCAGCGAGGGGCGCGGGGCGCGGCCGTCAGCGAGGTCGAGCAGCAGCGCGGCGCGGTCGGGCTCTGAGGCGGCGCAGGCAAGAGCCGCCGCGGCCGGCTTCGACCCGACCGCCTCGCCGACCCGCGTGACGAGGACGACCGGGCCGCCGGGCCGTGGCGCCGTCCAGCCCTCGCCGGGCCGGGCGCCCCTCACTTCGGCCTCGCGGCGGCGGATGAGCTGACCGCGAGCCGGTCGGCCAGCCCCGGCAGCGGCGACGGAGGGCGCAGACGCACTCGGACGCGCCCGCCCCGGACCGTCACCTCAACATCGTCCTCGGCCCAGGCCGGCAGAGCGTCGCGCGCCGCGCTCCTTGCGGGCCCGCCCGTGGCCAGCGCCAGCGCCCCCGCCTCGGCGGCGCCGTCGGCAAGGGTCAGCGCGTAGCCGACGGCGAACAGCTGAAGCGCGAGCAGGCCGGCCAGCAGCAACGCCGGCAACGCCGCCAGGAGCTCGACTGTGGACTGACCGTCGTCCCTACCCATCGCTCGACTCCAGCGCCGCCTTCGCACCCACCATCAGCGTCGGCAGCCCCGGAAGCAGACGCGGCACACCGACCCGGACCGACACCGCCGTGCCCTCGCGAACCTCTGCCCCGCGCCGCATCGCCGCCGGCAGGGCACGCCGCGCGACCGGCCCGGGGTCGCCGCCGACCAGCGTCGCCCGCGCCCCCGCCCGAGCCGCGACGCCGGCCGACCAGAGCGCGTACCCGGCGCTGCCGATCTGCGCCGCGGCCAGAACCACCAGCAGCAGGAGCGGGACCACGGCGATCAGCTCGACCGACGCGGTCCCGTCCTCCCTTGCTCGGCTACTGGCGATCCGGCGCGGCACGGCGCGACCGTTCCAGGCCGCGACGCGCGGGTGGCGCGCTCAATCGAAAATTTGTGTGGCGACTCTGTGCCGACTCAGCGCATCAGTAGCTGTTCGCCTCGACCCAGACTTTCCAGATCGCCGCCACGGACGCGCCGAGCAGGACGATCCAGGCAAGCGTGCCGCCGCCGCTCGAGAACATCTCGTCGCTGCCGGCGATCAGCAGCGCGATCAGCCCGAGCGCCCCGTAGAGGATCGCCCGCCTGCTGTCGCGCAGCGCCGCGAGGGTCAGCTCGTTCTGGCGGCTGAGCACGTACAGCGTCCACGAGATCGCCGCCAGGAAGCCGATCGTGATCGCGGTCAGGATCGCGTCGGCGACGTTGCCGCCCGCCGGCACGAACGCGACCACCACGGCCGCCAGCATCACGATCGCAACGTTTCGCAGGACCCGCACGGAGAAGAGGTTACGCGCCGGCGCCGAAGATCCAAGCGATGCCGTAGGCAACCGCGCCGATCACCGCGGCGGCCGGCAGGGTGAGAAGCCAGGCGACGACGATGTTGTGCGCAACACCCCAACGCACGGCCGAGACCCGCTTCGCCGCCCCGGCCCCCATCACGCCGCCGCTGATCGCGTGCGTGGAGGAGATCGGGAAGCCGAGGAACGTCGCCACGAGGGTCGTCGCCGCGCCCGCGCTCTGGGCCGAGAAACCCTGCGCCGCGTCCATCTCGATGACCCGTGCCCCGGCGCCGCGCATCACCCGCAGGCCACCGCCGTAGGTGCCGAGGCCGATCGCGGCGGCCGCGGTCGCGATCGCCCAGAACGGCGGATCGGCGCCCGCGTCGAGGCTGCCGTTGGCGATCAGGGCCAGCGCGATCACCCCCATGGTCTTCTGCGCGTCGTTGGCGCCGTGCCCGAGCGCCAGCAGGCTGCCGGACAGCAACTGGGCGCGACGGAAGCCGCGCGTCACCGCACCGGGACGCCTGCGACCGACGATGCGGTAGACGATCGCGATCACAGCCAGGGCGAGCAGGAAGGCGGCAAGCGGGGCCAGCAGGGCGGGTATCAGCACCTTGTCCAGCACGCCGCCGCCGATCACCGCGTCGGTCCCCGCCGCGGCGACCGAGGCGCCCAGCAGGCCGCCGATCAGGGCGTGCGAGGAGCTCGAGGGCACCCCCAGCCGCCACGTCGCCAGATTCCAGGCGATCGCCCCGAGCAGGCCGGTGAAGACGACGACCGGCGCGATCGTGCCGACCTCGACCACGTCCTGGGCGATCGTCGCCGCCACCGCGACGCCGATGAACGCGCCGGCGAAGTTGAGCAGCGCCGCCGCGGCGATCGCCGCCTGCGGGACCACCGCCCTAGTCGAGACAACGGTCGAGATCAGGTCGAAGGTGTCGTGGAAGCCGTTGGTGAATGCAAAGGCAAGCGCCGCGACGACAACGAGAACCATCACAAGATCGGAGCTCATATAACGACATGAGGAGGGGCTGTCCGCCGCCGCCAGAAGCGCGCGCGAGGTTTCGGACAGTCGCTCCTCATGAATTCTTGATCACGATGCCCTCGACGGTCTGGGCCGCGGTCTCGGTCGCGTCGATTGCGTTCTCGAGCACCGCGAACATGTCCTTCCAGCGGATCACGACCATCGGGTCGATCCCATTGGAGAAGAGCGAGGCGACGGCGTCGCGCGAGATCCGGTCGCCCTCGTTCTCGAGCCGGTGGATCTCGATCCAGTAGCGCTCCAGGTCCTTGAACCCACGCAGGTTCTCCAGCGCCGCGGCAAGCTGCTCGCAGGCCCCGACCAGCACCCTGGTCAGCGCCTGGGCCTGTGCCATCGGCGCCTCGATCTGGTAGAGGCCGAGGAAGTCCGCCGCCTCCTCGGTGTAGTCGACGATGTCGTCTATCTGGGTCGCCAGTCCGTAGATGTCCGCGCGGTCGATCGGCGTGACGAAGGTCGTGTTGAGCCGCTGGATGATGTCGTGGGTGATCCGGTCGCCCTCCTGCTCGGCCTTGAGGATCTCGCGGCCGAGGCCGCTGTCATCGGGCCAGCTGCCCATCATCTCGTCGAGCAGGCGCGCGGTCCGCAGGGTGTTCTGCCCGGCCTCGATGAAGAGATCGAAGAAGGCGCTGTCGCGGGGCAGGAGCGAGAGCCGGGCCATCGATGGATCCTACGCGTCAGCCCGACGTGGCGACGAAGTGTTCCGCGGTGGTTGCGGAGTGGTTTTCGCGCAGCTCGAGCTGGACGCTGCGGCGCTCGTCCTCGGGTGTGCTGAGACGGGTCCAGACCCCGTCGGTGTCGAGTTCCCAGGCATTGGCGTTGTCGGCGAAGCAGCGCTCGAGCACGTCGAGCAGCTCCGCCTTCAGGCCCTCGTCCTCAATCGGCGTGACCAGCTCGACGCGGCTGTCGAGGTTGCGCGGCATCAGGTCGGCGGAGCCGGTCAGCACGCGCGTCTCGCCGCCACGGCGGAAGGCGTAGACGCGCGAGTGCTCGAGGAAGCGGCCGACGATCGAGACCACGCGGATGTTCTCCGAGACCCCCGGCACGCCGGGCCGCAGGCAGCAGACGCCACGCACGTTGAGGTCGACCCGCACCCCCGCCCGCGAGGCCTCGTACAGCGCCTGGATACAGCCGGCGTCGACCAGCGCGTTCATCTTCAGTTCGATCCGCGCCTCTTCGCCGGCCTGGTGCGCGGCGACGGTCGCCTCGATCTCCTCGACGATGCGGTCGCGCATCGTCGTCGGCGAGACCAGCACCTTGCGGTACTCGGCCGGGCGGCCGTAGCCGGTGAGGAAGTTGAACATCTCGGCGACGTCGGCGCCGATCTCCGGGTCGGCGGTGAAGAGGCCGAAGTCGGTGTAGAGACGGGCGGTGGTCGGGTTGTAGTTGCCGGTGCCGATGTGGACGTACTCGCGCACGCGGTCACCCTCGCGGCGGGCGACGAGAACCGCCTTGACGTGCGTCTTCAGGCCGGGGATGCCGTAGACGACGTGGACGCCGGCCTCCTCCATCGACTTCGCCCAGTGGATGTTCGCCTCCTCGTCGAAGCGCGCTTTCAGCTCGACCATGCAGACCGCCTGCTTGCCGCGTTCGGAGGCGCGGATCAACGCCGGCACCAGCGGCGAGTTGTCGCTGGTCCGGTAGACCGTCTGCTTGATCGCGAGCACGTCGGGGTCGGCGACCGCCTGCTCGACGAAGCGCTCGACCGAGCTGGCGAAGGAGTCGTAGGGATGGTGGACGAGGATGTCGCCCTGGCGGATCGCGGCGAACATGTCGGACGGCTCGTCCTCCTCGCCCTGCAGGCGCGGCTGGGTGACCGGCGACCAGGGCTCGAAGCGCAGCTCCGGGTGAGCACCGGCGGCGTCGACGACATCGCCGAGGTCTGCGAGGTCGATCAGGCCGTCGACGTCGTAGACCTCGCGTTCTTCTAGCTTCAGCGCGTCGACCAGCTGCTCGCGCAGCTTCCTGTTCATCCCCGCCGCGACCTCGAGCCGCACGACCTCGCCGAAGCGGCGGCGGCGCAGCTCGTCCTGTACCGCCTGCAGCAGGTCGTCGGCCTCGTCGGAGATCGTGAAGTCGGCGTCGCGGGTGACCCGGAAGTAGCCGTGGTCGACCACCTCGGCACCGGGGAAGAGCGCGTCGAGGTTGGCCGCGATCGCCTCCTCCAGGGGCACGAAGACCTCCTCGCGCTCGCCCACCCGCAGGAAGCGGCCGAGCAGCTCCTTCGGAACCTTGACGCGGGCGATGATCTCGGTGCCGCTGTCGGGGTCGCGCAGCAGCACGCCGAGGCTGAGCGAGAGGTTGGAGATGTAGGGGAAGGGCCGGCCGAGCCCGACGACGAGCGGGGTCAGCGTCGGGAAGACCTGCTCGTGGAAGCGGGCGTCGATTTCGCGCCGCTCGCCCTCGCTCGCCGTCTCCAGCGAGACGATCCGCACGCCGTGCTCCTCCAGGGCCGGCCGCAGCGTGCCGTTGAAGCAGCCGTGCAGGCGGGTGTCGAGCTCCAGCACCCGTGCCTGGATCGCGTCGATCTGCTCGCTCGGCGCGAGGTCGTCGGGCCCGCGCGCGTCGATCCCCGCATCGAGCTGGTCGAACAGGCCGGCGACCCGGACCATGAAGAACTCATCGAGGTTGTTGGCGTAGATCGCGCAGAAGCGGACCCGCTCCAGCAGCGGCACCTCGGGGTCTTCGGCCAGCTCGAGCACGCGCTGGTTGAAGTCGAGCCAGGAGAGCTCGCGGTTGAAGTAGAGGGCCGGATCGTCGATCGGCCAATCGTACTGGCGCACCGCCCCGATCCTCCCCGCCTCAGGCGGCCCGGGAAGGGGCTTGCCCGGGCGCTGCGGCCGGCTCGCCGAGTGCCCGCCGCCATCCGACGGCGAGCTGCTCCAGCGCCCGCTCCCAGGAGCGGCCGGCGGCCCTGCCGATCGCCGCTTCGCCGAGGCGGCCGCGCAGGCCGGGCGAGTAGGCGAGCTGCAGCACCGCGCCGGCGATGTGGTCGGCGTCGGGCCGGCAGAGGATGCCCGTGCTGCGGTTCTCGATCAGCGCCGCCGGGCCACCCTCGCCGACCGCGACGACCGGCAGCCCACTCGCTCCCGCCTCGAGCACAACCTGGCCATAGGTGTCGGTACGCGAGCAGAAGAGGAAGAGGTCGGCGCTGGCGTAGGCGCGGGATAGCTCCTCGCCCTCGAGCCAGCCGAGGAAGGTGGCGCGGCCACCAAGCCGCTCGCGCAGCTCGGCCTCCTCGGGGCCGCCGCCGGCCAACAGCAGGTGCAGGCGCGGATCGACCTTGTTGGCGCTCAGAAAGGCGTCGGCGAGCAGGTCGACCCCCTTCTCACGGGAGAGGCGGCCAGCGTAGAGAACCTTTAGCTCGCCGGGATAGGCGTCGCGGTCCGCCCAAAGCGGCGAGAAGCGCGAGACGTCGACGCCGCGCTCCCAGCGGTCGATCCGGTCGCCGTCGGCGCCGAGCCCCAGGAGCGAGCGGTCCGCCGCCGGGCTCGGCGATAGCACCCGCGAGGGCGCCCGGTAGAAGGCGCCGAGCGCGTCCCGCGAGGCCGACTCGAGGCCGCCGTCGCCGCTGCGCAGCCCGGCGTAGGCGGCGAGCTCGGTGTGGTAGCTGCCGACCAGCGGCGTGCCGGAGATCCGGCTGAGCAACGCCGCGGCGATCCCGGCCGGGCCCGGAGCGGTGACGTGGACCAGGTCGTAGTGGCCCTCGGCCAGCGTCTCGGCCAGATCGGGCAACCCCGGAACGCCCAGCGTCATCCCCTCGTAGAAGGGGACGTGCAGCGAGGTCGCCGCGGGCAGGCGGCGATCGACCCCCGGGTCGGTGCCGACGACCTCGACCTCGAAGCCGGGCACCCCGCGCTCGCGGATCTGCTCGATCGTATGGGTGACACCGTGCATCGCCTCGATCCCGTCGGCGATCAGCGCCACCCGCGGCCGCTCGCCGGCGCGGCCGGCCTGCTTCGCCTTCTCGGCGCCGAGGAAGACGGTCGGCGGCGCGTAGGGAATCGCCGGCAGCAACGCCTCGAAGAGGCCGCCGATCGCGGCGCCCGCGTCGCCGCGAGCGACCGCTTCCACGCCGTCGCCGACCGCGGCGCGCAGGCGGCGGTCGTGGACGCGGCGGGCGCGGCGGTAGAGGTCGGCGTGGGAGAAGTCCTCGGACTGCAGGTGATCGATCAGCTCGCGCCCGCGCGCCTCGATCCCGATCGAGCCGAGCCAGGCATCGAGCAGGGCGCGGGCGTCGTCGGGGCCGATGTCGGCGGCGACCGCGCCCTCGCGCGCCGCCCCCTGGCCGACCACCCGCTGGGCGATCTTCAGCACCGCCGCCGGGTCCGGCACTGTGGAGTTTGACCTTGCTCCAGCACGGTCAGAGTCCTCTGCGGCGTCGCCGATGACGAGCGCGCGGGTGGCGAGGGCCAGCGCCGCGTGCGCCCACTTGGCGGCGCTGCCCTGCTCGCCGCCGGGCTCGGCCTCGCCGACCCGCATCACGGCGAGGAACTCTTCCGGCGAGGCCGCGGCCGGCACCGCGGTCCAGGTGCGGCCGATGTCCACGCCGGCATGGTCGTCGGAGCCGCCGATCCCGGTGCTGCCGTGGGTGTCCACGTAGATCACGGCTGGCATGTTGAGCTCCGGCGCGCGCGAGCCGTTGCGCACCTCCCAGATCGGGAAGAGCTCAGCAAGACGGCGACGGTGGCGCCGCGTCAGCGGCGCCGCGACGTTGTAGAACGGGTGCGCCAGGGCGCAGGCGATCTCATGCTCGTGAAGGTATGCGGCGCAGGCCTCCACGTCGCCGGCATTCGCCTGCAGCCACTCGTGGTCCCCGGGAGTGATCCCGTAACAGAGGATGTGAACCGCCTGAGGCTCTCCGGCAAAGCGGGCGGTCAGCTCCTCGGAGACGAAGCAATCGGGCCGATCGGCGAGCTCGAGGCAGCCGTCGATCGTGTCGTGGTCGGTGATCGTGACGAAGTCCATCCCCCGCCGCTTGGCGAGCTCGTAAACCTCCTGCGGCGGCGTCGCGCACTCGGGCAAACCAAGCGAGCGCTGGACGCCGAGCCGGGAGAACTGTGAGGCGGTGGAGTGACAGTGCATGTCAACACGGAAAGTCATCGATGCCTTCCTCTCTATCTATCGATCAGTTCACCTCCAGATTCGCCCCTGAGCAGGGAAAACGTGTGAACCGCCGGGGAAGAAAACGTGAAAATCCGGTGACTGTCGTGCCTGCTGGGCCGCGCTAGGCGGCGAGGCGCTCGGGCGATGAGCCGTTGGCGTTGCCGTTGAGCAGATCGAGCACGACGCCCTCGCGCAGGCCGCCCTTGCCGATCTGCAGCGGCTGGCCGAGCAGCTCGGAGAGCTTCTCCAGCAGCAGCACGCCGGTGGCGAGGATGCGCACGCGGCGGGGGTCGAGCTCGAAGCGGCGGGCTACGTCGGCGGCGGGATCGCCGCAGAGCACGCGGATGCCGCGCTCCAGGGTCTCGTACTCGAGCACGGCGCCGACCAGGCGGCGCAGCGAGGTGGCGCTGCCGCCGACCGCGACCGCCTGTGCGGGCTGCTCGATCTCGACTCCGGCGAAGAGATCCTCGATCCGGTCGCGGACCTTGCGGATCTCCGATGGAGACGGCGGGTCGGAGGCGATCAACTCGTCGGCGAGCAGGCCGGAGCCGATCCGCCAGGAGCGCACCTCGTGCACACCGCCGGGCACGGTGCCGAGGATGATCTCGGTCGAGCCGCCGCCGACATCGACGACGCCGATCCGGCCGTCGACCGGGTGGCCGAGCGTTTTTGTCGCACCGATAAAGGAGAGCCGCCCCTCCTCCTCCTCGCTGAGGATTTCGACCGGCACCCCGGACTCGGCCCCGATCGCGCTCGCCACCGCAGCGCCGTTGCTGGCCTCGCGGATTGCCGCGGTCGCCACAGCGCGGATCGTCTCCGCCCCCAGCTCGCGCGCCAGCCGTACCTGCGTCGCGACGACCCCGGCGACCTCCTCGGCCTTCTCAGCCGGAATCTCCCCCGAGTCCGCGACGGCCTTGTTGATCCGCGTATAGGCCCGCTGCTCCATGGCCTTCTTCAACCGCCCCTCGACAGGCTCGGCCACGAGCAACCGCGTGGTATTGGACCCAATATCTATAGCCGCACAAAGCACCGGGAATCTCCCCAGAGTCTCCCAGACCTCTCGGATCTCAACCGTCAACACACGAGGCCGCGCGGTGGGTCCCCCCGGAGAAAACATTGGAGCCCACCCCCGGAAAGAACCCTTGAGGCTGGCCCCAATGCGGGTTTTCGGAGGGGGGACCCACCGTGCGGCCTACTCCGGATGCGAGGCGTCCTCGAACTCCTGGAAGAGCCCGGTGACGACGAAGGCGACCTGCTCGCCGATATCCACCGCGTTGTCGCCGATCCGCTCGATCGCCCGCGCCGCCAGCAGCATCGTCATCGCCCACTCGCGCCGGTCGGGGTCGTCACCGATCTCCAGCGCCAGGCCGAAGCACTCGCGGTTGAGGTTGTCGACGACGTCGTCCTGGCGGACCAGGTCGCGCGCCATCTCGACGTTGCGCTCCTCGAAGGCGCGCTTCGACTGGCTGATCAGCGTGCGGGCCTGCTTGCCCATCGTCAGGATCAGCTTGATCATCTCCTCGTCGGCCGGCGGCTCGTTGCCGGTCAGCGGGATCATCTTGCAGATGTTCACGCACTGGTCGCCCATCCGCTCGACGTTCTTGAGGATGTGCAGCAGGGCCGAGATCAGCCGTAGGTCGGTCGCCACCGGAGACTGCGTCGCCAGCAGCGCGATCAGCGCCTGATGGACCTCGAGGTAGCGGCCGTCGATGCGATCGTCGTCGTCGATCACCAGCTGGGCCAGCTCGATGTCCTGTTGTTCGACCGCCTCCAGGGTGCGGCTGAGCGCGGAACTGACCAGGTCGAGACCGCCGAGGCCGCTGGCCTCGAGCCGCTCCAGTTCCTCCTGGTATTCGACCCGGGCGACCTCGGCCATCAGCCGAACCGCCCGCTGACGTAATCCTCGGTCGCCTGCTCCATCGGGCTGGTGAAGATCGTCTCGGTCTCGCCGACCTCGATCAGGCGCCCCGGCTTGCCGGTCTCTTCGAGGTTGAAGAAGGCGGTGACGTCGCTTGCCCGCGCCGCCTGCTGCATGTTGTGGGTGACGATCGCGATCGTGTACTCGCTCTTCAGCTCGCCGATCAGGTCCTCGATCGCCAGCGTCGCGACCGGATCGAGCGCCGAGCAGGGCTCGTCCATCAGCAGCACCTCGGGCTCGACCGCGATCGCGCGGGCGATGCAGAGCCGCTGCTGCTGGCCGCCGGAGAGGCTCGAGCCCGGCTTGTCGAGCCGGTCCTTGACCTCCTCCCAGAGGTGGGCGCCGCGCAGCGAGCGCTCGACCACCTCGTCCTTGGACGACTTCTTGATCCGGGTCGCGTTGAGGTTGAGCCCGGCGGCGACGTTGTCATAGATCGACATCGTCGGGAACGGGTTGGGCGACTGGAAGACCATGCCGACGAGGCGGCGGACCTGGACCGGGTCGACGCCACGCGCGTAGATGTCCTGCCCGTCGAGCGTCACCTCGCCCTCGACGCTGGCGCCGACGTTGAGCTCATGCATGCGGTTGAGCGAGCGCAGGAAGGTCGTCTTGCCGCAGCCCGAGGAGCCGATCAGCGCCGTCACCTTGTTTGGGGCGATCGTCATCGTCACGTTCTCGACCGCGTGGAAGTCGCCGTAGAAGAGGTTGAGCTTGCGCACCTCTATCGTCTTGGCGCGCCTCCCTTCCGCGGCGGGCGCCGCCTCGGCGATCTCGGATGGTGGCGGCGGTGTCGGCACGGGCGCCTGCCCGGCCTCTCTCTCCACCCGCGTGGTGTCGGTCGCTCCGGGCATGTCCTGTCGTCTCCTTCTCTCCACTAGCGGATCTCGGTTTTAAAGCGCCGGTAGATGAGACGGGCGACGACGTTCAGGATCATCACGATAGCGATCAACGTCAGCGCAGCCGCCCAGGCCCGGTCGTAGGACGCTTCTTTCATCACGCCGGGGGTGCGGTACTCGCTGTAGGCGTAGACGGCGAGGTTCTGCATGCGGCCGTCGAAGGGGTTGGAGTTGATCGAGTCGACCACGCCGGTGGTGACCAGCAGCGGCGCCGTCTCGCCGATGATCCGCGCCAAAGCGATCATCACGCCGGTGATCAGGCCGGCGAAGGCGGTCGGCAGCACGACCTTGGTGATCGTCCGCCACTTCGGCGTGCCCAGCGCGGCGGAGGCTTCGCGCAGCTGATTGGGGACGATCTTCAGCACCTCCTCGGAGGAGCGGATCACGATCGGGATCATCAGCACCGAGAGCGCGACCGAGCCCATGACACCGAGGCGGATGCCGGGGCCGAAGATCAGCGAGAAGAGGGCGAAGGCAAAGAGCCCGGCGACGATCGAGGGGATGCCTGTCATCACGTCGACGAAGAAGGTCAGCGCCCGTCGCAGGCGGCTCTTGCCGCCGTACTCGGTCAGATAGATCGCGGCCATGATCCCGATCGGAACCGAGATCGCCGCGGCGACGCCGGTGATCACCAGCGTGCCGACGATCGCGTGGGCGGCGCCGCCGCCGCCGATCGCCCCGCGCGCCGACTCGGTGAAAAATTCGACGCTGAGCCCGGGAATGCCCCGCTTCGCCACCTCGAAGAGCAGCGAGAGCAGCGGCAGCATCGCCAGCGCGAAGGCGCCGGCGATAACCACAGTCATCGCCCGGTTGACCGTGCGGCGGCGCCACAGCGGGCCGCCGGTGGGGGCGGCGAAGAGGGCCGGGGTCTCCTGCGGCGCCGCCATCTACTGGATGTTCTGGCGGGCGATGATCGCCCGCGCGATCAGGTTGGTGACGAGGGTGATCGCGAAGAGCACGAGGCCGGAGGCAATCAGCGTGTTGACCGCGAGGCCCGAGGACTCGGGGAAATCGAGGGCGATGTTGGCGGCGATCGTCGAGGGGTTCGACTGGCTGATCAGGTTGAAGCTGACGACGCCGGAGACCGAGAGGATGATCGTCACCGCCATCGTCTCGCCGAGCGCGCGGCCGAGGCCGAGCATCGCGCCGCTGATGATCGACGATTTTCCGAACGGCAACACCGTCATCTTGATCATCTCCCAGCGGGTCGCACCCAGCGCCAACGCGCCTTCCTGCAGTTTGCGCGGCGTCTGCACGAAGACCTCGCGGGCGACCGCGGAGACGATCGGCAGGATCATCACGGTGAGCACAAGACCGGCGACGAGCATCGTGCGGCCGGTCGCGGAAGCGGGGCCCTGGAAGAGCGGGATGAAGCCGAGCTTGGCTTCCAGCCATTCCATCGGCCCGACCGCCGCCGGGCCGAGCACGAAGATCCCCCAGAGGCCGTAGACGATGCTCGGGATCGCCGCCAGCAGGTCGACCATGAAGCCGAGCGCGAGCACGATCCTGGGCGGCGCGATGTGGCTGATGAAGAGCGCCACGGCGACCGCGAGCGGGACCGCGAGCACGACCGCGATCGTCGCCGCCAGCACCGTGCCGAAGGCGAGCGGCGCGATGTAGTCGACCAGCGTCTTGCCGCCCGGCAGGCGCTCGGCGCTTGCGCTGACCGCAGGCAGGGCCTCGATCAGCAGGAACAGCGCGACGCCGGCCAGCAGGGCGAGAATCGTCACACCTGCCGCAACGGACAGGTTGGAGAAAATCCGGTCCCCCCAACGCCGCTCGCCGCCCGAGGCGGCGGCGAGCAACTGACCGGCGTTGGTGGTCGTGTCCAAAGCGACTTGCCTGCTAACCGGCTTCGATCGCTTCGATCGCGGGCGTGATCTTTTCCCGCAGCGCTTCTGAGATCGGTGCCGAGCCGGCGTTTTCCGCCGCCACTTCCTGGCCCTCGGGGCTGATCACGTATTCGAGGTAGGCCTTGACGATTTCCGCTTCGCCGGCGGAGCCGTAGGCCGTGCATGCCAGCAGGTAGGACGTGAGCACGATCGGGTAGGTGCCCGAGGCCTCCGTCTTGCGGTCGAGTTCGAACGGGAACATGTACGGGCTCTTGCTCAGTGCACTGTCTTCGGGCGACTCCTCGAGGATCTTCGCCGCCGCTTCCGCGCTCGGTTCGACGTATTCGTCGCCGACCTTGACCTTGGCGACGCCGAGTTCGCCGGCCTGGCTCTCGTCGGCGTAGCCGATCGCGCCTTCGCCGGCGCCGACCGCCTCGACCACTCCCGAGGTGCCCTGCGCGGCCTCGCCGCCCTTGACCGGCCAGTCACCGCTGACTTCATAGGTCCAGGTCTTCGGCGCCGCCTTCGAGAGGTAGTCGACGAAGTTCTCCGTCGTGCCCGACTCGTCGGAGCGGTTGACCGGGGTGATGCGCGTGTCGGGTAGTTCGACGCCGGGGTTGTCCGCGGCGATCGCATCGTCGTCCCAGCTGTCGATTTCCTGGTTGAAGATCTTCGCCAGCGTTTCCGGCGCGAGTTGCAGCGATTCGACGCTCGGCAGGTTGTAGATGACCGCGATCGGCGAGATGTAGTTGGGGATCTCGATCAGCTGACCGGGCTTGCAGCGATCGATCGCGCCCTGTAGCTCGCCTTCCTCTTCCTCGAGCGCGGCGTCGCTGCCGCCGAAGGCGGTGCCACTGGCGACGAACTGCTCGCGGCCGCCGCCCGAGCCGACCGGGTCGTAGGAAATGGTCACGTCGGCGTTTTCGTTGGCGAATTCGGCGATCCATGCTTCCTGCGCGGCCTCCTGGGCGCTAGAGCCGGCGCCGGCGATCTGACCGGAGAGTTCTCCGGAACCACCGCTGCCACTGTCGCCGCATGCGGCCACGCCCACCGCAAGCACGACCAGGGAAACCAGCACTGCCAACCATCTCGACGGACTCACACGGACTCCTTTTCTCGTTGGACGAAGGCGGTCTGCCACCGCTTCGGCCAGACTCTCAGCGGCCCAAAGGCAGCTTGTTACCCGCCTGTATCGCGGATGTGAAGAAGTGGTGAAAGGAGAAACGGGCGGCTATGCGGCGGCGAGGTCATCGGGAACCGAGTCGAGCGCGGTCTCGACGGAGGCCGGCGGCGGCGCCGGCGCCGCGCCGTCGACCGGCTCGGGGTCGAAGCGGTAGCCGACCCCGAAGTGGGTGTGGATGTAGCTCCAGCCGGGCGAGAGCTTCTCCAGCTTCTGGCGCAGCTTGCGGATGAAGACGTCGACCGAGCGGTCGCCGTGAGCCATCGCGTATCCCCAGACCCGCTGGTAGACCGCCTCGCGCTCGAGCACCTGGCCGGGCGAGTCGGCGAGCAGCTGCAGGAGCTCGAACTCGCGCCGGGTCAGATCGAGGCTGACTTCACCGACAAAGGCCTGGAAGCGGTCGGAGCGGATCTGCAGCTCGCCCGCGACGACGGGGCCGGCTTCGGCCTGGGGGCGGGCGCGGCGACGGCGCCGCGAGACGGCTTCGAGCCTGGCGATCGCCTCTTCGGGATGGCACGGCTTGGTGATCCAGTCGTCGACGCCGAGGCGCAGGCCGCGAACCCGCTGGGCCACGGTCGAGCGACCGCTGCAGACGACGACGCCGAGGTCGGGGAGCATCCCGCAAACCCGCTCGAGATAGGCCCAGGCGTCTTCGCCGAGCACCGTCGGGTCGACCAGCAGCGCGTTCAGCTTCATCGCCACCAGCTCCTCGGGCGGGATCGCGCCGGCGAGCGTACGCTGCTGCCAGCCGGCGGCCTCGGTGCGCTTGGCCAGCACGGTGACGAAACCGCTGTCGTCGTCGATGACCGCGAGCCTGATGGTCTGCTGTGAGTTCACCGGCAGCACGATTGTATTCACACCGGCCGTCGGAGCGCCGGCAAAAATCCCTGCGTTCACAGGTCTTTCACAAGCGGAAAAGCGGTATTTGCGGGAAGCGGGCACGAAAACACCCCGGCCCTTATCGGAATGTTCACCGCAGGCCGCCCGGCGGCGGGCAGCATGGAGTCCTCACGAGACTCCTCTCTCGTAGCAAACGGCCCGCCTGCCCCGGGCCGTTTGCATTTTCGGAGTCCCGACTCCTTTTTTGGGGGGATCTAAAAAGTTGCGGGGCGGAGGCCGGTGGCGATCACTAGGAGGATCGCGACGCCGACCGCGTAGCGGTAGTAGACGAAGGGGGCGTAGGACATCGTCCGCACCAGGCGCAGGAGGAAGGCGATCGCGAGGTAGCCGGAGATCGCGGCGGCGATCGTGCCGACGATCATCGGCCCGGCGACTCCGGCCGGCAGGCCGGCGTGGATCGCGCTCGCCGCTTTGAAGACAGTCGCCCCGGCGACGATCGGGATCAGCATCAGGAACGAAAAGCGGGCGGCGGAGTCGCGGTCGAGGCCGAGGTAGCGGGCGGCGGTGATCGTGATCCCCGAGCGCGAGGTGCCGGGGGCGAGCGCCAGCACTTGGGCGAGGCCGATGTACCAGCCGTCCCTGATCGACGACTGCTCCAGCGACTTGCGCTGCGGCAGGCGATCGGCGTAGAGCAGCAGGGCGCCGAAGAGGATCAGCTGCAGGGCGATCATCCAGGGCTCGCCGAGGTGGTCGTCGATGAAGCCCGAGCCCAGCCCGCCGAAGATCACCGCCGGCACCGTGCCGACCGCGATCGCCACCGAGAGCCGCTGGTTCGACGTCTCGATCGCGCGCCGCCGTACGGCCTCTAGAAAGCCCCGGGTCAGCTGCACGACCTCGCGCCGGAAGTAGGCGACCGCAGCGACCAGCGTGCCGGCGTGCAGAGCCACGTCGAAGGTCTTGTTGAAGTCCGGGTGTTCGAGCAGGAACGTGTAGTCCTGCAGCCAGGGCACGATGATCAGGTGCCCCGAGGAGGAGATCGGCAGGAACTCAGTGAGCCCCTGGACGATTCCGAGGAGCAGTGCCTCTAGCTCAGACATTGGCGGCGCATCCTATGGGGCCGGGTTAAGAGTTCCTCAAGCTGTAGTCGTAAGAGCCCGGCTCTTTCGGTAGATTGCGCTCCGTGGTAAAGCTTTCACGCACTCGAAAGGTGGCTGCGGCGCTATTCGCGGCGCTGACGATGCTGTTGCTGGCGGTGCCCGCAGCGCTGGCTGAGAACGGTGAGGGGCTTGCGGGGCGGGTCACCGACAAGACGGTGACCTTCTTTTGCTTTGGCGTGATCGCGTTCTTCGCGATCCTCGTAATCGTGCTCTCGCTGATCCAGGGCCGTCTCGAGAAGCGCAAGGAAATGCGCAAGCAGACGCTGGACCGCTTGACCTAGTCGAGCTGGAAGCCGCTGAGCAGGCGTTTCTCCGTCTCGCCCTCGATCTTGGCGGCGACTTCGACCTTGCCCTCCAAGGGGGTGTCGCGGATCTTGGTCGCGAGCAGATCGTCGACCTGGAAGATGCCGGCCGAGTTGTTGAGCTCGATCTCGATCCGTACCGGCCGCTCGTCGCCGGCCTCGATCCGGACCTCGTCGATCGCCGCGGCTGAGATCGAGTGGATCCCCTCCTGGCCGGCCTCGAGCGGGATCCGGGTGCGGCCCTGGGCCATGTCGAGGGCGTCGGCGACCCGAACCACACCGGCCTCCAGCGTGTAGGGCTCGCCGCGGCGACGGTGGCCGATGATCGCGTGCAGGATCTCGGCGGCGACGATCGTCCGCTTCGGCTCCTTGTAGGAGTCGACCAGCAGCCGCTCGAGGGCGCCGTTGGCGAGGAAGAGGCTGTATTCCTCGTGGTCGGCGCGGTGGATCGACATCCCGACATCGTGCAGCAGCGCCCCGCCGGCAACAACCACCTCAGCATCCCGCGTGGACATCCCGTGGTCGGCGACGACCGCCGGCTCGACCCCGGCCTTGACCAGCAATCGCAGCAGGCGCAGAGCGATGTTGAGCACGATCTGGGTGTGCACCCACGAGTGGTCTGACATCCCCAGCCGTTCAGCGTGGACCTGGGCCATGTACCACCAGGCGCGAACCTGCTCGTCGCCGTTTACAGCCCCCAGAAAGCTCTCCAGCTTTCTGTTTCCCCGCGTAGGCGCCCGGACCTTCGCCTCTGCAATCGCATCAGCCGGCAGCTTCCGACTTGGCCCCTTCGGATCGGGCGCGGGCACCGCCTCGTCGCTCATGCAGCGCATCGTAGAAAGCCCGTCGGGCATCCCCCGGAGAAAACATTGGAGCCCACCCCCGGTAAGGACCCTTGAGGCTGGCCCCTATGCGGGTTTTCGGAGGGGGATGCCCGACGGGCTTTCTCTTGGCTCAGCCGCAGATCGGCCAGGGGCTGGAGCCGGACTGCGAATAGAGCAGTGCTGCTCTGTAGTCCTGCTCGGACTCGGGGGCCGCCGCCGGATCGCCGGAGCCGCCCACCGACGCCCAGGTGCTGAAGCTGAACTGGTACTTGCCGCGGTAGGTGCCGTCGGAGCTGACGATGGTCGGGCTGCCGCCGGACTCGCAGGAGGCGATCGATTCCAGGGTTGCCATCGAGACGCCGCCGGGGAGGGTGGTGAAGGCTTCCTCGTGTTCGCGGCGCAGCTTGGCGCGGCGAGCGCGCTTGGCTGCGCGGATGCGGTGCCTGTGGATCGCGATCGCGCGGTGGAAGCGCTTGACCGGGCGGGTCAGGGAGGCGAGCGCCGCAGGCTGCGCGGAGGAAACCGCCGCGGGCTCGCCCGGCTCGTCGCCGCCACCAGGGGCGGCCAGAGCAACAGCCGGGAGCGCCAGCGCGATGAGAAGAACCGGAATCAAATATGCGTGCTTGGAATATGTGCGTTTTGTGAGCAAGCGCGGGACCGTGGCGGGATTCCGGCCGCCGCAAGGTGACCGGCCGCACATTCCTCACATTCGCGTTGCGATCTACACAAGCTCAGGCGTGAATCTCTCGACCCAGAGGCACCTGGTGAACGCGATCGTGCGCGCGGAGGCGCGATCATCCGCGCATCGACACCCGGCCCCCCACCTCGCGCCTGTTGCTCGCCTGCCCCGATCAGCCGGGGCTGATCGCCGCCGTCAGCGGCTTCCTCGCCGACGCCGGCCGCAACATCGTCGACGCCGATCAGCATTCGAGCGGCGAGGGGCGCTTCTTCATGCGGATGGCCTTCGATCAGGCGCCCGCCGAAGAGCGCGAGGCGCTTTACCGCCGCTTCGAGGCGGAGATCTCCACGCCGCTGCGGATGGAGCACCGCTTCGCCGAGTCGGACGAGCGCAAGCGGGTGGCAATCATGGTCTCGCGCGAAGACCACTGCCTCTCGGACCTGCTCTGGCGCTGGCGCAGCGGTGAGCTCGGCGTCGAGATCGTCGCCGTCGTCTCCAACCACGCCGACCACGCCGAGCAGGTCGCCTCGGTCGACCTCCCCTTCCACCACGTGCCGGTCGCGCCGGGCGAGCGCAAGGCGGCGGAGCGGCGGGTGTTGGAGTTGCTCGATGGCGGCATCGACCTGCTCGTCCTCGCCCGCTACATGCAGATCCTCTCGGCCGGCTTCCTGCGGGAGCTGGGCGCGCCGGCGATCAACATCCACCACAGCTTCCTGCCCGCGTTCGTCGGTGCCGATCCCTACGCGCGCGCCCACGAGCGCGGGGTCAAGCTGATCGGCGCCACCGCCCACTACGTGACCGAGGAGCTCGACGCGGGGCCGATCATCGACCAGGACGTGACCCGCGTCAGCCACCGCGACGAGATCGGCGACCTGGTCGGGATCGGTCGCGATGTCGAGCGCCTCGTCCTCGCCCGCGCGGTCAAGGCCCACGTCGAAGACCGTGTCCTGCTCGACGGCGCCCGCACGATCGTCTTCTAGATGGAGTCTTTTTGGGGTCTATGAGCCCGCGAATGCCTCCACGGGCGCATCCTGGCCAGCCAGCCAGTTTTGTATGGTGGCCGGGATGGAGCAGGCGACGATTCCCGGTCCGGACGTGACCGCCCCGCCCCGCGGGCTGCCGCCGGGCCCGCGCGGGCCCGGAATCGTGCAAGGGCTGCATTACGCCCGCGACCCGCACGGCTTCCTCGACCGCTTACGCCGCCGCTATGGCGAGATTTTCACGATCTCCTTTCCGATCGTCGGCCGCATCGTCTACGTCGCCGACGCGGCCCTGGTCAAAGAGCTCTTCACCGGCCCGCCCGAGCAGATGCACGCCGGCGAGGCGAATGCAACGGTGCTCGAGCCGGTGCTCGGGCCCAACTCGGTCCTCACCCTCGACGAGGCACCGCACATGCGCCAGCGCAAGCTGCTGTTGCCGCCCTTCCACGGCGAGCAGATTCGCCGCTACGGCGAGCTGATCCGCGAGATCACCGCGCAGGAGATGGAAGGCTGGCCGGTGGGCGAGCCCTTCGCCCTGCGACCGCACACGCAGCGAATCACCCTGGCGGTGATCTTGCGCGCCGTCTTCGGCGTCGCCGACGAGGCCCGCTTTGCCCGCGCCGAGCGCCTGATCGACACATTCACCAAACGGGTCGACCTGATCACCCACCTGCCCTTCCTGCGCCACGATCTCGGCCGCTGGAGCCCCTGGGGCCGCTTCCTCAGGGCCCGCGCCGACCTCGACGCCTTCATCTACGAGGAGATCGCCTTGCGCCGCGCCGCCCAGACGGGCGAAAGCGAGGACGCCGACGACGTGCTCTCGCTGCTGCTGCGCGCCCGCGACGAGGAGGGCGAGCCGATGAGCGACACCGAACTGCGCGACGAGCTGGTCACGGTCCTTGCCGCCGGGCACGAGACCACGGCCACCGCCCTGGCCTGGGCGATCGAGCGGCTGCTGCGCAACCCGCACGTGCTTGCCCGCCTGCACGAGTCGCTGGCCGCCGGAGAGGACGACTACCTCGAGGCGACGATCAAAGAGACGCTGCGCTCGCGGCCGGTGATCGTCGACGTGGCGCGGAAGCTGACCCGGTCGCTGCGAATCGACGGCTACGAGCTGCCCGCCGGCAGCTACCTCTTCGCCGCCGTCGCGGCGCTGCACTACCGCGACGATCTATTCCCCGACCCATACGAATTCCGCCCCGAGCGCTTCCTCGAGGGCAAGCCCGACAACTACGCTTGGATCCCCTTCGGCGGCGGCGTGCGGCGCTGCATCGGCGCCTCCTTCGCCGAATACGAGATGAAGATCGTGCTACGCGAGCTGCTCGAACGCGCCGAGCTGACCGCCCCCCGGTCCGAGCCCGAACGGGCGAAGATCCGCAACATCACCGTGGTCCCGGCCAAGGGCTGCCAGGTCAGCCTCGACCGGCCGCTGCGCTAGGCCCCTCGACTGCGGCTTCGGCCTCCTCCCACTGCGCGTAGAGCTCGGCGACCGCCGCTTTCGCCGCGGCGTGGCGCTCTTCGGCCCGCTTCGCCCGGCCCGGGCTCGACCAGGCTTCGGGGTCCGACAGTTCCTCCTCGAGCCCGCGCAGCTCGGCCTCGGCCCGCTCGATCCGCTCGGCGAGACGAGCGGACTTTCGAGCCGCCTTCTTCGCCTCGCGGCCGGTATTGCGGCCGCTGCCCGAAGCCGGCGCCGGCTTGGAGGCCTGGGTCGCCGCCTCGCTCTGGGCCTCGCGTTCGTCGCGCTCGCGCTGGTAGGTCGCCCACCCGCTCTGGTGGCTGCTCAGCTCGCCGCCCTCGCAGACCACGGTGCGGGTGCCGACGGCCTCCAGCAGCGCCCGGTCGTGGGAGACGAGGACGACCGCGCCCTCGAAGGCCAGCAGCGCGTCCTCAAGCGCCTCACGGCTCTCGATGTCGAGGTGGTTGGTCGGCTCGTCGAGGATCAGCACATTGGCCCCGGAGGCGACGAGGATCGCCAGCGAGAGCCGCCGCTGCTCGCCGCCGGAGATGTCGCCGAGCTGCTTCTGGGCGTCGGCGCCGGAGAAGAGGAAGCCGCCGAGCAGGTCGCGCGCCTTCTGCCCGTTGAGGCCGGTCTCGCGCTGCGCCGCCTCGAGCACCGTCCCGTCCCCGGCCGCCGTGTCGGCGTGCTGGGATAGGTAGCCGAGCTTGACGTTGTGGCCGAGGCGCACCGAGCCGGCGGCCGGGTCGCGGCGGCCGGCCAGGGTCTCGATCAGGGTCGTCTTGCCGGAGCCGTTGGGGCCGACGAGGACGACGTGCTCGCCGCGCTCCAGTTCTAGCCGCGCGTCTTCCAGCAGCGTGCGCCCAGGCACCTCGATCGTCGCCGCGACCAGCTTCAGCACGACGCGGCCGGGGCGCTCGGGGGCGACGAAGGAGAAGCGCAGCCGGCGCTGGTCGCGCTGCTCGGCCTCCACCCCGTCACGCTTGATCTTGTCGATCTGTTTCAGCCGCGACTGGGCCTGGCGGGCCTTGGTCGCCTTGTAGCGAAAGCGCTCGACAAACCGCTCCATGCGGGCGATCTCCGCCTCCTGGCGCTCGATCGCCTTGCCGCGGGCGATCTCGCGGGCGGCCTGCTCCTTGCGCCAGGCGTGCCACGGCCCGGCGAAGAAGCGCGCTCGCTGCGCCTCGAGCTCCAGCACCGAGGTACCGACCGCCTCGAGGAACCAGCGGTCGTGGGCGACGAGGACGACAGCGGCGTCGAGATCGCGCAGGTAGCGCTCCAGCCACTCCAGCGAAGGGATGTCGAGATGGTTGGTCGGCTCGTCGAGCAGCAGCAGATCCGGCCGCGTGGCAAGCGCCCGCGCCAGCGAGGCACGAGTCAGCTCGCCGCCGGAGAAGGTCGAGAGCGCCCGCTCGGACTGCTCACCGCCGAAGCCGAGCCCGCGCAGGACGGCGAGCACGCCGTCGCGCCAGCGGTAGCCGCCCCCGTGCTCGAGCCGGTGCTGTGCGTCGGCGTAGGCAGCCAGCGTCTCCTCGCCTGTGTCGCCGCCCCCCATCGCCGCCTCCAGCCGCTCCAGCTCGGCCTCGGTCTCGAGCATCTCGGAGCGGCCGGAGAAGACGTACTCGCCCAACGACATCCCCGTGTCGCGGGGTGGCCGCTGGTCGTGCAGGGCGACGCGGGCGCCTTTCTGTAGGACGAGGCTGCCCGCGTCGGGAGTGAGTTCGCCGGCGAGCAGACGCAGCAGGGTCGACTTGCCGGCCCCGTTGCGGCCGGAGAGGGTCATCCGCTCGCGCGGCTCGAGCTTGAAGGAGACCCCCTCGAAGAGCAGCGTGCCGCCGACGTGGACGTCGAGGCTGGTTGCGGTCGCGATCGCCATATCGGCCTCTATGCAAGCAGGCTTACCTGAGGCGAGGTGCCTGGGGGCGATCCGGTCGATCGTGCCCTTGGTCCATCAGTGGAGGCGGCCGGAATCGAACCGGCGTGTCTGGCCGTAGCGCGAAGGCTTCTACAGGTTTAGCCGGCGCTTGATTCTCGGCTCCCGGGGTCCGCGCCGGCGGGCACTACGGGAGACAGAGCCCTCTGAAATGTCCCCTGGCGGACGGGGCGATCCGCCCGGGTAAGCCCGCAATTGAAGCCGGTGCCCCCCTCCGCGGGCGGGAGAGGGCCGACTCTCGCTCACCTAGATCTAACTAGGCAGTGAGGGCGAACTCATGGTCCGCACGTATTGGTTGGTGCCGGTGTTTTACGAGGCCTCCGGCCACCTCGACCTGCGACCGTTCGCACGGACCGACCAGATCGAAGCCTGTCGCCCCCGTGCTATGTGCATTCGATTGTACGCTGGCGGGCCTGAGTGCGGAGTGAGCAAGCATCCATATCTGATTCTTTGCGCAGTAAGCGAAGCGCGAAATCGGGGTAAGAGAACGCGAATGGCAGAGCGAACTTTCGACGCGATCGTGATCGGGGCGGGCGCCCCGGGCGAGGTCTGCGCCGGGCGCCTGGCCGACGGCGGGCTCTCTGTAGCGATCGTCGAGCCGCACCTGGTCGGCGGCGAGTGCTCCTACTACGCCTGCATGCCTTCGAAGGCGCTGCTGCGCCCCGGCGAGCTGCTCGCCGAGGCGCGCCGCGTGCCCGGCGTCGACGCTGCCGTGACCGGCCAGCTCGACTCGCAGGCCGTCCTCGACCGACGCGACGAGGTGATCCACGACCTCGACGACTCCGTGATGGAGCCCTGGCTGGAGGAAAAGGGCATCGAGCTTTTCCGCGGCGAGGGGCGGCTCGACGGCGAGCGCCGCGTCGCCGTCGGCGAGCAGATGCTGACCGCCCGTACGGCTGTCGTCGTTGCGACCGGCAGCGGCGCCGCGATTCCGCCGATCGACGGCCTCGACTCGGTCCGCACCTGGAACAACCGCGACGCGACCACCTCGAAGCGGATCCCGACGAGCATGGTCGTGCTCGGCGGTGGCCCGGTCGGCTCCGAGCTCTCCCAGGCCTGGTCGGCGTTGGGGACGAAGGTCACCCTGATCGAGGGCGAGCGCCAATTGCTCCCCCGCGAGGAGGCCTTCGCCGGAGAGCAGGTCGCCGAGTCGCTGCGCGACGACTACGGGGTCGCCGTGCGCACCGGCGTGCTCGCCGAGCGGATCGCCCCGGCCGGCGACGGCGTCGCGGTCGAGCTGGACGACGGCAGCAGCGTCGAAGCCGAGGAGCTGCTGGTCGCGATCGGCCGGACCCCGCGAACGCAGGGGATCGGCCTCGACTCGGCCGGCGTCGAGCCGGGCGAACACCGCTTCCTCGAGACCGACGACGGGCTGAGGGTCGGCGGCCGCGACTGGCTCTACGCCGTCGGCGACGTCAACGGCCGTGCCCTCTTCACCCATATGGGCAAGTACCAGGCCTGGGTGGCCGCCGAAAACATTCTCGGCCGCGAGGCCGAGGCCAGCGCCGAATCCACCGCCCTCCCCCGCGTCACCTTCACCGACCCTCAGGTAGCCGCCGTGGGCAGAACCCTCGCCCAGGCCGAAGAAGCGGGCATCGACGCCAAGGCGATCGATGTCCCCACCGACGGCACCGCCGGCGCCAGCTTCTACGGCAGGAACACCGGCGGCACCAGCCGCCTCGTCATCGACCAGTCCAAGCAGACCATCGTCGGCGCCACATTCACCGGCTTCGAGACCGCCGACCTCCTCCACGCAGCAACCATCGCCATAGTCGGAGAAGTGCAGCTACCCCGCCTCCGCCACGCAGTAGCCGCGTTCCCCACGCGCAGCGAGATCTGGCTCAAGCTCATCGAGCAGTACGAAGCCTGAGCACCGGAACTAGACCTGCGAGCGCCGCTTCAGGTCTTCGGCGAACTCGCGAGGCAACCCGGGGATCTCGTCCAGTTCGTCGATCGACTGGAACCGACCGACCCGCTCGCGGTGGGCAAGCAGGCGAGTCGCCTGGGTGACCGACAGCCCCTGCGCGCGCAGCTGCTCGAAGCTGACGTTGTTGAGTTCAATCGTCCCGCCCGACGGCGGCGTCGTCGGTTGCGCCGCGGCAGGCGGCGTCGGGGACGGAGGTGGCGGTGGGCCGGGCTCGGGTTGCGGTTGCGGCGGGGTCGGCGGGGGGCCCGGCTGGGGCTCGGGCGCCGGTGAAGGCGGCTCGGGCGCCGGGGGCGGTGGGACGGGCTCCGGTTGGGGCTCCGGCGCGGGCGGGGGCGGAGCAGGGGCCGGAGGCTGCGGCGCCTCGCCCTGAACCGTGCCGAGCACCGACTGCTCGGCTTCCATCGCCTTGCGCTCGGCCTCGCGGGCCCGTTCCTCCGCCTGGGCGACGCTCTCCTCGATCTCGCGCAGGCGCTGCTGGCGTTCCTGCTCCTCGGATTTCAGCTTCGAAAGCCGCTCGGCCTCGAGGGCGCGACGTTCGGCCGCCTTGGTCCGCTCCTCGATCTGGCGCAGCCGCTCCTGCGCCTCGGCAAGCGATTGCTCCTGCGCTTCGCGCTCCTGCTGTAGGCGCTGTTCGGCGGTCTGCATGTCCGGCACCGGTGCCGCAGGCGATTGCTGCGCTGCCGGCATCGCGGCCAGGCTCTGCGTCGACTGGCCCGCCTCGGCCTCGGCGCGGCGAGCCTCGGCCTCGCGTTGCAGACGCTCGGCCTCCTCGATGCGGCGGTCGGCCTCGGCCCTGATCCGCTCCTCCTCGCGTTGGATTTCGGCGACCTTGTCCTGCACCCGCTGTTCGGCCGTCGCGGGGTCGTACTCGGTCGAGGCGGGCGCCGGCGGTGGTGGCGGCACGGCGCCGGACTGCTGTAGGGGGGTGGGCCCGGCCGGCACCGGCGGGATCGGCGGTGGCGGCGGCGCCTGTGTGACGGGCGGCTGTTGTTGTGGCTGCGGCGGCATCTGCTGCTGTTGCGCGGTGGCCGCGGTCTGCTGCTCGAAGAGGGCCCGCTCCTGCGCGGCGCGGGCGCTTGCCAGCTCGCGCTCAGCCTTCTGAGCGTCCTTCTTCGCCTTCCGCGACGAGCGCCGGCCGCCGCTCGGCTTGTGGCGCTTTTCGGCCCGCTTCCTGGCGCGCTCTTCGCGCCGCCGCTTCGACTCCTCCTGGCGGCGCTTGCGATGTTCGCTGCGCGCAGCGCGCTGCTGGGCGCGCGCCTGCTTGCGCTTGTCCTTCGCGCTGAGCGGCTGTCCGGTTGGCGCAGGGGGCGGCGGGGGTGCCGCGGGAGCTTGCGGGGGTTGCTGCGCAGATGCAGGCGGCGGTGGCGGTGCCCCGGCGGGGCCTTTCTTTGCCGTCTTTTCCTTGCCGCGCCGCTGCATGACGCTGATCGCCAGCAGCAGGACCAGGACCGCAACCACGAGCCCGGCAACGAAGTACTCGACGTTTTCACTGACGAAATCAGCCATACGCCCTCCTCATACCACGCGAAGCTACCTCATCCTGCCCTTGAATTCGCGCTCAACCTCGCGTCGCACGTCTCGCTCCGCGATATCGCGGCGCCGGTCGCGACCCTCCTTGCCCCGCGCGAGGGCCAGCTCGACCTTCGCCCGCGAGCCCTTGAAGTAGATCCTGGTCGGGATCAGGGTCAGGCCGCGCTCCGCCGTCTTGCCGACCAACCGCTCGATCTCAGCCCGGTGAAGGAGCAGCTTGCGCGGCCGCTCCGGCTCGTGGTTCTCGCGGCTCGCCGGCTCGTATGGGGGGATGTGCAGATTGCGCAGCCACACTTCGCCGTCGTCGACGACCGCATAGGCGTCGGTCATCTGCGCCCTGCCGGTGCGCAGCGACTTGACCTCGGAGCCACGCAGGACCATCCCGGCCTCGATCTTCTCCACCCACTCGAATTTGTGCCGAGCGCGGCGATTCGTGGCGACGTCGCCGGAGGCGGGCTCGCGTTTCTTCTTTGCCTTCTTCGCCACGTCAGCCCTCCACCGGTGCCAGGTCGGTCCGCCCCCGCGCCGTTTCCACACCGCTGACCTGGACGGAAATCGGGTCACCGAGCCGCAGCTTGCGCTTCGAGTCGGCGCCGACCAGAGCCGTCTCACTCGCGTCCAAGGCGAAGTACTCGGAGCCGCCGATCCCGCGGGCGGGCAGGAAGCCTTCGTAGACATCCCCCAGCTCGCCCCCGAAGGACACGAAGGCCCCGGCCCGGATCAGCCCGGAGACCTCGCCCTCGAAGACGGCCTCCGCCCCCCGCTCGCGCAGCTCGCGCTCGAGCAGGAAGGCGGCGCAGACGTCGTCGGCGCGGCGCTCGGCCCGCATCGAGTCGCGCTCGCGCTCGCTGCTGTGCGCGGCGGCCCCGCGGGCTTCGGCGGCGCTCGGCGCCGGCTCGCCCTCGCCGAGGGTCGCCAGCAGCGCGCGGTGGACAACAAGGTCCGGATAGCGGCGGATCGGCGAGGTGAAGTGGCAGTAGGCGGCGCTACCGAGGCCGGCGTGGCCGCTGTTGCGCTCGCTGTAGGAGGCTTGCTTGAGGGAACGGAGCACGAGCGATGTATACGCGGCGCGACCGTGTCCGCGCCTGCTCGCCTCGCGCGTCACCAGCCGGCTCGCCTCCGCCGCCAGCTCGGCGGCCTCTCCCGGCGCCGGCGTTCCGCGCAGCGGAGGGGTCGGGATGCCGAGCTCGTGCAGCTGCGCGAGCAACTGCTCGATCCGGGCCGGGTCGGGCTGGGCGTGGACGCGGTAGATCGCCGGCACGCGCTTGCGCTCCAGCAGCTGCGCCACCTGCTCGTTGGCGAGGATCATCAGCCGCTCGATCAGACGGTGGGCCTCGGTCTGGGCGACGCCGCGGGCGCCCGTCACGTCGCCGCGCGAATCGAAGCGGAACTCGGGCTCGAACGACTCGATGTCGAGGCTGGTCGCGCCGCGCCGCTCCCCCAGCGCCGCCGCCGCCTCACGCGCTGCGGCAAGCGGTTCGGCGATCCCCTCGGGCGCGGCGACGCGCCCGGCGAAGATCCGGTCGAGCTGGTCGTAGTCGAGCCGGGCGTCGGAGCGGATGCGACTGCGGTAGAAGCTCGCGGCGACGGGGCGCCCGGCGCCGTCGAGCTCGATCTCCGCCGTCACGGCCAGTCGCTCGACCCCGGGGGCGAGACTGCACGCCTCCTCGCTCAGCGCGTGCGGCAGCATCGGCTCGACGGCGCCCGGTGCGTAGGTGCTGTTGGCGCGCTGCCGCGCCTCGCCGTCCAGCGGCGAGCCCGCGGGGACATGGGCGGCGACGTCGGCGATGTGGATCCAGAGCCGCAGCGCCTCGCCCTCGCGCTGGGCCGAGACGGCGTCGTCGAAATCGCGCGCGGTCGCGGGGTCGACGGTGAAGGTCGTCAGCGCGGTCAGGTCGCGGCGCGAACGGCTGCGCGAATCCGCCACCCCCGCCGCCCGGCCGGCCTCCTGCTCCAGTGCTGGAGCGAAGCCGCGCCCACCCAGCTCCTCGCGCAGCAGCGCCTCGACCGCCTCTGTGGCGGTCTTCGGCTCGGCCCGCCTGCGACCGCGGCCGCGCGCCCGCTGGCGTGCCCGGTGATAGCGCCAGTCGCGCTTGGCGGTCACTGCGCCTGCGCCGCGAGCACGCCGAGTGCCCGTTCGACCCCCTCGTCGCGCGGGGTCGCGGGGAGGTCGCTGACCTTGACGTCGGGCTCGATCCCGGCGCCGGCGAGGTTCGTGCCGTTTGGGGTGAAGTACTCGCCGACGGTCAGCTTCAGGGCACCGCCGTTGGAGAGGTCGATCTCCTGCTGGAAGACGCCCTTGCCGAAGGAGCGTGTGCCGACGATCTTCGCCCCGGCGTCGTCGTGCAGCGCCGCGGCGAGGATCTCCGCCGCGGAGGCGGTGCCGCGGTCGATCAGGACGACGGTCGGCAGCTTCGGCAGGTTGCCGCCCTTGGCCTCGTAGATGGCGTCGCCCTGGGTGCGCGACTCAGTCTTGACGACGGTCTCCCCCTCGGGGAGGAAGACGCTCGCGCTCAGCACCGCCTCTTCGAGCAGGCCGCCGCCGTTGCCGCGCAGGTCGAGCACGAGGCCCTCGGCGCCGCGCCTCTGCAACCTGCGCACCGCCTGCTTCAGCGCCCCGTGGGCGCCTTCGCTGAAGGCGGCGAGGTGGACGTAGCCGAGCTTCTGGCGCCCCACGGTCTCCAGCCGGCTGTCGACGACCGGCACCGAAATCTCGGCCCGGGTCAGCGGCGCCCGCCGGACCTTGCCGCCCCTGCGGGCGCGCACGCCGAGTGTGACCTCGGTCCCTTCCGGGCCCTTGATCAGCGCCGTCGCCCTGTTCACGTCGAGGCCGGCGATCGAGCGGCCGTCGACGGCGACGATCGTCTCGCCGACCTCGATCCCCGCCCCTTCGGCCGGCGAACGCTTGAAGACCTCGACCACGCGGAGGCCGCCCTTGACCCCGCTGACGCTGAGCCCGACGCCGGAGAAGCGGCCCTCGATTTCCTCGTTGAAGCGCGCGAGCTGGTCCGCCGAGAAGTAGTCGGAGAAGCGGTCGCGATTGCGTCGACGCAGGCCGCGCACCATGCCGCGCAGCGAGGAGTCGGTGAGCTCGCCCTGCGGCGCCTCGCGGTAGTAGTAGTCCTCGATCAGTTCGCTCGCTTCCGCCGTCAGCCCGGCCGATTCGTCGACGAAGACGTCGCGCAGGGGCGGCGGCATCTTCGCCGGGTGGCCGCCGAGCCAGATGCCCGCGGCGAGCATGATCAGCAGGGCGGCCGCGAGGGCCGCCGTCCGCGCGGCGCTCACTTGAGGATCAGACCTTGAGGAAGCGGCGCAGGGTGACGCCGGAGCCGATCGCCGAAACGATCACGGCGGCGGCGAAGAGAATCGCGACCAGCGCCGGGAAGGACAGCGTCGTGCTGTTCTGCGCAGCGAGGAAGCCAATGCTGTCGCTCAGCGGGTCGACGATCGTGAGCTTGCCCAGCCACAGGATAAGTATGGCCACCAGGCCGCCGAAGAAGCCGACGACCACGCCCTCGATCATGAAAGGCCAGCGGATGAACCAGCGCGTCGCGCCGACCAAGCGCATCACCTCGACCTCGCGGCGTCGGGTGTAGATCGATAGCCGGATCGTGTTGCCGACCAGCATCAGCGAGGCGACGATCAGCAGCGCCGTGATCACGGTCAGGACGATCTTCAGGGCGCTCGTCACCTGCTCGATCTTGCGCGAGTCTTCCTGGCGGTCGAAGACCTCCTGGACGATCGGTGAGATCGGCTGCGGCTTGCCGCTGGCGCCCGGCGGGGTGACCGCGGCGCGCACCGCGTCGAGATTGGCGGCGTCGTCGGCCTTGACCTGGAAGTTGGCCGGCAGCGGGTTCGACTTGAGCTGGGTCAGCAGTTCGCCGCTCTTCTCCTTGCCGAGGTCCTCGCGCAGTTCGGCCAGCGCCTCGCCCTTGGTGATGAAGTTGACCGACTCGACGTTGGGGATTTCGCGCAACTCGCGATCGAGCGCGCCGATCTCGGCCCGCGTCGCGTCGTCATAGATCGCCACCCGGAACTCGAGGCTGTCGCGCACCTGGTCGCTCTTGGCCTGGGTCGTCTGGAAGACCGGGATCAGGACGCCGAGCAGAATCACGGTGACGACCGTGGTCACGACCGCGGCCATGCTCGGGGCGCCGTTGCGGCGCAGCGCGCGGAAGGCCTCCTGGGTGAAGAAGAGCAGTCTGGACATCTAGAAGAGCGACTCGTTGGCGTGGCCGTTGGTCTGCCCCTCGGGGGCGACGCCCATCTCGGCCCGCATCCGCAGGCCGAACTCCGAGGTCGACTCCTCGGTGTAGCCGCCGCTGACCTCGTCGCGGACGACGCGGCCCTCGTAGAGCTCGATCACGCGGCGGCGCATGTTGTCGACCATCTCGCGATCGTGGGTGACGACGACGACCGTCGTGCCGGTCTTGTTGATCCGGTAGAGCAGCTGCATCACGCCGATCGAGGTGACCGGATCGAGGTTGCCGCTGGGCTCGTCGGCGAGCAGCAGCGGCGGGTGGTTGACGAAGGCACGGGCGATCGAGACGCGCTGCTGCTCGCCGCCGGAGAGCTCGTCGGGATAGCTGTTCAACTTGGTCGAGAGGCCGACCAGGCGCAGGATCTCCGGCACCTGACGGCGGATTTCGCCGCGGTGGGCGCCGAGCACCTGGAGCGCGTAGGCGACGTTGTCGAAGACGGTGCGGTCGGGCAGCAGCTTGAAGTCCTGGAAGACGGTGCCGATGTTGCGCCGCAGCTGCGGGATTTTCTTCTCTGGCATCGCGCCGATGTCGCGGCCGGCGATGCGGACGCTGCCGTCGGTCGCGGCGAGCTCGCGGATCAGCATCTTGATCAGGGTCGACTTGCCGCAGCCGGTCGGGCCGACGAGGAAGACGAACTCGCCGCGGTCGACCGCCAGCGAGACCCTGTCGAGCGCCATGTGGCCGCCCGGATAGACCTTGGTCACGTCGCGCAGATCGATGATCGGCGCGCCGCCCTTGCGATTGCGAGGCGCGGGCGCCTCGCTCTTGCTCTTCTTCTTTCTTCCCATGGCCATAGGTCGCGGGGTCCTTCTGCAGCTACAGGGTGACTCCTGCGCACCGAATCGTGCGCAACACCCCGCCCAGCAGATGACGAGCGAAAGCTTAGCGAATTACTAGCGAATGCTTATAGATCAGCGAGATCCACATCCTGTCCGAGGGGAACGCGCACTTCGACAGCGGAGTTCCCCCCGATGCGACCGGTCGGAGGCTGACCCGGCGCACCCCTCCCGCTGCCCGCTACCGGGCCGACTCGATCAGGCCGTAGTGGCCGTCGTAGCGCATGTAGATCACGTTGCCGCGGCCGCTCGCGGCATCGGTGAAGTACATGAACCGATGGTTGAGGACATTCATCTCCGCTACCGCATCCTCTAGCTTGGTCGGCCCGCTCATCCGGCTCTCCTCGTGGACTATCCCAGCGCTCTCGCCCGACCAGCCGATCCCGCTCGGTCCGATAACGCCGAGTCGGCCGTCATCGCGGTGGTAGGCGACCGCGTCGGCGCCGGTCTCGCCCTCGCTGAACAGGTAGAAGTCGTGATCGAGGAACTCCATCTCCTCGGCGGCCTCGGCGGGGGTGAGCGGGTCGGTGGCGAAGGTCTTACGGCGGACTATCTCCCGCTCCTCAGGCGGTCGCGGGAAGTAGTCGGGACGGTCGGTGGCAAAGCTGGAATGCCGCCACTCGCCCGCCTCGCGCTCGGTCGGACGGCGGGCCCGGTCGGTGCGACGGTCGACGAAGCTCCGCAGCTGCCGCTCGAGCCGCTGAGTGAGGCTGTTGACCGCCGCGATCGGGTCGAGGTCGGCGACCTTCGCCCGGATCATCTGGCCATTCAGGTCGAGCTCGCACTCGGCCCGGGCGGAGCGCTCGATCCGCGGGTTCGCTTCCTGGACGAGCACCACTCGAGCCCCGAGGACCGGGATGTCGACGAGCCGGTCCAGCGCCCCGACCTTCTCCTCCGCATGCTCGCGCGCCCCATCCGGGACGTCGCCTCTCATCGTCACGTCTACCTGAATCATTCCCCGACTATCTCCCCATTTCGTCGCTGGTCGCCCTGCTTCGCACGTGTCAGGGCCGGTCAGGTCTCGACCGGGGTGTCCGGCAGGCTCCCCCACTCGGACCATGAACCGTAGTAGACGGCGACCTCCGGGTATCCCAGCTGCTCCTTCAGCGCAAACGCGACCACGCTTGCCCGGTTCCCGATCGTGCAGTAGGTGACCACCCTCTGGCCGGGCTCCAATCCCAGGCCTTCGCAGGCCCGCAGCAGTTGCTCGCCGTCGGCCAAAGAGCCGTCCTCCCGGCGTGCCAGGTCGACGGGAACGTGAACGGCGCCCGGGATGTGGCCCGCGCGCCCGGCCCCCTCGGTGGCGCCAGAGGGCCAAAACCGCTCGCCGCCGAACTCCTCCTTTGAGCGCACGTCCAGGATCACCGTCCCCCGATCCCCGACCACCTCCTGTAGCTCCTGCCGCCGGACCAGCAACTCGGGCTTCTCGCCCAGGCGCACATAGGAGGTCGATGCCGGCTCCGGGACCTCGCTGCTCCAGGAGTAGCCGGCGTCCACCCACCTCTCGCGCGGGCCATCCATCAACCGGATGCGCTCGTGGCCGTGACGGTCCATCAGCCAGAAGCCGAGATACGGCGCATATCCGTAGAAGACAACGGTGCTCTCAGGCGTTATCCCCGACCGCGAAAGAACCGCGTCGAGCTCGTCCGGCTCGATCGGCGTGTAGTCGGGATGGCGCAGGTCCCGGTAGGCGTCCCAGAGGACGGCGCCGGGGATGTGGCCCTCGTCGTAGGCGCCGGCGCCCACATCCACCTCCACCACCCGCACCGCCGGATCGTCGAGGTGTCCGGCGACCCATTCCGGATTGACCTGTACGCCCAGCTTCACCAGCCTCAATATCTCACACTGAGCAGTTCCCGCTTCGCGCGAGCAGCGGCAGGACAGCCGCCTGCTCGCACATCGTCCCGCCGACTCGTCACCGTAGTCCGCGTCGCAGCCTCTCTCGCTCTGGTCGCAGTCGCGCTGCTCAACTGAGCGTATCCTTCGGGGCATGAGCGAGAACGCCCGTTTCACGGCCGAGGAGGCTCGCTCCACCGGTGAGCGCATCGGGATCGACTGGACCTCGTCGAGCTTCGATGTCGAGCAGTTTCGGATGGGGATGGACGTAGAGCTCGAGCACGGCACGCAGGATCCCGAGACCAACGTCACCGACGACGACATCGTCGTGACCGGCAAGATCGCCCGAGCGCACCTCAACGAGTTCCCCGACTATTACTCCCGCCTCTCCGCCATGGAGGCGGAGGCAGAGGCCTACTGGAACTCTCAGAACGAGTAGCGTCGCGCCTCCCTATCCTCGGCTCCTCCTCCTGGTATCTGGCCTGGGCCTCAGTCGAGCGCTCGACCTGGATTGACGCCCGCGCCGGCTCCTGCCTTGCGCGATGCTCGGGCACCTTGTGGTTTGACCTCGGCTTTCTGCACGGAGGAGGACCGGGGGCGAGGTCAGGACCCTGGGAGCTGGACGCCCTGGAATGTCAGAACCGCAGCGAGCCTGTCGAAGTGCGCATCGCGGTGGAGCACCGCGATAGCGCCGTGCTCGGCCGCGGCGGCGGCTATCAGCGCGTCGGTGGGCGGCACGCGGTGGTATCCGTCGCTGCGCTCGGCCAACTCGCCGAGCGCGTACATCGCGGCGTCGGTCACAGCGCGATCGTTGCGAACGATCCGCAGTGCGTCGAGCTCGCTCTCGAGCTCAACGTACTCGGAGGCGCTGCGCGCGGAGTAGAGGATCTCCATCCGCACGATCGGCGTGATCCACAGCCGATCGTCGACGATCGCTGCTTGAAGAAGGGTGCTGAGCTCGCTGGGGAGCGATGCGGCCCGCCACCATGCCGAAGTGTCGGCAATGAACGGGGCGTCGCCGCGCAGGAACTCGACGGCATTCACCGCGTGATTACCGCTCCGTGTCGGTCAGCTGCTCGACGTGTTTGAGCGTGTCGCGGTCCAGCCCGTCCGGCCTGCGCAGACGGTCAGCGAGCAGCCGCAGCCGCTCGGCGCGCTGCTCGTCGCTCAGCGCCGGCTTCTCCGGAGTCGGGATCGTGCTCAGGGCCGAATGCTTCACAGTGACCCCAGGGTAGCGCCCCAGCGCGACAGCAGCGCGATTTACGAGCGAAATGCCTGGATTTGCGCGCTGGGCGTGGTAGGCCAACGGCCCCTGCAAGCTGTGAGACCCCAGGAGGGTTCCATGACCACATCCCCTGTTCTCGACTCCGCCGGACGCCGCCGCTCGCCGGCGACGATGCCCGGCTACCACGCTGGACGACCGCCCCGCAACAAGGGGAGACGCTACCCGGCCGACCCGCCGACGGTCGAGGAGATCGTCGGCGTGATGCGCCAGGTTGGAGGTGGTCGTCACGGCGCTCGCCTGCGCGCCGTGATCGTCGTCCTTTGGCGTGGCGGGCTTCGCATCCAGGAGGCACTGGCGCTCAGCGAGCGCGATCTCGACCCGCACCGTGGCTCTATCCTCGTCCGCCGCGGCAAGGGCGGTCGCCGGCGGGAGGTCGGCATGGACGAGTGGGGCTTCGAGCAACTCCGCCCTTGGCTGGCCGACCGTGAGCGGCTGCCCGTCGGCCCGCTGTTCTGCGTGATCGACGGTCCGACGCGCGGTCGGCCCTGGTCTGCCGCCGGGGTCCGGGTCGAGTTCCGCAAGCTTGCCGCCCGTGCGGGGGTGAGGCGCCGGTTCGCGCCGCACCAACTCCGTCATGCGCATGCGATTGAGCTGGCCCGCGAGGGCGTGCCGCTCAACATCATCCAGCGGCAGCTGGGTCACGCCAACCTCGGCACGACCAGCATCTACCTACAAGGCATCGACACCGAGGAGATCATCGCGGCCGTTCATGAGAGGCGCGCGCCGATGATGCCGGCCAGCGCAGGCCTGCGGCTTTAGGCACCCGACGCGGCGACGGCGGGGGCGTCAGGAACGGCGCTCCCGCTTCGTCTTGCAAGAGCGAGAAGCTTGCGGAGCGCCGCGGAGACCGCTGCGGCCGTCCTTTGCGATGTCTACAGCTGGTAGTCGTCGCGCTCGCAAATCGCGCATGGGAGGCGCGAGTGGATCGAGGCCGTGGGAGCGAATCGCTCAGCGCCGGGCGTGGGCGTCCCGCTGAGCGCAGGCGAGTTCGTCTGCGCGCTCGTTCAACTCGACCCCGGTGTGACCGGGGACCTTCACCCAGTCAACCTGGTGACGGTCAACCTCGGTGAACAGCTCCTCCCACAGGTCGCGGTTCTTCACCGGCTTTCTGCCCGACGTCCGCCAGCCGTTGCTTTGCCAGCGCTCAAGCCAACCCTGGTCGAAGGCGTCCATCACGTAGCTGGAGTCGATGTGGATGCAAACGCGCGCGGGCGCGGGCAATTCGCGCAATCCGGCGACGACCGCCATCAGCTCCATCCGGTTGTTCGTGGTCGCGGCCTCGCCGCCGAAGACCTCCCACTGCTTGGCGATGCTGCCATCGGCCCAGCGGGCAACGAGTACCGCCCCGTACCCACCGGCGCCGCTGGTCTTGTGGGCGCAGGCGCCGTCGGTCCAGACGTCGTAAGTGAGGTTGCTGGGCGAAGCCACGATGCCCGTAGTCTGCCTAACGGACGACGGGAGCGCGCTCGCACACGGGCACTAGACCGGATACCCCCTTTCGCTTGGTTGCGAGCGCGTCGACGGTCGCCACTCACGCTCTGGCATCGGACGAAGAGCGCACGAGCGAGCCGATCTGCCTTGAGCGGCGCCTCCGTCGGCAGCTCCATCCAGCCGGGGTCCAGCTGCTGCGAGCGGCTACTTGACTTCTCGCAGCCGCGGGCGGATCAGCTCCGCAAGCTCCTCGGGGGTCGTGCCGGCGCTCAAGCCGATGATCCAATCGGCGAGCTCGGGGTCCGTTGCGCTGACCTCGAAGCCGTTGACCTCGAGAAAGGTGAGCATCGAAACGAGCGCCAAGCGCTTGTTTCCGTCGATGAATGCCTGGCTCTCGGCGATGCCATGCGCAAGCGCCGCGGCCTGCAGCGCGATGTCGGCTTCTTGGTAGTGGGCGTAATTGCGCGGCCGCCCCAGCGCGCCCTGGAGGCCGGCCTGATCGCGAAGCTGGTCGGCGGCCCCTTCGGTGGTCCCACCGATGATCGCGGCATAGAACTCAAGCGCATCGGCGAGCTCGATATAGACCGGCTCGTTCTCCTCCACCGGAGGCCCGTCTACCGCTTGGCGCTCTCGTCGTCGGGATTGTGCTCGGCAAGGATCTGCAGCGCCTCGGCGTGCTCGTCGACCACGCGCTTCCCGATGCCGCGAATCCGATCGCGCACCTGCTCGGTCGGCATGATCCGCAGCTCGCCGTTCTCGAACTCCTCGACGAGCACCGGCGTTCCGGGGGCGTAGCCGCGCGCCTCGAACTCGCGCGGTATCGAAACCACATTGCTGTTGCCGACCCGGCGGACCTTGACCACCTTCATGTCGTCAGTATACACGGGGATATCCAGGACAAAGGCTTCCATGTCGACTCGCAGCGAACTCGCGACGAATCGTCCTCGTCCGAAGCGGTAGTCGCCGTCAAGTAGCGCACGGGATTCGATCCTCATCGCCCCCGACCCAGCATGTCGGCGCGCCGGTTCTCCGCCCGCGGGATCCACTTGACGCACCAGTCGTCGAACTGCTCCAACAGATTGCATGCCTTCGCCCGCAGAGGCTGCAGCGTTGGATGCTTCGTCTTCCACTCGCCGTTGACTTGGTTCACCACGAGCCTCGAGTCCCCCTTGACCACCACCTTCCGCGCGTCGTGCTTGCGCGCCAGGCGCAGGCCGAGTATTAGGGCGTGGTACTCGGCGAAGTTGTGAGTCCCATGGTCGAAACGCTTGACCCGCTCGTATTCGGAGCCGTCGCTCAACTTGACAATGCAGGCAGCCGTCACCGGGCCGGGACTCTGGCCGCCGCCGTCGAAGTGGATGGTCGCCTTCTTCACCTCGGGAGCATTCTCTCCTACCGCCTGACCAGGCGCGTCTCAGGTGCGCGCCCTCTGGCGTTGGGGGCCGTCCAATCAATGCGCTTTCCATGCAAAGGGAGAGACCCGCATCGGACGATACCCAGGCGTCGCAGGCCCCGGCCGCTTTCAATACGGTGGCTTGGCGGCGGTTCCAGGGGTGCTGTCGCCAATTGCAAGTCGCAAACTAACCCGAGAGGACGCCGATGCCGGACACCACCTGCCACATGTCGATCTCGCTCGACGGTTTCGTCGCTGGGCCCGACCAGAGCCGCGAGAATCCGCTCGGTAAGCGTGGGCGCGAGCTCCATGCCTGGCATCTCGGCGACGAGCGCGCCAACGACGCCGACGCGACGGCGACCGACTGGCTAATGCGCCCGCGCGGCGCGTACGTCATGGGGCGGAACATGTTCGGGCCGATCCGCGGCGAGTGGGATGAGGACTGGCGCGGCTGGTGGGGTCCCGAGCCGCCTTACCACGCGCCGGTGTTTGTGCTCACCCATCACGCTCACGAGCTGATCGAGATGGAAGGCGGGACGACCTTCCACTTCGTCACCGGCGGCTTCGACGCCGCTTACGCACAAGCGCGCGAGACGGCCGGGGAGGGCGGCGTAGACATCGCGGGCGGCGCCTCGACTGTGCGCCAGGCCCTCATTGCCGGGGTCGTCGACGAGCTCACGTTGGACATCGCGCCGGTCCTGCTCGGCTCCGGCGAGCGGATCTTCGACGGCGTCGAGTCGCTCGGGTTTGAGCCCGTTGAGGTCTTGCACTCGCCGCTAGCCACACACATCCGCTACCGGCGGGCGGGATGAGCCGATGAGTGGATAGAGCCCGCGACGACAAGGGCCGCTGGCGCCTACCGGGCGATCGTGACGTCGCTTCCGCATCGGACGAAGGAGGGGCGCGACCGCGCCAGCCAGATTGACCGGCCTCCTTCTCGTCGGTTCATCCCGAGGGAGAGCCGAGGGAATGCGGCTCGGAGCGCTGCTCCCTTCTCCCTGGTGCCGGGCAGAGTTCGGCCTACCCGAGTATTCAGCTTCGGCGATGCCGCGATGGCGCCAGACGGAGCTGTAGAGCGCGGTACCTGACGCCTCCGCCTCTCAGCCGCACGGCGAAGCGGTGGTGGGGCGCGCGGCGCAGGCGGTTCCTGCCCACTCGGTTGAGCCTGATCCGGACGAGCTTGCCCCTGCCGGCGACGATCCTGAAGGCTTGCTTGCCCAAGCAGCACTCGCCTTCCCCGCTTGCTCGCCAGCCGGTGCGCGTGACGCTTCGGCTTGATCCGGATGACGAGCTTGACGACGCCCTTGCAGTCCCCGCCGCCGGCAGGGCAACGCATTCGCAGCAACGCCCGGCCGTGCTTCACCTTGGCCCGGCCGGCAGCGATCGCCTTGCCGTGGAGCTTGGGAGGAGTCGGCGGGGTCGGGGGGCGTTCGCTCACCTGGACCGCGGAACTGGTCTGGACCGCCGAACCGGCCTGGTTGGCGGCGGTAACGTGGCAGACATAGGCGCCGGCCGCCGCCGGGACGTAGGTGTTCTGCTCGGCGCCTGGGACGGCGGAGCCGTCGCGCAGCCACTCGTAGGCGTAGCCGCTCGGCGCACGGTAGAGCTGGGAGCTGAAGCTGTCGGGCGCCCAGGCCCCCTGCGAGCAGGTGAGCGTGTCGCCGGCGACCGTGCCGCCGCCGATCGACGGTGGCGCGACGGCCACGGGCGCCTTCTGCAGGATCGGGAACTGCGGCCATTCGAGAGGCGCCCCGGAGGTCGGGAGCACCACCGCCCCCGCTCCCTTCGAGATCCGCGTAGGAGATTGCGCCCATGGTCTGCGATTCGTTGCCCCAGTAGATCCGCCGCGCTTCGGGGTCGATCGCGACGCCCCGCGGCGAGACCGTGCTGGCGCCGCTGACATTGAGGGTGCCGCCGCCGGAGCCGTCGAGGTTGGCGTAGGCGATCGGTTCCGCGGCGCCGAAGTTCGCCCAGTAGAGCCTGCGGGCAACGGGGTCGATCGCGACGCCGGCCGGGTTGGACTTCGGCGCGCCGGCCGTGTTGAGTTCGCCGCCGCCGGAGCCGTCGAGGTTGGCGTAGCCGATGCTGGGGCCGTAGAAGTTCGCCCAGTAGATGCGGTTGGCGGTCGGGTCGATCGCGACGCCCTCCGGAGAGGCGACCGGCGCGCCGGCGGTGTTGAGGACGCCACCACCGGAGCCGTCGAGGTTGGCGTAAGAGATTCCTTCTTCCTCCGCCCAGTAGATGCGGCGCCCGACCGGGTCGATCGTCGCGGCCCTAGGTTCTTCGAAGCGGGCTCCGGCGGCGTTGAGCAGGCCGCCGCTCCCGGAGCCGTCGAGATTGGCATAGGAGACGCTGCCCCCGCCGTTGACCCAGTAGATGCGACCCGTGGCGCTGTCTATCGCCGAGCCCAGCGGTCCGTCAAGCGTTCCGTCGGCCACTGGCAGAACAGAGCCGCCGCTGCCGTCGAGCGCGGCTCGGCCGATTTCTCCGGGTGACCCGCCGGCGTTCCAGTAGATGCTGTCGGCGGCGCCGGCCGCCGCGGGAAGTGCCAGGGACAGGGTCAGGGCTGCGATCACCACCACAGTCCCTCTCATGTCGATCGACCCTCGCATCACCTCAAAGGAGTGTAGGGCGAGCGGCAGCAGGGTCAAGGTGGGTCTTCACCGAGGTCAGCGAGGGGTTTCAGAGTCGGCGGCGATCAGCGCCGACGGCCGGACGGTCCGCTTGGTGGCAGGATCGAGCCCCGGCTTCCTCTCGCGGCAGCTTGCCCGCGGGATGCCGGACCCGATAACGGTCGTCACCTCTTCTGGAACACGGTCGCCCGGGTGCCTCCGGGGAGGATGAGCGAGGTCCGGCAGCGGAATGAGGTCTTCCTGAGCGCGTAGCAGCTCGCGGTCGCTGGGCCACGAAAGCCACTGTGTAGCAGTTCTGCTACGCTATGCGTCCGTGAAGCGGATTCCCCAACGAGAGCTTCGCAACGACGTCTCCGCCGTTCTACGGCGCGTGGTGTCGGGCGAGCAGCTGCGCGTCACCGTCTCCGGACACGACGTCGCCGATCTCGTGCCGATCGAGGACACGCCCTCGTGGACTGCCGGCTCGCGAGCGCGGGAGCTGATCATGGGCGCCCAAGCCGATCCGGGTCTGGCAGCTGAGCTCGACCAGGCGTTTCCGCACACGACGGACCAGCTCTGAGGCAGGTGAGCGGTTGCTGTGCAGGCGGTCCTCGACACCTCGGTCTTCATCGCGCGCGAGCAGGAGCGACCGCTCGGCACCCTCCCCGACGAGGTTGCCGTCAGCGTCGTCACCCTCTCCGAGCTTCGCCACGGCGTCCTCGCCGCGAGCGGCCACGAGCAGATGGCGCGTCGCCTCAGCACTCTGGAGGTTGCGCGGCAGATCGCCGCGCCGTTGGTGATCGATGAGGCCGTAGGGGACGAGCTGGCGCGCCTGCGCATGGGACTGAAGGCGATCGGCAAGGCGATGAAGGTCATGGACGCCTGGATCGCCGCCACCGCGATCGCCTACGGCGCGGCGGTTTGCACTCAGGATGCGGACTTCGACGCGGCGGCACAAGCGGGACTGCTCGAGGTCACACGGGTGTAGCTCGGGCGGGAGCCGGACAAACAGCGGTCAACGTTGGTCTGGCGTCAATTGTTTGGGCCGATCTCGGTGGTCGATTCCGGCGCCAGCAGACGCTGTTAGCTGAGCGCCCTCATCGGAAGGCGCGAGCTGAGCGTAGGGGGATGCGCATGCTTCTCGTCCATTCGGGGCGTCTACTCGGGTGTGGCGCGGACGCTCGCTCGGCTTTGCAAAGCGGCGACGATGGGACTTTGCTGCCCGAGGCCCGACGAGGAGTCCGGGGCCCAAAGCGGTGATTGGTTTGGGGCCGGGAGTGTTGGGACGGAGGGCTCATGGCGCCGGAGCGGGGTCGACCGGGAGCTCCTTTTCGAGGCGATGGCAGGGATGAGATGCGACGGATACGACGAGCAACTCACGGAAAATGCGCATGAACAAATCGATCATCACAGCTGAGCCGACCTGACCTCCTCGTCGGTCCGTCTCGCCCCGTTGAAAGACTCGGCACTGGCCGAGGAAGCCGCGCAACTGGAACGACCCAGCGGGCGTTGATCCGCAGACGGGCGAGGAGCTTCGCGTCTGCGATCTCGTCCGTATTGGCGAGGAAATCCTCGGCGTGCGTCACAATCCAGAGCGAGCCAAGCAGTGGCATGCATGGCGAGAGGAACTGACCGATGACCAACGCGCGCAATACACGCAAGCCAGAGGACGCAGAGCCCGCAGTCGCAGCTAGGGCTGAGCAGCTTGTCAGCGAGGCCGACGAGTTGCTCTCCGATGCCTTCGGGCCGGGGCAATGGCCCGAGGCCGAGGTCGCGGAGCGTTTTCTCGCAGAGGGCAAGCTCGACCGCGTATTGGCGCTCTATGGACAAGCCATGCGCCTGGACGCCGGCGAGCCCGCCTATCCGTGGAATCTCGGCTCGGCAATGAACCGCCTTGGTCTCAACGACCTTGCCCTGGGGTTTCTGACTCGTGCCATCCACCTGGCGGAGCAGCGAGGGGAGAGCGAGTGGTCTGGCCCGGATGCCCAGCTTGCCGTCGCCGAGGTTGCCATCGATGCCGGTGAGTACGACCTCGCCCTGACTGCGCTCGCCCATGCTCGCGCCGACGACCAGCAGAACGGCCGCGAAGCTCAGATCGGAGAACTGCTCAAAGAGGTAGGCAGCGAGCAAGACGACCCGAGCCCGCAGGCGTCTTTGGTTTCGCTGCTTGAGCAGCTTCCGGCGTAGCTGGCGATTTCGTCATTAGCGGTCGCCGTACCCGGCTCCAGCGTGTAGTAGCCGACCACCGCGTCGTCGTTCGCGCGGCAGACGGCGACCGCTCCGAGCAGGGTGCCGGCCCTCGGGCGAAGCCTTCTGCTCGACGCCCTGCGGCGCACCGATCGTGCCACCCGCTCGGTCGCCATGCGCGCCGTCCTCGTCCACGCGCTCGACGACGAAGCCGCCGCGTTCTGTACCCGCTTCGGCTTCTGGCCGGCCGCCGCAGGCCCGCTGACGCTGGTGGTCCCCCTGGAGGCGGTGCGTCGGACTCTGGGTAGGAGGGCGGTGTCAGGCTTGGTGCGATCGCCGCCGGCGTCTTCGCCGACGTCGCTACGGCGCCGACGTCCCGGCTCGGCCGTAGTCGTCGATGACGCGCACCACGTCGTCGAGCTCGGGCGTCGAGACCTCGACGACGACCGAGTCCTCGAGCGCCTCGATCGTGTGCACCTGTCCCGGCTCGTTGCGCCACGCCGCACCCGCCGTCAGCTCGCTCGTCGACATCGTCTCGGCTTCCGGGCCCTTGCTCAGCAGCAGGCGCCCGGTGAGCAGGTAGGAGGTCTCGTCCTTGCGCTCGTGGTACTGGACCGAGAGCCGCTGTCCGGCCTGGACGTGGAGCAGCTTGCCGGCGTAGCGCTCGGTCTGTGCGAACCACAGCTCGTGCCCCCACGGCTTCTCCACCCGGCGCGGTAGCTCCATCACTGAGGCTCCACCTCCACCGGGCAGCTGACGCTGTTGGCGATGAAGCAGCGCTCGTGGGCGCGATGGTGGAGAGAGTCGGTCTGCTCTTCGGTGATGTCGTCGTCGAAGGCGACCCTGGGGCGAAGGACCACGCGCGTGAACCTCGTGCCGTCCATCGTCCCCTCCGGCTTGTCCTCGTAGGCGGTCGCCCGAAGGCGCGCGGCGCGGGCCAAGGAGAGGAACCACAACATGTGACAGCTCGCCAGCGAGGCGACGAACATCTCCTCCGGATCCGCCTTGTCCGGATCGCCGCCGAGGACGGCCGCGCCCGACACGGCGAGCCGTTGGTTGGCCAGGTCGATCGTGTGAGCGCGGCGATCATCCTGGCTCGGATCCCAGATGACCCGCGCGTGGTGGACGCTCGCGTGCCTGCTCAACGCTTCGCCGACCCGTTCGAGAGATATTCCGCTCTTCGGCTCACGTGAGCATGCTTTCACGAGGCGTCCCGCCCGGACGGAAATCCTGTTTGACTGTGGCGGCATGGAGCCTTCGAAGTCAGAGATCACCTTGCGCTACGCGGACGACGCAGATCAGCTTCACGCGGTCGAGCCGCTCTGGAATGCGCTCCAGGAGCATCATTCCAGTCTCGTTCCGAACCTCGGCGGCAGCGCTCCGAAGCGCGAGCTGGCGGACTCCTGGCGGCGTCGGCGGGCCAAGTACGAGCGCTGGCTCGAAGGTCCCGCGACCTTCTTCGTCATCGCGCAGGACGGCGACCACCCGATCGGCTACGCCTTCGTCACGGTCGGTTCCGGCTACGCCGCCTGGCAGACCGGCGAGCGGCTCGCCGAGTTGGAGACGCTTTCGGTCTTTCCCGAGCGCCGTGGCGACGGCGTAGGCTCCGCGCTGCTGGAGGCGGTGTGGCAGCGCCTCGCCGGGATCGGCGTCGAGGCTCTCGCCATCACTGCCGCGAAGACCAACGTCGACTCCCACCGCTTCTACGAGCGCCACGGCTTCACCCAAGCCTTTGTCGTCTTCTACGGTAAGCGCAACACGCCGGCGCCGAGCTGATCGCGACGGTTCGGCGGATGGCAGAAGGACTCAAGCAGGGCCACTACCTCCTCGGCATCGAGGGCCTGGCGCTGCTGCGCGCCGGGGCGCGTCGTTCCTTCGACGGTGTCGAAGCCCGCACCGAGGAGATTCGGGAGATCCTCTCGCGGCTCGACGAACCGCCCTACGCGGAGCGACGTGACCTGCCCGAGACGGATGTCGACGCCGGCTATGCGCAGTGGGCAGAGGATTACGACGAGCCCGGCAACGACACGATCGCGGCCGAGGAGCCGGTTGTTCGAGAGCTGCTCGACCAGCTGCCGCCTGGGCCGATCCTCGACGCTGCATGCGGCACGGGCCGTCACGCCGCCTACCTGTGTGGTCGGGGCCGACAGGTGATCGGCGTCGACGGAAGCCAGGCGATGCTGGATTGCGCCGCGGCCAAGCTTGCCGACGCCGACCTCCGCCTCGGCGAGCTCACCACGCTGCCGCTCGCAGACGGCGAGGTGGCGGGCGCGGTCTGCGCGCTCGCGCTCAGCCATCTGTCTGAGCTCGGCCCAGCGATCATGGAGCTGGGCCGGGCCTTGAAGCCGGGCGGACGGCTGATCGTCTCCAACCCTCACCCGTTCGCCACGGCGATCCTCGGCTGGCGGGCCGTGTTCGTCGATGCGGATGGGCGACGCTCGATGATCCCCGAGTACCCCCACCTGCACGGCGACTACATTGCGGCATTCGGCGCTGCCGGCCTCGCCGTTCGCCGCTGCATCGAACCCCGGCTGAGCGCCGAGCAGGCCCAGGCCCGCGCGAAGAAGCACCGGGTGGACGCCTTCGAGGACGCCCTTACCGACGTTCCCGCCGTGATCGTGTGGGAAGTCGAGCGTCGGTAGGGAGTCTACCGCGAACGGATAGGCCACTTTGGCCATGTGGACATTGCCTGCCGGTCAACAGGCAACGAGAATGCGGCCATGAACGAGAAAGCCGCGGTGCGCGATGCGTTGTCTGACGACGCCACAGCGATATCCGAGATCTACAACGCCGCGATCGCCGAGCGGCGCTCGACATTCGAGACGGCGCCGAGGTCGCCCGAGGACTTCGGGCCTCGGCTTGGGCAATCGCGGCACCCCCTGTTCGTCTGCGATGCGGGCGCGGACATTGTCGGATGGGCGGGCCTTGCCCCCTACAGCACCCGCGAGTGCTACGAGGGCATCGGCGAGGCGAGCGTCTACGTGGCACCGCAGGCGCGCGGCCGCGGGCTCGGCACGCTGCTGGCCGGAGCGCTTGCCTCCGCGGCTGAAGAGCGCGGCTTCCACAAGATGATCGGCAAGCTCTTCACCGACAACGTCGCGAGCATCCGGTTGACCGAACGCTGCGGCTTCAACTCCGTCGGCCTGCATCGGCGACATGGTCAGCTCGACGGCGCTTGGCGGGACGTGCTCGTTGTCGAGCGACTGCTGTGATTCGGGCTAAGGCGTGCCATTGCTGCTGAGCAGGCATCCGTACTGGATTTGGGTGCGGGTGAGCGCACGCGAGGTTTTGCCCGCGGTCGCCATACCGACGCTCTCGTAGAGCCTGTGGGCTGGCGGGTTATGGCTGTAGGTCCAGACACCCGCTCGCTCGTAGCCGAGCGAGCGGGCTGCGTCGAGAACATGGATAACCAGCGACCGACCGACCCCCGTGCCCTGTGCGGTGCGCTCCGTCCCATGCGGGGCCCCTCGGGCGGCTTCGCCGCGTTCCACACGCCGACCGCAGCCTCAAGCTCATCGGGAAGCATGCGGCGGACGCTCATGGATCGCTTTCGCTCCCGTTCCTCGGACTGAATGCGAGCAGGGGGAGCGCCCCGACCAATCTCTCGCGGGCCTCGGCGGAGCCGTCATAGCGAAAGCCGGCCAGGCGGGAGAGGATCGCCCGCACGATTGGGCCGGCGAGCCGATTCCGCTGTTCGTAGTCGGCCAACACGACCACGGCCTCCTCCAGATCAAGCGAGCGGGCCGTTGGCTCGAAGCGCCTCGCGGCGATCCGCACTTCCACTGCGCCGCCGTCCAGGACGTTGCGCAGCCAGCTGGAGCGCGGCCCGAAGCCCGACATCACCGTCGCCTCGCGTCTCTCGGGGTCCCAGCGAACGACCTCCAGCATCGTGCGGTACAGGCGGCCACTGCGACGACCGCGGTGGGTGAGCAGCAAGAAACGATGCCCAAGGAGCCTTCCCGCGCCGACGTCGTAGAGGCGGGCCGGGAGCCGAAGCGCCCGGCTCAGGAGCGGACCGGGTTGCGCCATGCACGCAGGCTATGCGAAGCGGCTGGATTTGAAGGACCGATGTAGCTGCTAGAGTCGCCTTATGACGCTACATCCGAACAGTGGCGAGGTCGGCGTGCGTGAGTTGCACGATCGTCTCAGCGAGTACTTGCAGCGCGTCGAGGAGGGCCAGGAGGTGCTCGTCACTCGGCGTGGGCGCCCCGTCGCGCGCTTGAGCGCCGTCGGGCGGCGCGACCCGCTCGCGGAGCTTGCCGATCGCGGCTTGGTGCGCCTGCCGCAGAGGCCGCGCTCTGCACGCCGAGCGCGGGTCGAGGCGAGCGGGCCGGTGTCTGACCTGATCGCCGAGCAGCGCCGCTGACCCTGTACTTCGACACCTCGGCTCTGATCAAGCTGGTGATCGCCGAGGAGGGCTCCGAGCTGGCCTCCGAGCTCTGGGAGACGACTCACGCGGCGCTCACCGGCATCCTCGCCTACCCCGAGGGACGCGCCGCCCTGGCAGCGGCGCGACGAGGCGGAAGGTTGACCGAGCGACAGCACGCCAGCGCCCTCGCCGACTTCGAGGATCTCCTACCCGACCTCGCCCTTGTCGGAGTGGATGAGCATCTCGCCCGGCGTGCCGGCGCCCTCGCCGAAGAGCTCGGCCTGCGCGGCTATGACGCCGTGCACCTCGCCACCGCGCTCTCGCTGGGCGAGGATGGAGTTGCCCTCGTCACCTGGGACGGCAACCTCGCTGAAGCCGCAATCGAGCTCGGCCTGCCGGTGGCGGGGGCTACGGGATGACAGCTCCTCGTCCGGAGGAGGAGCGTGAGCGGCATCGGCCTACGCGCTCGCAGCCACGCGAAAGGAGTAGGAAGTGGATCCGCATGCGGATCCCTCAAATTGATTGCGGGGTACCGAGCGCCCTAATTTCGGGCGGCGATCACCGTCATGCCGGATTCTTTCGTGGGGCGATGTAGGAACGGAAGTCACGATAACCTTTAGCTGTCAATTGATTGACAAGCTGATTCGCGAGTTCACGATTGAGATCACCACCGCGGAGACCGGCCTCGATAATCGCCCGTAGCTCAGTTTTGTGAGCGTCGATCGACCAAGGCTTGGCGGGAGATTCCACAAATCGTAAGGCGAAACGCAGTGCCGTCTCAGGTGTTGTCGCGGCTTTCTCTACGAGCTTGGGCAAGACAACGAACTCCGGGCCGGCCAGAATGCCGTCGCTGGCCAATCGAAGTAATTCCCGATCGGCCCAGGCATCCTCAAAGACACCGGCCCCATAGAGATCGCCGAAGTGGGTGAGAATCTTCTTCTGCTCTTCAAGCGGGTGAGCGGCGATCCATGCCGGAATCTTGGTCCAGAGCTCTTTCAGGCGAGCTATGACTTCGTGATTGACTGGCTGATTGGCTTCATCCGCTAGTGACCGGCCGAGTACCTGAAGGAGGTGGCTGGCGGCGTCGAGATCGGCCACAGCGAAGAAGCGTGCAGTCAAGCCGTCCTCAGCAAGATCGGCGGCACCCCACCACAGAAACGTTGCGAGATGCTCGGCCAGCGCCTCGCTCGGGTGCTTACGAGACGCGTCAACGCGCTCGGGATCTATGGGTAGTTCAGTAACGGCGCCGCTGTACTCGGACTTGAGGAGTTCGTAAAGTGCCGGACTGGGGCGACCCCAGACCAAGAAGGTGTCCCAGGCGGCAATGCGCAGTTGCGTAAGGTCATCCCTCCGAGGAAAGATTGCCTCAAGCTGTGTCTCCAGCCAGTCCGGAGCGGCCCAGCGAAGCTGGGGCAGCCGAGCGCCAAATACCCCGCGGACCGTTAGGGAAGGCTCGCGGACCGGATCCAGGTGAGCTTGCAGATTGCTCAACGCCGTTGGCAGCTGGTCGGAGTCATGTTTTCTTGCCCAAACGGCGAAGGCCACCACTGCATGCATTGCCTCGCCGCGGGTCGTGTTCAGAGAGAGAGTCAGCGGATCCATGTTCGAACCGCCGTACTGTCGCTCGTAAGTGCCATCGGGCTCAGAGTCCCAGCTCAGTTGCTCAATGGACTGCCAGGCGCGCTCGGCGAACTCGGCGGGCAGGGACTCGGTCTGCAGGCCAGTCTCAAGCAGACTTGCGGCGTCCTTGCGCGCCCAACGCCAATCCGGATCTCGGTCGCTCGCCTCCCGGACGCTTGCCGACTCATCGAGGGGCGGGCTCTCAACAGCCCGCTCCACCAACATCAGGGCCTCTTTCCATGGAACATCGCTTTCAGTCTTGAGGGCCTTCTCGAGGCCCCGTAGCACGGCGCGGACATACGTCGGATCTAGCGCGGCGATACGTGTTGCCAGGGGTGCAAACTCCCCAGGCCCTTCCTCAACTCTGCTCGTGAGAATCCAGGCAAGCCCTTCGGGGGTGGGACTCCTGAGAGCATCCTCAGGTTGCCATCCCTCGATGTAGGCAACCACCGCATCGGCGGTCATCGACTTCATTTCCGCCTCGCTAAGTGGCGAGGTTGGCCCGGACGACATGTCCACCGACATGCGGATGCGGCCAACCGACGGCTCGCCGTAGCGCTCACCGAGCTGTCTTAGCTTCTCTTTCCAAGTCGCAGCGAGATGACCCTCAATAGCTGCCAGACGGTCGCGTCGCCAAACTTCAGCCCGCAGCTGATCTCGCTCGGTATTGTCGCTGGGGTCGAACCTCGGACCAGCCTCAATCTTCGAGAGGTAGTCTGACTTGTGAGTTGGTGAGAACTCGGGGTACACAGCGGCAATGAGTTGATCGTGCTCCCGAAGTAGAGCTGGCTTGCTCATGAGCGACTCGTCCAGCGCGAGTTCTGCGGCAAGCTGAGGGTCAGCGGTGGGATGCTCAGCGACGATGTACACGGCGATGCGGGTGAAGAGATCCCAGTTTCGTCCTCTGAGGCTGGCCACCACACCAGCCAGCTGGCTGGTGTCTTGGTCAATGACCATGAGAGCGGTGTCGCGTACCGCCGCGACCATTCCCTGAGCTGCATCGTCGCCGCGGTTCTCTGTGTGATCCTCGATTGCCGGTCGCCAGTATTCGGAATGATCGTTCGGCGGCTTACTTTGACCCTCAAACTTAAGGGCTTTCTCCAAAAGATCAGCGCTGAGTTCGAGCGCGTCTAAGCCAGCCGATGAAGCTAACTTCGGCACAAGCCGCTTGATCAGCCGCTCGTAGTCATAGCCATCGACTCGCACTAGTGGGCGAGGTCGTAGCGTGCTCTGTCCATTAGGTGTGTTGACCTGAAGCAGCTCCTCAGCGAATTCAATTGCGAATCTGGTCTTGCCAGCTTCGGCCAATGCAAGGATCAAGTCCGCGATTGCCTCATGTAACAAGATGAAGAGAGGCATTTCTGCGGTTTCGGTGCGTATCCGCTTGCCTATCGTCAGCCGCAGATCTGTCGGCAGGTTAACGCCGATATGGCAGATGTCCGTCAGCACCCGGACGTTCTCGGTTGTGGGGATCTCATCCACGGCAGAGGCAACCGCGCGTGGATCGCGGTCAACGACACGGAGCAGGAACTGTGACTCGGACCAGTACGAATGCATCTGACCTTCCCCCGAAACGATGGGTGGGGGAGGCGAAGAAAAGAAGCCGTGCTCGCGCAAGGGCTCGATCCAGGCCGGATCGTCAAGATTGTCGAAGAAGTAGTCGTACTGGGCGGGGCCCTTCGCAATCAGCTCCAGGGCCCGCTCGACTTGGGAGGGAGTCGGCATCAGCTGTCCTCTCCGGGTTTGATCAGGGTGTCGATCTCGGCGAAGTCCTGGACGGTCTCGGGTGCCCAGCGTGCATAGAGGAAGGCGTCCAGGGCTGTGAAACGCTCGGCGACGTCGGCGAGAGTTGCCTCGCTGCCCTTGTGGCGGCGGTGGTGGGCGACATTGGTAAAAAAATTCCGCAGCGAGATCCACTCCTTGCGTTTCTCTGCTCGTAGATGGTCGGGCAGCCTTCCCAAAGAAAAGTCGACGGCAATCGACGCATAGGCCCCTCGGCCCAGAGTGTGATCCTCTTGCCACTTGACCATATGAGCAACGACGTCAATTAACCGGATCAGGCCCTGCGTCAGGCGTGCCTCGCCCCACCGCGCCCGCTCCGGCGGAAGCTCGTCCACGGCGGTCTTATGGGCCTTCTCGATTTCCACAGCCCGGTCACCGAGGCTGCCTCGCTCCTCGGGGGTTTCGTCATTGGCATGCCAGGCCAGCTTCTCCATCAGCTCACGCGCCCCATGTGCAGCAAGGGCAGCGCAGTCGGGTGCGGTGGGGTCCGCGATCCGGGCCAGGACACCTTGGTAGATCACCCCGAGTTGCCTGGGCCCCTCCTTCGGACCGAGGTTGACCAAGCCCTCAAAGACGGCCCGCTGGCGGCTGCTGAGGACAACCGGCGTCGGCCCCGGCGTGCCGATGCCGTGCGGAGCTGCCTGCCTGGGGTCCCCGGTGTCGGCCATGGTCTTCGGACCTTGCCACGTCACCGCCTCTGACGCATTTGCATGGCTCGCCGACGCCTGGATGCCTGGACAAGTCTTAGGCGCGCATTCGTTCGATTCCGACCCTGAGGAAGCAAAGCCCCCGGCGTGCCTACTGCCCGTCGGGGGCCTTGCTTTCAAGGGGCGGCGGGATTCGAACCCGCGACCGTGAGGCCCTCAACCTCCTGCTCTGCCAACTGAGCTACGCCCTGAAATCTGCCCAGCCTTGTGACAGTGGAGTCCGACCTCATTGGGTCCCCAGGTCATTTAACCGCGTTAGGCCTAAGCGGTTTCACTTCCGCTTTGCGCGCTTTGCGGGCGCCCGTTGAGCTCCACTTGAGACGCCCGCTTTGGACGAAGAGCGGGCGTCGCGTCCTCAGCGCCTCATCGCACTCAAGCCCCTCCGCATGCAGCAGCCGCGGATCCGCCGGGATGACGTCTCGACGGCGATCTGGACGACGTCGCCCTTCTCGAAGGCGGCGCCGCTACCGGCTCGTGGTCTCCAGCCAGGCATAGGCCCACAGCTTGACCTGGTCTAGCCACAGGATCCAGAGACTGGGAATGCCGCCGGGAAAGGAGAACTGGCGAAACAGCTGGCGCATCCCATCCTCAGTGCGGCCGATTTGGGGGTAGACCCCGGTGTAGGCGAGCTTGGCCTTCCGGGCGGAGAACTCCTGGTGACTTGCCGGCAGCCCAACTAGCTTGTGCGCTGAGCTCGGAGGGATGCCGGCACTACGGGAAGACGGTCTCCCCCGTCTCGCTGTCGACCAGGGTGATCGCCACTGCGGGGCATGCTTCGGCGGCCTCCAGTAGGAGGTCGTCGGGGCCGGTTCCGATCACCTCGGCCACGTCGTCGAGACGGAAGACCTGGGGGGCGACGTCGACGCAGTCGCCGTGGGCGCTGCACTCGTTCGGATCGACCTTGGGGATGTAGGTCATGCTGCTCGCTCCTCTCGATTGACGGCGGGAAAGTGGCCGTGGTCGATGCGCTTGCGCAGTGCGGGGATCGCGCGCGGGCGGCCGACCGCGAGCCCGGCGACGGGCACGCCGGAGCGGCTGAAGACCGCCTCGAAGTCGCGCCCCGCCGGGTCGCCATCGAAGGTGACCGCGTCGGCGTGGTGGGCGTGGCCGACGTACTGAATCCGCAGCCCGTACTGGTCGCTCCAGAAGCTCGGCAGCGGCGGTGTGCCCGGGTACTCACCGAGCATCGCCTTGGCCGCCGCAGCTCCCTGCCAGGCAGCGGCATCCCAGTGCTCCGTGCGAGCGTGGACGCCGAAGCGCGGCTCGAAGGGGATCGAGGCGTCTCCGGCGGCATAGACGCCGGGCACGTTCGTGCGGCCGGCGGTATCGGTGCGCACCCCGCCCGTGTCCAGCCCGCAATCGGCGAGCCAGCCGGTGGCGGGCACGGTGCCGATGCCGACGACCACCGCGTCGCAGGCGAGCCGCCGGCCGTCGGCCAGAACCAGCTCCTCCGCCCTGCGCTCGCCGCGGGCGCCCTCGAGCATCGCGCCGGTGAGCACACGGACGCCCTCCTCGCTGTGCAGGCGGCCGAACCAGGCGCCCGCCTCCTCGCCGAGGATCGGCGCCAGGGGAACATCGAGCGCCTCGAGCATCGTCACCTCGGCACCGAGCCGGCGCGCGGTCGCGGCGACCTCCTGGCCGATAAAGCCGGCGCCGACCACAGCCAGCCTGGCCCCCGCGCCGAGCTCGTCGCGCAGGCGGCGCGAGTCCGACAGCGTGCGCAGGTAGTGGACATTCTCGAAGCCCTCGAGGAACGGCAGGCGGCGGGCGCCGCCGCCGCTGGCGACCAGCAGCTTCGAGTAGGGCAGCTCGCCGCCCGAATCGAGCCGCAGCAGGCGAGCGGCGGGATCGAGGCCCTCCGCCGCGACGCCGCGCAGTAGCTCGACCCCCTTCTCCTCGTACCACCAGGCGGGCCGGTAGGCGAGCTCATCCCCGTTCGCCTCACCCGCCAGCGTCCCCTTGGAGAGCGGCGGGCGATCGTAGGGCAGCTCCGTCTCGGCGCAGACCATCCGCACCGGGCCGTCGTATCCGCGCCGCCGCAGGGTCTCGGCGCAGCGCTGCGCCGCCAACCCGCCGCCAACGATGACGATTCCCTTGTCCTCCATCAGACCTCCTCGGTAGCGGGCACTGGGTGAACCGGCCGGCGCTGAGCGGCGGGCGGTCTCTCGCCCGCCGCACGCTGCCGGCGCCTGCTCGAGCGCCGGGCGGCACCGAGCCGAAAGAGGAAGAGAAGGGCGATCGGGACCCCCGTCGCAATCGCGAACCAGCGGAACAACGGTGCCGAGGCGTCGCTGCCGGCGCTGAAGGCGTGGCCGAGCCCGAGCAGGTAGACGACGATCGTCGCCCGGTGGGCTTTGCGCCAGAGGCGCGCACCGATCCGCTTGCGCATGTAGAAGCTGAGGCCGAGCAACGCCGCCAGGTAGCCGGCGATGATGCCGAGTGCGACACCGGCGGGCCGGTAGCCGATCGCGAGTGGGACGGTGACGCCGGCGACACCGGGGTGCAGCCATGGGTCGCCGAGCAGGGTGATGCCGTGCACGGCGATCGCGACCAGGCCGGCCAGCGCCGTCTGCTCGTGGATCGCCAGCAGCCTGCGCGAGAGCCCCGGGCGCCGCATGACCTTCCCGGCCATCGCCAGGCCGAGCCCGACCGAGATCGTGATCAGGACGAGCGCGACCAGGCCGGATGCGCGACTGGCCAGCCACCAGCCGTGGACCTCGAGCGTCGTCGAGGTGGCGTGGGCCGCCGTCGCCAGGCTCATCGTGCAGCCCCCGCCGGCTCGGGCAGGCGCATCCGCGGCCGGACGGTGAGCGAGCCGGCGCGCTCGACCCGGCCGCTGTCGTGGACGAGCAGTCCGCCGGTCGCGGCGAGCAGCTCGCGGCCACGCGCGGGCCCGGAGAGCAGCGCCGCCTTGGCAAGGGTCTCGGCCTCGACCGCGGTGGCGCCGAGCGCGGTGACGCCGATCAGACCTGTCCAGGCGGGCTCGCCGCTCGCCGGATCGAGCAGGTGGTGCATGTAGCGGCCGTCGTCGTCGCGCCAGATCCGCACGTTCAGCCCAGAGGTGGCCACGGCGCCGCCGCGCAGGCGCAGCACGTAGGGTCGCCGCCCGCTCAGCGGGTGCTCGACCGAGATCGAATACGGGTGGTTCGCCGCATCGGCGCCGCCAATGCGAATGTCCCCACCGCAATCGACGACGAAGCGCGAGTAGCCGGACAGCCGGGCCGCGATCAGGTCAGCGGCAAGGCCCTTTCCGGCGCCGCCGGTATCGAAGCGCACGCCCGGCGGGCGGGAGATCGTCCCGCCGTCGTCGTCGACTTCGAACTCGCGCCAGCGCGCCGCCGTGGCGGGCGCCGCCGGCCGGCGCGGTGGCGCCGTGGCCAGCGCGTCGGCCAGCGGCACGCCCTCCATGCCGGACCGCGACTCGAGATAGCCCGCGGCCTCGATCTCGTCCGCTAGGGTCGGATCGACCAGGCCGCCGCTGCGCTCCGCCGCCGTCAGGCCGGCCTTCACCGCCGCCCGCATCAGCGCCGAAGCCGGCACCCGCTCGCGCCGGTCGGCGTTGAGCGCGCAGAGCTCGCTACCGGGCTTGAAGCGCGACAGCGCGGCGTCGAACTCGACGACGAACCGGCGAGCGCCGGCGGCGGCCTCCTCGGCCGTCTCCATTGCCGGGCCCGGCTCGCCAATCAGCAGGCGGACGTGGGAGCCCATCGCGTCGAAGCTGACGTCGTGCTCGCTCATGAGGCGCTGGTGGTGACCGGCGGGGCAGCTTCGACCGGGGGCGCCGTTTCGACCGGGGGCGCTTCGCTCGGCGAGCTGGATTCGGCCGGTTCGCCGCCGCTTTCGACCGGCGCCCCCGGGCTCGGCACGACCGTGGTGACGACGCGACGCTTGATCACCTTGCGCTGCACGACCGGTCGCGGTTCCGGTTCGGTCGCAGCCGCGAGCTGGTAGGTCAGCAGCACGAACAGCAACGCGAAGAGGGCGACGGAGCCCCAGAGGACGGGACCGAAACCGGGGCGGCGCGGGCGGCGCGACTCAGTCATCGAAGCCCTCGCCTCCGCCCTCGGACTCGTAGTCGACCTCATGCTCTTCCTCGCCGCCACCACCGGTGCCGCTGGTCGCGGTCGTGACCGGTTCTCCACCCGTGCCGCTGGCGGCGGTCGTCACCGGTTCTTCGCTGCCCGTGCCGCTGGTAGCGGTCGTGACCGGTTCTTCCGCCGCAGCCCCGCTGGAGGCGGCCGCGACCGGAATCGAAGCGGGCGGCGCGGCGGCCGCCACCGCCGAGTGCTTTGGTTTGGCGTGCTTGGTGACGTGGATGGTGCGGCGGATCACTTTGGTCCGCACCAGTGGCTTTGTCGCCTGCTGCGAGGATCCCTGGCCGCCGGCGTTCAGCGCCACACCGGTGAGCCCGGCCAGGCCGAGCACGGTGGCGATTGCTGCGATGCGGGTCTTGACGCTTCTCACGATCGATGACCTCCTGGGCCGAAGTTTCCGGTCGCAGTCTGCGGGGCGGCCGTGCAAGCGCGGCCAAGGCCCGGGTAAAGGCTTGGCAAAACATCCCTTTCTGGCCGCAATCGAGGAGGGGACCGGCGCTACAGTGGCTGCATGGACGGCAGCGCGGCCCCGGGCGGGCGCATCCTCGTCGTCGAGGACGAGGTCTCGATCTCCGAGCCCTTTGCCGAGGCGCTGAAGCGGGCGGGATTCGAGCCGCTGCTAACCGGCACCGCTGCCGGAGCCCTCGAGCTGGCCGCAAATGCGGAGCCCGACCTCGTCATGCTCGACCTCGCCCTGCCCGACGGCGACGGCCGCGACGTCTGCCGCGAGCTGCGCCGCCACTCCGACGTGCCGATCATGATGTTGACCGCGCGCGGAACCGAGATGGACAAGATCGTCGGGCTCGAGCTCGGCGCCGACGACTACGTGGTCAAGCCCTTCAGCGCCGCCGAGGTGATCTCGCGGATCCGCGCGGTGCTGCGCCGCAGCGGTGGCCGTGACGGCGCAAGCGAGAAGCCGGTCCACGTCGGCGAGCTGGGGCTCGACCCGGCGGCGCGGATCGCACGCCTGCACGGCGAGGAGCTCGAGCTCTCGCGCAAGGAGTTCGACCTGCTCGCCGAGTTGATGCGCAACGCGGGGCAGGTCGTCAGCCGCGAGGATCTGATGTCGCGAATCTGGGACGTCAACTGGTTCGGCTCGACCAAGACGCTCGACGTCCACATCGGCTGGCTGCGGCGCAAGCTCGGCGACGACCCCGCCGATCCCCAGTACATCGAGACCGTCAGGGGCGTCGGCTTCCGCTTCGCCGCGCCCGAGGCCTGAGCGCCCGATGAGCCTGCGCGCGATTCTCCTGCTTGCCCTGGCCTACGTGCTGCTGCTCGCGATCATCGCCCTCGGCGTGCCCCTCGCGGTCAGCCTGCGCGACCGGGTCGACTCCGAGGTCGAGAACCAGGCCCGCAACCAGGCCGCGGTGGTCGCGGCGACCGCCTCGGAGCTGCTCGAGCCCTCGCAGCGGAGCAGCCTCCAGCGCCTTGTCCGGATCTCTGCCAGAAGCGTCCGCGGCAGGGTGATCGTCGTCGATCGCAGCGGCGCGCTGCTCGCGGACTCATCGGGCTCGCCCCCCGGTCGCAGCTATGCCAGCCGGCCCGAGATCCGTGCCGCGCTGAGCGGGAACAGCGAGCAGCTCAACCGCAGCAGCAGCACCCTCGGCGCCGACATACTCGCCACGGCGGTGCCCGTGATCGAGCGCGGCGACACGGGTGGGGCAGTGCGGATCACCCAGAGCGTCGCAGCAGTGAGCCGCGCCGTGCGCACCTCGATCCTCGATCTCGCCGCGCTGGCGGCCGTCGTGCTGCTGCTCGGCCTCGCCGCCGGGGCGCTGATCGCGCGTCAGATCGCTCAGCCGATCCGTCGCCTCGACCGCGCGGCGAGGCAGGTCGCCGAGGGCGACCTCGACACCGCCGTGAGAGTCGAGGGCAGCACCGAGCAGCGCTCGCTCGGGCACACCTTCAATGAGATGACGCAGCGGATCAAGCGCCTTCTGCGCGTCCAGCAGGACTTCGTCGCCGACGCCTCCCACCAGCTGCGCACACCGCTGACGGGACTGCGGCTGCGGCTCGAAAACCTGGCCGCCCGAGAGCGCGGAGATCGCCAGGCCGGACGCGAGCTCGACGCCTCGATGCAGGAGATCGACCGGCTCTCGCAGATCGTCGACGAGCTGCTGATCCTCAGCCGGGCGGGCGAGCACGAGCTGCCCGGCGAGCGGATCGACCTGGTCGAGGCGGCCGTGCGAGCGGCCGAGCGTTGGCGCGGCACGGCGCAAGATCGGCAGGTCGAGATCGAGACCGCGAGCAACGGTGCCGCGGGCGCCTGGTGCGCCGGCCCGGACCTCGACCGCTCGATCGACGCCCTCGTTGAGAATGCGCTGCGCTACTCGCCCGCCGGCTCCGAGGTGACGATTGCGTCGGGCCCGGGCCGGATCGAGGTCCTCGACCGAGGACCGGGGCTCGCAGCCGGCGAGGAGGAGACGATCTTCGAGCGCTTCAGCCGCGGCAGCGCCGGCCGGCGCGGGCCGAGCGGCACCGGCCTCGGCCTGCCGATCGCCCGCGAGCTGACCCGCCAGTGGGGCGGCGAGGTGACCCTGCGCAACCGCAGCGGCGGCGGCCTGCATGCTGTGATTGAGGTTCCCGACCGACGATGACCCTTCCCGCGACTCTCAAATGGATCGGCCTGGCGCTGCTCGGCATCGCGATCGCAGCGGCGGTGGCTATTGCTGCCGGCAACCTCGCCAGCCGCCAGATCGGCCTCGCCTCGGAACCGATCTCCGCCGGTGACGCCCTGGCGCCGGTCGGCGGCTCCAACCGGGATGTGGGCTCCAGGGGCCCCGGCAACGGCAGCAGCGGCGGCGGTAGCGGCGGCAATGCGACTGCGCCGAGCACGGGAGCGCCGACGGCCCCGCCGGCGGTGACGTCGCCGGAATCGACCACGCCGAGCGGCTCAGACGACTCCGGCGACGATTCCGGTGGCGGCCACGGCGACGGGCACGGCGCCGACGACTGATCGCCGCGCCGAGACCGTCAGCCTCCAGATGGCGGCGGGTCGGTCGCGTAGAGATCGCTCAGCGCGGTCGCCAGCTGGGACTGCTCGCTTGCCGAGAGCGCCGCCGCCCGGTGGATGAGCCGGTATTGCAGCGGCGGCATGCCGCCGCTGGAGACCTGACCGAGAACCTCGTCGAGGCCAGGCTGCCCCCGATCCCATTCCGAGAAGTTGAGCGCCCGGCGACCGTCTTCGACGTCGTGCATCACCAACCACGAGGCCGGGGCGACGTTCGAGTACCAGTGCGACCCGGTCAGATTGCTGTGGCAGTCGTAACAGGATTCTCGTGCGATCTGCTCGCCCCGCGCCGACCCCCACCGCGCGGCCCGCGTCACCGGCGGATTGCTCTGCGTCCGCCCGTAGGGCACAACCTGAACCAGCAGGAAGAGGCCGACAGCGGCCAGCGTCAGGCGCTTGAGTGAAATCCGGGAGCCCATCCGCCCGATACCTTTCACGGTCCTCCTAACAGCAGCCTAAAGGCGCCCTGACCACAGCGCCTTAGAGCGCCTGCAAGGCGGCGGCAGCGATCGCGTCGGCGTCGATGCCGGCGGCGGCGAGCAGCGCCTCGGGGGGGCCGCTGGTCGGGCGCTCGGTGACGGCGAGGCGGGTGAGCGGGGTGCCGGTGCCGGCTTCGGCGAGGACGCCGGCGACGGTCTCGCCGATACCGCCCTCGGCCCAGTGGTCCTCGACCGTGATCAGGGCCTTGGTCTCGCCCGCCGCCCTGACAATCGCGTCGGCGTCGACCGGCTTGACCGAGTAGAGGTCGATCACCCGCGCCGCGATTCCCTGTTCGGCCAGCTGCGCGGCGGCGTCAAGCGATTCGTGCAGGGTGATCCCGGCGGCGATCAGGGTGACGTCGTCGGCGTCGGAGGAGCGCACCGTGCGGCTGCCGCCGATCGCGAAGCTCTCACCGGGCTCGTAGATCACCGGCGTCGCGCCGCGGGTCGTGCGCATGTAGCTGATCCCGCGGTGCCCGCGCATCGCGTCGAGCAGGGCGACCGCCTGATTGGCGTCGCTCGGGTAGAGCACGACGCTGCCGAAGACGGCGCGCAGTGAAGCGATGTCTTCAAGCGCCATCTGCGAAGGGCCGTCGGGGCCGATCGAGACGCCGACGTGGGAGCCGCAGAGCTTGAGGTCGGCGTCGGAGATCGCCGCCATGCGGACGAAGTCGTAGGCGCGGCTGAGGAAGGCGCCGAAGGAGGAGGCGAATGGCTTCCAGCCGCGCGTCTGCAGCCCGACGCCGGCGGCAACCATCTGCTGCTCGGCGATGTACATCTCGAAGAAGCGGTCGGGGTGCTTGGCGGCGAAGCGTTCGGCGTAGGTCGAGTTGCCGACCTCGCCGTCGAGCGCGACGACCTTCTCGTCGATTGCGCCGAGCCAGGCGAGCCCGTCGCCGTAGGCGGCGCGCGTCGCGACCTTCTCCCCCAGCTCGTAGCTCGGCCGCTCGACCGCCGCGGTCTCGATCTCGTACGAGTGCGGCGCGGGAGGCGCCCCCACCTCGATCCGCTGCGAGCGCTCGCCGCCTAGCTCCTCGACCGCGGCCTCTGGGTCGGCCAGCGGCTTGCCGTGCTGGCCGTCCTTGTCCTCGACCGCGGCGACGCCGGAGCCCTTCTTGGTGCGGGCGAAGATCGCCGCCGGCTTGCCGGCCGCGAGCGCCTGCGCGTAGGCGGCGTCAATCGCCCCGAGGTCGTGACCATCGATCTCCTGCACGTCCCAGCCGCAGGCGGCAGCCCGCGCCGCCCAGGAGCCGGTCTCCCACTCGTGCATCGTCGGCCCGCGCTGGCCGAGCCGGTTGACGTCGACGATCGCAATCATGTTGTCGAGGCCCGCCTCGCCGGCGTGCTCGAAGGCCTCCCACATTGAGCCCTCGGCGAGCTCGGAGTCGCCGCAGAGCACCCAGACCCGGTAGTCCGCCCTCTCCAGTCGCTTGCCGGCCAGCGCGATCCCGACCGAGATCGGCAGGCCCTGGCCGAGCGAGCCGGTGGCGACGTCGACCCAGGGGATTTCCGGCGTCGGGTGGCCCTGCAGGCGCGAGCCGAACTCGCGGAAGCTCAGCAGCTCCTCGTCGTCGATCGCCCCGGCCATCTTGTACATGCCGTAGAGCAGCGGCGAGGCGTGGCCCTTGGAGAAGACCAGATGGTCGTTGGCGCGGTTCTCGGGCGCGTCGAAGTCGTAACGCAGGTAGCGGCTCAGCAGGACCGCCATCAGGTCGGCGGCCGACATCGAGGAGGTCGGGTGGCCGGACCCGGCGGCCGCCGCGGAGCGCACCGAGTCGACGCGCAGCTGCTGCGCCAGCTCGTGCAGCTGCCCGCGATCGATCGTCTCCTCCACGCTCGCCTGCTCCATGGCCCTGACTTTATCTGGCGCTAGCCGATCGCGACCATGCGCTCGATCGGCACCCGCGCCCGCTCGGCGACGTCGGCCGGGACGGTGACCTCGAACTTCATCTCGCGCAGCCCATCACGCAGCTTCGGCAGCGTGATCATCTTCATGTATTTGCAGTAGGCCATCCGATTGGCCTCGATCAGGCTGGCCCCGGGCGCGGCCATCTGCAGCGGGTGCAGCATGCCGTTCTCGGTGGCGACGATGTACTCGCCGTCGGGGCGGTGCTGGACGTAGTCGAGCATCTGACCGGTCGAGAGCATGTGCACGCCCTCCTTCTCGACTTCGCCGGCGGCGATGAACTCCATCACCTGGGTGACGCAACCGCACTCCGGGTGAACGAGGAACTCGGCATCGGGATGGGCGGCGCGCTGGGCCTTGATGTCGTCTGGCCGGATCCCGGCGTGGACGTGGCACTCGCCCGGCCAGACGTGCATCGAGTGGCCGGTCTCGCGCTCGACGTAGGCGCCCAGCCACATGTCGGGCCCGAAGAGGATCTCGGTCTCCGGCCCGTGCTCGCGCAGGATGTGCTCGACCACCTTGACCGCGTTGGAGGAGGTGCAGCAGTAGTCGGTCTCCGCCTTGACCTCGGCCGGTGTGTTGACGTACATGACGACGACCGCATCCGGGCCGTGGCGCGCTTTCCACGTGCGCAGCTCCTCGGCGCTGATCGAGTCGGCGAGCGAGCAGCCCGCGTCGAGGTCGGGAATCAGCACGGTCTTCTGCGGCGAGAGGATCGCCGCCGTCTCGGCCATGAAGTGGACGCCGCAGAAGACGATCGTCGAGGCGCCCGACTCGGCCGCCTGGCGCGAGAGCCCGAGCGAGTCGCCGGTGTAGTCGGCAACGTCCTGGACCTCGGGCACCTGGTAGTTGTGGGCGAGGATCACGGCGTCGCGCTCGCGCGCCAGCTCGCGCACCTCGCGCGACATCTCCGCGACCTCCTCGGGCGCGAGGTCGAGCATCGGGACCGGTTCGTTGATCGTCGGCAGCTCTCGCATTTCCGGTTGCCTCAAAGGCCCCTAGGAGGGCCTCGCTGGTCGTATGTTCGCTGGCATGGCCTTGGCCTTAGTCCAGTCGAATGAACTCCCTTCGAAGTCTACTCTCTCGGCATGCCCGAGCTGCCGGAGGTTGAGATTGCGGTTCGCAGGATCGGCGCCGCCGTCCAGGGCGCTGCCGTCGAATCCGCCGTCGCGCCCGGGATGAACGTGATGAAGACCTTCGAGCCGCCGCTCGAGGAGCTGATTGGCAGGGAGATAACCGGCGTGCGGCGCGTCGGAAAGATGCCCGTGGTCGAGCTTGGGGATCTGGCGTTGCTGGTTCATCTGATGTCGGCCGGACGGCTACGGGTCTTCGACAAACGGGCCTCGCCGAAAGACCGCGCCTCGCGGGTGCTCATCCGGCTTGAGGACGGGCGCGAGCTGCGGCTGCGCGAGTTCGGCACCAAACAGCGCGCCTGGGCGAAGCTGCTCCCGGCCGGCGCGGTGGAGGAAGACGAGGCGGTCGCGACCCTCGGCCCCGAAGCCTGGCCCTCGCCTCCGCTCGACGCCTTCGCCGCGGCGATCGACCAGGCCCGCCACCTACACCCGCTGCTGCGCCACCAGCGCGACATCGCCGGCATCGGGCGCTCCTGGGTCGACGAGATCCTCTGGGAGGCGCGACTGTCGCCGTTCAAGCAGGGCTCTGAGCTGAGCGACGAGGAGGTCGAGCGCCTCCATGCCGCCCTGCACGTTCTCAGCGACGCGATCGATCACTACGAGCAGACGATCGGCGCCGAGCTTCCCGACAAGGTCCCGATGCCGCTCCGAATCCACCGCCGCGAGGGCGAGCACTGCCCCCGCTGCGGCACGAAGATCGAGGCCGTCTACTTCGCCGAGCACCAGACCAACTACTGCCCGAAGGAGCAGACCGGCGGTAGGGTCCTCAAGGACCGGCGCCTATCCCGCCTACTGAAGTGAGGGAGGCTCGAGCAGCAGGCTGAAATCGAGCGTCGGCGCCGAGTGGGTCAGGGCGCCGATCGAGATGTACTCGACGCCCGTCTCGGCGATCCCCCGCACCGTCTCGAGGCTGACGCCGCCGGATGCCTCCAGCGCCGGGCCATCCGGGCCGCGCTCGGCGTTGCGCAGGCCGACCGCTTCACGCAGCTGCTCCGGCGCCATGTTGTCGAGCAGCAGCCGGTCCGCGCCGGCGCCGAGCGCGTAGGCGGCCTCTTCGACATCGCGACACTCGATCTCGACCGGCAGCCCGGGCTGCGCGCTGCGTGCCCCGTGGATCGCCCTGGCCACGCTCCCGGCCAGGGCGATGTGGTTCTCCTTGATCAGGATCGCGTCATAGAGCCCCATCCGGTGATTGACACCACCCCCCGCCGCGACCGCCGCCTTCTCCAGCGCCCGCAGCCCCGGCGTCGTCTTGCGCGTATCGAGGATCCGCGCGCCCGTCCCGTCTACGGCCTTCACGTAGCGCGCCGTCAACGTCGCGATCCCCGAGAGGTGCCCAAGAAAGTTCAACGCCGTCCGCTCCGCCGCCAACAACCCCCGCGCCGGCCCACTGGCCAACACGACCTCGGCAGGCACCCCGTCCCGCCACTGCCCCTCAACAACGAGATTGTCGACGTCCTCCACCCCACACTGCCGAAAGGCCTCCCCGACAAGCTCAAACCCAAAAGCAACCCCCGCCTCCTTCTGCACGATCCGAGCCCGCGCCCGAGCATCGGCAGCCACAGTCGCCTCAGAAGTCACATCGCCAGTCCCGACGTCCTCGGCTAGGGCACGGGCCACGTTCTCCTTGAGTTCGTTCACCCAGGGGACCCTAGATCGCCAGGGACGGGGGTGCCCCTCTGACGGAGACTCCTGGGTCAAGCCGCCGATCCGGCAGGAGCCCGGAACCACATACGGTCTCCGGCAGAGGGGCACCCCCGTCCCTCACGTTTTCGGACCCATGGCCGTTTAATCCACGAGTGACCACCCTCCCCCCCTTCCAGACCCTCCTGGACACCCACGCCGAAGACGTGATGGCCGTCCTGCGCGGCGCCGTCGGCCGCGCCGACGCCGAGGACTGCTTCCAGGAGACCTTCCTCGCCGCCCTGCGCGGCTACCCAGGGCTTCGCGACGACGCCAACCTGCGCGGCTGGCTGCTGACGATCGCCCACCGCAAGGCGATCGACCACCACCGCGCCAACGGCCGCCGGCCGTTGCCGGTAGCCGAGCCCGAGGAGCTTGCGGGGGCGAGCGCCGAGCCCGAGCTCGACGAGGGAATCTGGGCGCTGGTCGGCGCGCTTCCGCCGAAGCAGCGTGCCGCGGTGGCGCTGCGCTACGCCTGCGACCTGCCCCACGCCGAAATCGCCGCCGCACTCGACTGCTCGCCCGCCGCGGCGCGGCGCAGCCTGCATGAGGGAATCAAACGCCTGCGAAAGGAGCTGGCATGAAGGCCGAGCTGAAACGTCTTGCCGACCGCGCCGCCGCCGAGGGCCTGCTCGACGTCGCCTACGCGAACGTCGACTCCCCGTTCGGGCCGCTGCTCCTCGCTCGCACGCCACGCGGCCTGGTCAAGCTCAGCCTGCCCAACTACGACGCAGGCGAAGCCCTGGAGGAGCTGGCCGCGCGGATCTCGCCGCGGGTGCTCGAGGCCCCGGCCCGGCTCGACGACGCCCGCCGCCAGCTCGAGCTCTACTTCGAGGGACGCCTGCACGAGTTCGACCTGCCGCTCGACTGGCGGCTCAGTAAGGGCTTCCGCCGCCGCGCGCTGCGGGCCATCGACCGCATCCCCTACGGCCGCACCCGCAGCTACACCGATATCGCCCGCAGTGCCGGCAACGAGCGTGCCGTGCGCGCCGCCGGCACCGCCTGCGGCGCCAACCCGATCCCGATCGTCGTCCCCTGTCACCGCGTCCTGCGCAGCGGCGGCGCGCTCGGCGGCTACGGCGGTGGCCTGCCGATGAAGCAGGCCCTGCTCGAGATGGAGGGCGTGCTCGGGGAGCGGGAGCGAGGCAGGCTCTAATATCCCGGGCCTCAAGCGCGTCGGCTGCAGGGTCGATGGGGAGGTGTGGAACGGAACTCCGAGACGACCGCGCACGACCACACCGCACGAATCGCCCGAACGGCCTGGTTCTGCGCCTTCGTCCTGCCGCTGATCCTCGCCGGCCTGCTGCTCGGCGTGAAATCCGCCCAGGCAGCCTCCTCCCAGCCGACCGTCGTCCCCTTTGCCTTCGAAGAAGAAGACGAAGAAGAACTCGCCGTTGACGAAGAGGAAGAAGAAGGCCTCGAAGAATCCGAAGCCGAATTCGCCGAAGCCGAATGCGAAATCGCCGGCGAAGAAGCGGCCGAAGGCGAAATCACCCAGGCCGACGCCGATGCGCTCTGCAAAGAAGCCCAGGCCTTCGCCAAGGCCGGCCGGGGCTCCGCCACCAAGCGGTGCCCGATTCGCAGCGCAACCGCGCATCTCTCCCTGCGCGGCAAGAGACTCAAGCTCACAATCGGATACACGACCAACGCTCCGGTCAATGCGGCAATTCAGATCCGCAAGCTGGGAACCTTCAAGCGTCACCTCGGCAGGAGCGGCGTCCTCCGCTTCACCAAGAGGGTTGGCGGGAGGCCGCCGAACAAACACATCAAAATTCGATTCAAGCTCCCACCGGGGAGCGCCGGGTGCCCCTCCCGGCGGCTTGTACTTTTTCCGCGGTAGCGACCGCGGACAGCCGCCGACTGTCTTCGGAAAAAGTTGAGCCGGGAGGGGTACCCGGCGCTCCCCGCTACCTGGCTGACGAAGCCGCGGTCTTGTTCAAGTAGTCCCTGATGAAGTCGTCCAGATCGCCGTCGAGCACACGCTGGGCATCGCCCACCTCGTAGCCCGTACGGTGATCCTTGACCCGCTGGTCGGGATGCAGGAAGTAGCTGCGGATCTGCGAGCCCCAGGCGACTTCCTTGACCTCGCCCCGCTCCTTGGCCAGCTCCTCGGCCCGTTTCCGCTCCTCCAGCTCGATCAGCTTCGAGCGCAGCAGCTGCATCGCCACCGCCTTGTTCTGGGTCTGCGAGCGCTCGTTCTGACACTGCACGACGACCCCGGTCGGCACGTGCGTAATCCGCACCGCCGAGTCGGTCTTGTTGACGTGCTGGCCGCCGGCGCCCGAGGCGCGGTAGGTGTCGATGCGCAGGTCCGCGTCGTCGACCTCGACCTCGACCCCCTCGTCGACCAGCGGGCCGACGTCGACCTGGGCGAAGCTGGTGTGACGCCGTGCCGAGGAGTCGAAGGGCGAGATCCGCACCAGGCGGTGGACGCCGCGCTCAGCCGCAAAGAGCCCGTAGGCGTTCTCCCCGCGGGCGAGGAGGGTCGCCGACTTGAGGCCCGCCTCCTCCCCCGCCGAGGCCTCCTTCATCTCGACCTCGAAACCGCGCACCTCCGCCCAACGCAGGTACATGCGCAGCAGCATCTCGGCCCAGTCCTGCGAGTCGGTGCCACCGGCGCCGGCGTGCACGCTGACCACCGCGTCACCGGCGTCGTAGGCGCCGCTGAACAGACGCGCCTCTTCGAGCGCCGCCAGCCGCTTTTCCACCGAGGCCAGCTGGCTTGCCAGCTCGGTCGCCATCTCCTCGTCCCCGGCCGCCAGCTCGGCCAGCTCGTCGAGGTCGCCGGCCTCCGATTCGAGCTGCTCGAAGGTCTCCAGCTTGCGCTGGGCGCGCGCGTGCGCGGCCGACGTCCGTGCCGCCGCCTCCTGGTCGTCCCAGAAGCCGGGTTCCCCCATCTCGCCCTCGAGGCGCTCTACTTCGTCCTTCAGCGAGGCCGGGTCAAAGGTAGTCCGCGAGCAGCTTCAACTGCTCGCGGATCTCGGCGAGTCGCGCCGGAACGGATTCGGTCTGGGCGACGTCGGCCATAGGGACAGTTTCGCACTTCGCTCCCGGCGCAGAGAATCAGAGATGGATGCTTGGACGCTCCGCGCTCAGAGCAGGTTACTCGGCGGCGATGCCGTGGTCGAAGCCCCCCATGTGCAGCGCCGCCACCCGATCCTCGAACGGACGCCAGCTGCGCACCTTGTGGTCGTGCAGCTCGAACAGCCAGGCCATCTCGTCCGTTGAGGCGTGCGACCCGTCCTCATCCCAATGCCAGATCCGCCGGATCAGCGCCACAGCCGACCCCCCACCAGACTCCGTCCCATCCTCATACAGCTCCTCCAGCTCAACCGTCTGCTGCACCCCACCCGGCGCCCGAGTGGCCCAAAGTCGGGCAGCCTCCCGTCCCTTCCTCAAACCCTTCATCGAATGCAGCTCCACCCCATGATCGAGCACGGAGACAAACGCATCCAGATCCCGCTCGTTGAAGCTCCGGATGAACTCTCTGACAGGGTCGTGGCTCACGGCGCCGGCCTAGAGACCATCCCGGTAGGGCCGGAACGTCTTGTACTTTTTTTGCGGCGGCGCATGCGGACAGCCAAAGACTGTCTTCAAAAAAAGTTAAGTGGAGGCCCTACCGGGATGGTCTCCAACCGCCTCAGGCCCCGTGACACTTCTTGAACTTCTTGCCGGACCCACACCAGCAGGGGTCGTTCCTGCCGATGTCTTTCTCCCGCTCGTCCTTCACAACAGTCTCGATCGCCTCCGCCGGCGGCGCGCCGTTGCCGCCGCCGTTCGGGCCGGTGCCGCCTTCGGTCACCGCGACGCCACCGCCCCCGCCCGCGGCAACTTCGGCCAGGGCGGACGGTTGGGCGTCGGGCGTGCCGCCGGAGTAGTCGAGCGCGGCCGGCCCGCCGCCGTTGCCGGCGAATGCGCCATCGCCCAGCTGCGAGGGGTCGACTTCGATTTCGGCGTTGAAGACGAGCTTGCTGAATTCCTCCCAGATCGAGTTCATCAGCTCCTCGAACATCGCGAAGCCTTCGTTTTTGTAGGCGACAAGCGGATCGATCTGGGCGAAGCCGCGCAGGTGGATGCCCTCGCGCAGGTAGTCCATGTCGTAGAGGTGCTCGCGCCAGCGGTTGTCGATCGTCTGCAGCAGGATCGAGCGCTCGAGGTAGCGCATCAGCTCATCACCGAGCTCCGTCTCGCGCTCGTCGTAGGCGTTCATCGCATCTTCGTCGAGGGTGTCTTTGAGCTTCTCGCGGTCGACCGTCTCCGGCGCCATCGAGCCGACCTCGACGCCGACCGGCCAGATCTCGCGCAGCTGCCGGTCCATCCCGGGCATGTCCCATTCGTCGAGTTCGTCGCCCGGCGTGTACTCGTCGACGAACCGCTCGATCACGCCCTCGAGCTCGTCGCGGGCGACATCGGACATGTCGCGCCCTTCGAGGATCTCGCGCCGGTATTTGTAGACGATGCGGCGCTGCTCGTTCATCACGTCGTCGTACTCGAGCACGCGTTTGCGAATCAGGAAGTTCTGCTCCTCGACCTTCTTCTGCGCTCCCTCGACGGTTTTCGAGAGCATCTTCGCCTCCAGCGGCATCTCCCCGCCCTCCTCGTCGACCGGACCGAGCCGGTCGAGGATTTTGAAGATGCGATCGCCGGCGAAGAGCCTGATCACGTCGTCTTCGGCAGAGAGGAAGAAGCGCGTCTCGCCGGGGTCGCCCTGGCGGCCGGAGCGGCCGCGCAGCTGGTTGTCGATGCGGCGCGATTCGTGCCGCTCTGTGCCGCAGATGTAGAGGCCACCCCGCTCGCGCACTTCATCCGCCTCGGCCTTGCACTGCGGCTCGAGCTCCGCGACCCTCGCCTCGAAGGCCTCCTCGTAGCCCTCGTCCTCGGGGCTCGCGCCCTGCTGCTTCAGCTCTTTGTGCGCCATGTGCTCGGGGTCGCCGCCGAGCTTGATGTCGACGCCGCGGCCGGCCATGTTGGTGGCGATCATCACCGCACCCTTGCGCCCGGCTTCGGCGATCCGCTCACCCTCTTTCTCGGCGTGCTCGGGCTTGGCGTTGAGCACCGCGTGCTCGATCCCGCGCCGGGTCAGCTCGTCGGAGATCATCTCCGAGACCTCGACCGAGACGGTGCCGACGAGGATCGGCTGGCCCTTCTCGTGGCGGGCGACGATCTCGTCGAGCACCGCCTTCCACTTGCCGTCCTTGGTTTTGAAGATCTGGTCGTTGAGGTCGGCGCGGACCATCGGCCGGTTCGTCGGGATCTCGACCACGGGCACTTTGTAGATCTTCATGAACTCGGTCGCCTCGGTCAGCGCCGTGCCGGTCATCCCGGAGAGCTTGTCGTAGAGGCGGAAGAAGTTCTGCAGGGTGATCGTCGCCAGGGTCTGGTTCTCCTCGCCGATCGCGACGCCCTCCTTCGCCTCGACCGCTTGGTGCAAGCCCTCCGACCAGCGCCGCCCCTCGAGGATGCGGCCGGTGAACTCGTCGATGATCATCACCTCGCCGTCGACCACGGCGTAGTCCTTGTCCTTTTTGTAGAGCGACTCCGCCTTCAGCGCCTGGCCGAGGTGGTTGACGAGGCTGCCGTGCTCGCTGACGTAGAGGTTGTCGACACCGAGGAACTCCTCGGCCTTCTTCACGCCCCGCTCGGTCGGCGAGACGGTCTTGTGCTTCTCGTCGTATTCGTAGTCGTGCTCGGCCTCGGAGGTGTCCTTCGATTCGCCCAGCGATTTCAGCCGCTCTTTGGAGGGAACGCCGTCCATCTGCCGGGCGAGGCGAGCGAATTGGTAGTAGATCTGCGCCGCTTCTTCCGGCGCGCCGGAGATGATCAGCGGCGTCCGCGCCTCGTCGATCAGGATGTTGTCGACCTCGTCGACGATCGCGAAGTTGTGGTCGCGCTGCACGCAGTGCTCGAGGGCTTCGGCCATGTTGTCGCGCAGGTAGTCGAAGCCAAACTCCGAGTTGGTGCCGTAGACGGCGTCGCAGGCGTATTTGGCCTGCCGCGTCTCGTGGTCATCGGCATCCTGGATCGCGGCCACGCTGACGCCGAGCGCGTCGTAGACGGGCGCCATCCATTCGGCGTCGCGGCGGGCCAGGTAGTCGTTGACGGTGACGACGTGGACGCTCTTGCCGCCGAGCGAGTTGAGGAACACGGCCAGGGTCGCGGTCAGTGTCTTGCCCTCGCCGGTCTTCATCTCGGCGATCGCGCCGTCGTGCAGCACCATGCCCCCGACCAGCTGCACGTCGAAGTGGCGCTGGCCGATCGCCCGCTTCGCCGCCTCGCGGGTCAGCGCGAAGGCTTCGGGCAGCAGATCGTCGAGCGACTCGCCGCCCTTGGCGCGCTCACGCAGCGCGTCGGCCTCGGCGCGGATCTCCTCGTCGCTGAGCAGTTCCATCTCGGGCTCGATCGCGTTGATCTTCTGCGCCCGCTTCTCGTAAGCCTTGAACTTGCGACCCTCGCCGACGCGCAGCGCGCGGGTGACCATGTCCCGTGCATTAGCCATAGCCCAAGGGTAGCTGGCCGCGCTGGAGGGTCGGGCGTCCCTCTGCCGGAGGCCGTCGCGCAGCTGGTTCGCTTGCCGGAGTTCACGCCCCCGTCCCTGAGCCTCCGGCAGAGGGACACCCGACCCTCCTACTGCGTGGCGGGTCTACCCCTCATCTGGTTGACCAGCTTGCGCGTGCGGCGGCGCTTGCGGCGCTTCTCGCGATGCTTCTTCACCTGGCGCCTGATGTCCTCGGCGAGTTCGTGCACGCTGTGGGCCATCTCGGGCGAGCACTCCTTCGCGTGCAGGGTCACGCCCTTGAGCCGCAGCGTCGCCTCGGCGACCTGGCTGTCGGCTATCGCCGGGTTGCGCTCCTCCGACACGGTCACCTCCAGCATCGCCAGATCGGAGACCTGCCTCCCCACGCGGCGAAAGCGTTTCAGCACGTGTTCCCGCAGCTCCTCGTCCACCTCGACGTTGCGCCCACGCACCTCGATCCGCATATTGGCCTCCTTCTAGGGGTCTGCTTCGATGCTACGCCGGTACCCGGACCGAGGCAAGGGGAACTTCTACGGATTTTGCGAGAGGGGGTCGGGTGTCCCCCCAGCGGAACTTGTGAGCCGGCGAGGTGAGGACCCTCGCCGGCGTTTCAGCGCGGGTTCCGTCGGGGGGACACCCGACCCCCTCTCACAGCCGCCTGGTGAAGGTGATCGCGGTGACCCGGACCGCACCCGCCTGACGGAGGGCGCCGGCGCACGCGGCAAGCGTTGCGCCGGTTGTCATCACGTCGTCGATCAGGAGCACGCTGCGGGGGACCTCGCCGCGGGTTGCGATCAGCGGCGGACGGCCGACCCGATCGGCGCGGCGCTTGCCGACCTGACGGCCGCCGCCCTTGCGGCGGAGGCAGGGCTGAAGCGACAGGTCGGCTCGGCCCGCCAGAGCTTGCGCTATCTCGGCAGCAGGGTCGAAGCCCCGGGCCGCAGAGCGCAGCCTGGCGGTTGGCACCGGCACGACCGAGCCGCTGAGCAGCGCCGCCGGGGCCAGCCACAGGATCCGGTCGGCTGCCAGCTCGGCCACCGGAAGCAGGCGGCGGAACTTGAGTGCCGCGACAAGGTCGCGGGCGACGCCCTCGTGCGGGGCCGAGGACCAGGCGCGGTCCAGACCCGGGGCGCCGCCGGCGAGCGAATCGGCTTCGGCGAGCCGCCGCGAGCAATGCGTGCACAGCGATGCCCTCGGCCTGCAGTTACGGCCACAGGCTGCGCAGAGCGGCGGGACGATGCCGGCGGCGAGGGAATGCAGCAGCTCCATGCGCCGATCGTCGGCGGCGACGGCGCACCTGTGGCGCGCTAGATGTCAAATATCGTCACGGCTTCGTGCCGTGGGCCGCGATGCCGCCGATCAGGATCGATTCCGCCGGCAGCTCGGTTTCTTCGAGCAGGATCGCGTCACGCACGATCGCCCCGTCGCCGATTCGGCATCCGTCGCTGACGATCGCCGGGCCCTCGATCCTCACGCCCGCGCCTATCTCGACGCCCTCACCGACGAGGATCGGCGCGATCGCCTCGGCGTCGCCGAGCGGGCTCGCAGCCCGTACGCCCTCGCTCACCTCGGGCGCCCCCGGCTCGACCGAGACCGCGCCGTGCAGCGCGTCGAGGTTGCCGTCGCGCAGCTCGTCGAGGTTGCCGATGTCGTTCCAGTAGGCGTCGATCTCGTGCGAGTAGAAGGGCACGTCGGCATCGAGCAGAGCGGGGAACACGTCCTTGGCCCAGTCGGCAAACGCGGGCGGGTCGTCGGGGCCGGCGTCGTTGCTCGTACCCGGTTCGGGGAAATGGTCGAAGACCTCGGCGCGGAACATGTAGATACAGGTGTTGGCCAGGTCCGAGAGCGCCTCGGCCGGATCGGGCTTCTCCTGGAAGCCCTGGACGCGGCCGTCCTCGCCGGCGATCACGACCCCGAACTGGTCGGTGTCGGCGACCCGCTTGGTCGCCATCGTGACCAGCCCGTCGTGGGACTCGTGAAACTCGCGCATCGCGCCGAAGTCGATGTCGGTGAGCGCGTCGCCGGCGACGACCAGGAAGGAGTCACCGAGGAAGCCGGCGGCGTTGCGCACGCCGCCCGCGGTCCCCAGCAGCTGCTGCTCGAAGCTGTAGGAGAGCTCGAGCCCGAAGGCCGATCCGTCGCCGAAGTGGCTTTCGATCGTCTCCGGGAACCAGTGCAGGTTGGCGATCGCCTCGCTGAAGCCGTGCTTGACCAGCAGCCGCACCGTGTGCTCCATCACCGGCCGGTTGAGGACCGGCACCATCGGCTTCGGCACCGCGTAGGTGATCGGTCGCAGCCGGGTGCCAAGCCCGGCTGCGAGGACCATCGCCTTCATCAATAGCGGTAGTGCTCGGGCTTGTAGGGGCCCGTGACCGGGATGCCGAGGTAGGCGGCCTGGTCCTCGGAGAGCTCGGTGAGTTTGACGCCGAGCGCCGCGAGGTGCAGTCGCGCGACCTTCTCGTCGAGATGCTTGGGCAGCACTGTGACCTCCTTCGCCGTGAACCCGTCGGGCTGGCCGTAGAGCTCGATCTGCGCGATCACCTGGTTGGTGAACGAGTTCGACATCACGAAGCTCGGGTGCCCGGTCGCGTTGCCGAGGTTGAGCAGGCGGCCCTCGGAGAGGAGCACGATCGAGTGGCCATCGGGGAAGCGCCACTCATCGACCTGAGGCTTGATGTTGACCCGCTCGGCCGGCGAGGCTTCAAGCCCGGCGACATCGATCTCGTTGTCGAAGTGGCCGATGTTGCCGACGATCGCGTTGTGCTTCATCCGCGCCATGTGATCGGCGGTGACGATGTCTTTGTTGCCGGTGGCGGTGATGAAGATGTCGGCTGTGTCGACGACGCTCTCGAGCGTCCGCACCTCGTAGCCCTCCATCGCCGCCTGCAGAGCGCAGATCGGATCGATCTCGGTGACGATCACGCGGGCGCCCTGGCCGCGCAGCGACTCGGCGCAGCCCTTGCCGACATCGCCGTAGCCGCAGATGACGGCGACCTTACCGCCGATCATCACGTCAGTGGCACGGTTGATCCCGTCGATCAGCGAGTGACGGCAGCCGTAGAGGTTGTCGAACTTCGACTTGGTGACCGAGTCGTTGACGTTGATCGCCGGGAAGAGCAGATCGCCGGTCTCGGCGAGCTGGTAGAGCCGGTGCACGCCGGTGGTCGTCTCCTCGGTGACCCCCTTGATTCCCTCGGCGATCCGGGTCCAACGCTCCGGGTCGGACTCGAGCAGGCGCTGCAGGGTCTCGAGCACGACGCGGAACTCCTCCGAGTCGGCCGAGGCCGGGTCGGGCACGGCGCCCGCCTTCTCGAACTCGACGCCCTTGTGGACGAGCAGCGTAGCGTCGCCGCCGTCGTCGAGGATCATGTTCGGGCCCTCGCCATCGGGCCAGAGCAGGGCCTGCTCGGTGCACCACCAGTACTCCTCCAGGGTCTCGCCTTTCCAGGCGAATACCGGGATGCCGGCGGCGGCGATCGCGGCCGCGGCGTGGTCCTGCGTAGAGAAGATGTTGCAGCTGGCCCAGCGGACCTCGGCGCCGAGCTCGACCAGGGTCTCGATCAGCACGGCGGTCTGCACCGTCATGTGCAGCGAGCCGGTGATCCGTGCGCCCTTCAGCGGCTGCTCGGCCGCGAACTCCTCGCGGGTCTGCATCAGGCCGGGCATCTCGACCTCGGCGAGGCCTATCTCCTTGCGGCCAAAGTCGGCGAGCTCGATGTCGGCGACCTTGTGGTCTGCGGTGGCGGTTGCCATCGATTCCTTTCGTTTCTTAGTTAGCTGCCTGCGAAGGATACGGAAACGTCAGCGGTCGCCGAGGGCGGCCTTGAACGTGTCGATTGCCTCGATCGGCAGTGGATCGACGCCGAGCGCGTCGGCGAGCGCCAGCGAGACGAGGTCGCCGAGCATCACCGCCCACAGCACTCGCTCGGAGGGGGTCGCGCCGGCGCTCCGAACGCGCACGGCCCGTGCGCCTCCCGCTTCGATCGCCGCGGCGGTCAGCTCGAAGCGTCGGCCATCGCGTGGGTCCTGGTCGGAGGCTTCCAGCAGCACCGCGGCCAGGGCCGGATCGCCATCCCCGGCGCCGGCCCAGCCGCAGATCTCGTTGTGGTCCGACTCCGGCAGCTCGGAGAAGAATGCGGGCAGCTTCGCGTTCTCGTTCGCCTGCGTCTTCCAGCGGCGGGCAGCAGCCACGGTCGGCCCGGCCCCATAGATGACGGGAGCACAGTCGGCGAGCTGCGCGGCGATCGCCGTCGCGCGCTGCTGCAGCTCGTCCTTCTCTTGCTCGAGGAAGCCGGCGGCGGCCTCCAGCTCGGCGGCGATCCGCGGAGCGGCGCCGGCACGGGCGGCTACCTCGGCGGCGCAGACGGTCATGTAGGCGACCGCCGTGCGTGGGGCCGGAAGCAGCCCGGGCAGCCCGACCACCGGGTCGCCTGCTGCCCTGGCCGCATCCACCAGGGCGCCGCCGGTGCTGGCGACGACACGCCGTGCGCCCAGCTCCTTTGCCGCGGCAAAGCAGGAGAGGGTCTCCTCGGTCTCGCCCGAGTAGCTCGAGCAGAGCACCGTCCACTCGGCGGTGGCCCAGCTGGGCAGGGCGGCGGCACGCACGGTCGCCAAGGGACGCGTGAGCCGCTCACCGAGCACTGCGGCGGCGAGGTCGCTGCCGATTGCCGAGCCACCGACCCCGCAGACCAGCACCCCGGCGGACTCGTGCGGCTCGAGGCGTGCCGACTCGACCCGCCAGAGCGCGTCGCGAAGGTGATCGGGGATGGCGAGGACGTCTTCGAGCATCGCTACGAGGGCATTATTTCGCCCTCGGCGGCGACCGCGCCTTCAACCACGGCCCCGGCCGGGACGGCAGCGCCGGGCGAGAGGATCGAGCGGCTGACACGGGCGCCTGCGCCGACCGTGCAGCCGGCGAGCAGGACCGACTCCTCGATCCGCGCCTCCGGCCCCAGCCGGCAGGCCGGCCCGACGACCGCGCGCGGCCCCACCCCGGCTCCCTCGCCGACCTCTGCCCCTGGGTCGACCAGCACGCCCGGGGCCGTCGGCTCGACCCGCGTCTCCACCCGCCCCTCGAGGATGTCCCAGCTCGCCTGCAGGTAGCGCTCCGGTGTCCCGATGTCCACCCAGTAGCCGCCGAGGCTGTGGCCGTACAGGCCCCTGCCGACCAGGCGCGGAAAGACCTCGCGCTCGATCGAGACGTTCTTGCCGGGCTCGATCAGGTCGAGCACCTGCCGCTGCAACACGTACATCCCGGCGTTGACCTCGCCGGCCACCGGCTCGCCGGTCTTCTCGAGAAATTCGAGCACCTCCCCCGCCTCGTCGCAGCGGACCAGGCCGAAGGCAGCGGCGTCCTCGACCGGATGGAGGCCGATCGTCGCCTCCGCATCGGCCTCTTCGTGCACGCGCAGCAGCGCCCCGAGGTCGAGATCGGTGAGCACATCGCCGTTGAGCGCCAGGAAGCGCTCGTCCAGCTCCTCACCGAGCTGATCGGCGGCGAAGCGGATCGCGCCGGCGGTGCCGAGCGGCTCGGGCTCGGTGACATAGCGAATCCTCACGCCGGCCCGCTCCTCCTCGCCGTCCAGCGCCTCGCGCAGCACCGCGGGCAGGAAGCCGCAGGCGAGCACGACCTCGCTCACCCCGTGCCCACCCAGCCACTCGATCATGTAGGCGAGGAAAGGTCGGTCGACCAGCGTCAGCGCCGGCTTCGGCACCGAGTCGGTCAGCGGCCTCAGCCGGGTCCCTTCACCCCCGACAAGAACTATTGCCTGCATTGCCTACTCGGCGGTCGCCGCCGAGGGCGCCGAGGCGGTCGCCCTGCCAATGCCTTCGTACTCGAATCCTGCGGCCGTCAGCGTGTCGGCATCGAGGAAGTTGCGTCCGTCGATCAGCAGCGGCTGCGCCATCCGGCTTGCCGCCTCGACCCAGTCGAGTTCGGCGAACTCGGGCCACTCGGTGACCAGCACGGCAGCATCGGCACCCTCCAGCGCGGCCAGCGGCGAATCGCACAGCTCGACCCCGTCGAGCAAGTCGCGGGCGGCGTCCATGGCAACCGGATCGTAGGCGGCCACCCCGGCGCCTTCACCCTGCAGCCGCGCCGCGAGCACCAGGCTCGAGGCCTCGCGCATGTCATCGGTCTGTGGCTTGAACGCAAGGCCGAGCAGGGCGACCCGCTTGTCGACCAGGGAGCCGAGCCGGCCGAGCAGCTTCTGCACCACCCGGCGCTTCTGCAGCTCATTGACCTCGATCACCGCGTTGAGCAGCTGGAAGTGATATCCAGTGTTACCCGCAAGCATCTTGAGTGCTGAAACATCCTTTGGGAAACAAGAACCGCCGTAGCCGATCCCCGCTCGCAGAAAGGAGGAGCCGATGCGCTGGTCGAGACCCATGCCGCCGGCGACCTCGCCGACGTCGGCGCCGACCTCCTCGCAGACGTTGGCGATCTCGTTGACGAAGGAGATCTTGGTCGCGAGGAAGGCGTTGGAAGCGAGCTTGATCATCTCGGAGCTGGCGACGTCGGTGCGCACGATCTCCCCGCCCAGTGGCTCATAGAGGCCGGCGACCGCGTCGCCCGCCTCCTCGTCGCCCGGATCGGCGCCGATCACGACCCGGTCCGGATGCATGAAGTCCTCGACCGCGGTTCCCTCCTTGAGAAACTCCGGGCAGGAGACGTAGGCGAGGCCGGGGCGCTCGCGGCGAATCGCCTCGCCGGTGCCGGCCGGGACCGTGCTCTTCATGATCAGCACCTGGTCCCCGCCCTCGGGCAGCTCCTCGACCACCGCGCGAACCCGCGAGAGGTCGGCGTCGCCCGATCGCGTCGGCGGTGTGTCGACGCAGACGAAGATCAGCCGCGCCCGCTCCAGCAGATCGCCGATCTCGGTCGTGAAGGTGAGGCGCTCGGAGTTGCGGGCGAGCAGCTCGTCGAGGCCCGGCTCGTGGATCGTCGTCTCGCCCCGTGAGAGCGAGGAGACTTTCTCGGCAACGATGTCGCGGGCAACCACGGGGTGCCCGAGCTCGGCGAAGCAGGAGGCGGTGACCAGGCCGACCCAGCCGACCCCGATCACGCCGATCGCCTCTTTGCCCTCACTCACAGCGCCGCCCTCCGTTTCCTCGGCTTTTTGTTCGGGATCTTCACCCGGGCCGAGCGGGCGATGCCGATCATCTGATCGTTGGTGAGCACGCGCAGCAGGCTATTCGCGATCCAGTAGGTGCTGTCGCCACGGTGCCAGGCGACCAGCCGCACGCGGTCACCGTCGAGGAAGATCTCGTACTCGCGGCCGCGGATCGTCTGCTTGATGCTCGGCGCGCCGAGCAGTGGCGGATCGCTCCACCCCTGGATTCCCTGTAGGCCGAAGTAGTGGGTGCCGTCGGGCAGATCCAGGTTGAGCACCATGCGATAGGCGCCGTGGCGGTTGCCATCGGTGTCCCTGAGGTGGTAGACGCGGGGATCCTGGATGTGCAGGTAGGGGTTGCTTTCCTCATATGCGGCCCCCGAGGGCAGGCGGCTGGGATAGAAAACGGGGAAGCCGGCGCTGACCTTGCGCGCGACGATCCTCGCCTCCTCTTCGCCGGATTCGAGCGCGGGCACGAGCCCATCGCTGCCGGGCGGCTTGGTCTTCAGCTTCGGCTTCTTCTTCTTTTGCTTCTTCCTCTTCGCCTTCTTCTTGCCCTTCTTCTTCTTGTTCGGTTCGGCCTCGTCGAGCGAGCCGCGCGGGCCGCCGCTTGCTTCGATCCCCTGGAAGCGATCGACCGCTTCCCCGATCGCGGTCGCGTTCGCATAGACGAAGCTCGGCCCCAGTTCTGCCGGGAAGTCGACCTCGTTGATTTCGGCGTTGCGCGAGGCGACGAACAGTTTCAGCACCTCGAGCATCGCCTCCTTGTCGCTGATGTCGGAGGTCGTGTATTCGGTGAAGATCTGGATCAGGTCGTTGCGGCCGAGAACCAGGTCGGCGATCGGCACCCGCTGGCGGGCGGCGCTGAGGAAGTCCTGCTGGCGGGCGGCGCGGACGATGTCGGTGTCGGTGTGGCGATAGCGCACGTACTCCAGCGCCCGCTTGCCGCACATCAGCTGATAGCCGGGCTGGACGTTGATCTCCGAATACTGTTCGGAGGGCGGCACGCCGAGGTTGGAGTGGTAGTAGCGGCGGTCGACGTCGATGTAGACGCAGCCGATCGCGTATACGGCGCGGACGAAGCCGAGGAAATCGACGTTGACGACGTGGTTGATCGGCAGGCCTGTCAGTTCCTTGACCACCTGCAGGGTCAGCTTCGGCCCGCCGTAGGCGTAGGCGGAGGAGAACTTCTCCGTGCCGACGCCGGGGATTTCGACCTTGAGGTCGCGCGGGATCGACATCAAGGCGATCGCCTCGTTGTCGGGATCGAGCCGCAGCAGGATCGTCGTGTCCGAGCGGCCCGCTTCTTCCTCGGGGCCGGCGCGCTTGTCGGAGCCGAGGATGAGGATGTTCTGCGCTTCGCCGCCGGTGGTCGTCTGCAGGAAGCGATCCACCTTGTTTTTCAGCACGTTGTTGTGGGCGAGTTCGTTGGCGATGCTTTCGATGTAGATCAGACCGCTCGCCGAGACCGCGCCAGCGGTGGCGAAGACGATCAAGAAGGAGGCCAGCAGGAAGCGCCACCAGTAGCGCTTCGGCTTCGGCGGCGGCTCAAAGTCGCCCTGCGGCGGCGGCTTCTTGAACGGCTCCTCGATCACCGCAAGCCCCTGGTCAAGCGTCGAGCCGGTCCGGGATCTCGCGCAGGAACGCTTCCAGCGCCTGCCGGTAGGCGACCAGCGACGGTAGTGAGACCCACTCCGTGGGGCCGTGGTGACCTTCGCCGGCCGGTCCGAACTCGACCGCCGGCACCCCCACGCGAAGGAACGAGACCGCGTCGGAGGCGCCGTCGCGGCCGACGCTCATCGGCTCGCCCTCGTGGTGCGCCGAGACCGCCTCGCGCAATCCGCGCACGAAGGGCGAGTCGCGGTCGACGACGGCGGGCGGCCGCGTGAACAGCGTCCTCGCCTCGGCGTCGGGCAGGCCGTGAATCTGCTCGAGCACGGTGGCCGGATCCTGATCGGGCAGGTAGCGGATGTCGACGTCGATCACGCATCGGTCGGGCACCTTGTTGAGCGCGTCGCCACCCAGGATCCTGCCGAGGTTGATCGAGGGCCGGTCGAACAGCTCAGAACTGTGCCGGGCAAACGGTAGCGACTCGATACTGCGGAAAACGTCGTGTGCCTTGAGCACTGCGTTGTCGCCCAGCCACGGCGTCGCGCCGTGGGCGGCGACGCCACTGACCTCGAGCCGCAGCGCCAGCACCCCCTTTGCCTCGACCCCGATCTGCAGGTCGGTCGGCTCGCCGGTGATCGCGAAGTCGCCGACGAAGCCGCCGTCGACCAGGGCGTCGCTGCCGCGCTCAGCCTCCTCCTCGGACTCCTCGTCGCCGACGATTCCCAACCGCACCCGTACCCGCTCGGAGTCGCGCATTGCGGCGAGCGTCATCAGCATCGCCGCCAGCGCCCCCTTCATGTCATAGGCCCCCCGCCCATACAACCGCTCCCCCTCGACCCGCGGCTCGAACTGCCCGGCCCGTCCCGGCACCACATCCAGATGCCCGTGCAGAACCACCGTGGGCGCCCGCTCCGGCCCAACCTCAGCCTTGAGCACCGGCAACCCCCGCACCTCTTCGGTACCCACCTCGATCCCTCGAGCTTCCAGCCACCCCTCGACGAACCCCGCAGCTTCCAGCACCCCATCGGGCTCCGCGGTGTCGTAGCCGATCAGCCGTGTGGCGAGGGCTACGAGCTCATCGCTCATCCCTGAGCGATGGTGAGGAAGGCTTCGGCCCTGTCGCGGTCTTTGCGTGCCCGACCCCAGGCGCCGCTGCCCTCCTCGGAATCCGAGAGCCGCTGCTCGGCATCCGCGAGCTGTTCTTTGAGCACCGCGGCATCGAGGTCCTCGGGCGCTATCGCTTCCTCGATCAGCAGCCGGGCGTGGTTGCCGAAGACCTGTAGCCAGCCGTGCGCCTGGGCGAAGCGCTGCGTCTCGGCGCCGGACTTGTGCAGGCGCAGCTCGGCCGGCCGCAGCGCCGCCAGCAAAGGTGCGTGGTTGGCGAGGATGCCGATCTCGCCGACCGCGGTGCGGGTCGAGACCTGGCTCACCTCGCCGCTGAAGACCTCCCCCTCGGGGGTGAGGACCTCGACCTCGAATTTGGTCTCTCCGGCCAAGGGTCTCCTAGGCGGCCGCCGGGGCGTTCTCGGTCACCTGATCGATGCCGCCCTGCATGTAGAAGGCGCCCTCGGGCAGGTCGTCGTGCTCGCCGTCGAGGATCTCGCGGAAGCCGCGCACGGTCTCCGTCACCGGCACGAACTCGCCGCTGCGGCCAGTGAACTGCTCGGCGACGAAGAACGGCTGCGAGAGGAAGCGCTCGATCTTGCGCGCCCGGCTGACCGTCTGCTTGTCCTCGTCGGAAAGCTCGTCGATGCCGAGGATCGCGATGATGTCCTGCAGCTCCTTGTAGCGCTGCAGCACCTCCTGGACGTCGGTCGCCGTGCGGTAGTGGTCCTCGCCGACGACGTCGGGCTTGAGGATCGTCGAGGTCGAGTCGAGCGGGTCGACCGCCGGGTAGATCCCTTTCTCGGAGATCGAGCGCGAGAGCGCCGTCGTCGCGTTGAGGTGGGCGAAGACCGAAGCCGGAGCCGGGTCGGTGAAGTCGTCGGCGGGAACATAGACCGCCTGCACCGAGGTGACCGAGCCGCGGTCGGTCGAGGTGATCCGCTCCTGCAGGCCGCCCATCTCGGTCTCCAGCGTCGGCTGGTAGCCGACTGCGGAGGGCATCCGCCCGAGCAGCGCCGAGACCTCGGAGCCCGCCTGGACGAAGCGGAAGATGTTGTCGATGAACAGCAGCACGTCCTGACCGCCCTGCTCGCGGTAGTACTCGGCCATCGTCAGCCCGGAGAGGGCAACGCGCAGGCGCGCGCCGGGCGGCTCGTTCATCTGGCCGAAGACGAGCATCGTTTTGTCGATCACGCCCGACTCTTTCATCTCGAGCCAGAGGTCATTTCCCTCGCGCGAGCGCTCGCCGACACCGCAGAAGGCGGAGAGGCCCTCGTGCTCCTCGGCGATCGAGCGGATCAGCTCCTGGATCAGCACGGTCTTGCCGACGCCGGCGCCGCCGAACAGCCCGACCTTGCCACCCTTGGCGTAGGGCGCGAGCAGATCAATCACCTTGATCCCCGTCTCGAGGATCTCCTGGGTCGGGGCGAGGTCGGAGGCCTTCGGGGCGGGACGGTGGATCGGCCAGCGCTCCTCGGCCTCGACCTCGGGGCCGTTGTCGATCGGCTCGCCGAGCAGGTTGAAGATCCGGCCCAAGGTGGCGTCGCCGACGGGGACCGAGATCGGGCCGCCGGTGTCGATCACTTTGTCGCCGCGCTGCAGGCCGTCGGTCGCGTCCATCGCCACCGTGCGCACGCGGTCGTCGCCGAGATGCTGCTGCACCTCGCAGATCAGCTCGCTCGCCTCGCGGTCCTCGTCGCCGGCCAGCTCGATCTTCACCGCCGAGTAGATCTCCGGCAACTCGCCGGGGAAGACCGCGTCGACGACGACGCCGGTCACCTGCTCGACCCGTCCCACATTCGTTCCGTTCGTGTCAGCCATTGGTTCCTTTTCTCGCTCCTGTGAAGTTTGCGGGACTAGCCGAGCGCCTCGGCGCCGGCGACTACCTCGAGGATCTCCTGCGTGATCTCCGCCTGCCTGGCCCGATTCATCTCCAGGGTCAGGTCGTCCATCATCGTCTCGGCGTTCTCGGCGGCGTTGCGCATCGCGGTCATCCGCGCCCCCAACTCGGAGGCGGCCGACTCGAGCAGCGCCCGGTAGACCGAGATGTTCACGTACTCCGGGATAAGTTGGGCGAGCAGCTCCTCCGCCTCGGGCTCGTATTCCCACAGCGCCTTGCTGTGGGCCTTCTCGATCTCGGACTCCTCGGCGTCGGCTTCCTCCTCCTCGACCCCGGCGCCGATCACGTCGGCCTGCTGCAGGGGGAGCAGGGTCTGCCGCCAGACGTGCTGGGTCAGCGGCGAGACGTAGCGGTTGTAGACGAGCTCGACCCGGTCGAGCTCCTCGTCAACGTAGCGCGCGGTCAGCTCCTCGCCGATCTCGCGCGCGTTGGCGAAGCCCGGGCGGTCGGTGAAGCCGGTGTAGGAGGTGCGGACCTCCTGTTTGCGGAAGGTCAGCGCCGAGACGCCCTTGCGGCCGACCGCGGAGAAGGCCGTCTCGATGCCGTCGCCGCGCAGCTCGTCGCGCAGCCGCAACCCGTCGCGGATCACGTTGGTGTTGAAGGCGCCGGCGAGGCCACGGTCGCCGGTGATCAGGACGACGCCGACGCGCTCGACCTGCTCGCGCTCGACCAGCACCGGCACGCGCGGGATCGCCCCGGCCTGCTCGGCGGCGCGCCGGGTCAGCTTGCGCATCCCCTGCGCGTAGGGCCGCAGGTCCTCGATCCGCTGCTCGGCGCGGCGCAGCCGCGCCGCCGCGACCATCTCCATCGCCCGCGTGATCTTGTTGATGTTCTTGATCGACGCGATGCGGCTTTTGACGTCCTTCTGCGAGGCCATCAGGCGGTTGCGGGCTCCTTCTGCGCCTTGACGCGGTCGGACTCGCCAGCC
>CAWEUU010000001.1:0-146462 GCA_963812335.1 uncultured Solirubrobacterales bacterium | reverse complement strand
GGGCAAGGGCGAAGCGGCCGAGTTCAAGCCCAAGCCCCCGTACGATCCCGGCGGGGGCTCGCAGCAGTTCCGCCAGAAGGGCGGCGACAACAGCGTGCAGGAGTTCGGTGCCGAGGCCGGCGAGGAGGAGTTCAACGCTGCCGCGGTCGCCCTGCATAACTACCTCGACGCCCGCGCGGAGGGCAATTGGGCGCCGCCTGCGACTACATGGCGAAGTCGATCGTCGAGTCCTTCGAAAAACTGGCCACCCAGGCGAAACAGATCGAAGAGACGAGCTGCGCCGCGATTCTCGGAAAGCTGACCAACCCGGCCGCGAAGTCGGCGATGAAGGCGGAAGCCGCAAAGACCGACGTCGGCTCGCTGCGGGTCGAGGGCGAGCGCTCCTTCGTCATCTACACCGGCATCGGCGGCACTGTCCTGGCGATGCCGATGGCCAACGAAGACGGCGACTGGAAGGTCGCCAGCCTCGCCGGCACGCCGCTCTCATGAAGGCGATCGCGGCGGTAGCGCTGGCGCTGCTCCTCGGCGCCCTCGCCGGCTCCGCCGCGGCCGAGAAGCAACAGAGCGGCAACCTGCTCGTCAGCTTCGACGGCGGCATCTCCCCGAAGTCCCTGCCGCGCAAGGGCACCGCACCTGTCTCGGTCACGGTCGACAGCGGCTTCGCCACCACCGACGAAAGCGACCCGCCGCCGCAGCTGCGCCGCATCGCGATCGCGATCAACAAGGGCGGCAGGATCTTCGACCGCGGCCTGCCGACCTGCCGTGTGCAGCGCATCCAGCCCTCGACGATCGCCGCGGCGAAGCGGATCTGCGGCGCAGCGATCGTCGGCTCGGGCCACGTGCGGGTGCGGGTCCGCCTCGCCAACCAGCCGCCCTTCACCTTCAAGGGCCCGCTGCTGGTCTTCCACGCCAAGCGCGCCGGCGGTCACCGCCGCCTGCTCGCCCAGGTCTACGGCACGAGGCCGCCCTCGGCCTTCGTGCTCACCTTCAAGATCCTCCGCAGCAAGGGCACCTTCGGGACGGTGATCGCGACGACGCTGCCGCAGGCGGCCCGCAAGTGGGCCTACGTCACCCACTTCGAGATGAAGCTGCGCCGTACCTACACCTACCGCGGCCGCCGCCGCAGCTTCATCAGCGCCGGCTGTCCCGCCCCGCCCGGCTTTCCCGGCGCCGTCTACCCCTTCGCCCGCGCCAACTTCGGCTTCGCAGGCGCCAGCCAGGTGACCAGCACCCTGATCCGCGACTGCAAGGTGCGGGGCTGAGGCCTCCTGACCCTCCTCTGCCTCCGCGTCGTCCGCTTGCTCGAACGCCGCCACCTTTGCTGAGCCGGGCCGCCTCGTGGCCTGGCCGCATCACTGCCTGAAGCTTTACCTCGCCCCAGCTCTCACCGAGCGCTTCGGGGCACTTCGCTCCCGGCCTCGCGCCTCGCCTTCCAGGTGGCCAGCGGCGCCGCGGCCATCTCCTCCCAGGCGGCGCTCTCGCCCAGGTACTGATTGACCACGAAGTGCAGCAGGCCGGGCAGCATCTCCGGCGCGCTCGCCGCCTCGCCGTCCATCAGCTTTGCGGCGAGCAGGGTGTCGATCGCGCCGACGATGAAGTCGGGTGCGATTGAAGGGGGTCGGCCCGAGGGCTGCTCTTCGCGGCCGCTGTCGAGCAGCTTGGCGAGGCGCCCCATCAGCTCGCCCCGCCGGCTCATCGCCCGCGGGCCGGCGGCGTGGACCTCGACCAGCAGCGCTTTCGCCGGCGCCGGCTGGTTGGCGCAGAACTCGAGCAGCTCGGCGAGCGCGGCGCGCAGCCCCTCGCGCCAGGACGGCTGGCGCCGGGCCGCGCCGAGCAGCCGGCGGTAGAGCCACTCGCCGGCGTCCTCGTAGGCCTGGGCGAAGCAGTCCTCGCGATCCTGGAAGTGCTTGTAGAAGGTGGCGCGGCTGGTCTGCGCACGCTCGATCACGTGGCGGACGGCGACCTGCTCGTAGCCGAGCTCGCCGCTGGCGACGAGCATAGCGGCGAGAATTCGCTCGCGGGGCGGACGGCGACCGTGGGAGCCCGGGAAGCTGATGACATTGCCGCTGTCGCTATCGGAAAACATGCTCCTTTTGTCTAGGTATAGCAGCTTTTTAAAAACGCCGATGCCTAGAACGCACTGTTTTCTGTAGAAAAGGAAAGTAGACACCGGATATACGTTTTGGTACCGTCTCGGCATGGCCGATTCGCGATCGCTCTCCGAGCGCCTCTCGAAACTGCCGCCGGGTCGCCACTTGATCCCGCGCGACTTCGTCTCCCAGAACCAGCGTGAGCGGTTGCTGCTGGCGACGGCGGAGCTGGTCGCCGAGCGCGGCTACCAGAGGACGACGATCGAGTTGATCGCGAAGACCGCCCGCGTCGCCCTGGCCACCTTCTACGAGCACTTCGCGAGCAAGGAAGAGTGCTTCCTCGCCGCCTTCGACGAGAGCGTCGCCGCCGCCGGCGAGGTTTTCGGCGAGCTGGTCGGTCCCGAGCTGCCCTGGGTCGACCAGATCTCGACCGGGCTCGAGGTCCTGCTCGAGATGGTCGTCGCCGAGCAGCCGCGCGCCAAGCTCTGCATCGTCGAGAGCCAGGCCGCCGGGGGGGAGGCCCTGGCCCGCTACCAGTCGATGCTGGCGATGGTCGCGCCGAAGCTGCGCGAGGGACGCGTGCTCAATCCACGCGCGGACCGCCTGCCCGAAGGGCTCGAGGTGGCGATCGCCGGCGGGCTGATCTGGCTGGTTCACCAGCGGCTGGTATCCGGCCGGGTCGACGATCTCAAGGCGCTGCTGCCGGAGATGCTGCAGGTGACGCTGACGCCCTACGTGGGCGAGGTCGAGGCGGCGCGCGCCGCGGAGGCGGCGCAGGCGAGGGTGGCGGCCTGACGATGGCACTCACGGCAAGACGAAGCGCGGGGAGCTGGGCCGGGCCGATGTGAGCGGACCGCGTAGAGGACGCGATCCGGCGCGGGAGAGGATCGCCGCTGCGATGATCGAGTTGGTTGCCGGCCACGGTCTCGCGGCGGTCGACATGAGGGTTGTCTGCGAGCGAGCCGATGTGGGCGACACCCACTTCAAACGCCGCTTCGCCGATCTCGAGGGCTGCTTCCTCGCCCTTCACGGCGAGGTCATGGATGAGCTCTGCGTCAGGGTCGACGCTGCCTGCGAGGGCCGCGAGGCCTGGCACGACCGGGTCTGGGCGGCGGGCACGGCGGCGGTGCGCTACCTGCAGGAGGACCCCGATCGCGCCCGCTTCCTTGTCGTCGCGATCAACGGCGTCGGGCCCGGCGCCCAGACGCGCCGCGACCGGGTCGTTCAGCGGATCGCCGATGTGCTCGACGGCGGCCGCGGCGAGGCCGTCGGTGAGCGGCCGATGTCGCGCTGCACCGCTGAAATAGCGGCCGGCGCCGTCTACGGGACGATCCAGGCCAAGGTCGAATCGGGCGCGATCGACCGCGGCGAGGAGTTCCTGCCCGAGCTGGTCTACCTGGCGACGATGCCCTACCTGGGCCAGCGCGCGGCAGAGGACGAGCTGGCCGTGCAGCCGCTGCGCTAGGCAGCCGCCCGCCGCCGGGGGTATCGTCGGGTCGTGGCAAAGGGGAAGGCGAAAGGGAAAGAGAAGGAGGCGGCAGCCCCGTCCCCGCGCCTGCCCGCCGGCCGCCACGGCCTGCCGCGCGAGTTCATCGTCCAGAATCAGCGCGAGCGGATCGTCACCGCCCTGGTCGACACGGTCGCCGAGCGCGGTTACAACGCGACCACGGTCGCCAACATCACCAAGGCCGCTTCGGTCTCACGGCGCACCTTCTACGAGCACTTCGCCGACAAGGAAGCCTGCTTCCTCGCCGCCTACGAGATGGTCGCCGAGCACATCGCCGCCTCCATGCGCGCGGCGGCCGGGTCCTTCGAGGACTGGCCGCAGCAGGTTCGCGCGGCGCTGGCGACGATGCTGCGCTTTCTCTCCGGCGAGCCCGAGTTGGCCCGCCTCTGCATGATCGAGCCGGTCGCCGCGGGCGGCGAGATCGCCGCCCGCCACCGCGCCTCGATGCAGAGCTTGGTCGAGATCCTCAAGCGTGGCCGTCCCGACGGCGGCGACCGCCGGCCGCTGCCCGAGGCGACCGAGGAGACGCTGGTCGGCGGCATAGTCTCGCTGGTCGTGCGCGAGATCAGCGCTGGTCGAGCCGAACAGCTGGAGTCGCTGCTGCCCGACCTGGTTGAGCTGACCCTGGCGCCCTACATCGGCGCCGAGCAGGCCGAGCAGCTGGCCCGGCGGTAGCCGGCGGGCCACGGGGCCGCCCTCGCCTCGATCGTCGCGGAGCGATTCGACGCCCAGCGCAAGCGCTGCGCAGTTCCCGCCAGCGCCCCGACCAGGATTCGAACCTGGGGCCTACTCCTTAGGAGGGAGTCGCTCTATCCAGCTGAGCTATCGGGGCTGGCTGCCGGACAGCGTAGACGTTGATCGCCATCCGGTGGACGGATCGGGCCGTACTCGGCTTCGAGGTCAGCCCAGGTGCCAGGCTCAGTGCCGAGGCGCTCACGAACAGCCTTGAATGAGGTGTCGGTTTGCGGCAAAGGTGACTCGTCAGAGGACATGTTCGGCTACTCGCCTTCGCCGCCCGATGCGGTGGCAAGCTGGGTGTCGGCCCAGGCCTTCGTTTGCTCGACCAGGGTTCGCATCTGTCCACGATCGGGAACCGCATCGGGGGCCCGGCCGTAGCGCAGCTCGGCTGCCCACGGGCTCAGATTCGGAAGATCGTCGGCTTCATCGGGTTTGTCGATCCCAGCGTCATCGAGCAGCTTGAGCAGGTAGGCGATGTTGTGCGTGCGCTCGTAGACGACGTCGTTGTGCGCCAAAACCGCCTTGATCATCTTCTCGACGGCCTGCTGGGCGTGGAACCCAAGGCCATCGTCGGGAATGTCCTCATCATCGATGAGTCGGAAGAGGATCTTTTCGTCGCCAGCCGCCTTCTCAATCAGCAGCTGGGCGAGATCGTCGCCGCTACGCGGCTCTGCCGCCAACGACCGTCCCCTCAGACAGGGCATCGTGGATCATCGTGCCCGAAAGGCTCCCCCATTCACGCACGTGGTCTTCGCTGGCGACCACCACGTCAGCGGGTACGCCAAGTTCACCGACCAGCTTCGCGAGCCGCACAGACTCGCCGAAGTGGTCCTTGATCTCCGGCTCGATCACCAAGAAATCGAGGTCGCTGTCGGATCTCTCCTCGCCACGTGCGTAGGAGCCGAACAGGATGACCTTCGCGTCGGCTCCAGCCGCCTCTGCCAACGCGGTGCCAGCTTTGTCAATCGAGTCGCGAGATGCCATGACAACACGGTAGCGGAGCGCACCGCCGACAACGCAATCCATTGGGCAGCGGCTGCCCAATTCCAGGTCAATCTGCCGGACAGCGTAGACGTTGATCGCCATCCGGTGGACGGATTGGACCGTGCTCGGCTTCGAAGTCGGCCCAGGTGCCCGGCTCAGTGCCGAGACGCCTTCGAACGCCTCAAAGGACGTGTCGGTTGTAGAACGGGCGGGCTCGTCGGAAGTCACGGTCTGCTTCTAACCTTCGGTTGCTTCGAGGTTTTCCAGGTCGACGAGATCCTGCCCGCGCCCGGCCGCCTTCTTCATCGCGCGCAGGTCCTCGACCGAGCAGACCGCGACGTTGACTCCGAGCACCTCGGCCTCGCTGGCGCGGGAGCGAAGCTCGTCGAAGGTCGGAACGCCGTCCAGGCCCTGGACGATGTCGAGCCGGCCGAGGTCGGTGTCGATCGCCATCTGTTCGCCCGTTGCCAGCTCTGCGGCAATCGAGAAAGGAGTTCCGAGCAGCGCTTCGCCTCGCTGAACGTGACCCCCCGCCGCCACTGCCACCTCGGCGATCCGCTTCAGGTTTTCGGGGTCGGGTGCGACGACGATATCGATGTCCTTGGTCGCCCGCACCACGCCGCGCGCTCCGAGGGCCAGTCCACCGACCACCACGAATTCCGCACCCGCCGCCACCAGCCTTCGGAGGATCTCGTCGAACGCCGCGGACGTCATCGCCGCTGTGCGGCGCCGGCCATCTTCAGCAATGCGTGGCTCAGGGCGATCGTCTCGGCGAGATTGACGCTGAGCGGCCGCTGGGCATCTTCACGCAGTCTGGCTACACGAACTGCCTCGGCGGCCTCGGCAGCAGTGTTTGCGTCTCGTTTCACGCTGGGAATCGTACCGCCGCCAACGATGCTGTCTCGCTCGGCTGAGTCATCGACTGGCGGACTGTCATCCACGCTTGCGGTATCCCTCCAGCGCGTAGCGGGTCAGGAACGCACCGCGGCGCAGGAGCTCGCGGTCGACTTCGGTCAGCTCCGCCAGGTCGCATACCTCGTCCCAGGCCGTCTCGATTGTCTCGATCTGGCCGTCGACGATCTCGCGCGCCTCGGTGCCGCCCAGCAGGTAGGTGGAAGCGCGCTCTACGCACGCCGAAACCTGGCTCAGCCGGTAGCCGTCGCGGCCGAGCGCCATCGCCTGCCATGCCTCTCCTCCCGTGCGCGGCAGCGGGCTGATGTCGTAGGCGGGGGTGAGGGCCAGGTCGGTGCCGTCCCAGAAGGCGGCGTGGTTGCGGGCGTGGTCGTCGGTGTTGCCCGCGAGTACGTTGAAGACGAGGCGGGAGAAGAGCTCCCGCAGGGTCGCCTTCGGCGCGGTGAAGCGGGCCCGGATCTCGTCTGCGAGCGCCTCGTAGCTCGCGTACCCGGCCCCCCACTCATCGAGGCTGAGGATCGTCAACGCCGAGACGAGGGCACGGCGCCCGCCGCCACCCGGGCGGTCGAAGCGCTCGACCAACAATGCGTCCCTGCCCATCGCCTCGGTCAACTCGACGCGCGCGACATCGATGCCGACGCGGCGGGCGAGCTCCATCGCGACGAACTCGCCCTTGACCACCGCGAAGGTATCGGTCGTCGAGCCGAACTTGGCGATCAGCCGGCGCGGCCCGTCCCTGAGCAGGGCCTTGGGGCGCGCCCCGCCGACCGAGGTTCCGTGCAGCAGCGCCTGGTCCAGCGCGGGCGAAAGTGGGACGCCTTCCTCGACCTTGCGCGCCGATGCCGCCAGAGTGGCGAGCTCGGAAAGCCGGGCCTCGCCCTGCGAGCGTGAGACGTACTCCTCCGCTGAGAGCTGAAAGTCGAGCGCGCCGATCCGGTCCGAGCCGGACTCGAGCAGATAGGCGAGCTCGGGGAGCTCGCCCGTGTCCTCGGCGCCGCTGCCGACCAGGCGATTGAGGATCACCCGGCGGCCCCAGGCGTCCGGGGAGGCGTCGGCGATACAGCCGGCGATCGTCCCGACTCCGGGCCTGATCGCTCCGCGGCGCAGCGGCAGCTCCGGCAGGTAGAGCGGGATTCCCTCTTCGCGCTCCAGATAGCTTCGCCCGTAGGTGAAAGCGACGGAGTCGCCGAGCGCTGCAAGCCGGCCCGCCACCACCGGCTCCTCGGCGCCCGGAAGCCAGATCCAGACGAAGGCTTCCTTAGCCTCAGAAGTCATCGTCGACCCGCCGTGGCTCGCGCACCCGCTGGGGCAGGACCGCGAGGCGGTCGTCGAGGCGCTCCCGCTCGAGCGCTCGCCGTGACGCGTCTTCTGAAAAGAGCGGCACACCGACCAGGCTCGCCGCCTCGAACGCGGTTCCCAGCCTCACGCCCGGATCGCCTCGCTCCACCTTCAGCATGGTCGCTTCGGAGACGCCGACTCGTTCGGCGAGCTCGGCCACCGTCCAGCCCCGCTGCCGCCTCCCCGCGCGAACGCTCGAGCCGAGCAGGTTCGCTGCCTCTCGGGTGCGGGGGGATAGCGGGCGCGTAGTATTCATCCTCTTTTAAGTTTAGCTTACAGGCTAATAACCTCAGAAAAATGTGGATTACGCCCCAATTTGTACGTTGAACGCGCCGGGTTCTGTGGGACCCCGATAGCATCGGCGGATCGAGTTGGGGGGCGACACGAAGGCAGTCCTGCTGCTCGCCGCGGCGATGTTTCTCTGGGCGCTGCTGCTGGGGGTCTGGAAGTACAGGGGTATGGCGACGAGCGCGGACGGGCTGGCGCATCCGTACGTCGACACCGCGCACCGGGCGGCGCTGCTCTACAGCTTCGCGCTGCTGCTGGTCGCGACCTTCGTCGAGCTGAGCGGCTGGAGCACTCTGGTCAATCTGCTCGCCGCCGGTGCGCTGGCCTTCTACTTCTTCGGGGCCGTCGTCGGCTACGCCTGGCACGGCTGGCGGCGCGACACGACGAACCAGTTCCACCCGGCCGGGCCCGGCCTGCACCCGTTCATGTGGGCGCTGATCGTTTCCGAGATCGGCGGCTGGCTCGTGCTCGTCGCCGGCTTCCTCGACGCCCAGATCCTCTGAGCGCCCTCAGGCGTAAAGGCTCTCGCTGGCCAGCTCCAGCGCGCGGCGGCTCCAGAGCTTGACCTGCATGAAGATGTCGTCGCCGTAGCCCTTCATCGCATCGAGCGCGAGCAGGGTGAAACGTTCGTCGGAGACGACTTCCTGGTCGACCGTCTCCATGTCGAGCTCGGCCGTGGCGGCGACCGCGCCGCGGATCAGCGGCCTGCCCCAGACCAGGGTGACCGCGCCTTCGCGGCCGTTCTCGCCCTTCCACTGCCCGATCACGTCGTCGTTGAGGTCGATCCGCCAGCCCGAGTTGTCCTCGGCGAGCACGTCGGTGAAGTCGGCGCTCGCCCGGAACTCGCCCGGCTCGCCCCCCTCCGGCAGCACGTAGGAGACGTGGCCGAAGAGCTCCAGCGTTCCCTCGGGTCCCTCGGCGCGCGCCGTCCCCGGGACCCAGACGCGGCCGCCCCAGGCCCGCTCCGGGAACCACTCGACCTGCTCGGGAATCGCGACTCCGTCGGGCAGATCGTCAATCGTCTCGCAGGCCGTGCGGAACTCGCCGGCCAGCGTCTCGGCGAAGCGCCCGTGCGGGATTCCCGCCTGGGTCGAGTCGGCGATGAAGCGCGGGATCGGTCGGGGGTTGGGCGCCATCAGAGCAGCTCCTGTAGATCCGCCGCGGCGCGCTCGGGCGGGTAGATGTTGATGTCGACGCCGCTGCCCAGCTCGAAGCCCGCCTTGACCGAGAGCCGCGGCGCGATGTCGACGTGCCAGCAGAAGCGCTCGGCCCCGCGCGGCGCCGTGGCGACCCAGAGGTTCAGCTCGGGCGGGCCCTCGAAGCGCTCGGCGAGCAGGCGCATCGCGGTGCGGATCATCGCCGCGCCGCCTTCGTCCTGCTCGAAGCGCGCCGCTTCGCGCCGCGGCACGACGCGCAGCTCGTAGGGGGAGCGCGAGGCCCAGGGGCAGATCAGCGCCGCCTCCTCGTCGATCGCGACCAGTCGCTCCTTGCGCCGCACCTCCTCGACCAGCACGTCGCCGAGCAGCCCGCCGCCGGCCGTGCGTTCGCCGTAGGCGCCCGCCCGCTCGCGCTCGCGCGCCAACGCCGCGGGGACGAAGGGGAGCGCGTAGAGCTGGGCGTGCGTGTGCGGCAGCGAGGCGCCCGCGCCGGCGCCCTCGTTGACGACGACCTGCACGTAGGAGGCGTCGGCGTGGGCGCGCATCCGCTCGCGCCAGGTCGCGATCGCGCCGAGGAAGTGCTCCTCACTCAGCTCCGCCATCGCGGTCACGTGCTCGGGCCCGTTGACGATCACCTCGTGCGCGCCGCTCGCCGGCCGCGATGCGAACAGGTCCGGTTCGCCCGCCCGGCGCGACTCGAGCAGCGGGTCGCCGGCGCTGGCGAAGGCGCCCGCTTCGCCGCCGGTGGCGCCGGCGGCGCCAGGCGGCGCCGACCCTCCGTCGCCCCCCAGCGCCGGGTACAGGTTCGGCACCACCCGGCTGGTCCAGCCGGGCGTGTCGGCCCCGCCGTCGCCGGGCCGCACGGCGTAGACCTCGGGCGGCGTCTTGTCCTCGGCGCCCGCGCAGAATGGGCAGCCCTCGCCGCCCTTCTCGTCCGTCGCGCGGCCGCTGAACCCGTGCGGCCGGTCCGCCCGCCCGGGCGCCAGGATCGTCGGCAGCCCGTTGAGCTGGTCGATGCGGATCTCGGGTGCGCTCAGGGCTCGGCTCTAGGCCCGCGAGGGAGGCAGGTCGTCGGGGTCGGGCGCGTCCACGTCGGGCTCCGGGGGCACCGGCGGCGCCGGCCGCGGCCCGGTTTTCGGCGGCGGTTTCTTCTCGGTTTTCATCCCGCCGAGGAAGGGCTCGAGCACGTCCATCGGCAGCGGGAAGACGATCGTCGTGTTCTGGTTGCTGCCGATCTCCAGCAGCGTCTGTAGGTAGCGCAGCTGCAGCGAGGCCGGGTTGGTGCTGATGATGTCGGCCGCGTCGGTGAGCTTCTGCGCCGCCTGGTACTCGCCCTCGGAGTTGATGATCTTCGCCCGCCGCTCACGCTCGGCCTCGGCCTGGCGCGCCATCGCCCGCTGCATCTGCTCGGGGATCTCGACGTCCTTGATCTCGACCGCCGTCACCTTCACGCCCCAGGGCTCGGTCGACTCGTCGATGATCGTCTGCAGCTCTTCGTTGAGCCGCTCGCGCTCGGAGAGAAGCTGGTCGAGTTCGGCCTTGCCGAGCACCGAGCGCAGCGCCGTCTGCGCGATCTGCGATGTCGCGACGAGGAAGTTCTCGACCTCGACGATCGCGCGGTTGGAGTCGACGACACGGAAGTAGGCGACCGCGTTGACGCTGGAGGGAACGTTGTCGCGGGTGATCACCTCCTGCGGCGGGATGTTGAGCGTCACCGTGCGCAGCTCGACCCGTTCCATCCGGTCGACCAGCGGGATCAGGAGAATCAGGCCCGGCCCCTTGGTCGCGATCAGCCGCCCGAGCCGGAAGATCACCCCGCGCTCGTACTCGCGCAGGACGCGGATCGACGACCCCGCGACGATCAGCCCGAAGAAGAGCAGGACCAGAAAGACTCCGGCGGCGATGTCCATCAACTCACTCCTTCCTCGGGCCGGACCAGGAGGGTCAGCCCTTCGACATCCTCGACAGTGACTCTATCCCCCGGCCGCAGCGAGCCTCCCCCGCCTGCCAGCCGGGCCCGCCAGAGCGCCCCCTCGATCCAGACCTGGCCCTCGGGATCGAGCGAGGTCCGCGCCTCGGCCCGCGCCCCGATCAGCTCCTCGTAGCCGGTCCGCACCGGCTGGTCGCGGTGCGCCTCGAGCACTTTGCGGCCGACGAGGTAGGCGGTGATCAGCGAGAGCACGCCGAGCGTGATCAGCCCCGGCCCGGCCCAGCTGCTGGCGCTCGAGTCCGATTCGGCGGTCAGCGCAATCACGCCGGCGGCGATCAGCCCCAGCGCCCCGATCGCCGAGAGCACGCCGCCGGTCGGCAGCAGCAACTCGGCGACGAGCACGATGAAGGCGACGATCGCGATGACGACGAAGACGTCCACAAGCCGATTATCCGCTTTCGGGCCCGCCGGCGAGCGCGTAGCGCTCGATGTCCGCCTGCAGCTGGGCGAACTCGGTGTAGGGGCCCTGTTTGAGGTAGACGAGCTTGCCGCTCGCGTCATAGAAGGCCGTGTCGGGCATGCCGAGGCTGGCGCCGATGCTTTCCGCGATCGCCTCGTCGGGGTCGCGGTAGCTGGGATAGGGGACCGGGTCTTCGTCGAGGAACTTCAGCGCGAACTCGTCGGAGTCCTGGCGGTCGATGCCGAGAAAGGCGACCCGCTTGCCGTACTCGGCGCCGGCCTGCTGGAAATAGGGCACCTCGAGCCGGCAGGGGCCGCACCACGAGGCCCAGACGTTTGCCACCACCGGGTAGCCGCGCAGCGAGGCGACCCGCTTCTCGTAGCCCTCGAGCTCACCGGGCAGCAGCTCGTTCGCCTGCTTGTGCAGCGCGGCGAGGCGCGGCGGCGCGCCCGCCAGCGCCTTCGCGTAGTCGGGCGGCGCACCACCGCCGTCCTCCGGCGAGGAGCCGCAGCCGGCGAAGGCCATGGCAGCGACGATGAGGGCGAGCGTGCCGATCTTGATCTTGGCTGCATTCATCTGGGCGCGCTGTTTACAATAGGTCCTGTCCGGTTCGCCGTATGCGAGCCGCTCGAGATCGCCGGGGATTGAGCTAAAGCGAGCTCCGGCATCCTCACGCAAGTCTTTCCGGCAGCACCGTCGTGTCGCTGCCTGGAGTGGACGGAAAAGCCTGTCAATGGCCAACACCACCGAAGTTGCCGCGCCCGCGGCAGTTCCCTCAGGCGCCGACATAGATCGGGCGGCGGAGTTTGCCCGCGAGCCGCTGCTGCTCGACGGCGAGGGCCCCGACGCGCTCGCCCCGGGCACCGCCCGCCGCCGCGCCCTCGACCGGGCCCTGAACGAGATCGACGAAGGGCTCGAGCAGCCCTCGATCCAGTGGCGCCGCGACTTCTCGCTGCTGCTCGGCCTCGAGCGGCTGCTCGCCGACGAACCGCCGAAGCTGCGCGACGGGGCGGAGCTCAACCCGCACCAGGTCGACGCCCTCTCGGGCACCCTGACCGAGCTGATGTCCGAGCAGCAGATCGCGGCCGAAAACGGCTCCGACCCGGCGCTCGAGCCGGCCGAATCGCCCGCCGCCGGCAAGGCGGACGCGGAAGAGGAGGAGGACGAAGAGGAAGAGGAGCCCGAGGAGCTCGCCGCCGACGAGGAGCCGCAGGACTGGGAGGAAGAGACTCCCGGCGAGGACGAAGAGCCGGCCGAGGAGACCGCCCCCGATGACCCCGGCGCTGCCCGCCGCTTCTGGTTCGAGCACGCGACCGGGGCGGGCAAGACCGTCGCTGCGGTCGGCTTCATCGACGCGACCCGCACCGGCGGCGTGCTGATCCTCACCCACCGCCGCAACCTGGTCGAACAGTTCATCGGCGAGATCTCCGACCGCGGCTACAAAGAGCGCCTGCGTCCGCCGCTGCTCGGCGACCGCGACGACGCCGAAGGCCCGGTCACGGTTGAGACCTACCAGTGGTTCGTGCGCAACCACAAGCAGGTCTCCGATGCCTACTCGATCGTGATCTGCGACGAGGCGCACACCGCGCTGGGCGAGAAAACGAGCGCCTGCATCCGCGCCTGGACCGGCCCGGTCTTCATCGGCATGACCGCGACCGGGGCGCTGATCGCCCGCCACGTCGCCGACCTCTTCCCGACCCAGACCTCGCGCTTCGACCTCGCCCAGGCGGCGCGCCGCGGCGTGATCGCGCCGCTGCGCTGCATCCGCATCCCGCCCGGGCCGGGCGTGCGCACGATCGCCAAGGTGCCGCTGCGCAAAGGCGAGGTCGACCAGGACTTCGACCAGGAGGAGCTCGCCGCGCTGCTCGACCAGGAGCCCTTCAACGTCGCGATCGCCGACCTCTACAAGACCCGCTTCTCCAAGACGCCGGGCGTCCTCTACACGGCCGGCGTCCAGCACGCCAAGAACGTCGCCAAAGCGCTGCAGAACGCCGGCATCGTCGCCCGCGCGGTCTCCGGAGAGACGCCGAAGCGCGAACTGGCCGAGATCCTCGCCGGCTTCGAGCGCGGCGAGGTCGACGTGCTCTGCAACGCGATGCTGCTCGCCGAGGGCTGGAACTCGCCGCGGGCGACGATCTGCATGCATCTGGCGCCGACCGCATCGCGGCGCATCTACCAGCAGCGGGTCGGCCGTGTCACCCGGCGCGCGCCCGGCAAGGAGGCCGGCCTGGTGATCGACTTCGTCCACCCGGCGACGACCCACGACGAGACGATCGTCACCCTGCACAGCCTGCTCGACCGCGACGTCTACCGCGGCGGCGCGATCGTCGTCGGGCCGGTACGGCGCGGCCGCGGCCGGCGGGTGCGGGTCGAGCGCCGCATCGTCCCGGTCGCCGAAGACTCCGAACGCCGCACCCAGGTGCTCGAACGCGAGCTCTGGCGGATCGCGGTCGAGAACCTCGACCACGCCGAGCAGCACGCCTGGGCTGCGCTGGCCGGAGCGCGGGTCAACCCGCAGAACTGGCGCCGGGCGCGCTCGATGCTGCAGAACGACCAGACCAAGGAGCTGCGCCGCCGCTTCCTGCTGACCTGCGTGCAGCGCAACCGCAACTCGCAGCTGCGGCTGAAAGCGTTGGCCGAGATCGCCGACCTGCGCGACCCCGAGGCCTTCGACGACGCGATCGACATCGTCGGCACCTGGAGCCGCGACGACAAGCGGGCCGGGACGAAAACGCTGCTGCAGGCGCTGGTCGACAAGCGGATCGGCCGCCGCGACCAGGCGCAGGCATGGGTCTGGCGGCTCGCTTCCTACACGCGCGAGCTGCACGAAGAGTACGCCGTGCAGCGCTGGCCGGAGACGAAGCGGCTGCTCGGCCTGCTGGTCAACTCATCCGGCCGGGCGCACGGGCGCAACGCCCGCCGGCTCGTCCACGCGGCGCGCAAACAGGATCGCCGCCTCGCGGTCGCGCTGCTCGCCGGCGCGGTCTCGCACACGCCGGAAGGCGAGGAGGTGCTGCGCGGGGCGCGTATGCGGATGGCCCGGAAACCCTCGGCGACGTCGCGCGAGCTGCTGCGCAACTTCCCCAAAGGGGGCAAGCGGCGGCGCAAGCGCAAAAAGGGCAAGGGCGGCGGCAGCGCCCAGGGCGGCGAGGGCGAGAACGGCTCGAAACCGGCGAGGAAGCGCTCCGGCCGGGGCAGGCGGGCGAAATCGGGCAAGGCCGAGGAAAACGGCTCAAAGCCTGAGGTGGACCTCGCCGGCGCCAAGGACGACGCGGTCTCCGCCGCTGACGACGACTAGGTCGCCCGAGTCCTCGATCCCGTCGGCGACGCCGGCGCCGCCGTCCCAGGCGACCTCGCGCCCGCGCAGAGCGTCGCGCTCGCGCCAGGCGGCAAGGGTGTCGGCGCGCTCGGCGGTTACCCAGCGGTCGAGGTGACGATTGAGCACGGCGGTTGCCCCCGTCTCTCCGTCGATCTCTTGGAACTCCCGCTCCGGATATTTCCCCAGCGCGCCGAGGAGCGAGACCGCGGTGTCTCGTAGCTCGAGCGGGAACTCATCAGGCTGGATGGTGAGATTGAGGCCGACGCCGATCACGGCCCAGCCGTCCTGGGGCTTGGCCTCGATCAGGACGCCGGCGAGCTTGCGCTCGTCGATCCAGATGTCGTTCGGCCACTTGATCCGGCACTCGATCCCGGGGCTGTAGCTCCTCGGCCGCGGCGCAGACGGCGAGCGGCGCGGCGAGCGGCAGGAGCAGGTGGCGCTCGTCGAGCGGGCGGAGGATCGCTGAGTAGAGCAGCGCCTTGTCCGGCGGCGCTGTCCAGGAGCGCCCCTGGCGTCCCCGGCCGGCGGTCTGCTCGGCGGCGGTGACGACGGTCCCGCCCGGCGCCCCGGCCTCGACCAGCTCGCGGGCGCGGGCGTTGGTCGAGCCGGTGACCCTGAAGTGCCTGTGCGGCGTCCCGAACGTCATCTCTATCCAGCGCGTTCGCTCTTTGTTGCGTGTTGGGCGACAAACAGCGAACGCACCGGCGGGTTCATCCCGATGCGTCCTCCAGGAGCGCGGCGACGAGGCCGTCGATGTCGTGGCGCTCGGCCTCTGCTGCGACCTCGAGGCCTGCCTCGCGCGCGGACTCGCTGGTGATCGGGCCGATCGAGACGATGCGGGCCGCAGAGGGGAAGCGGTCGCCGAGCGCCTCGGTCAGGTTCCGCACGGTCGAGGAGGAGGTGAAGGTCACGTAGTCGGCGCTCTGTGCGGCCTCGATCGCCTCGGGGTCGGGGGCCTCGCGCACGGTCTTGTAGAGAGCAACGACATCGACCTCGGCGCCGCGCTCGCGCAGCGCGTCGGGGAGGACGTCGCGGGCCTCCGCGGCGCGGGCGACGAGGACGCGCCTGCCGCCGAGATCAACACCGGCCAGAGCTTCCACGAGGGCCTCGGCGACGAATCGCTCCGGAACCACGTCAGCAGCAATCCCATGCTCGGCGAGCGCTCGGGCGGTACCCGGTCCGATCGCAGCGACCGTGGTTTTGGCCAGCGCCCGCGCATCGTGCCCGGCCGTCGCAAGCGCCTCGAACAGCAGGTGCGCGCCGTTCGGGCTCGTCACGCAGAGCAGCGCGTACTCGCCGACCCGCCCGATCGCCTCGCGCACCTCCTCGCTCTCGATCCGCGGCTCGATCCGGATCGCCGGCAGCTCGACCACCCCGGCGCCCAGCCCGCGCAGGGTCGCGGCGAGGCCGCTGGCCTGGGCGCGGGCGCGGGTGACGACGACGCGCCTGCCGTGCAGCGGGCGCCGCTCAAGCCAGGCGAGCGCCTCGCGCCGCCCGACCACATCGCCGACGAGGATCAGCGCCGGGGCGCCGATGCCCTCGCGCTCGACGGCCTCGGCAAGCGTCGCCAGGGTGGCGACGACGGTGCGCTGCCCCTCCATCGTGCCCCGCTCGACGGCGGCGGCGGGCTCGTCGGGATCGCGGCCCGCCCCGATCAGCGCCGTCGCGTTGTCGCCCAGCCGCTTGACCCCCATATAGAAGACGAGCGTGCCGGGGAACTTCGCCAGCGCCTCCCAGTCGAGCGCCGTCTCCGGCTTCCCCGGATCCTCGTGGCCGGTGACGAAGGCGACGGCGGAGGCGTCGTCGCGGTGGGTGACCGGGATCCCGGCATAGGCGCTTGCGGCGACCCCTGCGGTCACTCCTGGGACGACCTCGAACTCGACTTCAGCCTCGCGCAGCGCTTCTCCCTCCTCGCCACCGCGCCCGAAGACGAACGGGTCCCCACCCTTCAGCCGCACGACGCTCTTCCCGGCTCGGGCCGCCTCGATCAGCCGCTCACCGATCTCGTCTTGCGGAAGCGAAGGCTTGCCGGGAGCCTTGCCGACGTAGACGAGGTCGGCGTCGGCGCGGGCGCCGTCGAGCGCCCCGGGGGGAATCAGGCGGTCGTAGTAGATCGCGTCGGCGGCGGCGATCAGCTCCAGCGAGCGCGCCGTCATCAGCCCCGGGTCGCCGGGCCCCGCCCCGACCAGGTAGACGATGCCTGAACGCGCGCTCACGCCATCGCCTCGGCGCGGTCGAGGATGTCGCGGGCGCCGGCGGCCAACAGGCGCTCGGCGAGCGATGCGCCCGCGGCTGCCGGCTCCGCCGCCTCGCCCTGCACCCGGTCGCGGATCCACTCGCCGCCATCGGGCAGGCCGACGAAGGCATCGATGGAGAGCGTGTCGCCGCCCACTCGCGCGTGCACCCCGATCGGCGTAGCGCAGGTCGCGTCGAGCAGGGAGACGACGGCGCGCTCCGCGGTCAGCTCGCGCAGCGCCGTCTCGTCGCCGATCCCGGCTACCGCAGCGAGCGCCCCAGCGTCGCCGTCCCGCGCCTGCAGGACCAATGCTCCCTGGCCAGCCGCCGGCGTCATCGCCTCGGCCGGGATCGAGAAGGAGATCTCGTCCGCGCGCCCCAACCGCCGCAACCCCGCTGCGGCGAGCACGATCGCGTCAAGCTCGCCCTCGGCGAGCTTGCGCATCCGCGTATCGACATTCCCATGCAGCTCGCCGACCTCCAGATCGGGCCGCGCGGCAAGCAACTGCGCCCGCCGTCGCAGGCTGGCAGTGCCGATCCGCGCTCCCTCGGGCACACCGGCCAGCGGCTCCTCGGTGCGCGCATCTCGGGAGACGCCCGACGAAATCGCCCCGATCCAAACATCGGCGGGATCCTCCCGCACAGGCACCGCCGCGATCGTCAACCCCTCGGTCATCTCCCCCGGAAGATCCTTGGCCGAGTGAACCCCGATATCGGCTTCCCCCGCCAGCAGCGCCCGCTCAACCCCCCGCACAAACCGCGCCTTGTCCCCAACCTCGCCATCCGAACTGATCTCCACCAGCTCCCCTCCCCCCAGGCGCGCGGCGACCTGACCAGCTTGAGCCCTGGCAAGAGCACTTCCACGAGTGGCGATTCGAATCATCAGGTCAGCGAGTGAAGTAAGGGCCTATCCCGGTAGGGGTGGAACGTCTTGTACTTTTTTTGCGAAAGCGACCTCGGACGGCTGGCGACTGTCTTCAAAAAAAGTTAAGTGGAACCCCTGCCGGGATAGGCCCTGCGCCCGGAGATGTCGGTCACTTTCCCGGCCTCGTCCCCCTCCGGCACCGTCCCCGCGTCCAACCCGAACAGCTCGCGCAGCGCACTCACATAGAGATAGGCGTCGTCGCTGCCGGCGGAGCGCTTCATCCGCAGGGTCGGGTCATGGAGCAGGCGCGAGGCGATCGCCTTCGCCATCGCGGCGAGCCGCTCGCGGTCGTCTTCGCTGAGGCTCTGCCAGCGGCCCTCGTTCTCGGCCAGCACCCGCGCCACGATCTCGTCGCCGCGCTCGCGCAGCGCCGCGATCGTCGGCACCACCGAGAGCGTGGCGAGCCAGCGCTCGAAACGGTCGAGCTCGGCGGCGAGGATCGGCTCCGCCCGCCGCGCCTCGCCCTCGCGGTCGCCCGCGTTGCGCTCGACGATCTGCTGCACGTCGTCGATGTCGTGCAGGCTGACTCCGGTCAGCTCGCGGCACTCGGGCTCGATGTCGCGCGGCACCGCGATGTCGACCAGCAGCAGCGGCCGCCCGGAGCGTGTCTCCATCACCTGGGCGAGGCCGTCGCGCTCGACGATGTGGTGCGGCGAGTTGGTCGCGGAGACGACGATGTCGGCGGCCTGCAGCTGCCCGGGCAGCTCCTCGAAGCGGACCGCTTCGCCACCGAAGCGCTGGGCAAGCCCGATCGCGCGGTCGTAGTGGCGGTTGGCGACGAAGACGCTCGCCGCGCCGCGGGAGATCAGCGCCTTCGCGACCAGCTCGGCGGTCTCGCCGGCGCCTACCACCAGCACCCGCTTCGCGCCGAGGTCGCCGAGCGTGCGCCGCGCCAGCTCGACCGCGACCGAGGGGACGGAGACGCCCTTCTCGCCGACCGCGGTCTCCTCGCGCACGCGGCCGCCGCCGGCGAGCGCGCCGCGGAAGAGGCGGTTGAGGATCGGCCCGGTCGCCCCCTCGACCAGCGCCAGCTCGTAGGCGCGTTTGACCTGGCCCTGGATCTCGGCCTCACCGACGATCATCGAGTCGAGCCCGGCGGTGACCTGGAAGAGGTGGCGGGCGGCCTCGCCGGCGCGCAGCGAGTAGAGGTGGCCGAGCAGCTCGGTCGGGCGGATCTCCGCCTGGCGCGTGAGCACGCCCAGCGCCTCGGACTCGGCTTCGACCGGGTCAGAGACGATCAGGTAGAGCTCGGTCCTGTTGCACGTCGATATTGCCGCCGCCTCGTGGATTCCCTCCACGGCGGTCAGCTCGTGCAGGGCGCCGACCGCGCGGCCCTCGGTCAGCGAGAGCCGCTCGCGCAGGTCGAGCGGCGCGGTCTTGTGCGAGACCCCGAGGGTGAGAAGCTCACTCATGAGGCTTGGTCCCTGTTGGCGCGGTGTTCGGCAAATCCGGCCAACTCCCTCAGCTCACTCTCGATCCGCTGCAGTTTCGCCGCCATGATCGCGACGTAGATGACGATCAGGACGAGGAAGACGATGTAGGCGCCGGCGACGTACTTGCCGGCCTCTTCGAGCGGCAGCGCGGGCGCCGCGGTGGGCAGCAGCTCGAGCATCAGCCCACCTCCGGGGCGACGCGTGAGGCGCCGCCCGAGGACGGCGCGTCGAGCGCGCGGCGCAGCCGCTTGAGCTGACCGGAGGCGCTCTTCGCGGTCAGCTCGAACTTGACCAGCGTCGTCCAGAGCAGCCCCATCGCGATCAGGCTGACGAGGAAGGTGAGCATCATCTCCGCCGGCAGGCCGCCTTCGGCGGTGGCGAAGGTGCGGGGGTGGACGAGGCTCTCGGCCATCCGCACGGCCATGAAGTTGAGCGGAACGAAGGCGCCGGCCGTGATCGCGAAGACCGAGGCGTAGCGCGCCTGGCGGTCGCGGTCCTCGATCGCGTAGCGGAACGGGTAGTAGGTCGCGTACATCAGGAAGACGATCAGGAAGCTGACCAGGGTCGGCTCGTCCCAGACCCACCAGTGCCCCCACGAGGCCTTGGCCCAGATCGCGCCGGTGATCAGCACGGCGACGCCGAAGATCACCGACATGTGGATCGAGACGTAGGAGTACGCGTCCCACTTCGAGTCGCCGCTGCGCAGGTGAAGGATCGCGAAGACCCCGCCGATCACAAACCCGATCAACGCAGTTATCGCCAATGGGACGTGCAGGTAGAAGATCTTCTGGATGAAGCCCTGGTCGGCGTCCAGGGGGGCATAGAAGAAGACAAGGGAGAGCGACAGGGCGAGCGTCGCGACGGTCGCGATCGAGAGAGGTTTCAGGCCTTTGCCGTACATGCGTGCGTCAGTCCTCCAGCAGGAAGTCGAAGACGGCATAGCCCACCAGGAGGAAGATCAAATCGTATAGGCCGAGCACCGCAAGCCAGGTGCCGAAGCGCTCGTAGGTGGGACCGCCCACGCCCAGCAGCGGCTCGATCGCGCCGGTCGTGGCGATCGAGAGCGGCACCGCCAGCGGCAGCAGGACGAGCGGGGTGAGCAGGTCGCGCGCGCGAGAGTTGACCGCCATCGAGGAGATCAGCGTGCCGGTCGCGGCGAGGCCGAAGTCGGCGAGCAGCAGCGCCAGGGCGAGCGGCGGCAGCGCCGCGGCGGAGTCGAGGAAGAAGATCGCGAAGATCGGGACCGTGATCAGCTCCAGCGCGACGAGGTAGACGAGCAGCGCCGCGGCCTTGGCGGCGAAGACCGCGGTGCGGTCGATCGGGGCGAGGCGGACCGCGTCGAAGCCGCCCTCCTCGCGCTCGGCGACGAAGAGGCGGTTGATGCCGAGGATCGCGGCGAAGAGCAGCGTCACCCAGAGCACCCCGGCGGCGAGGCTGCCCGACAGCGCCGTGCGGTCGAGGCCGAAGCGGAAGATGACGAAGGTGGTGACGGCGAAGAGCGCCATTGCCGGCAGCGACTGCAACGTGCGCAGCTCGGTGCGCAGATCCTTGCCGAGCAGCGCGGCGAAGGCGACGCGGGTGGGAGTCATGCGGTGGCCGCCCCGGCCGGCTCGCCGATGCCGAGGCGCAGCACCTGATCGGACTCGGCGCGGAAGCGCTCGGGGTCGTGGCTGACCAAGACGCGGCTGCGCCCCGGCGCCGGCCCGATCAGCCCCTGGGCCAGCTCGCGCCCCTCGGCGTCCAGGTTCGAGTCGGGCTCGTCGAGCAGCAGCAGCTCGGGCTCGTGCAGGACACAGCGGCAGACGGCGATGCGCTGGCGCATTCCGGCCGAGAGCTCCGCGACCCTGTCGTCGGCGCGGCGCGCCATGCCGGCGGCGCCGAGCAGCTTGTCGATCCGGGCCTCGGCGTCGTCGCCTCCGATCCCGTGCAGGCGGGCATGGAAGCGCAGGTTCTCCCTGCCGCTCAGGTCTCGGTAGAGAAGCGCGTCATGGCCGAGCAGCCCGATCCTGCTGCGCACCTTCCACGCCTCGCCGGGGAGGGCGGCGCCGAGCACGCTCGCCTTGCCGCCGCTGGGCCGCAGCAGGGTGGCGAGCACGCGCAGCAGGGTCGTCTTGCCGGCACCGTTGGGCCCGAGGACGAGCAGCGATTCGCCCCGCCGCAGGGAGAGGTCGACGCCGGCCAGCGCGGCGCGTTCGCCGTACTCGCGGCGCAGGCCGCGCAGCTCGATCGCCTCGGTCATCGGGCGGATTCTCCCCCGATCGAGCGATTCTCCCCACGACGGGGTGGAAAATCGCGCAATCGGCGGTCGCTACCGGCGCTTGCGCAGGGTGCGGGCGCCGATCTTGAGCAGCGGCCCGGCGCCCTCGCGCAGGGCGGCGGTCCGGGTCGCGCCCTTGCCGTAGAGGATCTTGGCCGAGGCGCGCACCGCTTCGCCCAGGGTCTGGTCGTAGGGGTGCCACCAGAAGTCGCGGGCAAGCCCCGGCTCCCAGGCGTTCATCTTGATGTTGACGCACTCGTAGAAGCCGAATTTGGAGTGCGAGCGGCCGACCCCGGAGTCCTTGACCCCGCCCCAGGCGCACTGGCAGGCGCCGTGGCTGAAGGAGTGGTCGTTGATCCAGACCATCCCCGACTCGATCCGCCGCGCGATTCGCGCCCCCTTCTGGCGGTCCTTGGTCCAGACCGACGCGCCGAGGCCGAACTCGGAGTCGTTGGCGAGGTCGATCGCCTCCTGCTCGGAGTCGACGACGACGATCGGGAGAACGGGTCCGAAGACCTCCTCCTGCATGATCCGCATCTCGTGCGTGACCCCGGTCAGCACGGTCGGGGCGACGAACTTGCCGGGCAGGCCGGAGACCTCGGTCGGGCCGCCGCAGAGCTTGGTCGCGCCGGAGGCGACCGCATCCTCGATCAGCTCGACGACGATCTCGTACTGGCTCTCGGAGGTCATCGGGCCGATCTCGGTCTCCCACTCGAGCGGGTTGCCGAGGCGCAGCTTCCCCGCCTCGCGGGCGACGCCCTCGACGAAGCGGTCGGCGACCTCGCGCACGACGTAGACGCGCTCGATCCCCGAGCAGGTCTGGCCGGCGTTGGCGAAGCCGCCCCAGACTGCGCCGGAGATCGCGTTGTCGAGGTCGGCGTCGGCGCAGACGATCATCGGGTCCTTGCCGCCGAGCTCGAGCACCGAGCCCTTCAACCGCCCTGCACACACCTCGCCGACCTTGCGGCCGACCTCGACCGAGCCGGTGAAGAAGATCTTCTCGGCGCTCGACTTGGCCAGCGCGTCGCCGACGGCGCCGCCGCCGTGCACGACCCGAACCAGGCCCTCGGGCAGGCCGCCCTTCTCGAACACGCGCCGGATCGCCTCGCCCAGCAGCGGCGTCAGGCTGGCCGGCTTGAGCACGACGCCGTTGCCGGCCATCAGCGCGATCGCGACCTCGCCGAAGGGGATCGACCAGGGGTAGTTCCAGGGGGCGATCACGCCGACGACGCCGAGCGGCTCGTAGGTGAAGCGCGATTTCTTCGTCGCCAGGAAGGCCTGGCTCATCCGCACCTTCTCGTCAGCGAGGATCTTCGGGCCGGCCTTGGCACACCAGTGCAGCGCGTCGACGGTCGGCAGCAGCTCCATCGTGTAGGCCTCGGCACGCGGCTTGCCCTGCTCGGAGACGAGCAGCTCGGCGAGCTCGTCGATGTCGTCGAGCAGGGCGTCGGCGGCGCGCCGCAGGTAGGCGCCGCGGTCGGAGAGGCTGAGCTCCGCCCAGGCCGGCTGGATGCGGGCGACGTCGTCGACGACTGCCTGCACCTCGTCCGGCCCGATCGTCGCGACCGAGCCGACGAGCTCGCCGGTGGCGGGGTTGAAGGACTCGAGGGTGGACTGGGCGGCTTGGGGCTGCGTGGCGATCTCCATGGCCGTCGATTGTAGGCCGGTTTGGGGGGAGCAGGGGGAGGGGTTCGGCGGAGCAACAGCGGGGAGGCTCCGCCGAACCCCTCCCCCTGCTCCCTCATACTCGTCTGTATGGACGAGCGGTTGTTCGACACGGACCTCGCCCAAACCACTGGGGAGGTAGCTGGTGATGCACCCTTGGCCGTTCGCATGCGTCCCAGGTCCCTGGGCGAGCTGGTCGGGCAGGAGCACGTGCTGGGGGAGGGGTCGGCGCTGCGGGCGGCGATCGAGGCGGGGCATCCGCACTCGGCGATCTTGTATGGGCCGCCGGGGGCCGGGAAGACGACGCTGGCGCGGATCGCGGCTGCGGGGGCAGACGGGGCCTTCGAGGAGGAGTCGGCGGTCAACGCGGGCAAAGCCGAGATCCGCGGGGTGATCGAGCGGGCGCGGGAGCGGCGACGCTCGGGCCGCCCGACGATCCTCTTCCTCGACGAGATCCACCGCTTCAACAAGGCCCAGCAGGACGCGCTGCTGCCGGCGGTCGAGGAGGGGCTGCTCACTCTCATAGGGGCGACCACCGAGAACCCCTACTTCGAGGTCAACTCGGCGCTGCTATCGCGCTGTCAGGTCTACGAGTTGCAGTCGCTCTCCGCCGCGCAGATCGAGGAGCTGCTGCGGCGGGCGCTGGCCGACCCCGAGCGCGGCCTGGCCGAGCCGCCGCCGGTCGAGGACGCCGCCCTGGCGATGCTCGCCCGGCGCTCCGGCGGCGACGCCCGCGTCGCCCTCTCCGCGCTCGAGCGCGCCGCCGAGCGCGCTGTGGACTTTGACCGTGCTGGAGCACGGCAAAAATCCACAGCGGTGAACGTCGCCGCGGTCGAGGACGCGCTGCAGCGCAAGGCGCTCGACTACGACCGCGAGGGCGACCGTCACTACGACTTCGTCTCGGCCTGGATCAAGGCGACGCGCGGCTCCGACGTCGACGCCTCGCTCTACTACCTGGCGGTGATGCTCGAGGGCGGCGAGGACCCGCGCTTCATCGCCCGCCGCATGGTCATCCTCGCCTCCGAGGATGTCGGCAACGCCGACCCGCAGGCGCTGCTTGTCGCCGACGCCGCGGCGCGAGCGGTCGACCGGGTCGGCCTGCCCGAGTGCGCGCTCAACCTCGCCCAGGCGGCCGTCTACCTGGCTCTGGCGCCGAAGTCCAACGCCTCCTACAAAGCGCTCGGCCGCGCCCGCGGCGAGGTTCGCGAGAACGGCGCCCGCACGCCGCCCGACTACCTGCGCGACGCCCACTATCCCGGCGCGGAGAAGCTCGGCCGCGGCGAGGGATACCGCTACGCCCACGACGAGCCGGGCGCCGTCGGCGACCAGCCGCTGATGCCGCCGGGGCTTGAGGAGCAGCGCTTTTACCGGCCCACCGGGCGCGGCTTCGAGGTCGAGCTGGGCCGGCGTCTGGAGGCGCTCCGCGAGCGGCTTTCGGGCAATTAGTCGCAAGCGCAACTTCTTTTACAAGTGGGTGTTTCAGAGGTCGGCTTTCCAAGCTAGAGCCAGGGAGAGCCGACACACCGGCCGGAGGCCTGGACTGGGGGCCTCCGGCCGGGACTAACAGGGGAATCAGGGGAACCGACGACCGCGCGACACTCGCGCGGTCGTCGGGTATTGGGGGGCCGTTGCCCCCCGACCCCCCCGGATTCGGGATAGGGTCCGCGCCGATGTCCGCGCAGCCGCAGCTCGTCCTCCACGTCGTCCCCTTCTCGCACCCCTGCCTCGCGGTGAGCGCGGCGCTCGACCGCTTCGGTTGGGAGTACGAGACGGTTGAGCTGATGTCCGGCCGCCACAACGAGGAGGTCGAAGGCATCTACGGGGAGGGCAACAAGACGGTCCCCGGGCTGCTGGTCGACGGCGACCCGGTGCACGGCACAACCGCGATCTTTGTTCGGCTCGACCAGCTCCACCCGGACGCCGGCCTCTATCCCGACGCCGTGGCCGAGACGATCCGCGACGCCGAGGCGGGGCTCGTCGAGGAGCTTCAGGAAAGCGCCCGCGTGCTCATCTTCGGCGCGATGCACTTTCGCCCCGAGTCGATGGGGACGTTCGCCGGGGTCGCCCAGCTCGACCCGCCGGCGACCGACTTCGCGATCAAGACGATGCGCGCCTCCTGGCGCTACCTCGAGATCAGCGCCGAGCGGATCCACGCCACGCTGCAGGCGCTGCCCGCCCAGCTCGACGCGGTCGATGCCCTGCTCGACGCCGGGGCGGTCGGCGGCGAGCAGCCGACCGCCGCAGACTTCCAGCTCGGCTCCTCGCTGCACCTGCTCGCCCAGATCGGCGACGTGCGGCCGCTGGTCGAGGAGCGAGCCTGCGCGGCGCTGGCTTCCACTTGGTTCGAGCCCGGCAGGGGCGATGTCCCGGCCGGCGCCTTCCCGCCGGGCTGGGCCCCGGCGACGAAGTCGTAGGGCCGAGCCGCCCGATGTCGCGGCATCGAGGGCGGCTCTCTAAGGTCTGCTGTCGATGAGCGCGGAGAAGCTGCGACTGGGTGGGATGGCCTTGCGCAACGGCCTGCTGATCCACGGGCCGACACACTGGGCCGCCGCGGTGCGCGACCGCGACGGCCAGGTGCAGGTCGCCTCGCGGCGCAAGCCGGAGCTGGCGCCGAAGCTCGCCGGCCGGGCGCCGGGACTGCGCGGACCGCTCAAACTCGCCGAGGCGATGGCGGTGCTGCCGTTGGTGCGACGGCGGCTGCCGGCGGCGCGGCTGCCGTTCGAGGATTGGCGCGTGGTCGCCGCCGCCGCCGCGACCTTCGCGCTCACCGCGGTGCTGCGGCGGCGGCTGGGCAGCACGGCCCTGCGCGAGGGCGCCGTGCAGGCGCTCGGCGCGATGCCCGCCGTGGTCGCCCTCGGCGATCGCGACCTCGCCGCCTACCACGGGGTCGAGCACAAGGCGATCGCCGCCTACGAGCAGGGCGTCGAGGACCCTGCCTCGGTTCCCAAGGAGCACGACCGCTGCGGGTCCAACCTGATCGCGCCGATGATGCTGCTCTCCGCCGGCGGCACGTTGCTGCTGGAGCGGTTGGTTGAGCGGCCGAGCCCGCTGGCGCGCGCCGTCGTCGGCCTCGGCGGCGCCTCGCTCGCAGTCGAGATGTTCGCCTGGAGCGATCGCAACCACGGCGCCCCATTGGCCGAGGCCTTCCACACTCCCGGGCGGGCGATCCAGCGCCACCTGGCGACGAAGGAGCCGACCCCCGAGCAGCTCCAGGTCGGGATCGCCGCCCTGGCCGAGATCCTCCGTGTCGAGGCGCCGCCCGCCGCCGCGGGCGAGCCGCCGCCGGCCACGTAGACTTCCGGCCGATGTTCGGCCGGATCGATCACATCGGTGTCGCCGTCGAGGACCTCGACGTGGCGATCGAGCTCTACGAGAAGAGCTTTGCGATGACGCTCGCGCACCGCGAGACGGTGGATTCGCAGGGGGTCGAGGCGGTCCTGCTCGACGTCGGCGACGGGCACGTCGAGCTGCTGCGCCCGCTCGGGCCCGAGACCGCGGTCGGCAAGTTCCTCGCCCGCAAGGGGCCCGGCCTTCATCATGTCGCCTACGCGGTCGACGACATCGACGCGACGCTGCAGCGGCTCGCCGCCGCCGGGCTCGAGCTGATCGACAGCGAGGCGCGGGTCGGGATTCGCGGGAGCCGCGTCGCCTTCCTGCACCCGCGCTCGACCGGCGGCGTGCTGACCGAGATCGTCGAACCGAGCGGAGAGGAGCACTGATGGCGGAGACGCAGAAGGTGGAGATCGGCTTCGAGGGCGGCCAGGTCGTGCCCGTGCGGCTGACCGCCGACGAGCTCAAGGACCTGCGCAAGCAGGTCGAGAAGGGCGGCTGGCACGACGTCGACACCGAGGACGGCACCCTTGCCGTCTACGTCGGCAAGGTCGCCTTCCTGCGGATCGACTCGGGCCAGCAAAAGGTCGGTTTTTCGGGGCCGTCGATGCGGGCCAAGGCATTAATCGGGCTGGCCGGCGGGGCGGTCCTCGGCGCGGCGCTGTGGTGGCGCAAGAATCCCTCGGCCTGCCCCTACGGACAGCGCTTCTGGGTCGAAGCGCCGCACCCGGTGATCACGTGCGAGCGGCTGCGCGCGGTCTTGGCGCCGCAGCCGGGCGAGCGGGTGCTGGAGATCGGCCCCGGCACCGGCTACTACACGCTCGATCTCGCCGAGTGGGTCGGGCCGGACGGCCGGATCGAGATCTTCGACCTACAGCAGGAGTTCCTCGATCACGTCAGCCGCCGCGCGGCCGAGCGCGGCCTGGAGAACGTCGTCTCCACCCAGGGCGACGCCACCGCTCTGCCGTACGAGGACGGCTCGGTCGACGCCGTCGTGCTCGTCGCCGTGCTCGGCGAGATCCCCGACCCCGGCGCCGCCCTGCGCGAGATCCGCAGGGTGCTGAAGCCAGACGGCCGCCTCGTAGTCGGCGAGCTATTCGGCGACCCCCACTTCACCGGGCTGGCCAGCCTCAGGCGCCAGGCAGCCGATGCGGGCCTGGCGTACGGGACGCACTCGGGCAATCGCCTCGCCTACTTCGCCCGGCTTTCGAGAGAGAGATTAAAGCCTATCAAATAAGCCGATAAGATAGGATTATCGTGAGTTAGATAGGTATTGCGTCAGAGAAAACCCTCTCATAGAGCCTCTAATGATCTGCTTTAGACGCATGAGATAGGGTTTGTGCTGTGCAAACGTTTCGCGATTTAGATCGGCATCTCGACCTGCAGCCGGCAAACATCCTCAATGCCATGGCCGCCATCGAAGCGTCCAGGGGGAGACAGGAAGTATTTCGCCGCCAGAATCCGATGGTTCTCGAGACCTTGCATGACGTAGCCGTCGTGCAGAGCGTGGAGGCCTCGAACGCGATCGAGAACATCAGGGCGCCATCGAAGCGCGTGCGGGAACTGGCGCTCGAGAAAACCACGCCGAAGAATCGATCCGAAGCCGAAATCGTCGGCTATCGCATCGTGCTCAACGAGATCCACACGAATTCGTCCAATATTCCCTTCAAGGAGAACGTCCTCCTGCAGTTCCACGGTTGGCTCTACTCGGTGACCGACGCGCCGGCGGGTCAATACAAGCGGGGCGAGAACGAGGTCACCGAAACGCATCCCGACGGCACGGTCGTGGTCAGGTTTCGGCCAGTGAAAGCAGCAGATACGCCGAGGTCGATGGGCGAGCTGTTCGAGCGCTTCGACCGGGCGTGGAATCTGGCCGGATACAATCGGTTACTGCTTCTAGCAGCCTGGGTCTTCGATTTTCTGATGATCCACCCGTTTCAAGATGGCAATGGCCGCATGTCGCGTCTTGCCACTTCGCTGCTTCTCTATCACTGCGGGCATGATGTCGGGCGTTACGTCAGCTGGGAGAAGCTGATCAACGAGTCGCGCGAGACCTACTACGAATCGCTGGCCAGATCGACGGTTGGTTGGCACGAGGGCAGGCACGATCTTCAGCCCTGGCTGGAGTACTTTCTCGGCGTCATGATCGGTGCCTATCGCGATTTCGAGCGGCGGACTGAGACGGTGGCTTCGAGGGGCAGCAAGACCGAGGCGGTGCGGCGGTTCGTCCGCACCAACGTCAGCGACGTTTTCTCCATCTCTGACATTCGCGACGTGGCGCCGAACGTCAGCGACGTTCATATCGGCAGGATCCTTCGCGAGCTTCGCGATCAGGGTGTAATCGAACGTGAGGGGATCGGCCGGGGAGCACGCTGGCGACGCCTGCGCGACGACTTCTGAGCTGAGGGCGACCGCGCCGGGGCGGGTGGGAGTCCCGCCCCGGCGCGTGTCGCTCGCTCCGCCTAGTTGTTGTTGCCGCCGCGGCAGGCGGGGATGTTGAGCCGCAGGTTCTTGTTCCTTTCCCGCCGGCTGTTCTGTGCCAGCAGGTTGAGGAAGCCGCTGGTGCGGCTCGAGCAGAGGTTGCGCGAGTTGATCAGCAGCCCCTTGCTTCCGCCCTTCATCGTCAGGATGAACTTGTCCACCGCCACGTCGGGCGTGCCGTTGAACACGGTCTTGAGGCGGGCGTTTTTGCCGCTGATCACGCCGCGCAGCCGGATCGGCACCTGGCCCTTGAGGTCGACCAGCAGGTCCGGCAGTTCGTTGCTGGATGAGGTCAGGTAGACCGGGCCCTTGAGCACGCCGTCCAGCAGCGGCGAGGTCGCCCTCGCGTTGCCGTAGATCGAGTTCTTCGGGCAGTTGTTCGCGGCCAGTTGGACCCTCGTGCAGATCGTCTTGATGTGACTCTGATCGAGGATCGTCGCCCGCGGCAGGATGAACGCCGCCCGTCGCAGGTTGGCGTCGCCGTTACGGGCCTTGAGGATCGCCCGGAACTTCGGGTTCTGGCCTCGCTTGGTCTGGTTCTTGCCACCGAATATCCGTGCGTAGAACTTCGGCTTGAAGCCGAGTTTGCGGCAGGCCCCGAACTGCAGGCCCTCGGTTTTCGAGATCTCCTGCCAGGCGCTTGCGTCGGCCGGGTTGCCCCCGCCGCCGAAGACGCTGGTTTTGATCGGCAGCGGTTCGCGACACGTGGTCGGGTTGGTGGTGAAGTTCGTCCGGGTGACAAAGAGGCGAATCGTCCGGATGTCGAGCTTCACTCCGCCGAACACGTTCGGGATCGGATCGGAGACCGCGTGCACTTCGGCGGTTTCCGGGTCCACGTTCAGGGCCACGCGCACGACCACGTTGCCGAGGTCGAACGGCCCGGCGACGGCCGGCGTGATGAACACCATGCTGACCGGAGCGCCCTTGTAGGGGCCGGCGAGGTAGGCGTTGCCGGTGACGTTGTACGGGGAACCCGAGCCCGCCCCGATATCCGCCGTGCCGAGCCAGCTGCTGTTCGGGCAGGCCGGGTCGGCGATCACGCTGGTGCCGGAGCGCGTTCCGGCGCCGTCGATGTTGTCCTGCGGGCAGTACTCGAGGCCGCGCAGCTTGGCGACCATGCCCGGGGGCAGGTTGGCGTCGATCCGCTTGACCTCCTGGTTGCCGTTCTGGCGAACTAGGTCAAGCCTGAACGGCGTGAACTGGCCCGCCTTGTAGTTCTCGGGGGCAGAGGCGTAGTAGGGGTCGAGCGGTCGGTCGGCGAGCGTCGCCGGGCATGGGCCGCCGGTCGGCAGGGTGGTCAGGCTGAACTGCGGGTTGCCGCTCTGCGGCGGCACTTCTTCGCCCGGTCGCGACCATGGAGTGAACTGCGCCGTGGTCGTGTGCGGCCCGCAGGTGTCGGGCGTCGTCAGCGCGCCCTGCGGCCCGCCGTCGACGTTGACCTTGAACGAGCTGAACGGCGCCTGCGGGTTGTTCGGCACGACCACCGTCAGCTGGCCGGTGTCGAGGTTCGGGAACACGTTGCCGACCAGCCGTACGTTGACGCCGTAGCGGTCGTTGAAGGCATGCAGGAAGATCGCGGAACTGTTCACCCGAGCTGGGGTTGTTGCTGAGCGGCTGGCCGACGTAGAGGTCGCCGCCAAGATCCTGGTCGAGCGCCGTGCGTTTCGACTTCGATCGAGCCGATCCGCGAGGCGGCCGGGACACTCGATCGGGTCGTCCGTGCCTTTCTTGAACTGCGCGTCGGTGCAGGCGTCGAGCCCGTTGGCCAGCGACGGGTTGATACCGGCGCCCTCCGGCAGCGTCACCTTCGCGGTCAGCAGGTGCGAGTTGGCGTCGGGTTTCCGGTTCGAGCTGGGTCGGCATTTGCACGTCGACCGTGGCCGGTTCCGGCGAGTCCGTCGAGCCGCTCGAGGTGGCGTCCGAGCTCGACGTCGAACGGCGCCGACTCGCATTCGTCGGCCCCACTGCCGTGGTGTAGCTGGCCGGGTCTTCGGCGCCGTTATGGGAGTCGACGTGAAGGACCGAGGTCTGTCCGCCGGCGCAGTTGCTCGGCATCGTCAGGTAGGTGCCGTTGCCGAACGGAGCGCGTTCCCGAGGAAGACGAGCCGCGAGCCGATGATCGGCGGATGTTCGGTTCGCGTCGGGGGCGTGGATGTCGCTGATCGTGAACCTGACGTGCTGGTCCCCGGGGTCCAGATCGCCGACGATGATCGTCGGTTCTCCCGGGTCGTGGTCGGGAAGCCGACCATCGACGGCACCCCGTCGAACGGGACAACGTTGAAGACCGGAAGTTTCGACTCGGGCAACTGCGCATTTGTCGGGCACGATCGGAGGGGCTTCGTTGTCGCATCCGGTCAGGGGCGATCCGACGCGCGATCGTGAAGTAGTTGAACCCGACGAGGGAGGCTTCGGCGAGCAGGCTGGAGGTTCGGGTTCTGCGTTCAGCTCTTCGACGGTGCACTTGGCGGCGTCGCCTCCGGGTTGACGCCCAGGCCTTCGGGCGTGTCGACGACGATGTCTTTGACGAAGCCGTCGGGGAAGCCTCGGGAGCCGCCGAGGGTGTTCAGGGTGAAGTCGGTGATCCCGAAGTGCGGGTGCCCCGCGGCCTGGGTGAACCATTTCCCGGCGGTTGCTTCGGTGCACTGTTCGCCGGTCGGGTCGACATCGGCGGAGAAGCCGAGTGCGCATCCTCGCCAAATTCTTCCGGCATGTCGACGTTTTCGGCTGCACGTCAACGCTTGCCATTCAGCGATGCCGAACGTCGGCCTTCGCAGGCGAGGCGCCGAATGCGAAAACGAAGAATGCGGCGACGAGCGCGAGCAGCCCGACCGGACCACGCTTGCTTCCCATATGAGACCTCTCCTCTGAGACGGATTACCCAGTCAACGGACTACCCGCCTCCCGCAGTTGAAAACGGTACACCATCGGGTCAACCCGCTCCATCGGGGATAACTACGGAATGGCCAACGCGCTCCAGAGGCGCTCCTCGGCTGTGGCTACGCGATTGGCCGCTGTGTCGATCCGGGCCCAGAGAGCGGGATCGGGGTCATCGCGCTCGCTGGCGGCGCGGAACGCCTCGGCCAGCTCGGTCCAGGCGCGGCGGCCTCGGCGGCGAGCGGCGCCTCGGGCCGCCCCGCCTGCTGGAGGAAGCGCGAGTACATCGCCCTGAAGGCGCCGCCGCCGGTGCCGCGGCGCTCGATCACCTGGTAGCCGAAGCGCGCGCACCACTGCCAGTCGGCGGCGGCCTCGGGCCAGGCGCCGGCCTCTTCCGCGAGCCGCCGCACGGCGTCGAGGCCGGAGAAGCCGGGGAACTCGGGCTCGAGCATCGCCCGCGCCGCAGCCTCGATCGCCGCCGGCACCGCCTCGCGCAGGCGCTCGCCGGAGACCTCGCCGCTCGCCGTGAACATGTGCCCGGCGAGCGGGTAGGCGGGATGGTCGCTGTGGCGGGCGCGATCGAGGTTCTCCAGCCGCGTCGTCTGCAGCCCCTCGAAGCCGGTGTCGGAGAGGTGGGCCAGCTCCTCGTCGTAGCCGGCCAGCACGACGGCGTGGCCGGGGAAGTGAGCCGAGTTGCCGTAGTGGTCGAGGTGGTAGAGGTCGGTGAGCAGCAGCGCCGGCCGGCCGGCGTCGACCTCGGCGCGGGCGGCGCTCCAGGCGCCTTCGTCGCCGGGCTCGAAGGTGCGCAGCTCCAGCGCCGCTCCGGTCAGCCGGTCGAAGTTCTCCTCGAGGCGGGCGGTGCGGCCGTTGAACCAGCGGGTCGGTGAGGCGTCCTCGATCGTCACGTAGTAGAAGCAGGCGCCCGCGCCGAGGCCGAAGGCCATCTCCTCGCTGATCTCGGTGCCGTGGAAGGCGAGCAGGTTGCGCAGCGCGGTCGAGCCGCAGTGGTGGCCGGGGGTGTGGACGTAGCCGGGGACGAAGGGCATGGCATCCGGATTGATCGCTGCGGCCGCTGCATGTCGAATGCCCGACCTTGCGACCCTGATTGCGCCTGACTGCGGACCTCCGGCCACAGCGACCGGGAACAGTCGAGCGCCTTGCCAAGCGCTTGGCAAGGCCGGGAACAACGGGGCGATCTGGTTCGCGCTTGGCGCTCTGTTGGCGATCGTCGACGGGTCCAACCGCGAAGCGTGGATCGTCTGCGCGTCGCTCGGGCCGGTCGCGATCGCGCTCAACTACGTGGTCAAGGCGATCGTCAGCGGCCGCGGCCGGTGTTGGAGGGGCTGCCGCCGCTCGGCGGCGCGCCGAGCTCGCTGAGCTTTCCCTCGGCGCACGCGACGTCATCGTTTGCCGTGGCGACGGCGATGGCGCGGGTCGAGCCGCTCGGGGCCGCTCGCCTTCGCTGCTGGCGATCGCCCTGGCCCTCGGCCGTCCCTACCTCGGGATGCACTACCCGTCCGATGTCCTCGCCGGCGCCGCGCTCGGCGTCCTGCTCGGCTTGATCGTGCCCCTCTCGAATGCGCCGAGGGGCGGCGCCTCATGAAGGTCGGGATCGTCGGCCTGCCCAACGCGGGCAAGTCGACCCTCTTCAACGCCCTGACCAAGGGCGGCGCGCAGACCGGCGACTACCCGTTCACGACGATCGAGCCCAACGTGGCGATCGCCCAGGTGCCCGACGAGCGGCTGGCAAAGGTGGGGGAGACGGTCGGCAGCTCGGAGCTGGTGCCGGCGACGATCTCATTCCACGACATCGCCGGCCTGGTCAAGGGCGCCTCCGAGGGCGAGGGGCTCGGCAACCAGTTCCTCGCCTCGATCCGTGAGACCGACGCGATCTGCCACGTCGTCCGCTGCCACGCCGACTCCGGCGTGCCCCACCCCGACGGCCGCGTTGATCCGCTCGCCGACATCGAGACGATCGAGACCGAGCTGGTCCTCTCCGACTACGAGCAGGCAGAGCGCCGGCTGCACCGGGTGAGCAAGGGGGCCAAGTCGGGCGACGCCGACGCGATCGCCGAGCGCGACTGGCTGGAGCAGGTGGTCGCGGCGCTCGCCGCCGGCAGGCCGGCACGCTCGGTGCCGGTGCCCGAGGCCGCCGCGCACGGCCCCGCCAACCTGCAGGCGCTGACCTCGAAGCCGATCCTCTACGTCGCCAACGTCGACGAGGGCGACGCCGAGGCGCCCCCCGCGGTGCGCGAGCACGCGGCCGAGATCGGCGCCGGCGTGGTCGCTGTCAGCGCCCGGATCGAGGGTGAGCTGGCCGAGCTCGACCAGGCCGAAGCGGAGGAGATGCGCGAGTCCTACGGGGTCGAGGGCTCCGGCCTGGCCCGCCTCGTCCGCGCCGCCTACGAACTGCTCGAGCTGATCGTCTTCTTCACCGCCGGCGAGGACAAGGAAGCGGTGGCACGGCCGTTGCGCCGCGGCGCCACCGCCTGGGAGGCGGCGGGCACGATCCACGGCGAGATCCAGGATGCCTTCGTCAAAGCCGAGACGGTCGGCTGGCGCGAGCTGGTCGAGTGCGGCGGCTACGCGCCCGCCCGCGACAAGGGGCTGCTGCGGATCGAGGGCCGCGACTACGTCGTCGAGGACGGCGACGTGATCACGATCAAGGTGTAGCGTCACTCAGCCCACAACGTTTTTGCGTTTTGTGAGCCGATTTTTTTGCCTATAGGCATAATAACGGTCGATTTCCTCATCCTAGAGCCATTTGTGAGGACTTCCCTCTGAAGTGGTATTTTTGCCTAATCGGCAAGCACCCTCTTCAGGCCAACTTCAACCGCTACACCCCCGAGGTCACCGATCGGCTCGCTCGAATCGCTGCCGCCCGCGCCCGAGTCGAGGCCTCAGAGATCCGCCCCGCGGCCGAGGATGAGTTGCGAGCCTCGGCGTTGGCGGAGACCGTTCACTACTCGACGCTGATAGAGGGAAACGAGCTGCCGTTGATCGAGGCCCGGCGAGCCGCACACGGAACTCTCGATCCAGATACCAGGGCGAAGATCGAGTTGGTCAACTACGTCGAGGCCCTCCATTACCTCGACGAACTGTCGGAGCGGGGTGGGATCGAGATCACACCGGAAACGATCCTCGCACTGCATGGAAGGACGACCCGGGGGCTGGGCTCCAATGAGAGCGCGCATTTCAAACCCCTCCATGAGGGCGCCTGGCGCGACGGCGCCGCTCTGGTCGTCGATCGCGCGACGGGAAGGGTGATGCATGAAGGGCCGCTTCCGGAGGAGGTCCCCGATCGAATGGCTGGACTCTGCGCCTGGGTCGCGGAGCGCGACGATCGTCTGGTCGACTTTCCACCTCCGGTCATCGCCGGGGTCGCTCACTATGCCCTGACCGACATTCACCCCTTCGCCGACGGGAACGGCCGCGTTGCCCGTTTGCTGAGCGCCGCGATCCTGATGCGGCTCGGCTTCATCTCACGGCGTCTCTTCTCCTTCGAGCGCTACTACGCCGACGACCGCAACGCCTATTACGCCGCGTTGCGCTCCGTGCGGGCCGAAACCCTCAACATGAACGGGTGGCTCGAGTACTTCCTCGGTGGCCTGGCCGAGGAGTACGAGCGGGTTGCGGCTCGGATCGCCGAGTTGCAGGCCATCGGGCTCGGTACGAGCGCTCGTATCGAGCTCAGCACGAGCCAGGAGCGAGCGTTGGTCCAGCTGAATCTCAATTCACTCGTCGAGTTCCGCCGGGCCGACTACGAGCGCCTGGCGGAGGTCAGTCGTGCCACCGCGGGCCGCGACCTGCGCGATCTCAAGGAGAAGCGGCTTGTCGCGCAGAGGGGAGAAGGAGCAGCTGCGCGCTACCGCCTGCGTTCGTCACCCGGCGCCGAGCGGCGCGGTCGCAGACGGACCTGGACCGACGAGCGAATCGAGTCCGAGTTGCGCGAGCTCTGGGGAGAGCGCGAGGTCTGGCCGAGTGTCGAGGAGTTCCGTCGAGCCGGACGACTTGCACTCTACGAAGCCGTACGTCGACACGGTGGTAGCCGCGCTTGGGCCAAGCGGCTCGGCTGGACGGCTAGGGTCTGACCATGGACCAGGGTGCGAGGTTCCCGGCGGTCGCCGCCAAGGCGGGTCACTACGAGAGCTTCTACGTCAAGGCCTGCCGGCCGGGCGGGGGGCAGGGGATCTGGATCCGGCACACGGTGCACAAGCGGCCCGGGGTCGAGCCGAACGCCTCGATCTGGTTCACGTTGTTCGACCGCGAGGCGGAGGGGCCGCGGGCGACCAAGGCCACCGTGCCGGGCGCCGAACTCTCCGTTCCCGACGGTGGCTGGATCCGCGTCGCCGATGCCGAGATCGGCCCCGGCAGGGCGCGCGGAGCCGTCGGCGGCGACGCCCTCACGGCCTCCTGGGAGTTGAGCTTCACCGGCGATGCGGAGCCCTGCCAGTACCTGCCTTCCGAGCGCCTCTACGAGACGCGCCTGCCGAAAACGAAGTTCGTCGCGCCCTTCCCGGACGCTCGCTTCAGCGGCAGGGTCGAGATCGACGGGGAGACGATCGAGCTCGACGCCTGGCCGGGGATGATCGGCCACAACTGGGGCAGCGAGCACGCCGAGCGTTGGGTCTGGCTCGAGGGCACCGGCTTCGAGGGCATGCCCGACACCTACTTCGACTGTGGCGCGGCGCGGATCAAGCTCGGGCCCTGGACGACGCCGTGGATTGCCGCGGGGATGCTGACGCTGGAAGGCGAGCAGCATCGGCTCGGCGGCCTCGGCCGGATCCGCGGCGCGGCGGTCGAGGCCTCGGCGGGCGAGTGCTCGTTCGTCCTGCCCGGCAAGGACATCGTCGTTCGCGGTCGCGTCGCCGCCCCGCGCAAGGACTTCGTCGGCTGGGTCTACGCCGACCCCGACGGGCCTGAGCACAACACGATCAACTGCTCGGTCGCCGACCTCGAGCTGACCGTCGAACGCCCGGCGATGCCCCCGCTTCAGCTCTCGCTGCCCGCCGGCGCCGCCTACGAGCTAGGGATGCGCGAGACCGACCACGGGATTCCGATTCAGCCCTATCCGGACGGCTGAGCGAGAGCGCTCGTCTACGCTGGTCCGATGCCATCCGACCACAAGCTCCTCGCAGCCGGCGAGTGGATCGAGACCGGCGAGTGGGCCGAGGTAGCGAGCCCCTATGACGGCAGCCGGGTGGGACGGGTCGCGCAGGGCGACGCGGCGCTGGTCGACCGTTGCGCGGCCGCCGCCCGCGAGGCCTTCGAGTCGGGGGACTTTCCCCAGCACGAGCGCGCCGCGGTGCTCGACCGCGCGGCCGGGCTCGTCGGCGAGCGCCTCGACGACCTCGCCGCGACGATCGCCGCCGAGGCGGGCAAGCCGCTGAAGACCGCCGAGGCCGAGGCCGGGCGCTGCGTCGACACGCTGACCTTCTCCGCGGTCGAGGCGCGCAAGCTGAACGGCGGCACGGTGCCGATGGACGCCTCCTCCTCGGGCGCCGGCAAGCTCGGCGTGATGCTGCGTGTGCCCTACGGCGTCGTCGGCGCGATCAGCCCCTTCAACTTCCCACTCAACCTCGTCGCCCACAAGCTCGGCCCGGCGCTCGCCGCCGGCAACGCGGTCGTGCTCAAGCCGGCCGGGCAGACACCGATCTCGGCGCTGAAGCTGGCCGCGGTCCTGCTCGAGGCCGGCCTGCCCCAGGGCTGGCTCAGCGTTCTTCCCGGGCCCGGCTCGGAGGTCGGCAACGCGATCGTCGAGCACGAGCTGACCGGGGCACTCAGCTTCACCGGCTCGGCCAAGGTCGGCTGGGAGATCCGCAGCCGCGTCCCGCACAAGAAGGTCAACCTCGAGCTGGGCTCGAACGCGCCGTTGATCGTCCACGCCGACGGTGACTGGGAGACGGCCGCGGACAAGGCGCAGATCCATGCCTTCTCCCACGCCGGCCAGAGCTGCATCTCGATCCAGCGGATCCTCGTCCACGAGGAGATAGCCGATGCCTTCGTCGAGCGGCTTGTCGGCAACGTCGCGAAGCTCAGGGTCGGCGACCCGCTCGACCCGGGGACCGACGTCGGCCCGCTGATCTCACCCGACGATCGCGACCGGGTCAAGCAGTGGATCGACGAGGCGGTTGCCGCCGGCGCCGAGCTGCTCTGCGGCGGCGAGCTGGTCGACGAGGGCCGCTGCCTCGCTCCCACCCTGCTGGCCGACCCGCCGCGCGAGGCGAAGGTCTGGTGCGAGGAGATCTTCGGCCCGGTGGCGACGATCGACCGCTACAGCGAGTTCGGCGAGGCCCTACGGCTCGCCAACGACTCCAAGTTCGGCCTCCAGGCGGGCGTCTTCACCCGTGACATCGGCCGTGGGCTCGAGGCCGCACGGACGCTGGAGTTCGGCGGCGTGCTGATCAACGAGGTGCCGACCTTCCGCGCCGACCAGATGCCCTACGGCGGCGTCAAGGACTCCGGCAACACCCGCGAGGGCCCCGCCTTCGCAATCTCAGAGTTGACGGAGGAGCGCTTCGTAACCCTTCAGGGGTAGCCGCACCAGCCACGAGGAGGGCGGGATGTCCCTCCCACGGAGACTCCTAGAACCGCACCGGAGCCCTTATCCGCGACTCAGCTGCGCGACGGTTTTCGGGGGAGGGACATCCGCCCTCTCATCCACCTACTCGTGCGGCCGTGCCATGCGGCGGTGGTCCAGGGCTTCCTCCAGCACCGCCGGCTCTACGCCCTGCTCCAAGGCCACCTCGCGCAGGGAGCGGCCTGACTCGGCGGCGGCCTTGACGATGTCGGCGGCGCGGTCGTAGCCGATGTGGGGATTGAGCGCGGTTGCGGTGGCGAGGGTCGCCTCGGCGTGGCGCTCGGTCATCTCCTCGTTGGCCTCGACCCCGGCGACGCATTTCTCGTCGAGCAGGCGCGAGGCGGAGGCGAGCAGCTTCACCGAATCGAGCAGGTCGCGGGCGATCAGCGGCACGCGCACGTTGAGCTCGAACTGGCCCTGGCTGCCGGCGACCGAGATCGCGGCGTCGTTGCCGATCACCTGCGCCGCGACCTGGATCACGACCTCCGGGATAACCGGATTGACCTTGCCGGGCATGATCGAGGAGCCCTTCTGCAGCTCCGGCAGGCGCAGCTCGGCGAGGCCGGCGCGCGGTCCGGAGCCCATCAGCGCCAGGTCGTTGGCGATCTTGTTGAGCGAGACGGCGTAGACCTTGAGCGCGCCGGAGAGCTCGACCAGGGCGTCGCGGTTGCCCTGCGCCTCGAAGCGGTCGAGCGGCTCGGAGATGGCGAGGCCGGTGTCGGCGGCCAGCTTCTCGCGCACCTTGGCGGCGAACTCGGGGTGGGTGTTGAGGCCGGTTCCGGTGGCGGTGCCGCCGAGCGGGATCTGGCCGACCCGGCGCAGCGTCCCCTCGACCCGCTGGATCCCGAGCCGCACCTGCGCCGCGTAGCCGCCGAACTCCTGCCCGAGGGTGACCGGAACCGCGTCCATCAGGTGGGTGCGCCCGGCCTTGACCGTGTCGGCGAAGCGCCCGGCCTTCTCCGCCAGCGCCGCCTGTAGGCCCTCCATCGCCGGCAGCAGGTCGTGGCTCACCTCGCCCAGTGCCGCCAGGTGGACGGCGGAGGGGAAGACGTCGTTCGACGATTGGCCCATGTTGACGTGGTCGTTGGGGTGTGCCGCGTCGCCGGCGAGGTTGGCGATCACCTCGTTGGCGTTCATGTTGGAGGAGGTGCCGGAGCCGGTCTGGAAGACGTCGACCGGGAACTGGTCGTCGTGTTCGCCGGCCGCGACCGCGTCGCCGGCATCGGCGATCTGCGCCGCCAGCTCGGCGTCGAGCAAGTCGAGCTCCCCGTTGACCCGCGCCGCGGCGGCCTTCAGCCGGCCAAGCCAGTGCACCACCGGCACCGGCACCGGCTCGCCGGACACGGGAAAGTTCTCAACGGCTTTGCTGGTCTCGCCACCCCACAGTTGCTCGCTCAAGCTGTCCTCCATCGATTCGAAGTTTGTCCCGGCAGCGTATTCAGCCCCGCTCGCGCCCGGCGTCGAAGCCCTCGCGGTAGGCGCGCCGGAAGGCCGGCGGCAGCGGCAGGTTGTCGGGGCTGTAGCGGGCGGCTGCGGCGAGCCGGCGGACCAGCTCGTCGTGGATCCCTTCAGTCTGATCCGCCCCCCGCTGCGCGGCCCCCAGCAGGTACCCGAGCTCAACATTGGCCCGTCCCCCCGGCTGCTTCCGAGCTTCCCCGTTCAACTCCGTAGCAGCCGCCAACATCGCCGCCCCGACCTCAGCCAGATCCCCACCCCCCTGACTCTCAACCAGGCATTCCGAGATCAGGGTCGTGTCGTCCAGCTCAACCACCCCGGGAGCCGCCTCCAACGCATCGAGGTAAGCAAGCTCCCCTTCCAGGCAAGCAACCGGCGTCGACTCACCCTGCTCGCCGCATCCGACGAATGCGATCAGGGTGGCGAGAGGAAGCGGCAGCGCACGCATCCGCCGGCATCCTACGACGCGCGTTTCGACTAGAGCCCGATCCGGTAGGGGCGGAACGTCTTGTACTTTTTCTGAACCAGCGCCCGCGGACAGCCGCAAGCTGTCTTCAGAAAAAGTTAAGTGGAGCCCCCTACCGGATGGGCTCTGATCACCCCGCGCCGATACCCCGCCGGACCGGGACGAGCCCGCCGAGACGCCGCCGCGCGGGCCGCGTTCGTAGGTGACGCCGGGCTCGCTGCCCCCCTGCGGCCCCTTCGGCGGCCTCAGCCCCGACGGCTCGCCCGCCGGCGCCGGCGCCGGCGTCGGCTTCGGTTTCGTGGCGATGCCCTGGCGGCGCACGGGGAAGACCTCGACCCATTCGGCCAGCTGGAACATCGGCGCGATCGCGTGTTCCCAGGAGAGGTGCAGGTGGTGGCCGCAGCCGTGGCCGGCGTCGCCGTCGTAGCCGACCCAGCGGAAGGGCGGGCGGGGGCGGTTCTGGCGCGGCTCGGCCCAGTGGGCTAGGCGGGTGATGCCGCGCCAGGCGCGGTCGCAGCCGCCGCGCCCGCGCAGCGCGACGATGTCGACGGCGAGGCCGTTGTAGTGGTCGCTGTGCTTGACGTGGCAGCCGTGGCAGCCGGCATGGCTGCCGTCCGGCAGCCGGCCGGAGTAGCCGTCGGTGATGTAGATCGGGAAGCGCTGTGCGAGCCGGCGCAGGTTCGGGACGATGCGGCGGTCGACCATGTCGCCCGCTTCGTGCGGGATCGCCGCCGGGATCGGCACGATCTCACCCGTCCCGTAGGCGAGGCGGGTCGGCGCGGCACTCACCGACGAGGTGGTCAGGTAGAGAGAGAAAAGCGCAGCTACGGCGATGAGGAGGATTGCCTTACGCACCCTTTGCATATCGGCCAGTTGAATCCCTTTTCTTTAGATCCGCAAGCCTGGATGACCGATTTCGAAATGACGGTGCCCGCGGGGGCGCGGCTGGCCAAGCTGGACGCCGCACGCCGACGAGCGAATAGCAGGGCTATTCGCGAGGAGGTGGGTGGCGTCCCAGCGCAGCGCCAGACGCGTCATCCGTGGGTGCCGTCATCGGAATCGTTCATCTAGGGTTGCCCCAATGCCGACCGTGCGCGACGCGAGCTTCGACCTGCTCCGTTCCCAGGGGATGACGACCATCTTCGGCAACCCCGGCTCGACCGAGCTTCCGATGCTGGCCGACTTCCCCGGTGACTTCCGCTACGTGCTCGGGTTGCAGGAGGCGGTCGTCGTCGGTATGGCCGACGGCTACGCGCAGGCCTCCGGCCGGCCGGCGGTCGCCAACCTGCACACCGCTCCCGGCGTCGGCAACGCGATGGGGGCGATCTTCAACGCCCACGCCAACCACTCGCCGCTGCTGATCACCGCCGGCCAGCAGGCCCGCGCGCAGATGACCCTGCAGGCGAACCTGACCAACCGCGACGCGACCCGGCTGCCGCACCCGCTGGTCAAGTGGTCGCACGAGCCCCCACGGGCCGAGGACGTGCCGCTCGCCCTCGCCCACGGCCTCCACCTCGCGGCGCTGCCGCCGCAGGGCCCCGTCTTCGTCTCGATCCCGATGGACGACTGGGGGGTCGAGGTGCCCGAGGCCGAGGCGCGCGAGGTCGTCGCCCGCGGCGTCGACGGTCGCGCGGTCGCGAGCCCCGACTCGATCCACAGGCTCGCCCAGCACCTCGACTCGGCTGCCAACCCGGTCCTCGTCGCCGGCCCCGACATCGACGCCTCGGGCGGCTGGGAGGCGGCGATCGGCCTCGCCGAGCGCCAGCGGCTGCCCGTCTGGGCGACCCCGGCGACCGGCGGTGGCAAGCTCGGCTTCCCCGAGAACCACCCCAACTACCGCGGCGTGCTGCCGCCCGCGATCGGCCCGGTCGCGCAGACGCTCGAGGGGCACGACCTGATCCTCGTCGCCGGCAGCTCGGTCTTCCCCTACTACCCGCACATCCCCGGCCCGCTGCTGCCCGAGGGCGCGACCCTGGTTGCGATCACCAGCGACCCCGACGAGGCCGCGCGGGCGCCGATGGGCTACGCGATCGTCGCCGACGTCGGCCTCAGCCTGAAGGCGTTGCTGGAGGCGGTGCCCGAGTCGGGCCGCCCGGCGCCCGAGCCCAACCCCGGCCCGCAGGAAATCCCGGCAGAGGACCCGCTCAACTCCTCGACCGTGCACTCGGCCCTGGCCGAGGTCTTCCCCGAGGACGGCATCGTCGTGCTCGAGTCGCCGGCCAGCACCCTGGCGCTGCGCAACCAGCTGCGCCTCTCGCGGCCGGGCAGCTACTACTTCAGCGCCGGCGGCGGGCTCGGCTTCGGCCTTGCCGCCTCGGTCGGCGTGCAGCTCGCCCAGCCCGACCGCCCGGTCGTCTGCGTGCTTGGCGAGGGCTCGGCCCAGTACGCGATCAGTGGCTTCTGGAGCGCCGTCGCCCACGAGGCGCCGGTCACCTTCCTCGTCCTGCGCAACTCCGAGTACGCGATCCTCAAGTGGTTCGCCGAGGTCGAGTCGGTGCAGGGCGCACCCGGCCTCGACCTGCCGGCGCTCGACGTCGCCGCGGTCGCGGCCGGCTACGGCGTCTCGACCCGTGTCGCCAGCGGCCGCGACGAGGTCCGCGACGCGCTCGCCACGGCACTCGCATCGCCCCGCCCGGAGCTGGTCGAAGTCCCGGTACAGCCCGGGATGTCTCTTTTCTAGATGACGGTCACAGGAACCCCTGGGCCGCGTCATTTCAACCCTGGGTGCCTATGAGCACCGCCGCCTCCGACCGCGCCCCCGAGTCGCTGGCCGGCGGCGCCGCGCAGCCATTGCGCGGCGAGCTCGAGGCGCTGCTCGGCGCCGATCGGGTACTCGGCCGCGCCGGCGACATCGTCCGCTACGCCTCCGACGCCAGCCCCTACCGGCTGCTGCCGCAGGCGGTGGTGATGGCGCGCGACGCGCGCGACGTCGGCAAGACGCTCGCCTACGGCCGCGCCAACGACGTCCCCGTCGTCTTCCGCGGCGGCGGCAGCAGCCTCAACGGCCAGGGCCAGGGCGACGGCATCCTGGTCGACGTGCGCCGCCACTTCACCGGCGTCACGGTCGAGGACGGCGGCGCGCTGGCACGGGTCAAGCCCGGAACCGTGCTCGGCCACGCCAACCGCGTGCTCGCCGCGCACGGGCGCAAGCTCGGCCCCGACCCGGCCAGCACCGAGATCGCCACGGTCGGCGGCGTGATCGCCAACAACTCTGGCGGGATGCGCTGCGGCACCACCCACGACTCCTACTCGACCGTGCGCTCGCTGACCTTCGTCCTGCCCTCGGGGACGACGATCGACACCGCCGCGCCCGGCGCAGCCGAGCGCTTCTCCGCCGAGGAGCCCGAGCTCGCCGCCGGCCTGGCGGCGATCCGCGACGAGATCCGCGCCGACGCCGAGCTGAGCGAGCGCATCCGCCGCAAGTTCGCGATCAAGAACACGACCGGCTACCGGCTCTGCGCCTTCCTCGACGCCGAGGAGCCGCTGGAGATCTTCCGCCGCTTGCTCGTGGGCTCCGAGGGCACGCTCGCCTTCCTCACCGAGGCGGTCTTCGAGACCCTGCCGGTGCCGGCCCGCACGACCACCGCCTGGGCCCACTTCGCCGGCATCGACGAGGCGATCGCACCGGTGCGCGACCTGGTCGCCTCGGGCGCCACCGCGGTCGAGCTGATGGTCGCGCCGGCGCTGATCACCGCCGCTTGGAACATGGTCGGGGCGCCCGAGGAGTGGAAAGAGCTGCCGCCCGAGTCGGCGGTTCTGCTGGTCGAGTACGGGAGCGCGAGCGACGACGAGCTCGACGCCGCGATCGCCGCGGCGGGGGAGGTCCTCGGCGACCACGAGACGACCCGGCCGATCGAGTTCACCCGCGAGGCTGAGGAGATCGAGCTCGCCTGGCGGGTGCGTGAGGGCCTGCACGGCCTCGTCGGCCGGCTGCGGCTGCCGGGCACGGCGCTGATCGTCGAGGACGTCTGCGTGCCGCCCGAGCGGATCGCCGAGGGCGCCCGCGACCTGCAGGCGCTGCTCGGTGAGCATGGCTTCCTGCCGGGCGTCGCCGGCCACGCCTCGGCGGGCAACCTGCACTTCATGCTGACGCCGGACTTCGGCAAGCAGGAGGACCTGGAGCGCTACGAGTCGTTCATGGCGAAGCTGGTCGAGCTTGTCGTCGGCAAGTACGACGGCTCGCTCAAGGCCGAGCACGGCACCGGGATCAACATGGCCCCCTACGTCGAGCGCGAGTGGGGGGAGGAGGCGACCGAGCTGATGTGGCGGGTCAAGCGGCTAGCCGATCCCGACGGGGTGCTCGCCCCCGGGGTCGTCCTCAACCGCGACCCTGGCGCCCACCTGCGCAATCTCAAAACGATGCCCGAGGTCGAGGAGGCGTCGGCGAGCGCCTGCGTCGAGTGCGGCTTCTGCGAGCCGGTCTGCCCGAGCCGCGACCTGACCACGACCCCGCGCCAGCGGATCGTCCTACGCCGCGAGATCGCCCGCCAGCCCGAGGGCTCGCCGCTGCGCGCCGAGCTCGAGCGCGAGTACGCCTACGACGGGCTCGACAGCTGCGCCGCCGACGGCTCCTGCCGCCTCGCCTGCCCGCTCGGGATCGACACCGGCGCGCTGGTCAAGCAGCTGCGGGAGGAGCGCCACGCCCAGAACGGGCGTCTCGGGGCCTGGCGCGAGGCCTTGGCCCTGCGCGCCGCGAAGCGCTGGGGTGCCGTCGAGCGCGCCTCACGCGCCGCCCTCCGCGTGGCCGGCCCGCCGGCCCGCCGCACCAAGCGAGGCGCCGCCCTCCCTTCAGCCGCAAGACCGCACCTCCCGCCGACGCGCCGCGAGGGCGCCGCCGCCATCTACGTCCCCAGCTGCACCAACCGCATCTTCGGCCCTTCCGCTGTTCCTTTGCCCCAAATAACAGGGCAAAGGAACAGCGGAAGGAGCGTGGGGATCGCTGAGGCGATGGTCGAGGTCTCGGCGCGGGCCGGGGCGCCGGTGTGGATCCCGGCGGACGTCGCGGGGTCTTGCTGCGGGCTGCCCTGGAGCTCGAAAGGGTTCGGCGCCGCCCACCGGCGCAAGGCGAACGAGATGGTCTCGCGGCTGTGGGAGTGGAGCGGGGAGGGCGAGTTGCCGGTCGTGATCGACGCCGCCTCCTGCACGCACTCGATCGCCGAGCCGGGCGAGGGCGTGCTCGACGAGGAGAACGCCCCACGCCTCGCCCGGTTGACGATCCTCGACTCGGTCGCCTGGGCCCACGACCGGCTGCTGCCGCGGTTGGAGGTCGGCGCGAAGGTCGGCTCAGCGACCGTGCACCCGACCTGCGCGACGCGCCAGATGGGCCTGGCGCCGCGGCTGCGCGCGCTCGCGGACGCCCTCGCCGAGGAGGTCTACGTCGCCCCCTCCTCGAGCTGCTGCGGCTTCGCCGGCGACCGCGGCTTCAGCCACCCGGAGCTGACCGCGGCAGCGACCGCGCCGCAGGTCTCCGAGCTCGCCGGCCGCCGCTTCGACGCCCACCTCTGCAGCAACCGCACCTGCGAGATCGGGCTCAGCCGCGCCACCGGCGAGGACTACGAGTCGTTCCTCTTCCTACTGGAGCGGCTGACCCGAGGCGGCTGAGACCGCGGCGGCGCCCTGCCCGTCAGCGTCGGCCTCGACCGCGCGGATCGTCTCGCGCATCTTCGCGTCGCGGTCGAAGCGGCGGTCGAGCAGCGGGTTGAGAATGCCGCGCAGGAAGCTGGGGATCGCCCACCACCGCGGTGCGAAGGTGCGCGGCGCCCGCGCTTCGATGCCGCGGATCAGCGCCGCCGCCGCTTCGTCGGGCGTGATCCGCTTGAGCAGCCAGGCGGGGACGTTCTCTTTCATCCGGTCCGAGTGCTTGCGGTCGAAGCCGCCGCGCACCAGGTCGGTGTCGACCCAGCCGTAGTAGACGACGCCGGCGCTGGCGCCGAGCGGCACCAACTCTGCGCGCAGGCCGCGGCCGAGCGCCTCGACGCCCGCCTTGGCGACCGCGTAGGGGCTGTTGAGGACGCCGTTGGCCCAGCTGTAGATCGAGCCGGTGACGACGATGTGGCCCTGGCGTTCGACGATCGGCGGCAGCACCGCGCGTACTGTCCGCCAGACGCCCATCATGTCGACCTCGAAGACGCGCTCCCACTCCTCGCCGCCGATGCCGCGCACGGTCGCCACCTGCGACTGGGCGATGCCGGCGTTGGCGATAGCCAGATCGAGGCCGCCGAAGCGCTCGACCGTCTCCGCCACGGCGGCCCGCATCGCGCCCTCGTCGGTGACGTCGGCGCCGATCCCGATCGCCCGCTCGCCGATCTGCTCGGCCGCCTCGCGCGCCTGCTGTCGGTCGAGGTCGACGACAGCCACGGAAGCGCCGCGCAGGACGAGCTGTCGCGAAGCTTCGAAGCCGATTCCGTTGGCGCCGCCGGTGACCAGCGCCACCTTGCCGTTGGGGTCGAAAGCGGGGGGCATGCGGCCGGGAGCGTAACCGCTCCTAGAATCACCTGCTCATGCCCGGCTTCAACCCAGTCGACCCGAAGCAGTCCTTCCCCGAGCTCGAGCAACGCGTGCTCGAGCGCTGGCGCGAGCGCGATGTCTTCGCCCGCTCACTGGCCAACCGCGAGGGGGCCGAGGTGTGGAGTTTCTACGAGGGCCCGCCGACCGCGAACGGCAAGCCGGGCTCCCACCACGTGCTCTCGCGCGTCTTCAAGGACGTCTACCCGCGCTACCGCACGATGCGCGGCTACCGGGTTCCGCGCAAGGCCGGCTGGGACTGCCACGGCCTGCCGGTCGAGCTCGAGGTCGAGAAGCAGCTCGGCATCTCCTCCAAGCAGCAGATCGAGGAGTACGGGATCGCCGAGTTCAACGCGCGCTGCCGTGAGTCGGTCTTCGAGTACGTCGGGGAGTGGAACCGGCTGACCGAGCGGATCGGCTTCTGGATCGACCTCGACGACCCCTACGTGACGCTCGAGGACGACTACATCGAGTCGGTCTGGTGGTCGCTGCGCAAGCTCTGGGATTCCAATCGCCTCTACGAGGGCCACAAGGTCGTTCCCTACTGCCCGCGCTGCGGCACGGCGCTCTCTTCGCACGAGGTCGCGCTCGGCTACAAGGACGTCGAGGACCCCTCGATCTACGTGCGCTTCCCCCTGCTCGGCGAGGACGGGACGGCGCCGGACGGCGAGTCGCTGCTGGTCTGGACGACCACTCCCTGGACCCTGCCAGGCAACGTCGCCGTCGCCGTCGCGCCCGAGGTCGCCTACGTGCGGGCGCGAGTCGGCGGCGAGACGCTGATCCTCGCCGAGCCGCTGGTAGAGAAGGTGCTGGGTGAGGGGGCGGAGATTCTCGGCCGCTTCCCCGGCTCCGAGCTTGTCGGCCGTCACTACGAGGGCCCGGTCTTCACGCTGAGCGACCGTGAGCCGGGCGCCTCACCGGTGATCGCGGGCGAGTTCGTCACCACCGAGGACGGCACCGGGCTGGTCCACATCGCCCCCGCCTTCGGCGAGGACGACTACCGGGTCGCCGCCGAGCAGGGGATCTTCGACCCGACCGACGCACGGACTCTCTACAACCCGGTCAAGCCCGACGGCACGTTCGACCAGCGCGTCACGGGCTTCGAGGGGCGCTTCGTCAAGGACCCCGAGGTCACTCGGGCGTTGATCGACGACCTCGGCGCGCGCGGCCTGCTCTTCCGCGAGCAGGTCTACGAGCACGCCTACCCGCACTGCTGGCGCTGCGGCACGCCGCTGCTCTACTTCGCCAAGTCCAGCTGGTACGTCGCCACTTCGGCCGCCCGCGAGCAACTGCTTGCCAACAACGAGACGATCGGCTGGCACCCCGAGCACATCAAGCACGGCCGCTTCGGCAAGTGGCTGGAGAACAACGTCGACTGGGCGCTCTCGCGCGACCGCTACTGGGGCACCCCGCTGCCGATCTGGGAGTGCGAGGGGGAGGACTGCGACGGCCGCTTCTGCGCCGGCTCGGTCGCCGAGCTGCGCGAGCGCGCCGGCGGCGAGGTGCCCGACGACCTGCACCGCCCCTACATCGACGAGGTGAGCATCGGCTGCGAGGACTGCGGCGGCGAGATGCGCCGGGTCGAGTCGGTGATCGACACCTGGTACGACAGCGGCGCGATGCCCTTCGCGCAGTTCCACTACCCGTTCGAGAACGAGGAGCTGTTCGCGGAGCGCTACCCGGCCGACTTCATCTGCGAGGCGATCGACCAGACGCGCGGCTGGTTCTACACCCTGCTGGCCGAGGCGACGCTGCTCTTCGAGGGCACCGAGCTGGAGGGGTCGAGCTACCGCAACTGTGTCTGCCTTGGCCTGATCCTCGACCCCGAGGGGCAGAAGATGTCGAAGAGCAAGGGCAATGTGGTGGAGCCCTGGGAGGTGATCGACGCCCACGGCGCCGACGCCTTCCGCTGGTATTACCTGACCGCGCAGCAGCCCTGGTCCGGCTACCGCTTCTCGGTCGAGACGGTGGGCGAATCGGTGCGCCAGTTCCTGCTCACCCTCTGGAACACCTACTCGTTCTGGGTGCTTTACGCCAACGCCGAGGAGCTCGGGCCGGAGGATTTCCCGACGGAGTCGGCGCGTTCGCCTTTTGTCGAGGACAGCCCGGCAAACAGCGAACGCGGCTCGGATTTGGACCGCTGGGCGCTCTCGCGCTTGCAGTCGACCGTCGCCACCGTGACCGAGCACATGGACTCCTTCGACTGTACCGCCGCCGGCCGCGAGATCGCCGAGTTCGTCGAGCAGCTCTCCAACTGGTACGTGCGGCTCTCGCGGCGGCGCTTCTGGGAGGGCGATCGAGCGGCGTTCGCGACCCTGCGCCACTGCCTGCTCGAGACCGCGGCGATGTTGGCCCCGTTCACGCCCTTCCTCGCCGACGAGATCCACCTCAACCTCGCCGGCGGCGAGACCGGCGAGACCGGCGAGCTGCCCGACTCGGTTCACCTGCGCGACTTCCCCGCCCCCGACGGGGCGCTTGCCGATCCCGAGCTGGAGCGGGCGATGGAGGCGGTGCGGCTGACGATCGAGCTCGGCCGCGCGGCCCGCGCCCAGGCCAAGGCGAAGATGCGCCAGCCGCTGCGCCGCGCGGTGATCGTCGCCAACGACGCCGAGCGCGAGGCGATCTCCGCCCGCGCCGAGCTGGTCAAGGCCGAGCTCAACGTCAAGGAGCTCGACTTCGTCGACGAGGAGGGCGAGCTGGTCAGCTACGCGGTCAAGCCCAACTACCGCTCGCTCGGGCCGCGCTTCGGCAAGCGCATGCCGCAGGTCGCGGCCGCGGTCGAGGCGCTCGACCCGGTCCACGTCGCCCGCGTGATGGCCGAGGGCGGCGAGGTCGGGATCAATGTCGACGGCGACGAGCATGCGCTCGGCACCGAGGAGGTGACGCTCTCACTGCAGCCGTTGGAGGGATACGAGGTCGAGGCCGAGGCCGGCCACGCCGTCGCCCTCCAGCTCGAGCTCGATGACGAGCTGCGCCGCGAGGGCCTAGCGCGCGAGATCGTCCACGCGGTCCAGAACGCCCGCAAGGAGGCGGGCCTGGAGATCACCGACCGGATCGAGCTCAGCCTCGGCGGCGACGAGGAGCTGCTGGCCGCCGCCCGCGAGCACGAGCCCTACGTAAGCGGCGAGGTGCTGGCCACCGCCGTTGAGTACGACGGCGGCGACGGGACCACCGCCAAGCTCGACGGCCGCGAGCTCTCGATAAGCCTGAAGCGCAGCTGACCCTCGCGCGACGCGAGGCCGATCAGGCGAGATCGAAGATCACGCCGATCGTGCGGATGGAGATCCTCTACTCCGCGCGTAGCACCTCGGAGTACGTCGCGCTCAAGACCGAGCTCGACGCGCTGAGGATCGTTCCGCGCAGCCGCGAAGTGCCCGCTCTGAGCAACGAGGATCGGTGAGCCGCAGCTATCTGCCCGCCGGCTTCCCCTTCTTCTGGCCGGGCACCCGGCCAGCAAGGCGACCCACAGGCGCCACCGCCCCATGAAGCGTGTCAACGCTCTGATTGAGCCCGTCGAGCGCCGTCATCAGCTGCTCCATCAGCCCGCTGAGGCGATCGAGGCCGTCGTCGAGCCGGCCCATCGTCTCCGGCAGCTGGGCGAGGTGGCGTTGAACCTCGACCAGCACCGGCATGGCCTCCTCGATGGCCGCCATCCTGCCGTCCATCGCCCCCAGAACGCTCGTCGTCTCGGCGACGCGCGCCATGTCCTCACGTACCCCGGGTAGGACCTCGGTGTCCCCGGCGACCCGCTCCAGCGTGCGCGCAATCTCGCGCAGCAAGGCCGTGTTCTCCGCAATCTTGGGGATCAGCCGCAGTGCCGCGACCAGATCGGCAGGCAGTACTGAGAGACGATCGAAGGAGGGGAGGCCGAGCGGTGTCATGGACCTTTGCAGAGTAGGGCGGCGTGGGCGCGAAGTCCAACAAAGGATGAGGTGGCGCAGATGGCCGCCGCAGCCGAGAAAACCGCAGTCAAGCGGACCAGCGTCGGGAGGACAACCGAGCTATCCGAGGAGCAAGAGCGGCGCGCCGGCGTGCGAGCTACCGGTCTGGCTCGGCCGGCTCGCCGATGATCAGGTCCGACTTCTTCGTGTCGGAGAACTTGACCCAGCAGTGCTCCGGCGGGACGCCGGCAACCTCGCCGAGGGCCGCTTCGATCCGCGCGGCGATCTCCGCCTTCTGCTCGTCGCTGCGGCCCTCGTACCAGTGGATCTCTACGAACGGCATGCGCCGTTAGGCGAGGGCCGGCTCGAGCTCGGCCTCGAGGCGTCGCTTCGGCATCGCCCCGACGACTTTCTTCGCGATCGCCCCGTCCTTGAAGAGCAGCAGGGTCGGGATCGAGAGGACTTCGTACTGGGCTGCTGTCTGCTGGTTCTCGTCGACGTTGAGGCTGACGATCTTGAGGTCGTCGCGCTCGGCGTCGATCTCCTCGAGGACCGGGTGGACGACGCGGCAGGGGCCGCACCAGGGGGCCCAGAAGTCGACGAGCACAGGGCCGTCGGCCTCGAGCACGTCGGACTTGAAGTTGCCGTCGGTAACGTCGGTCAGCTTGCCGGTCACTGGTATCGGTCTCCCAAGGGTCGAGTTTCAGAGCTCAATACTTCAAAAAGTATAGCGAGGGTCCACGGCCTCCGCGAAGCATCCCTATGTTGCGAGTATGACGAACGCCGAGATCGCCGCCGCGCTGGAAGAGTTGGGGGTGTTGTACGAGCTCGACGGCGCGGTCAAATACCGGGTGCTCGCCTACTCGAGCGCCGCCAAGGCGATCCGCGAAAGCCCGCTCTCGGTCGCCGAGCTGGCGGCCGCCGGGCGCGCGACCGAGATCCCAGGGGTCGGCAAGACGCTGGCGGAGAAGATCGACGCCCTGCTTGCGACCGGCGAGATTCCCGCGGCGGCGAAGCTGAAGGCGAAGTTCCCGCCGACGCTGATCGAGGTGACGCGCGTGCCCGGCGTCGGGGCGAAGACGGCGAAGCTGCTCTTCGACGAGCTCGGCGTCACCTCGCTGGATGACCTGAAGGCCGCCGCGGAGGCGGAAAGGGTGCGCGACGTGCAGGGCCTCGGGCCGAAGGCCGAGGAGAACGTGCTGGCCGCGCTGGAGCGGCTGGGCGAGCCCGGCGAGGGCCCGGGGCGCGTGTTGCTCTCCGCCGTGCGGCCGATCGCCGAGCAGCTGGCGGAGGCGCTGCGCGAGCACCCGGCCGCCAACCGGGTCGAGGTCGCGGGATCGGCGCGGCGCTGGGCCGAGACCTGCAAGGACATCGACCTGATCGCCACCGCGGAGGAGCCGGCGGCCCTGGCCGAGCACCTCGCCGGCCACGCGCTGATCGCGGCCGCGGGCAAGCCGGGGCCGAACGGGCTGCGGGCGCAGACCCACAACGGGATCTCGGTCGATCTGCGGATCGTGCCGCCGCAGGCTTTCGGCAACCTGCTGCAGCACTTCACCGGCTCGGCGGCGCACAACGTGCAGCTGCGCGAAGAGGCGGTCGCGCGCGGCCTCTCGGTCTCCGAGCACGGCATCGTCGAGAGCGAGAGCGGCGAGACGACGCTCTGCGTGAGCGAGGCCGATGTCTACGACCGACTCGGCTACGCCTACATCGAGCCGGAGCTGCGCGAGGGCCGCGGCGAGCTGGGGGCGGCGCGCGAAGGGGGGCTGCCGGACCTGATCGAGCTCGACGACGTGCGCGGCGACCTGCACTCGCACACGACCCTCTCCGACGGGCGCAACACGCTGGAGGAGATGGCGGACGCCGGGCGCGAGCGCGGCTACGCCTACATGGCGATCACCGACCACTCGGCCAGCCACGGCTTCGGCGACCACGTCACCGCCGAGCGGCTCTGGCAGCGGATCGAGGAGATCGCCGAGTGGAACGAGGGCAGGCGCGGCTTCCGCCTGCTCGCCGGCTCGGAGATCAACATCGGCCTCGACGGCTCGCTCGACTACCCCGACGAGCTGGTCGCCGCGCTCGACTGGACCGTCGCCAGCGTCCACACCTCGTTCTCGATCTCCGGCGCGGCGATGACCGAGCGCATGCTGGCCGCGATCGAGAACCCGGACGTCGATTGCATCGGCCACCTCACCGGCCGCCTGATCGGCCGCCGCGAGCCCTACGAGATAGATGTCGAGGCGGTGGTCGAGGCCGCCGCGCGCACCGGCACGATGCTCGAGATCAACGGCAACCCCAACCGCCGCGACCTCTCCGAGCACCACGCCCGCCTGGCCAAGGAAGCCGGCGTGAAGATCGTGCTCAACACCGACGCCCACGGCGTCGACACGCTCGACAACATGGCCTACGCCGTGGCGACCGCGCGGCGCGCCTGGCTGACGGCGGAGGACGTCGCCAACACCCGCAGCTGGCGCAAGTTCAGGTCCCTCCTTAGAACAACCAATTAGCGAGCATCACGATCTGATTCTCTGCGAGCGGCGCCGATATGGCGCGTAGCCGCCGCCCCCGGACGCGAAGCGGAGGAGGCGGCGGTTTATGAGGTGATTCTCTGCGAGCGGCGCCGATATGGCGCGTAGCCGCCGCCCCCGGACGCGAAGCGGAGGAGGCGGCGGTTTATGAGGTGATTCTCTGCGAGCGGCGCCGCTATGCCCGCAGCCGGTCGCTGCGCAGCCCCGGCGTCCGCACCAGCTCGATCGGGCGCAGGGCAGAGTTGGGGACGACGTGGAACTTGACGCCGTCGCGCTGCTCGACCGCGAGCACCGCGGCCTCGCGGGTGCGGATCGTCAGCGCGACCAGCAGCGCGTAGCCGGCGCCGATCGCGGCGACGCCGGGGAAGATCGCGCCGAGGACGCCGGCGGCGATCGCGGTCAGGCCGATCGGCCAGAGCCGCAGGACGGCGATCCGGGCGGGGGAGTCGTCGGGCAGCGAGGTGGCCGTGCGGGCGCGGGCGAGCGCGTCGCGGACGCCGTCGGCGGCGCGCGTCGGCCTGCCCAGCCAGATGCCGACAACCAGAGCGATCGCCCACCAGGCGATCGCGACGATCGCGGTCGTCGCGTCGTCGTCGCGGCCGGCGGCGAGCGCCGTGATTGCCCCGAGCGCGGTCGCCTCGGCGCCGGCGAGGAAGACCGTGACCCGCAGCAGGTCGGTGTAGGGCATCGCGCGCCTATCCCGCCAGCGACTCGAGCAGCGCCAGCCAGCCCTCGGGCCCGTCGACGGTCAGGTCAGCCTCGGCGGCGATCTCCGCCGGCCCCTCCTCGGAGGCGATGCCGATGCAGATAGCGCTCTCCAGCTCGCCCTCCTCGGCCAGCTCGCGCAGGCGCCGGAAGGCATCGAGGTCGGTGCGGTCGTCGCCCGCGTAGGCCGCTGCGGTGAGGCCGTCGGCGGCCAGCAACGCCGCCACGGCGGCGTCCTTGCCGCCACCGCCGGGAGGGCGCAGCTCGAGCACCTTGCGGCCCCAGCGCAGCTCCAGGTCCGCCCGCCCCGCCGATGCGGCGATCTCGTGCGCCTGTCCCTCAGCCGCCTTCTCGTCCTCGGCCCCGCGCCAGTGCAGCGCCTGGATCGGGCCCTTGTCCTCGCGTCGCAGGCCCGCGGCATCGAGGTCGACGGGCGACTCGGCGAGGAAGTTCGCCGCGTCGCCCTCGCGCCCCTGCAGGGCCGGGTCGAAGCGCGGCACGTCCTCGCCGGGCAGCAGCAGTTCGAGCCCGTGGTTGCCGGCGTAGGCGATCCCGTCGACCCCGACCAGCCGCCGCGCCTCCCCGGCCTGCCGCCCGGAGACGCAACCGACCAGGCCGTAGCGCTCGCTCAGTCGCGCCAGCAGCTCGCTCGCGCGGGCCGGCACCGCCGCTTCCTCGGGTCGGGCGACGATCGGCGCCAGCGTGCCATCCACGTCAGTGAAGATTGCCGCGCGCGCAGGATCGTCCCGCAGCCGCACAAGCGGCCCGAGCTCCGTCTCGCGCTCCCCTCTGCCGGTTTCGGGAGACACTGCGCTTAGTATCGCGCCCATGAGCGCGGAGCGAGCAAGCGTGCATATCTGGCTCTTCGCGCCGCGAGCGAAGCGCGAAGCGTTGTGATGGACAGCGCGACCTCCGACCGCACCCTGAAGCTCGTCGCGGTGGGCACCCTGGCCGGACTCTTCAGCGGCCTCTTCGGCGTCGGCGGCGGCACCGTGATCGTGCCGCTGCTGATCTTCTGGTTCGGTTACGGCGAGCGCCTCGCCACCGGCACCAGCCTCGGCGCGATCGTCTTCATCGGCCTGCTCGGCGCGATCGCCCAGGGCTTCTACGGAAACGTCCACTTCGGCACCGGCCTGCTGCTCTCGATCCCGGCCGTGCTCGGCGTCGTCGTCGGCGCCGCCGTCCAGCAGCGGATCCCCCAGCGCGCCGTCTCCCTGCTCTTCGCCCTGCTGCTGGTCGGGGTCGCGATCGAGCTGATCGTACGATGAGCGCCGACGTCCTCATCGCGATCCTGATCGCTCTTGTCGGCGGCCTCGCCGGCGGCCTCGTCGGCGTCGGCGGCGGCATCCTCTTCGTGCCCGCGCTGACGATCTTCCTCGGCCTCAGCCAGGTCGAGGGCGAGTCGACCTCGCTGCTGATGATCGTCGTCGTCGCCCTGATCGGAGCGGCGCGGCAGAACGGCTACGGCAACCTGAACGTGCGCGACGCCGTTGTGATCGGCGCTCTCTCGCCGCTCGGCGTCCTGATCGGCGTCGTCGTCGCCAACGAGGTGCCGCAGCGCGCGCTCGAACTGTCCTTCGCCGCGCTTGTCCTCTTCATCGCCTACGGCCTGTTCAAACGCGCCTGGCGCCCGCAGGCCGGCGCGTAGCGGCGTCCTCAGTCGGCCAAATAGGTTCCGCTATTCGGCCTCCCTGCGTCCTTGCTCCGCTTGGCCTGCGAACGCCAGGCATCGTCTACGCTGATTCTGTGGATTCATTGACCTGGCACGGGGACCTCCCCCAGCTGCGCTCGCCGGTTCTGGTCTGCGCGTTTCGCGGCTGGAACGACGCCGCCGGCGCCGCCTCGGCGGCTCTCGGTGCGGTCGCCGACTCCTTCGACGCGGAGCGCATCGCCGAGATCGACCCCGAGGACTACTTCGACTTCCAGGCGACGCGGCCGACGATCGTGCTCAGCGAAGGCCAGGCCCGCCACATCGAGTGGCCGCAGAACGACCTGATCGCGATTCGCATCCCCGGGGCCGATCGTGACCTCGTCCTCTTCGACGGCACCGAGCCCAACCTGCGCTGGCGCACCTTCTCGGAGACCGTGGCGACCGCCGCCGACGCGCTCGGCGTGGAGATGGTCGTCACCCTCGGAGCGCTGGTCGCCGAGGTCTCGCACACCCTTCCGGTGCCGATCACCGGTCTCGCTTCGGATGAGCAGCTGGTCGAGGAGTTGGACCTGCAGCGCTCCAACTACGAGGGCCCGACCGGCATCGTCGGCGTCGTCCACGACTGCTGTCGCCAGCTCGGGATGACGTCCGCCTCCCTCTGGGCGGCGGTGCCGCACTACGTCTCCGCGGTCCCAAACCCAAAGGCGGCGCTGGCGCTGCTGCGCCGGCTGGAGGGGCTGACCGGGGTCGCCGTCGACGCCACCGAGCTGGAGGAGGAAACGGCGAGCTACGAGGAGCAGATCGGCCGCGCCGTCGCCGCCAACCCGGAAATCGCCGAACTGGTCGAGCGGATCGAGGCCGATCAGGCCGAGCAGTTGGGCGAGGACAGCGACGAGCTGCCCTCCGCAGACACGATCGCGCGCGAGTTCCAGAATTTTCTCCGACAGCGGGGAGATTGAGACGGCGAAAACCAAGCCTGGCTAGTTTGCAGCCGTCTAATCAGCTCTCTGCTGCGGGGCAGATCAGACGGTAGTCGCACCAGCTGCAGACCTTCGGCGAGGGGCGGGGCTCGAAGTCCTGGCCGAGCACGCCCTCGCCGACCTGCAGCACGGTGCGCTCGACCCGCTCGGCGTCGTCGGGGCCGACCGGCGCGGCGACCTTCTCGGCGTCGAGCACGTAGTAGTAGCTGCCGGTGCTCGCCTCGAGGTCCCAGGCCTGGCGCGCCGCGACCCGGTAGAGGGCCAGCTGCAGGTCGCTCTCCAGCGCCGCTTCGCTCTTGCGCTCGCCGGTCTTGTAGTCGATCAGCTCGTGGTCGCCGCCCGGCAGCCGGTCGATCCGGTCGACCCGCCCGCGCACGTGGTGCTCGCCGATGCGGATGTCGAACTTGCGCTCCAGCCAGACCGGCTCTCCCTCCGACTCGCTCTCCAGCTCCCAGTAGAGGCGCATCGCCTGGCGTGCGCGGTCGCGGAACTGCAGCTCGTCGTCGCTGCTGCGGAAGCCGGTGCGCCGCCAGCCCGCCTCGAACAGGCCCATCAGCCGGTTGAGCCCCTCCTCGCTGCCCTGGTCGTCGCCTTCCTTGTGGAAGCGCTCGAGCACGTTGTGGATCAGGATCCCGAAGCGCTGGTTGATCGTCGGCTCCTGGGGGATGCCGAAGACGCGCCCGAACTTGTACTTCAGCGGGCAGGTCAGGTAGAGGTCGAGGTCGGAGGCGGAGAGGCTGAGCGCGCCGTCGCCGCGGCGCGGCAGGAAGGCCTCCAGTGAGGGCTCCTGGCGGGCGTCGATCAGCTTGCGCCGCCCCTCGCGCTCGCGCTCGGAGCCGAGCAGGTAGGAGTCGAGCGAGGAGGCGTCGAGCTCGGTCTGCTGCTCCGGCGTGGCGACCTGGCGCAGCAGCCCGTTGACCGCCTCGATCGCCTCCGCCGTGGCCTCCTCGCCCGGCCGCTGCGCGAGCGCCGCGAGCTTGAGCAGCTCCAGGTAGCGGGCGATCGCCCGGTTGACGTCGATCGCGGTGTCGAGCCGCGGCTCCGACAACTCGCGGCCCGCCCTCCAGGACGCCTCCAGCACCTGCTCGCGCAGCGCCCGGTAGGTCGCGTGCAGCCCCTCGGCCGGCCCGAACAGCTCCTCCTCGTGCAGCTCCTCCTCTGCTTCAGCCGTGGCCAGGGCGTCGGCGTGGAACTGCGACGGCCGAGCCTCGCCGCTCTCGACCCGAGACAGCACAAGCCCGATCCGCGCCGGCCTGCCGATCCGCTCGGCATCTTCTTCGCGCTCCATGCCCAGCACGAAGACATGCTCGAACTCCATCCCCTTGACCGCCGTGCGGGTCAGCCCCTGGATCGCGTTTCTGGCGGGAGGCTCGCTTACACCACTGGGTTCGACCCCGGCGTCTGAGATGGCGCTGAGATGGCGGACGAAGTCCCTGGTCGAGCCGTTCGGCTCTCGCTGTGCCCAGGTCGCTGCCAGCTCAGCCAGCCGCGACAAGCCCAGCAGTCGCTCAGCGACCTCGGGTTGGGCGGCGAAAAGGCGCTGCCGTCGCAGCCCGACCGCCTCGACGAGCCGGCGGACGAAGACATCTGCCCGCCGCTCCTCGATAACCGCCGACGCCGTTCCGTAGAGCTTCAAGAAGGACTGGATCCGCTCCCGCGCCTCGGGCGATATCTGCGGGCTTTCCAGCGAGGCTTCGCACGCGGACACCATGTCGAGCTTGCGCCGTCTGGCAATCGTCGTCAGCCGGGCGAGATCCGCAGAGCGCAGCTCCACGGGCGGTCGGGTCAACGCCCGCGCCGCCGCCGCCGAATCGCCGGGATCGGCAAGCACGCGCAGCCAGGCGATCGCGTCGCGCACCTCGGGTCGCTGGAACAGCGCAGCCGGTCCGGAGAGGTGGAACGGGATCCCCCGCTCCTCCATCGCCGCCGCGACCGGCCCGCCGTGCTCCTCCCGCTCGACGAGCACGCAGATCTCTTCCGGTGCCGTCCCCTTTGCGATCAGGTGCTCGGTCTCCCGTGCCACCGCCTGCGCCTGAGCCCGCTCACTGGCGCAGCGCCAGAACCGAGTCGGCGGATCCCGGAACAACCGCTCCAGCTCGATGACCTGCAGCGAGGTGTCGGACACCCCCGGCGACTCGCCCGTTCCGTCAACCGTGTACATGTGGTTCGAGTTCTCTGCGACCAGGGCAGCGAGGATCGACCGTTGAGCGGGAGTCGTGTCCTCCAACTCGTCGACCATCGTGAACTCGAACCGATGCGCGATCGCGGTGCGCACGTCGGGACGGTCCTCGAGGAGTCGTGTCAGCGTCAGATAGACATCGCCCCGGTCGAGACTGCAGGCCGAGGTGAGGATCCGGTCATGAGCCGCAACGAGCTCGGCAAGGTCGGGTTCAGGCGGCTCCGAGCCAGCCTTGACCTCGTCGATCTGCTCCAGCAGGCGGGCGAGCAGGCCGGCCGGGTTGCCGCGGATCTGCCGGCTGCGCAGCGGCAGCTCATCGATGCGGTCGAGCAGCAGCGCCAGACGCTCGGCCCGGCCGAGCACGCCGAAGAAGGGATCGAGGTTGGCGGCGGTCGCGTACCCGCGCAGCAGTCGCTCGGCCGTCTCCTCCCAGGTGCCGATCCAGAGCTCCTCCAGCGGTCGGTCGAGGAGCTGCTCCACCCGCGCCCGGTGGCGCCGCGCAGTCGCTTGCGTCGAGGTCACGACGAGAATGCGATGCGGCTCGATTCCCTCGCCGACAAGGCGCTCGAAGCGCCGCGCCAGCACCTCCGACTTGCCCGTCCCCGCCTCTCCGGTGAGAAGCAGCGGTCCCTCGCGGTGGGCGATCGCACGCTCCTGCGGCTCGGCGAGAGCAAGCATGCTCCAACGCTACCTGTAGCCATGCCCCGGGGTGACATGGCAGCCTCCATAGGATGCGCGCGATGGATGCTCTCTCCGCGGACTGGCCGGCGATCTGCCGGCGCGTCGTTGCCGAGCAGCAGCGGCTGTTCGACCAGACTCCCGGGCGCGAGGAACGCACCGAGTACGAGGGAGTGGGGGAGGGCGGCGACCACAGCCTTGTGATCGACCGCCGCTGCGAGGACGTGGTCTTCGCCGAGCTCGAGCGGCTTGCCGGCGCGGGCGCCTCGTTCGTCGCGATCTCCGAGGAGCGCGGCGAGGTCGTCTTCGGCGAGGGCGGCCCGGCGCGGGTCGTGATCGACCCGATCGACGGCTCGCTCAACGCGCGGCGCACGCTGCCGTCGCACAGCCTCAGCATCGCTGTCGCGTCGGGTTCCTCGATGGCCGACGTCGAGTTCGGCTACGTCTACGACTTCGGCGCCGGAGAGGAGTTCGCCGCCGCGCGGGGCGAGGGCGCGACGCTGGACGGGCGGCCGACCGCCGTGGGCCCGGACGACGAGACGCTCGAGCTGCTCGGGGTCGAGTCGGCGGCGCCGGGGAACATGCGGGGCCTCGAGCAGGGGCTCGACGGCCAGGTGTTCCGCCTGCGGGTGATCGGCTCGATCGCGATCACCGCCTCCTACGTCGCCGCCGGGCGGCTCGACGGGATGCTCAGCCTGCGGCCCTGCCGGTCGGTCGACATCGCCGCTGCGCAGCTGATCGCCCGCGAGGCCGGCGGCGTCGTCGTATTCGGCGAGCTGGCGCCGGGCGAAGCGGGCCTCGGGCTCGACGCGCGCTATCCGGTCACAGCCGCCGCCGGAGAGCTGGGTCTCGCGACTATCCGTAACGCAGCCGGGTAGCCGGGTTAAGAACAAGTGTTCGGAAGAACATACGTTCGCTACACTCGCGAACTCCCCCCGACCCAAACCACTCCCGAAGGGATGAACTTCAATGGCTACCAAAACCAGTAAAGCAAGCAGCAGCTCCAGTAGAGCAAGCAGCAACTCGAAAGCGAAATCGCAGGCCAAAAGCACTCCGGCCCCCGTTCCTTCTCGCACCGAGCAGGCCCGCGCCGCGGCCGAAAGCGCCGTCGACGTCCCGGTCGGCGTCGTGCTTGAGGTCAGCGACCGCGTCACCGAGCTGGTCGAGCCGTTCGCCGGCCGCAGCGCTGCCGAAAAACAGCTCAAGTCCTATGGCACCCAGCTGCGCCGCACTGTCAAGCGCAGCGAGCGTCGCGGCGCCACCGCCCGTCGCAAGGCGAGCACCGAAGCGCGCAAGACCCGCAACAAAGTCGAGCGCGAGGCGCGCAAACGCCGTCGCACCGTGCAGACCACGGTGAAAAGGAACCGCACCGAGGTTGAGCAGCGGGTTCGCAAAGCGATCGACGAGCAGACGTCGCGGGCGCAGGATCTGGTCGGGCAGGTAAGCGACCAGCTCGCCGCGCTGCGCTAAGCGCCCTCATTTCCCGCGCACGAGAACTGGCCGCGAGCCTCCGGGCTCGTAGGGCCAGTTCTCCTGCGTCTGGACGTAGGCTCGGAACTGGAAAAGGATTCCTCGGCTGTCGTTGTCGCTGAAGCTGTAGCGATAGCGGAAGCGGCCATTGCGGTTGGTTTTCAGGGTGCGGAACGAGGTCCAGCTTCGCCCGGGGAGACGAAATTGGAGCTGCACCGACTCGGGCGCCGGGGTTGTTCTGCCGCCGGTTGCGACTCGCCCTCGGAAGAGGATCGGGGCGCCGCCTACCTTGGCGACCCGGGAGGAGGTGTGAAGGCGCACTCGGCTCCGCACGCTGAGCTCCAGGTTGCGTGCGTTTGAACGCGCGAGCGTTCGGGTGCCGGCGAAGCTGACCTCGATTTTGCGAGTTGGGCCGCGGCCGAGGCGATGTGCGAAATGGCCTCTGTGGCCTGTCCTCACGGTCGTCACCCGGACGGCCGGCCGGGTGCCTTTGGCGAAGCGCTCGACTACGCGCACCGGCATTCCGTTGAGCGGCGAGTTCCTGCCCGTGATGAGGCGGCCGGCGACGCGGATTCGGCGGCCGAAGGGTGCGTTTCGGCGCAGTCGGCCGCGGTGGAAGCGGGCACGCAGGGTGGTGGTCGCCTTCAGCGGATTGGAGAGCGCCATCGCCGAGCCGTCCCGGCGGCGATCGACGACACTCGTGTTGCCAGCTGCGTCGTAGGCGACGGCGCGGAACTCGTAAACGCCCCGCGGGTAGGCGTCGGAGTGCCAGCGGGCACGCAGCTCGTTCGCGCTGGGGGGCTCGACCGGGAGTCGCTCGAAGCGGTCGCCCGAGCCGGCCCGCCGTACGCCGATCCAGCCCCGCGCCGGTTCAGGCCCCGAAAGCGGGTCGGCGATCTTGACGCGCAGCAGATCGGGATCGCGCGGGTCCTGGCTGTTGGCGAAGGCAGCGATCGGCGCCGTGCGGTCGATCCACACCCAGCTCGTCCGCGGCGGGCGGTTGGCGACGCCGTTGCTGCGGGTCCCGTCGTTCACGTTGCCGGCGGCGTCGCGGGCGTAGTAGGCGATCCGGTGAGTGCCCTCGCCGACCACTTCGCTCTTCGCCGTCGCCCCGAGCGCCTGGGTCGGGGCGCCGTCGTCGACCCGGATCGCGGTGAAGGGCGGCGGGCCGCCGCTGCGCGGCGTCATGCCCGCGCCGGCGTCGGTCGCCCGCGCGGTGATCTGCACAACCCTGTTGGTCCAACCCGCCGGCGGGCCGCTCAGCCGCAGGACCGGGTCGGTCGTATCGACCCGCAGCACCGCGTGACCGCTCGACCCCGACTTCATCCCGGTGCCCGAGACGGCGACTGCGTGCAGATGGCTGGTCCCCTCCGGCAGGGCGGTGACCGTCAGCTCGTCGTCGCCGATCCCGCCGCGCAGCGTCGTCTCCGCCTCGCTGCAGCGATCGGCGGCGAGGCAGGGAGCGCCGGTGGCGGCTGAACCGATCGAGACGGCGTAGCCGCGGATTCCCGAGAGCGGCGGCGGGCCGTCGGGGTGGGCAAGCCGGATCCGCAGGGGGAAGGCGCCGCGGCCAAGCCATTCCGGCGTGGGCAGAGGCTCGACCGGGCCGGGGCGGACGTCGTCGAAGCGAAACTGCACGGTCGCGGCCGGACCCGGCTCGCCGCCCGCGTCCTCGAACCAGATTTCCGCGGTGTAGACGCCGGGCACTCCGTGCGTCGCCGACACGGAAACGGCGTTTGCCGTCCAGGCGATCGCTTCCCTGACGGCGATCGCCCCTTCGGGGTTGCGGAGCCTGTAGTGCGCCGCGACGAGGGGCTGGCCGCCGCCGAGCGGTGGAATCGACCAGGTGAGCTGAAAGCTGGTGGCGGCGCTCCAGGTGGTGCCGCCGCCGGCGACTGCGAGCCCGTCCGGCGGGGGAGGCGCGGCGGCCGCCTGAGGGCTGACCCAGGCAAGCGCCGCCGCAAGTGCCACCAGGCCCGCCGCCAGTCTGCGGCCATTCACGGCCCGAACTCTCCCGCGGCGCCGCCCCCAGCTGCGGATGCCGGCGGCGCCCCGGTCGACGGTGCCGGCTCGGGCTGCGGTGGCGCGTATTCGACCGCTCCCGCTTCGCTTGTTTCCACCGCCGGCTCGGCATCGGCCGGCTCGGCCCGGCGCTCCTCCGCCTTCGTCTGCGGTTGAGGCTCGGGCGGCGCCGGCTCGTATTCGACCGCCGCCGGGACCTCCTGTTCGATCACCCGCTCCGCGACTCGCTCGACCTTGGCCTCCCTGGCGTGCTCGGGCTGGATCCCCAGCGGCGCCGGGGCGACGCCGGTGGCGACGCAGGCCGCGGCGCCGCCGACCGTGCCGGCGCAGATCGCCAGCCCCTTGGCCAGGGCCGCCATCCCGGCGCCTCGCGCCCCGCCCGCGGCGGCCACCTGTCCGACCCCGCCCTCGGCGGTACCGCCGCCTCCCGGCAGTCGCGCCTGCAGGCCGATCGCGAGCTCCTGCGCCCGTTCGAGCAGCGAGCGCGAGACCGGCAGCAGCGGCGCCAGCGCGGCGACCGCGGCCGGCGTCGCCCGGTAGGCGCGCATCGCCGCGCGGCAGGCGGCGCAGGCGCGCAGATGCTCGCGCACGGCGGCCGCATCCTCGGCGCTCGTCTCGCCGTCGCAGTAGGCCGAGAGCAGCGGCGCCAGCACGGTGCAGCGCCCGCCGCTCTCGCTCGACGTGAGCAGGCTGCGGAAACGCTCCCGGCCCTCGGCGATGCAGCGGTTCACTTTGGTCTGGCTGTAGCCGGTCTGGCGGCCGATCTCGGCGTAGGAGTAGCCCGCTGCGAGCAGGGTCAGGGCGCGCAGCTCCGCCGGCTTCAGCGCCTGCAGGGCCTCGCGGCTGCGGGCTACGCGTTCGCGCCGCTCGAGCCGTTCACCGGGACCGGCGCCCGCCGCGACGAGCCGCGCGATCGGGTCGTCCTCGGCGTCCTTGCCCACTCCCAGCATCCGCTCGCGGTTGCTGCGGATCGCAAGCGCCTCGTGCTTGACGACCGTCTTCATCCAGCGGATCAGCTCGAGCGGGCGCTCGCTCGGCGCTTTGACCAGGAGGATCTCCAGCGAGCGTTGGTAGGCGTCTTCAGCGTCCTCCTGGCAGAGCGAGTAGCGCCGCGCGGTTTGGCGCAGCTGGGGATCCTCCCGAGCGATCAGCTCGACGGCGGCGCGCTTGCGCCCTGCTGTCGCGACACTCCCCTGCACCGTGCGGCTCCGTCGTTCGAACATGGCATGTAGAGCCAGGGACGGCGCCGGGCTCTCCCCCCTTCTGGACGAGTGATCGGGTGAGATTTCCGCTATTTGCGAACTCTTGCGTCTATCTTGCTGCCGAAGGGCTTATCTGTAGGATCCGCCGCTCATGGCGACCTGCGTCATCACCGGCGGCGCCGGCTTCCTCGGCTCCCACCTCTGCGAGCACCTGCTCGGCAACGGGCACCGGGTGATCTGCATCGACAACCTCGAGACCGGCTCGCTGCAGAACATCGAGCACATCCGCGACGACGCCTTCGAGTTCCGCCACGTCGACATCACCGAGCAGGTCGACGTTCCCGAGCAGGTCGACTTCGTCTACCACCTCGCCTCGCCGGCCAGCCCGATCGACTACCTGCGACTGCCGTTGCACACGCTCAAAGTCGGCTCGCACGGCACCCATCACATGCTCGGCGTCGCCAAGTACAAGCGCGCCCGCTTCCTGCTCGCCTCGACCAGCGAGGTCTACGGCGACCCCCAGGTCCACCCGCAGAAAGAGGACTACTGGGGGCACGTCAACCCGATCGGCCCGCGCGGCGTCTACGACGAGGCGAAGCGCTACGCGGAGGCCCTGACCATGGCCTACCACCGCCAGCAGGGCGTCGACACCTCGATCGTGCGCATCTTCAACTCGGTCCTCGCCGACGAGCAGGTTCTCTTCGACGACGGGCGGGAACTGCAGCGTTGCACCGCGGAAGAGCTCGCCGCACGGCTCGGCAGCTACGGGCGAGTCGCGACGTACTCGAAGGCGGCTTCGGGTCCGGCAGGGACGGGCGGCGTGGTCTTGGACCACGATCCTTCTGCTGCGGTCGAGTTCCCAGTCGATGGCTTTGCGGTGCCCTCTTTCTCGGAGGGCGGCCGGATGGTCGCCGCCGAGCCGAGCGGCTTCATCGGCCACCCCACCGAGCAACGCTGCTTCGAGGTCACGACGCAGTACGGACGCTCTGTCCGGGTCACCGGCGACCACTCTCTCTTCGTCGAAGGCGCCGACGGCGAGCCCGAGCCGAAGCCGGTCAACGACCTCGAGATCGGCGACCGGATCGCGATCGCCGGACGGGTCGAGGTGCCGGAGCGCGACCGGACCGCTGTTTCGATGATCGAGGTGTGGCGCTGGGCGGAGAACGATCCTCTGGACCTGTATGCCGAGCGCCCTGGACTCGGCGCTCTGGTCTGGGAGCGGCGCTTCGACGTCTTCGGGCTTCTCGCCAGGCTGAAGCCAGGCGAAGGCAAGGTGTGGCGCAACGGGATCTGGAAGCAGATCGTCGAAATGCGTCGCACCGACCGGGTGACCCTGCCGGTCCTCTGGAGGCTGGGCGAGGGTGTGCCGGAGGGCTCCATTGTTCGAGCGCGGAAAGCGGGTCACCAGGCCGCGATGCCCGCGCGGGTCGAGATCACGAACGATCTTCTCTGGCTGCTCGGTCTCTACGTCGCCGAGGGCTGCATGCACGAGCAGGGCAAGAACGCCTTCGTCTCGATCAGCTGCGAGCGCGAGCTGCTCGAGCGCGCGGCGAGAATCGTCGAAGCTTCGTTTGGTCTGCACGTCACCTGGAGCAAGGAGGCAAACGAAGAACGGCCTCAATCGATCTTCGTCCACTCGAAGCTCCTGCTGCGACTCTGGGATTTTCTCGGATTCGACCGCAACCGCAAGCGGATTCCGGGCTGGATCCTGGGGCTTCCCCTGAGCCGGCTCAAGTGGTTCATCGAGGGGTACCGCGAGGGCGACGGGGTTCACTCGGGCAAGCTCTTCGATGCTCAACACAAGCACGAATTCTCGACGGTCCATGACGAGCTCAAGGACGACCTGATCGTCGCTTTCGCCCGGTTCGGCCTCGTCCCGTCCCTGGGTCGCTACCGATCGCAGTTCCGCATCAAGACCGGAGAGCGCGAGTACCCCTTCTGGCGGCTGAGCATGAGCGGGGTATCGCCGTGGAGCCCGCTTGAATGGGATCGGGGAGTCGAGCAGGCGCTTCAGGCCAAACGTCACGGAGACCTGGTCTGGGCTCCGGTGAAGAAGATCGAGCGGGTGGCGGCGACCGAGTTGGTTTTCGACTTCTCCGTGCCCGGTCTCGAAAATTTCCTCGCGGGAACTGGAGTAATCGCCAAAAATACCTATGGACCGCGGATGCGCGCCCACGACGGCCGCGCGATCCCCACCTTTATGCGCCAGGCGCTCAAGGACCAGAGCCTGACCGTGTTCGGCGACGGCAGCCAGACGCGCAGCTTCTGTTACGTCGATGACCTTATCCGCGGCATCGTCGCCCTCGCCGAGTCCGACGTGCACACGCCGGTCAACATCGGCAATCCGAACGAGTTCACCCTGCTCGAGCTGGCCAAGGCGGTGATCGAGGTGACCGAGTCGCGCTCGGAGATCATCCATGAGCCGCTGCCGGTCGACGATCCGCAGCAGCGCCGGCCGGACATCGGCCGCGCCCGCGACCTGCTCGACTGGGAACCGCAGGTGGAACTGAGCGACGGCCTGCGCCGCACGATCGAGCAGGCCGGCGTCGAGCGCCTCGCCGGCGCCTCGGACTGACGCGCCCCAATATCCTCTCCCCGATGAGCGACACCGACAGGCCTGCGGCCGAGGAGGCCCACCGCACGATCGCGCCGCAGGTCGGGCCCGAGGACGAGCGCGTCTTCACCGACTCGGGGATCGAGATCGATCGCCTCTACACCGAGGAGGACGTCGCCCCAGGCCTCGAGCAGCGCCTCGGCGAGCCCGGCGAGCCTCCCTTCACCCGCGGCATCCACGAGGGGATGTACCGCGACCGGCTCTGGACGATGCGCCAGTACGCCGGCTTCGCCACCCCCGAAGACACCAACGAGCGCTACCGCTACCTGATCGAGCACGGCTCGACCGGCCTCTCGATGGCCTTCGACCTGCCGACCCAGCTCGGCCGCGACTCCGACGACCCGCTCTGCCAGGGCGAGGTCGGCCGCACCGGCGTCCCGGTCGACACGATCGAGGACATGCGGATCTGCTTCGACAAGATCCCGCTCGACCAGGTCTCGACCTCGATGACGATCAACGCCCCGGCGGCGGTCCTGCTGCTGCTTTACGAGCTGGTCGGCGAGGAGCAGGGCGTGCCGAGCGAGAAGCTGCGCGGCACCGTCCAGAACGACGTGCTCAAGGAGTACATGGCGCGCGGCAACTACATCTACCCGCCCGAGCCGACGATGCGGCTGACCACCGACATCTTCGAGTACTGCCACGAGAACGTGCCGAAATGGAACACGATCTCGATCTCCGGGTACCACATCCGCGAGAAGGGCTGCTCGGCCGTGCAGGAGGTCGCCTTCACGCTCTCCAACGCGATCGCCTACGTCGAAGCGGCGCTGGCGCGGGGCCTGAAGATCGACGAGTTCGCGCCGCGGCTCGCCTTCTTCTTCAACGGCCACAACAACGTCTTCCAGGAGGTCGCCAAGTTCCGTGCCGTGCGGCGGATGTGGGCGAAGCTGGTCAAGGAGCGCTTCGGGGCGGAGAACCCGAGCTCGATGAAGATCCGCTTCCACACCCAGACCGGCGGCGTCACGCTTCAGGCCCAGCAGCCCGAGGTCAACATCATCCGCGTTGCCCTGCAGGGCTTCGCCGCCGTCGCCGGCGGCACCCAGTCGCTGCACACCAACGGCTTCGACGAGGCGCTGGCGCTGCCGACCGAGCGCTCCGCCCGGATCGCCCTGCGCACCCAGCAGGTGCTCGCCCACGAGTCGGGCGTCGCCGACACGGTCGATCCCTTCGCCGGCTCCTACTTCGTCGAGTCGCTGACCGACGAGGTCGAAGCGCGCTCCTGGGAGCTGATCGAGAAAGTCGAGGCGATGGGCGGCTCGGTCGAGGCGCTGGAGTTCATGCAGCGCGAGATCGAGGAGTCGGCGCTCTCCTACCACGAGCGCTACAAGAGCGGCCAGGACATCGTCGTCGGCGTCAACAAGTACGTCACCGACCAGGTCGACGACGTCGACATCCTCCGCGTCGACCCCGAGTCCGAGCGGCGCCAGCTCGCCCGGCTCAAGGCCTTCAAGGAGGCGCGCGACCAGGCGGCGGTCGAGACCAAGCTCGAGGAGCTGCGCGCCGTCGCCCGCGGCGAGGGCAACCTGCTGCACCCGATCCGCGCCGCGCTGGCGTCGGGCGCCTCGATCGGCGAGGCCTGCGGCGCGATGCGCGACGTCTTTGGCGAATACAAGGGAGGAGCTTTCTTCTAGCCCGCGAACCCTCGAAGGATGATCGAGGTCTCGCGCACGCTGATGAAGTCGGAGCCCGAACTCGCCGACCTGGTCGCAGAGGTCGAGGGGGTCGAGGTGACGATGGCCGAGAAGGGCTTCGGAACCCGCGTTGAGCTGCGCCCGGTGGATGGCTCGGGGCTTGCCGAGGCGGACCTCGAGCGGATCCTCGACCGACTGGCGGAGCCGCAAAAGCTGCCCTTCTCATAGCCGCGCTCTATGAGCGCGGAGCGACCGAAGTGCATATCTGATTCTTCGCGAGGGAGCGGAGCGCGATCTTGAGATGCGAGAGCGCAATCCGGTCACCCACGAGGAGAAGCTCGAGTACCTCCGCGAGCTGCGCGAGGCGGCGGTCCACTCCGCCTCCGAGGAGGCCGTCGAGAAGCAGCATGCGAAGGGCAAGCTGACCGCGCGCGAGCGGATCGAGAAGCTGCTCGACCCGGGCTCCTTCGAGGAGCTCGACACCTTCGTCCGCCACCGCACCTACGACTTCGAGATGCAGAAGAAGCGGCCCTGGGGGGACGCCGTCGTCACCGGCCACGGCACCGTTGAAGGAAGAACCGTCTTCGTCTTCTCGCAGGACTTCACCGTCTTCGGCGGCAGCCTCGGCGAGGTGATGGCGGAGAAGATGTGCAAGGTGATGGACCAGGCGGCCGCGGTCGGCGCGCCGGTGATCGGGATCAACGACTCCGGCGGCGCCCGGATCCAGGAGGGCGTCGTCAGCCTCGGCGCCTACGGCGACGTCTTCGTCCGCAACGTGAAGTGCTCGGGCGTGATTCCGCAGATCAGCCTGATCATGGGCCCCTGTGCCGGCGGCGCCGTCTACTCGCCGGCGATGACCGACTTCATCTTCATGGTCAAGGAGACCTCGCACATGTTCATCACCGGCCCGGAAGTGATCAAGACCGTGACCGGCGAGGAAGTCGAGTTCGAGGAGCTGGGTGGGGCGATGAGCCACAACTCGAAGTCGGGCGTGGCCCACTTCGCCGCTGAGGACGAGGAGAGCTGCCTCGAGGACGTCCGCCACCTGCTCGGCTTTCTGCCCTCGAACAACCTCGAGCCGCCGCCGCGCTTCGCCCCCGACGACGACCCCGAGCGCGAAGACGAGGAGCTGGAAACGATCGTCCCCGACGACCCCAGCAAGCCCTATGACATGCGCGAGGTGATCTCCCGCATCGTCGACGACGAGGAATTCTTCGAGGTGCACGAGCACTTCGCCAAGAACATCGTCTGCGGCTTCTCGCGGCTCGACGGCTTCCCGATCGGGATCGTCGGCAACCAGCCGGCGCACCTGGCGGGCGTGCTCGACATCGAGGCCTCCGAGAAGGCGGCCCGCTTCGTCCGCACCTGCGACGCCTACAACGTCCCGATCGTCACCTTCACCGACGTGCCCGGGTTCCTGCCCGGCACCGACCAGGAGTGGAACGGGATCATCCGCCACGGCGCCAAGTTGCTCTACGCCTTCACCGAGGCGACCGTGCCGAAGCTCACGGTCGTCACCCGCAAGGCCTACGGCGGCGCCTACGACGTGATGAACTCGAAGCACATGCTGGCCGACTACAACGTCGCCTGGCCGACTGCCGAGGTCGCGGTGATGGGCCCGGAGGGCGCGGTCAACATCATCTACCGCAAGGACATCGCCTCCTCGCCGACGCCCGAGGAACGCCGCCAGACACTGATCGACGACTACAAAGCCCATTTCGCCAACCCCTACTCGGCGGCGGAGCGCGGCTATATCGACGACGTGATCGAGCCCAAGCAGACGCGGCCGAAGCTGGTCAAGGCGCTGCGGATGCTGCAGAGCAAGCGGGTCGAGCAGCCGAAGCGCAAGCACGGGAATATTCCGCTGTAGGCAGGGCCTGGGCGGTAGAAAGAACCACCCCGGCCGGTGGCCGGGGTGGTTGCTGAGTCGGGCCCCTGCCCGAAGACGTCCTAGAAGCCGGCGGGGTGGCGGACGGCGAAGCTGCCGGACGTGCTGCGCAGGTCTTCATGCCAACTCGGCCCGGTTTTGCCGTCGTTGTTGCCTGAGGTGTCCCAGCGGTAGCCGGCGATCACGGCGTAGGTGTGCCCGGCGTTGGCGTAGACGCTGATCCAGCGGCCCTTGCCGCGCCTGCCCCAGCGGGCCAGCGGGCCAGAGGGAATCGGGCTGCTGAGGAACTTGCCGCCGCGCAGCGCGAAGCTGACCGAGCCGGAGCAGTCGTAGCCGCGGTCGAACCAGCGACGGTGGCCGCCGCCGTAGATGTAGGGCTTGTTGCGGATCTTGTTGGCGAACGCGACGACGCGCTTGACCCGGCCCGGCGCCGACTTCGGCGGGATCAGCATGCCGTTGGACAGCAGCCGCGCTTTCGGGGTCGGGGTGCACATGTCGACTTCGGCCGGGGTCAGGCCGCCGCCACCGCAGCCGGCGCTGGCGCCGGCGGGAAGAAGGGCGAGAACTGCGAGCGCCGAGATGGCGATCAAACCCGACCTGAGCTTTGAGATGTTCTTGGGCAAACCGATTCTCCTTCGTCGGCCTACGGGGTTAGCTGTCGGGCTGGCGCGAAAGGAGCCTGCGCCCCCGCCCTATATGGGCGAGTTAGCCCCGAAAACGTGGTTCCCCCGTTCCCGCTTCGCCTCTGGCTCGGCGGGACTCGGCGTTTCGGTTGTTCGGAACGGCGGCAGTGTAGACGATTGCCCGGGCGGATGCTCACAGAACGCAAACATTTAGTGGCCTTTCGCACTTTCATCCCCGATTCCTCTCGACCGGGCGGCTGGTAGCTTGCGCTCCGGGATGGATCTTTCAGGCCGCTCAGCCCTGTTGACCGGAGCCACCGGCGGCCTCGGCCGCGCGATGGCCGCGGCGCTTGCGGGCCGGGGCGCCAAGCTGATCGTCAGCGGTCGCAACGACGAGGCACTCCAGGCGCTCGCCGCGGAGCTGCCCGGCAGCGGCCACCGAACCGCTCCGAGCGACCTGTCCGAGCCGGGCGCGGCCGAGAAGCTCGCAGCTGAGGCGGGCGAGGCTGAGATCCTGATCGCCAACGCGGGGCTGCCCGGCACCGGGCGGCTCGGTGACTTCTCCACCGAGGAGCTGACCGGCGCCCTGCGGGTCAACCTCGAGGCGCCGATCCTGCTCGCCCGCGCGCTCGAGCCGGCGATGCTGGAGCGCGGCTCGGGCCACATGGTCTTCATCTCATCGCTCTCGGGCAAGTCGGCGACGCCGCTCTCCTCGATCTACAACGCGACCAAGTTCGGCCTGCGCGGCTTTGCCTTCGGCCTGCGCGCCGACCTCGACCCGCAGGGCATCGGCGTCTCGATCGTCTCCCCGGGCACGATCCGCGAAGCCGGCATGTACTCAGACTCCGGCGCCCCCCCGCTCCCCGGCCTCGGCACCGGCACCCCCCAGCAGGTAGCCGCCGCAGTCGTGAAGGCGATAGAGAAGAACAAGGTAGAGATCACCGTAGCCCCGATCCAACAACGAGCTCTCGCGCACTTCGCCCTGGCCAGCCCGGGAATCGCGGTCAAGATCGCCAGCGGCGACCAGGGTCAGAAAGCTGCCCACGCCGTCGCGAAGGGCCAATCCAACAAGCGCTGAGGAAGGCCGGGAAGCGCTGACGAAGGGTGGGAGGGGGTGCCCGGGCGGCAGCGGCGTCCACTTTTTCGCCCCACCAACAATCTCGGACGGCTCGCGGCGCCCCAGGCGAAAAACCCAGCAACGCCCGGGCACCCCCTCCCACCCGCAACCGACGGCCACCGTCCCTGCCCCTCTTGCCTAGGATGACCTTGTGACCAGTCTCGACTCCTTCGGCGCCCGCTCGACCATCGACGTCGGCGAGCGCAGCTACGAGGTCTTCCGCCTCGACGCCCTGCAGCAGCGCTTCGACGTCGCCCGCCTGCCCTACTCGATCAAGGTCCTGCTGGAGAACGTCCTGCGGCTCGAGGACGGCGTCTCGGCGAGCGCCGCCGACATCGAGGCGATCGCCTCCTGGGACGCTGCCGCCGAGCCCAGCGCCGAGATTCCCTACCAGCCGGCGCGGGTGCTGATGCAGGACTTCACCGGCGTCCCCGCCGTCGTCGACCTGGCGGCGATGCGTGACGCGATGGCCGAGATCGGCGGCGACCCGGAGAAGATCAACCCGCTGGTCGACGTCGACCTGGTGATCGACCACTCGGTCCAGGTCGACGCCTTCGGCAACGAGCGCGCCTTCGCGATCAACGCCGAGCGCGAGTTCGAGCGCAACCGCGAGCGCTACTCCTTCCTCAAGTGGGGCCGCGAGGCCTTCGACAACTTCAGCGTCGTGCCGCCGGCGACGGGGATCTGCCACCAGGTCAACCTGGAGCACATCTCGCAGGTGGTCTACAGCTCCGAGCGCAGCGGCGCGCTCCAGGCCTACCCCGACACGCTGGTCGGCACCGACTCGCACACGACGATGGTCAACGGGCTCGGCGTGCTCGGCTGGGGGGTCGGCGGGATCGAGGCCGAGGCGGCGATGCTGGGCCAGCCGGTCTCGATGCTGCTGCCCCAGGTGGTCGGCTTCAAGCTCGACGGCCGGCTGCCGCCGGGCGCGACCGCGACCGACCTCGTGCTGACCGTTACCGAGATGCTGCGCGAGCATGGCGTCGTCTCCAAGTTCGTCGAGTTCTTCGGCCCCGGCCTCTCGAGCCTGGGCCTGGCCGACCGGGCGACGATCGGCAACATGTCGCCGGAGTTCGGCTCGACCTGCGCGATCTTCCCCGTCGACGCCGAGACCCTGCGCTACCTGGAGCTGACCGGACGGCCGACCGAGACGCTCGAGCTGGTCGACGCCTACGCGCGCGATCAGGGCATGTTCCGCGAGGACTCGACCCCCGACCCGGTCTTCTCCGCGACGCTGGAGCTCGACCTCGGCGAGGTTGAGCCCAGCATCGCCGGCCCGAAACGGCCGCAGGACCGGGTCCCGCTGGCGCAGGCGAAAGAGGCCTTCCTCGAGGCGATGCAGGAGTTCGACCCCGAGGCGGCCGAGCAGATGGGCAACGGGGTCGACGAGGCCAGCAAGGAGTCCTTCCCTGCCTCCGACCCGCCCGCCGAGGAGCACGACGACGAGCGCGGCCGACCGCGGCCGGCGGTCAGCGGCACCCCGGTGGCGACGATGCCGAAACGCGCCAGCGGCGACGAGATCGAGGTCACGCTCGAGGACGGGACCACGGTCGAGCTAGACCACGGCCGGGTCGTGATCGCGGCGATCACGAGCTGTACCAACACCTCCAACCCCTCGGTGATGATCGGCGCCGGCCTGCTCGCCCGCAATGCCCTGCAGCGCGGGCTGCAGCGCAGGCCCTGGGTCAAGACCTCGCTGGCGCCGGGCTCGACCGTGGTCACCGACTACCTCGACAAGGCGGGCCTGACCGAGTACCTCGACCGGCTGCAGTTCAACCTGGTCGGCTACGGCTGCACGACGTGCATCGGCAACTCGGGCCCGCTGCCGCCGGAGATCTCCGCCGCGATCGAACAGAACGACCTCGCGGTCTGCGCGGTGCTCTCCGGAAACCGCAACTTCGAGGGCCGGATCAATCAGGACGTCAAGGCCAATTACCTGGCCAGCCCGCCGCTGGTCGTCGCCTACGCGCTGGCCGGCCGCATGGACCTCGACTTGAACACCGAGCCGCTCGGCGTGGGCAGCGACGGCGAGCCGGTCTACCTGCGCGACGTCTGGCCCGACCCGGCTGAGGTCTCCGAGACGATCGGCCGCTCGATCGCCTCGGAGATGTTCACCCGCAATTACGGCGGCGTGCTCGAGGGCGACGAGACCTGGAAACAGGTCCACGTCCCCGAGGGCGACCGCTACACCTGGCCCGACTCGACCTACGTGCGCAGGCCCTCCTTCTTCGACGGGATGCCGGCCGAGCCGCCGCCGATCGAGCCGATCGCCGCCGCCCGCGTCCTCGCCCTGCTCGGTGACTCGATCACGACCGACCACATCTCGCCCGCCGGCGCGATCAAGAAGGCGAGCCCGGCCGGCCAGTGGCTGGTCGAGCAGGGGGTCGAGCCGCGCGACTTCAACTCATACGGCTCGCGCCGCGGCAACCACGAGGTGATGATCCGCGGCACCTTCGCCAACATCCGCCTGCGCAACCTGCTGGTCGAGAGGGCGGGAGGCTTCACCCGCCATTTCCCCGATGGCGAGGCCGAAGTGGCGATCTTCGACGCGGCGGCGGCCTACGCCGCCGAAGGTGTGCCGCTCGTCGTCCTCGCCGGCAAGGAGTACGGCTCGGGCTCCTCGCGCGATTGGGCCGCCAAGGGCACCAAGCTGCTCGGCGTGCGCGCCGTGATCGCCGAGTCCTTCGAGCGCATCCACCGTTCGAACCTGATCGGCATGGGCGTCCTCCCCCTCCAGTTTCCCGACGGTGAGTCGATCGAGTCGCTGGGCCTCACGGGCGAGGAGGTCATAGACGTCGGCGACCCCGAAAACGGCGAGGCGAAGACGGTCACGGTCACGGCGGGCGAGACCGAATTCGAGGCAACCGTCCGCCTCGACACCCCGAACGAGGTCGACTACTTCCGCAACGGCGGCATCCTGCAGACCGTCCTGAGGAACCTGAAATAACAGTTGCTACGTGCGATTTGGCGAGTGCCGGACCACGCGAGGCAAGAACGAGGAAGTCGGAGTAGCAGCGCTACTTCGACGCCCGAGGACGCCGCATCGTGTGGTCCGGTGCCGCGAAATCGTGCGTAGCCCGCTACTTCGGCGACCGACGACCCCGCATCGCGCCGGTCCGCCGCCGCCAAATCAGCCATGGCGCAGCGGGGCCGCGGGAGGCAGGGGGTCCGCGCGACCCTCACTGCACCTATGCGTCGGTAGCCAGGGAGGGATGCCGACGCGCCTGCCTCCACGAGCGGGACAGCCCGATGGAAACAGCCAGCTGTTACCTATAGCGCCTGCGGGCGCCGGGGTCAAGGTGCTTGAGCGAAACTACGACGTTTCCGAGAAGTCTTGCGGCGAACTACCGACGCCCCAGCCACGCCGCTCGATCAGTTCGATCCCGATCACGCTGCCCACCGGCCCGACCGGAGTAAGCGTCGCCGCCAACAAGGTGTAGGGCGCCTCACGCTGCACGCAGGCGACCCAGATCAAGACGCAGAGCGCAATGAACCCGAGCCCGTGCGCCCAGCCAAAAATCATGGTTTGGGTGTCGAAACCCGGCATCAGCCAGAAGAGAACCAACCCCCCAAAAACAACAAGCTCCACCCACGAAACGGCCTTTACCCATCCGAACAGCTTCCCCGGAACCGGTTTTCTCACTATGCGCCGGGAGTAAGCGCGGTGAGCACGATCCGCTCCTGCTCGCGGGCATGCGCGATCGAGTAGCCCTCGCCGGGGCTGGCCCGGGTCGGACGGCCCACGTAGCCGAGCTCGACCCCCTCCGGCATCAGGTCGGGGAGGCGGCGCGACATCACCTTCCAGCAGCCCATGTTGCGCGGCTCCTCCTGCGTCCAGACGATCTCCTTGAGGTTGGGGTAGGAGGCGATCAGCTCGGTCAGCTGTTGCTTGGCGAAGGGATAGAGCAGCTCGACCCGGGCGATCGCGACCTTGTCCGCCGCTTTGCGGCGCTCGCTGGCGTCGATGTCCCAGAAGACCTTGCCGGTGCAGAGCACGAGGCGCTCGATCTCCTCACGGCGCTCGACCGCGGTCGGGTCCTCGAGGATGAAGTGGAAGTGGCCGCCGGTCAGCTGGTCGATGCCGGCCGCGGCGCGGTCGAGCCGCAGCAGCCCCTTGGGGGTGAAGACGATCAGCGGTCGCGGCTTGCGGATCAGCGCCTGGCGGCGCAGCAGGTGGAAGTACTGGGCCGCGTTGCTGGGGTTGGCGATGCGGATGTTGCCCTCGGCGGCGAGCGCGAGGAAGCGCTCGATGCGGGCGCTGGAGTGCTCGGGGCCGGAGCCCTCGTAGCCGTGCGGGAGCAGCAACGTGAGGCGGCTGGTCTGGCCCCACTTGGCCTCGCCGGAGACGATGAAGCTGTCGATGATCACCTGGCCGGCATTGCCGAAGTCGCCGAACTGCGCCTCCCAGAGGACGAGCGCGCTCGGCGTCGCCGAGGAGTAGCCGTACTCGAAGCCGAGGCAGGCGGTCTCCGAGAGCGGGCTGTTGTAGAGCTCGAACGGCGCCTTCGCGCTGGGCAGGTTCTGCATCGGCGAGTACGGCAGTCCGGTCTTCTCGTCGTGGAGGACCAGGTGGCGGTGCGAGAAGGTGCCGCGCTCGGTGTCCTGGCCGGTGAGGCGGATGTGGACACCCTGGTCGAGCAGCGAGGCGAAGGCGAGTGCCTCGGCGTGGCCGAAGTCGATCTTCTCCCCGTTCAGCGCCTCGCTGCGGTTGCCCAGCGGTTTGCGCAGCTTGCGGTGGATCGTGAAGCTCTCCGGAACCTCGAGCAGCGCCTCGTTGAGCTCGTCGAGCCGCTCCTTCTCGACCGCCGTTTCGACCGGCGGGCTGGCGCTGCGGTCGAGTTCGCCGGTGCTCGAGGTGGTCACGGTCGGGTCTTCGTACTCGCCCAGCTCCATCTTCTTGCGCAGGTCCTTGAGCGCCCCGGTCATCTCGTCATGGCGCTCGCTGCGCGCCGCCTCGACCTCCTCGCGGGAGATTTCCTCCCCATCGATCAGCTGCTCGGCGTAGATCTCCGAGACCGGCGGGTGGGCCTTGATCTTGGCCGCGATCGCCGGCTGGGTGTAGGCGGGCTCGTCGGTCTCGTTGTGGCCGTAGCGGCGGTAGCCGATCACGTCGATCACGATGTCGCGCTGCCAGCGCTCGCGGTAGGCCATCGCCAGCCGCACCGCCGCTGTACAGGCCTCGACGTCGTCGGCGTTGACGTGGACGATCGGCACGTTGAATCCCTTCGCCATGTCGGCCGCGTAGGGAGTCGAGCGGGCGTCCTCGGGGTCGGTGGTGAAACCCACCTGGTTGTCCTGAATGATGTGGACCGTGCCGCCGGTGCTGTAGCCGCGCAGCGACTGCAGGTTGAGTGTCTCGGCGACCACGCCCTGGCCGGGGAAGGCGGCGTCGCCGTGCAGCAGCACCGGCACCGCCCGCTTTGGTTCGTGCGCGAGCGTTGCGCCGTCGAGCTCGGACTGCAGGAAGCGGGTCGCGCCCTCGACCACCGGGTCGACGAACTCGAGGTGGCTCGGGTTGGGGTAGAGGCGCACGTCGATCTTCTCGCCGTCGTGGGTCTCGTAGGTTCCCTGGTGGCCGTAGTGGTACTTGACGTCGCCGGTGCCGCCGTGCGGGATCGCCGCCACCGCCTTGACCATCTCGATCTGCTTGGCGCCCTCGAACTCGGCCAGGATCGACTCGACCGAGCGGCCGAGGTTGTGGGCGAGGACGCTGAGCCGACCGCGGTGGGCCATGCCGAAGACGACCTCCTCGGCCCCCGAGCGGCCGGCCAGGGTGACCAGCTCGTCGAGCATCGGCACGATCGCGTCGAGGCCCTCGATCGAGAAGATCTTTTGCCCGAGGTAGGCCTTCTCGACGAAGCGCTCGAACTCGAAGACATCGATCAGGCGGTCGAGCAGGCGGCGCTTCTCGTCGGCGGCGAGCGGTTGGCGGTGGGCGCCGGTCTCGACCATCTCGCGCAGCCAGGTGCGCTGCTGGTGCGAGGAGAGGTGCTCGAACTGGTAGGCGATCGGGCCGCAGTAGGCCTCGCGCATGCGCGGCAGCACGTCGAGCAGCGTCTCGCCGGGCACGCCGATGCGCAGGATCGAGGCCGGCACGCGGGACATCAGCTCCGGCGTCAGGTTGAGGCTCTCGGGCTGGATCGCCGGGTCGCCCTTGGGCTCGGAGCCGAGCGGGTCGAGGCGGGCGGCGAGGTGGCCGTGCGTGCGGTAGCCCTTGAGCAGCGAGGTCGCGGCCTGCACGGCGCCGAGCAGCTCTTCGTCGGGGGCGCCGGGCGTGGCCGGGGCCGGGGCGGCGCCGAGCGGCGGCGCCGAGGCCGAGGCGGGATGGACAGCGGCGAGCGGCGCCGCGTCGATGCCGAGGTCGGCGGCTACCGTCTCGTAGAAGCCGTCCTCGCCTTCGAGCAGCTGTTCGATGCGGCGCAGGAAGGCGCCCGACTCGGCGCCCTGGATCACGCGGTGGTCGTAGGTCGAGGTCAGCGTCATCGTCTTCGAGACGCCGAGCTGTCGCAGGCGGTCGGGCGAAGCGTGCGCCCACTCGGGCGGGTAGGCGATCGCGCCTGCGGCGACGATGGCGCTCTGGCCTTTGAGCAGGCGGGGGACCGAGGCGACGGTGCCGATCCCGCCCGGGTTGGTCAGCGAGATGTTGGTTCCCTGGAAGTCGTCGGCGGTGAGCTTGCTCTCGCGCGTCTTCGTGATCAGTTCCTCGTAGTAGGAGTGGAAGGCGGCGAAATCGAGCCCATCGGCGCCCCTGATCGCCGGCACCATCAGGCTGTGCGAGCCGTCCTTGCGCTCGATGTCGACCGCGATACCGAGATTGACCGGGCCGTTCTCGATCGCGAACGGCTTGCCGTCGCGCTGCTCGAAGCTGCGTGCCATCACCGGCCACTCCCTCGCCGCCTGCACGATCGCCCAGGCGATCAGGTGGGTGAAGGAGACCTTCAGCCCGCGCTCGTTGAGCTGCGCGTTGAGCGCCTTGCGCTTCGCGTCCAGGGTGTCGACCGCCACGGTCCGGAACGAAGTGGCCGTAGGCACCTCACGGCTCTCGTCCATGGCCTGAGCCAGCATCGCCGCCGGCCCCCGCAGAGCCTTCGCCTCCCCGACCTTTGCCGCCGCGCTCGCCCCATTCCCCCCGTCGGCAGCAGCAAGCACATCGTCCTTGGTGACCTTGCCCCCCGGACCCTTGCCGGCTACGGCCCCCAAATCGACGCCGTTGTCCTCGGCGATCCGACGGGCAACCGGCGTGGCCCGGACATCAGCCGAGCCATTCCCATCGCTACTTCCACGGGTGGCGGAGGGGGAGGGGGTGTTCGGCCGGGTGAGGCCGCTAACACCCCCTCCCCCTCCGACAGGACCCGTGGCTGAAGCATTCGAACCTTCGGCCGTCCCATCACCACCACCACCCTCGTCGTCCCCCGGCTCCATCTCCGCCAACGGCGCCCCCACAGGCACCTCGGCGTCGACTTCCGCGATCAGCTTCGTGATCACGCCGTCGGCCGGCGCCGGCACCTCGGCGTCGACCTTGTCGGTCGAGACCTCGACGACCGTGTCGCCCTCCTTGACGAAGTCGCCCACGGCCACATGCCACTCGAGAACGATGCCCTCGGTGACCGACTCACCCATCTCGGGCATCTGGATCTGCACGGTCGCCGTTTGCGCCATCTGTCGAATGAGTGTATGAAAGAGCGATGAACTACTTCGTCACGGGCGCCACCGGGTTCATCGGCCGCAATCTCGTCGACCGCCTGCTGCAGCGCGAGGGCACGATCTATGCCCTCGTCCGGGCTGGCTCACGCGGTCGTCTCGAGGAGCTGAGAACGGCCTGGGGAGCCGACGGGGCGCGGGTCGTGCCGATCTCCGGCGACCTCTCGCAGCCCTCGCTCGGCGTCTCCGAGGAGGACCTGGTGACGCTGCGCGGCGAGGTCGACCACTTCTTCCACCTGGCGGCGATCTACGACATGGCCGCCGGCGCCGAGGCGCAGGAGGTCGCAAACGTCGAGGGCACCCGGCACGCGGTCGAACTGGCCGGCGCGATCGAGGCCGGCTGCTTCCATCAGGTCAGCTCGATCGCCGCCGCCGGCCTCTACAAGGGCACCTGGACCGAGGACATGTTCGACGAGGCGGAGGACCTCGACACCCATCCCTACTTCCGCACCAAGCACGAGTCCGAGCGCGTCGTGCGCGAGACGAGCAGCCGTCCCTGGCGCGTCTACCGGCCGGGGATCGTCGTCGGCGACTCGCGCACCGGCGCGATCGACAAGGTCGACGGGCCCTATTACATGTTCAAGCTGCTGCAGCAGGCGCGGCGGGTGCTGCCCTCCTGGCTGCCGACGGTCGGGGTCGAAGGGGGAGAGATCAACATCGTCCCGGTCGACTACGTCGCCGCGGCGATCGACCACATCGCCCACGAGCCCGACCTCGACGGTCGCGCCTTCCACCTCACCGATCCGCGGGCGAAGACCGCGGGCGAGGTGCTCAACATCTTCGCCCACGTCGCCGACGCGCCGCAGGCGGCGCTGCAGCTCGACTCCGGCCTGACCGAGCCGGTGGCCAACCTGGCCCGCACCGGGCTGCGATTCCTGCCGCCGGCGCGCCGGGTCGTGAAACGGGCGCTGGGCGAGGTCGGGATCCCTGCCGGGGTGCTCAACTACGTCAACTACCCGACCCACTTCGACTCGACCCAGGCAGAAGCTGCGCTGGCCGGCTCGGGGATCGAGGTGCCGCCGCTGGAGAGCTACGCCGATCGCGTCTGGGACTACTGGGAGCGCAACCTCGACCCGGGCCTGTTCAAGGACCGCACGCTCTCCGCCGCCGTGCGGGGCAAGGTCGTGCTGATCACCGGCGCCTCGTCGGGGATCGGCAAGGCGGCCGCGGTCAAGGTCGCCGACGCCGGCGCGACCGTGCTGCTCGTCGCCCGCTCGGTCGACAAGCTCGAGGAGACCAAGCGCGAGATCGAGGCAGCCGGCGGGGTCGCCCACATTCACCGCTGCGACATGTCCGACACCGAGGACATCGAGCGCATGGCCGACGAGGTGCTCGCCTACCACGGGCGGGTCGACGTCCTCGTCAACAACGCCGGCCGCTCGATCCGCCGCTCGGTCAAGCTCTCCTACGATCGCTTCCACGACTACGAGCGCACGATCCAGGTCAACTACTTCGGCGCGGTGCGGCTGATCCTCGCCCTGCTGCCCTCGATGCAGGCGCACAAGTCGGGCCACATCGTCAACATCAGCTCGATCGGGTCGCAGACCAACCCGCCGCGCTTCTCGGCCTACGTCGCCTCGAAGGCGGCGCTCGACGCCTTCAGCCGGGTGATCGCCTCCGAGGTGGTCGACGACGGGGTCGACATCACGACGATCTACATGCCGCTGGTGCGCACGCCGATGATCGCGCCGACGCGGATGTACGACATGTTCCCGGCGATCACGCCCGAGGAGGCGGCGGAGATGATCGCCGGCGCGATGGTCGGCAGGCCGAAGAAGGTCGCGACCCGGCTCGGCACCTTCGGCGAGCTGCTCTACGCGGTCGCGCCCACGGTCAGCGACAAAATCCTCAACACCGCCTACAAGCTGTTTCCGGAGTCGCAGGCGGCGAAGGGGACCAAGGACGAGGCGCCCGATCGGCCGCCCACCACGGAGGCTGTTGCGTTCGCGCACCTGATGAAAGGCGTGCACTGGTAGGGGGACGGGTGCCCCTGCCATGAGGCCGTCGCGCAGCTGGATCGTCGGTGGCATTTTGGGAGGCGGGTCCTCGAGCCTCCTGGCAGGGGCACCCGTCCCCCTACGTCGGAGCGCTTTGCATGAGTGAGAGACGGCTGAAGCATTGGGGGTGGGGGTATGAGGATCAGGCGCCCTCTGGGAAGGAGCTTGGAGAGGCGGCGGCCGGGATTCGGGAGCGGTTTGGGTTCGGTGGGGAGCCGGAGGAGGCCGTTGCGCTCGATGCCGTTGAGGTGCGCAAGCCTCGGTTGAAGGCGCCGAGTGGGTTTGGGGATCTGTTCACGGATGAGAAGTACGACCGAGTGAGTCGGGCGCTGGGGAAGGCGTATCGGGATGTTGTGCGGGGGTTTCGGGGGGAGTTCGAGAACCCGCCCGACCTGGTGGCGCAGCCAAGGGACGAGTCGGAGATTGAGGCGGTGCTCTCCTGGTCTGAGGCCGAGGGGGCGGCCGTGGTGCCGTTCGGGGGAGGGACCTCGGTGGTCGGCGGGGTCGAGGGGCGGTTGGGCGACAGGCCGTTCGTCTCGCTCGACCTGCGGCGGCTGAACCGGGTGCTGGAAGTCGACCCGGAGTCGATGGCGGCGCGGATCCAGGCCGGGGTGACCGGGCCGGTGCTCGAGGAGCAGCTGCGCGAGCACGGGCTGACCCTGCGCCACTTCCCGCAGTCGTTTGAGTACTCGACCCTGGGTGGCTGGATCGCCACCCGGGCCGGCGGCCACTTCGCGACCCTCTACACCCACGTCGACGACCTGGTCGAGTCGGTGCGGGCGATCACACCGCGCGGGCTCTGGGAGAGCCGGCGGCTGCCGGGCTCGGGGGCCGGGCCCTCGCCCGACCGGGCGCTGATCGGCTCGGAGGGGATCCTCGGCGTGATCGGCGAGGCCTGGATGCGGGTGCGCCCGCGTCCCGAGTTCAAGGCCTCCTGCGGGGTCGAGTTCGATGACTTTCTCGCTGCGGCCGGCGCGGTGCGCGAGCTCTCGCAGTCCGGTTTGTACCCGAGCAACTGCCGCCTGCTCGACGCGACCGAGGCCGGAATGACCGGCGCCGGCTCGGGCGAGAAGTGCCTGCTCGTGCTCGGCTTCGAGTCCGCTCATCACCCGGTCGACGCCCCGATGAACCTGGCTCTCGCGATCGCCCGCGAGCACGGCGGCGCGCCAGGCGCTACCAGCTTGCAGGGGCCGACGGGCCGAGAGGCGAGCTCAGGGCCCTCCGATCGGCCCGCCGGCGATCGCGGCGAGGGCTCGGTGGGGGCCTGGCGCTCGGCATTCCTGCTCGCCCCCTACCTGCGCGACACGTTCGTCGCCTGCGGGGTGCTCTCGGAGACCTTCGAGACGGCGATCACCTGGGACCGCTTCGAGGACTTCCACGCGACCGCGATCGACGCGGTGCGGGCAAAGGTCGCCGAGGTCTGCGACGCACCCGCCGATGGGCACGGGGCGCCGCGGGTCAGCTGCCGCTTCACCCACGTCTACCCGGACGGCCCGGCGCCCTACTTCACGATCATGGCGCCGGCGGTGCGCGGCGGCGAGGTCGAGCAGTGGGACGAGATCAAGGCCGCCGCGGCCGAGGCGGTGATCGAGGGCGGCGGCACGATCACCCACCACCACGCCGTCGGCCGCGATCATCGCCCCTGGTACGACCGCCAGCGCCCAGCCCCCTTCGCCGCCGCGTTAAAGGCAGCTAAGGAGGAGCTGGACCCGGCGGCGATCCTCAACCCAGGCGTCCTGATCGACCCTTAAAAGGGGCCGGTGAAGGTGGGTTGGGGGTGTCGTCCCGCGCGCGGCGGTCTCTTTTTCGCACTAACCACTCAGCGAGAGATTCATGGCGCGAGGCGAAAAAGGCAGCGCGGGGGAGGACACCCCCAACCCACCCCGACCGCCTTACATGTCTCTTACACAGGCCTGACCGCCGCCGTACGTGCGACATCGAGGATGCGACCTGTCCCAATCACTCGACAGGAGGTTCCAAGATGTTCAAGTCACTGCAGAACCGCGCACGGACCGTCGCCACGACGGGCCTGATCGCGGCGCTCGTGGTGGCCGGTGTCGCCTTCGCCCAGAACGGCGGCGGCAACGGCGGCAAGAGCCAGAACGGAAAGCAGCAGAGCGGCAAACGGATGCTGCCGCCGCCCCCGGGCGGCCCGCTGGGCAAAGTCGGCAAGGACCTGACCAACGGCGAGCTCAACGTGCAGCGCGACGGCGAGTCCGAGACGATCCGCCTCGACGCCGGCAAGGTCGTCAGCGCCGGCGACAGCTCGATTACGATCGAGGAGAACGACGGCAGCGAGGTGACGCGCGAGATCGACGGCGATACCAAGCTGCTCGCCGGTCCCCGCAGCAGGGGCAGGGCGGTCAGCTCGCTGAAGCAGGGGCAGAACGTCATCGTCGCCGGGCCGAAGGGCGAGGCGGCGAAGACCGTCGCGGTGCCGCCCAAGCACGGCAAGATGCCGCCGCCAGGCGGGCCGCCGCAGATGCAAGGCTAGTCCAATGTCTCGTAACGTTGGTCGAGAAATGACGAGGTCCAGGCGCCGCCAGACAAGGACGCAGGGAGCCCGAATAGCAGCGCTATTCGGGCGACTGAGGACGCGGTATGGCGGCGATCTGGGGCCGTCATTTCCGGCCTGACGTTATGAGACAGGGGACCGGTGTGAAGGGAGTCATCCTCGTAGTGGAGGACGAGCAGGCGATCGCCGATCTCGTTCGCGCCTATCTCAAGCGCGACGGGTTCGGCGTCGTCTGGGCTCGCAGCGGCGAGCAGGCGCTGGAGGAGCTCGCCCGCCACCCGGTCCGCCTCGTCGTGCTCGACATCGGGCTGCCGGGAATCGACGGCTTCGAGGTCTGCCGGCGGCTGCGCGCCCGGACCGGCGTTCCGATCCTGATCCTCAGCGCCCGCGACGACGAGGTCGACCGCGTCTCCGGCCTCGAAGCCGGGGCCGACGACTACGTGACCAAGCCCTTTTCCCCGCGCGAGCTCGTCGCCCGGGTGAAGGCGATCCTGCGCCGCACCGGGAGTGGCGGCGAGGCAGCCGCCGACGGCCCGCTGATCGCAGGAGACATCGAGCTCGATCGTGCCGCCCGCGCCGTCACGGTCGGCGGCGCGCCGGTCGAGCTGACCGGCCGCGAGTTCGACCTGCTGGCGGCGCTGCTCGCCCACCCGGGGGTCGTGCTCAGCCGCGACCGGCTGCTGGAGTTGGTCTGGGGCGGCGAGTTCGCCGGCGGCACCCGCACCGTCGACGTCCACGTCGCCCAGCTGCGCGCCAAGCTCGGCCGTCCGGACCTGGTCCAGACCGTGCGCGGCGCCGGCTACAAGGTCCTTGCCTGATGCGCACGCTGCGCGCGCGGCTCTTCGTCGCGATTCTCGGCGTCGTCCTGCTCGCCGTCGGCGCCTCGCTGGCGCTCGGGATCGTGCTCACCCGCGACGCCGTACAGCAGACCCTGCGCAGCAATGCCGCCGAACAGCGCCGGGAGCGCATCCAGTCGCGCCCCCCGCCAGAAGCCGGCCTGCGCCCCCCGCCACCACCTCTCGCGCCACCGGTCGACGTGCTCGGCGGCGACTTCCGCCGCTACCTCGCAGCGCTGCTGATCGCCAGCGGGGTCGCGGCGCTGGTCGCTGCTGCGGTCGCCGCCGAGCTGGCGCGGCGGACGACGCGACCGTTGCGCCGCCTCGGGGCAGCGGCGGGCGAGCTGGCCGAGGGCGGCACCCCTGAGCCGGTGCCGGCGGTGGGCACCGCGGAGCTCGACGACCTCGCCGAGTCGTTCAACGAGATGGCCGGGCAGCTCGCACTCGCCCGCGAAGCCGAGCGCGCCGTGCTGCTCTCGGTCTCCCACGATCTGCGTACCCCGCTGACCTCGATCCGGGGCTACGCCGAGGGAATCGAGGACGGCACGGTCGAGCCGCGCGAGGCCGCCGCGGTGGTCGGTCGCGAGGCGCAGCGACTGGAGCGGCTGGTCGGCGATCTGCTGGCCCTGGCGCGGCTGCGTCAGGGCGTGATGGAGGTGCGCAGCGAGCCCGTCGACCTGGCGGCGGTTGCGCGCGAGGCCGAGGAACGCCTGCGGCCGCAGGCCGCGGCGGCCGGCGTGGCTGTCGCGGTCGAGGGCGGCCCGGCGTCCGCCACCGCCGACCACGGCCGCGTCCTGCAGGTCGTCTCCAACCTGCTCGAGAACGCGATCCGGGTCAGCCCCGAGGGCGCCACGGTGACCCTCGCCGCTGCGGTGGGCGAGGTCCGGGTCAGTGACGAGGGGCCCGGCATCCCGCCGGAGGAGATCCCGCGTGCCTTCGAGCGCTTCCACCTTCGCGCCCAGGCCGGACGTGGCTCGCCCGAGGGCGCCGGTCTCGGCCTGGCGATCGTGCGCGAGCTGAGTGAAGCGATGGGGGGGAGCGTCGAGGTGGAGAATCTCCCCGCCCGGGGAGCGCGATTCACGGTGTGCTTACCGGGCTGAGCGCTACCCTCCCGCGACCACGATGGACACGATCACCTCAGAGCATCCGACGATCCAGCCCGAGCCCGCGCCCGGCGATCACGCCAGGCCGCGGCGCTCGCCGCTGCGGGCCGCGATCAAGACCGGGCGGCCGCAGGAGTGGATCAAGAACCTCTTCGTGTTCGCCGGCCTGCTCTTCGGCGGCAAGTTCAACGACGCCGGCGCGATCGCCGAGGCGACGCTCGCCTTCATCTCCTTCTGCGCGATCTCGAGCGCCGGCTACTACCTCAACGACCTGCTGGACGTCGAGCTCGACCGCAAGCACCCGAAGAAGCGCTTCCGCCCGATCGCGGCCGGCGAGCTCTCGGAGGGGGCGGCGAAAACGATCGCGCCGCTGCTGGCGCTCGGCGCGATTGCGCTCGCCTTCGCCACGGTCAACTGGGAGGTCGGCCTGATGGTGATCGGCTACGGCGTCGCCCAGGTCGCCTACAGCCTCGGCCTCAAGCAGGTCGTGATCGTCGACGTGATGACGCTCGGCGGCCTCTTCATCCTTCGCGTCGCCGCCGGCGCCAGCGCGGTCGATGTCCACGCTTCCGAATGGCTGCTGCTCTGCACCGGCATGATCGCGCTCTTCCTCGGCTTCACCAAGCGCCGCCAGGAGGCCGTCTCGGAGCTGCACGAGGGGACCAGCAGCCGCCCGGTGCTGGAGCACTACTCGCTGCCGTTCCTCGACCAGATGGTCGCCCTGGTCACCACCGGCACCGTGATCAGCTACTCGATCTACGCCGTCGACTCGCCGCTGATCGGCAACGAGATGATGTGGACGATCCCACCCGTCCTCTACGGCATCTTCCGCTACCTCTACCTGATCTACGACCGCGCCGATGACCGCTCGATCGCCGCCATGGTCTCCAAAGACCAGGGCATGATCGCCGCCGGCGCCGTCTACGTCGTCACGGCTTTCGCCCTGCTCTACGTGTTCAACTGACCGGCAGGTCGGAGAGCAGCTCGGTCTTGCCGCCCCGCTGGAACTGCAGGTCGATCGTCTCGTTCTTGCGGTAGGTGCCGAAGAGGCCGAGGTACATCGCCAGCCAGCGGCCGGTGCCGACCTTCTCCTTGACGATCTCGCGGCGGAAGACGAGCTCGCCGGCGCGGACGTCGTAGTCGGCTTCCTCGCTCTGCTCGACGCCGTTGACGAAGACGACGTAGGGCGCTTCGGCGCCGGCCGGCAGCTTCACCCGCCGCCCGGCCGCGTAGCTGCCTTTGGGGATCTCGGTCTCACTCATCTCGGGCACCTTAGTTACGCATACCGTCACTTACGCGCCCCGAGAGTCTCGCGGACGAGGTCGAACGGCGAGTCGTAGGCGCTCGGGTCGAGCTCCTCGCGGGCGACGCCGCCGCTGAACGGCATGAACGTGCCGTCGCCACGCACGTCGACCCCGGCGACCGGCTTGCGCAGCCAGCCCCGGCCACTGATCTGCAGCCGCGCGTGAACCTGCTGCTCGGGCCCGAAGTCCCGCAGCGCCGACACTTCCTTCACCGGCCCCTCGCGCCCGAATATCCATCGCCAGCTCCCGCATCCGCGCAACCGCATCGTCCAGCTCATCGAAGCTTTCATGCCCCACGTCGGATCCGTGTCTGATCGTCAGCTTCCACGCGCCCATCGGAGCGCAGAGTAAGGGACCGGGGGACCCTCCCCCGGAGGCTCATGGAACCACGCCTGAACCCTTGACCGGGATCAGCTGCGCGACGGCCTCCGGGGGAGGGTCCCCCGATCCCGCGCCTACGCCCCGCGCCGCGGCCGTTTCGGCCGCCGCGCCGGCGGCCCGACAATTTTCTCCGGCCCGTCGCGATCGTCGACCGCGACGTAGGCGCGCTCGCGCTCGCCGGTGTAGATCTGCCGCGGCCGCGCGATTTTCTGCTCCGAGTCGTCCTTCATCTCCATCCACTGCGCGACCCAGCCGGCGGTGCGCGGGATCGCAAAGATCACGGTGAACATCTCGGTCGGCACGCCGAGCGCCTCGTAGATAATCCCCGAGTAGTAGTCGACGTTGGGGTAGAGCTTGCGCGCGGTGAAGTACTCGTCGTCGAGCGCCTGCTTCTCCAGCTCGCGGGCGATCTCGACCAACGGGTTGTACTCGGTCGCCTCGAAGACCTCGTCCATGTGCTGCTGGATGATTTTCGCCCGCGGGTCGTAGTTCTTGTAGACGCGGTGGCCGAAGCCCATCAGTTTCTCTTCGCCCTCTCTGACCCGGGCGAGGAAGCCGGGGATGTTGTCGACCGAGCCGATCTTGCGCAGCATCCGCAGCACCGCCTCGTTGGCGCCGCCGTGCAGCGGCCCGTAGAGCGCCGCGACGCCCGCCGCGACCGCCGAGTAGGGGTCGACATCGGAGGAGCCGACGCCGCGCACGGCGTTGGTCGAGCAGTTCTGTTCGTGGTCGGCGTGCAGGATGAAGAGCACGTCGAGCGCCTTCGAGAGGCTTTCCTTCGGGATGTGCCGCGCTTCGGTCATCTTGAACATCATCGAGAGGAAGTTCTCGGCATAGTTGAGCTCGTTGTCGGGGTAGACGTAGGGCAGGCCGCGGTTGTGGCGGTAGGAGAAGGCGGCCAGGGTCGGCACCTTCGCGATCAGCCGCACTGCCGCCATGTAGCGCTCTTCAGGGTCTTCGGTGCGCTTGGCGTTGGGGTAGAAGGTCGAGAGCGCGCCGACCCCGGCCAGCAGCATCCCCATCGGGTGGGCGTCATAGCGGAAGCCCTGGAAGAACTGCTTGAGGTCCTCGTGGACGAAGGTGTGGTGGATGACGTCGTGGGTCCAGCGCTCGAGCTGTGGCCCGGTCGGCAGCTCGCCGAAGATCAGCATGTAGGCGACCTCGAGGAAGCTGGAGCGCTCGCAGAGCTGCTCGATCGAGTAGCCGCGGTGTTCGAGGATGCCCGCCTCGCCGTCGATGTAGGTGATCGCCGAGCGGCACGAGGCCGTGTTGGTGAACGCCGGGTCGTAGGACAGCATCCCGAATTCGTCCTCGTCGACTTTGATCTGGCGCAGGTCCATCGCGCGGATCGTGCCGTCGGCGATCGGCAGCTCATAGGTCTGCCCGGTGCGGTTGTCGGTGACGGTCAGCGAGTCGGCGGCCATGCGGCGGGCATTTTCGCAGCTTGCGCGTTCCGGCTCGTTAACGGACCGGCAACGGCTCGAACTGGGTCATCTCGTGCAGCGCCTCGAAGCGCTCGTCGACCTCCTCGCGGGTCAGCCGCGCGACCCGCTCGGTGCCGAACTCCTCGACGTTGAACGAGGCGAGCACGGTGCCGTAGCCCATCGCCCGCCGCAGGCAGCCCTCGTCGAGCTCGCCGTCGTGGCTGTCGAGGTAGCCGAGGAAGCCGCCGGCGAAGCTGTCGCCGGCCCCGGTCGGGTCGCGCACGTCCTCCAGCGGGAAGCCGGGCAGGGCGAAGAACTTGTCGTCCTCGGTGAACAGGGCGGCGCCGTACTCGCCCTGCTTGGCGACGACGGCGCGCGGGCCGTGGCCCATCACCGCGCGGGCGGCGCGGGCGAGGTTCGACTCGCCGGTCAGCTGGCGGATCTCGGCGTCGTTGAGGACCAGGCAATCGACCTCGGCGATCGCCGCCAGCAGCGAGTCCTTGGCGGTATCGATCCAGAGGTTCATCGAGTCCAGGGCGCTGAAGCCGGCGGCGTCGCACTGGACGCTGACCTGGCGCTGCAGGTCGGGCTGGATGTTGGCGAGGAAGAGCGTGTCGGCCGCCTTTGCCTCATCTGAGAGCTTCGGCTCGAAATCGCCGAAGACGCCGAGCTGCGTGTCCTCGGTGTGGGCGACGTTGAGGTCGTACTCGTAGCGGCCGCGCCAGAAGAAGGACTGCCCGCCCGGGACCCGCTCGATGTCGCCGGTCTGCACGCCGCGCCCCTCGAGGATCGCGAACTCGTCGGCGCCGAAGTCGTCGCCCACCGGCCCCACGGGGCGCACATCGGTGAAGAAGCTGGCGGCGAGTGAGAAGTGCACGGCGGCGCCTCCCAACATCTTTTTCCGCTCTCCAAAGGGGCTCTTGACGGCATCGAAGGCAATCGATCCGACTACGGTCAGCGACACAACTTCTCCTTTTTTTCGTGTTGCAGGTTTCAGTGCTGTCGTTAAGGGCATCGTAGAGACGTGGCAAGGGAACGACTCGTCTCGGGGGCACAGACCCGCAAGGGCTTTCGCCTCGACATCCAGGGCGTGCGCGGCTTCGCGCTGGTCCTGGTCTTGGCCTGCCATGCGGGGCTGCCCGGCTTCGCCGGCGGCTACGTCGGGCTCGATGTCTTCTATGTCCTCTCCGGTTTCCTGATCACCGGCCTGATCCTGCACGAGCTCGACCGCAAGGGGTCGGTCTCGATCTCCCGCTTCTACGCGCGCCGCGCCAAGCGATTGCTGCCGCTGGCGGTCACCGTGCTCGGCTTCACCGTGGTCGGCTCGGCGCTGCTGCTCTCCCCGGCGCAGAATCAGCAGGTCTCGGGTGACGTGCTCGGCGCCGCTCTATACGTGGTCAACTGGCACTTCATCGCCGAATCGGTCGACTACTTCGCTTTCGGCGAGACGCTGACCAGCCCGGTCCAGCACTACTGGTCGCTCTCGGTCGAGGAGCAGTTCTACCTGCTCTGGCCGCTGACCCTGGGGCTCGGCACGCTCGCCGCCCACCGGCTCGGCCTCAGCATCCGCCGCACGATCGCCTTCCTCGTCGTGCCGGTGGCGATCTTCTCGCTCCTCTACAGCATCCAGTTCACCCCGGGCGATCCCCGCAGCGCCTACTTCTCCACCCTGACCAGGATCTGGGAGCTCGCCGCCGGCGGCGTCCTCGCCCTCGTCCTGCCGGCCGGGTTGCGCCTGCCGCGGGTGCTCTCGGCGACGCTCGCCGCCGCCGGGCTGGCGATCCTCGTCGCGACCACGCTCGCCTTCACGGGCGCCACGCCGTACCCGGGCTGGCGGGCGCTGCTGCCGGTCGGGGCGACGATCGCGATCATCGTCGCCGGCACCGCGCACGTCGTCTCGCGCCCGACCGGCCTGCTGACCCGCGCGCCGCTCCAGTACCTGGGCAAGATCTCCTATGCCTGGTACCTCTGGCACTGGCCGGTGATCATCTTCGCCGGCGCTATCTGGGGCGAGCTCGGCGCTCCGGCGCTGGCGCTCGTGACCCTCGCTGCCGGCGTGCCGGCGATCCTCAGCCACTACGCGATCGAGGAGCCCTTCCGCCACTCTCGCTCGCTCGGCCGCCGGCCGACCCGGGCGCTCGCCCTCGGCGGCGCCTGCACCGTCGCCGCGGTGCTGCTCGCGGTCGGCCTGCAGGCGTCGAACCCGCCGCTGCCGACCGCTTCGCCCGAAATTGCCAAAGGCGCCCAGGCCGTCGGCCCGCGCAACCCGCAGCTGCGCACGGTCGAAGCCCTGCGGCCGAACCCGGTCGACGCGCCGACCGACAAGGGCCCGCTCTTCGACGATGGCTGTGTGCTCTTGCACGAGGACACCGACTCGCCCGAATGCGCCTATGGCAACCCCGACTCGGAGACGACCGTCGTCGCCTTCGGCGACTCGCACGCGCTGCAGTGGTTCCCGCCGCTGATGCAGCTGGCGGAAAGCCGCGATTGGCGCCTGGTCGGCATGGTCAAGGCCGGATGCGTCGTCGGCATGGTCCAGTACGAACGGCCCTGCAACGTCTGGCGCAACAAGGCGATGCGTCGGATCATCCGCGAGGAGCAGCCCGACCTGGTCGTCGTCAGCAACTCGACCGGGCGGCGCTACCAGGTCGTCCATAAGGGCCAGCGCCTCAACCGCCGCGCCAGCGAGGGCGTGCTGATCGCCGGTTTCGCACGGATGCTGCGGCGCCTGGTCCGCTCCGGCTCGCAGGTCGTCGTCATCCGCGACCAGATGCTGGCCCCGTTCAACCCCCCCGAATGCGTCTCCCAGAATCGCAACAACCTGCGCAACTGCACCTTCTTCTCGCGGCGCAGGCGCGACCGGGCCTTCGACGCCTTCGGCGCCGCCAAGGTCAAGGGCGCGAGGCTGATCGACCCGGCCGGCGTCCTCTGCCCGCGCCACCGCTGCCCCTCGGTGATGGGACGGGTGCTCGTCTATCGCGACACCTACCACATGAGCGCCACCTTCGCCCGCACTCTCACCCCCTGGCTGCGTCGCCACCTGCCATTGCCGCTGACGCCCGCGTCTGGCTGACGGCCGCCGGCCGACGTGCCTCAAGTTCGGTGCCCATATGGGTACTCAGGTCGAGGCACCTCCGGCGGGCCGGGTTGCCAGTAGTGTGCGGGCGATGCGAGCTATTCAGATCGAGGAGTTCGGCGGGCCGGAGATGCTGCTGCCGGTCGAGTTGCCAGACCCCGAGCCCGGTGAGGGCGAGGTCTTGGTCGAGGTCGCCCGCAGCGGGATCAACTTCGCCGACACCCACGCGACCCGAAACGACTACCTGGCCGACCAGGCGCTGCCTCTGGTGCCGGGCGGCGAGGTGAGCGGGCGTACGCCCGACGGCCGCCGTGTGGCGGCCCTGCTTGCCACTGGTGGCTATGCCGAGAAGGTCGTCGTGCCCGAGCCGATGCTGATCCCGGTTCCGGACGAGGTCGACGACGATCGCGCCGCCGGCGTACTGCTGCAGGGCCTGACCGCGCTTGCGCTTGTCCGCCGTTGCGCCCGGATCGAGCCCGGCGAGACGTTGTTGATCGAGGCGGCGGCCGGCGGCACAGGCTCGCTCGCCGTTCAGCTCGGCAAGCGCGCCGGGGCGAAGGTGATCGGCCTTGCCTCGAGCGAGGAGAAGCGTCAGCTGGTCGAGCGTCTCGGCGCCGACGCCACGGTCGACTCGCGCAGCGACGATCTCAAGGCGGCGATCCTCGAGGCCAACGGCGGCGAGCGGGTCGACGCCGTCCTGCACATGAGCGGCGGCGATGCCTTCGACGCCGAGCTCTCGGCGCTGGCGCCGCTCGGCCGCATGGTGGTCTTCGGCATCGCCTCGCGCGAACAGCGCGAGGTCTCGACCGCCCGGCTGCTGCGCGGCTCCAAGGCCGTGATCGGCTTCTGGCTCGTCCACCTGCTGATGCGCCCAGCCGAGGCCGGCCCGATGATCACCGAGCTGTTCGAGGCGGTCGGCGCGGGCGAGCTCGAGGTCAATGTCGCCGAGGTCTACCCACTCTCGGAAGCCCGCCGCGCCCACGAAGACCTGATCGCCCGCCGCACCACCGGCAAGCTCCTCCTGGATCCGTCCAAATGATTCCCTTCAAGGAGTTGGGGCTTGCGCCGGAGATCCAGCAGGCGCTCGATGAGCTCGGCTACCAGGAGCCCAGCCCGATCCAGGAGAAGGCGATCCCGGAGCTGCTCACCGGCCACGACGTGATCGGCCAGGCGCAGACCGGCACCGGCAAGACCGCCGCCTTCGGCCTGCCCCTGCTGCAGTACATCGACCCCGCTGACGGCGAGGTGCAGGCAATCGTCCTCACCCCGACCCGCGAGCTCTGCATCCAGGTGACGCAGGCGCTGCGCGCCTATGCCGAGCACCTCGATGTCAACATCGTCGCCGTCTTCGGCGGCGCGCCGATCAAATCCCAGCAGTCGCAGCTGCGCGCCGGCGCCCACGTCGTCGTCGCCACGGTCGGCCGCATGATGGACCTGATGTCGCGGCGCTCGCTGGTCCTCACCGCGGCCCGCTACGTCGTCCTCGACGAGGCTGACGAGATGCTCGACCTGGGCTTCATCGAGGACGTCGAGAAGATCCTGCGGATGTGCCCCAGCGGGCGCCAGACGGCACTCTTCTCGGCGACGATGCCGCCGCCGGTCAAACGACTCGCCGAGAGCTACATGTACGACCCGACGACGATCAAAATCACGCCCAAAAAGCTCACGGTCGACGCGATCGCGCAGGCCTTCGTCGAGGTCCCGGCCAAGGAGAAGGCGACTCGCCTGATCGAGCTGCTGAAGACCGAGGAACCGGAGCAGGCGATCATCTTCTGCCGGACAAAAATCGGCGCCTCGAAGCTGGAAAAGACGCTCAAGGACAAGGGCCTCGACGTGAAGGCGCTGCACGGCGACATGAGCCAGGGCTCACGCGACGGCGTGATGATCGCCTTCAAGGACCACCGCGTGCGGCTGCTGGTCGCGACCGACATCGCCGCCCGCGGGCTCGACATCGAGCACGTCACCCACGTGATCAACTTCGACGTCCCCGCCTCCTCGGAGGTCTACGTGCACCGCATCGGCCGCACCGGCCGGGTCGGTCGCACCGGCCGTGCGATCACCTTCGTCACGCCGGCCCAGCGTGAGGAGATCGACCGGATCGAGCGCGATGTGAAGACCTCGATCGGCGAGTGGGAGAGCCCCGAGGAGCGGATCGAACACGCTCCGCGCCCGCGCCGCCGCGAGCGCGCGAAGGCGGTCGCCGAGAAGAAGCCCGCCGAAGAGAAGCCCGCCGAAGGGGCTGAAGAGGAGCCCGCCGAGGAGAAGACTGCCGAGGAGAAGACCGAGGGGCCGACGACGAAGGACGGCGACGGCGACACGGTCAAGCTGTTCGTCAACCGTGGCGAGCGCAGCGGCATCGACGAGGAGGATCTGCGCTGGGCGCTGCGCGAGGGCGCAGTGCTGCCCGAGGAGGCGATCCACGACGTCCGCGTCCTGCACCGCTTCTCATTCGTCGAGGTCGATCCCGACAAGGCCGACCGCACGGTCGAGTTCCTCGACGGGACGAAGCTGAAGGGCAAGGAGATCCGGCTGGAGATCGCGAAGAGCTGAGCGTCCTCTCCAAAGTCGGTACCCTTCCCCCTCCAAAAACGGGATTTACACCCCTCCATTTACGGTCTTCACGGTCCTCCATTTCTAGGATTCGTGCAAGAATGGAGAGGTGGACACCGGGGCCTCCCTGAAGCGCCGCCTACAGCCGGTCATCGAATCTCTGCTGCGCGACGAGCCGGTGATCGCAGTGCATGGCCCACGCACCGTCGGCAAGTCGACGATGATGCGCGCGCTGGCCGATGTCGCGGGCCGGACCGTGGTCGACCTCGACGACCGGGAAACGAGGGTCTCGGTTGAAGGCAACCTCTCGGCCTACGTGTCCGGCGAGGCGCCGGTCTTCATCGACGAGTACCAGCATTTCCCGCCATTGCTAGATGCGATCAAGGCGGAGTTGAACCGCAATCTCGAGCCTGGCCGCTTTGTCCTCACCGGATCGACGCGCTACTCGAGTCTGCCGGCTGCGGCCCAGTCGTTGACCGGACGCCTGCACATTGCCGCCCTCTGGCCGCTGTCCCAAGGTGAGATCGATGGGGTTGAGGAGCGCTTTGTGGAGCAGCTGCTGGATGATCCGGCGCGCCTCGTCGACCCCGGGACTCAATCCAAGACCTCTCGCCAAGACTATGTGGCCCGCATCCTTCGCGGCGGTCTGCCACTCGCTGTGGCGCGGCGGCGGGCGAGCAGGGGCAGGTGGTTCGACGACTACGTGCAGCTCGTCGTCGAGCGCGATGTGATCGAGCTCTCCCGCATCCGTCAGCGAGAGAAGATGCCGCAGCTGCTCATGCGGCTGGCAAGTCAGAGCGCTCAGGTGCTGAACGTGGCGCGCGCAGCCGCCGATCTCGGCATCGACGGCTCCACCGCCGAGGAGTACGTGAGGCTGCTCGAAGCGGCGTTCCTCATCCACCGCCTTCCCGCCTGGGGGACGACGTTGCGTGCGCGCGTCTCGGCGAAGCCTAAGCTGCATCTCGTCGACTCCGGGGTGGCCGGACGCATGCTGGGAGTCGATGAGGGCCGGCTCGCTGCCGCCCGGCCTCAGGCGATGACGCAGCTCGGCTATCTGCTGGAGACCTTCTGCGTGGGGGAGCTGATGAAGCAGATCAGCTGGATCGACGACCGTGTGACAACCGGCCACTGGCGGACTCATGACGGCGATGAGGTCGATCTCGTCCTCGAACGGTCGGACGGCGCAGTCGCCGGGGTCGAGATCAAGGCCGGCGAAGCGACCTCAAGCTCAAGTTTCCGCGGGTTGCGCAAGCTGCGCGACGCGCTCGGGGAGAGGTTCCTGGGTGGGGTCGTGCTCCACCTCGGGCGCTACGGCAGGCGCCATGACGAGCGGCTCTACGCGCTGCCCGTCGACCGGCTGTGGCGCTGACGGGCCGGCTCAACCAGCGGTCAGCTCGGTGATCTTTGCGAAGAGGGCGTCGAAGTCGATCGGCTTGCTGATGTAGGCGGCGATGTCGAGGCCGGCGTGGTCGCCGCCGTTGCCGCCTTCGGTGTGGGCGCTGACTATGACGGCGGGGGTGTCGAATCCGCCGTCGCGCAGCTCGCGGAGGGCGTCTATGCCCGACTTCTTCGGCATCATCGCGTCGAGCAGGAGGACGTCCGGTGGGTCCCCGGCGGCCACGTTGTCGACGACCTCTTGGCCGTCGATTGCGGTCTCTACCTCGTGGCCCTCCATCTCCAGGCGCGTGCGCAGGAGCAGGAGGATCGTCTCGGAGTCGTCGGCGACGAGGATCTTTGCCATCAGCTTGCCCCTGCCGGCGCCGGTTGGGGCCCGGTTCCCTCGGACGACGCGATCGCCGGAATGCGGAGGCGGAAGGTGGAGCCCCGGCCCAGAGTCGATTCGGCCTCGATCCGGCCGCCGTGCAGCTCGATCAGCGATTTCGAGATCGCCAGGCCGAGGCCGGTGCCGCCGACGCGCTGCGTCTCGCCGGCGTCGCCGCGGGTGAAGCGCTCGAAGATGTGCTCGAGCTGCTGCGCGGGGATGCCGGGGCCGTCGTCGATCACGTCAATCTCAACTTCGGCATCGGCGCGGCGCGCCTCCACCCCGATATTCGCACCTTCTGAGCAGTACTCGTTCGCATTTGTGAGCAGGTTCACCAGAACTTGGCGAATCCGGTCTCCGTCGGCCTCGATCTGCGGCAGGCCGGGCTCGATCTCCAGCGAAAGCGCCTGGCCGCGGGCATCGATCTGGGCCCGCATCGTGCGCACGGCGTCCTCGATCAACCCGGCCGCGTCGGTCGGCTCCGGCCTGATCGCCAATCGCCCGGCGTCGCTGCGGGCGAGGTCGAGCAGGTCGTTGAGCAGGCGGACCAGGTGGCGCGTGTTGTCGAGGATCACTTCGGCCGTCTCGGCCTGCTTCGGGCTGAGCCGCTCGCGCTCCAGCAGCAGCAGCTCGGCGAAGCCCTGGACCGAGGTCAGCGGGCTGCGCAGCTCGTGCGAGGCGGTGAGCACGAACTCGTCTTTCATCCGTTCGAGCTGATCGCGTTCGCCGGCGCGGCGCTGCAGCTCCTCGGCCATCTCGTTGAAGGCGCCGCCGAGCGTCGCCGTCTCCGTCAGCCCGCCGACTTCGACCCGCGCCTCGAGGTCGCCGCCGGCCAGCCGGCCCGAGGCGTCGACCAGGTCCTCGAGCGGGCGGCGCATAGAGGCGATCAGGCCGGTGAAGAGCAGCGCCGCCCCGGTCAGCCCGGCGATCAGCCCGGCCCCGACCAGCAGCGCGGTGTCGCGCGTCTCGCCCGAGATTTCGTCGCGCAGCACCTGGCGCTGGCGCTGCTGGGCGACGATCGTGGCCCGCGCCGCGGCGGGGCTCCGCCCGCGGACGAGGCGGTTGCGCGCGTCGATCTCACGTTGGTAGGAGCGGGCGGTCGCGTTCTCGAAGTCCTGGCGCTGTTGCAGGAAGCGGGCCACCCCGATCACGGCCATTCCGGTGAGCACCGCAAAGGCGATCGCGAAGCCGATCGTCAGCCGGTTGGCAAGTGACGGGCTGAGCCGGAATCGTCCTCGGGAATATGCTCTTGCGCCGATGGACGACGAGGCTACAGGCAGTCCCGACGGCAGCGCCGAAGCGCCGGAGGGGATCGATCGAATCGGCGTTGAGGCCTGGTTCGAGCGGGTGGTCGACGGGGTCGAGCTTCCGCTCGCCTTCGAGCGCATCGCCGGCGGCCACTCCAACCTCACCTACCGCGTGCGCGATGCCGCCGACCGCCGCTGGGCGCTGCGCCGCCCGCCGCTCGGTAAGCGGCTCGGCTCGGCGCACGACATGGCCCGCGAGCACAAGGTCGTCGCGGCGCTGGGCCCGACCGAGGTGCCGGTCGCGCCGGTGGTCGGGCTTTGCGAGGACGAGGCCGTCAACGGCGCGCCCTTCTACGTGATGGAGTTCGTCGAGGGCCCGATCCTGCGCGGGCTGGCCGAGGCCGACCAGTTCCCCGACGAGGGCGACCGGCGGGCGATCGGCGAGCGCGTCGCCGACACCCTGGTCGCGATCCACGCGGTCGATCCCGATGCGGCCGGGCTCGGCGACCTCGGCCGCAAGGAGGACTACGTCGCCCGCCAGCTGCACCGCTGGCAGGGCCAGTGGGAGAAGTCGAAGACGCGCGAGCTGCCCGCGATCGACGCCGTCCACGAGCGCCTGCAGGCGCGCATCCCCGAGCAGGGCCCGGCGACGATCGTGCACGGCGACTACCGGCTCGACAACATGATCCTCACCCCGGGCGGCGAGGTTGCGGCGGTCGTCGACTGGGAGCTCTGCACGCTCGGCGACCCGCTCGCCGACGTCGGCCTCTTGATGGTCTACTGGCCCGAGCCGAACGAGGGAGAGGAGCCGATCGCGCTCGGCCAGCCCGCCAACCTCGCCCCCGGCTTCCCCAGCCGCGCCGAGCTGCGCGAGCGCTACGCCGAGCGCTCCGGCCGCGACCTCGCCGAGCTCGACTTCTTCGTCGCCCTCGGCTACTGGAAGCTGGCGATCATCCTCGAGGGCGTCTACGCCCGCTACAAAGCCGGCGGCTACGGCAAGGCCGACGCCGGCGTCGAGTACTTCGCCCAGCTGGTGGAGCGCCTCGCCGACGCCGCGGACGCGGCCGAGCGACGCGGCTGAGCACGCCTGCGCGCTCGGCGCAGCTACGAATGCCGCTTGCGCAGCGCCGCGCGGGTCGCGTAGAGCGCCGGAAGGGCGGCGGTGTCCTTGGGCCGGCCGAGCTTCTCCTTCGAGGCGATCACCCCGTCGATCGTCAGCACCCGGATGGAAAAGTCGCCCAACTCCAGTTCGACCGTCGCCACGTCCTCGAAGGCCCCGATGGCGGCTGCGTGGGGGACGACGTCGATGGGGCCGGCGTCGGTGTCGAAGCTCTGCGTCTCCCAGCCGAGAAAGTCGGCGCCCTCGAGCTCGAGCGTCTTGTCGGCGCCCCGACGGCGGGCGCCCAACCGGTTCAGCGCCGCCGCCAGGCGATCCGCGTTTTCGAGCTCCCGCCGCGGCATCACATCGAGGTCGAACGTCACCGACGGGTTGCCCTGAAGCCAGGCGGCGGCCGCTCCGATCACGCAGAAGTCGACCTCGCGGTCGACCAGAGTGCGGAGAAGCTTCTCCGGGTCGAGCTCGGTCATGGCTTTGCCGTCGCGATCTCGCGCAGCCGGGCATAGCGTTTCAACGCTCGCAGCCGCTCGATCGGGCTGAGTCCGAGGAGGATCTCGGCGAGCTCGATGTCGCCCGGGTCGGGGAGGGGCACCGGGTCGAGGCCGAGTCGCCACCCGCAAGCCGCCGCCAGCCGCTGCAACGTCTCCCAGGACGGGGTTGCGATGCCGCGCTCGTAGCGGGCGATCGCCGGCTGTGAGGTTGCGGCTCGCTGCGCGAGCGCACGCTGCGAGAGCCCGGCGCCGACGCGAAGCTGGCGAATCAGCATCTCGGGGGAGTCCGTCGATCGCACGATACCTAATAAGGTATCAGTCCCGAAACCGGTCCAGCGCGCTTGACGGGCTGTGCCCGACCTGTGATTGTCGGACCCCACCCCTGCCAATGGGCTGGAGGGACCACTCGTCCGATGTCTCCACCCCTTCACAAGGAGAGCTCTCTTGAAGCACGTACGCAAGCGGCTCACGTACGCAAACGTGATGTCGTCCCTCGCAGTCTTCCTCGTCCTCGGCGGCGGCGCCGCGGTCGCCGCCGGCCTCGGCAAGAACAGTGTCGGCACCGCGCAGATCAAACGCAACGCCGTCAAGGTCGGCAAACTCGCTCCCGAAGCGGTCAAGGCGGGCAAGCTGGCGAAAAACGCCGTCCCGACCAACCGCCTCCGCGACAATGCCGTCTCGGCGAACAAGATCGCAAACGGCTCGATCCTGACCGACAAGATCACCGACGAAGCCGTGACCAGCGGCAAGCTCGCCAAAGAGTCGGTGCTGACCGACAAGATCGGTGACGACGAGGTGACCGGCGCCAAGGTCAAAGAGTCAAGCTTGGGCGAGGTCCCGAGTGCTGCAAAACTCAACGGCCAGCTGCCCAGCCAGTTTCTAGGCTCCGAGATCGTGCTCGCTCGCAAAACGACGAACGTTGCTGCCGGCGCTCGCGGCTTTGCCAACGTGGCTTGTCCCGCTAACCACCAGGTCATCAGCGGCGGGGTCCGGTTCGATGAATTGGACGACGACAACAGGGTCACCTACAACGGTCCCGCATTCAGCGGCCAGACGGTCACCATCCCGGCGGCTGACAACGTGCCTACTGCCTGGCAGGCAAGTGCCGTCAACGGCTCCGCAACTCCCGATGACCTCTACGTGTGGGCAATCTGCGCCAAGCTGCACTCGCCCTAAAAGTCGGATCCAAATCAGCTAGTAAGGGCCGGGCGAAAGCCCGGCCCTTTTCTATGCGCTCAGCCGCTCAGCGTCGCAACGGCCCGCTCGTCCGCCGGGTCGATCCGCTCGGCCGCCTCACGCGCATCCGACGACCCTGATCGGCATCTCACCAGAGGGTCTGGATCTCGTATCTGGCGATCTCGGTGTCGCCGGTGGCCAGCGTCAATCCGTCGACTTCGGCCTGTGCGATCAACAGGCGGTCGAAGGGGTCGCGATGGTGCATCGGGAGTGTGCCCACGCGGTCGCCGTGCCGTGCCGTGACCGGCAGCAGGTCGACCCCCGCGCGTTCCAGCTGAGCGAGCAGGTCCGGCGGGGCATCGAGCTTTCCCAGGCGCCGCTTGATCGCCACCTCCCAGACGTTGACCGCGCTGACGACGACCTGCGCGTCGCTTGTCCCGATTGCTCTACGCGCTCTCGCCCCGATGCGCTCTCGTTCGTCCGCCATCCACCAGAGCACCACATCGGTGTCGAGCAGGAGCGTCAGGGCCGCATGCCGAGCGAGTCGGCGAGATCGTCGGGCAGCTCGTCGAAATCGTCGCCGATCTTCACCCGCCCCCGCCAGGCGCCGGCCAGGGAGGCGAAGCCGCCCCCGGTCCGCTCGGCAACCAGGCGCACGGCCGGCTCGCCGCGGCGGGTGATCACGATCTCCTCGCCGCCTTCCACACGCGCGACCAGCTTGGAGAGGTTGGTCTTCGCCTCGTGCATGCCGATCTCGGTCATGCCGAGACGATAGCAAGCCTAGCTAGATAGTTAGCTAATTGGCTCCTTAGCTCGCGGGAGCACAGCCTGGATGTGGACAGATTGGGAGCGGGGCGGGGACGGATCGGGAATGCGATGTTGAAATTTCAACGGCTAAATTGTATGTATTGCAACGCTTGTTATGTCATAATTGCAACGCATGAGCCGAATCATCGAGCGCCGTGCGCGCCGGGCCATTCTTGAAGCCCTTGGCGACACTCGCGTCGTCGTGGTCGTCGGCGCCAGGCAGGTTGGCAAGAGCACGCTCGCGCTTGAGATGGTCAGCCGCGACTTCCCCGCGGCGGTGATCAACCTCGACGAGCGCGCAACGCGGGAGGCGGTTCTGGCCGACCCGGCCGGAACCCTGGCCGAGATCGACGGGGCCGCATTCATCGACGAGGTTCAGCGCGGTGGCAACGACCTTCTGCTGGAGATCAAGGCGGCGGTGGATCGCGATACCCGCCCTGGGCGGTTCCTGCTCACCGGCTCGGCGAACCTGCTGGCCACGCGCAGGACGTTCGAGGCGCTCACCGGGCGGATGGAGATCATCCGCCTTTCGCCGCTCACTCAAACTGAGATAGAGGGGTCCTCCGCGAGCATCGTTGACGCGCTTTTCGCGGACGAGCCCGCGCGAGTCCAGGAAGCCCCGAAAGGCCGCCGAGCCTTTGTCGAGCGTGTCGTGCGGGGCGGCTATCCGGCAGTGCTGCGCCGCACCGGTCGCCGGCGCGAAGCATGGTTCACCAGCTATTTGGAGGCTGCGCTGGGGCGTGACCTTCGTGAGCTCAGCGATGCCCACAAGCTGCGAGAGATGCCCCGCCTGCTCCAGCTCATCGCGGCTCAGTCGGCGAACCTCTTCGTCGTCAGCAGCATCGCCCAGCGTCTCGGCCTCGATCACCGAACGGTCAGCGCCTACTGTGACCTTCTCGAAGCGGCCTTTCTGATCCGGCGGATACCGGGTTGGCGTCCGGGGATAGGCGCACGGGAGGCGCGAACTCCGAAGGTCCACGTGGCGGACAGCGGATTGCTTTGCCATCTGCTCGGCGCCGACGTCACCCGCCTTTCGGGCGACGATCAGGTGACCGGGAAGGCGCTGGAGAGCTTTGTCGCCATGGAGGTGGCCCGCCACGCCGATTGGGCGCAGGTCGACACGCGGCTCTTCCACTACCGCAGCGGAAGGCGGGAGGTCGACCTGGTCCTGGAGAGCCGCACCGGAGAGATCGCGTGCATCGAGGTGAAGGCGGCCGCCTCATTCGGGCCGCGCGATTGGCGAGCGATGCAGGCGCTGAGGGATGAGCGGGGGGACGCCTTCCGCAGTGGCTTCCTGCTCTATGCGGGCGAGCGCACGCTTCCGCTGGGCGATCGGCTCTGGGCGGTGCCGATCAGCGCCCTCTGGAGTTGATCGAAGGGGGTGAAGCTCCCACCGGTTGACGCCTCATCCGCACCAGCAAGGACGCGGACGGGGTCACCTTGCCGTTGACGTAGGTAGAGAGTCGGGAGGCGGACGTGCCGATCTGCGATGCGAAGTCCGCCCGGGTCAGCCCGGATTCGTCGACCAGGCGGCTGATCTCGGCAGCGACGGCCTGGCGCTCATCGGCCTCGGCCGCCTCACGCGCATCCGCGATGACCCGCTCCATCACGTTCGCGACGCCATAGGGCCGGCAGTAGGCGAGCACGTTCTCGACCCGGCGGGCGACCGGGCCCCATGGCTCCGCCCGGATCGCCTCGGCCAGTCGGCGCCAGTAGGTGAGGCTGCCGCGCTCGAGCGCGGTCTGGATGGCCTCGGCCGGCCACTCGGCGACCGGATCGTCGGGAGACGCGTCGACGTTGCGAAAGGCAAGGCCGGTCACGGGCTCACCATGCGGGCGGCGACCTGGCCAAGCATTTCGGTGACGGTGCCCCACTCGGCCCACCGTTGCCGCAGGCGCCTGTAATCGGCGAGCTGTTCGGTGACCGCGCTGTCGCTTGGCTTTGGATCGGAGAGCTGACGCACCAGCTGCGAGGAGACTCCATCTTCCGTCTCGGCTTGGTCCGCGTAGTAGGCGTCGATTCCCGTCAGCACCGCGGCGGCCCGCTCGATACCGACGTTCTCTGCGAGCGCGGCCAGGTCGAGGTAGTCACGCGTCTGGTTGCGGCGCACGACGAGAAACGCCTTGATCCGTAGGGTCTCCTCGACGGTGGGCACCGTCACCTCGTCTCCGGAGGGCAGCGCCACCGCCGATACCTCCAGTGGGGTCGTACGAATCAACTGCCGTACCCCGGCTTCGATTCCGTCGAGGTTGCCGAGGATCACCTTGCCCGGAGTCACTCGATTGGTCGCCCAGCCTTCGTCTTCCTCGACCGCTTCAAGCACCATCTCGAACCGGTCTGCCAGATCCGACACCACGTGGTCGTGATCGCGCGATTCACGATGGTCCGCATAGAGGATTGCCGCCGCGCCACCGACCAGAACGGCGCCGGGCACGAGGCGCTGGAGGTGGGCGGCTGACTCCAGAAGGGCGATGAAACCCGGATCTCGACCTTCTACCTCAGGCATAAAATGAGATTATCAGAATTGATAATCTCTATTTTTTTGGGCCAATCGTGAACTCAGGGTGGGACAAATCGGGATTTCACTCCTGACAAATCGGGATTTCGCTCTCGACAATCTGGGAGCGAATGCTCTTCAGATTGGGAATTGGCTCAGATCGGGCGGGGGGCGTGCTTGGGCTCGGGCTGTTCGCCCGATGCCTCGGCCTCGGCGCGCTTCGACCAGCGGTTGAGCTCGCGGCGGGCGAGGACCATCTTGTGGACCTCGTCGGGGCCGTCGGCGAGGCGCAGCATGCGGCTGAAGCGCCACAGCGCGGCGAGCGGGGTGTCGTCGGTCATCCCCAGCGAGCCGTGGATCTGGATCGCCCGGTCGAGCACCTCCATCACCATGTTGGCGGCGACGATCTTGATCGCCGAGATCGACTGGCGGGCGGCGCGCTTGCCCTCGGTGTCCATCTTCCAGGCCGCGTACATCGTCAGCAGCCGCGCCTGGTCGATTTCCATCCGCGAGGTCGCGATCGCCTCCTGCACGAACTGCTTGTCGGCCAGCGGGCCGCCGAAGGCCTGGCGCTCGTTGGCGCGCCGGCACATCATCTCGTGCGCGCGCTCGGCGGTGCCGATCGCGCGCATGCAGTGGTGGATCCGCCCCGGCCCGAGCCGGTCCTGGGCGATCGCGAAGCCCTTGCCCTCTTCGCCGAGCAGGCTGTCGGCCGGCACGCGGCACTCGGTGTAGCGGATCTCGCAGTGGCCGGGGCCCTTGTCGTGGCCCATCACCGAGATCGGCCTGACCAGCTCGAAGCCGGGGTTGTCGGTCGGCACGCAGATCATCGATGCCCGGTTGTAGGGCGGCGCCTCGGGGTCGGTGACGACCATCGCGATCGCCAGCTCGGCGCCCATCGCGCCCGAGGTGAACCACTTGTGGCCGTCGATCACCCACTCGTCGCCGTCGCGCACGGCGCGCGCCTGCAGCAGGGTCGGGTCGGAGCCGGAGACCTCCGGCTCGGTCATCGAGAAGCAGGAGCGGATGCGGCCCTTCGAGCAGCGGCTCGAGCCAGCGCTCGCGCTGCTCGGGCGTGCCGTGCTCGGCGAGGATCTCCATATTGCCGGTGTCGGGAGCGGCGCAGTTGAACGCCATCGGCGCCGCCGCCGGGCTGCGGCCCATCTCCTCGCAGAGCAGCCCGTACTCCCAGTTTGAGAGGCCGGGCCCGAAGCGCTCGTCGGGCATGAAGAGGTTCCAGAGGCCCTCCGCCTTGGCCTTCTCGCGCACCTCGACCAGCAGCCGCGGGTAGGGGACGCCGGGCGCGACCTCGGCATCGAGTGCCGCCATGATCTCGCGCTCCTGCGGGTAGAGCTCGGCGTCGATGAAGTCGAGGATGCGCTCGCGCAGCGCCTCGACCTGGGGGCTCGGCTTGAAGTCCATGCGGGGAACCTAGCTCAGCGGCGCCGGTAGCGCGCGAACAGCTCGCCGTCCTGCTCCAGCAGCCAGGCGAGCTCCAGCGGCTCGACCTCGGCCAGCTCGCCGGCGAGGATTCCGCCGGCGCCGGCGCCGGCCAGCTTCGGCGCAATCGTCAGGAACAGCTCGTCGACGAGGCTCGCAGCCTGTAGCGAGCCGTGCAGCGTCGGCCCGCCCTCGCAGAGCAGCGACCGGACGCCCTCGTCGCGCAGCGACCCCAGCAGCGCGGGCAGGTCGGCCGGCTCGCGCCCCGGGCCGCTCTCGACCACGACCAAGCGCGGGCCGATCTTCTCGTAGCCCTCGGCTCGTTTCGTGCCGGCGCCGATCATCACGGCATCGAAGCGCTTGCGAAGCCCCACCAGCATCGCGGTGTCCGCCTTCGATCCGATCGGCCCCGACACGCCCCCGATCGCGGCCCGTCCGTCGACCGTGACGGCAAAGTTCATCGCCACGAAGGGGCGGTCTTCGCGGGCTTTCTCCCACGGCTCGTAGGAGTCGAGCTGCCCATCGACGGTGACTTCGCCGGGATCTGGAAGGAGACGTCGCAACGAATAGAGCCTAATGAGGGACTATCCCGGAAGGGGTGGAACGTCTTGTACTTTTTCTGCGCGAGACGCCCGCGGACAGCCGATAACTGTCTTCAGAAAAAGTTAAGTGGAACCCCTGCCGGGATAGTCCGGCATCCCCTACGAGTAGTTGTGCCAGCCCTCGAACTCGCGGCCGGCGAACTCCTGCAGGGCGGAGACGTCGGCGCCGAAGCGGCCGCGCACCGTCTCGAAGAGGTCGTCGGGGAGCTTCGGCTTCGCCGCCGGCGGCTTCTCCGGGTCGTGGACGACCTTCTCGACGACCCAGCGCAGCGACTCGGGCAGGCGGTCGAAGTTGCGATCGAAAGAGCGCAGTCCCGGCAGCTTGATCGCCTTCTCCATGAACTGGTATTTGTCGCCCTGCTTGGCGCTCGACTTCTCCCACTCACGGTCGAACTGCTCCGAGGTGAAGGTCTCGTCGACCCCGGCGAAGCCGAAGGCCTTGCGCATCGTCTGCTCGCGTTCGCGCTGCAGCTCCTCCTGCGTGATCACCTCGATCTGCTCGCGGTCGAACAGCTCCAGGTAGGGCTGTAGCTGCATCCAGTACAGCGAGCGGTGGATGTAGGAGGAGTCGGGCTGGGAGAGGGTCGGGACCAGCTCGCGGGTCTCGTAGCCGGCGCCGGTGGCGTGCACCCAGTGCGAGAGGATGCGCTTGATCGGGTCGCGCACCATGTAGATCAGGCGTGCGTCGGGGCAGTGCTGACGGATCCGCTGCGCGACGCCCTCGAAGCGGGGCAGGTTGGTGTAGTGCGGCGAGGACTCGCCGCGCACCGGCAGGCGTCCGTCGAAACGGCTCGCGTACCAGTCGAGGCCGAGGTCCCAGTTGAGCTCGGAGACGAAGAAGTTGAGCTCCTTCGGCTTCGACATGTCGATTTCGGGATGCAGGCCGAGGTAGTGGTGGATGCTCGTCGTGCCGCACTTGAGGCCGCCGACGATGATCAGGTTGGGTAGCGCCGCGTGGCGTTTGCGGCGCCGGCGCAGGCGGCTCCTGCGGTCGCCGGTGAAGCGCTCGCGGGCACGCGCGCACATCGCCTCGTCGGCGGGGTCGCGCGGCGCGGCGGCGGTCGTCTGAGTCGTCTCGGGCTCCGACACGAGCGGGCTAGTGTAACTGCGATGCCCCTCGCCGACTTCGCATCGAGCGCGGAAGCGTTCGGCCGCGCCTCCTCTCAGTTCTTCGGCCACCTCTCGGAGATCGAGTGGACTCCGTTCGCGCTGGCCCTGCTCTGCCTCGGGGCGATGCAGCTCGCGCGGGCCTGGGCCTGGCGCAACGTGCTGCGCGCCGCATATCCGGGCGTGCGCATCTCCTTCCTGCGCCTCGGCGGCGCCTACCTCGCCGGGGCGGGGATCAATGCGATCCTGCCGGCGCACGCCGGCGACGCGACCAAAGTCTTCCTGGTCAAACGCCAGATCCCGGGCTCCTCCTACCCCGCGGTCACCTCTTCGTTCCTCGTCCAGACGGTCTTCGACACGACGGCCGGGCTGATCGTCCTGACCTACGCGGTCACGCAGGGCCTGCTGCCAAGGCCGCCGCAGCTGCCAAACCTGCCGGCCTTCGAGATCTCCTTCTGGGCCGAGCACCCGCAGGCCTTCCTGATCGCGACCGGAGCGCTGCTGCTGGCGATCGCGGTCGCGATCTTCTTCCTCGCCCACCGGGTGCGCGCCTTCTGGGCGCGGGTCAGGCAGGGGGTCGTGATCCTGACCACGCCGGGGCGCTACCTGCGCCAGGTCGCGGCCTGGCAGGGGGTCGGCTGGCTCTTCCGCTTCGCCGCCTTCTGGTTCTTCCTCGAGGCCTTCGGCATCGGCGGCTCGGTCGGCAAAGTGCTGCTGGTGATGAGCGTGCAGGCGATCGCCAACATCGTCCCCTTCACGCCGGGCGGCGCCGGCGCCCAGCAGGCGCTGCTCGTCGCGACCCTCTCCGGCCCCTCGCGAACCGCCGTGCTCTCCTTCTCGGTCGGCACCCAGATCGCGATGGCCGCCTGGTCGGTGGTGCTCGGCTTCGCCGCGATCCTGCTCGTCTTCCGCACCACGGACTGGCGCGGCCTGATCAAACAGGCCGAAGCTGACCGGGCGGCCCCAGACGCCGCCATGCTGCGCCCTCAGGAACCGAAGTAGCGCTGCTACTCCGGTTCCTTGCGTCCTTGCCTGGCGACGTCTGGACCTCGCCGGATCAGCTTCGGTCAGCTCGATGAGCCCGGGTAGCGGCCGTCGACCCGCCAGCGCCAGGGGGGCTCCTCGGCGGGCGGGAACTCGTAGTGGTCGCGGCCTGGCAGGGTCTCCAGCGGGACGAGGTTGGGATCGTCCTTGAGCAGGACGCGGACGTGGCTCGCGGCCTCTACCTGGGAGCGTTCGGCGCGGCGCACGACTCGCTCCCAGCCGAGGCCGGGGCGGTAGAGCCAGTAGGTCAGCTCGACCCAGCCGAGGCTGCGGCGGCGGTCGTCGAGCTGGGTGAAAGCGGTGGTGCGGCGGCCGGAGGCGGTCAGGTGCAGGCCCGCGTCGCCCGGCAGCGGCACGGCGCAGCTCTCCCGCCGGCAGCGGCGGAAGTCGACCGGGACGAGACGCAGGCCGGCCGGACCGAGCCGCGCCCGTGGCGCCGGGGCCAGGGCGCGGGCAAGGCGGGCCAGCGGCCAGCCGTAGGCGGGGATCAGCGGGTGGCGGCGGCAGGGGTCGGGGATTCGGGGCGCGCAGGCGATGCGCCTCGCGATCGTCCCGCCGAGCGCCCTGCGGGGATCGATCTCGCCGCCGGCGGCGAGGGCGCTGATCGCTGCGAGCACGAGCAACGCGACCAGCGCCGCCAGTCCGGCCTGCTCGACGCTCGCGCTTCCCCTCTCCCGGTCGCGAATCGGTGGCATGGCGCCGACGCTAGGCGGCGTGGACGCGCGAGTGGCGCGCTCAAAGACAAGATTCTGCGCCGCCTTGCGCGCGTCTGCTTACATTCACCCCGATGGAGGCTGGTGGCTTCAACCTTTTCGGCGACCCCGACGAGTTCCGCGCCCGCATGGAGGAGCTCAGCGAGCAGATGCAGTCCTCGCAGCGGGTGGCCTGGGCCGACAACGCGATCCGCCTCGCCGCGGACCTGACCGTGGCCTCGATCGGCCAGATCGATCTGACCGGCAGCAGCGACGAGCAGGCGATGCAGGTGCGCGACGCGATCCGCGTCCTCTTCCCCGAGGCTGTAACGCTCGTGCGCGAGGCCCGCGAAGGCCTCTCCTGATGCCACCGGGACGGCGCATTTCGGCGTCCTCGGTCGGCTGAATAGCGCTGCTATTCGGCCTCCCTGCGTCCTTGAACTGCTTGCCCCGGTGACCTCAGGAAGCTCCTACAGCAACTCCACTTCCAGGGAACGAGCGCTGCCCTTCCGGCACGCTGCCGCAACCAACTCAAGGGGCAGTGAGATTGCAAGTGCGGGAACTGCCAGGACCACAACCGCCAGCCAGTCGATCCGCCTTTGCCAGGGTTTCTTCGCCTCCACCGACCTTCCCACGACTAGATTCCGCCCGAAAGTCGCACTGTTGATCAGGGTCTGCCACATCGTCGCGATGCCGGCGCCGGGGGACCAGCGGGCTGATTTGACGACCTGGTCGCGGTGGGCGACGAGGCGGCGGACGGCCTCGGTCGTGAACAGGTAGCGGGCGCCGCGCTCGAGCCCGGACCAGCCGGCGCCGCCGATCCAGGCCGCGAAGCCGCCGCGGTCGGCGATCCGCAATGCCTGCCCCTCGCCGAGCCGGTCGAGCTCGCGCAGCGCCTCGGTGGCCTCGCCGGGCGTGCCGACGACCCCGAGACCGCAGCTCTCGCAGCGCCTGACCGGGCCGGCCAGGCCCGGGCGCTGGTCGATCCAGCCGAAGAGCGGCTCGCCGCAGGCGGGGCAGGGCGGATTATCCGGGCCTGCTCCTGCCTCCAGCGGGACCACCGGGGTGCGCTGCGTCCCTTCCATGCCCGGTAGCGTAGAGGCATGGTTCTCAGCGAGATCATGACCGCGGGTGTCGTCACGGCGGCGCCGGGGGCAAGCGTCGTCGCGGTCGCCCGCCAGATGCGCGACAACCGCGTCGGCTCGGTCGTCGTCGTCGACCCGGCGGGCTCGCCGGTGGCGATGGTCACCGACCGCGACCTCGCCGTGCGCGTCTTCGCCGAGGGCGTCGATCCCGAGGCGGCGGTCGGCGACCACGCCTCGCGCCCGCTGGTCTGCGGCGAGCCGGCGATGGAGCTCGACGAGGCGGCGGCGCTGATGGTCCAGCATCGCGTGCGGCGGCTGCCTGTCGTCGATGGCGATAGCCTCGCGGGCATCGTCACCCTCGATGACATCGCGGTGCGCACCGGCAACCTCGAGATCGCGCAGAAGATGACCGCCGAGGTGATCGAGGGCGCCCTGCCTCAGTTCTACTTCCACGAGCGGGGCTGAGCGCGGCTTGAACCGGGGCAAGGAGGCGGTGCTGGCCTGGGAGGAGCGCTGGTCGCGTCCGGTCGCGATCGCCACCCTCGGCGGCATCCTGCTGATCGTCGCGGCGATCGTCGTCGCCACGCAGGCGGTCGGCAGCAGCGACGGCGACTCGGAGCTGCTGCGCACCGTCGACGAACATCGCAGCGCCCAGCTGATCTCCAGCATCCTCCAGGGCGTCGGCGTCGCCCTGCTCGCGGCGCCGCTCTACTACCTCTTCCGCGCCGCCAACGCGCGCAGCGAGACGATGCGCGGCCAGCTCGTCGGCGTCGTCGTCGCGGCGCCGCTGTTCCTCGGCGTGCTGGCGATCCTCAGCGGTGTCTCGACCCTGAGCGCGGCCTCCGACTTCGTCACCGAAGAAGTGCCGCGGCTGATGGCGAAAGGCGTGGCGCTGAGCAGCGAGCGCGCCGACGAGATCGCCGGCGACACGATCACCGACGCCCCGCTGCGGCCGCTGGCCGCGGGCTTCGGGCTCGGCGGCCAGATCGGCTTCCTCGTCGCGATGTTCTACACCTCCATGCACGCGATGCGGACCGGGCTGCTGACCCGCTTCTGGGGCTCGCTCGGGATGGCGCTCGGCGCCGTCTCCTTTCTCTTCTTCCAGTTCGCCCTGCTCTGGTTCATCTACCTCGGCCTGCTGCTGCTCGGCTGGGTGCCCGGCGGCAAGCCGCCCGCCTGGCGGAGCGGCGAGGCCGAGCCCTGGCCGACGCCGGGCGAGCGGGCCGCGGATCAGTTCGACGAGCCCGAGGATGGGGCCGGATCGGACAACTGACCTGGCGGTAGGCCTTCGCGGGGTCCGCAAGACCTACGGCGAGGGCGATGTCGCCGTGCACGCTCTGCGCGGCATCGACCTCGAAGTCCGACCGGAGGAGTTCGTCGTTCTGCTCGGCCCGAGCGGCTCCGGCAAGACCACGCTGCTCAACCTGATCGGCGGGATCGAGCCCGCGAGCGAGGGGGAGATCGAAGTCGGCGGCAGCGAGGTCAGCGAGCTCGACGAGGAAGGCAGGACGCGGTTTCGCCGCGAGACGGTCGGCTTCATCTTCCAGTTCTTCAACCTGATCCCGACGCTGACGGCGCTGGAGAACGTCGAGCTCGTGGCCGAGCTGAACGACGGCGCCGACCGCGCGCCGGAGATGCTGGAGCGGGTCGGCCTCGGCGACCGCACCGGCCACTTCCCGGCACAGCTCTCCGGCGGCGAGCAGCAGCGCGTCGCCGTCGCCCGCGCCCTCGCCGGCGGCCCGCGCGTCCTGCTCGGGGACGAGCCGACCGGCGCCCTCGACCTGGAGACGGGGCGCACCGTGCTGGCGCTGCTGCACGAGCTCAGCCACGAGCTGCACCAGACCGTGCTGCTGGTCACCCACAACGCCTCGATCGCTCGCATGGCCGACAGGGTGCTGCGCATGCGCGACGGCCGCATCGTCGGCGACGAGCGCAACGAGGCGCCGACCCCGGCCGAGCGGCTCGAGTGGTGAGCGAGCGGTGAGCGCGGGGACGCTGCGCACCAAGGCGCGCCGCGACATGCGGCGCCAGCGCGGCTCCTTCCTCGCGATCGCGGTGACCATCTTCCTCGGCGTCGCCCTCTTCGGCGCCAGCTACGACGCCTACCGCAACCTCGACGCCTCCTACTCGCGGGCCTTCACCGAGTACCGCTTCGCCAACCTGATCGTGACCGGCGGCGCCACCGAGCGCCTGGCCGGCGAGGCCCGCGCGGCGACCGGGGTCGAGGCCGTGCAGACGCGTGTGCAGGCGGATCTGCCGCTGCATGTCGGCCGCGACAAGTTCCTCGGCCGTGTCGTCGGGCTGCCGGCCGGCGGGCAGCCGGCGGTCGACCGGGTCGAGGTCGAAAGCGGCAGCTACCTGCGGCCCGCCGAGCCCGACAGCGTCCTGGTCGAGAAGCACATGGCCGACGCCTTCGGGCTGGAGTTGGGCGACGCGGTCAGCGCGGTCGGCGCCGCCGGCCCGGTCCGGCTGCGGATCGTCGGCGTCGCCTCCTCGCCCGAGTACTTCTGGCCGGCGCGCAGCCGCCAGGACATCCTGCCGGCGCCGAAGGACTTCGGGGTGCTCTTCGCACCCGAGGCGACGGCGCGCAGCCTGGCCGGCTCGCCGGGTCCCGACCAGGCGGCGATCTACTACAGCGGCGGGGACGAAGCCCCCGGCCTGACCGCGAAGTTGAGCCGCCGCGCCACCGAGCTCGGCGCCGCCGAGGTCCTCACCCGCGCCGATCAGCCCTCCAACAGCGCCCTGCAGCAGGACGTCAAGAGCTTCCGCGAGCTGGCGGTCCTCTTCCCGCTGCTCTTTCTGACCGCGGCGGCGCTCGCCACCGGGGTGCTGATGCGGCGGCTGGTCACCGCCCAGCGCCCGACGATCGGCATGCTGCGGGCCTGCGGGCGAACGCGCCGGGAAGTCGTCGCCCACTACCTCACCTTCGGCGTCGTCGCCGGGCTGGTCGGGGGTGTGCTCGGGGCGGCGGCGGGGATCGGGCTGGCCGGGGTGGCTACGCAGGCCTACACGGCCGAGCTCTCGATCCCGATCACGCTGACCTCGATCTCGCCGCTGACGGCGCTGGCCGGAATCGTCTTCGGCCTGCTCACCGGGGCGCTTGCGGCGGCGCTGCCGGCCTTCGGCGCGGCGCGGGTGCCGCCGGCCGAGGCGATGCGGCGCTTCGCCCCGGCGCGGACCGGCGGCCGCAGCCTCGCCGAGCGGCTGCTGCCGCCGCTGCGGCGATTGCCGGTGCGCTGGCGGATGACCCTTCGCGCCGTCGGCCGCAACCCGCGTCGCTCGCTCTCGACGATCCTTGGCGTGATCCTCGCGATGACCCTGATCCTGGTCTCCTGGGGGATGATCGACACCACCCGGATCCTCGTCGATCGCCAGTACCAGGAGATCGACCGCCAGGACGCCGAGCTCTACTTCCGCGGCGCCCTCTCCCCGGCTGCGATGGACCGGGTGCGGCGGACCGGCGGTGTGGCGGAAGCCGAAGCGGGGGTCGACGTCCCGGTCTCGCTGCGCGCCGACGGGCGCAGTTACCAGACGGCGCTGAAGGGCTTCCGGCCGGACACCCGGATGCACGGCTTCCTACTCGAGGGAGGCGGCACGACGACGCTGCCCGCGGAGGGGCTGCTGGCCGGCGAGGCGCTGGCCTCGAAGCTCGGCGTCACGGTCGGCGATCGGATCGAGGTGACGGCGCCGGGTACCGGCCTCGGTGCGCGGGCGTCGCTGCAGGGCTTCCTCGAAGAGCCGCTCGGCACCTACGTCTACGCCTCGCTCGCGCCGATCCGTCGACTCGCCGGTCCAGGGGCCGGTCTCGGCAACGTCGCCTACGTCCGCTACGAGGCCGGCGTCGACCGCGAAGCGATGCGCCGGCGACTCAGCGCCCTGCCCGGCGTCGTCGCCTTCAGCGACTCCAACGCGCTGCTCGACACGGTCAACGAATATCTCGGCCTCTTCTACGTGTTCGTCGGGATCATGCTGCTGTTCGGCGCGGCGATGGCCTTCGCGCTGCTCTACAACTCGATCCAGGCCAACCTCGCCGAACGCGCGGTCGAGGTGGCGACGCTGCGCGCCGCGGGCATCCGCTTCCGCACCCTCTCGCGGATGATCACCGCCGAGAACTTCCTCGTAACCGCGGTCGGCATCGTTCCCGGCCTGGTCGTCGGGGTCGAGGTCTCGCGCCTCTTCCTCGCCTCCTTCAACAGCGACTCGTTCAGCTTTGACCTCCAGATCAGGGCCTCGACCCTGGTCCTCTCGGCACTCGCGATCCTCGCCGTCTCGCTGCTGTCCGAGCGCCCCGGCCTGCGCGCGGTCAAGCGGCTGGACATCGCCCAGGTCGTGCGGGAGCGAGCCGCCTGACGGCGCGTCAGGTCAAACGGTTTCCGGCTTGAGCGGATTACTCTCGCCCGCGACGGTCTTTCGGTACGCCCGCCAACCTCTGAAGTTGCCGCTCCACTCGTCCTCCGTCGGCTGGGCCGGGTGCTCGAGCGGCGACATATGGCCGCTTTCGAGCAGGCGCTCGCAGAGCTCGACGTCGGCGCTGAGGTCGCGCACGCCGGCGTGGGTCAGGTAGCTGACACGTGCGCAGCGACCAGCCGAGACCTTGGCCAGCTCCTCGGCCGAGCCGACCTCGGCGCGATCCTCGGGGCGAACGAGCGGCAGATGCCACTCGTCCCACTCGATCCCGGCCGGCTCGGAGCTCTCGATCGCGCTGCGCATTTCCTCCGCGGCGCGTCGGATCTCAGGCTGCGCGTCGGGGTGGCAGCGCAGGTTGAAGAAGTTGCCCCACTCGGTCGCGGTGACGATCACCGTGTGCCACATGAACGGCTCGAGCAGGCGGTTGGCGACCTGCTTGTGGACGTTGAGCCAGGACTCCGGTTGGGCCCTCGCCTTGATCGCGGCCTCGACCTCGTCCAGTCGCGCCGCCAGGTCCTCCTCGCCGGAGGCCGGCTCGCTGACCAGGCCGAGCACGTGGCGGACGGCGTCGTCGCGGGCGCGCAGCCACTCGCGCTCGGCGGCGGCCCGTGTCTCGCCGGCGAGCGCCGGCCCGGCCTGCATGCCCGGTTGATTGGAGCCGAACTCGAGCGGCACGAAGGGCTGCTCGAGCACGCGGCGCAGCTGCTTGACGATCGGGATCGCCCGCGAGCTGGCCGAGTTGCGCGAGAAGACCCGGTGCGTGTTGAACTCGGCGAGGACGAAGCGGGGGAAGGTGACTTCGAGCGTGGTCAGCCGGTGCTCGGCTTGAGAGAGCGAATCGGCGAGGACCTTTGCTTCGAAACCCATCGCGCTCAATCTCTCAGCTCGGGGAGACGGAACGGGCCGCGGCCGAGCCCGGAAAAAGTGCAACTTTTCACGCCCTGTTCGTAAAAGTTCGCGCGCAGCGGCTTGACCGGGGGGGTCGGGGCGGCTACCTCTGGGCGAAAGCCGGCGAGGGGCCGGCGCGAGCGGGGAGGATGCATGGCCACGAAGTTTGCGGCACTGGCGATCGCGGCGGTCGTCTCGATCGGCGACAGCTTCATCTCGGGCGAGGGCGGTGGCGACTACGGCGCCTCCGGGGGATGCCACAGGTCGGCGTCCGCGCCGATCCACAGCGCGCGGCCGAGCGGCATGGAGGCGGTCAACCTGGCCTGCTCGGGTGCGCGGACGCGCCACCTCTGGCCGGCGGCGGCGGGTGGCGAGCGCCTACGGGGCGAGCCGCCTCAGGCCGAGCGGCTGGCGGCGCTCGCCCGCAGGCGCGCGGTGCGCCTGATCGTCGTCACCGCCGGCGCCAACGACGTCGGCTTCGGCAGCATCGTTGCCCGCTGCGCGCTCGACTGGGCGCGCAGCCCGGTAGCGCGGCCGCGCTACTGCCGCGGCCGCGCCCAGGCCGAGGTCGCGGCGGCACTGGCGCCGATGCGCCGCAGCCTGGTTCGGGCGCTGCGGGGGTTCCGGGCGGCGATGGCGGCGGCGGGCCGGGCCCGCCGCGAGTACCGGCTGGTGGTGATGGGCTACGCCTCGCCTTTCCCCGAAGGCCGGCTCATCCGCTACCCGGAGCACGGCTGGAGCCGCCTGCGTGAGGGCGGCTGCCCGGTCTGGAATGCCGATGCGGACTGGGCCTTGCGCGGCGCGGTTCCGGAGATCGACGCCGCGATGCGCGCCGCAGCGCACGCGACGGGCGCCGAGTACCTCGACCTCCAGCACGCCCTCGACGGCCACCAGCTCTGCGACCGGCGCGCCGCAGTCGAGTGGGTCCGGCCGCTGCGCTTTGCACCCTGGTCGCTGCGCGAGTCGCTTCATCCAGACCCCCACGGTCAGCGGGCGATCGGCGCCTGTATAGCCCTCCACTACGCGCGGCCGCGCGGCGACTACGCCTGCCGTTCGAGCTTCGGGCGCGGCCCGGGCGGCATGCGCCTGGAGCGCCTGGGCTAGATGGTCTAGCGTCATGGTCTATTCTCATGGTCATGAAACGCCTCAGGATATCCGCCGGTGGGCAGGTCTCCGTGCCCGCCGACGTGCGCAACCGCTGGAAGACCAGGGTCGTCGTCGCCGACGACCGCGGCGATCACCTGATCCTGCGCCCGGCTCCCGAGGACCCGATCGACGCAGCCCTCGGCGCCTTCGCCCACCTGCCTGGCCCCACCGCCGACGAGGCGCGGCGAATGCTTCGCGAAGAGGAAGCGGAGATCGAAGACCGGAAGTTCGGCTACCTGGACGATTGACGCTGCTCGATACCAACGCGGTCGTTGCACTCTTGCGAGCGGAGCCTGGGGGGGCGGAAGTCGCGGCGCTGATCAAGGATCGCCGCTGTGCGATCCCCGCTACCTGCTTGAGCGAGGTCGTCGACATCATGCTGCGAACGTCGGGGGCGGACCCGGACCTGCTTGTCCGAGCGGCTGGGCGCGCTGCTAACGGAGTCCCTGCCGGCCCTGGCGGTCGACCCTGGGTTGGCATGGAGCGCCGGGAGGATTCGCGCCACCCACTACCACCGCAAGACCGCGGATCTCTCGCTGGCCGATTGCGTCCTGCTCGCATCTGCCGGGCCCGAGGATGAGATCGCCGACTTCGGATCGTGCGGTTGCCGCCACCGCCCGCAAGCTCGGCATCGACCGTGATCCCGCTGCTCGACAGCAACGGTGGGCGACCGGCGGCTGACTGAGCCTGCGCGGCGCTCAGGCCGGCCGCGGCGCGGCGGCCATCAGCTCGACCCGGTGGCCGCCGGGGGCGACGACCTTGGCCCGGGCCGCGCCCCAGTGCTCGCGGCCGGGGTGGACCTCGAAGCCGGCCCGCGTCAGGCGCTCGATCGCCTCGTCGAATTCTTCGACCACGACCGCGACGTGGCCCTGCGGCGGCACGGTCGGCGACTCGTTGCGTTCGAGGTGGATCTGGGTGCCCTCCCGTTCCACCCAGACGAAGGTGCCGGCCAGCGCCGCCGGCGCCTCGACCCGCTCGAACCCGAGCAGCTCCCACAACTCGATCGAGCGCGCAATCTCCTCCGGGCGAACCTCAAGCGTGACATGTTGCAGCGCCAGAACAACCAAACTAGCGAGCATCACGATCTGATTCTCTGCGAGCGGGGCCGATATGGCGCGTAGCCGCCGCCCCCGGACGCGAAGCGGAGGAGGTGGCGGTTTATTCAGGTCTGATTCTCTGCGAGCGGGGCCGATATGGCGCGTAGCCGCCGCCCCCGGACGCGAAGCGGAGGAGGTGGCGGTTAGAGGAGGACGGAGGCGAGGGCGGCGATCACGACTATGCCGGTCGTCCACGTAACCGCCTCGGCGGTGATCTCCATGTCGAGGCCGTAGGCGTGGGCGACGACCATCGAGCTGACCCCGGAGGGCATCGCCGAGAGCAGGCGATAGGCGCTGGGCAGATCGATCAGGGGCGCGGCGAGAAGCATCAGCAGAGCCGGGACGAGGACGAGGCGCGAGCCGAGCGCCAGTAGGACCGGCCTGGTCAGGGGCGGCGGCATCGGCAGCTCGCCGTGCTCGGCATTCTCAGTCAGGGTCGCGCCGACGGCGAAGAAGCCGAGCGGCAGAATCGCGGCGACCAGCACCTGCGATGCATCGACGAGCGCGTGCGGCGCAAGCGCGTCGGGGGCAAGCAGGCCGGCCATGGCAGCGTAGAGCGGAGGGTTGCGGGTGAAGAAGGCCCGCACGCGCTCTCGAGGCCCCTCGCCCGCCTTGGTCCCCAGCGCCGCGCCGACGGCGAAGGCGCCGAGCAGCAGCGAGGGTCCGGTGACGAGCACGTCGTAGAGGACGGCGTCGGAAAGCTGACCGTGCCCCAGCAGGGCGACGGTCAGCGGATAGCCGAAATAGCCGGTGTTGACGCTGAGCACGACGCACACCACTGCCCCGGTGCGTGGACGCGAGAGGCGTAGGACGCGGCTTGCCACCAGGTAGGCGACGAGCGCGCCGACCGCCGAGGCGATCAGGCCCAGCACCAGGCCGACGCCATGGCCGACGTCGACGTGGCTGCCGGCCACGTTGAAGAAGATCACCGGCGGCATCAGCACGTAGAGGGTCAGGGTCAGCGAGCGGCGAGCCCACAGCGCGGCTGCGCGCGGCCGCCGCCGCTCGGCGGCTACCCCGATCCCCACCGAGGCCGCAGTCACCGCAGCTATCAACAGGACAGCCATCGCGGAACCCTATGAGCACGCTTATCGCGGTGGGTGGCGCGGGTGTGGTGTCCGGGCGGGCGCGGCGTCCGTTTTTCGCCCCACCGGCGTTCTCGGACGGTCTCTTCGTCTTCAGGCGAAAAACCCAGCGCACGACCGGACACCACACCTGCGACAGGACCCGCCGCGCTGAGGCGTCTCACCCGGTTCAGAACAGGCTGGAGCCCGCTTGCTGGGCAAACTCGACCAGCGGCTGCGGGATCACGCCGAAGAAGACCGTCGCTGCCGCGGCCAGCAGGGCCGGGACGACGAGGTACCAGCGGCGGCCGGCCTCGGGGTCGATCGGGTCGGCCTCGGGCGCGGCGCCTGCGATCGCCGGTGCGCCCGCGCTCGCCTGCTCGCCGGGCCGCATCCACATCGCCGTGACCACGCGCAGGTAGTAGGCGAGCGAGATCATCGAGCCGACCGCGACGAAGACCGCGAGCCAGGTGTAGTCGCCCTCGACCAGGGCCTCGATCAGGTAGAGCTTGCCGATGAAGCCGACGCCCGCCGGCATCCCGGCCAGGGCCAGCATCGAGATCGTCAGCGGCCAGGCGAGCAGCGGCCGCTCGGTGCCGAGCCCGCGCACGGAGCGGATGTCGTCGCCGAAGGCGGTCTCGCGCTCGCGAGCGACGACGACGCTGAACGCGGCCAGGTTCATCAACAGGTAGCCGGCGAGGTAGAAGACAAGGGCGCTGACGCCGGCCTCGCTGGCGACGACGAGTCCGCCGAGGATATAGCCGGCCTGGGCGACCCCGGAGTAGCCGAGCAGGCGCTTGAGCGAGTCCTGGCCGAGCGCGCCGACGTTGCCGACCACGATCGTCGCCGCTGCGAGCACCGCCAGCGCCGGCTGCCAGTCGGCCGTCTCCGGCCCCAGGGCGATGAGGAAGAAGCGGGCGAAGACGGCGAACGCGGCGGCCTTGGTCGCGACCGCCATGAACGATGTGATTGGCGTCGGCGCGCCCTCGTAGACGTCGGGGGTCCACTGGTGGAAGGGGGCGATCGAGGTCTTGAAGGCGAGCCCGACCGCGACCAGGGCGATCCCGACCAGGACCAGCGGGTCGGCGATCAGGCCGGCGGCGTCGACTCCCTTGGCGATCGCGGCGAAGTCGGTCGCGCCCGAGCCGCCGTAGAGGAACGCCATCCCGTAGAGCAGCGTGGCCGAGCCGAGCGAGCCGACGATCAGGTACTTGAGCCCCGACTCGAGCGACTTCTCGCGCACCATGTTCGTCGCGCAGAGGATGTAGAGGGGGATCGAGAGGGTCTCGATCGCGACGAAGAAGCTGACCAGGTTGCTCGCCTGCGCGAGCAGGACCATGCCCAGCACCGAGCCGAGCAGCAGCGCGTGGTACTCGCCCGAGCCGGCCTGTTCGGCGGCCGGCTCGCGGATCGAGAGCAACACGGCAAAGACGGCCGCGGCAATCGCGATCAGCGAGATCGAGATCGCCAGGTCGTCGAGCCGCAAGGCCCCGGCGACGAGGGTGGTCGGGTCGTCCCAGCGCGCGATCAGCAGCACGCGCCGCTCGTCGCCAGCGCGATCGTCGTCATCGCCGGCGCGCCGGCGCCGCAGCGGCCGGATCACGGCGCTGAGCAGGACGAGGCAGAGCCGGCCGTCAGCGCGATGATCGGCGACAGCGCCGCCGTAGTCGATGTCGGGGGAGTCGAAGGTCATCGTTCCTCCGGCGTCCGCCGCCGATCGCGATCTCGCGGCGCGACAGATTCTGGCAGACTGGCAGAGCACGGCGGATCGCCACTTCCGCGCCTCCTCGATTCCGGAGCGCGTCTGGACGGCTTGGTGGCTGACGCAGGCGGCGGCAACCGCTCGGTTCGCCGCCGGGTCGGTCCGCTTCAGGATCAGCTGGGGGTAGAGCGCCAGGCCGAGTATGCAGAGCACCAGCGGCGCCAGCACGAGGCCGTCGCGGAGGCCGATCTCACGCGTTTGGACCCCGGCCGGCTTGCGGTTGTGCATCGTCCGCTGGTAGAGGCGCAGGGCGTAGTAGGCCGACATCGCGACGCCGCTGATCGCGACGAAGGCGAAGACGATCTTTGCCTGGAAGAGGCCGTTGAGGATGTAGAACTCGCCGACGAAGTTGGCCGAGCCCGGCATCGCCAGGGTCGCCAGGGTGACGATCAAAAAGAGCGCCGCCAGCACCGGGGCGCGCATCGCCATGCCGCCCATCTCGCGCAGGTCCTCGCTGCCGCTGCGCTCGGCGAGGATCGCGACGATGATGAACAGCGGCGCGACGACGAGCCCGTGGTTGACCATCTGCAGCACGGCGCCGTCGGCCCCGTCGGCGCGCAGGGCGAAGATCCCGGCGGTGATGAAGCCGAGCTGGGCGATCGAGGAGTAGCCGCCGATCAGCCGCACGTTGGTCTGCGTGAAGGCCATCACCGAGCCGTAGAGGATCGAGGCCAGGGCGATCACCAGCACGACCTCCTGGAACTGCACGGTGGCGTCGGGGAAGAGTGGCAGCACAACGCGCAGGAAGCCGTAGGCGCCGACCTTGGCGAGCACCCCGGAGAAGACCGCGAGCACCGGCAGCGGCGCCGCCCGGTAGGCGTCGGGCATCCAGCCGTGCAGGAGGAAGGCCGGCATCTTGACCAGGAAGGCGGCGGCGAAGAACCAGAAGATCCAGCGCTGGCTGCCAAGCCCGATCGGGTCCTGCGCGAGCTCGGCGATCGAGAAGCTGATCTGGCCGCCGTCGGCGGCGATGATCGCGGTCGCGATCGCGGCGACCAGCATCAGCAGCGAGCCGACCAGCGTGTAGACGATCATCTTCAGCGTCGCGGCGGCGGCGGTCGGCCCGCCCTCGCGGTCGCTGCCCCAGGCGCCGAAGAGGAAGTAGAACGGCACCAGCATCAGGTCGAAGAAGAGCACGAAGAGCAGCAGGTCTTGGGCGAGGAAGGCGCCGAGGGTCGCGGTCTCGGCCAGCATCATCATCAGGAAGAAGAGGTGCGGCCGCTCCTGCTCGCGGAAGGCCGCAAACGCGGTGCCGCCGAGCCAGAGCAGCGCTGTGAGCCCGATCAGGAAGAGGTTGAGGCCGTCGATGCCGAGGCTGTAGTCGACGCCGAGGCCGGGGATCCACTCGACGTCGACGGTGTCCTGCAGGCCGGCGGCGCCGGAGTCGAAGCCGGTGAGGGCGGCGAGGGCGAGGCCCAGGGTCGCGGCGGCGCCGAGTGTCGCCCACCAGCCGGCGAAGCGGCGCGGCAGCAGCAGGCCGACGAGGCCGAAGGCGAGTGGGGTCCAGAGCAAGGAGTTGGTCATGAGGCGTTCAGCAGGAAGTAGAGGGCGAGCCCGGCGAAGCCGGCGATCAGCAGCAGCGCGTAGCCACGCACGAAGCCGCTCTGCACGACGCGGACGATGCCGCCGGCGCCGCTCACGGTCCCCTTGGTCCCGTTGACGATGCCGTCGACGATGAAGCGCTCGAAGACGTCATTGGCGAAGCGGCCGATGGCGAGCGCCGGGCGCACGATCGCCAGCTCGATCGCCTCGTCGAAGTACCACTTGTTGAGGCAGAGCAGGTAGACCGGGCGCAGGCGCTCGCGGAAGAGCCCCGGCAGCTCCGGTCGCGCCACCCAGAGGAACCAGGCGAGGGCGATCCCGACGATGGAGATCACCGCGCCGACCGCCAGCCCGCGCCACTCGGCGGCGACGCTGGGGTGGATCTCGGCCAGCGGCGAGTCGTGGAAGGCCGGGTCGAGGAAGCCGAAGAGGACGTTGTCGACGCCCGGCACCTGGATCAGGCCGGCGAACAGCGCGCCGAAGGAGAGCACCGCCATTGCCACCGCCATCGGCCAGGATTGCTCAGCGATGTGGTGGTGGGCGCCGGGGAAGCCGACGTCGGTGTCCTCCTCCTCTTCGGTCGCCGGGTTGATCGGCGGCCCGTGGTACAGCTCGCCGCTGTCGATCAGGTGCTGGGCCTCCTCGCAGGGCCTGCCGGGCAGCACGCGGAAGATCAGCCGGAAGGTGTAGATCGCGGTGAGGAAGGCGCCGACGTAGCCGCCGACCGCCATCCACGTGTACATCCCGCCGCGCGCCTCGGCGAAGGAGAGGATCGAGTCCTTCGAGAAGAAGCCCGAGGTGAGCGGGAAGGCGGCCAGCGCCAGGCCGCCGATCACGAACATGATCGAGGTGAAGCGCATCGCCCGCCAGAAGCCGCTCATCCGGTCGATGTCCTGGCGGTTCGCCATCGCCGAGATGATCGAGCCGGCGGTCATGAACAGCAGCGCCTTGAAGGTGGCGTGCGTCATCAGGTGGAAGAGCCCGGCCGAGTAGGCGCCGATCGAGACGCCCATGATCATGTAGCCGATCTGGCTCATCGTCGAGTAGGCGATCGCCCGCTTGAGGTCGGTCTGCGCGATCGCGATCGTGCCCGCGATCAGCAGCGTCGCGAGGCCGACGAAGGCGGCGATGTCGGCTGCGGTCGGCGCCAGGTAGAAGAGCACGTGGGTGCGCGCGATCAGGTAGACGCCGGCGGTCACCATCGTCGCCGCGTGGATCAGAGAGGAGACCGGGGTCGGGCCCTCCATCGCGTCGGGCAGCCAGGTGTGGAAGGGGATCTGCGCCGACTTGGCAAAGGCGCCGACCAGCAGCAGCAGGCAGATCGCGGTGATCGTCCACTCGCCCTGCGAGAAGACCTCGGGAGCCTTCGCGAAGACCGTCTCGTAGTCGAAGCTGCCGAGTTCGCGCACGATCAGGAAGGCGGCGAGGACGAGGCCGATGTCGCCGACGACGTTGATCACGAAGGCCTTCATCCCGGCCTTGGTCGCGGTCGTGCGCCGGTACCAGAAGCTGATCAGCGCGTAGGAGGCGAAGCCGACGAAGGCCCAGCCGACGATCAGCAGGACGAAGTTGCCGGCGAGGACCAGCAGCAGCATCGAGAAGACGAAGAAGTTGAGGTAGCTGAAGAAGCGGTGGTAGCCCTCGTCGGAGCGCATGTAGCCGAACGAGTAGAGGTGGATCAGGGTCGAGACCCCGGTCACGACGAGCATCATGAAGACGGAGAGCTGGTCGACGTAGATGCCGAGGTCGATGTCGAGCCCGCCCGCCTGCGCGTAGGTCCACAGTGAGGAGGCGTGGTGGCGCGAGCCGGCGTCCTCGCCCAGCAGGTTGAGCAGCGCCGCGACCGCGCAGAGGAAGGCGATCCCGACCGCGGCGGTGCCGACCGCGCCCGCGACCCGCGCCGGCACGGCGCGGAAGGAGAGCGCCACGGCGACCGAGCCGAGCAGCGGCAGGAGCAGGACGAGCCAGGCCCAGCCGGTCGCAGACATCAAGCCTCACGCTCCTCTCCCGGCGCGAAGAACCAGATATGCACGCTTGGTCGTTCCGCGTTCATTAGCCCCGCAGCTCCGTCAGCTCATCGACGTCGAGCGGCAGCTTGCGGCGGAAGATCGCCACGATCAGGCCCAGCCCGACGACGACCTCGCAGGCGGCGACGACCATCACGACCAGGGCGAAGACCTGCCCCTGCTCGTTGCCGACCATGCGGCTGAAGGCGACGAGGGCGAGGTTGCCGGCGTTGAGCATCAGCTCGAGGCAGAGCAGGATCACGATCGGGCTGCGGCGCAGCAGGATTCCGATCGCGCCGGTGGCGAAGAGCAGCGAGGAGAGCACGATGTACCACTCGATGCTCACGCGCGCTCGCCCTCCCGGCGGCGCGCCGCCAGGACGATCGCGCCGACCGCTGCCAGCAGCAGCAGGATCGAGGAGGCCTCGAAGGGGACGAGGAACTTTTCGAGTAGGAGGTACCCGATGGCCGCCGGGTCGCCGAAGCCCGCTTGTACCTCGGGCCCATCGGTCCCGAGCGCCAGCAGCGAGGAGGCGAGCACGGCGATCGCCAGCTCGACCAGCAGGGCGAGGCCGAGCAGCGGCGCGAGCAGGCGCTGGCCCGGTATCGGCTCCCAGGCCGACTCCTCGCCACCGCCGACGTAGGCGACGACGAAGACGTAGAGGACCATCACCGCGCCGGCGTAGACGACCACCTGGGCGGCGGCGACGAAGGCCGAGCTGAGCAGCAGGAAGAGCACCGCCAGCGAGAACAGGTGGACGATCAGCGCCAGCACGCTGTAGAAGGGGTTGCGCAGGGCGACGACCCCGATCGCGCCGCCGAGGGCGCCGAGCGCCGCCGCGAAGAACAGAACCTCTTCCACTACTCGCCCTCCGAGCGCAACGGCGTGCGGTCGAGCGGCTCGGCGAGCAGCATCTCCTTGGTGAAGATCAGGTCCTCGCGGTCGTAGTCGGCCATCTCGTAGTCGTGGCCCATCGTGATCGCGTCGAAGGGGCAGGCGATCTCGCAGTAGCCGCAGAAGATGCAGCGCGAGAGGTTGATCTCATAGACGGCGGCGTAGCGCTCGCCGGCCGAGACGCGCTCGCCGGGGATGTTCTCGGCGGCGACGACGCGGATGCAGTCGGCCGGGCAGGCGGCGGCGCAGAGTGAGCAGCCGACGCACTTCTCCAGGTGGGTGTCCTCGAACCTGTGCAGTTTGTGGCGCCCGCGGAAGCGCGGGTAGACGGGCGTCTTCTCCTCGGGGTACTGGATCGTCAGCGGGCCCTCGACCAGCCGCGCCATCGTCGTCTTCAGCCCGCGCAGGGTCTCGCCGAAGGCGCGGTAGGCGCCGCCGACGCCGCCCGGCTCAGGCCCGCGCTGGACCTCCACGACGTCCTGGTCCTTGAGGTAGGGAAAGTCAGGCATAGTCGCTCCGAGAGATTCCCGCCGCCCCCGGACGCGGGAGCGAATGCCTGTCCATATCTGATTCTTCAGGCATTCGCGGGAGCAGAGGAGGCGGCGGCATGTTCCTCATGTGACTACCACCAAAACTGCGGTGACCAGTACGTTCAACGTCGCCAGCGGCAGCAGCACCTTCCAGCCGAGGCTCATCAGCTGGTCGTAGCGCAGCCGCGGCAACGTCGCCCGCACCCAGATGAACAGCAGCACGAGGAAGAACATCTTGGCCAGCATCCAGATCGGGTCGAGGAAGCTCGGGCCGGGGCCCATCCAGCCGCCGAGGAAGATGGCCGCGGCAACTCCGGCGACGACGAGGATCTCCATGTATTCGACCAGCAGGAAGCTGCCGAAGCGCATCCCGCCGTACTCGGTCTGGAAGCCCTGGACCAGTTCGGCGTCGGCCTCGGGCATGTCGAACGGGGTGCGGTTGGTCTCGGCGAAGCCGGCCAGCATGAAGATCAGGAAGCCGACGATCTGCGGCGCGATGAACCAGACCTCGCTCTGGGCGCGGACGACGTCGACCAGCGAGAGTGAGCCGGCCATCATCACCGCGCCGAGCAGCGCCAGGCCCATCGCCACCTCGTAGGAGATCAGCTGGGCGGCGCCGCGCATCGCCCCGAGCAGGCTGTATTTGGAGCCCGAGGACCAGCCACCGAGCAGCACGCCGTAGAAGGCGATCGAGCCGACGGCGAAGAAGTAGAGGATCCCGATCGGGACGTCGATCCCGTAGAGCCCGACGCCGCCCTGCACGTCGCCCCAGGGGATGATCGCCAGCGCCAGCACGCCGGAGAGGACCGGCAGCAGCGGCCCGAGCACGAACAGGGTCGGGATCGCGTTGGCCGGCCGGAAGGCCTCCTTGCCGAGCAGCTTGCCGACATCGGCGAGCGGCTGCAGGATGCCGAAGGGGCCGACCCGGTTGGGCCCGTAGCGGTGCTGGAAGCGGCCGATCAGCTTGCGCTCGAGGACCGTCATCAGCGGCAGGATCGCGAAGATCACGGCGAAGATCACCAGCGACTTGACGATCATGATCCAGGTCGCTTCGACGAACTGGGTGTCGGCGAGGGGGATCACGCGGGCTCCTTCGTGATCTGCACCTCGACCGGCCCGCCGTTGAGCAGCTGGTTGGCGTTGCCCTCCGTCGTTCCCTCGACCAGGAAGCAGACGCCCTGCTCGATCCGCTCGCGGATGACCACCTCTGCTCGGACGCTGCTTCCGTTCTGAGCGACCTGAACGGTGTCGCCCCCCTGAAGCTCCAAACCCTCGGCGTCGTCCGGCGATAACTCGATGCGCTGCCGCGGCGCCAGGAACTTGAGCGGCGGATTCAACTCGGTGATCGGCCCCGCCCAGAGGTCGCGGTAGGTCCCGAGGACGAGCGTCCCTTGACCGTCCTGGCGGGACGCGGGGGACGGCTCCCCAGGAACTCCTCGCGAACGCGAGCCTGGGGAGCCGTCACCCGTGGCCCGCGAGAGCTGTGAAGCCGAGTCGCGATCCTGCCAGCGAACGCCCCTGCCGCCGATCTCGGCATCGGAGATTCCGGCGTAGAAGGGGACCGCCTTCGTCAGAGCTTCAAAGGCCGAAGGTTGGCTGTCGATGCCGGTGTCGTGACCGAGCGCAAGCGAAAGCTCGGCGAGGACGCCCCAGTTGGGGCGGATGTCGCCGGGGCGGCCGGCGCTGGGGCGGACGCGCTGGAGGCGGCCGTCGGGATGGGTGACGGTGCCGTCTTTCTCGGCGTGCGTCTCGAGCGGGAAGACGACATCGGCCTTGGCCGTGGTCGCGGTCTCGAAGGTGGAGAAGCAGACGATTTGCTTGGCGGCGCTGAGGGCGCGATCCCAGGCTGCGGTGTCCGGGAAGTCGCGCAGCGGGTCGACGCCGAAGAGGAGGAGGGTCGTCAGCTCGCCTGACTCGAGGGCCTGACGGATCTCCTCGGTCGGCTTGCCGGCGGGAGCTTGCGTCAGGCCCGGGCCGGCGTCGGGGAGGCAGCCGGACTCGCGTATGCCGCGGGCGTTGGTTACGTCGGGGATCTCGAGTAGCCCGCTGCCGTCAACTCCGGCGAGGTCGAGGGCGGCGGCGACGTCGAGCAGGGCGCCGGTGGCCTGCTCGCCCTCGCGGGCGATGCGCTCGCCCCAGACGATCACGACCCTGTCCGCTCCCTTGAGCACGTCTGCGACCTCGCCGGCGGAGTTCTCGTCGCCCATGCGCAGGCAGGCGGAGAGCTCGGAGAGGAACTGGGCTACGGCGCCGGGGGTGTAGCGGTGGATCGCCTCGGCGCCGCCGTCGAGGGTCGTCGGGCGGTCGGTGGCGACGGCGAGCTTGGCGCCGTTGCGGCGCATCGCCTTGCGGATCCGCAGGTCGATGATCGGCGAGCTGTGCAGCGGGTCGGAGCCGACCAGCAGGATCGCGTCGGCGTCGTCGATCTCGCGCACCTGCGCCGACAGCTCGGGCCGGGCGAGGCGCAGCAGCGTGTCGCGCTCCGGGCCGCGCGAGGGGCGCGACTCGACGTGCGGCGACCCCAGCGCCTCGCGCAGGATGCGCTGCACCAGGTACCCCTCCTCGTTGGAGGCATCGCCGACGATCGCTGCGACCCCGCCCGACGATTGCTCGCTTTTCCCCACTCCCGTGGGGGGAATCGCGCCATCGGTGCCCGCTCGCAGCGCCTCGGCGGCCTTCGCGATCGCGTCGTCCCAGCTGGTGGGGCCGCCGCGCAGGCGCGGTCCCGTCACCCGCTTCTCGGCGGCGAACATCTCGAAGCCGTAGCGGCCGCGGTCGCAGAGCCAGCCGTCGTCGACGTCGGGGTTGTCGCGGGCGATCACCCGCTTGACCTGCTCGTCGCGGACGGTGAAGCTGACGTTGCACTGGCTCGGGCAGAGCGTGCAGACCGAGCCGGCCTGCTCGATGTCCCAGGGCCGGGCGCGGAAGCGGTAGGTGTAGCTGGTCAGCGCCCCGACCGGGCAGAGGTCGGTGATGTTGCCGTGGAAGGGGTCGACGTAGGGGCGGTCGTCGAAGGTGCCGACGAAGGTGCGGTCGCCGCGCTCGAGCAGCTGCAGCTGCGAGTCCTCGCTGACCTCCTGGCTGAAGCGCACGCAGCGGTAGCAGAGGATGCAGCGCTCGCGGTCGATCGCGACCAGCGGCGAGAGCTCGACCGGCTTCTGGAAGTGCCGCTTTTCGTCGGTCATGCGGCTCTTGCCCGGGCCCCAGCCCATCGAGATGTCCTGCAGCGGGCACTCGCCGCCTTTGTCGCAGACGGGGCAGTCGAGCGGGTGGTTGACCAGCAGGAACTCGACCACGGCGCTCTGCGCGTGCTTGACCTGATCGGTGCGGGTGTGGACGACCATGCCGTCGCGCACCGGGGTCGAGCAGGACGTCTGCAGTTTCGGGATCCCCTCGATCTCGACCAGGCACATGCGGCAGGCGCCGACCGGGTCGCCGAGCTTGGGCTCGTAACAGAAGACCGGGATCTCCACGTCGCCGCGCTTGGCGGCGTCGTGCAGCATCTCGCCCTCGGTCGCGCCGACCTCGCGCCCGTCGATCACGATCGTGATCTCGCGCCCCTCCTTCGTGCTCATGCCGCCCCCGCCGAGATGGCCCCCGCCGCCCCCGGACGCGGGAGCACAGGCGAATCCATATCTGATTCCTTCGCCTGTGCGGGAGCAGAGGAGGCGGCGGTTATGACCCGCTCGAACTCCCCGCGGAACTTCTTCACCATCGCGCTGACCGGCATCGCCATCGAGTCGCCGAGCACGCAGAGGCAGTGGCCCATGATGTTGTCCTGGACCGAGCTGATGATGTCGAGGTCCATCGGCGTCGCCTCGCCGCGCACGACCCGTTCGAGCATCTTCACCGTCCAGTTGGTGCCCTCCCTACACGGCGTGCACTTGCCGCAGGACTCGTGGTGGTAGAAGCGCGCCGTGCGCAGCGCCATGTGCGGGATCGAGACACTGTCGTCCGCGACGATGATCGAGCCCGAGCCGAGCATCGAGCCGGCTTCCGCCATCGCCTCGAAGGAGTAGGGAAGGTCCATCCCCTCCTCGGCGGTCAGCACCGGGGCGGAGGAGCCACCCGGGTAGAAGGCCTTGATCTCGCGCCCCGGCAGCGGCCCGCCGGCCAGCTCGTAGATCAGCTCGCGGGTCGGCACGCCCAGCTCGACCTCGTAGTTGCCGGGCCGGCGCACCCCGCCGGAGATGGAGACGACCTTGGTCCCCGGCGACTGTTCGGTGCCGTAGCCGCGGAACCAATCGGCGCCGTGGGCGACGATGCGCGGCACGTTGGAGAGCGTCTCGACGTTGTTGATCAGCGTCGGCCCGCCGTAGAGGCCCTGGACGGCGGGAAAGGGTGGCTTGAGGCGCGGGTTGCCGCGTTTGCCCTCGAGCGCGTCGAGCAGCGCCGTCTCCTCGCCGCAGATGTAGGCGCCGGCGCCGCGGTGGACGATCAACTCGAGGTCGCGGCGGCTGCCGAGGATGTTCTCGCCAAGGTAGCCCGCCTCGTAGGCTTCGGCGACGGCGGCGTCGAGGATGTCGGCCTGGGAGTCGTACTCGCCGCGGATGAAGATGAAGGCGCGGCCGGCATCGGCGGCGATCGCGGCGATCGCGATCCCCTCGATCAACTGGTGTGGGTTGCGCTGCATCAGCTCGCGGTCCTTGAAGGCGCCCGGCTCGGACTCGTCGGCGTTGCAGCAGAGGTACTTGTCCATCTCGCCGCGCGGCAGGAAGGAGGCCTTTTTGCCCATCGAGAAGCCGGCGCCGCCGCGGCCGCGCAGGCCGGACTCTTCGAGCTGCTTGAGGATCTCCTCGGCCTCGAGCTCGCGGTAGGCACGCTTCAGGGTCGCGTAGCCGCCGTAGCCCTCATAGCCGGCGAGCGTGCGCAGCGCCGGGTCCTCGGCGTGCTCGAGCAGGACGCGGGTCTCAGGCATCGGCGTCACCCGCCAGCGCGCGCTTCTCCAGGGCCTTGCCGGGCAGCACGTCCTCGCCCGCGAGCAGCTGGTCGATCGCGGTCTGCGCCTCGCCGCTGTCCAGCGGCCCGAAGTAGCGCTCGTCGATCGAGGCCATCGGCGCGATGTCGCAGGCGCCGAGGCACTCGAAGCCGGTCACGAAGACCTCCGCGTCCTTGCCCTCGCCGGCGGCCCGGAAAGCATCGAGCAACTGATCGGCCCCGCGCATCCAGCAACTGATGTTCGTGCAGACGGCGACTTTGTGTTTCCCGACAGGCTCCGTATGCAGCAGGTCATAGAAGCTCGCCACCGACTCCAGATAGGCGGGAGTAACCCGCATCACCGCGGCAGCCTGCCGGATCCCCTCCGGCGTACACCAGCCATAGAGCCGCTGCACAGCCCAGAGCGCCGGAATCGAAACCGAGTGCCGATCCGGATAGCGCCCCATCAAGACCTCGATCTCCTCCCGCAGCCCCACGGGGCAATCGACCTCATGCAGCTCGGGAACTCCCTCAGAAGCTCGATCGAGAACCCGACCCTCGCTCACCGCTGGATCGACGGGAAAATCAGCCATGGCGGCTCTCGCGGGAGGCAGGGGGACCGGGCGTGCCTCTCGACCGGGCGGATCACTCAGCGAGAGTCGCCATCGCCCGGCATTGGCGATGCCACTTGTCCGGGCGAGAGGCCACCCCATCCCCCTCATCGATCCACCCCGCCGAAGATCGGGTCGAGCATGCCGAGGCTGCAGATCATGTCGGCGACGTAGGTGCCGACCGACATGTCCCTGAAGGCCTGCAGGTTGACGAAGGAGGCGTCGCGGATGTGGACCCGGGCCGGCTTCGCCGAGCCGTCGGCGAGCAGGTAGCAGCCGAGCTCGCCGCGCGGGCTCTCGATCGCGTAGTAGACCTCGCCGGCCTCGACCCGGTAGCCCTCGGTGACCAGCTTGAAGTGGTGGATCAGCGACTCCATCGAGGTCGAGAGCTCCGAGCGCGGCGGCAGCACGTACTTGCGGTCGTCGGCGATGAACGGCCCTTCCGGCAGCCCGTCGAGCGCCTGCTCGACGATCCGCACCGACTCGATCATCTCCGCCACCCGCACGCGGTAGCGGTCGTAGTTGTCGCCGACCGTGCCGACCGGGACCTTGAAGTCCATCTCCGGGTAGACGAGGTAGTCGAAGGCCTTGCGCAGGTCCCAGGGCTCGCCGGCGGCGCGCAGCAGCGGCCCGGTCACCCCCAGTTCGAGCAGTCGCTCGCGCGGGACGATCCCGGTGCCCTTGGTGCGCGAGAGGAAGACCTCGTTGCGGTCGAGCAGGTCCTGGTACTGCCCGACCCGGACTGGCATGTCGGCGATGAACTCGCGCAGTTTCGCCTCGAAGCCGAGTGGGATGTCCTCGATCACGCCGCCGACCTGGAAGTAGCGCGTGTGCATCCGCTGCCCGGTCGCCATTTCGAACAGGTCGAGGATCTTGTCGCGCTCGCGGAAGCAGTACCAGAGCATCGAGATCGCGCCGAGGTCGAGTGCCGTGGTGCCCAGCCAGACGAGGTGGGAGTGGATCCGGTTGAGCTCGAGGAAGATCGTCCGCAGGTACTTGGCCCGGGGCGGGATCTCGAGCCCGACGAGGCGCTCGACCGCCCCGCAGAAGGCCTCCATCTGGAAGAAGTAGGAGACGTAGTCCATCCGCTCGACGAAGGGGATGACCTTCCAGTAGCTCTTGTCCTCGCAGGACTTTTCGATCCCCGTGTGGACGTAGCCGATCACCGGCTTGAGGTCGCGCACGATCTCGCCTTCGAGGTCGACGACCAGGCGCAGCACGCCGTGCGTGGCCGGGTGGTGCGGCCCGATATTGATCGTCATCACCTCCGTCTCGCGCGTTCCGCTGTTCCTTTGCCCTGCTATTTCGGGCAAAGGAACAGCGGAAGCAGCGTTGGGCGTCGGCTCAGCCATAGTTGCGCTCGTTGTAGGTGAACGTCACCGGCTCCCCGCCCACCGGGAAGTCGCGGCGCTGCGGCCAGCCGACGTAGTCGTCGGGCAGCAGGATCCGCCTCAGGTCCGGGTGACCCGTGAAGACGATGCCGAAAAAGTCGAAGACCTCCCGCTCTTGAAACTCCGCCGTGGGGAAGAGCTCGACGCACGAGTCGATCTCGGGCAACGGTTCCTTTCCTTCCGCGGGTGGCGGATGGGGAGGGGGGGTTTGGCCGGGTGAGGCCACTAACCCCCCCTCCCCATGCGCCAGGACCCGCGGCTGACGGGTCTGTCCCTGACCCGGATCCGCCAGCATCGCTTTGACCCTCACCCGCTCGACCCGGTCGCGGTTGAGCAGCTCGTAGTGGACGCCGAAGCGCGGCTCGGCCGGCAGGTAGTCGGCCGCATGCAGGCTCGACAGGAACGTGTAGCCCTGGCCGGGCGCATCGCGCAGCCAGCTCAGCACGGCGACGATCTGGGCGGGATCGACGACCAGCGCCGGCTGGTCGCGATCGAAGCTGGTGTCGAGCACGGCGCCGGGGTGGTCCTGCTCGATCTCGCCCCGGATCAACTCCAACCCGGGGGCGTCAGGCACGGACCAGCCCTCGCGCTTCCTCGTAGGCGGCCGCGGCCTCGGGGCTGGGCTCGCTGCGCGGGCCGCCGCGCGCCCACTCCTCGGTTCCGCCGGCGCTGTAGCGCTGGCGCCAACCCTGGTCGGGGTGGCCCATGATCTTGCGCTGCAGTTTGGTGAAGCCGTAGAGCACCGCCTCGGGACGCGGCGGGCAGCCGGGGACGTGCAGGTCGATCGGCATGAACTTGTCGGCGCCCTGGACCACTGCGTAGTTGGAGAACATGCCGCCGGAGGAGGAGCAGGCGCCCATCGAGATCGCCCACTTCGGCTCCAGCATCTGGTCGTAGAGGCGGCGCACGACCGGCGCCATCTTGATCGAGACGCGGCCCGAGAGGATGATCATGTCGGCCTGGCGCGGCGAGGCCCGCAGCGCCTCGGCGCCGAACCGGGCGAGGTCGTAGCGCGCGGTGACGATCGAGATCGGCGCCTCGATCGCGCAGCAGGCGAGGCCGAAGGTGAGCGGAAAGCAGGAGTTCGCGCGCGCCCAGCCGAGCAGCTTCTCGAAGTTCGTCATCACGACTTTTTCCTCGACGTAGCGCTCCAGCTCCTCGCCCTCGAGGTCGCCGCGCAGCATGTCGCGGGCGCGCAGCTGGCGGTCCCGCATCGTCTGGCGCTCTACCTCCAATCGAGCGCACCCTTTCGCCACACGTAGACGAAGGCGATCAGCAGCAGGGCTACGAAGACGACCAGCTCGCCGAGCACGAAGACGCTGTCGGCGTCCTTGAGGATGACCCCGATCGGGTAGAGGAAGACGACCTCGATGTCGAAGAGGATGAAGAGCATCGCGATCAGGTAGAAGCTGACCCCGAAGCGCATCCCGCTCGAGGAGGGGACGGGGATCCCGGACTCGTAGGGCTCGCCCTGGCGACGGCTGGCCGCGGTCGGCCGCACCGGCTTCTTCGGCCCGATCACGTGGTTGAGCAGGACGAAGGCGGTGCCGACGCCAAGGCCGAGGAAGGCAAAGACGAGTATCGGCAGATAGCTCTTCAGCACGGGCGAGACCCGTTATACAACCACATTGTGACAACTTGCTACATAGTGATATTTCGCATCAGCAAGCCGAATCCCGACCCTTTCAGGCGGAAATAGGCCGATGCCGGAGGTTCATCTCGTCGTCGGGGTCGCGCTGATCGCCCTCAACCTCGCAGCCTTCGCCGTCGGCGGCGTCGCCTGGCTGCGCAGCCGTCCCTCGATCCCCTTCTGGTACCTGTTGCGCGCCGCCCAGGTCGCGGTCTTCCTGCAGGCGCTGCTCGGCGGCCTGCTCGTCTTCAGCGGCCACGAACCGCCCGACGACCTGCACTACCTCTACGGAATCGCGCCCCTCTTCGTCTCCTTCCTCGCCGAGGGCGCCCGTGCCGGCGCCGCCCAGCGCGAGCTCGGCGAGCTCGACTTCGAATCCCTCCCCGAGGCCGACCAGCAGGAGCTGGCCCTGGCGATCGTCCGCCGCGAGATGGGGATCATGGCCGTCAGCTGCGGCGTGATCCTCTTCCTCGGCCTGCGCGCCGCCGGCACCAGCGGCGCCTTCTAGCCATAATCGAGATCTCCCGGGCGGTTAGCTCAGTTGGGAGAGCACCTCCCTTACAAGGAGGGGGTCACTGGTTCGAGCCCAGTACCGCCCATCAACCGGCGTCGGGATCGGTGAGCGAGGCTACGTCTTCTAGGTCGACGGGGCGGCCGCGGGCGAGCTTCATGCGGATCAGGTCGTCGAGATCGACGACCGGCACGTCGACCTCGCCGACCGTTGGACGTGCAGCGCCCGTTCGCTCCACTCCTCATCAGAGCGGCCACCGGGGACCTCGTGCATCACGTCGTCCCGCCGTCGCGCGAGGCGAACTGCCAGATCGTCGCCCGCGGCAGCATCTTCGCGTCGATCTCCGCAGCTGCCTCCTGCGCCGCGTTGAAGCCCGGCTTCACTGCGAGATCGAGCACCAAGGATCCTGCGCCCGCCGCGCCGCCCGCACGCGTCGCTGGCTCGCGGTTCACCCGGGATCATTCGCCATGCGGTAGGCGACGCGCGGCGCCGCGGCGTCTGCAGCGTCGGGTCGCCGATCAGCGGCTGTAGCTCGAAGGCGCGCGCTCACCCGCAGCAGCCGCCCACGGTGCGCTGCTGCATCGCTCCGCGTCTCGGCGCGCGACAACCGATTTGGCTCCTTGCGCAGCGCCCGGCGATCGGCGCGTCAGGTGCCAGAACGCCCCCGGGCCACCGCCTGTCGTTATGCGGTAGCTGTCGCCAAAGCTTTCGTGCGGTGTGACCTCGACCAGGTATTTCTGCGGGTCGTAGCGTCCGGTCACGGGTCTGCCTCCCTCGATCCACCGAGTAGGCGAGGCCCCAACCAGCGCCTGCAGCAGCGTGTCCAAGGTCTCGACGCTGGGGGAGTCCTCGTCTGCCTCGAGGTCCTCGAGCTGATCGCCGACTGGCGCCTGCTCGGCCGAGGTCACGTAGAAGTAGTACTGCCCAGCGATCGCTCCGGCTGTCGATTCGGCCCACATAAGCTCTGATCGAGGGAAAGTGGCCCCACCGATCCAGGCGCCGCGGCCCTGGCTGCGCCCGGTGGGTATCACGCCGAGCAATAGCCAGGGTGGCAGCCAAGCCCAGGCAGGAACACGATCGGCCTCCGAACCAGTCACCGCTCCCCTTCCTCCTTCACCCGTCGCACTCGCCCGCATTGTATTCCTGGCACAGCCGCAGCGCGGTTCTCGGTCTGCGCAGTATGGTCCTCGCATGGCTGAGCGGGACCTTTCGGTAGTCGTCTTCGGCGCAAGCGGCGTCACCGGCAAACGCGTCGCCGCGTACCTGGCAGAGCGGGCCGGCGAGGTCGACGCGAAGTGGGCGGTCGCCGGGCGCGACCCGGACAAGCTCGCGCGCGTGCTCGGCGAGATCGGCGTCAGCGCGCCAGAGACGATCGTCGCCGACGTCGGCGACCCCGCCTCGCTCGCTGCGATGGCGGCGAGGACCCGCGTCGTCCTCGACCTCGTCGGCCCCTACACGCTCTACGGCGAGCCTGTGATCGAGGCCTGCGTCGCCGCCGGCACCCACTACATGGACCTGACCGGCGAGATGCCCTTCGCGCGGCGCACGATCGACGCCTTCGACGAGCGCGCCGCCCAGTCCGGGGCCAAGGTGGTTCAGGTGAGCGGCTTCGAGGCGCTGCCGCCGGACATCACCGTGCAGCTCGCCGCCGAGACCGCGCGCGAGCGCTGGGACGAGGACCTCGCCGAGGTCGACCTCCTGATCGCCACCCAGCAGCCCTCGGGTCGTCTTGGCCTCGCCGACTTCGTCTCCGGCGGAACGATGCAGAGCAGCGCCGAGGCGCTCGGCGGCGAGGGCGCGGCCGAGCTCTCCGACCCGGCGGCGCTGATTCCCGACCCCACCGTCGCCGCCGAGGTGCGGCAGCGCAGCCCGATCGCGCTCGCCCCCCGCGTCAACGCCGACGGCGACGTGATCGCGCCGATGGCGCCCGCCGCCTTCATCAACCCGGCCGTGATCCACCGCACCGCGATGCTCTCAGCCGAAGCCGCCGGCCGCCCCGCCGTCCCCTTCCGCTACCGCGAGGGGATGACGATGCCGGGCTCGGCGCCGACCCTGCCGCTGCGCTACGCGGGCGCCGCCGTGCTCGCCGGCACCCAGCTCGGCTCGCGCGCGCTCAGCCGTGCCAAGCCGAGCGTCCGCGAGCGCGCCGCCGGCTGGCTGCGCAAGCTGCTGCCGGGCTCGGGCTTCGGGCCCTCCGGCGAGCGGCTCGAGCAGTGGAGCTGGCAGGTCGACGTAGACGCTCGCACCACCGGCGGCCACCACGTCCGCACCCGGCTCGACGCCGACGGCCACCCCGGCTACCTGGCGACGGCGAAGATGCTCGGCGAGGCCGGGCTGATGCTGGCCGAGGAGGGGGCGACGCCGCAGGGCGGCGGTTGCCTCACGCCCGCCGCCGCCCTCGGCACCGCCAACGTCGGTCGCTTCGAGCGCGCCGGCCTGCGTTTCGCCGTCATCTCCTAGGCTCAGCGAGCGCCGCCGGTGTGCAGCTGCGGGGTCGCCGTGCCGCCGCGGCGCTGCTCGGCCTTGGTCACCACGTCGAAGAAGACGTCGTTGCGGCCCCGCCGCATGCGGCGGGGGAAGGCGCGGCGGCTGCGCCGGTGGGCGGCGGCGAGCGCGCGGAAGCTGCGCTCGTGCGCGCGGCTCCAGCTGATGCCGAAGATCTCGCGCACGCGCGCCGGCAGCGTCCCCTTGATCAGGTGGTTCTGGACGGCGAGGTTGCCGCGGGCAGCCGCCGGGACCGGCTGGCGGAAGGCGACCAGCGGCGCCATCTCGAGCCCGTGCTCGGTCGCGCCCAGGTCGGGCGCCGCGAGCTCTGCCGTCGAACCACGCCTTGAACTCGGCGTGGCTCGCCGGGACCTCGCTGCGCGGCAGGCCGAAGAGCTCGCCGAAGCGCACGTAGTCCTGCCAGAGCCGCTCGCGCTCCTCGGGGTCGAGCGGCTGCACCAGCGTCTCGTACATCTCCCGCCCCGAGTCGGCGATCACCGCCAGCGTCCACAGCATCAGCTCCGGGTCGAAGGCCGAGTAGGCGGTGCCGGCGGGATGGCTCCCCGCCGCCTCCGGCAGCTCGCCCTCGATCGTCTCGTGCAGCCGGCGCACCCTGGCCAGCACCTCGTCGGCCTCCTCGCGTGTGCCGAGGAAGACCGTCTCCTGGACCTTGGCCGTGCGCGCCAGGCGCTCAAACGGCCGGTCGCCGGAGCGCGTCTGCAGCATCGTGCCGGTGTAGGTGAGCGGTTCGAGCGCGCCGATCAGCAGCGCCCGCTGGCCGTAGAGCAGCCCGACCGAGCGCTCGCCGTGTACCCGGCGCGCCATCGAGCGGCCCGGCGGGAAGTGGTGGTCCTCGGCCCTGCGCTCAGCTTCCACTGAGGGAAGATGGTACTTCGGTGAGCTGCTTCTCGCGCAGCTCGTGTGCGGCGAAGATTTCGTCTAGCTCCTCGCGGGTCAGCGTCTCGCGCTCCAGCGCCGCCGCGGCGAGGTCGTCGAGGCACCTGCGGTTCGCCGCCAACAGCGCCCGCGCCCGGCGGTAGGCCTCCCGCGCCAGCGTCATCGCCGCCACGTCGACGTCGCGGCGGGTGCGGTCCGAGAGCGCGTAGTCGCCGGTCGGCAGCGCGATCGGCGGCGCCCCGTCGGCGTCGAGCGCTACGCCCATGCCGAACTCGGCGACCATCTGGCGGCAGACCAGGTGTACGCGCGAGAGGTCGTCGACGGCGCCCGAGTAGGAGGCCTGCATCACCTCCTCCTCAGCAGCGCGGCCGCCGAGCAGGGTGACGAGCTCGTCGAGCAGCTCCTCGCGCGATTTCAGGTAGGTGTCCTCCTGCGGCGAGTGGCCGACGAAGCCGAGCGCCGGCCCGCGCGGCACGATGCTCAGGATCTCCGGCGGGTCGAGGCCGAGCAGCCGCCGGCAGAGCGCGTGGCCGGCCTCGTGGTAGGCGACGATCCGCCGCTCCTTCTGGCTCAGCCGCCGCGCCTGCTGCGAGCCGACCGACTGGCGCAGCAGCGCCTCGTCGAGGTCCTCGCGGGCGATCGACCCGCGCCCGGCGCGGCCGGCGATGATCGCCGCCTCGTTGAGCGCGTTGGCGAGCTGGGCGCCGGTCATCCCGGTCGTCTTGCGGGCGACATCGGTCAGGTCGAGGTCCGGCCCGAGCGGCTTGCCCTTGGCGTGGGCGCGCAGGATCGCCTCGCGCCCGTCGCGGTCGGGCGGTGAGACCAGCACCTGGCGGTCGAAGCGGCCCGGCCGCAGCAGCGCCTTGTCGAGCTTGTCGACGTAGTTGGAGGCGGCGATCACGATCACCGTCCCCGGGTCCTTCTCGAACCCGTCGAGCTCGACCAGCAGCTGGTTGAGCGCCTGCTCGCGCTCGCTCGAGCCGCCATCCCCACCGCCGCCGCTGCGCGCCCCTCCGACCGCGTCCAGCTCGTCGATGAAGATGACGGCCCGCCCCGACTTGCGCGCCTCTTTGAACAGGCGGCGGATGCGGGCGGCACCCCTCCCCACGAACATCTCCACAAAGCTCGAGCCCGAGGCCGAGAAGAAGTCGACGCCGGCCTGCGCGGCGACCGCCCGCGCCAGCATCGTCTTGCCGGTTCCCGGCGGGCCGAAGAGCAGCACCCCGCGCGGCGGCTGCGCGCCGAGCGCCGCGAAGCGGTCCGGGTCGCGCAGCCATTCGGCGACGTCGATCAGCTCGTCCTTCGCGGCGTCGACCCCCTGCACGTCCTCCCACAGCACCGGCGTCGTCTTGCTCGCCTTCACCGTCTCCGGCTTGGTCGAGCCCATCGTGCCGCGCAGCAGGGTGACGAAGACGATCAGCAGGCCGAACATGAAGACGACCCCGAAGATCGGGTACCAGTCAAAGAAGAAGTTCTGGACTTCGGTCGCCGTCAGCGCCTGGACTAGATGCATGCTCCTCATCAACGCAGTCTCAGGCCAAAACCTCCGCGCTCCTATCGCATATACGTCCGCTCGCCCTGGTTTTTGGCTCTAGAGCTCGCGTCTGCTGACCGCGCCGCCCTGCAGCGCCCGCTCGACCAGGGCGGCGCGCTTACGGTTCTGCGGCAGGTCCTCGACGCCGAGCTTCTCGAACAGGGCGCGCATGTGGGTCTTGACCGCATCGACGCTGAGCTGTAGCTCGGCGGCGATCGCCTGGTTGGTCGCCGGCGTGGCGAAGGGCGATTCATCCTTGAAGGGGCGGCAGAGGGCGAGCAGGACCCGGCGCTGCCCGGGTGAGACGGCCGCCGTCGCCGGGATCTGGCCGGCGGCCACGGTCGCCTCAGGCGCGTCCTCGGCCGGGCGGCGGAAGAGCACCGTCGTCTGGCCGAAGCGCAGCGTGTCGCCGTCGCGCAGCCGTCGCCGCCCGTCGACCCGCCGCTCGCCGACGAAGGAGCCGTTGCGGGAGAGGCCGTCGTCGCGCAGGGTGCACTCGTCGCGCACCACCTCGATCTCGGCGTGCAGGGCCGAGACCTCGGCGTCCCAGTCGAGCCGCAGGCCGGCCGACTCGCCGCGTCCGACCCAGAGCGACTCGCTCTCCGCCTCGACGGTGACGATCCGCTGCTCGCCGTCGCCATCGCGGAAGACGAGGAACGGCCGCCCGCCTCGTTCAGCCTCGATCTGTGCCTTCAGCTCCGGCGCGCTGGTCTGCGGGCGCTCACCCACGCACGACCTGCGAGCCGCCGACGATCGCCTCGAGGCCGTCGTCGGCGAAAACGATCCAGGCCTTGTTGCCGCCGTCGTAATCCGGCGCCCAGAGCTTCAGCGTCGCCGGGCGATCCCAGACGGTGACACGCTCGTCACCGGTCTCCTCCAGCCCTCGCCAGATCCGCACGAAGGGGTTCGACTCCCACTCGGCGCCGATCGTCGTCGGTTCGCGGTGGCCGGGATGGACCCGGGTCTGCGGCGGCAGCTGCATCAGCCGCATCACCGAGGCCTGCAGGTCGGCGAAGCCGCTGGCGCCCGGCGCCATCGTCCCCCCGACCGTTCCCTTGAAGAGGACGTCGGCGGTGAACACGTCGGAGCCGTCGAGCAGGAAGGCGAGATGCCCGGCCGCATGGCCGGGGGTGAGGATCGCCTCGATCTCGAGCCCGCCGGCGTTCAGCTTCTCGCCGTCGGCGAGCGTCACCTCGACCTCCTGGTCGAGCCCGGCAGCGGTCTCGGCGTGGGCGACCAGCGGCGGGTTGCCGAGGCGCTCCCGCGCCTCGGCCAGGCCGGCGACGTGGTCGGGGTGGGGGTGGGTGACGAGCACGTGGGTGATCTCGATTCCCTCCCGCTCGGCGAGCTCCAGCAGCGGTCCGAGGTCGTCGTTGCCGTCGATCAGCACGCCCCGCTCGCCCGCGTCGTCGGCGACGAGGTAGGCATTCGAAAGCCAGACAGGGTTCTCGGTCCGCTCGACGATCAAGGCGCCCCGGAGTATCGCGGTTTTGCGAACAGCGCCTGCAGGTCGGAGATCCGGCGCTCCAGGAAGCCCGCCTCGGAGACGGTCAGGTAGAAGACCCAGAGGCGGCGGAAGCGCTCGTCGTAGCCGTGCTCGCCCAGCTGCTCCCAGGCTGCGAGAAAGCGCTGCCGCCAGGCGGCCAGGGTGGGCGGGTAGCTCGCCGTGATGTCGGCCGACCAGGCCTTGTGCAAGCTCGTCGCCCGGGCGACGCAGGAGTCGATCAGGCTCGGCGAGGGCAGGCAGCCGCCGGGGAAGACGTGAGTGTTGGCGAAGCTGCGACTCGCCTTCTCGGCCTCGTAGTGGTCGTCGTCGATCGCGATCGCCTGCAGGAACATCAGCCCGCCCGGCGCGAGCAGCGCGTCGCAGCGGCGGAAGAACTCGTCGAAGTGCTGCCACCCGACCGCCTCGATCATCTCGATCGAGACCAGCTTGTCGTAGCTGCCGTGCAGGTCGCGGTAGTCCTCGAGCAGCACCGTGACCCGGTTCTCCAGCCCGGCCTCGCGCACCCGCTCCCGCGCCAGCCGCCGCTGCTCACGCGAGATCGTCGTCGTCGTCACCCGGCAGCCGTGCTCGCGGGCGGCGTGGATCGCCAGCCCGCCCCAGCCGCTGCCGATCTCGAGCAGGTGGTCGTCGGGCCCGAGCTCGAGCTTGGCGCAGATCCGCTCCAGCTTCGCAAGCTGCGCCTGCTCCAGGCTCTCGTCTCCGCTCTCGAAAAGCGCGCAGGAGTAGAGCATCCGCTGGTCGAGGAAGGCGGCGAAGAGGTCGTTGCCACGGTCGTAGTGGGCGGAGATGTTCTCGCGGGCGCCGCGGCGGCTGTTCTCGGGGGCGAGCCGGCGCAGGCGGTGCAGCAGGCCACGCAGGCGCGCGGCCGCGCGGCGCACCCGGCCCGGCCGGTTCAGCTCGCGGGCGGCGATCCGCAGCAGGGCGACCAGGTCGTCGCACTCCCAGCGCCCCTCGAGGTAGCCCTCGCCAAGCCCGAGGCCGCCGCGCAGCGGGCCGCGCCAGGCCGCCGCGTCGCGGATCGTCACCGTCGCCCGCAGCTCCGCCGCCTCGGACCCGAAGCAGCAGCGGCGCCCGTCCTCGACGATCTCGATCCGGCCCTCGCGCAGGCGGGCGAGCCCCAGCAGGACGGCGCGGCGGGCGAGACGGTTGCTCAGACGGTTGCTCATGGCGAGAGGAATCCTCGCGGACGCCTCCCGCCGGGGTGGGGGTGGTAGCGGGCGCCCTTCAGCTTCAGGCGCAGCGCCTGGACGTAGATCTTGGCGACGACCTGCAGCGACATCGCCGGGTAGCGGACGAGCATCCGGGTCATGATCGCGCTGCTCAGCTCGCGGCGGCGCAGGGTCAGGGTCGCGTCGAAGGTCTTGCCCGTCCCCTCCCGCGGGCGCGACGCGATGTGCACGCCGAGGCCCGCGCCGGGCTCGCTCGCCTGCAGCGAGTAGGTCTGCTCCATGCCCATCAGCGGCGAGACGTGCAGCGCCTTCTCGACCCCGGTGCTGCTCACCATCGGGCCCTCTCCATCGCCGCGCGCCAGCACGTAGGGGTGGCTCTCCCCCCAGGGGATGTTGTTGACGTCGGCGACGATCGCCTCGACCCGCTCGCCGGCGTCGTCGAAGCAGTAGTAGAAGCAGACCGGGTTGAAGACGTGGCCGAGGTAGCGCAGGTTGGCGAGCAGGCGCACCGGCCCGGCGGGGCGGCGGCCGCTCTGGCGCTCGACGGTGTCGCGGGCGCACTCGGCCAGCGGCCGCCCGGGCGGCCCGCTGAAGTCCTCGCGGCGGAAGCGGGCCGGCGCCGGCCGCCGCGCCGACCACAGCGGGTAGGGGTCGAGCACCGCGGGCAGCTCGTCGAGGTCGAGGTAGGGCATGAACAGCCGGTAGCGGAACTCGTGCTCGACCGGCTCGAAGCGCCGGTGGCGGATCCACCCCTCATATACGGCCGAGGCGCTCACGCGACCGGAGTGTGGTCGAGTTTCGAGTCCGGCAGCGGTTCAAAGCCCGTCCCCGCGGCCGCGAGCGCCGCGCAGGCGCGGTTGGCGCTGACCACGCCGTCCTCATGGAAGCCCCAGCCCCAGTAGGCGCCGCAGTAGTGAGTGCCCCGCACGCCGCTGATCTCGTTGTGGCGCGCCTGCGCCTGCACGCCCTCGGGGGTGTAGATCGGGTGCTCGTAGGAGATCCGCCGGATCGTCTTCTCCGGGTCGATCTCCTCGCTGCGGTTGAGTGTGACGAGGAACTCGCGATCGGCATGCAGCCGCTGCAGGTTGTTCATCCAGTAGGTGACGGTGGTGCGTCCGGGCGAGCGCTCGGCGAGGTGGAAGTTCCAGCTCGACCAGGCGCTGCGCCGCCGCGGCAGCAGCGAGGCGTCGGTGTGCAGGACGGCCTCGTTGCGCTGGTAGGGGATCGCACCGAGGATCTCGCGCTCGGCCTCGCTCGGGTCGGCGAGCATCGCCAGGGCCTGGTCGGAGTGGGTCGCGATCACAACCTGGTCGAACTCCTCGCTCTCGCAGCCGTCGGCCTCGATCCGCACCCGCTCGGCCAGCCGCTCGATCCGCCGCACCGGCGCCCCCAGCCGCACGCGGTCGCGCCAGGGCGCCGAGATCGCCTCGACGTAGCGCTGCGAGCCGCCGGCTACCGTGCGCCAGCGGGGCCGGTTGCGCAGGCTGTACATGCCGTGGTTGCCGAAGAACTCGGCCATGAAGCCGGCCGGGAAGCTCCAGACCTGCTCCGGGTCGGCCGACCAGACGGCGGAGACCTGGGGCACGATCAGGCGCTCGACGAAGTGGTTGGAGAAGCCGCGCTGCTCGAGCCACTGGCCGAGGGAGGGGGAGCTGCCGTTGGTGCCGATCAACTCCTGCGCCTCCCGGTTGAAGCGGCTCCACTCGCGCAGCATGCCGAGGAAGGAGGGGCTGACCAGGTGCGAGGGGCGGGCAAAGAGCCCGCGCGGCGTGCCCGCGTACTCGAACTCGCCGCGCCCGTCGGAGACCGAGAAGCTCATCTGCGAAGGCTGCGTGGCGACGCCGAGCTCGGCCAGCAGCGCTTCGAAGCAGGGGTAGTTGCGGTCGTTGAAGACGATGAAGCCGGTGTCGATCGGCAGCGGGCCGCGGGGATCGTCGACCTCGACCGTGTGCGTGTGGCCGCCGAGCCGCGACGCGGCCTCGTAGACGACGATCTCGTGCTCGCGGTGCAGCCTGTGGGCCGCGACGAGACCGGAGACCCCGGTGCCGACTATTGCGATCTTCATCGCCCTGCAGTACGTCCGGGATCTCGAATCGGTTGTTTCGCTGTTTGTCGGTGTCCAGACAACGGCGAACGCATAACCGTACGGCGATAGAGATGCGGTGGCCGGCGCCTCAGCCGGCGGCCAGCTACGGTGTTGAAAGTTGCTGTGCAGGCCAGAAGCACCTCCGCGCCAGGGCTCCGCCTGGTGCTCCTGGCGGTCTTGATCATGATGGCGCTGATGGCTGACACGCCCGTTGCTCCCGCCGCCCCGGGGCCCGCTCCTTGAGCGAGCGCCCGGCGGGGGCGCTTGCGGGCATAGCCATGATCCTTCTCCTCGCCGCTCCGGCGGCTGCGGCGATGCAGCCGCGGGACACGGTGATCGCGACGCAGAGCGCGGGCTCGGCGCGGATCTCGGCCACCGCCGTGGCGAACCGCTATCCGATTGACGCCGCCGGTCGGGAGACCGTCGCGATCGCGGTCACATCGGCCTGCCGGGAATTCTGTTCCGCGGCCGACCCGGCGCAGATCGCCGCCTTCCTCGGCACGCTCGTCCATGGCCCGGAGATCGAGCGTCTAACCGTGCAGATGGAGACGCCGTCGCAGATCGCATTCGACTGCGGCTATGGGGCACAGGCCTGCTACTACGGCGGCGAGAACAGGATCGCGCTCAGCGGTGACGACGCGCCCGCGCCCGACGGGGCGAGTCGCGAGTTCGTCCTCGCCCACGAGTACGGGCACCACCTGGCCCGCCATCGCCAGACGCCGCCGCCGTTCCCGTCGGCGATCGACTGGGGAACGACACGCTGGGCGAGTTACGAGAACGTCTGCCGCCGCTCGCGCAGCGGCTCGCTCTTCCCGGGCACCTTTGGCCTGCGCTACTTCCGCGACCCCGGCGAGGCCTTCGCCGAGACCTTCGCCAACCTGCGCTTCCCCGACAGCGGCGTGCCCTGGCGCTGGGTGCGGATGCTGAAGCCCGACGCCGGAGCCCTGCGGGCCGCCCGCGAAGACGCGCTGCATCCCTGGCGCGGCCGCACGACCTTCAGCCTGGGGGGCCGGCTCCCGGGCCTTCGCGCCAGGCCGGCGGTGCGCAGCTTCTCGACCCCGATCGACGGCATGGTCAGCCTGCGACCTTCCGGCCGCCGCTTCGACCTCAGCCTGCTGAACCCCGCCGGCCGCATCCTGCGCAACTCCCGCCACGGGCTCAACTCCCGCCGCAAGCTCAACTTCACGGTCTGCGGCCAGGCCGGCCTGCGCCTCGCCCTCCGCTCCCCCGTAGCCGCCACCCGGGGGCCTTCAAGCTGCAAATCCAGCGACCCTGAGATAATCCCGGCCGGGCGGCCCACCGCCCATCCCCTGGGGGCGTAGCTCAGTTGGTTAGAGCGCCGGCCTGTCACGCCGGAGGTCGCGGGTTCGAGTCCCGTCGCTCCCGCTCGTTGAAGTGCCTGCATGTGACGTCGTGTGGGGCTCATGGCTTGTACAACTAGTGGTACCCTTGGCGTATGGCAGCGGCTCAAAGACAAGAAGCCGATCGCGCTCGGCACCAGCGAGGCGCGGCGCAGCTTGCCGCAGCTCGTCAAAAAGGCGTCCTCGCGGCGTAAGCCTTCGCCCGATCTCGACAGCAACGTGGTCCGCATCGCGACCCGGGGCCAGGAGGGGTCGGCGTCGTTGGTTCCGACTGTGGACCTGGTCGCCGCCAAGGAGAGGATCGAGGAGCTGGAAGAGGAACTGGAGAACGCCGGCCTGGCCCTGTTTCTGCAGGAGCGGCTCGCGAAGAGCGAGGGGGAGCGGCTGAGCGCTGGCGATTTCCTGACGGAGATCGGGATGGGGGAGTTCGTTGAGCAGCTCCCCGGAGGTGAGCGGCACCAGGTCGAAGCGCTGGCGGAGGCGACGGCCGACGCCAACGATCTCGATGAAGCCCTGAAGCGCGAAGTCGCGCGCATCGTGGTCGAGCTGCACGGCAACCCGCACCACGGCGAGCTGATGGGAGACAAGCCTCCCCGCGTGCTGAAGGGCTGTCGCAAGGTCCGCTTCGACGAGCCGGGCTGGAAGGGCAAGCCGCGCTACCGCTTTGTCTACCGCAACGAGCCGAGCGACGGCGCACCGGCGAAAAGCGTCGTCCTGGCGATCGGCCGCCGCGACCGGATGATCGCCTACGCCAAGGCCGCTCGCCGCGTCAAGGAGCAGGCGGCCAGGAAGGGCAATCGAGTTAGCGGAGCCGCCCCGTGCGCGCCTAACCCGATCTCAATCCGGTGTCCTTTGAGGGACTCCTGCCCCGTCGCTCCCGTTCGTTGAAGTGCCTGCGGCCTTCCATGAGGTACCGGGGGCGAGAGTGAGTGAGCCGTCCGGGCGCTCGTCCGCGACGTCGGGATCGCTGTACACGCGGG